>NZ_JBHVTD010000008.1:0-4326 GCF_042884835.1 Agromyces sp. NPDC058104 | reverse complement strand
CAGCTCGCGTACCGCTTTAATGGGCGAACAGCCCAACCCTTGGGACCTACTCCAGCCCCAGGATGCGACGAGCCGACATCGAGGTGCCAAACCATCCCGTCGATATGGACTCTTGGGGAAGATCAGCCTGTTATCCCCGGGGTACCTTTTATCCGTTGAGCGACGGCGCTTCCACAAGCCACCGCCGGATCACTAGTCCCTACTTTCGTACCTGCTCGACCCGTCAGTCTCACAGTCAAGCTCCCTTGTGCACTTACACTCAACACCTGATTGCCAACCAGGCTGAGGGAACCTTTGGGCGCCTCCGTTACTCTTTAGGAGGCAACCGCCCCAGTTAAACTACCCACCAGACACTGTCCCTGATCCGGATCACGGACCCAGGTTAGACATCCAGCACGACCAGAGTGGTATTTCAACGACGACTCCACCAAGACTGGCGTCAAGGCTTCAAAGTCTCCCACCTATCCTACACAAGCCGAACCGAACACCAATATCAAGCTATAGTAAAGGTCCCGGGGTCTTTCCGTCCTGCTGCGCGAAACGAGCATCTTTACTCGTAATGCAATTTCACCGGGCCTATGGTTGAGACAGTCGAGAAGTCGTTACGCCATTCGTGCAGGTCGGAACTTACCCGACAAGGAATTTCGCTACCTTAGGATGGTTATAGTTACCACCGCCGTTTACTGGCGCTTAAGTTCTCAGCTTCGCCCCGACGAATCAGAGCTAACCGGTCCCCTTAACGTTCCAGCACCGGGCAGGCGTCAGTCCGTATACATCGCCTTACGGCTTCGCACGGACCTGTGTTTTTAGTAAACAGTCGCTTCTCGCTGGTCTCTGCGGCCACCCCCAGCTCGGAGTGCAAGACTCGTCACCAGGAATGGCCCCCCTTCTCCCGAAGTTACGGGGGCATTTTGCCGAGTTCCTTAACCATAGTTCACCCGAACGCCTCGGTATTCTCTACCTGACCACCTGAGTCGGTTTGGGGTACGGGCCGCCATGAAACTCGCTAGAGGCTTTTCTCGACAGCATAGGATCATCCACTTCACCACAATCGGCTCGGCATCAGGTCTCAGCCTTAATGTGAGGCGGATTTGCCTACCTCACGGCCTACACCCTTACCCCGGGACAACCACCGCCCGGGCTGGACTACCTTCCTGCGTCACCCCATCGCTCACCTACTGCAGACTTGGACCGGCGGCTCCACCACTTCCCTTTGCCCGAAGGCTCCGGGACGGCTTCACGGCCTTAGCATCATCTGGTTCGACGTTGGCGCTTCAAAGCGGGTACGGGAATATCAACCCGTTGTCCATCGACTACGCCTGTCGGCCTCGCCTTAGGTCCCGACTTACCCTGGGCAGATCAGCTTGACCCAGGAACCCTTGGTCAATCGGCGCAAGAGTTTCTCACTCTTGTATCGCTACTCATGCCTGCATTCTCACTCGTATACCGTCCACGACTGGTTTCCACCGCCGCTTCACCCGGCACACGACGCTCCCCTACCCATCACAGCAGGCGTTGGCCCTATATGCTGCAATGACACGACTTCGGTGATGTGCTTGAGCCCCGCTACATTGTCGGCGCGGAATCACTTGACCAGTGAGCTATTACGCACTCTTTCAAGGGTGGCTGCTTCTAAGCCAACCTCCTGGTTGTCTCTGCGACTCCACATCCTTTCCCACTTAGCACACGCTTAGGGACCTTAGTCGGTGTTCTGGGCTGTTTCCCTCTCGACCATGGAGCTTATCCCCCACAGTCTCACTGCCACGCTCTCACTTACCGGCATTCGGAGTTTGGCTAAGGTCAGTAACCCGGTAAGGCCCATCGCCTATCCAGTGCTCTACCTCCGGCAAGAAACACGTGACGCTGCACCTAAATGCATTTCGGGGAGAACCAGCTATCACGGAGTTTGATTGGCCTTTCACCCCTAACCACAGGTCATCCCCCAGGTTTTCAACCCTGGTGGGTTCGGTCCTCCACACGGTCTTACCCGCGCTTCAACCTGCCCATGGCTAGATCACTCCGCTTCGGGTCTTGGGCATGCAACTCAACCGCCCTATTCGGACTCGCTTTCGCTACGGCTACCCCACACGGGTTAACCTCGCTACACACCGCAAACTCGCAGGCTCATTCTTCAAAAGGCACGCAGTCACGGCCCACCAGCAAGCTGATGAACGACGCTCCCACGGCTTGTAGGCACACGGTTTCAGGTACTATTTCACTCCGCTCCCGCGGTACTTTTCACCATTCCCTCACGGTACTATCCGCTATCGGTCACTAGGGAATATTTAGGCTTAGCGGGTGGTCCCGCCAGATTCACACGGGATTTCTCGGGCCCCGTGCTACTTGGGAGTTCTTCAAGCGAGCCGTACAGATTTCGTCTACGGGGGTCTTACCCTCTACGCCGGACCTTTCGCATGTCCTTCGACTACCTGTACGGTTTCTGACTCGCCGACCGGCCGGCAGACCGATCAAGAAAAATCCCACGACCCCCTGAGCGCAACCCCTGCCGGGTCTCACACGCTCAAGGTTTAGCCTCATCCAGTTTCGCTCGCCACTACTCCCGGAATCACGGTTGTTTTCTCTTCCTGCGGGTACTGAGATGTTTCACTTCCCCGCGTTCCCTCCACATACCCTATGTGTTCAGGTATGGGTGACAGCCCATGACGACTGCCGGGTTTCCCCATTCGGAAACCCCCGGATCAAAGCCTGGTTGACGGCTCCCCGGGGACTATCGTGGCCTCCCACGTCCTTCATCGGTTCCTAGTGCCAAGGCATCCACCGTGCGCCCTTAAAAACTTGGCCACAGATGCTCGCGTCCACTGTGCAGTTCTCAAACAACGACCAGTCACACACCCTCGGCAACCCGAAACCGGGCTACCTCGAGTGAGGCCGGCACTGAGACAACGGTCAACCCGTTCCCTCAGGACCCAACAACGTGCCCGACACACCCAGACCATGAATCTCTTCCACGCCGAAGCAGTACTGGGAAACATCATCTGAACTGTGCCGAATAGTCAACGTTCCACCCATGAGCAACCGTGCAGGACATTCGCCTGCAACCGGCATATTTGCTCCTTAGAAAGGAGGTGATCCAGCCGCACCTTCCGGTACGGCTACCTTGTTACGACTTCGTCCCAATCGCTGGTCCCACCTTCGACGGCTCCTCCCCTTACGGGTTAGGCCACCGGCTTCGGGTGTTACCGACTTTCGTGACGTGACGGGCGGTGTGTACAAGGCCCGGGAACGTATTCACCGCAGCATGCTGATCTGCGATTACTAGCAACTCCAACTTCATGGGGTCGAGTTGCAGACCCCAATCCGAACTGAGGCCGGCTTTTTGGGATTCGCTCCGCCTCGCGGCATCGCAGCCCTTTGTACCGACCATTGTAGCACGTGTGCAGCCCAAGACATAAGGGGCATGATGATTTGACGTCGTCCCCACCTTCCTCCGAGTTGACCCCGGCAGTCTCCTGTGAGTCCCCATCACCCCGAAAGGCATGCTGGCAACACAGAACAAGGGTTGCGCTCGTTGCGGGACTTAACCCAACATCTCACGACACGAGCTGACGACAACCATGCACCACCTGTATACCGACCACAAGGGGGCACCCATCTCTGGATGTTTCCGGCATATGTCAAGCCTTGGTAAGGTTCTTCGCGTTGCGTCGAATTAAGCCACATGCTCCGCTGCTTGTGCGGGCCCCCGTCAATTCCTTTGAGTTTTAGCCTTGCGGCCGTACTCCCCAGGCGGGGAACTTAATGCGTTAGCTGCGGCACCGACGACGTGGAATGTCGCCAACACCTAGTTCCCAACGTTTACGGCGTGGACTACCAGGGTATCTAATCCTGTTCGCTCCCCACGCTTTCGCTCCTCAGCGTCAGTAATGGCCCAGAGATCCGCCTTCGCCACCGGTGTTCCTCCTGATATCTGCGCATTTCACCGCTACACCAGGAATTCCGATCTCCCCTACCACACTCTAGCCTGCCCGTATCGAATGCAGACCCGGGGTTAAGCCCCGGGCTTTCACATCCGACGCGACAGGCCGCCTACGAGCTCTTTACGCCCAATAATTCCGGACAACGCTCGCACCCTACGTATTACCGCGGCTGCTGGCACGTAGTTAGCCGGCGCTTCTTCTGCAGGTACCGTCACTTTCGCTTCTTCCCTGCTGAAAGAGGTTTACAACCCGAAGGCCGTCATCCCTCACGCGGCGTCGCTGCATCAGGCTTTCGCCCATTGTGCAATATTCCCCACTGCTGCCTCCCGTAGGAGTCTGGGCCGTGTCTCAGTCCCAGTGTGGCCGGTCGCCCTCTCAGGCCGGCTAC
>NZ_JBHVTD010000007.1:0-4641 GCF_042884835.1 Agromyces sp. NPDC058104 | reverse complement strand
CTTATATGAGCTTTATATTGCGTATCTAGTTCTCTCTTAACCTCATCTTTTACATTTTCCTTCTGTTCAGCAGAAAAATCACGGACAAGCTTCTGACACATTTGTTTTTTCGCCTTCTCGTTGGTTGTGTTTTTGGATCTCCAATATTGCGTCTTTGTGGAACTTTTACATGCGGATAATCCCATATTTGGCCATCCCTCAATCCCCAATTTTGACCACTGTTCTTAGGGCGAGGATACCACAACTTTAGATTTGGTGTAACGCACTACACCAATTTTTCATCTTCGATAAAATTGGGAGCGCGCTCTACGAGGTAGGCGGTCGGATTCCTCCCTGTGTTTGGCTTCGCCAAAATGAAAAAAGACATCCTCAACGGATGCCCTTTTTCATCAAGACCGTGGACGCCGTCCACCACCTGTAAGGGGAACTCTTCCCCTTAACCCCATCCTAAAAACTCCCCCAACCCCCTCACTTTTTTGAGGGGGCTCCCTCGCCGGTTGGCGTCAAACAAACGCGTTTGTTTGAGTGCCAAGAGGGTCCTGGTGTGGAAAGCTTGTCAATTCCTTAATGCTCCCTACGGTCCGCTTACCATTGACAAGCGCGGAATATAGTACTCTTATTCCTTATAAAACTCTTTTATTCACTTGCCCAAACCAATTGCTAATCCTACTGCACTACCTATTCCAAGGCCTAGGGCGAGATTATCAAAAAGTAAACCAAAAATAGCCCCAAAAGCCAACCCTAGACATATTCCAATTCCTGTTGTTATCCTTTCTTTTTTATCATCAGACAAAAAATATCCCCCCGTTCGAAATTAGAGAATACTCATAACAAAGACCGCCCATTATCTATAAGTATATAAGGCGGTCTTATCTCTATGTATGCTACATGTTTATTCTCAAATTCCCGACATTATTCCCCACGAAATTACATTATTTCCAAAACTCCCACCACTTCTTTTTATCTTCAGCAGCAGCAAGTTGTTTTCTCGTTTCTTGGATTTCACGTATATGGCTCATACTTTGCTGATCCATACGTTCCACAAGCTTTTTATTAAAATCCATTTGTTCATTTAATTGCTTTTTTATCTCCTCAAGACTTTGAGCCATATCATCAATTTTATCTTTGAATTCATGGGCTTGCACGGCCATTTGTGCTGGTTGCATGGGGGGCGTTCCTGTACGTGTGCCATAACGCTCCACTACTTCTAAACACGCGGTTTCTTTGGTTTTTCGTTGGACTTTTACAAGTTGTTTAAACAGTTGTAGAGCTTTTAAGTCATGATCGGTAAATGCACGGCTATCATTTTCTCCCTTAATGAACTTATAACCTGCGGCCTCCAATTGAATACACCACTTTCTCAAAGTGCTATCAGATATCTCTAGCTTCTTTGCTACCTCACCAGTCCAATACGCCGGCTCTTGGCCAAGTTTCGCTTCTGACATATTGTTCCCTCCCGTGCAATTATAATTATATAAATAGTTATACTTTGTATCTCAAATATCCTTTAAACAATAACAAAGAACGCCCCCCATGCACATCATTTTAACCATGCACGGGGGGCGTTCTTATATGGTAAATCCCATTATATCAAGGTTTTGACGCTAATTTGTTTTCTAAGGTTTTATTTATAAGAAAAACAAGTGCATGCCCCCCATGCAACCAATTTGCATTCGATGCATGGCAACCGTTCATACCCGTTTCCCCCGTTCGTTTTGGGGTGGCGCGCTGGCTAGGGGTTCGGGGACTAGTCCCCGTTTGCGTCTCTTATTTTTAGAAAACGGAAATTTAGGACGGCCGATCTGGCGGTTCGGCAGGTACAATTGCTATACCAAGCCGATCATCATTCACTTCGTTTTGGGTATGTTCGGCTTGGCGATATGCCCTAACCTGCCGAAATTTGAAATGCAAGGAGAAAAGAGTGGAGATTTTTTAAGTGATTTTCTTAAAAAATACTACTCGAACCTTGCATGGAAAATAGCCCTTATATTTATAGATAAGAGTGAAAAAAGGAGGGAAATGGTTAAAAACATTGATATATCAGTAGTTTAAGAGGGTTTTAATCGGTGTAATTTTTTATACTGTTTGGTGTAATTTTTTATACTGTTTGGTGTAATGAAAATAAACTGTTGTATTTAGGGTACACCATTTAGTATAATATAATTAAACTAAATGAAGTGATGAGGGGTGACTATTATGAGTGAAAAACAACCTAAGAAAAAGACCATTACAACAAGAAAAAAAGTAAGATTTACAGGTACACAAAAATATATTAACCAAGATACTGGTGAAATAGTCGAAATGAATGTTACTGAAATTGAAGAAAGAGATGCAAACTTTCATAAAGTTTGGTTAGGTCATGTCATTCAATCCTTAGATTTAATTGGTAACAAAAAAATCAATATACTTACTTTTATTATGAGTAACCTTAACAAAGAAAATCAGTTTTTATATACATACTCCATGATTGAAGCTGAAACAGGTATTTCAAGAAAAACAATTGCAGATACAATGACAGCCCTACAAGAAAGTGATTTTCTCAAAAAAGTAAAGAATGGTCACTATGAAGTAAACCCAGACCAAATTTTTAAAGGTGGTAAAAATTCAAGAATGGATATCTTATTAAGATACAAAAATCTATCTTCGTTATCCTCACAAGAGCAAGAAGATGATAATTAAGGAGGTGATCCAAACGAATCACAGCAAGTCCAAACTAAATAAAACAAAAGGGCATTTCTCCTGGCAGAGAAACACCCCATGTGAAAACATATACAAGTTAATTATAACATGGGTTGCCCTCAAAAAATAGGAGGGTCTTATCATGGATCAAAGCGAAAAACTATTAATGGGTATCGAAAATATTCTAAGTGTAGCCTCTGATTTAGTTGATGAAGTTGCTCGACTGAAAAGTTTAGAAGAAGAATGCAAAATCCTGAAAGAGAAAGTCTTTATGAATCAGTTTACTAAAGCAGAACAAGAAGTCTTTGCTCTTGCTATTGATGGTCATTCTATTTTAGAGATACAAGACATTCTCCATAAAGAAGAGTGCACGATTAAGAATCAAAGAAGAAGTATCTTAAGGAAATTGAATACACCCTCTATGACAGAAGCTGTTCAACAGTTTCAGAATTTACATCAAGAACCCTCACAAAAACTAATACGTACTTCATAACTATAAAATAGCCTTAAAGGCTATAGAAGCAGGCTTAAGCCTGCTTTTTCTTTTACCCGTGCAATAGGATATTGCAAATTTGCTATATAAAGGTTGCGTAACTGCTGCAACCTTTGAGCAAACTACTCAAAATGGATAGCGTTCTTCCTTAGCTAATACTCCATTGCACCTAACAAACTACCTCGCCACCTTTCAACCGACTTAGAGGTAGTTTGTTTTTTTATGGACAAGAAGTCATAGAACTTTAAAGACAAGCATATAATCTAAAAAAGAACCTCACGTGCTCATGAATTGAACTAGTAGATAACCCATGAATACATTGTATTCATGGGTTATTTGCTTTTTATATGCATTAAAACATCATAACCAGAGCAAACTACTCAAGATGTCCCAGACATCGACTCATAAAACTAAACTCTGCTACAGAAAAAACCTACCTCTTTTAACTGAGAAGAGATAGGTTTTTCTGTTTTTTAAGCTGCATACGCTATACAAAGGTAGTTAACATAATGTCTCTTTCCGGAACACATCACCAAAAAGAACCCTCTTGGGAGAAGGGTTCTCGATGGGGTCTTGTTTCTTCTTTATGCAGCTTTTTATACATCCTTGATATGACAGCTTTTCTTATCATGATGAATGACCTAAAGATGAATAAAAAGTGCACCTTTTATTCATATGCTCCTTTTAGAAAAGATAGTATTTAGAGTAAGAACATGGTAATATTTACTTGCAGTTATCTTTTCTATAATTGTTGTACGTTCGAACCCTGTAAAAAAGCTATCTCATTTCTATGCAAAGCCAATGCCCATAGAATGAGATAGCTTTTTTTGTGTATATAAAACTATTTATTTTTACTCGAAGCTTTTAAAAAATAGTTTGTATAAAAAAAGGAGAAATTTCATGTTAAGTAAATACGAACTCCTATTATTCAACAGGGAACTCTTATTCCTAATAGAACAACATTCGACCTGTACCGACTCTAGTTTAAAAGAGATTCTGATGACTCAAATTGCTCTTATGCTTGCTGTTCTCAGCTAGATTTCATATTATTATCTTTCCATTTCTTGATCTTGTCTTTTATTTCGTTTTTGAATCCCACCAACATATTGAAAGAACGAGATTTTCTTCACCTTTTCTACATGCTTATCAATCCAATTCAATGCTTTTTCCTTCCAGGCTTTTAATGTCTTATTTTCTTTTCGTAATTCATTAACCTCTTGATTCACTTTATCAAGCTCTTCTTATGGGACATAATTCTCTATATAATCAATGTTCATTTCTGTTAAACTGTCATTCAGTTTATTTGCCTGTACAAGCTCTTTTTTCGTTTTCTTATGTTTCTGCTTCTCAATCATTAAATCATCGCTGAGAGAGCTTATATGAGCTTTATATTGCGTATCTAGTTCTCTCTTAACCTCATCTTTTACATTTTCCTTCTGTTCAGCAGAAAAATCACGGACAAGCTTCTG
>NZ_JBHVTD010000006.1:0-5148 GCF_042884835.1 Agromyces sp. NPDC058104 | reverse complement strand
CAGTAAAGCTCCACGGGGTCTTTCCGTCCTGTCGCGGGTAACCTGCATCTTCACAGGTACTATAATTTCACCGAGTCTCTCGTTGAGACAGTGCCCAGATCGTTACGCCTTTCGTGCGGGTCGGAACTTACCCGACAAGGAATTTCGCTACCTTAGGACCGTTATAGTTACGGCCGCCGTTTACTGGGGCTTCGATTCAGAGCTTCTCCCAAAGGATAACCCCTCCTCTTAACCTTCCAGCACCGGGCAGGCGTCAGCCCCTATACTTCGCCTTGCGGCTTCGCAGAGACCTGTGTTTTTGCTAAACAGTCGCCTGGGCCTATTCACTGCGGCTCTCTCGGGCTATACACCCTACCAGAGCACCCCTTCTCCCGAAGTTACGGGGTCATTTTGCCGAGTTCCTTAACGAGAGTTCTCTCGATCACCTTAGGATTCTCTCCTCGCCTACCTGTGTCGGTTTGCGGTACGGGCACCTCCCGCCTCGCTAGAGGCTTTTCTTGGCAGTGTGGAATCAGGAACTTCGGTACTATAATTCCCTCGTCATCACAGCTCAGCCTTTATGATGAGCGGATTTGCCTACTCATCAGCCTAACTGCTTGAACGCGCATATCCAGCAGCGCGCTTACCCTATCCTACTGCGTCCCCCCATTACTCAAACGGCGGGGAGGTGGTACAGGAATATCAACCTGTTGGCCATCGCCTACGCTTTTCAGCCTCGGCTTAGGTCCCGACTAACCCTGAGCGGACGAGCCTTCCTCAGGAAACCTTAGGCATTCGGTGGACAAGATTCTCACTTGTCTTTCGCTACTCATACCGGCATTCTCACTTCTAAGCGCTCCACCAGTCCTTACGGTCTGACTTCACAGCACTTAGAACGCTCTCCTACCACTGACATCAAAGATGTCAATCCACAGCTTCGGTGATACGTTTAGCCCCGGTACATTTTCGGCGCAGAGTCACTCGACCAGTGAGCTATTACGCACTCTTTAAATGGTGGCTGCTTCTAAGCCAACATCCTGGTTGTCTAAGCAACTCCACATCCTTTTCCACTTAACGTATACTTGGGGACCTTAGCTGGTGGTCTGGGCTGTTTCCCTTTTGACTACGGATCTTATCACTCGCAGTCTGACTCCCATGGATAAGTCTTTGGCATTCGGAGTTTGACTGAATTCGGTAACCCGTTGGGGGCCCCTAGTCCAATCAGTGCTCTACCTCCAAGACTCTTACACTTGAGGCTAGCCCTAAAGCTATTTCGGAGAGAACCAGCTATCTCCAGGTTCGATTGGAATTTCTCCGCTACCCACACCTCATCCCCGCACTTTTCAACGTGCGTGGGTTCGGGCCTCCATTCAGTGTTACCTGAACTTCACCCTGGACATGGGTAGATCACCTGGTTTCGGGTCTACGACCACATACTAAACGCCCTATTCAGACTCGCTTTCGCTGCGGCTCCGCCTCATCAGCTTAACCTTGCACGGGATCGTAACTCGCCGGTTCATTCTACAAAAGGCACGCCATCACCCGTTAACGGGCTCTGACTACTTGTAGGCACACGGTTTCAGGATCTCTTTCACTCCCCTTCCGGGGTGCTTTTCACCTTTCCCTCACGGTACTGGTTCACTATCGGTCACTAGGTAGTATTTAGCCTTGGGAGATGGTCCTCCCAGCTTCCGACGGAATTTCACGTGTTCCGCCGTACTCAGGATCCACTCAAGAGGGAACGAAGTTTCAACTACAGGGTTGTTACCTTCTTCGACGGACCTTTCCAGGTCGCTTCATTTACTTCGTTCCTTTGTAACTCCGTATAGAGTGTCCTACAACCCCAAGAGGCAAGCCTCTTGGTTTGGGCTAATTCCGTTTCGCTCGCCGCTACTCAGGAAATCGCATTTGCTTTCTCTTCCTCCGGGTACTTAGATGTTTCAGTTCCCCGGGTCTGCCTTCAATATCCTATGTATTCAGATAAAGATACTGTTCCATTACGAACAGTGGGTTTCCCCATTCGGAAATCTCCGGATCAAAGCTCACTTACAGCTCCCCGAAGCATATCGGTGTTAGTCCCGTCCTTCATCGGCTCCTAGTGCCAAGGCATTCACCGTGCGCCCTTTCTAACTTAACCATTAGCGAATAAATGGTACAACATACTGTTGTGTTATTTATTGGTTTGATTAAAGAAAAGTTTCACTTTTCCTCAGCAATTACTGTTATCTAGTTTTCAAAGAACAATCGCAACCAAAATTCTTCTTATTGAATAAGAAGAAAGTAGTGTGCTTTCTATAATTGAGAGATTGAACTCTCAAAACTGAACAAAGTGTCAAAACGTACGTCATGTAAAAATCCTTAGAAAGGAGGTGATCCAGCCGCACCTTCCGATACGGCTACCTTGTTACGACTTCACCCCAATCATCTGTCCCACCTTAGGCGGCTGGCTCCTTAAGGTTACCCCACCGACTTCGGGTGTTACAAACTCTCGTGGTGTGACGGGCGGTGTGTACAAGGCCCGGGAACGTATTCACCGCGGCATGCTGATCCGCGATTACTAGCGATTCCAGCTTCATGTAGGCGAGTTGCAGCCTACAATCCGAACTGAGAATGGTTTTATGGGATTGGCTTGACCTCGCGGTCTTGCAGCCCTTTGTACCATCCATTGTAGCACGTGTGTAGCCCAGGTCATAAGGGGCATGATGATTTGACGTCATCCCCACCTTCCTCCGGTTTGTCACCGGCAGTCACCTTAGAGTGCCCAACTGAATGCTGGCAACTAAGATCAAGGGTTGCGCTCGTTGCGGGACTTAACCCAACATCTCACGACACGAGCTGACGACAACCATGCACCACCTGTCACTCTGTCCCCCGAAGGGGAACGCTCTATCTCTAGAGTTGTCAGAGGATGTCAAGACCTGGTAAGGTTCTTCGCGTTGCTTCGAATTAAACCACATGCTCCACCGCTTGTGCGGGCCCCCGTCAATTCCTTTGAGTTTCAGTCTTGCGACCGTACTCCCCAGGCGGAGTGCTTAATGCGTTAGCTGCAGCACTAAAGGGCGGAAACCCTCTAACACTTAGCACTCATCGTTTACGGCGTGGACTACCAGGGTATCTAATCCTGTTTGCTCCCCACGCTTTCGCGCCTCAGCGTCAGTTACAGACCAAAAAGCCGCCTTCGCCACTGGTGTTCCTCCACATCTCTACGCATTTCACCGCTACACGTGGAATTCCGCTTTCCTCTTCTGCACTCAAGTTCCCCAGTTTCCAATGACCCTCCACGGTTGAGCCGTGGGCTTTCACATCAGACTTAAGAAACCGCCTGCGCGCGCTTTACGCCCAATAATTCCGGATAACGCTTGCCACCTACGTATTACCGCGGCTGCTGGCACGTAGTTAGCCGTGGCTTTCTGGTTAGGTACCGTCAAGGTACAAGCAGTTACTCTTGTACTTGTTCTTCCCTAACAACAGAGTTTTACGACCCGAAAGCCTTCATCACTCACGCGGCGTTGCTCCGTCAGACTTTCGTCCATTGCGGAAGATTCCCTACTGCTGCCTCCCGTAGGAGTCTGGGCCGTGTCTCAGTCCCAGTGTGGCCGATCACCCTCTCAGGTCGGCTATGCATCGTTGCCTTGGTGAGCCGTTACCTCACCAACTAGCTAATGCACCGCGGGCCCATCTGTAAGTGATAGCCGAAACCATCTTTCAATCATCTCCCATGAAGGAGAAGATCCTATCCGGTATTAGCTTCGGTTTCCCGAAGTTATCCCAGTCTTACAGGCAGGTTGCCCACGTGTTACTCACCCGTCCGCCGCTAACGTCATAGAAGCAAGCTTCTAATCAGTTCGCTCGACTTGCATGTATTAGGCACGCCGCCAGCGTTCGTCCTGAGCCAGGATCAAACTCTCCGAAGAAATGTTTGACTTGCTCAATTAAAAAATAAAATTTAACGTTGACGTTTGTCGCTTTGTTCAGTTTTCAAAGTTCAACCGCCGCTCTTAAGCGACTTTACTATGTTATCAAATTATTAACGTAATGTCAACAACTTTTTCGAAAGAAAAGAGAGATCTTTTCCAGCCTGGCAACGTCCTACTCTCACAGGGACAAAGTCCCAACTACCATTGGCGCTAAAGAGCTTAACTTCCGTGTTCGGTATGGGAACGGGTGTGACCTCTTCGCTATCGCCACCAGACAAGAGATTGTTCTCTCAAAACTAGATAACAGTTTGCTGAGTAAAGCTTACGCTTTTAAAAGTTTGGTTAAGTCCTCGATCGATTAGTATCAGTCAGCTACACATGTCGCCACGCTTCCACCTCTGACCTATCAACCTGATCATCTTTCAGGGATCTTACTAGCTTGCGCTATGGGAAATCTCATCTTGAGGGGGGCTTCATGCTTAGATGCTTTCAGCACTTATCCCGTCCACACATAGCTACCCAGCGATGCCTTTGGCAAGACAACTGGTACACCAGCGGTGCGTCCATCCCGGTCCTCTCGTACTAAGGACAGCTCCTCTCAAATTTCCTACGCCCACGACGGATAGGGACCGAACTGTCTCACGACGTTCTGAACCCAGCTCGCGTACCGCTTTAATGGGCGAACAGCCCAACCCTTGGGACCGACTACAGCCCCAGGATGCGATGAGCCGACATCGAGGTGCCAAACCTCCCCGTCGATGTGGACTCTTGGGGGAGATAAGCCTGTTATCCCCGGGGTAGCTTTTATCCGTTGAGCGATGGCCCTTCCATGCGGAACCACCGGATCACTAAGCCCGACTTTCGTCCCTGCTCGACTTGTAGGTCTCGCAGTCAAGCTCCCTTGTGCCTTTACACTCTACGAATGATTTCCAACCATTCTGAGGGAACCTTTGGGCGCCTCCGTTACATTTTAGGAGGCGACCGCCCCAGTCAAACTGCCCACCTGACACTGTCTCCCGGCCCGATCAGGGCCGCGGGTTAGAATTTCAATACAGCCAGGGTAGTATCCCACCGACGCCTCCACCGAAGCTAGCGCTCCGGCTTCTCAGGCTCCTACCTATCCTGTACAAGCTGTACCAAAATTCAATATCAGGCTGCAGTAAAGCTCCACGGGGTCTTTCCGTCCTGTCGCGGGTAACCTGCATCTTCACAGGTACTATAATTTCACCGAGTCTCTCGTTGAGACAGTGCC
>NZ_JBHVTD010000005.1:0-113358 GCF_042884835.1 Agromyces sp. NPDC058104 | reverse complement strand
CGCGCTTCCCGGCCGCCGCGGCGACAAAAGAAAATCTACGTCACCCACACCCCACCCCACAAATCCACCATGCAACCCGGGCGTGTCGCGGCGCCAACCCACGGCGCACGCCGCGGACGAAGCCCTGATCAGTAGGGGGAATACTGGGCCAGGTCCCATGATCCCGCGCGGCGCCGCCCCCGCCCTCCGACACTCCCCCAGACGGGCCCGCTCCGCGCACCGGCCCGAACCCTCCTCGGCGCAACGCGAAGGGCCCCGGTTCGATCACGAGGTGATCGAACCGGGGCCCAGACGACTCGGCGAAGCCGGCTGCTACTCGACGAAGACGCCGGCGAGCGTCTTCTTGCCACGTCGGAGCACCGCCATGCCGCCCCGCTCGACGAAGGCGTCGAGCGTCGCGGCCTGGTCGTCGACCCGGCGGTTGTTGATCGACACGCCGCCCTGGGCGATCGCTCGACGACCCTCGCTCAGGCTGGAGACCAGCTTCGTGTCGGCGAGGAGCTGCGCAATCGGCGCGTCGGGCGAGGTCGTCGTGTTCGGCAGCTCGCGCAGCGCCGACTCGAAGACGTCGGCGTCGAGCTCGGTGATCTCGCCCTGCCCGAACAGCGCCTGCGATGCGGCGATGACCGCCGCCGTGGCATCCGCGCCGTGCACCATCGTGGTGACCTCGGTCGCGAGGACCCGCTGGGCCTCGCGACGGAAGGGCTCGCTCGCGACGAGCGCCTCGAGCTCCTCGATGCGCTCGCGACCGAGGAACGTGAAGACCTTGAGGCGCGTGACCACGTCGGCGTCGTCGGTGTTGAGCCAGAACTGGTAGAAGCGGTAGGGGCTGCACATCGCCGCGTCGAGCCAGACCGCGTTGCCCTCGCTCTTGCCGAACTTCGTGCCGTCGCTGTTCGTGATGAGCGGCGTGCCGATCGCGTGCACGCTCGCGCTCTCGACGCGGTGGATCAGGTCGGTGCCGCTCGTGAGGTTGCCCCACTGGTCGCTGCCGCCGGTCTGCAGCACGCAGCCGTACTGGCGGTAGAGCTCGAGGTAGTCGAAGCCCTGCAGGATCTGGTAGCTGAACTCGGTGTAGCTGATGCCGGAGTCGGAGTTCAGGCGCGAGGCGACCGCGTCCTTCTTCAGCATCGTGCCGACCCGGTAGTGCTTGCCGATCTCGCGGAGGAAGTCGATGGCGCTGAGGCCGGCCGTCCAGTCGAGGTTGTTGACGAGCCGCACGGCGTTGTCGCCCTCCTGCGAGAGGAAGCGCGTGACCTGCCCCTGCAGGTAGCCGACCCACTCGGAGACGGTCTCCTTCGTGTTCAGGGTGCGCTCGGCCGTCGGCCGCGGGTCGCCGATGAGCCCCGTCGAGCCGCCGACGAGCCCCAGCGGCTTGTGCCCCGCGAGCTGCAGCCGGCGCATGGTGAGCAGCTGCACGAGGTTGCCCAGGTGCAGGCTCGGCGCGGTCGGGTCGAAGCCGCAGTAATACGTGATCGGCTCGCCCGCGAGAAGCTCTTTGAGCGCGGCCTGGTCGGTCGACACGTGCACGAGGCCGCGCCAGACGAGCTCCTCCCAGACGTCGTCGAATGAGGCGTCGTTCTGCTGGGTGGAGAGGATCACTGGGTCTGACACCACGTCAGATTATCAGCGGCGGATGATGAGCACTCCATCCCTAACCATCCTGGGTTTAATGCTATATGCTTATCTTCATCGTGATGAAGCCTGCAAGGTGAAGGAGGGGCCATGATCGTCATCACCGCAGACCAGGTCTCCAGCCGCACGCGCGCCGATCTCGCCGGCGCCGAGCGCGACCGCATCCAGGACGCTCACGGCGATCGGCTCAGGCTGCCCGTCGCTCGCAACGCGGGCGACGAGATCCAACTCCTCACCGACGATGCGCGCACGGCCGTCGACGTCGTCCTCGAGCTCACCCGACAGGGCGAGTGGAGCGTCGGCATCGGCTGCGGCCCGGTGCGAGAGCCGCTCCCCGACGACATCAGGGAGGCGAGCGGCGAGGCGTTCTTCGCCGCACGCGATGCCGTCGAACGCGCCAAGAAGAGCAGCCCTCGGCTCGCCGTCGAGGCGCCGGGCTCAGACCTCGACGGAGACGCCGCGCACCTCGAGGCGCTCTTCAAGCTGGCCCTCATCCTCCGCGAGCGCCGCTCCGGCCAGGGGTGGGAGGTCTACGACCGCATCGTCGCAGGAGCGCTGCAGTCCGACATCGCCGACGAGCTCGGCGTGAGCGCCCCGGCGATCAGCTCGCGCATGAAGTCGGCGAACATCCGCGCCGAGCTCGACGCGGTGCCCGCGCTCGCTAGGCTGCTTGAGAATCTGGATGCCTCGACGGGAGCCCGCCACCCATGAACCTCTTCGTCATCGCCGACGCGATCATCTGGTCGGCGCTCCTGCTCGCCCTCGTCGCCGCCACGGTGCTCTCGATCCTCGCGTCGGTCCGGCCCCGTCGCGGCTACGTCTGGTTCGCGACGGGCACGCTCGGCATCGCGCTGCTCGCGGCCGCCTCGGCCCCGACCCTCCCGCCGATCGGCATCGCGCCGCTCGTCGTCGTGCTCGGCCTCGGGATCGCCGTGTTCGGCGGCAGCGCCGCGGCGGGCACCGCGCTCGACCTCGCCATGGGCGGCGCCGTCGCCCCCGGCCTGCACGGCGGCATCATCGTGACCGACCGGCGGGTCGACGCCGACGCCGCATCGGGCGTGCACGCCGTCGAACGACGCAGGGAGGTGCTGCGCGGCGGGCTCACGATCGGCGTGCTCGAGCGCGTCGCCTCGGCCGGCGCGATCATCGCAGGATTCCCCGAGGCGCTCGCGATCGTGGTCGCGATCAAGGGCGTCGGCCGGTTCACCGAGCTCGAGGCGCCCGAGGCACGCGAGCGATTCATCATCGGCACCTTCGCGAGCCTCATCTGGGCGTGCGCGGCGGCGCTCGTCGTCCACCTCGCGATCCGCTGAGGCGCACGACTACTCGGCGGCGAGCTTGTGGCGGCGGTAGGGCGAGACGCCCTCGTCGCCCGGCAACCAGAACCGCCACGGGTACGCCGCACCGCCGCCGTCGCCGCTCACGCCCGTGCGGGGGCCCGCCGCATGGTGGAGCGGCGCCTCGAGGACCTGCAGCGAGAACGGCGGCGCGAGCAGGTCGCCGCCGTCGGCCTGGAGCGGCACCCCGAGTGCGCGCGCGAGGCGGCCCGGTCCGCGCGCGAGGTCGCGGTCGGCGACGCCCGGCCGCCGCTCCCGGGCGAGCTCGAGACCGCGCACGACCGTCGCCCCGCGGATCAGCACCGCCGAGGCGCGACCGCTCGGCCGCGACACGATGTTCAGGCAGACGTGCATGCCGTAGCTGAAGTACGCGTAGAGACGCCCCGGCTCGCCGAACATGACCGCGGTCCGCGGCGTGCGCCCGCGGAAGGCGTGCGATCCGGGATCCTCGCCGACGCCCCGGTAGGCCTCGAGCTCGGACAGCCGGATCGCGACCTCCCCGTCGGGCGCGCGGTAGGAGAGCACGGCACCGAGCAGGAGCGGTGCGAGCCGCACCGGATCCTGCTCGAAGAACGCACGCTCGGGCGTCGCCAGTACGGTCAGGCCGCCCCCTCGGGTAGCCCCGCCACGAGGTGCCGCACCCGATCGGCCAGGCGTGCGAACTGCTCGTCGACCCGCACCGGTGCGGTGCCCCCGATGCCGTCGCGGCTGGCCACCGAGCCCTCGATCGTCAGCACCTCGCGCACCTCGGGGGTGAGATGCGGCGAGATCGCGGCGAGCGCGGCGTCGTCGACGGCGTCGAGCTCGAGCCCGTGTTCCTCGGCATGGCGCACGAGCGCGCCGGTGATCTCGTGGGCGTCACGGAAGGGCACGTGCCGCTTCACGAGCCACTCGGCGACATCGGTCGCGAGCGAGAACCCGGCGGGCGCGAGCTCCGCCATCCGGTCGGTGTGGAAGGTGAGCGTCGCCACCATTCCGGTGAACGCCGGCAGGAGCACCTCGAGCGTCTCGACCGAGTCGAAGACGGGCTCCTTGTCCTCCTGGAGGTCGCGGTTGTACGCGAGCGGGAGGGCCTTCAGCGTGGCGAGGAGCCCGGTGAGGTTGCCGATGAGTCGGCCCGACTTGCCGCGCGCGAGCTCGGCGATGTCGGGGTTCTTCTTCTGCGGCATGATCGACGACCCCGTCGAGTAGCCGTCGTCGAGCGTGACGAAGCCGAACTCGCGGGTGTTCCAGAGGATGATCTCCTCGGAGATGCGCGACAGGTCGATGCCGATCATCGTGGTGACGAAGGCGAACTCGGCGACGACGTCGCGGCTCGCCGTGCCGTCGATCGAGTTCTCGGCGGGCGAGGCGAGCCCGAGGTTGCGCGCGACGGCGGCGGCGTCGAGGCCGAGCGTCGATCCCGCGAGGGCTCCCCCGCCGTACGGCGAGACGTCGGCGCGCTTCGTCCAGTCGACGAGGCGTTCGAGATCGCGGCCGAGCGCCCACGCGTGCGCGAGCAGGTGGTGCGCGAGCAGCACGGGCTGGGCGTGCTGGAGGTGCGTGCGCCCGGGCATGATCGCGCCGCGGTGCGCTTCGGCCTGCGCGGCGAGCGCGTCGATGAGGTGCACGAGCTGCTGCCCGATGACGGCGGCGTGGTCCTTCAGGTACAGCCGGACGAGCGTCGCGATCTGGTCGTTGCGGCTGCGCCCTGCGCGCAGCTTGCCGCCGAGCTCGGGCCCCACGATGCCGATGAGCGCCGCCTCGAGCGCGCCGTGCACGTCCTCGTCGCTCTCGGCCGCGATGATCTCGCCCGACAGCACGCGGGCCTCGAGGGTGTCGAGCCCCGCGAGCATGGTCGCGAGCTCGTCGTCGCCGAGGTAGCCGGCCGCGGCGAGCGCCCGGGCGTGCGCCCTCGACCCGGCGAGGTCGTAGCCCGCGAGCTGCCAGTCGAAGTGCGTCGACTTCGAGAGCCGGGCGAGTTCGGGCGACGGGCCGCTCGCGAAGCGGGCGCCCCAGAGCGAGCCCTCGTTGGTGCCGTGCTCGGCCATCATGCGTCCTTCCGGTTCAAGAGCGAAGCGAGAGCTGTCAGCGCAAGAGTGCCGTGCTCGGCCATCATGCGTCCTTCCGGTTCAAGAGCGAAGCGAGAGCTGCCAGCGCAAGAGTGCCGTGCTCGGCCATCATGCGTCCTTCCGGTTCAAGAGCCAGGTCAGCAGCGCCTTCTGCGCGTGCAGGCGGTTCTCCGCTTCGTCCCAGACGACCGACTGCGGGCCGTCGATGACCTCGGCGTCGACCTCGACGCCGCGATAGGCGGGCAGGCAGTGCAGGAAGATCGCATCGTCGGATGCCTCCGCCATGAGCGACTGCGTGACCCGGTAGTCGCCGAAGGTCGCGAGGCGCTCGGCCTTCTCGGCCTCCTGCCCCATCGACACCCAGGTGTCGGTGACGATCACGTCGGCACCCGATGCTGCGACGCCAGGGTCGGTGGTGACGAGCACGGAGCCGCCCGTGGAGGCGGCGATGCGCTCCGCGTCCGCGACGATGTCGGCGCGGGGCGCGTAGCCGGCCGGCGCGGCGATGCGCACGTGCATTCCGGCGGTGGCGCCGCCGAGCAGGTAGGAGTGCGCCATGTTGTTCGCGCCGTCGCCGAAGTACGACATCGTGAGCCCCGCGAGCTCGCCCTTCCGCTCGCGCACGGTGTGCAGGTCGGCGAGGATCTGGCAGGGGTGGAAGTCGTCGGAGAGGGCGTTCACGACGGGCACCGCGGTGCCGGCCGCCATCTCCTCGAGGCCCGACTGGGCGTAGGTGCGCCAGACGACCGCGGCGACCATGCGCTCGAGCACGCGGGCCGTGTCGGCGACCGACTCCTTGCCGCCGAGCTGGCTCTCGTTCGAGGCGATGACGAGCGGCACGCCGCCGAGATCGGCGATGCCGACCGAGAAGGAGACGCGCGTGCGGGTGGAGGTCTTGTCGAAGATGACGGCGACGGTCTGCGGCCCCTCGAGCGGACGCTCGGCGAAGCGGTCGGACTTGAGTCGGGCGGCCAGCTCGAGGACCTCGGCCTGTTCGGCCGGGCTGAGGTCGTCGTCGCGGAGGAAGTGGCGGGTCATGGGATCCGTTTCGTTCGGGAGGAGTTCAGTGGCTGGCGACGGCGTCGAGCGCGCGGGAGAAGCGCTCGACGAACTCGTCGATCTCGGCGTCGCCGATGATGAGCGGGGGCGCCATGCGGATGGTGGCGTCGTTCGCCGCGTTCACGATGAGTCCGTCGTCCATCGCTGCGGCGACGAGGTGGCCCGCGACGGGCTCGGACAGCCCGATGCCGATCAGGAGGCCGCGACCGCGCACCCCTGCGACGAGCGGGGAGTCGAGCTCGAGGATGCGCTCGCGCAACTGCGCACCGCGCGTCCGCGCGTTCTCGACGAGTCCCGACGACTCGATCTCGCCGAGCACCGCGTTCGCGACGGCGGTCGCCAGCGGGTTGCCGCCGAAGGTCGAGCCGTGCTGGCCCTTCGTGTAGAGCGACGACGCGTGCCCGTAGGTCACGAGGCCGCCGATCGGGAAGCCCCCTCCGACGCCCTTCGCGAAGGTGATCGCGTCGGGCGCGATGCCCGCGTGCTGGAACCCGAACCAGGCGCCGGTGCGCCCGGCGCCGGTCTGGATCTCGTCGACGATGAGCAGCGCGCCGTGGCGGTGCGTCAGTTCGCGCGCCGCCTCGAGGAAGCCGTCGGGCAGCTCGACGACGCCGGCCTCCCCCTGGATGGGTTCGACGATGAGCGCCGCGACCGCGTCGTCCATCGCGGCCTCGAGCGCCTCGAGCGTCGCCGGGATGTGCTCGACCCCGCCGGGCAGCGGCAGGAACGGGTCGCGCATGTGCGCCTTGCCGGTGAGGGCGAGCGAACCCATCGTGCGCCCATGGAACGCGTCGACGAGCGCGAGCACCCGCGTGCGCGCGCCGCCCGAGTTGTTGAGGCGCGCGAGCTTGAACGCGGCCTCGTTCGCCTCGGCGCCGGAGTTGCCGAACCACACGCGGCCCTCGTCGCCCGCCCCGGCGAGCCGGGTGATCCGCTCGGCGAGCTCGAGCGTCGGCTCGGTCGTGAAGTAGTTGGAGACATGGGCGAGCGTCGCGGCCTGCCGGGAGACCGCCTCGACGAAGGCGGGATGCGCGTGCCCGAGCGCGTTGACCGCGATGCCGGCGAGGAAGTCGAGGTAGGACTTGCCGGAGTCGTCCCACACGCGCGCGCCCTCGCCACGCTCGAGCTTCGCGAGCGGCATGCCGATCGAGCGCATGATGCGGGTGTCGAACCGCTGCTGCCAGTCGTTCACTCGGCACCTCCGGCGCTCTGGGGCACGACCTCCGTGCCGATTCCGGACTGGGTGAAGACCTCGAGCAGGATCGAGTGCGGCACGCGGCCGTCGATGATCGCCGCCTTCGCGACGCCGCCCTCGACGGCGTCGAGGCAGGCGCGCATCTTGGGGATCATGCCCGATTCGAGCGTGGGCAGCAGGGACAGGAGCTCGGGCACCTCGATGACCGAGACGAGCGAGTCGCGGTTCGGCCAGTCGCGGTAGAGCCCGGCGACGTCGGTGAGGATGACGAGCTTGGCCGCACCGAGCGCGACCGCGAGGGCCGCAGCCGCCGAGTCGGCGTTCACGTTGAGCGACTGGCCCGGCGTGTCGGCATCCGGCGCGATCGACGAGACGACGGGGATCCGCCCGGCGTCCAGCTGCGCCTGCACCGCCTCGGGGTCGACCGCCACGACGTCGCCCACCAGGCCGAGGTCGATCTCGACGCCGTCGACGACGGCTCCGCGACGACGACCGGTGAACAGCCCCGCGTCCTCGCCGGAGAGCCCGGCCGCGAGCGGCCCGTGCCCGTTGATGAGCGAGACGAGCTCGCGATTGACCTGGCCCGTGAGCACCATGCGCACGACGTCCATCGCCTCGGGCGTGGTCACCCGATACCCACCGCGGAACTCGCTCTCGATGCCGAGCCGCTCGAGCATCGCCGAGATCTGCGGGCCGCCGCCGTGCACGACGACGGGCTTGATGCCGGCGTAGCGGAGGTAGACCATGTCCTCGGCGAACGCGCGCTGCAGCTCGGGGCTGACCATCGCGTTGCCGCCGAACTTCACGACGATCGTCTCGCCGTGGAACCGCTGCAACCACGGCAGCGACTCGATGAGCACCCCGGCCTTCTGGGCGGCGAGGTCTGCACCGCTCTGCGCGGCATCCGTCTCGATCTCGCTCATGCGCTCAGCTCGCGTAGGCGCTGTTCTCATGCACGTAGTCGTGCGTGAGGTCGTTCGTCAGGATGGTCGCGGTCGCCTCACCGGCGTGCAGCTCGATGAGCACGTGGGTCGCGCGCGGCGTCAGGTCGACCTCGTCGCGCGGGCGGTCGGGCCGCCCCGCGTGGCAGACGCGCACCCCGTTCATCGACACGTCGACGAGGTACGGGTCGAACGGCGCCTGCGTGGTGCCGATCGCGGCGAGCACGCGGCCCCAGTTGGGGTCGTTGCCGAAGATCGCGGCCTTGAAGAGGTTGTTGCGGGCGACCGAGCGACCCACCTCGACGGCGTCGTCCTCGGTCTCGGCGCCGCGCACCTCGATCGTGATGTCGTGGCTCGCTCCCTCGGCATCGGCCTGCAGCTGCGCCGCGAGGTCGAGGCAGGCCGCGGTGAGCGCCTCGGTGAACGCCGCCTCGTCGGGCACGACGCCCGAGGCGCCGCTCGCGAGGAGCGTCACCTGGTCGTTGGTCGACATGCAGCCGTCGGAGTCGAGTCGGTCGAAGCTGACCCGGGTCGCCTGCCGCAGCGCCCGGTCGAGGGCGGATGCCTCGAGCTCGGCGTCGGTCGTGAGGACGACGAGCATCGTGGCGAGGCCCGGTGCGAGCATGCCCGCGCCCTTCGCGATGCCGCCGATGCGCCACCCGGCGCTCTCGACGACGACGGTCTTCGGCGTCGTGTCGGTCGTCATGATGGCCCGGGCCGCATCGGCTCCGGACTGGGCCTCGGCGGAGATGCGGTTCGCGGCGCTGAGCACACCCTCCTCGAGGACCTCGCCGTCGAGCTGGTCGCCGATGAGCCCCGTCGAGCAGACGAGCACGTCGCCGGACGACACGCCGAGTGCCGACGCGGCCGCCTCAGCCGTGCGGTGCGTGACCTGGAAGCCCTCGGGCCCGGTGAAGCAGTTCGCCCCGCCCGAGTTGAGCACGATCGCGGCGACCTGCCCGTCGGCGATGACCTGCCGCGACCAGATGATCGGGTTCGCCTGCGCGCGGTTCGAAGTGAACACCGCGGCCGCCTGCTGCGACGGCCCGCGGTTCACGATGAGGGCGAGGTCGAGCGCCCCGGTGCGCTTGATCCCGGCGGCGATGCCGGCGGCTTCGAATCCGGCGGGGGCGGTGACGGTCACGGGGCGACTCCGTTCACGGGGAGGCCGGTCGACTCGGTGAGTCCGAGCGCGAGGTTCGCCGACTGGATGGCGGCACCCGCGGTGCCCTTGACGAGGTTGTCGACCGCCGTGACGACGACGACGCGACCCGCGCGCTCGTCGACCGCGAGGCCCATGAGCGCGGTGTTGGCGCCGAGCACGTCGGCGGTGCGCGGGAACTGCCCCTCGGGCAGCAGCTGCACGAAGCGCTCCCCCGCGTACGCGTCCTCCCAGGCGGCGCGCACCGCCGCCGGGTCGGTGCCGGGCATGATGCGCGCCGTCGACGTCGCGAGGATGCCGCGCGACATCGGCACGATCACCGGCGTGAACGAGATGGTCGGGTCGGCGGCCCCGGCCCAGCGGAGCGCCTGCTGGATCTCGGGGATGTGCCGATGCACTCCGCCCACCGAGTAGGGGTTCGCGGAGCCCAGGATCTCGGAGCCGAGGAGGTGCGCCTTGAGGCTCTTGCCCGCGCCCGACGGCCCGACGGCGAGCACCGACACCAGGTCGCGGTCCTCGATGACGCCGGCGCGGATGCCGGGCGCGAGCGACAGCGCGACGGTGGAGGCGTTGCAGCCGGGTGCGGCGATGCGGCGCGACTTCGCCAGCCGGTCGCGCTGGGTGCTCGAGAGCCGCGGCAGCTCGGGCACGCCGTACGTCCACGCGGGGTGGAAGTCGCCCCCGTAGAAGGCCTGCCAGTCGGCGGCGTTCTCGAGGCGGTGGTCTGCGCCGCAGTCGATGACGAGGGTCTCTGGCGAGAGCTCGGCCGCGACCGCCCCAGAGGCGCCGTGCGGGAGCGCCAGGAACACCACGTCGTGGCCGGCGAGCGTCGCGGCGCTCGTCTCCTGCAGGGTGAGGTGCGTGTAGGTGCGCAGGTGCGGCTGCACCGCGACGAGCGGCTGGCCGGCGTTGGAGTGCGCGGTCACGGTGCGGACCTCGAACTCGGGATGATCGGCGAGCAGCCGCAGGATCTCTCCTCCGGCATAGCCGGACGCGCCGGAAACGGCGACGGAGTACGTCATGGAATCCACCTTAGGGTCTGTCTGGTCGGGGCGATGTTCCGGCGACGCCCCGCGACAGGCCGCTACGCCTGTGCAGGGGTCGCCGAGATTCGGCGGCCGCCACGGCGTCGGCTGCGCACGACCGAGACACGCGAGACGCGTGCGGTGGCGACGAACCGGGTGATGGACATGGATCGACCCTATCCGCGCGGCGCGGCGGGGTGCAAACCGAGTGGCGGTGTGCGTCGGAATGCGACGACGGCGCCGCGCGGAGTGCGCGGCGCCGTCGTCGGCGTCCCGAGTTCGAGCGGGTCGGGCGGCCTCAGTCGCGGATCGTCGCGCCGGTGCGCTCGGCCGCGAGGGCCGCACCCGCGAGCTTGGCCTCGCTCGCCTCGGCCGCGGTGAGCGTGCGATCGGGCGCGCGGAAGCGCAGCGCGAAGGTCAGGCTCTTCGACCCCTCGGGCAGGCCCTGTCCGCGGTAGTCGTCGACGAGGCCGAGGTGCTCGAGCAGTTCGCCCGCGCCCTCGCGCACCGCTGCGGCGACCTCGGCGGCCGGCACGGCGGCGTCGACGAGGACCGAGAGGTCCTGCGTCGCCGCGGGGAACGTGCCGATCGGCGACGCCTCGACCGCGGGGTCGGCGGCGGCGATGACGGCGTCGAGGTCGAGCTCGGCGACCGCGACGACGCGCGGCAGGTCGAGCTCCTCGGCGAGCGCCGGCAGCAGCTCGCCGGCGAAGCCGACGACCCGGCCGCCGACGCGGAGCTCTGCGGTGCGGCCAGGGTGCAGCGCCTGGTGCGACCCCTGCACGATCTCGAGCTCGGCGCCCGTCGCGAGCGCGACCCGGCGCGCGGCGTCGAGCGCGTCGACGAGGCCGAACGGCTCGGCCGGCTGGCCCGGCTGCTTCGCGATGCGGTCGCCCACGAGCAGCACGCCGAGGTGGCGCGGCTGCGGCGGGATGCCCGCGTCGAGCGCGGCGAGCGTCTCGTCGCTCGGCTTCGCGTCGCCGACGGGCAGCTCGGCGGAGCCGTAGGCGCGCCCGGCCTCGGGCAGGAAGACGAGTCCGAGCTCGAACAGGTCGACGTCGACGAGCCCGCGCGAGCGGTTGCGCTTCGCCGCGGCGATGAGCCCCGGCAGCAGCGAACGGCGCAGGTAGGGCGTCGACTGGTCGAGGGCGTTCGCGAGGCGCACGGATGCCACGGGCGAGCCGTCGGCGCTGCCGAAGCGGGCGTTCTCGGCCTCGGTCGCGAACGGGAAGCTCAGCACCTCGGTCGAGCCGGCGCCCGCGAGCACGTCGGCGGTCTGCCGGCGGAGACGCTGCGAGCGGGTGAGGCCGCGCCCGGGAGGCGCGACCGGCAGTACCGAGGGGATGCGGTGGTAGCCGACGAGTCGGGCGACCTCCTCGGCCAGTTCCTCACGGCCCGTGAGGTCGGGGCGCCACGCAGGGGGCACGACCGAGAAGCCGCCGTCGACGCGGGTGAGCACCCCGCCGATCTCGGCGAGCGCATCGTGCACCTCGTCGCTCGTGTACTCGACGCCGATGAGCTGCGAGACGAAGCCGTCGGGCAGCACGATCGCGTCGCGCGCGGGCGTCGTCTGGATCAGGGATCCCCCGGCGTCGGCGGTGCCGCCCGCCAGGTCGACCATGAGCTGCGCGACGCGCGCGACCGCGACGGTGCCGATGGTCGGGTCGATGCCGCGCTCGTAGCGCTTCGCCGCCTCGCTCGGCAGCTTGTGACGGCGGGCCGTGCGCGCGATCGACACCGGGTCCCAGTGGGCGGCCTCGATGAGCACGTTCGCCGTGCCCTCGCCCATCTCGGTCTCGGCGCCGCCCATCACGCCCGCCAGGCCGATGGGGCCGCGGTCGTCGGTCACGACGATGTCTTCCGCGTGGAGCGTGCGCTCCTTGCCGTCGAGCGTCGTGAACCGCTCGCCCGACTCGGCACGGCGCACGACGATGCCGCCGCGCAGCGCGTCGAGGTCGTAGCCGTGGATCGGCTGGCCGAGCTCGAGCATGACGTAGTTGGTGATGTCGACGAGCACGGAGATCGACCGGATGCCCGCGAGCTTCAGCCGCGCGATCATCCACGCCGGCGTCGGCTTCGAGGCGTCGAGGCCGCGCACGATGCGCGTGGCGAACGCGTTCGACGCGAGCCTGCCGCGCAGCGGCGCCCGGTCGTCGATGACGACGGGGAAGCCGTCGTCCGAGACATCCGTGGCGGGGGTCTGCAGCGCCGGGTCGCGGAACACCGCGCCCGTCGCGTGCGCGTACTCGCGCGCCACGCCGCGGATCGAGAAGGCGTAGCCGCGGTCGGGCGTGACGTTGATCTCGATCGCGGCGTCGTCGAGGCCGAGGAGCGAGATGGCGTCGCTGCCGACCGGGGCGTCGAGGCCGAGCGTCGACAGGCGGAGGATGCCGTCGTGCTCGTCGCCGAGGCCGAGCTCGCGCGCCGAGGCGATCATGCCGTCGGAGACGTGGCCGTAGGTCTTGCGCGCGGCGATCGGGAACGGCCCGGGCAGCACGGCGCCCGGGAGCGTCACGACGACCTTGTCGCCGACAAAGAAGTTGCGGGCGCCGCAGACGATGCCGTGCACGGCGTCGCCGCCGTCGGCCGCCTGCTCGCCGTCGGGTGCGACGCGCACCTGGCACCAGCGGATCGTCTTGCCGTTGGACTGCGGCTCCTCGACGAACTCGAGCACCTCGCCCACGACGATCGGGCCCTGGAGCTCGAAGGTGTGCACGTCCTCCTCTTCGAGGCCGACCTTCACGAGGGCGGCGTGGACGTCTTCGGGCGTCGTGCCCGGCACGAGCTCGACGTACTCGGCGAGCCAGCTGAGGGGTACTCGCATCGTTTAGACCACCATTCCGAACTGCTGGGAGAACCGCACGTCTCCCTCGACCATCTCGCGCATGTCCTGCACGTCGTTGCGGAGCATGAGGCCGCGCTCGACCCCCATGCCGAAGGCGAAGCCCGTGTGCACCTCGGGGTCGATGCCCGCCGCGCGCAGCACGTTCGGGTGCATCATGCCGCAGCCGCCCCACTCGATCCAGCGCGCGCCGCCCTTGAAGGTCGGGTGCCAGAAGTCGAGCTCGGCGCTCGGCTCGGTGAACGGGAAGAAGCTCGGGCGCAGGCGGATCTTCGCCTCGTCGCCGAAGATCGCCTTCACGAAGTGGTCGAGCGTGCCCTTGAGGTGGGCCATGGTGAGGCCCTTGTCGACGGCGACGCCCTCGAACTGCATGAAGACCGGCAGGTGGGTCGCATCGAACTCGTCGGTGCGGTACACGCGCCCCGGTGCGAGCACGTACAGCGGAAGCTCGCGGTCGAGCATCGACCGGATCTGCACGGGGCTCGTGTGCGTGCGCATCACGAGGTGCGCCTCGGGCGGGTCGACGAAGAAGGTGTCCTGCATCGCACGGGCCGGGTGGTCGGCGTCGAAGTTCAGGGCGTCGAAGTTGAACCACTCGCTCTCGACCTCGGGGCCTTCGGCGATCTCCCACCCCATGCCGGTGAAGACGTCGCACACGCGGTCCTGCAGCAGGGCGAGCGGATGCCTCGCGCCCGCCGTGATGCGCGTCGGCAGCGCCGTGACGTCGACGGCCTCGGCGGCGAGCTGGGCGGACGCCTCGGCCTCGACGATCTCGGCCTCACGGGCGGCGAAGGCCTGGTTGACGCGCCCGCGGGCGCCGCCGACCAGCTTGCCGAGGGCGGCCTTCTGGTCATTGGGGACGTTGCGCAGTTGCGCGTTGAGGAGCGCGAGCGCCGACTTCTCGCCGGTGTGCTCGCTGCGAACGGTCTTCAGGGCGGCGGAGTCGCCGGCCGACGCGATCGCCGCGAGGGCTGCGTCGACCGCGGACGCGACCGCGGATTCGGTGATTTCGAGGGGCTCGGACACGAAGACCGAGTCTACCGGCGCGGAGACCTGCCGATGCGACCGTCAGGTCGCGCCGCCCATACCGCCGGTCTGGTCCGATTGGCGGGCCGAGGCCGACGCCTGCGCGACGAGGATCGCCTGGTTCGGGTTGTCGGGATCGAGCTTCCTGCCGCTCGACTTCGACGCCGTGCGACGCGACAGCCAGCGCGCGAACCACGAGAGCGAGAGGTTCATGATCAGGTAGAGCACCAGCGTGACGACGAACAACGAGAACAGGTAGCGGTTGCCGAAGAAGCTCGCCATGTTGTTGAGGGTCACGCGCATGAGCTCGACGTAGCCGACGATGTAGCCGAGCGAGGTGTCCTTCAGGAGCACGACGAGCTGCGCGACGATGATCGGCAGCATCTGCCGGAACGCCTGCGGGAACTCGACGAGCATCTTCGACTGCAGGGGCCGCATGCCGAGGCTGAGCCCCGCCTCGCGCTGCCCGCGCGGCAGCGCGGCGAGCCCGGCGCGCAGCGCCTCGCCGATGAGCGCGCCGTTGTACAGCGTCAGCGCGACGACGACCGCCCAGAACGCCGGGACGCTGAACACGAGCAGGATGAACAGCATCATGAGCAGCAGCGGCATGCCGCGGAAGAACTCGAGGACGACCGCGGTCGGCACCCGGATCCACCGGATCTCGGAACTGCGGAGGAGCGAGAACACCATGCCGAGCACGATCGCGAACACCGAGGCGGTGAGCGCGGCCTGCAGGGTGCCGCCGACGCCGACGACGAGGATGCGCTCCCACACGACCGGGTCGGTGAAGATGTCCCATCGGCTCGGGTCGAAGAAGCCCGGCAGGGTGATGCCGCCGCTCTCGCGCGGGGCGGCGAGCGTCATCACGATCCAGGCGAGCCCGGCGACGATCACGACGCCGGTGACGATCGACGAGATCAGCGAGAGACGCCGGGCGCGAGGCCCGGGGGCGTCGAAGAGCACGCTGGAGCCGCTCATCGCTGCACCACCCACTTCCGTTCGAGTTGGGCGGCGATGACGCCGAGCGGGATGGTGATCACGAGGTAGAGCGTCGCCGCGGCGAGCAGGATCGCGATCACGGCGTTGCCGTTGGCGTTCGCGAGCTCTCGGGTCGCGGCGAAGAGCTCGAAGACGAAGAAGCCGCCCGCGACCGAGGTGTTCTTGGTCAGGGCGATGAACACGTTGATGAGCGGCGGGATCGTCATGCGGAAGGCCTGCGGCAGCACGATGAGGCTCACGGTCTGGCCGAACCCGAGGCCGACGCTGCGCGCCGCTTCGGCCTGCCCGACCGGCACGCCGTTGATGCCCGACCGCAGCGCCTCGGCGACGAAGGGCGAGGTGTAGACCGAGAGCCCGATCATCGCGGCGGTCACATAGTCGAGGCGCGAACCGAGGTAGGGCAGGATGATCGCGCAGAAGAACAGCACGAGCGTCAACGGGGTGTTGCGCACGAGCTCGGTGTAGACGGTGGCGAAGGTGCGCAGCGACGCCACCGGCGAGATGCGCATCGCCGCGATCAGCGTGCCGATCACGAGCGCCGAGACGCCGCTCACGCCGAGCAGCAGCAGGGTCATGCTGAACCCGCGCCAGTAGGTCGGCAGGTTCTCGATGACGGCGTCCATGCGCCTCCTTCAGGACGGGTCGCGGTCCGGGCGCTCGCGCGCCCGGACCGCGAACGGATCAGTAGCGGTCGACCGCCGGCGGGTCGACGAACGGCAGCACGGTTCCGGCGGTGGCGTTCCACGCCTCCTCGTACCGGCCGTCCTCGTACGCCTCCTCGAGCACGTCGTTGATCCACATGCGGAAGTCGGTGTCGTCGAGCTTCAGTCCGATGCCGTAGGGCTCCTCGGTGAACGGCTCGCCCACGAGCTTGAACTCCCCCTCGTTCTGGGAGACGAGCCCGGCGAGGATCACGTTGTCGGTCGACACCGCGACGACCTGGCCGCTGCGGAGCGGTTCGAGGCAGTTCGAGTACGTGTCGGTCTCGATGACCTCAGCGCCGAGCTCCTTCAGGTTGGCGGCCGGGGTCGAGCCCGTGACCGAGCAGACCGGCTGGCCCACGAGGTCGTCCTCGCTCGTGATGTCGTCGTTGTCGGCGAGCACGAGGATCGACTGGCCGGCCGTGTAGTACGGGCCCGCGAAGGAGACGACCTCCTTGCGCTTGTCGTTGATCGTGTACGTCGCGACGACGATGTCGACGTCGCCGTTCTCGATGAACGGCTCGCGGTTCGCCGAGACCGACTCGACCCACTCGATCTTGTCGTCGGCGATGCCCAGTTCCGAGGCGATGATCTTCGCGATCTCGACGTCGAAGCCGACGGGAACCCCGTCGGGCCCGACGAGTCCGAACAGCGGCTGGTCGAACTTCGTGCCGACCGTGATGGTGCCCGCCTCGGCGAGCTTCGCCATCGTCGTGCCCTCGTCGAAGGTCGGCGCCGGCTCGTCGGACGGCTCGGCCGAGTCGCCGCCCCCGCTCGAGCAGCCGGCCAGTGCGAGCGCGGTCACCGCCGCGGCCGCGAGGAGTGCGATGCTGTTGCGTTTCATGTCCCTGCCTCTTCTCCTGTGATGGTCCTCGCGACTCGTGATCGCGGAGGTCTAGTGTTCGAGGATCTTCGAGAGGAAGTCCTTCGCACGATCGGACTGCGGGTTGTCGAAGAACTCGGCGGGCGTCGCCTCCTCGACGATGCGACCGTCGGCCATGAACAGCACCCGGTCGGCCGCCTTGCGGGCGAAGCCCATCTCGTGGGTGACGACGATCATCGTCATGCCGTCCTTCGCGAGGCCGACCATGACGTCGAGCACCTCGTTGATCATCTCGGGGTCGAGCGCGCTCGTCGGCTCGTCCATGAGGATGAGCTTCGGGTTCATCGCGAGCGAGCGGGCGATCGCCACGCGCTGCTGCTGGCCGCCCGAGAGCTGCGCCGGCAGCTTCTTCGCCTGGTTCGCCACGCCGACGCGGTCAAGCAGCTCCATCGCCTTCGCATCGGCGTCCTTGCGCGACATCCGCTTCACCCGGATGGGCGCCAGCGTGACGTTCTCGAGCACCGTCTTGTGCGCGAACAGGTTGAACGACTGGAAGACCATGCCGACGTCGGCGCGGAGCCTCGCGAGCGCCGCCCCCTCTTCGGGAAGCCGCTCGCCGTCGATCGAGATCGACCCGGAGTCGATGGTCTCGAGGCGGTTGATCGCCCGGCACAGCGTGGACTTCCCGGAGCCCGACGGCCCGATGACGACGACGACCTCGCCGCGGTTCACGACCGTGTTGATGTCGTTGAGCACGTGCAGCTCGCCGTAGTGCTTGTCGACGTGGTCGATCACGACGAGCGGCTCGCCGCGGCGGACGCTGATGTTCGAGGTCGGCGGCGCGGGCTGGGTGGGCTCCATACCCCCAAAACTAGGGAGATTTCGACCCCGGCCGCCACTGTTCGACGCCGCGGTTACCGATTCGTGACCCGCGGTACGTGCCCGGCGCGGTTCAGCTGCGCTGCGCGAACGCGCTCTCGTAGAGGCACACCGAGGCGGCCGTCGCGAGGTTCATCGACTCGGCCTTGCCGTAGATCGGCACGATGACGACGCGATCGACCAGGGCGAGCTGCTCGTCGGGAAGGCCGCGGGCCTCGTTGCCGAAGAGCCACGCCGTCGGCTTCGCGAGCACGCCCTCGTTGCGGGCGGTCAGGAGGTCTTCGCCCTTGACGTCGGCGGCGAGCACGGTGAGCCCGGCGGCGCGTGCGCGCTGCAGCACGTCGTCGAGGTCGGCGCCGACCGCGACCGGCAGGTGGAAGATCGATCCCGTCGAGGAGCGGACGACCTTCGGGTTGTACAGGTCGACGGCGCGACCCGTGAGGATGACCGCGTCGGCGCCCGCGGCGTCGGCGGCACGCACGATCGTGCCGAGGTTGCCCGGGTCGCGCACCTCCTCGAGGATCGCGATGAGCCGGGGCCCCGCGGCGAAGACGTCCTTCACGGCCGTCGGGAACTGCCGGCAGACCGCGACGAAGCCCTGCGGCGTCACCGTGTCGGCCATCGCCGCGAGCACCTCTTCGGTGACGAACTCGACCTCGATGGCGGCGCGCACCGCGTCTTCGGCGATGCCGGTGTACCGCTCGAGCGCGGTCGGCGTGGCGTAGAGCTCGACGACGAGCTCGGGCCGGAACTCGAGCGCCTCGGCGACCGCCTGCGGCCCCTCGAGCAGGAACAGCCCGCTCTCGGCGCGGGCGGCCTTCTTCGCGAGTTTCGCGACGGCACGGACGCGCGGCGAGCGGGGGTTCTCGAGCATGGTCTCAGTCTATTCAGCGAGATGTCCCGGTCGAGGCATCCTCGGAACACCCGCGCGGCGACATGCGAAACGGCCCGTCGCTCTGCTGAGGCAGAGCGGCGGGCCGTTCGAGGAGAAGCCTGCGCTTACGCGGCGGTCTTCGGAGCCGAGGTGTCGGCGGGGAGCGCCTTCTTGGCCGACTCGACGAGCGCGGCGAAGGTCGCGGGCTCGTTGACCGCGAGCTCCGCGAGGATGCGGCGGTCGACCTCGATGCCGGCGAGGCCGAGGCCCTGGATCAGACGGTTGTACGTGAGGCCGTTCTGACGCGAGGCCGCGTTGATCCGCTGGATCCAGAGGCGACGGAAGTCGCCCTTCTTCTTGCGGCGGTCGTTGTACGAGTAGACGAGGGAGTGGGTGACCTGCTCCTTCGCCTTGCGGTACAGGCGCGACCGCTGGCCGCGGTAGCCCTCGGCACGCTCAAGGATGACCCGACGCTTCTTGTGCGCATTGACTGCGCGCTTGACTCTTGCCATTGCTCTGTTTCTTCCTTAACGGGTCTCGCGGCTCAGTGGCCGAGAAGCTTCTTGATGTTCTTGGCGTCGGGCGCCGACACGACCTTGTCCTGGTTCAGGCGGGCCTTGCGCTTCGAGGCCTTGACCTCGAGGTTGTGGCGCATCCCGGCCTGCTGCTTCTTGACCTTGCCGGTGCCGGTCAACTTGAAGCGCTTCTTGGACCCGGAGTGGGTCTTCTGCTTCGGCATCTCGTGTTTCTCCTTGGTTCTGCCGTCACGCGAGTGACGGACGGGGGTGTTGGCTAAGCCTCGGTCGACTCGGCCGTCCGCGACTCGGCGTCGGCCGGGGCATCCGCCGCCGGTCGCACCTTCGCCGCAGCACGCTGTGCATTCGCCTCGGCCTTGGCCTCGGACTTGTTCTTCAGGGGCGCGATGACCATGACCATGTTGCGGCCGTCGATCGTCGGGTTGTGCTCGACCGTGCCGAACTCCACCACGTCTTCGGCGAAGCGCTGCAGGAGGCGGACACCCATCTCGGGGCGCGACTGCTCGCGGCCGCGGAAGAGGATCATCGCCTTGACCTTGTCGCCGGCCTTCAGGAAGCCGACGGCGCGCTTCATCTTGGTCTCGTAGTCGTGCTTGTCGATCTTGAGGCGGAACCGGACCTCTTTGAGGATGGTGTTCGCCTGGTTGCGCCGGGCCTCTTTCGCCTTCTGCGCAGCCTCGTACTTGTACTTGCCGTAGTCCATGATCTTGGCGACCGGCGGCTTGGAGTTCGGTGCGACCTCGACGAGGTCGAGGTCGGCCTCCTGCGCGAGCCGCAGGGCCACCTCGATCTTCACGACGCCGACCTGCTCTCCGCCAGGGCCCACGAGGCGGACCTCGGGAACGCGGATGCGGTCATTGGTACGGGGATCGCTGATGCGTGTACTCCTCTACTCAAGCTGTCTGTGCGCCGAAGGAGGAGAATTCACGTAGTTCGCGCGGAATCTCACCGCTGCTCGTACGGCACCCTGCCTACTTCCCTGCCGTGACCCTGACGGACCACCGCGTGGAAGCGGAGTGCAATCGACCCGGTAACCTTGATGAAGCGGTATGCGCGGGTGGGAGAATCTCCACTTTCGTACCGGGGAGAAGCCCCGGAGCCCGAAGTAGTCTAGCAGAGGAAGTCTGTGTCACATAGTTCGCCCACCAACCCGGGTTCCGACGAGTCCACCCACCGCTACGAGGAGGCCGTCAACGAGTCGGTCGAGGGCGCGGTCCGCGACATCGCCGACGTGCCCGCCGTCGAGATCATCACGACCGCCGCGGTGCATCTCATGAGCGCCGCCGCCGTGAAGCTCGGACTCGCCGACGACCCCGACGAGCAGCTCGACCTCGACGAGGCCCGCAAGCTCATCAACGCCCTCGCCGGACTCATCACCGCCGGTGCACCCGAGGTCAGCGACATGCACGCGCGATCGCTGCGCGACGGGCTCCGCTCGCTGCAGCTCGCCTTCCGCGAGGCGTCGTCCATCCCCGACCCGATCGGGCAGGGCCCCGGCGAGAAGTGGACCGGCCCCGTCAGCTGACGCCGCGACGGCTCCGGCGCCCCGGCCGCCCCATCAGCGCTGGCAGTTCGGGCACCGGTAGGTGACGCGCTCCTGCGGGTCGTCGCCGGCCCGCACCTCGCGGCCGAGCGAACCGCGCTCGATCGTCGTGCCGCAACGCAGGCACGGCGACCCCGCGCGGCCGTAGACCCACAGTCGACGGCCGCGCCGGTCGACCCCGGTGGTCACGCGCGCCGGACGATCGCGGTTCGCCGCGATCAGCCGGCGCGCGAGCGCCACGACGGCGGGCAGCTCGGGCACGTCGGCCACGAGGCGATCGGGCCGGATGCCGCGGAGGAAGCACAGTTCGTTGACGTAGACGTTGCCGAGCCCGGCGAGGTTCCGCTGGTCGAGGAGGGCCACCGCGATCGGCGTCGCCGGGTGCGCCGCGAGCCGGCGTACCGCCTCCTCCGCGCTCCAGTCGGGGCCGAGCAGGTCGGGGCCGAGGTACGCGAGCGCCTGCTCGTCGTCGGCTCGGGCCAGCACCTCGACGAGCCCCAGCTCGAAGCCGACCGCGACCGACCGCCGGGTCTCGAGCACGACCCGCGCCAGGTGCGCGGGCTGCGGCCAGCGCTCCCCCGGCGCGAGCACGCGCCACTCCCCCTCCATCTTCAGGTGCGAGTGCACCGTGCGCGTCGGCGTGCGGATGAGCAGGTGCTTGCCCCGGGCGAGCACCTCGTCGACGGGCTCGCCCGCCAGGTCGGTCGTCGCGAACGCGGGGACGCGGAAGTCGGTGCGGGTGAGCACCTCGCCCGCGAGCGCCGACCGGAGTCGCGCCGCCGCCTGGTAGACGCTGTCACCTTCGGGCATCGAGCCGCACTCCGCGAGGGGTCTCGCCGAAGCCGACCGCGCCGAGCGCCCGGCCGAAGGGGGTGCCGAGCACGAACGCCCCGTTCACCGACTCGACGGCGAGGCGCCGCACGCGACCCGCGACGACCGTTGCGGCGAGCGCACCCGCGGCGAGCGCGAGCCGCTCGTCGTCGTCGTGATAGACGAGCACCGTCTTGCCGCCGCGTTCGACGTAGGCGATGAGCTCGCCGTCGACGAGCACGACCATGGCTCCAGCCTTGCGTGCCGCGCGGTGCGAGCTCTCGCCCGGCGGCTCGGGCCAGGGCAGTGCCGCGCCGTAGGCGTTGGCCGGGTCGGTCGCGGCGAGCACGAGTGCGGGGCCGGTGTCGCGCCCGGGGCGGGCCTGCTCGGACGAGCCCGCGCTCGACTCCACCGCCGGATCTGCCAGCGCCCGCAGCCGGTCGACCGCGCCGGGAGCGGCGAACTGCGCCGCACCGAGGCGCTCGACGAAGTACCCGCGGCGAGCGCGGCCCGACTCCTCGAAGCCGCGCAGGGTGCGGTAGACGAGGGCGAAGCCGCCGAGCACGCCCTCGGCGACGGCCGCGCCCCGCGTGACGACGCCGTAGCGGTCGAGCATCGTCTCGCCGAGGGCGTGACCGCGACGGGTGGCGTCGGTCTCGGCCACGGGGAGGATCGACCAGCGCCCCGCGACCGACGGCGGTCCGGTACGGCTCGGCATGGTGGCCCGCGGCAGGCTGCGCCCCCGAAGGGCGCGTGCGCGAGGGCTCGGGCGCTGCGGCTTGTGCGCGCTGCGCCCGCCCGCGACGAGGGCGCGCAGCGGGGCCGCGGTGTCGTTCGTCACGAGGCCCGACCAGACGAGCGACCAGAGCGCGTCGACGAGGGCCGCGTCGTCGGGCGGGGCCTCGAACGACCCGGCGGCGCCGACCGCGTCGGCGAGCTGGCGGAAGAAGAAGCCGCCGCCGGATCCGAGTGCGAGCAGCACCTCGCGCTCGAGCGCGTCGAGGTCGACCTCGGGCGACCAGGGCAGGGTCAGCGGAGCCGATTCGGCGAGGTGCAGGCTCACCCACCCGTCGTCGCCGGCGAGCGCGCCCGAGCCGGCCCAGAGCACCTCGCCCGAGCTCATGAGCTCGTCGAGCATCGCCGGCGAGTAGTCGGCGACGCGGGCCGGCAGCACGAGCGACTCCCACGCCGAGGCCGGCAGTCGCGCGCCCTCGAGCTGCTCGATCGCCGAGAGCACGCCGTCGATGCCGCGGACCCCGGTGCCGACACGCTGCCACGCCGGCAGGAACCGGGCGAGCGCGAGCTGGGGCACCGGTTCGATCTCGTGCCGCAGCGCCGCGAGCGAACGGCGCCGGAGCCGGCGCAGCACCTCGGCGTCGCACCACTCGGTCGACGTGCCGTGCGGGCGGAACTCGCCCTCGACCACCCGGCGGTCGTCGGCCAGCCGACGCAGCGCGCCGCGGGCGACGGCCACGCCGACGCCGAAGCGCGCGGCGAGGTCGTCGGCGGTGAACGGGCCGTGGCTGCGGGCGTAGCGGCTGACGAGGTCGCCCAGCGGGTCGGCGACGTGCGCTTCGAACGCCGCGGCGACCCCGGGCGGCACGGGCACCCCGAGCGCGTCGCGCAGCCGCCCGACGTCTTCGACCGCGGCGAGCTGCTCGCGTCCCGCGAAGCCGACGCGGACCGCCCGGCGGGCGGCGACGAGCTCGGCGACCGCCGACGGCGCGTCGGTCTCGGCATCGAGGCGGGCGCCGATCTCGTCGAGCGTCAGCGGGCCGAGGGCGCGCAGCAGGTCGGCGACGCCCTCGACGCCGCGGGCGCGCCGCTCGGGGGCGAGCCGTTGCAGCTCGGCCTCGACCTCGTCGAGCACGGCGGGATCGAGCAGCTCGCGCAACTCGACGCGGCCGAGCAGTTCGCCGAGGAGCGCCTGGTCGATCGCGAGCGCGGCGGCACGCCGCTCGGCGAGCGGGGCGTCGCCCTCGTACATGAAGGCGCCGACGTAGCCGAAGAGCAGCGCGCTCGCGAACGGGCTCGGCGACTCGGTCGTCGTCTCGACGACACGGATCTTGCGGGAGGCGATCTCACCGGCGACGGCGACGAGCGCCGGCACGTCGTACACGTCTTGCAGGACCTCGCGCAGCGTCTCGAGGATGATCGGGAAGGTCGGGTACTCGCTCGCGACCTCGAGGAGCTGGGCCGACTTCTGCCGCTGCTGCCAGAGCGGCGAGCGCTGGCCGGGCCGATAGTGGGGCAGCAGCAGCGCCCGCGCCGCGCACTCGCGGAATCGGCTCGCGAACAGGGCCGAGCCGCCGACCTCCTCGGTCACGAGCGGCTCGAGCTCGGCGGCGTCGAAGACGAACAGCTCGGCGCCGGGCGCCTCGCCGCCCGTGTCGGGGATGCGCACGATGATGCCGTCGTCGGCCGCGATGGCGGCGCCGTCGACGCCGTGCCGCTCGCGCACGCGGGTGCCGACGGCGAGCGCCCAGGGCGCGTGCACCGGCATGCCGTACGGCGAGTGCAGGATGATGCGCCAGTCGCCCAGCTCGTCGCGCGAGCGCTCGACGACGAGCGTGCGGTCGCTCGGCACGGCGCCCGTCGCGGCACGCTGGTCGGCGAGGAACCCGAGCAGGTTCGTCGAGGCGTTCGCATCGAGGCCCGCGGCGGCCACGCGCGCGAGCGCCTCGGGCTCGTCGGCGGAGGAGAGCTCGCGCATGAAGCCGCCGAGCGCGCGGCCGAGCTCGGCGGGCCGCCCGATGGCGTCGCCCTTCCAGAACGGCACACGGCCCGGCTGGCCGAAGGCCGGCACCACGTTGACCCGGTCGAAGGTGATCTCTTGAATGCGCCAGCTCGTCGCGCCGAGCGCGAAGACGTCGCCGACCCGGGACTCGTAGACCATCTCCTCGTCGAGCTCGCCGACCCGGCGGCCGGTGGCGTCGTCGCCGACGAGGAAGACGCCGAACATGCCCCGGTCGGGAATGGTGCCGCCGCTCGTCACCGCGAGGCGCTGGGCGCCCGGCCGCCCCGAGATCGTGCCGCCCTCGCGATCCCACACGACGCGCGGCCGCAGCTCGCCGAAGCGGTCGGAGGGGTAGCGGCCGGCGAGGAGGTCGAGGGTCGCCTCGTACGCCGAGCGGGGCAGGTGCTGGAACGGGGCGCTTCGCCGCACCGTCTCGAACCACGCCTCGACGTCGAGCTCGTCGACCGCGGCGGCGGCGATCGTCTGCTGGGCGAGGATGTCGAGCGGGTTCGCCGGCACCCTGAGGGTCTCGATCCGCCCCGCCAGCATGCGCTCGGAGGCGACGGCGGTGTGCACGAGGTCGGCGCGGTGCTTCGGGAACATGATGCCCCGGGAGACCTCGCCGACCTGGTGGCCTGCGCGGCCGAGCCGCTGCAGCCCGCTCGCGACCGACGGCGGCGACTCGACCTGCACGACGAGGTCGACCGCGCCCATGTCGATGCCGAGCTCGAGGCTCGAGGTCGCCACGACGCACCGCAGCCGGCCCGACTTCAGGTCGTCCTCGATCTCGGCTCGCTGCTCCTTGCTCACCGAGCCGTGGTGCGCGCGGGCGACGACGGGCGGCGCCCCGCTCGTCTGCCCCGACTGGGCCATGAGCGCGGCGGGCGGCCCGCTCGCGGCGGCGGCCGCCACGAGGGCCCGCTGCTCGTCGGCCTCGAGCGCCAGCTCGTTGAGCCGGGCCGTCAGCCGTTCGGCGAGCCGTCGCGAGTTGGCGAAGACGATCGATGATCGGTGCGCGAGCACGCGGTCGAGGATCGCCTGCTCGACGTGCGGCCAGATCGACCCCGTCGCGTCGTCGCTCGCGGGCAGGCGCGCCATGTCTTCGACCGGCACCTCGACCCGCAGCTCGAAGCGCTTCTCGCTCGGCGGGGCGACGACGGTCACCGGGGCCGCGGCAGAGAGGAACCGGGCGACCTCGTCGAGCGGGCGCACCGTCGCGGAGAGGCCAATGCGCTGGGCGGGCTTCGCGAGCAGGGCGTCGAGCCGTTCGAGCGAGACCGCGAGGTGCGCGCCGCGCTTCGTGCCGGCGACCGCGTGGATCTCGTCGATGATGACGGTCTCGACGCCGCGCAGGGTCTCGCGCGCCTGCGAGGTGAGCATGAGGTAGAGCGACTCGGGGGTCGTGATGAGGATCTCGGGCGGCCTCGCGACGAGCGCGCGGCGCTCGGCGGCGGGCGTGTCGCCCGAGCGCACGCCGACCGAGACCTCGGGCACCTCGAGGCCGTGCGCCGCGGCGGTGCGGGCGATGCCGATGAGCGGTGCCCTGAGGTTGCGCTCGACGTCGACGCCGAGCGCCTTGAGCGGCGAGAGGTAGACCACCCGGGTGCCCGCGGTCGCCGGGTCGGATGCCTCGTGGTGCAGCCGGTCGATCGCCCAGAGGAACGCGGCGAGCGTCTTGCCCGACCCCGTCGGCGCGACGACGAGGGCGTGCTCGCCCCGCGAGATCGCCTGCCACGCACCGCGCTGCACCGCGGTCGGCTCGGTGAACGACTCGGTGAACCACGCCCTGGTCGCGGGCGAGAACTCCGCGAGCGCCTCGGTCATGCCTCCATTCAAGCGGATGCCACCGACGCGAGCGCCGAGGCGGGCGCCGGTGCGCCGCACCGGCCCCGCGGGGACGGCGGTCGCGGCGGCGGTGCGTGCTCAGACAGCGGTCGCGGCGGCGGTGCGTGCTCAGTCGGACGCGGCTGCGGCGAGCGCACGCGCGACGGCGTCGACCGTGCGGCGCACCTCCGCGGCATCCGTGCGCCAGTTGCTCACCGAGAAGCGCACGACGGCGCGATCGTGCCAGCGCGACGTCATCGCGAGCACCTCGCCCTCGGCCCAGAGCCGCTCGCTGAGCGCCGCGGTCGCGGCGTCGTCGGCGAGCGCGATGCAGACCTGGGTGAAGACGACCTCGTTCAGCACCTCGACGCCGGGCAGGCGCCCGACGCCGTCGGCGAGGCCCTCGGCCGCGGCCGCCAGTCCGTCGACGAGCTCGGCGACGCCCGAACGGCCGAGCGCGCGGAGCACCGCCCAGACCGGCACGCCGCGCGCCCGCCGCGAGAGCTCGGGCACGCGCTCGTGCGGGTCGGCGCCGACCTCGGTCGCCTGCAGGTAGCTCGCGTGCATGCTGAGCGCGCGGTGCATGGCGCGGCCGTCGCGCACGATCGCGAGGCCCGAGTCGTAGGGCACGTTGAGCGTCTTGTGCGCGTCGGTCGACCACGAGTCGGCATCCGCCATGCCGTCCGCGAGATGCCGGAGGTTCGGCGACGCCGCGGCCCAGAGCCCGAACGCGCCGTCGACGTGCACCCAGGCGCCCGCCTCGTGCGCGGCGGCGATCGCGTCGCCGAAGTCGTCGAAGGCGCCCGAGTGGATGTTGCCGGCCTGGAGCAGCACGATCGCCGGGCCCTCGCCCGCGGCGAGCGCCTCGCGGAGCGCATCGACGCGGATGCGCCCCTCGACGTCGCTCGGCACGACGATCGGCGCCCCGAGCCCGAGGTAGCGAGCGGCGAGGTCGACCGTGCCGTGCCGCTCCTCGCCGGCGAGGTACCGGATGCGCGGTGCGCCCGCGAGCCCGTCCTCCGCGACGTCCCAGCCGACCCGGGCGAGCACCTCGTCGCGCGCCGCGGCCATGCAGGTGAACTGGGCCATCGTCGCCCCGGTGGTGAAGCCGACCTCGCTCCCCCGCGGCAGCCCGAGCAGGTCGACGAGCCACATGCCCGCGAGTTCCTCCGCCGCGGCCGCCGCCGGCGTGATCGTGCGCAGCCCGGTGTTCTGGTCCCAGCTCGACACGAGCCAGTCGGCGGCGAGCGCCGCGGGCTGCGTGCCGCCGATCACCCAGCCGTAGAAGCGCGGCGAGCCGATCGCGATGAGCCCGGGCTCGGCTGCGACGGCGAGGTGGTCGATCACGGCCGCCGCAGGCTCACCGTGCTCGGGCAGCTCGCGGCCGAGCCGGTCGAGCATCTCCTCGGTCGTCGCGCGGGGCGGGACGGCGCGCTCGCGCACGCCGTCGAGCCACGCGCGCGCGTGCAGCACGGCGCGGTCGAGTGCGGCGCCGTAGCCGTCGTCGTCGCGGCGGTCGCCGCCGTCGTCTCGTCGTTCCGTGCCGGGCTGATCGGTCATGGCCGCACCTGATTCCGCGCCGTCGCGCCCTCCGATCATGCTCCCCCGGCCGGTCGGGCGGCAAGCCACCAGAACGGGGTCGCCGCGCACGGCGCGACCCGGGAACGCGTCGGGCTCGCGTCGGGCTCAGGCGTCGGATGCCGCGGCGACGAGTTTCACCGCGAGCGAGTCCACGCCCGTGGCGATCGCCTCGTCGGCCGCCCAGCGGTGCGCCAGCCGGGTGGTCGTCGCGTCGAGCGCCTCGCGGCTGAGGCCGGCGACGAGCTCGAGGCGCACGATCAGCTCGGGGCCGGCGAGCCTCGCTTCGGGGTCGCCCGCCAGGAGCGTCACCCCGAGCACCGAGAGCTCGCGCTCGGCCGCGCGCGCGAACGCGTCGCGCACGGCCTCGGACTCGAACGGAGGCAGCCACGGCAGCGACTGCGCGACCGCCCAGACGGCGGGACGCCGCAGTACGAACTCGCCGGGCGACCCGGGGTCGAGCACGACGAGCTCGGTGCCGTCGTCGGCGGCCGCGAGCGCGACGCGCACTCCGTCGGCCGGCACCGGCCGCGCGACCGGATTCCATCGCGACATCGCCTCGACCGAGGAGAACACCGGCAGCACCGCACGCCCGTCGGGACCGGCGACGGTGACGATCGAGAGCTCCTGGCTCTTGTCGACCGCGAGCCCGTGCGCGCCCGTCTCGGTGCCGCCGTCGCCGAGCTCGGCGAGCAGCGGGATCAGCAGGCGCGAGCCGGCGAACGCTCGGACGACATCGGCCTGACCGCCCTCGCCCGCGCGGAACCGCTCGATCGCCGCCGCGAGCCCGGCCGGAGCGCTGCCGTCGTCGGCGGCGTGCGGGTTCGCCTCGAACGAGCGCCCCGCCCACGGCACGCCCGCGGAGTCCGCGGCGGGCGGCCGGGGCGCCGTGGCATCCCCGTGCGCGCCCGCCCGGTCGTCAGCGTGAGGCGACATCCAGCGCCTCGGCCAGCGTGAACGCGCCGGCGTAGAGGGCCTTGCCGACGATCGTGCCCTCGAGGCCGAGCGGCACGAGCTCGCGCAGCGCCACGATGTCGTCGAGGCTCGAGATGCCGCCGGAGGCGACGACCGGCCGCTCGGTGCGCTCCATGACCTGGCGGAGCAGCTCGAGGTTCGGGCCCTGGAGCGTGCCGTCCTTCGTGACGTCGGTGACGACGTAGCGGGCGGCGCCCGCCTCCTCGAGGCGGTCCATGACCTGCCAGAGGTCGCCGCCGTCCTTCGTCCAGCCGCGGGCGGCGAGCGTGGTGCCGCGCACGTCGAGGCCGACCGCGATCGCCTCGCCGTACTGGGCGATGACCGAGGCGGCCCACTCGGGGTTCTCGAGCGCCGCCGTACCGAGGTTGATGCGCTTCGCACCGATCTCGAGTGCGTGCTCGAGCGACTCGTCGTCGCGGATGCCGCCCGAGAGCTCGACGTTCACGCCGCGCACTTGACGGATGACCTTCTTCAGGATGCCGCCGTTCGACCCGCGACCGAAAGCCGCGTCGAGGTCGACGAGGTGGATCCACTCGGCACCCTGGTCGGCCCAGTCGACGGCCGCGTCGACCGGGTCGCCGTAGTTCGTCTCGGTGCCGGCTTCGCCCTTCGTCAGGCGGACGGCCTTGCCGCCGGCCACGTCGACTGCCGGAAGCAGCACGAGGCCGGGGGTCTTGTTGAACTCACTCATCACTGTCCTCGTTCGCGGAATGCCGCCGGGAAATCGACGGTCGGCACAGTCACAGAATCTTAGTCGCCTCCCGCTCGAGCGACGTGTTCGTGACGGGCCTGGTCTCGGCGGGTCGTCAGCCGAGGGTGCCGATCCAGTTGGACAGCAGCCGGATGCCGGCCTCGGCGGACTTCTCGGGGTGGAACTGGGTCGCCGAGAGCGGGCCGTTCTCGACCGCGGCGAGGAAGGAGCCGCCGTGCTCGGCCCAGGTCAGCTTGGGTCCCGGGAAGGGCGGGATCACGTCGAGGTGCCACTCCTGCGCCGCGAAGGAGTGCACGAAGTAGAAGCGCTCGTCCTCGATGCCGTCGAACAGCACCGAGCCCGCGTCGGGCGTCACCGTGTTCCAGCCCATGTGCGGCAGCACCGCGGCCGGGAGCTCGGTGACGCTGCCCGGCCACTCGCCGAGCCCCTCGGTGTCGACGCCGCGCTCGACGCCGTGCTCGAAGAGCACCTGCATGCCGACGCAGATGCCGAGCACCGGACGGCCGCCCGCGAGGCGCCGATCGATGATCTCGTCGCCGCGCACCGCGCGAAGCTGCTCCATGACGGCCTTGAACGCGCCGACGCCCGGCACGAGCAATCCGTCGGCCTCGCTCGCCGCGCGGCGGTCGGACGTGACCTCGACCTCGGCGCCCGCGGCCTCGAGCGCCTTCGCGGCCGAGTGCACGTTGCCCGAGCCGTAGTCGAGCACGACGACGCGACGGGTGCCCCTCACAGCGCGCCCTTCGTCGACGGGATGCCGGTGACGAGCGGGTCGAACGCCTTCGCCTGGCGGAACGCGCGCGCGAACGCCTTGAACTCGGCCTCGGCGATGTGGTGCGGGTCGCGGCCGCCGAGCACGTTGACGTGCACGGTGAGCCCCGCGTTGTACGTGATCGCCTCGAAGACGTGGCGCACCATCGACCCCGTGAAGTGGCCGCCGATGAGGTGGAACTCGAAGCCGGCGGGCTCGCCCGTGTGCACGAGGTAGGGACGACCAGAGATGTCGACGACGGCCTGCGCGAGCGCCTCGTCGAGGGGCACGAGTGCGTCGCCGTACCGCGAGATGCCGCGCTTGTCGCCGAGTGCCTGCCGGATCGCCTGGCCGAGGACGATGCCCGTGTCCTCGACGGTGTGGTGCACGTCGATGTGGACGTCGCCCGAGGCGCGCACGGTGAGGTCGGTGAGCGAGTGCTTCGCGAACGCCGTCAGCAGGTGGTCGTAGAACGGCACGCCGGTCTCGATGTCGCTCGCACCGGTGCCGTCGAGGTCGATCGAGAGGTCGATGCTCGACTCGCTGGTCTCGCGCTGCACGCGCACCGCGCGGTTGTGGGTCTGGCCGCTCATGCGTCGATCCTATTCTCGGCGGCGCCCGCCGCCCGGTTCGGGGCGAACACGGCGATCGCCTCGAGGAACGCGGTGGTCTCGGCTTCGGTGCCCGCGGTCACGCGCAGGTGCCCCGGGATGCCGAGTTCGCGAATGAGGATGCCCCGCGCGAGGAGCGCCTCGAAGACCGCGTGCGGGTCGTCGACGCCGCCGAAGAGCACGAAGTTCGAACCGCTGCGGTGCGGCGCGAAGCCGAGCCGCGCGAGCTCGACCGAGATGCGCTCGCGCTGGCCGCGGATCTCGTCGACCATCGCGAGCATCTCACCCGAGTGGGCGAGGGCGCCGAGGGCGGCGGCCTGGGTGAGCGCGGAGAGGTGGTACGGCAGCCGGACGAGGCGCAGTGCATCGATCGTCACCGGATCGCCGGCGAGGTAGCCGACCCGGGCGCCCGCGAAGGCGAACGCCTTGCTCATCGTGCGCGAGACGACGAGGCGCGGCCGCCCTTCGAGCAGGGTGAGGGCGCTCGGCGTTCCGGGGTCGGCGAACTCGAAGTACGCCTCGTCGACGATGACGATGCCCCGGGCGGCGTCGGCGACCGCCCGGATCGTGTCGAGGTCGAGCGGGGTGCCCGTCGGGTTGTTCGGCGCGCAGAGCAGCACGAGGTCGGGGTCGTGCTCGTGCACGGCGGCGACCGCGGTCTCGGGCGTGAGTTCGAACTCCTCGTCGCGAGGCGCGGCGATCCACTCGGTGCCGGTGCCCGAGGCGAGCAGCCCGTACATCGAGTAGGTCGGGTCGAAGCCGAGCGCGCGTCGGCCCGGGCCGCCGAAGGCCTGGAGCAGGTGCTGGAGCACCTCGTTCGACCCGTTCGCGGCCCAGATGTGGTCGGGCGTGAGCCCGTGGCCGAGGTAGCCGGCGAGCGCCTCGCGCAGCTCGGTGAACTCGCGATCGGGATAGCGGTTCAGCCGGAGGATCGCCGCCGCGACGCGGGCCACGATGTCGTGGGCGACGTCTTCGGGGATCGGATGCGTGTTCTCGTTGACGTTGAGCGCCACGGGGACGGACTTCTGCGGAGCGCCGTACGGCGAACGCCCTCTGAGGTCGTCACGGATGGGGAGGTCTTCGAGACTCGTCACCGAACCATGCTAGCCACGCGGGCGCAGGCGGTCGGCCCGTGCGACCCCGTGTGACCCGGGGTCGCGATCACTCGCCCGCCGGGACGGCGAGTCGCTGGCCGGGGACGATCGTGGCCTCGTCGAGCCCGTTGAGTCGGAGGATCTCGGCGATCGTGTCGCGCGGGTCGGCGGTGGGGGCGACCGACTCGGCGATCTCCCAGAGGGAGCCGCCCACCTCGACGGTGACGTACTCGAGCGCCGCCCCTGCGCCCGCCCCGGCGACGTCGGCGGCCGCGCCGCCCGCACCCAGGACGAGCGCGAACGCCCAGACGACGAGCGGGAGTGCGGCGAGCGTCGTGAAGACGAACCGGCCGCGGGAGGTCAGCCGCAGGCGCGTGCGGACCGCAGCACCCTCGGCGGCCGCGGTCGCCCGAACGGTGCGTTCGGGCTCGCGGAGCGGCATCGGGCGGGACTGCACCGGGCCGTAGCCGCCGGTCATGATCGCTGCGCTCATCTCACACCTCCTGAGTGAATCGCATCCGGCCCTCGGCCGGGAGGGCCGAATGCGAATCTATGTTCCGAATATATCTTCGAATGAATTCGAAGGCAAGCACCCGGACACCCACGTTCTCGTGCACGAATACCCCGACACACTCGAACGAATGTTTGCCGCACCCCTGCGAGGCGGATACAGTTTCGAATGTCTGGACACAGTGCAACAGACACCACCGACATCCGATCGCGAGGCGATCGCAACGAGGGGCGGAGACCGTGAGCGACAACGACGTGCGTGAGATCGGGAAGGCGCGTCGACGCAAGAGCCTGAGCGCCAAGCAGCTCGCCATCCTCGAGGTCGTGCAGCGCTCGGTCGCGAGCCGCGGCTATCCGCCGAGCATGCGCGAGATCGGCGACGCGGTCGGGCTCTCCTCGCTCTCGAGCGTCACGCACCAGCTCAACCAGCTCGAGCTCGCCGGCTACCTGCGACGCGACCCCAACCGCCCCCGCGCGCTCGAGATCCTCATCGAGGTGCCGGGCCTCGAGGAGCGCACCCCCGCCGCGGGCGAGGCCACGCCCGTCGGCGACGCCGCGATGGTGCCGCTCGTCGGCCGGATCGCCGCCGGCGTGCCGATCACCGCCGAGCAGCAGGTCGAAGAGGTCTTCCCGCTCCCCCGCCAGCTCGTCGGCAAGGGCGAGCTCTTCATCCTCAAGGTCGTCGGCGACTCGATGATCGACGCCGCCATCTGCGACGGCGACTGGGTCGTCGTGCGCTCGCAGCGCACCGCCGAGAACGGCGAGATCGTGGCAGCCATGCTCGACGGCGAGGCGACCGTCAAGGTCTTCCGCCAGCGCGACGGCCACACCTGGCTGCTCCCCCGCAACAGTGCGTTCGAGCCGATCGTCGGCGACCACGCCGAGGTGCTCGGCAAGGTCGTCTCGGTGCTGCGCGCCGTCTGACGCTCACCACGGGTCGGCGCGGGCCGGCCGCACGAACACCCGCGCGCGTCCCACGGAGACGTCGAAGGGGCGGATGCCGCGCAGCACGCGGCATCCGCCCCTTCGCTCGTCGGTCGACTAGCCCGCGAGCGCCGGCTCGGTGCGCGCCTCGAGCTCGGCGCGCACGGCGCGCGTCGCCTCGAGGATGTTCTCGAGCGAGGCGACCGTCTCGTCGTAGCCGCGGGTCTTCAAGCCGCAGTCGGGGTTCACCCAGAGCCGCGACGCCGGGATCTCGGCGACCGCGCGCTCGAGGAGCGCCTGCACCTCGGCCGTCGACGGCACGCGCGGCGAGTGGATGTCGTAGACGCCCGGGCCGATGCCGTGATCGAAGCCGCTCGTCGAGAGGTCGTCGACGACCTCCATGCGGCTGCGCGCCGCCTCGATCGAGGTCACGTCGGCGTCGAGGTTCTTGATCGCGTCGATGACGACGCCGAACTCCGAGTAGCAGAGGTGCGTGTGCACCTGCGTCGCCGCCGCCGCGCCCGCGGTCGCGAGCTTGAACGAGCCGACCGACCAGTCGAGGTAGGCCGGCTGGTCGGCGAGCTTCAGCGGCAGGAGCTCGCGGAGCGCGGGCTCGTCGACCTGGATCACCTTGATGCCGGCCGACTCGAGGTCGGCGATCTCATCGCGCAGCGCGAGCGCCACCTGGCGAGCGGTGTCGCCGAGCGGCTGGTCGTCGCGCACGAACGACCAGGCGAGGATCGTCACCGGGCCCGTGAGCATCCCCTTGACGGGCTTCTCCGTCAGCGACTGCGCGTACGCCGACCATTCGACCGTCATCGGTGCGGGACGCGAGACATCCCCCCAGAGGATCGAGGGGCGCGTGCAGCGCGACCCGTACGACTGCACCCAGCCGTGCTCGGTGACGGCGAACCCGTCGAGCAGCTCGGCGAAGTACTGCACCATGTCGTTGCGCTCGGGCTCGCCGTGCACGAGCACGTCGAGGCCGATCTCCTCCTGGAGTCGCACGACGCGCTCGATCTCCTCGCGCATGAGCTGCGCGTAGCCGTCGGCGTCGAGCTCGCCCTTGCCGAGGCGGGCGCGGGCACGTCGGATGTCGCTCGTCTGCGGGAACGAGCCGATCGTCGTGGTCGGCAGCTCGGGCAGCTCGAGCTCGGCCTGGGCTGCGACGCGCGCGGCGTAGTCGCCGCGCTCGAAGTCGGCGTCGGCGAGCGCGGCGAGACGGTCGCGCACCGCGGGCACGCGCACGCCGGGCGCGGCGCTGCGGTCGGCGAGCGCGGCGGACGCCTCGTCGAGCTCGACCGCGATCGCGTCGCGCCCGTCGGCGAGGCCGCGGGCGAGGGTCGCCACCTGCGCGACCTTCTGGTCGGCGAAGGCGAGCCAGAAGACGAGGCGGGCGTCGAGCGCCTGCTCGTCATCGACGTCGTGCGGCACGTGCAGGAGGGAGGTCGAGGTTGAGACCGCCACGCTGCCCGAGAGGTGCTGCACCGCGGCGACCCGCTCGTATGCCGCTGCGAGGTCGCCGCGCCAGATGTTGTGCCCGTCGACCACGCCCGCCACGAGCGTCTTCGCGGCGAGCGACTCGGCGGTGGCGGGGTCGAGGCCCTCGGGCAGCGATCCGCGGACGAGGTCGAGGGAGATCGCCTCGACGGGGGTCGCCGCGAGCACCGGCAGCGCGTCGTCGAGCGAGCCGTACGGGGCTGCGACGAAGATCGCCGGGCGCTCGTCCTGCGCACCGAGCGCATCGTAGGCCGCGGCGGCCGACTCGAGCACGCGGGCGCGCGGCTCGTCGATCGACTCGCTGACGAGGGCGGGCTCGTCGAGCTGCACCCACTCGGCGCCCGCACGGGCGAGCTCGGCGAGGAGCTCGCCGTAGACCGGCACGAGCTCGCCGAGGCGGTCGATCGGCCGGAAGCCCTCGGGCGCGTCGTCGGCGGACTTCGCGAGGAGGAGGAACGTGACGGGGCCGACGACCACGGGACGCGTGAGGAAGCCCTGCGCCTTCGCCTCGGCGAACTCGGCGAGGATGCGCTCGGCGTGCAGCGAGAAGTCGGTGTCGGGGCCGATCTCGGGCACGAGGTAGTGGTAGTTCGAGTCGAACCACTTCGTCATCTCGAGCGGGGCGTCGTCGCCGACGCCACGGGCGATGGTGAAGTAGGCGCCGAGGTCGACGCTGCCGTCGTCGCCGAGGAAGCGGGCGAAGCGCGTCGGCACCGCGCCGACGGCGACCGCCGCGTCGAGGACCTGGTCGTAGAAGGAGAACGACTCGGGGATGGCGGAGCCGGCGCGGTCGAGGCCCTGCGCGGCGAGGCGCTCGCGGGTCGCGGCGCGGAGCTCGGCGGCGCGCGCCTCGAGCTCGCCGGCGTCGATCGTGCCGGCCCAGAACGCCTCGACGGCGCGCTTGAGCTCACGGCGGCGGCCGATCCGGGGGTACCCCAGGATCGTGCCGGTGGGGAAGGCGGGTGCGGTCATCGTGCGGTGTTCCTCTCATTGACGAGCTGTGATGGGACTCCGAGGTCGAGCCGGGCGAGCACGCCCAGCACGGCCTCGTGACGGTTGAAGGTGTAGAGGTGCAGGCCGGGCGCGCCGCCCGCGAGCACCCTGTCGGCGAGCTTCGCGGCGTACGCGACGCCGAGCTCGGCCTGCGCCTCGGGATCGGGCTCGATCTCGAGGTCGATGGCGAGCTCGGCCGGGGCCTCGACCCCGGTGAGCTCGGCGAGACGGGCGAGCCTGGCCGGCGTCGTGACGGGCATGATGCCCGGCAGGATCGGAATGGTGACGCCGGCCGCGCGGGCGCGCTCGACGTAGCCGAGGTAGTCGTCGGCGTGCCAGAACAGCTGCGTGATCGCGAGGGTCGCTCCGGCGATCTCCTTCGCGAGCAGGGCGTCGACGTCCTGGTGGGCGCTCCGCGAGCGCGGATGCCCCGTGGGGAACGCCGCGACCGCGACGCGCTCGGGCCGGGGCCGCTCGCGGATGCGCGACGCACCGGGCACCCCCGGCACGCCGACCTGGGCGAACGGCTCTCGCTCCTCCTGCACGCGGTGGATGAGCTGCACCAGTTCGGCGGCGCTGCCGAGGTCGCCGATGCCCGCGTCGGGGCCGGCCCCCTCCGGCGGGTCGCCGCGGAGGGCGAGGAAGCTCGTCACCCCGGCGTCGAGGAACTCGCGCACGAGCCGGTTCGCCTCCGCGTGCGAGGAGCCGACGCAGGTGAGGTGCGCCATCGGCTCGACCGCGGTGTGCTCGAGCATGTAGCGGAGCACCGTCAGCGAGCGGTCGCGCGACGAGCCGCCCGCGCCGAACGTCACCGAGATGAATGCGGGGTCGGCCTCGGCGAGCCGGTCGATCGTGCGGCCGAGCGCGAGCGCCGCGGCATCCGATCGAGGTGGGAACAGCTCGAACGAGACGGGCGGGCGCGGCCGACAGTCCGCATCCCGGAGGTCGGAACCGGTGGCTGCCATGGGACTCCTGCGTGGCGCAGCCGATGCGGCGGAAGCGCGGCAGGCCGCGTCCCCCGGCCGGAATCGGCGGGTGGGTCTCGCGGGCGGGTGCCGGGCTCGGCGGTCGCTCCTGGTGCCCGGCATCCGGCCGTGCACCGACGATCAGGAGCGACGATACGCGCGGATCAGGCCTGCCGGGCCTCTATGACGCGAGGTGACGCCGGGTGACGCGAGGCGTCCCAGGCGGCACCGATGCGGGCTCGCGCCGACGGCCGCGCCGCGGTCGCGGGCGCCTCAGGCGTCGACGGGAGCCGTGAAGACGGCCAGCTGCGCGGAGAGCTCGGGCGACACCATCGCACGCACGCGGGTGCCGTCCTCGAGGTAGTCGACCGAGAGCACCCGGCCGGACTCGTGCAGCGTCGACACGACGTCGCCCCGGTCGTACGGCACCACGAGGTCGATCTCGACCGCCGGGTCGGGCAGCATGCGCGTGATCGCGGCGAGCACCTCGTCGATGCCCTCCCCCGTGCGCGCCGAGGCGAACACGGCGCCGGGCTCGAGCCCGCGCAGCACCAGCCGGTCTTCGGGCGTCACGAGGTCGGCCTTGTTGAAGACGATCAGCTCGGGGATGTCACGTGCCCCGACCTCGCCGATGACGTCGCGCACCGTGGCGATCTGCCCGGCCGGGTCGGGGTGGGCCGCGTCGACGACGTGCACGATGAGGTCGGAGTCGCCGACCTCCTCGAGGGTCGAGCGGAACGCCTCGACGAGCTGGTGCGGGAGGTTGCGCACGAAGCCGACGGTGTCGGCCAGCGTGTAGACGCGCCCGTCGGCGGTCGTGTTGCGGCGCACGGTGGCGTCGAGGGTCGCGAACAGGGCGTTCTCGACGAGGAGCCCTGCGCCCGTGATGCGGTTCAAGAGGCTCGACTTGCCGGCGTTCGTGTACCCGGCGATGGCGACCGAGGGGATGGCGTTGCGCCGACGGTTCGCGCGCTTCGCGTCGCGCGCCGGCTTCATGCCCGCGATCTGCTTGCGCAGCTTCGCCATGCGGGAGTGGATGCGGCGACGGTCGAGCTCGATCTTCGTCTCACCGGGGCCGCGGGAGCCCATGCCCGCGCCGCCGCTCCCGACCTGACCACCGGCCTGTCGCGACATCGACTCGCCCCAGCCGCGCAGGCGCGGCAGGAGGTACTCGAGCTGCGCGAGCTCGACCTGCGCCTTGCCCTCGCGGCTCTTCGCGTGCTGGCTGAAGATGTCGAGGATGACGGCCGTGCGGTCGATCACCTTCACCTTGACCGCGTCCTCCAGCGCACGCCGCTGGCTCGGCGCGAGCTCGGTGTCGGCCACGACGGTGTCGGCGCCGAGCGAGGCGACGATGTGCCGCAGCTCCTCGACCTTGCCGCGGCCGAGGTAGGTCGACGGGTCGGGGTGCGGACGGCGCTGCAGCACGCCGTCGAGCACGCGCGCGCCCGCCGTCTCGGCGAGGGCCGAGAGTTCGCGCAGCGAGTTCTCGGCGTCGTCGAGGGAGCCCTGCGAGTAGACGCCGATGAGCACGACGTTCTCGAGGCGGAGCTGCCGGTACTCGACCTCGGTGACGTCCTCGAGCTCGGTCGAGAGCCCGGCGACACGGCGGAGCGCCGCACGCTCCTCGCGCTCGAACTGCTCGCCGTCGGTCTCTGCACCTGCTGCGGCGTCGGAGCCCTGCTCCATCAGCGCCTCGGCGGACCCCGAGCCGAAGCGCGTCAGCCCGGCCTTCGTCTCGGCGCCGCGCAGCACCCGCTCGACGGCGTCGTCAGCAGTGGTCTGTTCGGCGTCATTCATCACGTTCAAGCCTATTCCAATCGCTGCGATAGGTTCCCTGTATGGGTTCCGACCACTATTTCTCCGCGTCTCCGTCGAGCAGTTCGCGCACCCGCACCATCCGCGCGACCCTCGCCGGTCGCAAGGTCGAGCTCACCACCGCCGGCGGCGTCTTCAGCCCCGAGCACCTCGACCAGGGCACCCGCGTGCTCCTCGACGCCGTGCCCGCTCCCCCGTCGTCGGGCGATCTGCTCGACCTGGGCTGCGGGTGGGGGCCGATCGCGCTCTCGCTCGCGCTCCGGTCGCCGGATGCCACGGTGTGGGCCGTCGACGTCAACGAACGCGCGCTCGAACTTACGCGGCAGAACGCCGCACGACTCGGTCTGCACAATGTCAACGCCGTGCTGCCCGACGATGTTCCCGACGCGGTGCGTTTCGCCGCGATCTGGTCGAACCCGCCGATCCGCGTCGGCAAGGCCGAGCTGCACGCGCTCCTCGAGCGCTGGCTGCCCCTCCTCGACGGGGGCGATGCCGCGGCAGCCTGGCTCGTGGTCGCGAAGCACCTCGGCGCCGAGTCGTTGCAGCGCTGGATCGGCGAGGAGCTCGGGCTCGACGTCGAGCGCGCCGCGAACGCGAAGGGCTTCCGCGTGCTGCGCGTTGCCCGCGCGGCCTGAGCTTCGCGCCGCCCGTACCGCGGGCCCGACGTGCGCTCAGCCGTGCGCCCGAGTGTCCCGCCCGGAGCGCACCGCAGCCACGGTGGTGAGCACGAGGAAGGAGACGGTCGCGGCGAGGACCACCAGCATCGGCTGCTGCCAGGCCCCGCTCGACTCGTGCAGCGCGGCGAGCAGCGGCGGGCCCGCGGCCGCGAGCACGTAGCCGCCGGCCTGCACGAGCGCCGACATCTGCGTCGCCTCGCGGTCGTCGCGCGTGATGCGCACGACGGTCGAGATGATCACGACGAAGCCCGCCCCCTGCGCCACGCCTCCGAGCGAGATCCACAGGCCGTATCCCGCCGGGGCGACGAGGAGTCCCAGCGGCAGCGAGATCCAGAGCGCCCCGACGAGCGCGGGCTGCAGCCACACCGGCCGGGCGTTCGAGAGCAGCGGCGCGCCCAGCGCGCCGGCGATCGCCGACAGCTGGAACAACGAGGCGACCGCCCCGGCCGTCACGTCGCTCAGGCCGAACTCGTCGGCCACGAGGCTCGGCAACCACGCGGTGAGGCCGTAGAACGAGAACGACTGCGCCGCGAACGCCGCAGCCAGGAGCCAGGTCATCGGGTTGCGCCAGGCCGATCGCGACGTCGCCCGACGCTCGGGCTCGACCGCGGCGAGCGAACCCGTCACCGCGAGCACCTCCGCCTCCCTGGCCGCCGCGTTCTCGATCGTGGTGAAGCGCAGGTGCACGCCCCAGACGACCAGCGCCACGATCATGAACGCCGACCATGACAGGATCGCGAGCTGCCAGCCGATCACCTCCGCCAACGGCGCCGTGAGCAGGGCGGTCGCCAGCGAACCGATGTTCATCATGGCGGCGTACACGCCCGTCACCAGCTGCGCGCGCTCGGGCGGCACATCGCGCCGGATGACCACCGGGATGACGACGTTGCCGATCGCGATGGCGAGGCCGATCACGATGGTGCCGGCGAACGCCGCCGCGGTCGTGCCCCCCGAACGGATGATCGTGCCGGCGAGGGCGCCGATGAGCGAGACGGCGACCGCCCGCTCGGCGCCCGTGAGCCTGATCGTCCATGCGGCGATCGGCGTGCCGAGCGCGAAGCACAGCACCGGCAGGCTCGTCAGGAGGCCCGCGGCGGTCGCCGACAGACCGAGCTCCGCCTCGATGTCGCCGATCACCGGCGCGATGGCGACGAGGGGGCCGCGGAGGTTCACCGCGACGAGCGCGATCCCGACGAGCAGCAGCCAGGGGAAGGCGCCGCCGCGAGCGGGGGTGGAAGCGTCGCGGGTCACCGTTCGAGCGTAGCCCGCCCGTTCGCCCGGCCGTTCGCCCGGCCGGAGGCTCCGGGCGCGCTCAGGCGAGCGTGAGCACGCCGTCGAAGACGAGCTCGGCGGGGCCCGCCAAGGCCACGTGCTCACCGTCGGCGGCCTCGAACATGCGCACGCCGACCACACCGCCCGGCACCTGCACCCGCCAGTCGTTCGGCGCGGAGGCGCCCGCCCAGTGCCGGACGGCGAGCGCCGAGGCGACGGCGCCTGTGCCGCACGAGAGCGTCTCGCCGGAGCCGCGTTCGTGCACGCGCATGCGGATCCGGCCCACGCCGTCTTCGACGAGGGGCTCGGCCGGGACCACGAACTCGACGTTGGCGCCCGCCACGGGTTCGGGGTCGAGGATCGGCGCGTACGCCAGGTCGAGCCCCTCGAGCTCGTCGTCGTCGGCGAGGGCGACCACGACGTGCGGGTTGCCCACGTCGATGCCGAGGCCCGGCCGGGCGACCGGCAGCTGCTTCGCACGCACGAGCGGCTCGCCGCCCGCGAGATGCCAGGGCCCCAGGTCGACCTGGAAGCCGGTCGCCGTGCGGGTCACGAGTCGGACGCCGGCGCGGGTGCCGATCGCGATCTCGGCACCGGGGTGGAGCTCGGCGAGCCCCTGGTCGAGCAGGTAGCGCACGAACACACGGATGCCGTTGCCGCACATCTCGGAGACCGTGCCGTCGGCGTTCCAGTAGTCCATGAACCAGACCGCGCGCGGATCGGCCGCGAGGGCGGCGGCACCGTCGTCGAGGTTCTTCGACCGCACCGCACGGATCACGCCGTCGGCTCCGACGCCGAAATGCCGGTCGCACACGGCGGCGATCTGCGTCGGGGTCAGGGCGTTCTCACCCTCGGGATCGCTGAAGAGCACGAAGTCGTTGCCCGTGCCCTGGCCCTTGGTGAATCGCAGATCGAACGGCATGCGACTCAGTCTAGGGCGGCCTGGCGGGCCAGTTCGGCGCCCCTGGCCGCCACGTCGTCGGCGTCGATCACGACGGCGTCCCGGTAGCGCTTGAACCACCCGACCTGGCGCCTGGCGTAGGTGCGGGTGAGCTGCTGCGTCTCGGCCACGGCGTCGGCGCGGGGCATCCGGCCCTGCAGCTCGGCCAGCGCCTGCGCGTAGCCGATCGCCTTGCGCGCGGTGACCCCGCGCTCGAGGCCGAGTGGGACGAGCCCGCGCACCTCGTCGACGATGCCCTGCCGCCACATGTCGTGCACGCGCCCGTCGAGCCGTTCGACGAGCGCACCGCGATCGGATCGCAGGTGCACGATGCGATGCTCGCGCCAGGGCACCGGCTCGTCGGGGAGCCGCGCGGCGGCGGGCTCGCCCGTGACCTCGATCACCTCGAGCGCGCGAACCACCCGCCGGCCGTTCTGCGGGTCGACCTTCGCCGCGGTCTCGGCGTCGATGCCGCGCAGGCGCGCATGCAGCATGCCCGGGCCGTGCTCGGCGAGCTCGGCCTCGAGTCGTGCGCGCACCTCGGGGTCGGTGCCCGGGAAGCGGAAGTCGTGGATCACGGACGAGACGTACAGGCCCGACCCGCCGACGAGCAGTGCCACCCCGCCTCCGTCGACGATGGCGTCGATGCGTGCACGCGCGAGCGCCTGGTACTCGGCGACGGAGGCCTCATCGGTGACGTCGAGCACGTCGAGCAGGTGGTGCGGTACACCGCGGCGCTCGTCGACGGGGAGCTTGGCGGTGCCGATGTCCATGCCGCGGTAGAGCTGCATGGCGTCGGCGTTCACGACCTCGGCGCGGCGGCCGGTGCGTTCGAGGGCGTCGGCGAGGTCGAGCGCGAACGCCGACTTGCCGGTGCCGGTGGCGCCGACGACGGCGATGAGGCTCACGTCAGCGCTGGCCGTCGGTCGGGTCGTAGATCGGCATGGTGCCGACTCCGGGCGACACCAGCGGCTCGCCGCCGCGCACGCGCAGCGACGGCAGACCCAGCGAGACGCGGCCGCCGGCCGCCTGCCCGTCGGCGGAGCCCGTCGCGGGAACGCCGCAGCTCTCGGCCTGCGCCCGGTCCCACGCGTCGCCCGCGCGGGTGCGGCGCACCGTCAGCGGGGCGTCGTCGGTCGAGTCGGCGATGAGGTGGAACGGCGCGGCCTGCGTGATCACGACCGACACGACGTCGCCGGGGCGCGGCAGCTCGGACCCCGCGGGCACCTCGAAGTGCACGAGGCGGCTGTCTTCGGCGCGTCCGCTGAGGCGGTGGGTCTCGGCGTCCTTCTTGCCCTCGCCGTTCGCGACGAGCACCTCGACCGGGCGCCCGACCATGCGCTGGTTCTCCTCCCAGGAGATGTGCTCCTGGAGGGCGATGAGTCGCTCGTAGCGCTCCTGCACGACCTCCTTCGGCACCTGGTCGTCCATCGTCGCAGCGGGTGTGCCCGGCCGGATCGAGTACTGGAAGGTGAACGCCGAGGCGAACCGCGACGCCTCGACGACCCGCATGGTCTCGAGGAAGTCCTCTTCGGTCTCGCCGGGGAACCCGACGATGATGTCGGTCGAGATCGCCGCGTTCGGGATCTTCGCGCGCACGCGGTCGAGGATGCCGAGGAACTTCTCGGAGCGGTACGAGCGTCGCATCGCCTTGAGGATGCGGTCGGAGCCCGACTGGAGCGGCATGTGCAGCTGCGGCATGACGTTGGGCGTCTCGGCCATCGCGTCGATCACGTCGTCGGTGAACGCCGCCGGGTGCGGGCTCGTGAAGCGGATGCGCTCGAGCCCCTCGATCTGCCCGGCCGCACGCAGCAGCTTGCCGAACGCCTGCCGGTCGCCGAACTCGACGCCGTAGGAGTTCACGTTCTGCCCGAGCAGGGTCACTTCGATCGCCCCGTCGTCGACGAGCGCCTGGATCTCGGCGAGGATCTCGCCCGGACGCCGGTCCTTCTCCTTGCCGCGGAGCGCCGGCACGATGCAGAAGGTGCAGGTGTTGTTGCAGCCGACCGAGATCGAGACCCAGCCGCTGTAGCTCGAGTCGCGCTTCGTCGGCAGCGTCGAGGGGAACACCTCGAGCGCGTCGAGGATCTCGAGCTGCGCCTCGTCGTTGTGGCGCGCACGCTCGAGCAGGCTCGGCAGCGATCCCATGTTGTGCGTGCCGAAGACGACGTCGACCCAGGGCGCCTTCTCGAGGATGACGTTCTTGTCCTTCTGGGCGAGGCAGCCGCCGACGGCGATCTGCATGCCGGCGTGTCGGCGCTTGACCGCAGCGAGGTGGCCGAGGTTGCCGTAGAGCTTGTTGTCGGCGTTCTCGCGCACCGCGCAGGTGTTGATGACCACGATGTCGGGCTCGCTGCCGTCGGCCGGCACGTAGCCCGCCGCCTCGAGCGAACCGCTGAGGCGCTCGGAGTCGTGGACGTTCATCTGGCACCCGAAGGTGCGGACCTCGTAGGTGCGCGGCGCAGGCCTCGTCGCCTCGGCGCGGGCGACCTCGTGAATGGTGCTCATGATCGAACCAGTTTACGAGCCCTCACCGGCCAGTGCCGCCGTCACCGCCTCGCGCACGATGTCGCCGGGGTAGCCGCGGCGCTGCAGGAAGGCGGAGAGGCGGCGTTCGGCGGTCTGCCGGTCGAGGCCGCGAAGCTGTCGCGCCCGGCGCTCGGCGACCACGCGGGCGTTCTCGAGCTCGGTCTCGGGGTCGAGGTCTTCGACGGCCGCGCGGGCGACCGCCTGGTCGACGCCCCGGCGCCCGAGCTCTTGCAGCAGTGCGCCGCTGCCCTTGCCGCGGCGCACGCCCTGGCTGTGCACCAGCTGCTCGGCCAGGCGCGCGTCGTCGAGGTAGCCGAGCCGCTCGTAGCGTTCGATCCACTGCTCGACCTCAACCTCGTCGAGGCCGTGCTCGGCGAGCACGGCACGCACCTCGCGGACCGAGAGGGCCGAGCGTCGCAGCCGCGAGACCACGAGGCGGTCGATGCGCTCGTCGCGCTCGACGCCCGACTCGACGGGCTCGGCGTCGATCTCGGCCGAGCCGATGCTCCTGACGGGGCGAGGGGCGCCGGCGCGAGGCCGACGCTCGGCGCGCTCCTCGGGCTTCGCGCGCGACGGTCGCGTCTCGGCGGGATCGCTCCCTGTGGAGGCCGGCGCGCGCGACTCGTCGGGGTCGACGTACCAGCCGTCGGCGGGGTCGGGGGCAGGCTGTTCTCCGAGCAGCTCGGATGCCCGGCGAGGCCGACGCGCCGGTGCAGATCGACGCGCCGTACCCGCCTCGCCGGGACGTTCTTCGGCCGTGGGCGCGACGTCGTGCCGCACCCACGGCAGGTAGGTGACCGGGGCGAGGTGCTCGGCCGACGGGTCGTCCATGCTGCCCTCCTGCCCGGTCATCGTGTACTGCTCGCCGCTCAGGCGCCCTTGCGCTTCGCGGTGATCGACTCGACGTTCGCCGGCGCCGTGTTCGCAGCCGCAGCGCCCGCCTGGCCGATGCCGAGCTTGACGAGGATCTTCTGCTCGATGTCGGCGGCGATGTCGGGGTTCTGCAACAGGAAGTTGCGGGCGTTCTCTTTGCCCTGGCCGAGCTGGTCGCCGTCGTAGGTGTACCAGGCGCCCGACTTCTTGACGATGCCCTGGTCGACGCCGTAGTCGATGAGGCTGCCCTCGCGCGAGATGCCGACACCGTAGAGGATGTCGAACTCGGCCTGCTTGAAGGGCGGCGCCATCTTGTTCTTGACGATCTTCACGCGAGTACGGTTGCCGACCGCCTCGGTGCCGTCTTTCAGGGTCTCGATGCGGCGGATGTCGAGACGCACGGAGGCGTAGAACTTCAGCGCCTTGCCGCCCGCGGTCGTCTCGGGGCTGCCGAAGAAGACGCCGATCTTCTCGCGGAGCTGGTTGATGAAGATCATCGTGGTGTTGGTCTGGTTGAGGCCACCGGTCAGCTTGCGGAGCGCCTGCGACATGAGGCGGGCCTGGAGGCCGACGTGGGAGTCGCCCATCTCGCCCTCGATCTCGGCGCGGGGCACGAGCGCCGCGACCGAGTCGATCACGATGAGGTCGATCGAGCCCGAGCGCACGAGCATGTCGGCGATCTCGAGCGCCTGCTCGCCCGTGTCGGGCTGCGAGACGAGCAGCGCGTCGATGTCGACGCCCAGCTTCTTGGCGTACTCGGGGTCGAGCGCGTGCTCGGCGTCGACGAACGCGGCGATGCCGCCGGCGCGCTGCGCGTTGGCGATCGCGTGGAGCGTGAGCGTCGTCTTTCCCGACGACTCGGGGCCGTAGATCTCGACGATGCGGCCGCGCGGGAGTCCGCCGACGCCGAGGGCGACGTCGAGGGCGATCGAACCGGTCGGGATGACCTCGACGGGGGCGCGCTCTTCGCTGCCGAGGCGCATGACCGACCCCTTGCCGAACTGGCGGTCGATCTGCGCGAGCGCGGCTTCGAGCGACTTCTCGCGGTCTGCGGGTGATGCCATGGTGTGGACTCCTTCGATGCTCGTGTGCTGCTGCCTCTAGGCTGTCGTTCCACGTCGCGGGCCCCGGCTGACCGGTGCTGACCCGCGGCGTCTCGCGACAAGGCGGTTGCGGTGTGTTCCGACGCATCGACCGTATGGTCGACCACCGACATCCCCTGCCCGTGCGGGCCGGGATGTGGACGGTCACGCCGTTCCTCCTGCTGTTGAGGAGCCTAGCGCAGGATCCGAATGAATGTTCGAACCGACGCGCCGCGTGTCGAACGCGTCTTCGGAACGGCGTGAGCCCGCGCCGGGGCGGACGTCAGCGCCCCGAGGCGCCCCGGGACTCCCCCGGCACCGGGCGGCCCGCGCCGTGCCGGTGCGACTCGGGGACATCCGTCGCCTCGCAGAGCGCGAGCCACACCTCGCGCGGCCGGGCGCCCGCGGCGAGCGCCTCGCGCGCCGTGCGACCGCCGAGGGAGGCGAGCACGAGGTCGTTCACGACGACGCCGCCGTAGCCGGCGCCGAACTCGGCGTCGACGGCGATCTGGAATTCGCTGAGCTTCACGGGACCTCCGGACATGGCTTCGGCCGGTCCGGGGACCGGCCGAAGCGAGAGAAGAACGATCGGGTCAGCGTGCTCAGCGGACCATGAGGTCGGCGTCGAACTCGGCGACGAGCTCGTCGGGCAGGCTGTCGGGCACCACGGAGAGGCCCTCGAGCACCGCGATGCGGTCGCCGACCTCGTGCATGATCACCGAGATGGGCGTATCGAGCGCCTCGGCGACCGAGGCGAGGATCTCGGACGAGGCCTCTTTCTGACCCCGCTCGACCTCGCTCAGGTAACCCAGGGCGACGCTCGCCTTGGACGCGACCTGCCGGAGCGTGCGCCCCTTCTGCAGGCGGAAGTCCCTCAACACGTCGCCGATCTCCTGTCGAACCAGAACCATCGGGGAACCTCCTTCTACACTGCCTCGACTCCGCCGGAGCCGGAAACGGGAGCGTCAGTTTACCTGATGCTCTTGGCTTCCGAATCTAGCGTTGCACACTGGGCCTTTCGTGTGAACCTGCCACATGTAACAGGGTGTTCACGAAGACTATTCCGCGCTCCCGGCACGAGATCCGAAGCGGGCGGCGCGGCGGCGATCGGCGCGGCGGGATGCCTCGGGCGGACCCCGCGGCGCTCAGCCGGCCTCGAGGCGGCGAAGGGCATGCCCGATGAGCGCACGCACCGTGGCTCGGCGGACCTCGGCGCGGTCGCCGATCAGCGCGAGCTCGATCGCCTCGTCGCCGCCCGGGCGCTGACCGTCGGTCGCGCCGTCGTCGCCGACGGTGCCGCCCTCGTCGCCGAACGACAGGCCGAGGAAGACGGTGCCGGGCGGGCGGCCGCCCTGCCAGTCGGGGCCGGCCACCCCCGTCGTCGCGAGGCCGACGTCGGCCGGACGACCGTCGATCGCGAGCGCCGCGCGCACGCCGCGCGCCATCTGCCGCGCGACCTCGGGATGCACCGGCCCCTCGCGCTCGAGGAGCGCGCCGTCGACGCCGAGCAGCGAGGCCTTCACGGCGGTGTCGTAGGCGACGATGCCGCCGGAGACGACGAGCGAGGCACCGGGCACAGAGGTGAGCTCGGCCGCGACGAGCCCGCCCGTGAGCGACTCGGCGACCGCCACGCGCAGCTTCCGCCGCGTGAGCAGCTCGACGAGCGCCCTCGTCGACGCGTCAGGGTGAGACATCCGGTCGCTCGTCTCCTCGGGCACGACGCTCAGCTCGCGGCGCCCGCGCTCCGAGCCAGACGCACCGCGTCGCGCACGTAGAGCAGGCCCGACCAGAGCGTGAGCACGAGCGCCAGGCCCATGACCGCCCAGTTGACCCAGAGGATCCAGTCGCCGACGATCGTCCACAGCGGGACGAGGGCGAGTGAGATCGCGACGGCCTGCACCACCGTCTTGAGCTTGCCACCCGAGGAGGCCGGCACGACGTTGCCGCGGCGCAGTTCGACGAGGCGCCACACGGTGATGCCGACCTCGCGCACGATGATGAGGATCGTCACCCACCACCACAGCTCGCCGAGGATCGAGAGGCAGACGAGCGCGCCGCTCGTCAGCAGCTTGTCGGCGATCGGGTCGAGGATCTTGCCGAGGTCGGTGATCAGCCCCCGCGAGCGGGCGATGTGCCCGTCGATGCCGTCGGTCGCGATCGCCACGATGAACAGCGCCGCCGCCCACCAGCGGAGCGGGCCGTCGGCGCCGTCGTCGGCGAGGAGCAGCCAGAAGAACACGGGCGCGGCGAGGATGCGCACGACGGTGATGGCGTTCGGGAGATTCCAGTTCGCCGATCGCCCGGGGGTGCCGGCGGAGGAGGTCATACGCCCAAGGATACCGGCCGATCAGTCGCGGCCGGTGAGCCCCCAGGCGTCTTCGTCGCCGTCGGCCTCGACCTCTTCGAGCCCCTCGGGGATGCGCCCGACCGGGTCGTCGTAGCGGTCGTCGGGCGCGTCGTACGCCTCGTTCGGCGCGACGGGCGCCGCGGCGGGCACCGCCTGCGGCGCCGACGGCGCGCTCGGCCCGCTGGGCTCCCCGCGGAGCTTCGCGAGCACGCCGGGCAGCTGTTCGGCCGTGACGAGCACGTCGCGCGCCTTCGAGCCCTCCGACGGGCCGACGATCTCGCGCGACTCCAGCAGGTCCATGAGGCGGCCCGCCTTCGCGAAGCCGACGCGCAGCTTGCGCTGGAGCATCGAGGTCGAGCCGAACTGGGTCGACACGACGAGCTCGGCCGCCGCGAGCAGCAGCTCGAGGTCGTCGCCGATGTCGGAGTCGATCTCCTTCCGCTCGACGGCGGCCGCGACATCCTGCCGGTACTCGGGCCGTGCCTGGCGCGTGACGTGGGTGACGACCTTCTCGATCTCGGCCTCGGTCACCCAGGCGCCCTGCACGCGCAGCGGCTTCGACGCCCCCATCGGCAGGAACAGGGCGTCGCCCTGGCCGATCAGCTTGTCGGCGCCCGGCTGGTCGAGGATGACGCGCGAGTCGGTGACGCTCGTCACGGCGAACGCGAGACGCGACGGCACGTTGGCCTTGATGAGGCCCGTGACGACGTCGACCGACGGCCGCTGGGTCGCGAGCACGAGGTGGATGCCCGAGGCGCGCGCGAGCTGCGTGATGCGCACAATCGAGTCCTCGACGTCGCGCGGGGCGACCATCATGAGGTCGGCGAGCTCGTCGACCACGACGAGCAGGTACGGGTACGGCTTGAGCTTGCGCTCGCTGCCCGCGGGCAGGATGATCTCGTCGTTCACGACGGCCTTGTTGAAGTCGTCGATGTGGCGGAACCCGAACGACGCGAGGTCGTCGTACCGCATGTCCATCTCCTTCACGACCCACTGCAGCGCCTCGGCCGCCTTCTTCGGGTTCGTGATGATCGGCGTGATCAGGTGCGGGACGCCGGCGTACGGCGCGAGCTCGACGCGCTTCGGGTCGATGAGCACCATGCGCACGTCGGACGGCTTCGCCCGCATCAGGAGGCTCGTGATCATCGAGTTCACGAAGCTCGACTTGCCCGAGCCGGTGGAGCCGGCGACGAGGAGGTGCGGCATCTTCGCGAGGTTCGCGACGACGTAGCCGCCGCCCACGTCCTTGCCGACGCCGATGGTCATCGGGTGCTTCGCGCCGACGGACGCCTGGGAGCGCAGCACGTCGCCGAGGGTCACCGTCTCGCGGTCGGCGTTCGGGATCTCGACGCCGATCGCGCTCTTGCCCGGGATGGGCGAGAGGATGCGCACCTCGTTCGAGGCGACCGCGTAGGCGAGGTTCTTCGAGAGCGCGGTGACGCGCTCGACCTTCACGCCGGGGCCGAGCTCGATCTCGTACTGCGTGACGGTCGGCCCGCGCGAGAATCCCGTGACCTTCGCGTCGACCGAGAACTGGTCGAGCACCCCGGTGATCTGGCGCACGACCTCGTCGTTCGCCTGCGAGCGCGTCTTCGCCGGCGGACCCGCCGCGAGTGTCGAGGCCGACGGGAGGAAGTACGGGCGCTCGGGCGCGTCGTCGCCCATGCCGTCGAACTCGGATGCCTCGCCGCCGGCGCCGGCCGCAGCGCCGGCCCGGTCGTCGGCGAAGTCGGCGCCCGCGTCGTAGAGCGGCACCGCCTGGGTGGCCCCGGCGTCGTCGCCGCGCAGCCCGCGGCCGCCCTGCGGCGCCTCACCGGTGAACTGCTGCAGCGCCGACTCGGCGCGCTCGAGGTCGCCGAGCACCTCGGTGCCGTACTCCCCCGCCACACCGGCGGCACCGCCGCCGACGCCCTCGATCGGGCTCTCGAAGCTGCCTGCCGCCGAGCCCTGGCCGAAGACCTCGGTGAGCCCGTCGACGCCGGGTGCCTCGAACTCGGGGTCCTCCTCGCGGTTGGAGGCGTTGCGTCGCCACCAGGGCAGGAGCCCGGTGGGCTCGTCGTCGTCGCCCTCGCCGTCGATGCCGTCGAGCTCGGTCTGCACGCTCTTGCGCCGGTCGCGACGTGACGGCTTCGGCTCGGCCTCGGGCTGCTCGGCCGCCTCGGGGGCGCCGAACAGCCACGCGTACAGCTCGCGGAAGCGCGCCGGGATGCGGTTCGGCGGGGTCTTCGTGATGATGAGGAGCGCCAGCAGCACGAGCAGGATCACGACGATCGTGGCGCCCACCTCGGTGAGGAGGAGGATCAGCGGGGCCGCGAGCATCCATCCGAGGATGCCGCCCGCGCGCGCGAGCACGGCCATGCCCTCGCTCGGCTCGGGCTGGCCGCCGAAGATGTGGCACAGCGCCGAGACGCTGACCAGCAGGATGCCGACGCCGATGCCGATGCGCGTGTTGTCGTGCACCGAGCTCGGGTGGCGGAACAACCAGACGGCGAAGATGAGCAGGATGATCGGCAGCGCGAACGCCACGCGGCCGAAGAGCATGCCGAAGGTCCACGCGTCGAGCGTCTGGGCGACGGGCTCGTTGATGAAGAACCACTCGACGACCGCCCCGGCGATCGCGAGCAGGACGAGGAAGAACGGGAGGCCGTCGCGGCGCTCCTCTTTGGTGAGCGTCTCGGGGCCGAGGGCGCGCGCCGCCCCGCCGGTGACGTGGGCGAGCCCCATCCACATGCGGACGAGAAGGTTGGGACGATCGGATGCCGCGGCCGCGGCCTTCTTCGCGGCGGCGCCGCGAGTCGTCTGCGCGGGCAGCTTCTTGGTCGGGGCCGTGCGCGAGCCACCGCCGCGGGACGAGGTGCCCGAGGCGCGCCCGTTCGACTTGGTGCTCGTAGCCATGACGACAAGGCTAAGGCCGACGGCCGACGCACACCCGCATCACGGGGCGAGTGTCTGCGATCCGGCGGCGGTGCGGCACCCTGTCACGCGAGCGTGCGCACCATGGTGTCGCGCCCGCCGGCCGTCTCGACCACCGCGAACCCCTCCGAGCGGTAGAGCACGCCCGCGAAGTTGCCGTGCTCGACGGAGAGGGTCAGCCTCGCGAACCCGGCCGAGCGCGCGGCATCCGCGAGCCCCTGCAGCATCGCCCTGCCGACGCCCTGCGCCCGCCACAGCGGGCGCACCCCGATGATGAGCTCGGGCACGCCGGTCGCGACGAAGCCGTGCGCCCGCTGCTCGACCGAGAACAGGCGGTACCAGGCCGCGCCCACTGGGCGGCCGCCGTCGTCGACCGCGACCACGCCGCGATCGGCCGGCCGCTGCCACCCCGCGATGTAGCCGCGGGAGATCGGATCGGCGAGCACCTCGGGTCGCGGCCTGGCCGCGCCCTGCCGCCAGTTCGCGGCCTCGACGACCATGTCGGCGAGGAACGCCCCGTCGGAAGGGGCGGCGGGGCGCAGCGTGAACGTCGACATGCGCGGATGCTACGACCGAGGTGTTTCGGCCGTGTTTCGTGTGACGGCGGCGGGCCCGCGCGGGCTCACTCGCGGCGTGCCGCGTGCCGCGTGCCGCGAGCCGCGAGCCGCGAACGCCGCCTACGCCTCGATGACGAGCGGCACGAGCATCGGGCGGCGACGCAGGCGCCGGTTCACCCAGGTGCCGAGCGTGCGGCGCACGAGCTGCTGCAGGGCGTGCGAGTCGCGCACGCCGTTCTGCGCGGCCTCGGCGAGGGCGGCCACGATCTTCGGCTTGACGTCCTCGAACACGGCGTCGTCCTCGGCGAAGCCGCGGGCGTGGATCTCGGGGCCCGAGATGACGTGTCCGGTCGTGGCATCCACGACGACGATCACCGAGATGAAGCCCTCTTCACCCAGGATGCGGCGGTCCTTCAGGTCGGCATCCGTGATCTCGCCGACCGTCGACCCGTCGACGTAGACGAAGCCGAGGTCGAGCTGGCCGGCCTCGCGCACGACGCCGTCGGTCATGTCGTAGACGGTGCCGTTCTCGCCGATGAAGACGTTCTCGGCGGGGATGCCCGTGTCGCGCGCGAGCTTCGCGTTCGCCTGCAGGTGGCGGTACTCGCCGTGGATCGGCAGCACGTTGGCCGGCTTCAGGATGTTGTAGCAGTAGAGCAGCTCGCCCGCAGCCGCGTGGCCCGAGACGTGGACCTTCGCGTTGGCCTTGTGCACGACGTTCGCGCCGAGCTTCGTCAGCCCGTCGATGACGCGGTAGACCGCGTTCTCGTTGCCGGGGATGAGGCTCGACGCGAGGATCACCGTGTCGCCCTCGCCGATCTCAATCTGGTGGTCGCGGTTCGCCATGCGGCTGAGCACCGCCATCGGCTCGCCCTGCGACCCCGTCGACATGTACACGATCTTCTCGTCGGGGATGTCGCCGGCCTTCTTGTAGTCGACGAGCACCCCCTCGGGCACATTGAGGTAGCCGAGGTCGGCGGCGATGGTCATGTTGCGCACCATGCTGCGACCGAGGAGGGCCACGCGTCGCCCGTTCGCGTGCGCCGCGTCGAGCACCTGCTGCACGCGGTGCACGTGGCTCGAGAAGCTCGCCACGACGACCTTCTTCGGCGCACGCGAGATGACCTGGTCGAGCACCGGGCCGATCTCGCGCTCGAGCGGGGTGAACCCCGGGACATCCGCGTTCGTGGAGTCGACCATGAACAGGTCGACGCCCTCCTCGCCGAGCCGCGCGAACTCGCGCAGGTCGGTGAGGCGGCCGTCGAGCGGCAGCTGGTCCATCTTGAAGTCGCCGGTCGCGAGCACCGTGCCCGCGTCGGTGATGATCGCGACGGCGAGCGCGTCGGGGATGGAGTGGTTCACCGCGACGAACTCGAGGTCGAACGGGCCGATCTCCTCCTGCTGCCCCTCCTTCACGGTGTGCGTGTAGGGAGCGATGCGGTGCTCCTTCAGCTTCGCCTCGACGAGTGCGAGGGTCAGCTGCGAGCCGATCAGGGGGATGTCGCGACGGAGCTTCAGGAGGTACGGCACCGCACCGATGTGGTCTTCGTGGCCGTGCGTCAGCACGACGCCGACGATGTCGTCGAGGCGGTCGCGGAGGAAGCCGAAGTCGGGCAGGATCAGGTCGACGCCCGGCTGGTGCTCCTCGGGGAAGAGCACGCCGCAGTCGACGATGAGGATCTTGCCGTCGATCTCGTAGCTCGTCATGTTGCGGCCGACCTCCCCGAGGCCGCCGATCGGGATGATGCGGAGCGTCCCTGCTTCGAGCGGAGCGGGATCGATGACGGTGTCGGGCACAGTGCCCTCCTAACGTTGCGGTGTTCAGTTCGGTGCGACGCTCACGGCGCCGCGGATGTCTCGTGGTGAGGTGGACCGCCGCCCGCTCAGCGGGTGGTGCCGGCCACCTTCGGCAGTGCGCCGCCGGCGGCGGCGTTGCGGTCGGGTCGGAAGTTGTGGAAGTCGACGCCCGGGATGCCGCTCACGAGGTCGATCTCGTCCTCGATGAGCGCGGCCTCCCACTCCTCGGGTCCGACGAGGGGCAGACGCACCCGCGGGCTCGAGATGCGGCCGAGGCCGTGCAGGATGTACTTCGCCGCGACGGTGCCCGGCACATGGGTCATCACGGCGCGCACGAGCGGCTCGAGCTGCTGGTGCGCCTCGGTGGCGGCCTTCAGGTCGCCGCGGTTCACCGCGTCGACGATGGTGCGGTACGGCGCGGGCGCGATGTTCGCCGTGACGCCGATGAGGCCCGTCGCGCCGATCGCGAGGTGCGGCAGCACGTTCGCGTCGTCGCCCGAGAAGTACATCAGGTCGGTCTGGTTGAGCACGCGGCTGACCTCGGAGAAGTCGCCCTTCGCGTCTTTCACGGCGAGGATGTTCGGGTGCTTCGCGAGCCGCAGGATCGTCTCGTACTTGATCGGCACGCCCGTGCGCCCGGGGATGTCGTACAGGATCACCGGCAGGTCGGTGGCGTCCGCGACCATCCGGAAGTGGGTGAGGATGCCGGCCTGGGTCGGCTTGTTGTAGTACGGCGTGACGATCATGATGCCGTCGGCGCCGGCCTGCTCGGAGTGCTTGTACAGCTCGATCGCGTGCGCGGTCTCGTTCGAGCCGCCGCCCGTGATGATCTTCGCGCGCCCCGCCGCCACGTCCTTGCCGACCTCGACCAGCCGGATCTTCTCGGGGTCGGTCAGGGTCGAGGTCTCACCCGTGGTGCCCGTGACCACGATGCCGTCGGCACCGCCCTGGATGAGGTGATCGATGTGCTTCTCGACCCCGGGCCAATCGACCTCGCCGTCCGCCGTGAACGGCGTGACGAGCGCGACGAGCACTTGTCCGAAGGGGTTCTCTTGAGTCACGCCCACCAGCGTATCGGTTCGAGCGGATGCCTCGGGGCGGCGTGACCCACCGGGTCATGCGGTGCACCGCGCTCCGCCTGCCCGGGCCCGGACGTCGTCGCGGAGTGTCGAGTCGCAGGACCGGTCGGCCGACGCGCCTCGGCTCAGCTGCTGCGCGCCGGATCGTCCTGCGACTCGTCAGAGCGCGCGCATCGCGGAGCGGCAAGTCGAAGGCCCGGCCATGCGACACGCCGCGACGGGGACGACGCGGAGGAGTTTCATCCGACGACTCGTCGCGCACGTCGCCGCCGCGCACGGGCGACCGCGGCGAGAATCGCCGCTTCGACGAGCGGCCAATCGTGCACCACGAGCGCGTAGTCGAAACGCAGGGTCTCGAGCCCGTGCGCTGAGGCAACGGCATCGCGCACGAGGTCCTTGTGCCTCGAGATCAGCGAGTCCGCGTGGCCGGGCACGCCGTCGACCTCGACGACGACGAGGCCGACGAGGACGAAGTCGACTCGCCCGACTCCGGGAATCCGGACCTGCGGGGCGAGATCGAGGCCGGACCTCCGGAACCGGAGTCGCAGCAACGACTCGAGACCGCTGTCGGCGTCCCATCTCGCGAAGTCGACGAGATGGCGGTGCTGCGCCTGCACGCGAGCCCGAAGCCGCTGCACTCCGGACCTCGACAACCGACGCTTCCGCATCGCGGACTCGAGTGCGACGAAGAAGTCCTCAGTACCCCGGCACTGGAGCAACTGCACGAGCGCATCGACGAGCGGGGCCGTGCCGCCGTCGGTCGTGGTCGCGGTCCAATGGCTGACGCACTCGCACCCGTCGTGCGGCCTGCGGCGACCGGTCGGCGGCATCGACACGTGGACGCGTTCGTCGCAGCCGATGAGCCACAGCCCTTCGGCCCGCAACCGATTCGCGCATCCGAGCGCGCCGCCGTGGAGGACCGCGGTGATGACCTCGGCACCGGTGTCTGGAGTCGCATACACCCCTTCGCGAACGCGCCGCAGCTCGCCCGCCTCGAGCGCTGCTCGGAGGGAGTCCGATCGACGCCGACGCGGGCGAGCTCGGCGGTGCGTGCGACTCCGCCGAGGCTCTCGCACCACCGACGAACCTCGACCGGGTGGATGCGCATGCCACGATCCTGCCGATCTCGGCTGCGGCCGCTCGTTCGCCTCGGGCGGACGGTGGATCGCACCGCGGGCGCGGCCTGTGGAGGAGCGGTGAGGGGCAGGGCGTTCGTCGAGTCGCAGGAGCCGGTCGACGAAACACGCCCGACCGGCGGCGCGTCGCCGCGATCATCCTCCGACTCGCTCGGCGCCACGCACCGGCGCGCCGCGAGTCGCCGGACCTGCCTGGTGGAACTGCCCGTTCGAGCGGGGTGTCGAGGGTCCTGTCCTGCGACTCGCCCCGAGCGGCGTGCGGCCGGTCAGGCGCGGCGGTAGCTGAGGAAGCGGTAGCGGATGCCGGTGCGGGAGGTGTGCGTGCCGTCGGCCGGGTCGGCGGCGACGACGGCGAAGGCGGGCGGCACGGCCGGGGCGAGCACGTCGCCGGGCTCGGGCGCGAAGCCGCCGGGGTGGACGAGCTCGGTCACCTCCAGCAGGTCGGCGCGGCCGATCGCCTCGGCGAAGAGCTGCCCGCCGCCGATGACCCAGACCCGGTCGACGTCGGCGGCGAGCGCGAGCGCCTCGTCGAGCGAGCCGGCGCGCTCGGCGCCCCCTTCGGCCCAGTCCTCCTGGCGGGTCACCACGATGTTGCGGCGCCCGGGCAGGGGCCGATACCGGGGGTTCAGCGAGTCCCAGGTCTTGCGGCCCATGACGACGGGGGCGCCGAGCGTCACGGCCTTGAAGTGGGCGAGGTCCTCGGGCACGTGCCACGGCATTCCGCCGTCGCGGCCGATCACTCCCCCGTCGGCCTGCGCCCAGACGAGCCCGATGCGCGCGGGCACGACCTCGGATGCCTCGCGCTCACCCGGGCGGGGCGCGCCGACGCCGTGCGGGGCACGCGCCGGGGCATCCTCGCTCATACCGCGACGGCGGCGCGGATCGCCGGGTGGTGCTCGTAGCCCTCGACCACGAGGTCGTCGTACTCGTAGTCGAAGATCGAGTCGGGCGTGCGGGCCAGGCGCAGCGTCGGCGGCGCGAACGGCGCGCGGGTGAGCTGCTCGGTCACCTGCTCGACGTGGTTGTCGTAGATGTGGCAGTCGCCGCCCGTCCAGACGAAGTCGCCGACCTCGAGGCCGGTCTGCGCGGCGACCATGTGGGTGAGCAGCGCGTACGAGGCGATGTTGAACGGCACGCCGAGGAAGAGGTCGGCGCTGCGCTGATAGAGCTGGCACGACAGCCGGCCGTCCGCGACGTAGAACTGGAACAGGGCGTGACAGGGGGCCAGCGCCATGGAGGGGATGTCGGCGGGGTTCCACGCCGAGACGATGAGGCGGCGCGAGTCGGGGTTCTCGCGGATCTGCGCGACCACGTCGGCGATCTGGTCGATGACCTCGCCCGACGGGGTCGGCCACGACCGCCACTGCACCCCGTAGACGGGGCCGAGCTCGCCGTCGGCGTCGGCCCACTCGTCCCAGATGGAGACGCCGTGCTCCTGCAGCCAGCCCACGTTCGAGGAGCCCTGGAGGAACCACAGCAGCTCGTACGCGATCGACTTGAAGTGCACGCGCTTCGTCGTGATGAGGGGGAACCCCTCGGCGAGGTCGAACCGCAGCTGCCGGCCGAACACGCTGCGCGTGCCGGTGCCGGTGCGATCGGTCTTCGGCGTGCCGTGCTCGAGCACGTCGCGCAGGAGGTCTTCGTACGGGGTTGCGATCGTCTCGGACATCGCATCAAGGCTAACCCGCGGATGCCTCGGTGCGGGCGTCATTCGTCGTCACAGTCGTCGCGCCGCGACCGGGCGGGCCTACCTTCGTCCCATGGACCTCCTGCCCGCGCTCGCGATCGGCGTCGCGCTCGTCGCGGTGACGACCGTCGCCGGCCTCGCCTGGCGCGCCGCGCAGGGTCGCGCCGTGCGCGGTTCGGGCGAGCGGGTGCGCCCGAGCGAGCTCGGGCTCGCGGCCGACGGCTTCGGCACCCGGGCGACGCTCCTCCAGTTCTCGACCGAGTTCTGCAGCCGCTGCCCCGCCGCCGCGCGTCTGCTCGGCGCGATCGCCGACGACGAGGCCGGCACCCGCCACGTCGAGGTCGACCTCACCCACCGGGCGGATCTCGCCGCGCGCTTCCGGATCAGCCAGACCCCCACGATGCTGCTCCTCGACGCCGACGGCGCCGTGCGGGCGCGCATCGGCGGAGCCCCGCGCGCCGAGCTCGTGCGCGCCCGACTCGACGACATCCTCGGGAGGAACCATGTCGGCATCCACTGAGCAGACGAACGGGCGCGCGACTGCCGCGGGCATAGACCCGCGGGGCCCGCGCTTCGGGGCGGCGATCACCGCGAGCCTCCTGCTCGTCACCGTCGTGCTCGCCGTCGCCGGCGCCGCGACGCCGGCCTTCTGGTTGCTCGTCGCGCTCACGGCGCTCTTCGCGTGGGGCGCCTTCGCCGGCATCCGTCGCCACCCGTTCGGACTCCTGTTCGCGCGCTTCGTCCGACCTCGCCTGGCGCCGCCTGCCGAGCTCGAGGACCCTCGCCCACCGACGTTCGCGCAGGGCATCGGCTTCGCCGTCGCCGCTGCCGGGGTCGTGCTCGCCCTCCTCGGCGTGCCGTACGCCGTGCCGATCGCGGCGGCCGTCGCCTTCGTCGCCGCCTTCCTCAACGCCGCGTTCGACTTCTGCCTCGGCTGCCAGATCTACCTGCTGCTGGTGCGGGCGCGGGTGATCCGCACGGCGTGAGCGCGGGGCATCCGGCCGCCCGTCGATCGCGCCGGACGGCGCGACGAATCCTCCCGGCGCGTCCGGCCACGGCCCCGCTAGGCTGAGACTCCGGCTCGAAGTGGAGGAACCCGATGGCAATCACGAGTGAAGCGACGACCGTCTGGAAGGGCACGCTGTTCGAGGGCTCGGGCGAGGTCGGCCTCGACTCCTCGGGCCTCGCGAGCTTCCCCGTCAACTGGAAGGCCCGCGCCGAGGGCGTCGCGAACACGACGAACCCCGAAGAACTGCTCGCCGCGGCGCACTCCTCCTGCTTCTCGATGGCGCTCTCGCTCGCGCTCGCGCAGGCCGGCAACCCCGCCGAGAGCATCCAGACGACGGCCGCCGTGACCTTCGAGGCCGGCAAGGGCGTGCTCGGCAGCCACCTGCTCGTGAGCGCACGGGTGCCCGGCCTCAGCGAGGCCGAGTTCGAGGCCTTCGCCAACGACGCGAAGGCGGGCTGCCCGATCTCGCAGGCGCTCGCCGGCATCCCGATCACGATCGAAGCCGAACTCGCCTGAGCGATGCGGGTCCTGATCGCCGGCGCCTCGGGCTTCATCGGCGCGCCGCTCGTCGAGCGGTTGCGTCACGAGGGGCATGAGGTCGTCAGGCTCGTGCGCCGGCGGGCACAGGCCGGAGACGAGGTGTCGTGGTCGCCGGCGGCGGGCATCATCGACTTCACGGTGATGGACCGGGTCGACGCGGTCGTGAACCTCGCGGGCGCCTCGCTCGCGCGGCTGCCCTGGACGAAGGGCTACCGCGGCGAGATCCTCGACTCGCGCATCGGCGTGACGCGCACGCTCGCCGACGCGATGCGCAAGGCACGCAACCCGCCGTCGGTGTTCCTCAGCGCCTCGGCCGTCGGCTACTACGGCGACCGGCCGGGCGAGCTGCTCACCGAGTACTCGAGCGCAGGCACGGGATTCCTCGCCGAGGTCGTCGCGAAATGGGAGCAGGCCGCGACGCTCGCCCCCGAGGAGACCCGCACCGTGCACGTGCGGACCGGCCTCGTCGTCGGCCAGGGCGGCGCGATGCAGCGCGTGGGCACGCTGACGAAGATGGGCGTCTCGGGACGACTCGGCACCGGCGGCCAGCACTGGCCGTGGGTCGCGCTCGACGACGAGGTGGGCGGGCTCGTGCACCTGCTCGGCTCGAAGCTGTCTGGCCCGGTGAACTTCACGGGCCCGACGCCCGCCACCGCCGACCGGGTGATGACGTCCATGGCCGAGCGCATGAAACGGCCGTACGCCTTCGCGGTGCCCGAGCGTATGCTCGAGCTCGCGCTCGGCCGCGCGGCCGACGAGCTGCTGCTCTCGAGCCAGAAGGTCAGGCCGCAGCGCCTCCTCGACGACGGCTACCGCTTCACGCACCCCACGGTCGAGTCGGCGCTCGACGCGATGCTCAGCGCGAAGCGCGATCGAGCTGGATAGCCTGCCGCACGGCCTGGCGGGCGCGGCGGCGGTCGCCCGCCGCGTCGTACGCGAGACCGAGGCGCAGCCAGGCTCGCCATGAATCGGGCTCGGCCTCGGCCTCGGCCTTGAAGCGGCCGAACTCGGCCCCGGCGGCAGCACGGTCGGGGCGGCCGCTCGGCAGCAGGGGAAGCTCGAGGTCGAGCCCGCCCTCGGCCTCGAGGCGCTTCACGAGCGCCTGCGAGCGGATGCCGAACGCGAGCTCGCGCCAGAGCGCCCACGCCGCGATGATCGGCAGCACGATGAGCGCGACGCCCATCGCGACCGCGACCGGCTCGCCGGTCGCGACGAACTGCACGGCGCGCCAGCCGACGAGGACGAGGTAGAGCGCGAGCAGGGCGGCCATGAGGAGCGCGCCCGCCTTGACGGTCATCGGATCGAGCCGGGCAGGCCGAGCTCGAGCAGCGCGTCGAGGCCGACGGTGACCCCGGATGCCTCGGGCGCGCGCCGCAGCGCGAGCAGGATGCCGGCCTCGTACGAGCTCGGCGAGAGGGTCGAGTGCGTGAACGAGAGCGTCTCGCCGTCGCCGCCCATGATGACGCGCTGCTCGGCCAGGACGCCGGACATGCGGAGGCTGTGCACGGGCACGCCCGACACGAGCTGGCCGCGGGCGCGCTGGTCGGCGTGCGGCGCCGCGACGGGCCCGGCCGCGCCGCGGCCCTCGCCGATGAGCTCGGCGGTGCGGACCGCGGTGCCCGAGGGCGAGTCGACCTTGCCCGCGTGGTGGGCCTCGATGATCTCGATCGAGTCGAAGTAGGGAGCGGCGAGCGCCGCGAACGCGGTCGCCAGCACGCTGCCGACCGAGAAGTTCGGCACGAACAGCACCGCACCCGCGTCGTCGCGCGCACGTACCGAGCGGGAGACCTCGGCGATGCGGTCGCTCGACCAGCCCGAGGTGCCGACCACGATGGGGATGCCGGCGTCGACCGCGAACTCGACGATCGACGAGCTCGCGGCGGGGTGGGTGACGTCGAGGGCGACGTCGGCGCCGAGCATCTCGTCGAGGCTCGAACGCGAGTCGAGCGCCGCGTGCAGTTCGAGGTCGTCGGCCGCCTCGATGAGTCGGATCGCCAGCTGCCCCATCTTGCCCGTGGCTCCGGCCACGGCGACCTTGATCGTCACCGGGCCAGCCTAGCAAGCGGCCAATATGCTCGAGGCATGCTGCGATTCCGCGACGCCGCCGTCACCGACCCCGACGCCCACGCCCTCCTCGAGGCCTACTTCGCCGAGCGGGCGCTCGGCTTCCCGGCCGAGCAGGGCGAGTACCGCCCGACCTTCCCGGATGCTGCGCAGTTCACCCCGCCCGCGGGCGTCTTCCTCGTCGTGGCCGACGACGAGCGAGGCGGCGAACTCGTCGGCTGCGGCGGGGTGCGGCGCATCCAGCGCCGGCCCGAGACCTACGAGGTGCGCTTCGAGGTGAAGCACCTCTGGCTCGCCCCGGCCGCACGCGGTCGCGGCGAGGGCCGCCGCCTGCTCGAGGAGCTCGAGCGGCGCGCGGTCGAGTACGGGGCGCAGGAGCTCGTGCTCGACACGAACGCGAACCTCGAGGCGGCGGGCGGGCTCTACCGCTCGGCGGGGTACTCCCGCATCGAGCCGTACAACGCCAACCCGAACGCGACCGACTGGTTCGGCAAGCGGGTCTGAGCCGGGCCGCGCTCCGCCCGCCCCGTCGCTCCCGGGTCAGCGGGTCGCGTCAGATCACGTACGGTTCGGGCAACCCGGTGCGCAGCTCGGGCGGCAGGTGCGCCAGGTCGTTGTGCGTGACGAGGCTCCATGGGCGGCCGGGCTTCTGGGTGAGCACCGTCAGCCCGCAGTTCGCCTGGTTGATCGAGACCCAGCGCCAGTCGGGAGCGCCGAGCACCTCGCGCACGAACCAGCCGATGACGAAGTTGTGCGTGATGAGGAGCTCGTGGCGGTCCTCGCGGTGCGAGCGCAGGAACTCGGCGACGGCGTCGGCCATCTGCGCGCTGCCGGCCTCGATCTCCTCCTCGGTGACCGAGCCGAAGAACGGGTCGTAGACCTTGGGCGTCTCGGGGGCCGGGCCCGACGGGATGCAGTCGAACAGCAGCGCCGAGGGCTCGGGGTCGAGCGCCGGCATCTTCGCCGCGATGATCTCGGCCGTCTCGGTCGCGCGCTGCAGCGGTGAATGCCAGGCGTGATCGAAGGGGATGCCGCCGAGGCGCTCGGCGAGGAGTTCGGCCTGACGGCGACCGCGGGGCGAGAGCGGCCCGTCGGGAAGGCCGTGTTCGGCGTCGATCTGCTCGCCATGTCGCACGAGGTAGAGGTGATGGGCCACGGGCTCTGCTCCTGTAGGGGGTCGCGTCGCTCAGGCGACGTCGGTGCTCGGCGCGAGCTGGTCGGCTACGCCGGTGAACGCCGATTCGTCGATCGCGCCGACGGCGACGAGCGAGAACGGCTGGGCGGCGAGGTCGCTCGCGAGCGCCTGCACGTCGTCGACGGTGACGCGTGCGACGCGCCGGAGCGCCTCGTCGAGATCGACGAATTCGCCGAGGGTGAGCTCGGAGCGCCCGAGCCGCGACATGCGGGTGTCCGAGTCTTCGAGCGCGAGCGCCGAGGCGCCCGCGAGCTGGCCTCCGGCCCGCGCCAGCTCGTCGGCCGTCACGCCGTCGCGGGCGAGGCGGTCGAGCTCCTCGCGCATCAGCTCGGCGACGGTGCCGGCCTTGGCGGGCGAGCACCCCGCATACATGCCGAAGAGCCCCGCGTCGGAGTACGCCGGCGCGAAGGAGTACACGGAGTACGCGAGTCCGCGCCGCTCGCGGACCTGCTGGAAGAGCCGCGACGACATGCCCGAGCCGAAGATGGCGTTGAGCACGCTCATGGTGACCCGGCGCTCGTCGGTCGCGACGAGCGCGGGCGTGCCGAGCAGCAGGTTCACCTGCTCGGTCGGGCGCTCGACGACGGTGATCGGCTGTCCCGGCGCGAGGACCGCCGGCAGGGTCGCGCGCCGCGCGACGGGCTCACCCGGCTCGTCGAGGCGCCAGCCGCCGGCGGTGAGGGCACGGTTCAGCTCGACGATGAGCTGGTCGTGGTCGACGGCGCCGGCGACGCTCACCACGAGGTCTTGCGGGCGGTAGTTGGCCCGGTAGTGCTCGGCGACCGCGCCGCGGGTGGCGGCCTGGATGGTGCCGGTGTTGCCGCCGATCGGGCGGCCGAGCGGATGGGCGCCGAGCACCGCCTCGAAGAAGCGCTCGTTCGCGACGTCGGCGGGGTCGTCGCCCGCCATCGAGAGCTCCTCGAGGATGACGCCGCGCTCGGTCTCGAACTCGTCGGGGTCGAGGAGCGACGAGGTGAACATGTCGGCGAGCACCGAGACCGCCATGGGGAGGTCCCGGTCTTGCACCTTGGCGTAGTAGCAGGTGTACTCCTTCGCCGTGAGCGCGTTGTGCTCGCCGCCGACGGCGTCGAAGGAGATCGCGATGTCGAGCGCGGTACGGCTCGGGGTGCCCTTGAACAGGAGGTGCTCGAGGAAGTGGGTCGATCCGAGGCTCGCGGGCCCCGAGGCATCCGCATGCTGCTCGTCGCGCGAACCGACGGCGACCCAGAAGCCGATCGTGGCGCTGCGGCTGCCCGGAACCTGCTCGCTGAGCACGCGCACCCCCGAGGGGAGCACCGAACGCCGCACGCGCGAGCCGCCCGTCGCCTCGAAGGAGAGCTCGGCCTGGCCGAGGGGGAGGTCGACGGCGCCGTTCATCCTGAACAGCCTATGCCACTCCCCCGTCGAATGCGGGGTCGGCTCAGGCCGAGGCGCGATCGAGCTCGACGAGCTCCGAGCGGGTCAGCTCGACCGCGGCCGCTGCGAGCAGCGCGTCGACCTGTTCGGGCCTCGTCGCGCTCGCGACGGGCGCGGCCACGGTGGGCTTGGCGAGCAGCCAGGCGAGGGCGATCGTCGCGGGCTGCACGCCGCGTGCGAAGGCCACCGCGTCGAGGGCGGCGAGCACCCGGTGCCCGCGACGCCCGAGATGGCGCGCCTGTCGCGCTCCGCGTGCGTCGTGCCTCACGTCGGCACGACGGCGCACCTGACCGCCGAGGAACCCGTTGGCGAGTGCGAAGTACGGCAGCACCGCGAGGCCCTGCGCGTGCGCGACGAGCTCGGGGGCCCCCTCGAACGGTCGCCGCTCCATGAGGTTGTAGCGCGTGGTGAACGCCTGGAAGCGGGGCAGTCCGTTGGCGGCGAGCACCCGGGCCTCGATGAGGCGCTCGGGCCCGAAGTCGGACGCGCCGATCGCGCCGACCTTGCCCGCGGTGATGAGGGCGTCGATCGCGCCGAGGCTCTCCTCCAGGGGCACGTCGGGATCCTCGCCGTGGAAGTGCACGAGGTCGAGTCGCTCGACGCCGAGGCGCATGAGCGAGGCCTCGACTGCGGCGTTGATCTGCTCGGGAGCGAGCCCGGCGGCTTCGGGGTGGCGGCCGACCTTCGTCATGATGCGGACCCGGTCGCGGGTGCCGCGCGAGTCCATCCACATGCCGAGGATCGACTCGCTGCGCCCGGCGGCGTAGCTGTCGGCGGTGTCGATGAGCGAGCCGCCGACGGCGACGAAGCGATCGAGCACCGCGAACGCCTGCTCGGCGCCGAGCGTCCACCCGAAGGTGCTGGCTCCCAGCACGACCGGATGCGCCGTGAGACCGGTGTCGCCGATCGCGACGCGGGCGGGCACCGTGATCGGGCCCGACAACGGATTCGATGCGATCGTCTCGACCCGCGAACGAGCGGCGTCGCCGCTCATGACGGCACCGGATGCCCCGGCATCGGCCTCGCCCGCGACCTCGCCGAACTCCATCTCGGCGACCGCTGCCCCCGCAACGCTCGCCGAACCCGGCCGGTAGCTGTGTCGTCTCGCCACGCGTCCCCTCCTCCCCAGGATTGGCTTTGAGGATACGCAGGTCGTCCCCCGTTTCCCGCGCCGACGGGGCAACAACGGGTGAACCGTTATCGAATCGTTTGATGACGACTCGGATCCGTGCCCTCATCGGGGGCCCTCACGAGGTGTGGGCGATCCCTCATGCGCGGCGCAGCACCCCCTCGGCCTGGGCGAGCAGCGGCGCATCGACCATCGCCCCCCGGAACGCGAACACGCCCCGCTCGTCCCGCGCCGCGTCGAGCACGGCCCGCGCCCATTCGAGTCGTTCTGCGCTCGGCCGGTACGCGTCGCGGACGACCTCGGCCTGCGCGGGGTGGATGCATGCGGTCGCGGCGAACCCGACGGCGGCCGCGTCCTCGGCCTCGTCGCGGAGCCCGTCGACGTCGGCGATGTCGAGGTGCACCGCGTCGATCGCGGCCACGCCGTGGGCGCCGGCCGCGAGCAGCACGCGCGAGCGCGCGTGCCGGGCGACGTCGCGGTACGACCCGTCGGCCGCCCTGCTCGACGATCCGCCGAGCGAGGCGACCAGGTCCTCGGCGCCCCACATGAGCGCCGACACGTTCGGGATCGCCGCGATCCCGGGTGCCGCGAGCACGCCCTTCGCGGTCTCGCAGAGCGCGATCACCTCGAACTCGGCGAGGTCGACGAGGTCGGCGGTGCCCTCGCACTTGGCGAGCATGACCGTGCGGTACTCGGTCGCGGCGAGCGCGGCGAGATCGTCGGCGAAGTCGTCGGTCCCCGCGGGGTTGACCCGCACGATCACGCGCTCGGGGTCGAGCGACGTGGAGATGAGCGCGAGCCTGGCGGCTCGCTTCGACGCCGGCGCGACCGCGTCCTCGAGGTCGAGGATCACCGCGTCGGCGCGATCGAGCGCCTTCGCGTACCGCTCGGGCCGATCGGCCGGGCAGAAGAGGATCGCGGGGCCGAACCTGAAGACCGGGTGCGCCGACATCACTCCTCCTCGTCGGCCGAGCGGCGCGCGGCGCCCCGCCCGGCGTGCCCCCGTCCGGTCGCCTGCACCGACGCCGTCGCCTGCCGCTCCCCCGCCTCCCGCATCCACATGAGCACCGAGCGGCGGGCACGGGCGACCTCGACGCCGTGCTGGTTGCGGCCCACGTGCTGGAGCGTGACGACGCCCTGCCCCGGCCGGGAGGCCGACTCGCGCGCCTGGACCACCACGGTCTCGCTGTAGAGCGTGTCGCCGTGGTAGAGCGGGGCGGGGAACGCGACCTCGGTGAAGCCGAGGTTCGCCACGATCGTGCCCTGCGTGAGCTGGGCGACCGACGCGCCGACGATCGTCGCGAGCGTGAACATCGAGTTCATCAGCCGCTCGCCGAAGGGCTGCGTCTCGGCCCAGGCGGCGTCGAGATGCAGCGACTGCGTGTTCATCGTCAGGGTCGTGAACAGCACGTTGTCGGCCTCGGTCACGGTGCGACCCGGTCGGTGCAGGTACCTCGTGCCCGGTTCGAACTCCTCGAACCAGAGCCCGCGCTGCATCACCTCGCGATGCACCTCGGGCAGCCCGGTCGACTCGCCGGCCATCAGCAGCTCCCTCCCGCCGCGGGGCGCACCCCGTGGCATCCCTCTCGAACGCTACCCCGCGAGCCCCAGCTCGCGCGCGATGACCATGAGCTGCACCTCGTTCGTGCCCTCGCCGATCTCGAGGATCTTCGAGTCGCGGTAGTGCCGGGCGACGAGGGTCTCGTTCATGAAGCCCATGCCGCCGAAGATCTGGGTCGCGTCGCGCGAGTTCGCCATGGCGGCGTCGCTCGCGACGAGCTTGGCGATCGCCGCCTCCTTCTTGAACGGCAGGCCGGCGTCGGCGCGACGTGCCGCGTCGTGCCAGGCGAGGCGCGCGGTGTGCACGCGGGCCTGCATCTGCGCGATCGTGAAGGCGATGTACTGGTGCGACGCGATCGGCACGCCGAAGACGTTGCGGGTCTTCGCGTAGGCGATCGACTCGTCGAGGCAGCCCTGCGCGGCGCCGGTCGCGAGCGCGGCGATCGCGATGCGGCCCTCGTCGAGCGCCTGCAGGAAGTTCGCGAAGCCGCGACCCCGCTCGCCGAGCAGGTTCGCCGCGGGCACGCGGACGTCGTCGAAGGTGAGCGGATGGGTGTCGCTCGCGCGCCAGCCCGCCTTGTCGTAGCCGGGCGCGACCGTGAAGCCGGGCGTGCCGTTCGGGACGATGATCGTCGACAGCTCCTTCGAGACGCTCCCGTCGGAGCGGGTGCGCTCACCGGTCACGGCCGTGACGGTGACGAAGCTCGTGATCGGCGTGCCCGAGTTGGTGATGAACTGCTTCGAGCCGTTGATCACCCATTCGTCGCCGTCGAGCACGGCCGTCGTGCGGGTGGCGCCGGCGTCGGAGCCCGCCTCGGGCTCGGTCAGCCCGAAGCCGGCGAGCGCGCGGCCCGCGACGAGGTCGGGCAGGAGTTCGGCCTTCTGCTCGTCGGTGCCGTGGCGGAAGACGGGCATCGCCCCGAGTCCCACGGCGGCTTCGAGCGTGATCGCGATCGACTGGTCGACGCGGGCGAGGGCCTCGATCGCGAGGCACAGCGCGAGGTAGTCGCCGCCCTGGCCGCCGACCTCCTCGGGGAAGGGCAGGCCGAAGAGCCCGAGCTCGCCCATCTGGGCCACGACGTCCATCGAGAGCGTGTGGGTGCGGTCGGCCTCGTAGGACTGCGGTGCGACGACGGTGTCGGCGAACTCGCAGACCATGTCGTACAGCTGCTGTTCCTCGGCGCTCAGCTCGGTGCTCACGGTCGTGCTCCTCATTCCTGGTGGGGTGCGGTCGGGTGCGCGCCCTCGTGAGGCGCGCCCGATGATGCGGGGGTCTGGTCGGCCGGCGATTCGGGGCCGGATGCCTCGTGGTCGGGCTCGACACGGGCGACGGGCTGGTCGCGCGACACCTGGGCGCCCATCGCGACGGCGAGCCGCACGACGCCGCCGACGGGTGCCGTGACGCGGTGCTCCATCTTCATGGCCTCGATCGCGACGACGGCGTCGCCCGGCTCGACGCGGTCGCCGTCGGCGACGAGCACCGCGGTCACGGTGCCGGGCATCGGCGCGCGCAGCTCGGGGTCCGCGAGGCCGCCGCGCTCGATCATCGCGAGCCGGGCGCGGAGGTCGGCGCGCCGGTCGACCGCGGGCACGCGCCAGGTGCCGAGGGGGCCGTGCAGCCAGAGCGCGCCGTCGGCGTCGGTCGCGACGACCTCGGCGTCGGCGCGTGCGTCGTCGGCGACGCCCGGCGCGGTTCGCCGCCCGGCGGCCCAGCCTCGAGCCGTCTGCCACGCGTGGCCGCCCGTGGCCCGGGCGTCGTCGACGGCGGCCTCGTCGCGCACCGCCGCCGCGGCGGCGAGCACGCGGGCGGGCACCTCGTCGGACTCGGGCTCGGGCATCCGGTCGATGAGCCCGGTGTCGAGATCGCCACGCTGCACGGCGGGCTCCGCGAGCAGCCGGCGCAGGAAGGCGAGGTTCGTGTCGACGCCGAGCACGACCGTCTCGGCGAGTGCGGCGTCGAGTCGCGCGAGCGCCTCCGCGCGGTCGGCGCCGCGGGCGATCACCTTCGCGATCATCGGGTCGTAGTCGGCGGTGATGCGCTGCCCCGAACGGATGCCCCCGTCGACCCGGACGCCCTCGCCCTCGGGCGCGCGCCACACGAGCAGCTCGCCCGTCGACGGGAGGAAGCCGCGTTCGGGGCTCTCGGCGTAGACCCGCGCCTCGATCGCGTGGCCGGCGAGCCGCACGTCCTCCTGGTGGATCGCGAGCGGCTGGCCCGCGGCGATGCGCAGCTGCTGCTCGACGAGGTCGATGCCGGTCACGAGCTCGGTCACGGGGTGCTCGACCTGGAGCCGGGTGTTCATCTCGATGAAGAAGAACTCCTCGGGCGCCGCGTCGGAGACGAGGAACTCGACCGTGCCGGCCCCGCGGTAGTCGACGCTGCGCGCCGCATCGCAGGCCGACCGCCCGATGCGCGCACGGGTGGCGTCGTCGAGCAGGGGCGACGGCGCCTCCTCGATGACCTTCTGGTGCCGCCGCTGCAGCGAGCACTCGCGTTCGCCGAGGTGGACGACCTCGCCGTACTCGTCGGCGAGCACCTGCACCTCGATGTGACGGGGGCGCTCGATGAGCCGCTCGAGCAGCAGCGTGTCGTCGCCGAAGGCGGCGAGCGCGACGCGGCGCGCGGCGGGGATGGCCGTGGCGAGCTCACGAGCGTCGCGGGCGATCTGCATGCCCTTGCCGCCGCCGCCGGCGCTCGGCTTCACGAGCAGGGGGTAGCCGATCGACTCGCCGGCCGCGGCGAGCGCGGCGTCGTCGAGCGTCGGGTCGGCGATGCCGGGAACGGTCGGCACCCCGGATGCCTCGACGTGCCGCTTCGCCCGGATCTTGTCGCCCATGACGTCGAGCGCCTCGACCCCGGGCCCGACGAAGACGATGCCGGCGTCGCGGCAGGCGGCGGCGAACCCCGCGTGCTCCGAGAGGAAGCCGTAGCCGGGGTGGATCGCCTGGGCGCCGCTCTCGCGGGCCGCGGCGACGATGCGCGCCGGGTCGAGGTAGCTCTCTGCGGCAGGGGCCGGGCCGATGCGCACGGCCTCGTCGGCGAGGCGCACGTGCGGCGCGTCGGCGTCGGCGTCGGCGAAGACCGCGATGGAGCGGATGCCGAGTCGGCGCAGGGTGCGGATGACGCGCACGGCGATCTCGCCGCGGTTCGCGACGAGCACGCGGTCGAAGGGGCGCTGCGGTCGAGTTCCGATGACGCCGTCGCCCGTGCCCATCCGCGCCTCCCTGCGCTCGAGGTGCACGCAGACAGTTAACGCGCACTAACTGGATTCGATGTTAGTGCTCGTTAACTGAAACCGCAAGCGGACGAGCGGGTCAGCGCGCCGACGACGCGAGCGCCGAGCCGAGATGCGCGACGCCGTACTCGAAGGCCCGGTCGACGTCGCCGCCCAGGCGGAACGCGCCCGCGAGCTCCATGCTGATGAAGCCCGTGACCCAGGCCGTGAGCGTGCGGGCGGCGTCGAGGGCGTGCTCGGGCCCGGCGAGCTCGGCGGCGACCGCGAGCAGCGGCGCGCTCGCCGCACGGAGCTGCTCGACCTCGAGACCCGACTCCTCGCCCGAGGCGAAGAGCAACCGGTAGGCCGCCGGGCGCTCGTGGGCGAATGCGCGCATGATTCCGGCGAGACGGGCGAGCCCGGCCAGCGCCGCACCGGGGTCGCCGGCCGCAGCGCCCGGCCCACCGGCCTCGCCCGGCGCGCCGCGCTCCCCCGGTTCGACCGATTCATCCGGCTCCCCCGGCGCCTCGAGCCGGGCGCCGAGCTCGGCGACCGTGGCGGCCGCGATCGAGCGCACGAGTTCGCCGCGGTTGCGCACGCGCTTGTAGAGCGAGGGCGCCCGCACGCCGACGCGATCGGCGACCGCCTGCATGGTGAGCCCGCCGAGCCCGTCGGCTTCGAGGATCTCGCGACCCGCGGCGAGGATCGCGTCGAGCGAGGTGCGTTCGGGTGTCGGCATCAGGGGCTCCCTTCGAGGATTCCACTCTAGGCTATTGCGCATAGCCATGATGGCTATGTAGCATAGCCATCATCATCCACCCGCAACGCAAGGATCCCGAGATGCAGCTCGCGCCCTCCCTCCACCGCATCGGCAACGACCTCGTCGCCGTCCACCTCGTCGACACCCCCGAGGGCGTCACGCTCATCGACGCGGGCCTGGCGGGCCAGTGGAACGAGCTGCTCGCCGAGCTCACGGCGATGGGCCGCAGCCTCGACGACGTCCGCGGCGTGGTGCTCACGCACGGCGACACCGACCACATCGGCTTCGCCGAGCGCCTCCGCCGCGACCACGGCGTCCCGGTACACGTGCACGAGGCCGACGCGGCACGAGCCCGAGGCGAGGCGTCGACGAAGCCCGAGTGGGGGCGCATGAGGCTCGGCGCGACCGCGAAGTTCCTCTGGTACGCCGCGCGCAAGGGCGGCCTGCGCACCGCCCACCTCACCGAGGTCGAGACCTTCCGCGACGGCGAGGTGCTCGACCTGCCCGGCTCGCCGCGCATCGTCGGCATGCCGGGCCACTCCCCCGGCAGCGTCGCCGTGCACGTGCCGGCGGTCGACGCCGTCTTCGTCGGCGATGCGCTGACGACCCGCCACGTGCTGACGGGCGCCGACGGGCCGCAGCCCGCGCCGTTCACCGACGACCCGGCCGAGGCGCTCGCCTCGCTGCACCGCCTCGAGGGCCTCGAGGCGGGCTGGGTGATCCCCGGCCACGGCGCACCGTGGCGCGGCGGCGTGCGCGAGATCATCGACGCGATCGAGGTCGCCGCCGAGGCATCCGGTCGCTGAGACCCCCTGGCCGCGAGACCGCGCGGCGGCACCGCTACATCCGGAAGAGGCCGAACCTGGGCTCGGGCAGCGGCGTGCGGCTCGCGAGCTCGAGCGCGAGCCCGAGCACGGTGCGGGTGTCCTCGGGGGCGATGATGCCGTCGTCCCACAGCCGCGCGGTCGAGTGGTACGGGCTGCCCTGCTCGTCGTACTGCGCGCGGATCGGCTCCTTGAAGGCCTGCTCGGCGTCGTCGGGCCAGCGCTCGCCGGCGACCGCGAGCTGGTCGCGCTTGACCGTCGCGAGCACCGACGCGGCCTGTTCGCCGCCCATCACCGAGATGCGGGCGTTCGGCCACATCCAGAGGAAGCGCGGCGAGTACGCCCGCCCGCACATCGAGTAGTTGCCGGCGCCGAACGAGCCGCCGATGACGACCGTGAGCTTCGGCACGCGCGTCGTCGCGACGGCGGTGACCATCTTCGCGCCGTGCTTCGCGATGCCGCCCGCCTCGGCGTCGCGGCCGACCATGAAGCCCGAGATGTTCTGCAGGAACAGCAGCGGGATGCCCCGCTGGTCGCAGAGCTCGATGAAGTGCGCGCCCTTCATGGCCGACTCGCTGAACAGCACTCCGTTGTTCGCGACGATGCCCACCGGGTGCCCGTCGACGTGGGCGAACCCCGTGACGAGGGTGTCGCCGTACTCGGGCTTGAACTCGGCGAACTCGCTGGCGTCGACGAGCCGTGCGATGACCTCGCGCACGTCGTACGGCTGCTGCACGTCGACGGGGACCGCGGCGGTGAGCCCCGCGGGGTCGACCGCCGGCTCGCGCGGCTCGCGCACCGCCCAGGCGCGGGGCGCCTGCTCGGGCAGGGTCGCGACCATGTCGCGCACGAGCTCGAGGGCGTGCTCGTCGTCCTCGGCGAGGTGGTCGACGACCCCCGAGGTTCGCGCGTGCAGCTCGCCGCCGCCGAGCTCTTCGGGAGTGACGACCTCGCCGATCGCGGCCTTCACGAGGGGTGGGCCGCCGAGGAAGATCGTGCCCTGATCGCGCACGATCACCGTCTCGTCGCTCATCGCCGGCACGTAGGCGCCGCCCGCGGTGCACGAGCCGAGCACGGCCGCGAGCTGCGGGATGCGCATCGACGAGAGCTGGGCCTGATTGTAGAAGATGCGGCCGAAGTGCTCGCGGTCGGGGAACACCTCGTCCTGCAGGGGCAGGAACGCGCCGCCCGAGTCGACGAGGTAGACGCACGGCAGCCGGTGCTCGCGGGCGACCTCCTGCGCACGGAGGTGCTTCTTCACCGTCATCGGGTAGTAGGTGCCGCCCTTGACGGTCGCGTCGTTGCAGACGACCATGACGGGCCGGCCGTGCACGAGGCCGATGCCCGTGATGATGCCGGCGCCGGGCGAGTCGTCGCCGTAGAGGCCGTCGGCGGCGAGCGGCGCGATCTCGAGGAACGGGCTGCCCTCGTCGAGCAGACGGGCGACGCGGTCGCGGGGCAGCAGCTTGCCGCGTGCCACGTGACGCGCCCTGGATGTCTCGGGCCCGCCCTGCGCGGCGGCAGCGAGCCGCGCCCGCAGCTCCTCCGCCAGTTCGGCGTGCGCCGCCGCGTTCGCCCGGCCCGTGTCGCCGTCGACGTCGATCTGCGTGTGCAGGATGCCCATGCGCTCAGCTCGTCTCGCTCGGTCCGTCGTCGTCGACGGCGCGCCCCCTTGCCGCGGGCACCTGGTTTCGGTTAGTGTGCACTAACTCGATTCCCGATGTTAGCGAGCGTTAACCGAGATGGCAAGCAGCCCAGCCCCCGTGCCCGACGGCGCGTCGACCGCCGTGCCGACCGCCGTGCTCACCGAGCGCGGCCGCCAGAAGGCCGACCGCCGCGCCGCCATCCTCGCCGCCGCCGCGACCCTCTTCGCCGAGCGCGGCTACGCGGGCGTCACGATCGAAGACCTCGGCACCGCCGTCGGCGTCTCGGGTCCGGCCGTCTATCGCCACTTCCCCGGCAAGGCCGCCGTGCTCGCCGCGATCCTCGAGGGCGCGAGCCGCGCCCTCCTCGACGGCGCCGAACGGGTGCTCGACGAGGCATCCGACCCCGAGCGCTCGCTGCACGCGCTCATCGCGCACCACGTCGACTTCGCGCTCGGCGACGCCGACGTCATCCTCGTGCAGGATCGCGAACTCGAACAGCTCGACGCGGGCGCCCGCCACGACGTGCGCCTCCTCCAGCGCCGCTACGTCGAACACTGGGTCGACGTGCTCTCCCGACTCCGGCCCGATCGGGCCGAGGCGGAGCTCAGGGTCAGGGCACACGCCGCCTTCGGTCTCCTGAACTCCACTCCGCACAGCGCCCGCATCCCCGGGCGCCGACCTGCCGACGGCACCGTCCGCGGCATCCTGGAGGAGATGGCATGGGCGAGCCTCATGTCGTGACGCTGCGCGCGACCCGCGACGGCGATCTCGATGCACTGTTCCTGATCGAGCAGGACCCGGTCGCGGTCCGCATGGCGGCCTTCACCCCGCCCGACCCGAGCGACCGTGCGACGTTCGACGCCCATTGGCGCCGGCTGCTCGACGACCCCGGCATCGACACCCGCACGGTGCGCGCCGACGGCGAGATCGTGGGCAGCGTCGCCCGCTGGTTCGACGAGGGCGCCCCCGAGATCACGTACTGGATCGATCGCGCGCACTGGGGCCGCGGCATCGCGACGCGGGCCATGCACCTCTTCCTCGACGCCCTCGGCGAGCGCCCCGTGCGCGCCCGGGTCGCCGCCGACAACGCCGCGTCGATCGCCGTGCTCGAGAAGCTCGGCTTCGAGCAGGTCGGCACCGAGCACGGCTACGCGAACGCCCGCGAGGCGGAGATCGAGGAGCGGGTGTACCGCCTCGGCTGACCGGCGCCCTGACGGGCACGAGCGGGGGCGGATGCCTCCTCGCGAGCCGCACGGCGCGACCGGCGCGCCTGTGCCGCGCGACGGCGCCCGCCCGGGCCGCCCCCGCCGCCGGGGTGCGACCGGGCACGACCGCCGGGCGCAGCCCGTTCGAGGTGCGGTCAGTTGCCGGTGCGCGCGCCCTGCCCGTCGGCGAGCGCGTCGATGCGCCGGGCGAGCTCGAGGTCGCGGGACGTGACGCCGCCGACGTCGTGCGAGCTCAGCTCGAAGGCGATGCGCCCCCAGCCGAGCCGCACGTCGGGGTGGTGGTCGAGCGCGTCGGCGACGAGCGCGACCTCGTCGAGGAGCTCGACGGCGCTCGCGAAGTCGTCGGTGCGATAGGCGCCGTCGAGTCGGTCGCCGGTGTGCACGAAGGCCGTGCCCGCCAGCTCGTCGGCGGTCTCTGCCGGGGTGAGGATGCGCCGCGCGTCGTTCATACCGCCATCATCCTCGCGCGGCGAGCGCGCCGCCACTGAGCGGGCGGACCCGCTGCGCGCCGGATTCAGGAGATCCGCGCCGACACGCCGCACCGGTCGTACGGGTCGCGGCGTGTCGCCGGGTTCGTCCTGAATGCGGCACGCGGGCCTCACACCATGGTCAGCGCGCGGCCCGGTTCGCGGAGGATCACGCCGACGTCGGCGAGGAACTGCGAGCCCTGCTGGCCGTCGACCAGGCGGTGGTCGAACGAGAGGCTCAGCGTCATGACCTCGCGGAGGGCGATCTCGCCGCGGTGCTCCCAGGGCTGGCGGCGCACCGCCCCCATCGCGAGGATGGCCGCCTCCCCGGGGTTCAGGATCGGCGTGCCCGCGTCGATGCCGAAGACGCCGATGTTCGTGATCGAGATCGTGCCGCCGGTGAGCGACGCGGGACTCGTGCGGCCCGACCGCGCGGTCTCGGCGAGCGCGGTGATCGCGTCGGCGAGCTCGAGCAGGGTCAACCCGTCGGCGCCGGGGATGTTCGGCACGACGAGTCCGCGCTCGGTCGCCGCGGCGATGCCGAGGTTCACCCCGGCGTACTGCACGATCTCCTGCGCGTCCTCGTCCCACCGGGCGTTCACCTCGGGCGTGCGTCGCGCGGCGATGCAGAGCGCCTTCGCGACGACGGCGAGCGGCGTCACGCGGTGGGCGGCGAACGTGCGATCCTCGCGCAGCCCCCGCACGAGCTCCATCGTCTCGGTGACGTCGATCGTCAGGAACTCGGTGACGTGCGGTGCGGTGAAGGCGCTGCGCACCATCGCGGCCGCCGTGTGCTTGCGCACGCCCTTGATCGGGATGCGGGTCTCGGCGGGGCGGGCCGCGGCCGTCGCGAGCGGCTGCGCGCCGGCGTCGTCAGCGGCGGCCCCGGGCGCGGCGGCGCCGGTCGCGGCCGCCGCCCGCTCGACGTCGTCGCGCGTGATCAGGCCGCGCGGGCCGGTGCCCGCGATGGCCTCGAGCTCGAGACCGAGGTCGCGTGCGAGCTTGCGCACCGGCGGCGTCGAGCGCGGGCGCTCGGTGCCGACAGCGGGTTCCAGGACCGTCGGCGCCGCCTCGGCGATCGACGCGGCCGGCACCTCGGGCACCAGCTCGGCGGCGAGCGCCGCCTCGCGTCGCGTGCGGCGCTTCGGCCCGCCTTCATCGCGTGCGCCGTAGCCCACGAGGTTCGGACCGGGAGCGGCCTCTCGGGCGTCGGCCGGCGCGGCCTCGTCCGCCGCGCCCGCTCCATCGGCCCCCGCCGCGGCCGAGGGCGTCGGCGCCGCGACGGGTGCCGCGGCATCCGCCTCGCCCGCGGGCTCGCCGGTGTCGCACGAGAACAGCGGTGCGCCGACGTCGATCGTCTCGCCCTCCGCGGCGTGCAGCGCGGTGATGACCCCTGCGAACGGCGAGGGCAGTTCGACGACCGCCTTCGCGGTCTCGATGTCGGCCACGATCTGGTTGAGCTCGACGCGGTCGCCCACGGCGACGCGCCAGGCGACGATCTCGGATTCGGTGAGGCCCTCGCCGAGGTCGGGCAGCGGGAAGTCGCGGATCATCGTGCTCACGCCTCCACCTCGCTCAGCGAGTTCGGCCGGCCGAGCGCGCGATCGACCCCGTCGAGGATGCGGTCGAGGTCGGGAAGGTGGTGGCGCTCGAGCTTCGCGGGCGGGTACGGGATGTCGTGCCCGGTGACCCGCACGGGCGCCGCCTCGAGGAACTCGAAGCAGCGTTCGGTGATCGACGCGGCGATCTCGGCGCCCATGCCGCCCTGCTGGCCGGCCTCGTGCGCGATCACCAGGCGGCCGGTGCGGCGCACCGAAGCCTCGATCGGCGCGTAGTCGATCGGCGCGAGCGAACGCAGGTCGATCACCTCGAGGGAGATGCCCTCCTCGGCGGCCGCGGTCGCGGCATCCCGCGCCGTCTGCACGAGCGCGCCGTAGGTGACGAGCGTGACGTCGTTCCCTCGCGCGAGCGTCGTGGCGACGCCCATCGGCGGCGCGTCGGCGAGGCTCGCGGCCTCGTCGACCTCGCCCTTCACGTGGTAGCGGCGCTTGGGTTCGAAGAACAGCACGGGGTCGTCGCTCGCGATCGCCTGGCGCAGCATCACATAGGCGTCGGCGGGGTTCGAGCAGGCCACCACGCGCAGGCCCGCGGTGTGCGCGAAGTACGCCTCGGGCGACTCCGAGTGGTGCTCGGCCGCGCCGATGCCGCCGCCGAACGGCACGCGGATCGTGATCGGCATCTTCACGCTGCCGCGCGAGCGGTAGTGCAGCTTCGCGACCTGAGCGACGATCTGGTCGAAGCCCGGGTAGATGAATCCGTCGAACTGGATCTCGACGACCGGCCGGAAGCCGCGGTACGCGAGCCCGACGGCGGTGCCGATGAGGCCCGCCTCCGAGAGCGGCGAGTCGACGACGCGGTACCCGCCGAACTCGGCCTTGAGCCCGTCGGTCACGCGGAACACACCGCCGAGGGTGCCGATGTCCTCGCCCATGAGCACGACCTTGTCGTCGTCGGCGAGGGCGCGACGGAGTCCGGCGTTCAGGGCCTTCGCGAGCGTCAGCTGGGTCATCGCACGCCTCCTTCGGCACGGCCGGATGCCTGGGGGTCGCCCGGCTCCTCGAACATCGCGAGGTAGCGCGCGTAGTTCGCGCGCTGGCGCTCGAGGTGGCTGTTCGGCTCGGCGTAGACGTGGTCGAACACGCTGAGCGGCTCGGGGTCGCCGAGCGTCGTGATGGCGGCGCGGAGCTCGGCCGCGACGCGGTCGGCCTCAGCGGTCGCCTCGCGCTCGAGGCCCGCGATGTCGACGCCGGAGCCGTCGAGGTACGCGAGCAAACGCGCGATCGGGTCGCGCTCGCGCCACTCGGCGAGCTCGGCGTCGCCGCGGTACCGCTTCGGGTCGTCGGCGGTCGTGTGCGGGCCCATCCGGTAGGTGACGGCCTCGATGAAGCTCGGGCCCTCGCCCCGGCGGGCGCGATCGAGGGCGAAGCGGGTGGCCGCGAGCACGGCGAGCACGTCGTTGCCGTCGACGCGGAGGCCGGGCATGCCGAAGCCGTCGGCGCGGCGGGCGATCGGCTGCTTGGACTGGAGTCCCACCGGCTCGGAGATGGCCCACTGGTTGTTCTGGCAGAAGAACACGACGGGCGCGTCGAAGCTCGAGGCGAACACGAGCGCCTCGTTCACATCGCCCTCGCTCGTCGCGCCGTCGCCGAAGTACGCGATCGCGGCGGCATCGGATCCCTCCCAGCGCAGGCCCATCGCGTAGCCCGTGGCGTGCAGCGCCTGTGCGCCGATGATGATCTGCGGCACGGCCATGTTGTGCTCGTAGGGGTTCCACCCCGAGGCCGCGGTGCCGCGCCAGACGCTCAGCAGCTCGGCCGGGGCGACCTTGCGGTGCCAGGCGAGGGCGTGCTCGCGGTAGCTCGAGAACACGAAGTCGTCGTCGCGCAGCGCGTGGGCCGAACCGATCTGGGCTGCCTCCTGGCCGGCGAGCGGCGGCCACAGGCCGAGCTCGCCCTGGCGCTGCAGCGCGGTGGCCTCGGTGTCGATGCGGCGCACCACGACCATGTCGCGGTACAGGCGGCCGAGCACGTCGAGGTCGACGTCGGCGACCCACGGGTCGTACTGGGCGTCGCGCACCCGCTCGCCCGACGGCGTGATCAGTTGCACGAACGCGTCGGGGCGCGTCAGGAGGCCAGTGGCGTCTCGGTCGGATGGGGTCATCGTCGATCCTCGCTCTCGGCGGGCCCGCTTCGTGGGCAGCCCGCACCGGCGACTCTGCCGGATACCGCGAGCGTACGTCGATCGGTCACACAGCTCAAGCAAGCTCGTCGCCGTTGAGCATGTTGCCAAGTCGCACCCGTGCGGGCAGTGCTATCGTGTGGCGATATGACCGGTTACGACGCCGTCGACCGAGCCCTGCTCGCAGCCCTCTCCCCCGACCCGCGGGCGACGGTCGTCGCGCTCGCCGACCGACTCGGGCTCTCGCGCAACACGGTGCAGGCGAGAATGGCCCGCCTCGAGTCGTCCGGGGCCTTCCTGTCGTTCGAGCGCAGCATCGACCCCGCACCGCTCGGCTACCCGATCGAGGCGTTCATCGCCGTGCACGTGCGGCAGAAGCTCCTCGGCGAGGTCGTCGACGAGATCGCCGCGATCCCCGAGGTGATCCAGGCGCACGGCCTCTCGGGCTCGATCGACCTGCTGGTGCGGGTGGTCTGCCGCGACGCGCACGACCTGTTCCGCATCGACGGCGAGATCCTCGCGATCGACGGCGTCGAGCGCACCGAGACCTCGCTCGCGATGGGCGAGCTCATCCCCTACCGATTGGGGCCGCTGCTCGAGCGCTGAAGACCGGCAGCGAGGGTTGCAAAGAACTCGTTGCAAACAAACGCTTGCAAAGAACTCTTTGCAACGCTATCTTTGCAACATGACCGAGACGCCAGAGAACCTCGCCGACCAGCCGAGCAGCACCCGCCACCCCGGCATCGACCACGTGCTCTCGACGAGCGCGCTGAAGTCGCTCGCCCACCCGCTGCGGGTGCGCATCTACGACGAGCTGTCGGCCTACGGCCCGCTCACCGCGAGCGGGCTCGGCGAGCGGCTCGGCGAGTCGAGCGGCTCGATGAGCTATCACCTGCGGCAGCTCGAGCGCTCCGGCCTCATTCGCGAGAACGCCGAACGCGGCACCGGGCGAGAGCGCTGGTGGGAGCGGGTGCCCGGCTCGGTCGCCGTTCCCGATGCGCGCTCATTGCCCGCCGGCAGCGCCGAGCGCCTCGCGGCGAAGCTCGTGGAGGACGAGTGGTTCCGGGCACGCGAGCAGAACGCCCGCGACTTCCTGCGGGAGGGCGACCAGGTGTTCGGGCCTGAGTGGCTCGACGTCGCGACGAGCGACACCATCAACCTCCGGCTCACGCCCGAGCAGCTCGCCGCGCTCGTCGCCGAGATCGACGTCGTCTTCCTGAAGTACGGCGAGCTCTACAAGCACACCCCGACGCCGGGATCGCGCCCGGTCCAGATCCATCTCAACGCCTTCCCGCTCGTGCGCGGGCAGGTCACCGACGACAACGACACGACGAACGACACTCCCCGAAAGGAGCGATCATGACCAACGCGACGCTCACACCGCTCTCCCCCGGCGCCGGCCCCCTCGCCGCCCTCGCCGTGCGCGGCGGGCTCGGCCTCGCCGCCTGGGGCCTGCGCCTCGCCGGCCGACGCAACGACCGCGAGCGCCAGCTCAGCCGGCTCGAGGCGCGCGCCGCGGCGCGGCAGGCCCTCGCCGAGCGCGACGCGCTGCTCGGCCGCGCGAACACCCGCCTGCTCTGACCCGCTGCTTCTGCAGGAGATCGGGCCTCATCCCCTCCCCTGAGCCGGTCTCAGTGCAATTCTCCTGCAGCAGCAGCACGGGCCGCGAACGACGGATGCCCCGCCCGAGCGTGACTCGGGCGGGGCATCCGTCTGCTGCAGCGAGGCCGACGACTAGTCGTCGGCGCCTTCGGCGGGAGCCTCGGCGTGCTCGCCGGTCGCACCGCGACCCTCGGAGTCCGCGTCCTCCTGCAGGACCGGGGCGAGCGAGAGCTTGCCGCGGTCGTCGATCTTGGTGATCTCGACGAGGATCTTCTGACCGACGCCGAGCACGTCTTCGACGTTCTCGACGCGCTTGCCGCCGGCGAGCTTGCGCACCTCCGAGATGTGGAGGAGGCCGTCCTTGCCGGGCAGCAGCGAGATGAACGCGCCGAAGGCGGCGATCTTCACGACGGTGCCGAGGAACTGCTCGCCGACCTCGGGGTTCGTCGGGTTGGCGATCGCGTTGACCTGGGCGCGGGCGGCCTCGGCCGACGGGCCGTCGGTCGCGCCGATGTAGACGGTGCCGTCCTCCTCGATGGAGATGTCGGCGCCGGTCTCGTCCTGGATGGCGTTGATCGTCTTGCCCTTGGGGCCGATCAGCTCGCCGATCTTGTCGACGGGGATCTGCACGCTGATGACGCGAGGCGCGGTCGGCGCCATCTCGTCGGGCGCGTCGATCGCGGCGTTCAGCACGGCGAGGATCGTCGTGCGGGCGTCCTTCGCCTGCGTCAGCGCGCCGGCCAGCACCGAGGCGGGGATGCCGTCGAGCTTCGTGTCGAGCTGGATCGCGGTGACGAACTCGCTGGTGCCGGCGACCTTGAAGTCCATGTCGCCGAGCGCGTCCTCGGCACCGAGGATGTCGGTGAGGGCCGCGTAGCGGGTCTCGCCGTCGACGGTGTCGGAGATGAGGCCCATGGCGATGCCCGCGACGGGCGCGCGGAGCGGCACACCGGCGTTCAGCAGCGACAGGGTCGAGGCGCAGACCGAGCCCATCGAGGTCGAGCCGTTCGAGCCGAGCGCCTCGGAGACCTGGCGGATGGCGTAGGGGAACTCCTCGCGCGTGGGCAGCACCGGCACGAGCGCACGCTCGGCGAGCGCGCCGTGGCCGATCTCGCGGCGCTTGGGCGAACCGACACGACCCGTCTCACCCGTCGAGTAGGGCGGGAAGTTGTAGTTGTGCATGTAGCGCTTCTTGGTGACCGGGCTCAGCGAGTCGATCTGCTGCTCGAGCTTCAGCATGTTCAGCGTGGTGACGCCCAGGATCTGGGTCTCGCCGCGCTGGAAGATCGCCGAACCGTGCACGCGGGGCACGACCTGGACCTCGGCGTCGAGCGGACGGATGTCGGCGAGGCCGCGGCCGTCGATACGGACGCCCTCCTCGAGGACGCGCGTGCGCATGACCTTCTTGGTGACCGACTTGTAGGCGGCCGACACCTCGGCGTTCGCCGACTCGGGCAGCTCGCCCGCCTCGACCTTCGCCGCGATGTGCTCCTTCGTGCGCGCCTTGAGCGCGTCGTCGGCGTCCTGGCGCTCGACCTTGCCGGCGATCTGGTAGACGTCCTTGAGCTCGGCGGCGGCGAAGGCCGCGACGGCCTCCTTGACCTCGGCCTGGTACGGCGGGAACGTCGGGTAGTCGGCGACGGGCTTCGCCGCCGTCTTCGCGACCTGGAGCTGCGCCTCGACGAGCTGCTTGATGAAGGGCTTCGACGACTCGATGCCCTGCGCGATGACCTCTTCGTTCGGCTTGACGGCGCCGCCCTGGATGAGGTTCCACGCGTTGTCGGTCGCCTCGGCCTCGATCATCATGATCGCGACGTCCTGCGAGCCGTCGGCCTCGGTCACCACGCGACCGGCGACGACCATGCTGAACACCGCGTCCTCGAGCTGCGAGTGCTTGGGGAACGCGACCCACTGGCCGTCGATGAGCGCGACGCGGACACCGGCGACGGGGCCGGAGAACGGCAGGCCCGACAGCTGGGTGGAGAGCGACGCGGCGTTGATGGCGAGCACGTCGTAGAGCTCGTCGGGCTCGATGGCGAGCACCGTGACGACGACCTGGACCTCGTTGCGGAGGCCCTCGACGAACGAGGGGCGCAGGGGGCGGTCGATCAGACGGCAGGTGAGGATCGCCTCGGTCGAGGGGCGGCCCTCGCGGCGGAAGAACGAGCCGGGGATGCGACCCGCGGCGTACATGCGCTCCTCGACGTCGATCGTCAGCGGGAAGAAGTCGAAGTGCTCCTTCGGCTGCTTCGAGACGGAGGTCGCCGAGAGCAGCATGGTCTCTTCGTCGATGTAGGCGACCGCCGAGCCCTGCGCCTGCTGCGCGAGGCGGCCGGTCTCGAAGCGGATGGTACGCGTGCCGAACTTGCCGTTGTCGATGACGGTCTCGGCGAACGTGATTTCAGGACCTTCCAAGAGGCCTCTCCTTTGTTTACCGTCGCACCCCGTGTGGGCACGACTCGTACGAAGGAGCAGGAACAGGCATTACGAATCGCAAGAGCTTGCGTTCACGCTGGCCACCAGTAGAAGTCCACCAAGACGAGTTGGTGATCCACCACAGGGGACCAGCTTCCTGCCGGCCTGCTCCAGTGATCGCCCGGGCGAATGCACGGGCAACCGCTCCCAATGCTAGCAGAGGGGCCCTTTTCGGGCCGTGAACTGCGGATGTCCCGCGCGTGACGCGTCGGCGCGGCGCGCGTGCCGGGGCATCCGTGCCAGACTCGAAGACATGACTTCCGACGAGCAGACGACACCCAGCGCCTCCGAGGAGACCAAGCGCAAGTTCCGCGAGGCGCTCGAGCGCAAGAACAACGCGTCGAAGCGACGCGAGGGCGAAGCCCACCTCGACGGCTCCGGTGCCGCGAGCCACACGCACGGCCCCGCCGACCACAAGCGCGAGTTCCGCCGCAAGAGCGGCTGAGCTCAGCCGGCGCTCCGGGCGACCGGCAGGGTGCGCGGCCGCCCGGCGGCGGGCGCGGACGGCAGTGCGACCGGCTCGAGCGCGTCCCGCTTCGCGTCGATCCCCTCACCGGCCGTGCGACCGCGCAGGCGCCTGAGCGCCCAGGGCACGACGTGGCGGCGCAGCCAGGCGAGGTCGCCGAGCTCCCCCGGGTCCGCCGCGTCGTCGTGCAGGGCGAGTTCGAGCGCGCCGAGTTCGCCTGCGTCGGGGATGCCGAGCGCGAGCGCCGCGGCATAGGCGAGTCCGCGGTGACCGGCCGAGTTGAGGTGCACGCGATCCTCCGCCCAGCGATCCCGTCCGGTGAGCGCCGGCTCGGCGGCGACGTCGACGAGCCGGGCGCCGTGCTCCTCCGCGACCCCGGCGAGCACGGCGTTGAAGCGGGCGAACCGCGCGACCAGCGGCCTCGCCTCGGGGCGCCCGGGCAGGAAGGGCGTGACGACCAGCACCTCGCACCCGGTCGCACGCGCGCGAGCGACGGCGTCGCCCAAGCGGTGCGCGAGCGCCTCGGGATCGACCCGGCGTCCGACGAGGTCGTTGCCGCCGATGAGCACCGAGACGAGATCGGCGCCGAGCTCGAGCGCGCGCGGCAGCTGCTCCTCGACGACGTCGTGCACCTTCCGGCTGCGCACCGCGAGATTGGCGTACGCGACCGGCGCGCCCTGAGGGGCGGCCAGCGCGAGCAGCATCGCGAGCCGGTCGGCCCAGCCGCGATACGAGCCGTCGGCGGTGCGCGAGGTGTCGCAGAGCCCCTCGGTCAGCGAGTCGCCGACGGCGACGTAGCGACGCGGCCGGGGCGCGACGGGCGGTACGGCCGGCGACGGCGCGGCGGGCCGGGTGGCGACGGGCGCCGGTGCCGCCGGTCGCGCCGGACGACGCCCGGGAGAGCCGGGGCGGAGGCCCGCGGCATCCTCGTAGTGCCCGATGAGCTCGTCGCCGAGCCGGTCCCACCCGCGGCCGAGCACCGATTCGCGGGCGCGCTCCGCGAACGCGCGGCGCTTCGCGGCGTCGCCGACGAGATCCTGCACTCTCGACCGCATCTCGCGGAGGTCCCCCGGCCGGTAGAGCCAGCCGTTGCGGCTCTGCTCGACGAGGTCGAGCGGGCCGCCGCGCCCCGTCGCGACCACCGGCACCCCGCTCGCGAGCGCCTCCTGGACGGTCTGGCAGAAGGTCTCGTGCTCCCCCGGGTGCACGAACACGTCGAGGCCGGCCATCGCCGTCGCCAGTTCGTCCCCGCCGAGGAACCCGGTGAACAGCGCACCGGGCAGTCGGCGCTCCAGCGTGCCCCGCGAGGGCCCGTCGCCGACCACCACGAGCCGGATGCCCGGCATCCCGGCGAGGGCGGCGAGGTCGTCGACCTGCTTCTCGGCCGCGAGCCGGCCGACGTAGCCGACGATCGTCTCGCCGCGCGGCGCGACGCCGCGCCGCCACGACTCGTCGCGCCGCGAGGGTGCGAAGCGCTCGGTGTCGATGCCGCGGCGCCAGGTGCGGAGCCGTTCGACGCCGAGCGACTCGAGGCGTTCGCGCGCCGAGCTGGAAGGGGCGAGGGTGAGCGTCGCCCGGCGGTGGAGCTTCGCGAGGTGGCGGGTCAGCGCGGGCTCGGCGGCCGGCACCCCGTAGCGAGCGGCATAGGCGGGCACGTCGGTCTGATAGACGGCGACCGACGGGACGCCCGCCGCCTCCGCCGCGAGCACGCCGCGCCAGCCCAGCACGAACGGCGAGGCGAGGTGCACGACGTCGGCCCCGTGCGTCCGCAGGATCCCGGCGATGCGCCCGGCACCCGCGAGCGTCACGCGCACCTCGGGGTAGCTCGGCAACGGCACCGACGGCAGGAGGATCGTGCGCGCACCGCCGGCGAGCGTGCGGTCGACGGGGCCCGAGCGGGGGGCGACGACGAGGGTCTCGTGGCCCCGTCGTTCGAGATGGCGCAGCACCTGCAGCAGCGAGTGCGTCACGCCGTTCATGTGCGGGAGGAACGATTCTGCGAGGAGGGCGACCTTCACGCCACCAGCGTGCGACGCGATGCACCTCCCGGCACACCGAAACCCCTCTTCGCGCGAAGGATTCACCCACCGGTCGACGCATGTTCCCCGTCGTCGACCCTGCGGTCAACCACTCGCGCTCCCGAAGGGGCAGGCGGATGATGGAGGGAAGGCACCATCGGATTCGAGGAGGAACACCATGGCTTCCGTCGCACGTGTCACCACCATCACCGTCCGTTCGGAGACGAGCTTCGACGACGCCGTCGCCGCCGGCGTCGCCCGCGCGTCGGAGACGCTGCGCAATGTGAGCGGCGCGTGGGTGAAGGAGCAGAAGGTCGAAGCGGCCGACGGACGGATCACCGCCTGGTCGGTGACGCTCGAGGTGACCTTCGTGCTCGACGACTGACGTCCTGCGCAGCGGTGGTGGGAAGGTCCGTCCGGACCTCCCCACCATCGTCGCGCCTGAGCGGGTTCGCGCTGCCGCGCGGCCCCGATCGCGCCGGGCGCGTCAGGGACCGGTGAAGGTGCCCTTGATCGCGAGGAACGCGCCGCTCGTGTGATCCTCGACGGTCACGTTCGTCCAGACCACGGAGACGAGCGTCGAGGTCTGGCCGCCGGGGCAGTCGAGCACGTCGTCCGCGGCGGGCGCCGACAGGGTCAGGTCGCCGACGAGGTTGCCGTTCTTGCCCGCGGTGAACTCCCCGCTGGCCGAGACGCTCTCGTCGAAGACGGTCTTCTTCGGGTCGCTCGGCACGTTGCCGCCGCCGTTGACGCACTGGTAGAGCGCCTCGAGATCGGCCGTCGCCTCCACGGTCTCGACCGAGCCCGACGAGAGGCCGGCCTCCTTGAAGTGCACGACGAGCGAGACGCCGTCGGCCGACGCGGTCGTGGCGCTCTTGATGAAGTGCGGGCTTCCGCCCGCGATCGCCGGGCCGGCCCCCGCGAGGACGAGCCCCGCTGCGGCGACGAGCGCGACGAGCGTTCGACGAATTGCCATGATGCTTCCTTCCGATCGGAATTCGGACACGGGCGACACGACGACCCCCGGACCTGCATGGCCTGGAATCCCGCCCCGATCGGAATGTGCGCGCCATCGCGCGGTGTCGGCGGCTCACGCCGCGTCCCCGTCACCGAGGTTACGCCGATTCGCCCCCAGCGGAACAGCTTTCTTGATTTTTCCTCAGTTTTATCCGGGAACGGGGGCTTGTGCGCGAACGACACGCCTCAATATGTTAATGGCGAATCACATGTGCAGGATGGCTTGCAGATGCTGGACCTGGCCCCGACGACGAGGCCGCGGCGCAGCCATCCCCTTCGAGGAAGCAGGTGGACACATGCCCGAGATGAACAGAAGATCCGTGCTCACCCTCGGGGCGGCCCTCGGCCTCTCCGGGGTCGTCGCCGCGCCGGGCGCGGCGTGGTCGTGGTCGAGGTCCGACTCCGTCGCGGGCTCGCTCGCGGGCGCCCTCGGCGGCGGCTCGAGCATCGACCCGCAGTGGGTCTGGGACGACGAGATCGACCGGATCATCGCCTCGGTCATCCAGAACGGACAGGTCCCCGCCGTCAACCAGGCGATGGCGTCCTGGGTCAACAACTGGCAGCCCGTGCCGAGCGGCCTCCCGCCGGAGCTCGCGACCTGGCTGCAGGGGGCCGTCGCCCTGCCCGCGTGGGCCGACCGCACGAAGCTGCGTCGCGCGGCCGACTTCAACCGCCGCAAGGACACCTACCTCTTCGTGATCTACGGCATCGGCGGCGGCATCATGTCGACCGTCATCCCGCGCGAGGCCCGCTCGGTGTACTGGTCGAAGGGCGGTGCCGACATGCAGGATCGCGCCGCGAAGACGTTCTCGTTCGGGTACGACCTGAGCGATCTCAACGCGTTCGAGAACACGGGCGAGTTCCTCGTCACGTCCAACAAGACCCGCATGGTGCACGCGGCCGTGCGCCATCTGCTGCCGCAGTCGCCGCACTGGCAGGCGAGCGGTCACGACGAGCAGATCCCCATCTCCAACCACGACATCCTCGTCACCTTCCACAGCACGGGCACCTTCGCGCACAAGAAGCTCAAGGAGTGGGGCGTGCCGATGTCGACTGCCGACCAGGACGCCTTCCTGCACTCGTGGCAGGTCGCCCTGCACATGCTCGGCGTCCGCGACGAGTACATCCCCGCGTCGTGGGCCGCGGCGCACGCCCAGGCCGACCAGATCCTCACCCCGAAGCTGCACTGGACGCCCGAGGGCCAGGAGCTCGCCGGGGTGCTCCTCGGGCTCACCGCCCAGGTCGACCTCGGCGTCACCCGGGGCTTCCTCAACGAGTTCGTGCGCTACCAGCTCGGCAACGAGATCGGCGACTGGCTGGGGCTCAAGCGCGACTACGTCTCAGCGGCGACGATCCGCGTCGGATGGCCCTCCTACATCCTGTTCCGCGAAGGGCTCATCCCCATCGCGCCGGTGAACTTCTACCTGTTCGACCAGTTCCTCCGCGCCCTCGCGATGGCCTTCCTCAACCGCGGCGCCTCGGGCACGACGACGCCGATCACGATCCCCGACGTGAACCGCCCGACGAGCTGAGGGCGCACCGCGGAGGGCGGGCCGGGCGTCGGCCCGACCCGCCCTCCGGCGCATCGATCTCGGCGTGATGTGAACAGCGGTTCACTCCAGCAGCGCCGACTACTCCCCCGCGAGCCCGCCGATGAGGTGACCCATCGGCCGGTCGAGCTGGAACGGGTCGTTCACGAGCTGCGAGCGGTCGGTGCGCTCGACGAGCTCGGCGAACTCCTTCGCGCCCCGGTAGATGCGGTCGGGCAGCGAGCGCACGCCGTCGCCCTCGGCGCCGCCCCAGTCGCCCGTGGCGGCGAACACGCCGGTCGTGACCGGCACCGCGTGCAGGTAGGTGAACAGCGGCCGCATCGCGTAGTCGATCGCGAGCGAGTGGCGGGGGGTGCCGCCCGTCGCCCCGAGCAGCACCGGCAGGTCGGTGAGCGCCTGCGGGTCGATCACGTCGACGAACGACTTGAACAGCCCGGCGTAGCTCGTGGTGAAGATCGGCGTGACGGCGATGAGCCCGTCGGCCGACGCGACCGCCTCGAGCGCCGCCTCGAGCTTCGGCGGAGCGAAGCCGAGCAGCAGGTGGTTCGTGATGTCGTGCGCGAGCTCGCGCAGCTCGAACGTCTGCACCTCGGCGGCGACCCCGCGGTCGGCGAGCACCGACACCGCGTCGGACGCGAGCCGGTCGGCGAGCTGCCGCGTCGAGCTCGGCGTCGAGAGGCCGGCCGAGACGACGACGATCTGCTTCGCGGTCATCGGGTCGCCCCCTGACGGGTCGCAGCGGGGCCGAACGCCGAGCCGCCGGCCGCCGGAGCCGGCGCAGCCGCGGTCGCCGTGTCCTGGTAGGGCGAGCCGACGGTCAGGTTGTCGCCGCGGTTCGCGTTCGGCGTGGCCTGGCGGGGGGCCTCGTCGCCGTACTTCGCGGCGACGAGCGAGGCGTGCGTCGGGGCATCCGGCACCTCGGCAGGACGGTTCTTCGCGAACTCCTCGCGCAGCACCGCGACGACCTCGCCGAGCAGGTCGAGCTGCTCGAGCACGGTCTGCAGCGGCAGGCCCGCGTGGTCGAGGAGGAAGAGCTGACGCTGGTAGTCGCCGACGTAGTCGCGGAAGCCCAGGGTCTTGTCGATGACCTCCTGCGGGCTGCCGACGGTCAGCGGCGTCTGCTGGGTGAACTCCTCGAGGCTCGGACCGTGGCCGTAGACCGGGGCGTTGTCGAAGTACGGACGGAAGTCGCGCACCGCGTCCTGCGAGTTGCGGCGCATGAACACCTGGCCGCCGAGGCCGACGATCGCCTGCGCGGCGGTGCCGTGGCCGTGGTGCTCGAAGCGCTGGCGGTAGAGCGCGATCATGCGCTGGGTGTGCGAGGCGGGCCAGAAGATGTGGTTGGCGAAGAAGCCGTCGCCGTAGAACGCCGCCTGCTCGGCCACCTCGGGCGTGCGGATCGAGCCGTGCCACACGAACGGCGGCACGCCGTCGAGCGGGCGCGGGGTCGAGGTGAAGCCCTGCAGCGGGGTGCGGAACTTGCCCGACCAGTCGACGACGTCCTCGCGCCACAGCCGGTGCAGCAGCTCGTAGTTCTCGACGGCGAGCGGCAGGCCCTGGCGGATGTCCTTGCCGAACCACGGGTAGACGGGGCCGGTGTTGCCGCGGCCGAGCATGAGGTCGGCGCGCCCGTCGGACACGTGCTGCAGCATCGCGTAGTCCTCGGCGATCTTCACCGGGTCGTTCGTGGTGATGAGCGTGGTCGCGGTCGACAGCTGCAGGGTCGAGGTCTGCCCCGCGATGTACGCGAGGGTCGTGGTGGGCGACGACGACCAGAACGGAGGGTTGTGGTGCTCGCCGAGCGCGAAGACGTCGAGGCCGACCTCCTCGGCGTGCTTGGCGATGGTCACGGTGGCCTTGATGCGCTCGGCCTCGGTCGGCGTGCGCCCCGTGGTCGGGTCGGCGGTGATGTCGCTGACGGTGAAGATTCCGAATTGCATTGCAGCTGCTCCTGAGCTCGTGTTCACGGCGATGCCTTCAATATATGCGTTTGCATACAGTTCGTGCAACGGATGCCCCTGCCACCGTATTCCCGTCCGCCGACGCCGCGGCGCACGACGCTGAAACACGCGAAAGGCGGGGGCGCCCGAAGACGCCCCCGCCGTGGTCGAGCCGGATGAGATCAGCCGATCTCGCCGTGCTCGTGCCCGCCGCCGCTACCGACCGTGCCCTCGGGGCCCGCCGGCTCGGGGAGGACGAGCCCGCCCGGAACCTTCTTGCCGGCCACGCCGTTCACCGACTCCGTCGAGTAGGAGTACGCGAGCACCGCGAGGGCGATCGCGTCCATGTTCACGTCGAGCGCGTACTCGTCGATGTTGTCGATGTCGTCGCAGGCCTGGTGGTAGCACTGGTCGAGCATCTCGCCGGCCACGCCGCCCCAGATCGCCTCCTGCTCCTCGGTCTTGATCGCGTCGGCACCCGTGAACAGGCCGCCTGCGGCGATGCCGTTCAGGATGAACGCCTCGTAGTCGCTGCGACCGCTGAACTCCGCGTCGTCGTAGGGCACGCCCACGCTCGTGAAGTAGCTCTCGAACAGCTTCTCGATCTCGACCGAGCCGTCGGGCACCGTCACCGGCGCCGGGAAGCCCGACTCGTCACCGTCGTAGGTCATGAACATGTAGTTCGGCGACGCGACCATGTCGAAGTTGAGATACAGCGCGATCTCGTCCTTCTCGGCCTGCGAGAGCGCGGCCACGTAGGCGGCCGAGCCGAGCAGCCCGTCCTCCTCGGCACCCCACCAGGCGAGGCGCACGGTGTTCTGCGGCTTCACCTTCGACATCTGCTCGGCGATCTCGAGGAGCGCGGCCGAACCGCTGCCGTTGTCGTTGATGCCCGGCCCCTCGCGCACGGAGTCGAGGTGCGCGCCGGCCATGACGACGTTCGCGTCGTTCCTGCCCGGGAGCTCGGCGATCACGTTCTTTTGGGGACGGGGGTCGGGCTCGGGCACGAAGACCCGCGCCGTCGAGTTCGGCTGCGAGAGCGCGACGCCCTGGTCGAAGCTCGCCCCGACGACGGGGATGCCGTGGGTGACCGGCGTGCCGTCGGTGCGCGACGACGCGTCGGCGACGACGAGTCCCTCGCGGTCGGGCGTGTTGCCCTGGTTGAAGATGATGACACCGACGGCGCCCGCTTGCTCGGCGAAGTAGGCCTTGTCGCCGAAGTTGCACGTGCCGCGTTGCACGAGCGCGATCGACCCGGCGGGGAACCCGGCGAAGTCGGACTCCTCGCAGCCGCTCGTCGAGGCGCGCGGCGGGACGAGGTTGATGTCGACGGCCACGACGGGGGCGGTGACGTCGCCGGCACCGCTGCCGCTGAACGCGCCGGTCGGGTACTCGGCCTGCACCGGGGTCAGCTGCTCGAGCTCCGCGTCGCCGATGAAGTCGTAGTCGAACTCCTCGATCGACACGTTCCATCCGGCCGCCTCGAGCGTGTCGACGACGTAGTCGACACTGGCCTCGTAGCCCGGGAGCCCTGCGGCCCGGTTGCCGCCGTTCTCGTCGGCGATCGTCTGCAGCGCCTCGAGATGCTCCATCGCGCCGTCGCCACTCACGCATTCGAGCAGCTTCGAGACGGTGTTGTTGTTGCGGTTGTCGCACGTCGCGGCCGGCGCGGCGGTGGCCGCTCCTGCCGGGAACAGTGCGACGGCGAACGCCGCGACAGTCGCGATCGCCAATCCGCGGGACGGTGTTACAGGTGACTTCATCGTCTTCCTCCAACCGGCGGCCCGATCTGGGCGCCTGGCAAGGGAGCATAGGCGGCCTGGGCCGCCCCCGAGAAGGGGGTTGAGGAAAACTCGGACGAACGTCTCGTCCTGCTTGCGCCCGCGCGCCCGCTCGGGTCGCTCGGGTCGCTGACAGCGAACACCCGGCGGGTGCTCAGCGGCGTCGCCTAGTCTGGACGAATGGCTACCGTCGCGCTGACCCTGGAGAACTTCGAGAAGACGATCCTCGAAGGAGGCACCGTCTTCGTCGACTTCTGGGCCGAGTGGTGCGGCCCCTGCCGCCAGTTCGCCCCGAACTACGAGGCCGCCTCCGAGGCGAACCCCGACTTCACCTTCGCGAAGGTCGACACGGAAGACCAGCAGCAGCTCGCCGCCGCGATGAACATCACGTCGATCCCGACGATCATGGCCTTCAAGGACGGCATCGGCGTGTTCTCGCAAGCCGGCGCACTCCCCCGCCCGATGCTCGACGAGCTCGTCTCCCAGGTGCGCGCGCTCGACATGGACGAGGTGCGCGCGCAGCTCGCCGCGCAGGAGGCGCAGGAGGCCGACCAGGCGCAGCAGGCCGCCGGCGCCTGAGCCCGGGCCCGCCCGACCGGCCGGTCCCGGCGCGTCAGCGCGCCGCGCCGGCCTCGGCCGTCGCGATCGACTCGAGTCCGCCGAGGTCGAGCTCGACGCCATGCGGGCGCGAGTCGCCCGTGATGCGCGCGGGCACCCGGACGTACCGCCCGTCCGACGCGAGCCCGTCGAGGAGCTCGCGCCACGTGGCATCCACCGCATCGCCGAGGAAGCCCGCATGCCTCGGCGTGCCGCCGCCGACGAGCTGCACGCCGATGCGGTAGCGCATCGACAGCCAGCGGCTCGCGCGCGGCACGAGCACGGCCTCCTGGTCGGCGCTCCCGTGCAACAGTGCGAGGTCGATGGCCGGCTGGTGCCGATGCGTGTCGGCGACCGGCGCGACCTGGCGTACCGCCCGGTCGAGGCGCGGCGCGTCGACGAGCTCGAGCCCGTCGAGCGTGCGGAGGTCGCCCCACTGGTCGGGGTTCGTGCGGCGCCGCCCGCGGACGAGGCCGACGACGAGCCAGGCGATCGCGGCGACGAGGAGCGCGTTGAACGGCCAGAACAGCCACGCCGGCGAGTCAGGACGCACGCCACCGGTGGCGATGAGCAGGACGAGCACGACGAGGTACGGCAGCGGCTCCCAGAGGTGGAGCGGCTTCCGGCGGGGCGCAGACATCTGTTCAGGCTATCGCGGCGGATGCCCCGGCGCCGCCGTCAGCGGAGGGCGTCGAGCCGCCCGGCGACCTCGTCGAGCACCCGCTCGTCGGCCGCGTAGATGCCCTCGGGCCGAGGCCAGTGCGCGACGACGTCGGTGAAGCCGAGCTCGCGCGCCCGACCCACCGCGTCCTCGAAGGCGTCGAGACTCGCGAGGCTCGTGCGCGCCTCCGAGTCGAGCGACAGCGTGCGCGCGAGCTCCCCCGGCGCCCGGCCCGCCGCGGCGCAGGCATCGTCGAGCCGCGCCGAGAGCGCCGCGACCTGCCGCCACCACGCGTCGGTGCCGTCGTCGTCGCCGCCCGTCGTGATCCACCCCTCGGCGATCTCGGCGACGAGCGCCAGCCCACGCGGACCGTTCGCCGCGAGATGGAACGGCGTGCGCGGCAGCTGCGCCGGCTCGCCGACCATGCGGGCGCCGTCGGCGCCGAACCACTCGCCCTCGAACGAGATGCCGGCCGAGCCGGGCCCCTCGAAGCGCAGCAGCGTGTCGAGCTCGCGCACGAACTCATCGAAGCGGTCGGCTCGCTGCCGGGCGGTGAGGGGCTGCTGGCGCAGCACCGTCGAGTCGAACCCGGTGCCGCCCGAGCCGATGCCGAGGAGCACGCGCCCGCCCGAGATCTGGTCGAGGGTCGCCACATCCTTCGCGAACGGCACCGGGTGCCGGTAGTTCGGGTGCGAGACGAAGGTGCCGAGGCCGATGCGCTCGGTGACCATCGCCGCCGCCGTGAGCGTCGGGATCGTCGCGTGCCAGCGCTCGCCGGCGAGGCTGCGCCATGCGAGGTGGTCGTAGGTCCAGGCGTGGTCGAAGCCGTACTCCTCGGCGCCGCGCCAGTATCGGGCGGCCTCGGGCCAGTCGTGCTGGGGCAGGATGACGATGCCGAATCGCATGCCGTCAGCCTAGGCCGCTCGCTCGGGGTCGGTCGTGTGCGGCGCCCCCGCGACGACCGCGGTCGACGCCGTGACCGGCACCGGTTCGGCGCCGAGCTCGACGGCGGGGGCCGACGGCGACTCGGCCCGCTCGAGCTTCACGCAGACGATGCCGGCGAGGATGAGCAGTCCGCCGAGGATCTGCAGGGGGCCGAGCACCTCGCCGAGCAGGATCCACCCGGCGATCGCCGCGAACACGACCTCGGAGAGCCCGAGGAACGACGACAGCCGCGCGCCGAGCATGCGGATCGAGGCGATGCCGGCCGTGTAGGCGAAGGCCGTCGAGACGACGCCGACGGCGAGGAGCGGGACGAACCACGGGACCTCCGCCCCGAGGAAGGCGACCTCGCCGAACTCGACGTGCATCGGCAGCAGGCCGGTGAGCCCGGCGAGGCCGAGCGCGAGGGCGCCGACGATGAAGCCGGCCGCGATGAGCGTCACCGGGGGCAACTGCTCGGCCGCCGACTCGCCGACCGCGTAGTACACGCAGACGCCGATCATGGCGAGGGCGGCGAAGGCGAGGCCGAGCACGTCGAGCCCGCCGCCGCCGGGACCGATCACGAGCACGAGGCCCGCGAGGGCGAGCACCGATCCGCCGAGGACGACCGGCTGCGGCAGCCGGCGCGTGCGCACCCACGCGAGGAGCACGAGCGCGATGGGCGCGAGGTACTCGATGAGCAGCGTCATCGACACGGGGATGCGCTGGAGCGAGGCGTAGAAGAAGAACTGCACGCCGGCCACGGCGACGGTGCCGTAGAGCAGGATCGTCCACTTGGCGCGCCAGAGCGGGCGGAGGTCGCCCTTCAGCGCGAGGAGGCCGGGGACGGCCAGCAGGACGGCCGCGATCGAGATGCGCGCGAGCACCGCAGCCCCGGGCGACCAGCCGCTCTCGAGCAGGGGTTTCACGAAGACGCCGCCGATGCCGAAGGCCAGGCCGGCCGCGAGGCCGATCGCGATGCCGGCGAGTCCGCCGCGTCGTGCCGTCATGGTCGTGCCACCTCTTCCTCGTCATGAGCGAAAACCGTTATGCTCGTGACAGTACATCCCGACCACGTCAGGAGTCAAATGATTTTCACCGATGACACGGTGGCGGCGCTCGAGTTCATGGCGGCATTGGCCGACACGGTGCCCGAGGCGTCCGAATCGGGCGACGACGAGCTCGCGACGAGCGCGCAGCTCGACGACATGATCGACGCCTGGCGGTACTCGGGCCGCCGCGACGGCGACGAGGCAGAGCTCGCCGAGGTGCGCGCCGCGCGCACGCGCCTCCGCACCGTGTGGGCGCTGCCCCGCGACGAGCTCGCGGGCGCCGTCAATGACATCCTCGACGAGGCGAACGCGCTCCCCCACCTGGTGCGGCACGACGACGCCGACTGGCACATCCACGCCACCTCGCCCGACGCGCCGCTCGCCGAGCGCATGCTCGTCGAGGCCGCGATGGCCCTCGTCGACGTGGTGCGCGCCGACGAGACCCGGCGCCTGCGCGAGTGCGACGCCGACGACTGCGAGGGCGTCTACGTCGACCTCTCGAAGAACGCCTCGCGCCGCTACTGCAGCACCCGCTGCGGCAACCGCATGGCTGCGCGGGCGCATCGGGCGCGGGCGAGCTGAGGTCCGCGCCGCGGGGCGGCCGGGCCGGCGCCCACCACGAGGCATCCGAGCATGACGAAGGCCCCCACCGAATCGGCGGGGGCCTTCGCAAGAAGTTCGCGGTGTCGTCGAGAGCCGCGCGAGACTACTCCGCTTAGCGGCGCAGCCCGAGACGCTCGATGAGCGAGCGGTAGCGCGCGATGTCGACATCGGCGAGGTAGCCGAGGAGACGACGGCGCTGACCGACGAGGAGCAGCAGGCCACGACGCGAGTGGTGGTCGTGCTTGTGCGCCTTCAGGTGCTCGGTGAGGTCCTTGATCCGCTTCGTGAGGAGCGCGATCTGGACCTCGGGGGATCCAGTGTCACCGGGGTGCGTCGCGTACTCTTCGATGATCGCCTTCTTGACGTCTGCTTCGAGTGCCATAGATGGGATCCCCTTTCTCCTTGTTGCGCGCTGCCCGGGGCCGAATGCCTGGGCTCTCTTGATGCGCGGCCGATTCACGGCAACCTGAATACTCTACCAGAGCGGATGCCTCGGGCCGACCATGCGGCGGACGGGCGGACGGGCGGCCGCGCGGCCGCTCACACCAATGAGCCCTCGAGCACGGCGAGCGCCGCGTCGACGGCGGCCGACGGCGTGCCGGTGCCGCTGCGGGCCCACCACCGCATCGCGCTGAAGCCCGTCGTCACGTAGAGGTCGGCGAGGAGGTGCGCGCGCAGCGATCCCGGCTCGCCGAGGTAGGGCTCGAGCAGCTCGTGCACGGCGCCGAACTTCGCGAGCCCATGGGCGAGCACGGCCGGGTACGCGTCGATGATGCGCAGCCGCTGGCGGGTCACACCGAGCATGTCGGGCGGGAACTCGGCCATCGCGACGTACGCGCGGTGGAGCTCGGCGATCGGCGCCGGGCTCGGCGCCGCCTGCCAGTCAGCCCCGCCGGCGGCCGCGCGACCGGCCCCGAGCGACGCCTCGAAGCGCGCGATCGCCTCGTCGAACCCGCCCCAGACGAGGTCGGGCTTCGACGGGTAGTAGCGGAACAGGGTGCGCCGGCTCACCCCGGCCGCCTCGGCGACCTCGGCCATCGTCACCTCGTCGAAGCCGCGCTCCTCGAAGAGCGCGAGCGCCACGGCGGCGAGCGCCTCGGGGTCGACCTCGACCGGTCGTCCGCGCGGGGCGCGGGCGGCAGGGGTCGCTGCCGAGGCATCCATGGTCACGCTCCCATTCTCGCGGAAACCTGGTTCTCGGAACATTTTATGACACCGAGTGTTATAACTAGTGGACCGGCCACGAACCCGACCGGCGAACCACCGCGACGCCGCGTACGCCACGACGCCGCACTCACCCCTGAGGAGCAGCAATGAACACCGCCATCACCCCCGGACGCTTCGACGGCAAGGTCGCGATCGTGACCGGCGCGGGCTCGGGCATCGGCCTCGCGACGACCGTGCGCCTCGCCTCCGAGGGCGCCCGCGTGATCGCCGCCGACGTCTCGGCCGAGCGTCTCGACGCCCTCGTCGCCGCGAACCCCGCGCTCGACATCGTGGCCGTCGCCGGCGACATCACGGTCGAGGAGAACGTGCAGGCGCTCGTCGCGGCCGCGGGCGAGAAGATCGACGTGCTCGCGAACATCGCCGGCATCATGGACGGCTTCCTGCCCGCCGCCGAGGTCGACGACGCCACCTGGGAGCGCGTCATGAACGTCAACGTCACCGCCGTCATGCGCCTCACCCGCGCGGTGCTGCCCACGATGCTCGAGCAGGGCTCGGGCTCGATCGTCAACGTCACGAGCGAGGCGGGGCTCCGCGGCGCCTCGGCCGGCGCCGCCTACACGACCTCGAAGCACGCGGTCGTCGGTTTCACGAAGAACGCCTCGGTCATGTACTCGGGCTCCGGCGTCCGCGTGAACGCGGTCGCCCCGGGCGGCGTGAAGACGAACATCGAGGCGCCGTTCAAGTCCGAGCACGCGGGCAAGGTGCTGGGCCCGGTGCTCGGCGCCCTCGCCCTCGTGCCCGCCGAGCCCGAGCAGCTCGCGGCCGCGATCACGTGGCTCCTCTCCGACGACTCGGCCAACGTGTCGGGCGTCGTGCTCGCCTCTGACGGCGGGTGGTCGGCGATCTGATCGCAGCGGTCCTCGAGATCGCGAATCACGGATGCCCCGCGCGCAGGCCTGCGCACGGGGCATCCGTTGTCTCATCGCCCGACGCCCGCGAGACTGGAGCCATGGCCTTCGTCATCAAGCGCGTGTACGAGCCCGCCGAGCCGGGCGACGGGTTCCGAGTGCTCGTCGACCGGCTGTGGCCGCGCGGCGTCAGCAAGGAGCGCGCCGAGCTCGACCTGTGGGACAAGGAGGTCGCCCCCTCCCCCGAGCTGCGCACCGAGTGGCATCACGCCGCCGACCGGCAGGGCGACTTCGACCACTTCGCCGGGCGCTACCGCGCCGAGCTCGACGAGAGCCCGGCCGCGGCCGCCCTTCTCGCGCTCGGCCCCGAGCACGATCGCGTCACGCTCCTCTACGGCGCACGCGACGAGCAGACGAACCACGCCGCCGTGCTGCTCGCGTGGCTCGGCGAGCACGGCGCGGAGGTCGAGGGGCGCTGAGCCCGGAGCCCGAGGAACCGCTTGAGGACCCGAGGCACTCGGCGTAGCGTGCGAACCATCCCGAAGAATGTGAGGTTCCACCATGCTCACGACTCGACGGACTCGTCTCGCCGCACTCGCCCTCGCCGCGGTCGCCGCACTCACCCTCGGCGGCGCCGGTGCCGCCCAGGCGAAGCCGCCGGGCACCCCCGCGATCCCGCTCGACAACGAGCAGGAGACCGGGGAGGTGACCGGCGGCGCCCACGGCTTCTTCTCGTACGAGATCGACGGCGGCATGCTGTGCTACACCCTCACGGCCGAGGGGCTCACGACGCCCGCGGTCGCCGCGCACATCCACGTGGCTCCGCGCAACGTCAACGGCCCCGTTGTCGTGCCGCTCGTCGTGGAGGGATCGACCGAGTTCAGCGTGACGGAGTGCACGACCGCCTCCGACGCACTGCTCGACGCCATTTCCGCGAGCCCGCGGGCGTACTACGTCAACGTGCACACGACGAGGTACCCCGGCGGCGAGATCAGGGGGCAACTGAAGTAGGCGCCTACGGCTGCGGCGCGAAGGGGAAGATCGCCGGCCACCCGATGTGCGCGTACACGATCACCGCGAACACCACCGCGTCGAAGAGCATGTGCACCGTGAACACGTAGCCGAGCGACTTCGTGAGCTTGAACGTGTAGCCCTGGATGAGCGCGAACGGGATCGTGAGCAGCGGTCCCCACGACTGGTAGCCGAGCTCCCAGAGGAACGAGACGAAGACGATCGACTGCAGGATGTTCGCCTGCCAGCTCGGGAAGTGCCGCCGCAGCAGCACGAACACCGTGCAGATGAAGAACAGCTCGTCCCACGTGCCGACGGCGGCGACCCCCACGAACAGGCGCGCGATCGTGTCGGGCTCGGTCACGGTCGGCCAGTTCTGGTAGACGCCCGAGCTGATGAAGTAGAAGGGCAGGATCAGCCATCCGGCGAGCGTCACGAAGACCAGGTAGAGCCACTGCGTGCGGTTCCATCGCCGGCCGGTGCGCCACGGGAACCGGATGACGCGCTCGCGGTACAGGAATCGCGAGATGAGGTACGGCACGAGCACCGCGAGCCCGAGCACCACCGCGAAGCGCACCATGCCGGCGTCGCTGAGGTCGGCCTTCAGCGAGACCGTCGAGATGATGACCTGCCCGACGGCGATGAGCGCGAGGTCGGCGGCGAGGCGCTCGGTGCGGCCGGAGCGGTCGCAGAGCCAGGCGACCACGAGCCCGGCGGCGAGCATCGCGTAGCCCGCGACCGGCGCGAGGAAGCCGAAGAGCGCCACGGCGGCGCCGCAGACGAGCAGGGCCGGCACGAGGGCGATCGGGTGCGAGCGCAGCGCCGACGGCTCGGGTGCGGCGGCGGGGTCTGCGACGTCTGGACTCGGCATCGTCGGGCCCGCTACTCGTCGTCGCCGAGCTCGCCGCGGCCGGCGGCCCGCACCCAGCGGTCGAGGAACACCGCTCCGGCCTCGTCGTGGATCAGCTCGCCCGCCGTCAGCACCGGGTAGCCGGTCGCCGGGATGCCCTCGGCCGGTCGCACGTCGACGTGACTCACCCGCTCGCCGCGCTCGTGCAGCCAGTCGGCCATGCGGTAGTCGCCGCGCGAGTCGCCCATCGTGCGCCAGTGCTGCGGGCGGATGCCTCGTGCCTCGAGCAGTTCGACGGCGCGCGCCGCGCCGAGGTCCTTGCCGAGCCTGACCGACTCGACGTCGGTCGAGATGATGGTCGGGTCGATGCGCCAGTGCACCCGCCCCGCCTCGTCGGGCCGCTCGTCGCCCTCGCGCACGGTGCCGAAGCCGCGGGCGGCGAGGGCGGCGTGCGCGTGGGCGTCGAAGCGCGGCTGCGCCGCGAGGTACGCGTCGGATGCCACGTGCACGTGCTGCTCGACCGAGACCATGGCCCGCTTGGTCTCGTCGAAGAACGCGAACTCGTCGAAGTGCGACTCGACGTACGCCCGCATGTCGGCGGAGAAGTCGACGGGCATCGCGAGATCGAGGTCGACGAAGACCTCGCCGAGCCCGCCCGTGCCGATCTCGGCCCACACCGCCCCCTTCTCGCAGATCGCCCAGACGGGCGCACCGGGCTCGAGCCCGGCGTCGAGCAGCGGCGGCACGACCTCGGCGGCGATGAACGCGTCGGAGCGCCCCGTGTTGAAGATCACGGGGTTGCCGGCGTTCGCGAGCATCGCGAGGTCGCGCGCGATCGACGGGATCGCGATCGACCGGGTGACCGGGCTCGCGATGGGGCCGTCGACGTCGAGCAGGAGCGCGAGGAAGGGGGCGTCGGTCACGCGAACAGCCTAACCGGGCGGGCCTGCGCGATCGGGCCGCGCGGGGGCACCCGAGCACGCGATCCGGTCTCGACGTTGTCGGCGGCGGATGCCAACATCGAGGCATGCGCCAGATCGTTCCTCCCTACCTGCTCGATCGCATCGCCGACGCGGGCGCCGATCGCTTCCCGCTCGCCGCCGAAGCCGCCAGGCGCTCGCTGCTGCACGACGCGCCCCGTCGTGCGCTCCGCGGCGCACCGCCCGTCATGCCGCCGCTGCACGACGACGACCTGCCGACGGTGCTGCCCGACGCCCCGTCGATGCCCGACCGACGCATCTCCGATGCCGGCGGTCGCGAGACCCTGCCCGGGCGCCTCGTGCGCCGCGAGGGCGAGCCCGCCACGGGCGACGAGTCGGTCGACGACGCCTACGACGGCCTCGGCGACACCCACCGGCTCTTCGATCGCGTCTTCGGCCGCGACTCGATCGACGGGGCGGGCATGCCGCTCAAGGCGACCGTGCACTTCGGCCGCCGCTACGACAACGCCTTCTGGGACGGCGAGCGCATGGTCTTCGGCGACGGCGACGGCGAGGTGTTCCGCGGGTTCACCGACTCGCTCAGCGTGATCGGCCACGAGCTCGCGCACGGCGTCACCGAGCACACCGCAGGTCTCCGCTACCAGGGGCAGTCGGGCGCGCTCAACGAGCACGTCTCCGACGCGTTCGGCGCCCTCGTCGAGCAGTACGCCCTCGGCCAGGACGCCGGGGCGGCCACCTGGCTCATCGGCGAGGGCATCTTCACCGACGAGGTCGAGGGGCGGGCGCTGCGCTCGATGCTCGAGCCCGGCACCGCCTACGACGACGACGTGCTCGGCCGCGACCCGCAGCCCGCGCACATGCGCGACTACATCGAGACCACCGACGACAACGGCGGCGTGCACCTGAACTCCGGCATCCCGAACCGCGCGTTCGCACTGGCGGCGCGCGAGCTCGACGGCTTCGCCTGGGAGCACGTGGGCCGCATCTGGTACGACACGCTCACCTCGGGGCGGCTCGACCGCGACGCGACCTTCGCCGAGTTCGCGGCCGACACGGTGCAGAGCGCCGAGACGCGCTTCGGCGCCGACTCGCGCGAGGCCCGCGCCGTCGAGCACGGTTGGCAGACCGTCGGCGTGCTCGACGAGCAGGCGGCGGGCGGCGCAGCGGAGTAGCATCCAGCACGATGGATGTCATCGTGCAGCGCAGCGGCGGCCTCGCCGGCACGCGCCTCACCTGGGAGGTGCGGGTCGACGAGCAGCCCGACCCCGACGAGTGGTACATCCTCATCGACGAGATCCCGTGGAACGAGCCGGTGCCGGTGCCGCCCGAGCCCGACCGGTTCGTCTACCGCATCCGCTGCGAACCGAACGAGGCGACGCTCGCCGAGCGCCAGCTCACCGGGCCGTGGCGTCAGCTCGTCGATCGGGTGCAGGAGACGACGGACCCGAAGCGGAGCGATCCGTTCGGAGCTTCGCGACGACCCCCCACGCGATGAGCCCCTGCGCGGCGAGGTAGGTCGACATGACCGCGAAGTCGTGGGCGGCGAACTCGTACCCCGGCAGGAACCGGCCGAGCGCGAGCACCGAGTCGGAGACGACGAAGAACGCCCCGCCGAGCGCGATCCAGCCACCCTGCATCGCCGCGGTCGTCGCCATCAGGCCGATCGCGATCGCGTAGAGCACGATCGGCACGGCGAGCATGCCGGAGTGCGGAAGCAGGAGGGTGAGCATGACGACCACCCACGCCCAGTACACCGCCGACCAGACGGGCGGCCGGCGTCGCGCGCGGGGCAGCCGCAGGAAGAGCACGATGTAGACGACGTGCGCGAGGAGGAACGACGTCAGTCCCGCGGCGAACCAGCCGTCGCCGGGGAAGGTGAGGAGGACGTCGCCGCCCCACGAGAAGGCGATCCCGCCGAGGAGGAGCGGCGCGGGCCTGCGCACCGGGCGCGCGAGCAGCACGACCGCGAGCGCGAGGAGGGGCATGAGCAGCGACTTGGTCGCGGTCACGCTCCAGGCCGGGCCGACGTACTGCAGCACGAGGTGGAGGGCGGAGACCACGAGGTAGGGGGCGAAGGCGGGCAGCACCCCCGAATCGTAGCCCACGCACGACGAAGGCCGGCGGGCTCGCGCCCGCCGGCCTTCTCGGTGGATCGGGATGCCTCAGCTGACGCCGAGCAGGTCGATCACGAAGATCAGGGTCTTGCCCGAGAGCTGGTGCCCGCCGCCCGCGGGGCCGTACGCCTTGTGCGGGGGGACGGTGAGCTTGCGGCGGCCGCCGACCTTCATGCCGGGGATGCCCTCCTGCCAGCCGGAGATGAGCGCCGCGAGCGGGAAGTTGATCGACTGGCCGCGACCCCACGAGGAGTCGAACTCCTCGCCGCTGTCGTACTCGACGCCGAGGTAGTGCACGTCGACCGTCGAGCCGGCGGTCGCCTCGGCGCCGTCGCCCACGACGATGTCCTCGATGACGAGGTCTGCGGGAGCGGGGCCCTCGGGGGCGTCGATCTCGGGCTTGCTGTTCGTATCGGTCATGCCTCAAGTTGAGCAGGTTCGCGGCGCCGTCGCAATCGCGGACAACCGTCCACCCCCCTCTTGCGCTGACTGCGAACACGTTGCACTCTGGAATCCGAGAACTCGTCGCCCCGTAGAGATGTCGGCAGTGCCACACCACAGGGCGGCGAGTTTCTTCGTGCCGGGGGCGCGGCGGGGCGCCCACGAGACGACTCGGAGCAGGCGGGCTCCCGCCGCCCTGTGGCGAGTCCATCACTCCATCAGCCGCGACCTGATGAGAAACCGCACGCCCTCCGGCGCCTCGAGCGAGAAGCCGCTGCCGCGGCCGGGCACGACGTCGACGGTGAGGTGCGTGTGGCGCCAGTAGGCGAACTGCTCGGCCGACATCCAGAACGGCACGACGCGCGTGCCCCGATCGAGGTCGCTCCCCGGCGCATCCGACCTCCCCGAGGCATCCCGGCCGACCCCCGCCGGCCCCAGGTCGAGCTCGCCGAGCAGCACGTCGGCGTCGCTCGTGACGAACTCGCCCGCGGGGTAGCACATCGGGGAACTGCCGTCGCAGCATCCGCCCGACTGGTGGAACATGAGCGGGCCGTGCGCGGCCCAGAGCCGGTCGACGAGCGCCGCCGCCGCGGGCGAGAGCTCCACCCGCGGCGACGACTCCCCCGCGATCACGACCCGGCCGACGACGCCTGCGGCGAATCGCTCGAGCGACATCGCGGACCGCCGATCAGAAGAACCCGAGCGGGTTCTCGCTGTAGCTGACGAGCAGGTTCTTCGTCTGCTGGTAGTGGTCGAGCGCGAGCTTGTTGTTCTCGCGGCCGATGCCCGACGACTTGTACCCGCCGAACGCGGCGCCCGCGGGATACGCGTGGTAGTTGTTCACCCACACCCGACCGGCCTGGATGTCGCGACCGGCACGGTAGGCCTCGTTGCCGTTCCGGCTCCAGACGCCCGCGCCGAGCCCGTAGAGGGTGTCGTTCGCGATCGAGATCGCGTCGTCGTAGTCGGTGAAGCTCGTCACGGCGACGACGGGGCCGAAGATCTCCTCCTGGAACAGCCGCATGCGGTTCTGCCCCTCGAAGATGGTCGGCTGCACGTAATACCCCTCGCTGAGGTCGCCGCCGAGGTCGGCGCGCTCGCCGCCGAGCAGCAGCTTCGCGCCCTCCTGCTTGCCGATGTCGATGTAGCTCAGGATCTTCTCGAGCTGGTCGTTCGACGCCTGCGCGCCGACCTGGGTCTCGGTGTCGAGCGGGTTGCCCTGCTTCGCCTGCTTCGTGCGCTCGATCGCGTCGTCGAGGAAGGTGTCGTAGATCGACTTCTGGATGAGCGAACGGCTGGGGCAGGTGCAGACCTCGCCCTGGTTGAACGCGAACAGGCTGAAGCCCTCGAGCGCCTTCTCGTAGAACGAGTCGCGCCGGTCGGCGACCGACTCGAACACGATGTTCGGGCTCTTCCCGCCGAGCTCGACCGTCGAGGGGATGATGTTGTTCGACGCGTACTGCAGGATCAGCCGGCCCGTCGTCGTCTCGCCGGTGAACGCGATCTTGCGGATGCGGTTCGAGGAGGCGAGCGGCTTGCCCGCCTCGACGCCGAACCCGTTGACGACGTTGAGCACGCCCGCGGGGAGCAGGTCGGCGATGAGCTCGACGAGCACGAGGATCGACGTCGGCGTCTGCTCGGCGGGCTTCAGCACGACCGCGTTGCCGGCGGCGAGCGCGGGGGCGAGCTTCCACACGGCCATGAGCAGCGGGAAGTTCCACGGGATGATCTGCCCGACCACGCCGAGCGGCTCCTGGAAGTGGTACGCGACCGTGTCCTCGTCGAGCTGCGTGAAGCTGCCCTCCTGCGCACGGATGAGGCTCGCGAAGTAGCGGAAGTGGTCGCTCGCGAGCGGGAGGTCGGCGTTGAGCGGCTCGCGGATCGACTTGCCGTTGTCCCAGGTCTCGGCGACGGCGAGGAGCTCGCGGTGGCGGTCGATGCGATCGGCGATCGCGTTGAGGATGCCGGCGCGGTGCGCCGCGCTCGTGCGGCCCCACGCGGGTGCGGCCTTGTGCGCGGCGTCGAGCGCCGCGTCGATGTCGGCGGCGGTGCCGCGGGCGACCTCGGTGAACGCCTTGCCGTTCACGGGCGAGATGTTCTCGAAGTAGGCGCCGCCCGCGGGCTTCACCCACTCGCCGCCGATGAAGTGCTCGTAGCGCGGCTTGAACTCGATGAGCGCGCCGGGGGTGCCGGGCGCGGCATACACGGTCATCGTGTCTCCTTGACGTCGTTGTCGGATGCCCCGGGTGGGGCGACTGCCCCTCGACGGGACGACGTCACGCTATGCGCGCGCGGGTTGCGGCGCGGTTGCCCGAACGTTGCAGCCGCGTTGCAGCCGCGCCGGCCCGGCGCGGCACGGGCGCCGTCGCGAGGCCGGGCGGTCTCGGCGCGGCATCGTCTCAGCGCAGCGCGGCCTCGATGCGCTCGAGGTGGGCGACGACCGAGGCGCGCCGCGGCGAGCGGGGCGGCAGCAGTGCGAGCAGGGTGCGCCACAGCTCGACGTCGAAGCGGCACTCCTCGCGCTCGGCGAACGCGGCAAGGAGGTCGGCCGAGGCATCCGCCAGCATCGACTCGCGCACCCGGCCCGCGAGCTCGGCGCGGAGCTCGACGATGCCGGGCGCAGTCGACGCCGGCAGCAGGGGGCCGGCGTACGTCTCGGCCGCGCGCCGCAGCGCGCCCTGCCCGAGCAGGCGCACGACGACCGCGGCGTCGAGCTCGAGCTCGCGGCCGAGCCGGTACGGTCGCGACTCGAGCGGCGGCTCGCCGGCGGCCTCGAGCACGCGGCGGAGGCGCACGAGCTCGGCGCGCAGGGTGACGGGCGACCCCTCGGCCTCGTAGACGAGCGAGGCGAGGCGTTCGGTGCCGAGCCCCGCCGGATGCCACGCGAGGAGCGTGAGGATCTCGGCGTGCCGGGGGCTCAGCTCGACCCCGCCGAGCCTCGGGCGGCGCGGCCCGAGCACCGACAGCGGCGTTCGCCGGGCACGGGGCGCGCGCGACCCGCCCACGCTCACCATGCGCGAGCGACGCAGCGTCGCCTGCACCGCCGACTCGAGGCTCGCGATCTTGAGCTCGGCCTCGACCGCGGCGACCGTCGCCGAGACGAGGCCGAGCGTGTGCGGTGCGACGGCGTGGTCGGTGCCGGTGATGTCGATGACGCCGAGCACGAGGCCGGTCGCCGGGTCGTGCACGGGCGCGGCCGTGCAGCTCCACGGGTGCACGATGCGGTTGAAGTGCTCGGCGCCGCGGATCTGGATGGCCCGGTCGAGCGCGAGCGCCGTGCCCGGGGCGCTCGTGCCGACGACCGACTCCGACCAGTCGGCGCCCGGCACGAACAGCATGTCCTCCGCGCGGTGGCGGAGCGCCGCATCGCCCTCGACCCAGAGCAGGCGGCCGTGCTCGTCGCCCACGGCGACCACGAGGCCGGCGTCGTGCGCGCCGTCGACGAGGAGCCGGCGGACAACCGGCATCACCTGCGCGAGCGCGTGGCCGGCACGGTAGTCGAGGAACTCCTGCTCGTCGTGCTCGAGGCTGGGCAGCGCCCGGTCGGGGTCGACGGCGCCGCGGATGGCGCGCTCCCACGACGCCCGGACGATCGGGCGGAGGCTGAGCGGCACGGTGCCCGTGTCGATCGCGCGCTGCTGGGCGTCGAGCAACCGGTCGCGGAGCGAGCCCGACCGGGCCTCCCCGCCGCCGGGCGCGCCCGGATCGGGCTGCGGGAGCGCGGTGCCGGGCATGCCGTCTCCGATCGTCGTCGAGCGGGAATCAGGCCAGCATAGCCCCGGCGCGTTCAGCGCAGTAGGGCCTGCCGTCCGGCGACGATCGAGGTCAGCAGCGCCTGCTCGTCGGCCGCCGCGACCGCTCCGCCCTGCCCCGTCGCGATGCGCTGGCGGGCGAAGGCCAGGTGCGTGGCATCCGCGATCAGCCGCTTCATGGTGGCGGTGCGCGGCGGATGCTGCGCGCGCGCCCACGCCTTCGCCTGCCTGCGGCCGGCCGGGGTGGCGAGGAGCTCGACCTCGGCGTGGCTGAACCAGCCGACACCCGCGTACTCCGCCAGGCTGCGACGGGTGACCCGCACCTCCTGGCGCCGGAGGTACAGGGTGAGGAGGACCGCCGCGACGAAGATCGGCACCTGCACGGTGACGTACAGCCCGATCGCGTCGTCGCCGAAGGCGAGCGAGCCGTTCCACAGCGCGTGCAGCCCGATCGCGCCGGCGAGCCCCAGCAGGAACCAGCCGATGACGCCCGCGCCGCCCCCGCGCCGCGCGCCGATGCCGATGCAGAGGCCGGTGCACGCCGTGAAGAGCACGTGCGCGAACGGCGAGAAGATGCCGCGCACGACGAAGGTCGACCCGAGGCTCCCGGCGCCGCCCTCGATGAGAGCCGAGCCGAAGTAGATGATGTTCTCGGTGAAGGCGAAGCCCGCCGCGACCACTGCGGCGTAGACGAGGCCGTCGAGCGGCCCGTCGAACTGCCAGCGCGCGAAGGCGAACACGAGCAGCACGCCGAGGCCCTTCGCGAGCTCCTCGACGATGGGCGCCTGCACGACGGTGCGCACGACCTCGTCGGCGGCGCCGCCGGGCTGGGAGTAGGCGACCGCGAGCTCGACGCCGAGGTCGACGACGAGCGCGATCGCGACCGAGACCGCGGCGCCCCAGAGGAACGCGAACCAGAGCGCGCCGCGCGGCTCGGGCTCCCAGCGGTCGACCCAGCGCACCGCGAGGAGGACGCCCGCGAGCGGCACGAGCGCGAGCAGGGAGCCGATCGCGAGCACCGAGGCGCCGAGCGCGAGTGCGAGGTACGCGATCACGAGGAGGCCGACGAGCCCGCCGATCACGATGCCGATGATCGCGAACACCGAGCCGCTGCCGTTGCGGCCGCGCACGGGCGCGGCCCACGCGGGTGCCGCGGCCACCGGCTGCGGGGCGACGGGATACGGGGACGGCCCTGGGGCGAGGTGGCTCACGCGAGCAGCCTAGCGAGGGGCCGGCGCGGATGCCTCGAACATGACCCCCGGGTTGAGGATGCCGGTCGGGTCGAAGACCGCCTTGATGCCGCGCTGCAGCTCGAACACGTCGTCGCCGAGCTCCTCGGCGAGCCAGCGCCGCTTCAGCACGCCGACGCCGTGCTCCCCCGTGAGCGTGCCGCCGAGCGCGACCGCGGCACGGAACATCTCGTCGGCGGCCTGCCAGATGTGCGCGGGCACCTCGTCGCCCGTGAACACGAAGTTCGGGTGCAGGTTGCCGTCGCCGGCGTGCGCGATCGTCGGGATCTCGACGCCGTGCCGAGCCCCGATCTCGTCGATGGCGCGGAACATCTCGGGCAGCTTCGACCGCGGCACCGCGACGTCCTCGATGAGCACCTGGCCGCTCGCGGCGAGGGCGGGGTGCATCGCGCGCCGGAGGTCGAGCAGGCGCTCGCCCGTCGTCTCGTCGGTCGACAGGGTGACCCGGCCGCCGGCCTCGGCGAAGAGCTCGGCGATGCGGGCCGCCTCGGCCGTCGCACCGGCGTCGTCGGTCTGCGCGATGAGGAACGTCTCGCCGGGCAGCACCTCCTCGAGGGGCGTGCCGGCGAGCGCCTCGTCGCCGAGGTACGCGGCGACCCGGGCGACCACGCCGGCGTCCATCAGCTCGAGGATCGCCGGGCGGATGCGGTCGGCGGTGACGGCGGCGCACGCGGCCGCCGCGGCGGTGACGTCGGCGAAGGCCGCGGCGACGGTCACGGGCACGCCCTGCGTGATCGGGCGCACGCGCACCGTCGCCTCGACGATGATGCCGAGCGTGCCCTCCGAGCCGGTGAAGAGGGCGGTCAGGTCGTAGCCCGTGACGCCCTTCACCGTGCGGTGACCGAGGCGGATCAGCCGCCCGTCGGCGAGCACGACCGCGACACCGAGCACGGCCTCGCGCGTCACGCCGTACTTCGCGCACAGCAGCCCCCCGGCGTTGGTGGCGATGTTGCCGCCGACCGAGGCGATCGCCCGGCTGGCGGGGTCGGGGGCGAACCAGAGGCCGAGCGGCGCGAGGGCGTCGTTGAGATCGCCGTTGATCACTCCGGGCTCGACGACCGCGAGCTCGTCGGCCTCGGAGATCTCGAGGATGCGGTTCATGCGGGAGAGGTCGAGCACGATCGCCCCCGGGCTCGCGATCGCGCCGCCCGCGAGGCCGGTGCCCGCGCCGCGGGGCACGACCGGGGTGCCGCTCGCGTGCGCGATGCGCATGAGCTGCTGCACCTCGGCGACGGAGCCCGCGTGCACGACGGCGAGGGGGGGCGTCGCGCTGCGCCACCCCGAGCGGTCTTCGCGGGTCGCCTCGAGCACCTCGGCATCGAGTGAGACGGATGCCCCGAGGGCTTCTTGCAGCTGGGCGACGACGTGCGACATCCCTCCACCCTAGCCACGCGGGCCGGGTCCGATTTCCGCCAGTCGATGTCGGCGGCGCGTGCGAGGCTGGGGTCATGACCGCACAGGCCCTCCGCACCGATCCGCTCGACGACCCCGTGTTCGCCGAGCGTTACCGGGCCATGCAGGCGCGCGACGCGCGGTTCGACGGCCAGTTCATCACCGGGGTGCATTCGACCGGCATCTACTGCCGCCCGAGCTGCCCGGCGGTGTCGCCGAAGGCGCAGAACGTGAGCTTCTACCTCACCGCCGCCGCGGCGCACGAGGCGGGCCTTCGGGCCTGCAAGCGGTGCCTGCCCGACGCGGTGCCCGGCTCTCCCGAGTGGGACCTGCGCGACGACCTCGCCGCCCGGGCGATGCGCCTCATCGCCGACGGCGTCGTCGAGCGCGAGGGCGTGCCGGGTCTCGCGGCCCACCTCGGCTACACGAGCCGGCACCTCACGCGCGTGCTCACCGCCGAGCTCGGCGCGGGGCCCCTCGCGCTGGCGCGGGCCCACCGGGCCCAGACCGCGCGCGCCCTACTCACCTCGACGTCGATGCCCGCGGCCGACGTCGCCTTCGCCTCGGGCTTCGGCAGCATCCGGCAGTTCAACGACACCATCCGCGAGGTGTACGAGCGCAGCCCGCTCGAGCTGCGGGCGGCCGCGCGCCTCGGTGAGCGGCGCGAGCGCGCGGGCGACGGCGTGGTGCGGCTCCGGCTGCCCGCCCGGGCGCCGTTCGACGCGGCGGGGGTCTTCGACTGGCTCGCGGCGCGTGCCGTCGACGGCGTCGAGTCCGCCGGCCCCGGGCACTACGCCCGCACGCTGCGGCTGCCCTCGGGTCCCGCGGTGGTGGCGTTCGCCCCGAGCCCCGACGACCGCTCCCCTGCGATCGAGGTCGAGGCCCGGCTCACGAGCCTCGCCGACCTGCCGCCGCTCGTCGCCCGTGTGCGTCGGCTCTTCGACCTCGACGCCGACGCCGTCGCGATCGACGAGCTGCTCGCGGCCGACCCCGCGCTCGCGGCCTCGGTCGCGACGACCCCCGGCATCCGCGTGCCGGGCGCACTCGACCCGCACGAGCTCGTGTTCCGGGCGCTGATCGGCCAGCAGATCTCGGTGAAGGCGGCGCGCACGGCGCTCTCGCGGCTCGCGGTCGACCTGGGCGAGCCGCTCGCGCTCGGCGGCCGAACGAGTGACGAGCCGGGTGTCGATGGGCCGGGCTCGGACGACGCGCTGCCGGCCGGGGCGGGCGACGACCGTCGCGGTGCCCACGCCCTCGTGCGGCTCTTCCCCACCGCCGCGTCGATCGCCGAGCGCGGCGGCGAGGTGCTGCGCGGGCCCGCGGCCCGTATCCGCACCATCGTCGACGTCGCGGCCCGGCTCGCCGCGGGCGAGCTCGTCGTCTCGGCCGATCGCGACCGCGGCGAGCTCGCGCGCGAGCTCGTCGGCATCCCGGGCATCGGCCCGTGGACGGCCGGCTACGTCGCGATGCGGGTCACCCGGGCGCCCGACGTGCTGCTCACGAGCGACCTCGCGCTCCGGGCGGGCGCCGAGCGGCTCGGCCTGCCCGCAGCGGCCCCCACGCTCGACGAGCTCGGAGCACGCTGGGCGCCGTGGCGCAGCTACGCCTCGATGCACCTCTGGCGCGCCGCCGCCACAAAGATCTGATGTCTGGCCGTCCGCGCGGTACGATTCGGGCATGGCCGTCACCGACGAAGCGATTCTGCGCATCAAAGAGATGATCCTTTCGGGCGAGCTGGCGCCGGGCGACCGGCTCCCGCCCGAGAAGGAGCTGAGCGAGCGGCTCGGCCTCTCGCGCTCCTCGCTGCGCGAAGCGGTCAAGGCACTCGAGGTCATTCGCGTGCTCGACGTGCGGCGCGGCGACGGCACCTACGTCACGAGCCTCGAGCCGCGCCTGCTGCTCGAGGCCATGTCGTTCGTCGTCGACCTGCACGACGACCATTCGATCCTCGAGATCTTCGCCGTGCGCCGCATCCTCGAGCCCGCCGCCGCCTCGCTCGCGGCGCGCCACGCCGGCGACGCCGAGCTCGAGCGCCTCCGCGAGTCGGTCGCGGGCGTCGACCATGCCGCCGACGTCGAGAGCCTCGTCGACCACGACCTCGAGTTCCACCGCGGCATCGCCGACGCCACGGGCAACGGCTACCTCGCGAGCCTCATCGACTCGCTGTCGAGCCACACCGTGCGGGCGCGCATCTGGCGCGGCATCACCCAGGAGAGCGCCGTCGAGCGCACCCTCCAGGAGCACCACGCCATCCTCGACGCGATCGCCGCCGGCGACGCCGAGCTCGCGTCGGCGCTCACCGTCGTGCACGTCAGCGGCGTCGAGCAGTGGCTGCGCTCGGCGCTCTGACGCGCTGAGGGCCGGCGCGCCGGTACGCCCCGCCGCGTCGACCCGGGCCCGCTCGCCCCGGCCGATCCTCGGGCGGGCACGACGAAGGGGCGCCGGCCGAAGCCGACGCCCCCGGGTCATCCGATCGTCACTCGTAGAGGACGGCCTGGATCTCCTCGTCGTCGATGTTCGACGCGTCGTACCAGTAGAAGCCCGTGTCGATGGTCTTCGGCAGCTCCTCGCCGTTGATCGCCTCGACCGCGGCCTTGACCGTCTCGTAGCCGATGCCGATCGGGTTCTGCGTGATCGCGCCGGTCATGAGGCCGTCGCGGATCGCGTCCATCTGGGCCTTGCCCGAGTCGAAGCCGACGACGGCGAGCGTCGAGGCGTCGATGCCGAGCTCCTTGACGGCCTGCACGACGCCGATCGCCGAGCCCTCGTTCGAGCCGTAGATGCCCTTGAGGTCGGGGTGCGCCGCGAGGATCGCCTTGGCGAGGTCGGCCGACTTCGCCTGGTCGCCGCCGCCGTACTGGATGTCGACGATCTCGATGTTCGGCTCGTTCTCCTCCATGTAGTCGACGAAGCCGTCGCGACGCTGCTGGCCGGTCACCGAGGTCTGGTCGTGCACGACGAGGGCGACCTTGCCCTCGTGGCCGACGGCGTCGGCCATGTGCTTCGCGGCCTCGGCGGCCGCGGCGAGGTTGTCGGTCGCCGCGGTGGTCAGCGGGATGTCGCTGTCGACGCCCGAGTCGAACGCGATCACCGGGATGTTCGCGTCCTTCGCCTGCTGCAGCAGCGGGCCGGCGGCCTGGCTGTCGAGCGCGGCGAATCCGATGGCGGCCGGGCTCTTGTCGAGCGCGGTCTGCAGCATCTGGATCTGCTGGTCGACGTCGGCCTCGGTGTCGGGGCCCTCGAAGGTGATCTCGACGTCGAACTCCTCGGCCGCCTGCTCGGCGCCCGTCTTCACGGCCTGCCAGAACTGGTGCTGGAAGCCCTTCGAGACGAGGGCGACGTACGGCTTGTCGCCGCTCGCGTCGCCGCCCGTGCCCTGGTCGCCGCCGTCGCTGGCGCAACCGGCGAGGATGAGGGCCGCGGCGACGGCGCCGACGACGGCGCCCATCGTGCGCTTCTTGAACATGCTCACTCCTTGGTGTTGGTGGTGCGGTGGTACTGATGGGGGACGGTGTGGTGCTGGGTCGTGATGATGCTCCGCCCGCGGCGGGGATGCCGCGCCGGAGCGCCGGTCAGCCGCGTCGACGCCGCAGCATGTCGAGGTAGACGGCGACCAGGATGACGATGCCGACGGCGACGGACTGCCACTCCTGCGGCACCGAGATGATGCGGAGGCCGTTCGTGAGGACGGCCATGATCAGGGCGCCGATGACGGTGCCGACGATCGAGCCCTTGCCGCCCTGGAGCGACGTGCCGCCGATGACGACCGCCGCGATCGCCTCGAGCTCGAGGCCCATGCCGCCCGTCGGCTGCGCCGACGACAGCCGGGACGCGCTCAGCACTCCGGCGAGGCCGACGAAGAGGCCGGCGAGCGTGTAGATCGTGATCTTCCATCGACGGACGTTCACGCCGGAGAGCGCGGTGGCCGCCTCGTTCGAGCCGATCGAGAAGGTGTAGCGGCCGAGGATCGTCTTCGAGAGGAGCACGGCGGCGACGATGATCATGACGATGAAGATCGCCACGCCGAGCGGGAACCGCATGCCGGGGATGATCGAGAGGTTCATGATCGACTGGAAGTCGGGCGTCTCGGTGAAGTAGATCGGCTTCGTGCCCGAGATCACGAGCGACAGGCCGGCCGCGATGAGCATCATGCCGAGCGTGGCGATGAACGGCGGGATGCCGAGCACCGAGACGTTCACGCCGTTGATGAGCCCGATGAGCGCGCCGAAGAGGATCGTCGCCGTCACGCCGAGCCAGAGCGGCCAGCCGAGGTAGGTGAGGAACACGCCCGCCATGACGCCGCAGAGCACCATGCCCGTGCCGATCGAGAGGTCGATGCCGCCCGTGATGATGACGAAGGTGGTGCCGAGCGCGAGGATGCCGGTCACGGTCGCCGCCGTCAGGATCGAGACGAGGTTGTTCGCGGTGAAGAAGTGGGGGCTCGCGAACGAGAACACCGCCACGATGACGATGAGGCTCGCGAAGGCGAGCAGCTGCTGCAGCGAGCCGCGCAGCCAGGCGAAGCGGGGCTTGCCGGCCTCGATCGCGGCGTACGCGCTGGTCGAGGGCGTCGCACCGCCCGTGCTCCCGGTTTCGGGCTTCGTCGTGGTCGGGCTCATCGTGCGATCGTTCCTTCGCTTGAGAATCGGGTTGCGTAGTCCATGAGGTTCTCCTGGGTGGCCTCGGCGTTGTCGAGCACGGCGGTGAGCCGCCCCTCGGCCATGACGGCGATGCGATCGGA
>NZ_JBHVTD010000004.1:0-260466 GCF_042884835.1 Agromyces sp. NPDC058104 | reverse complement strand
TTGTTTTCTGTGTGTGTTGTTTTTTTTTATACTGAAAACCACGGGGTGTTGCTCGGCCCGCGGGCCGAGCATCCGCCGGTGCATACGAGCTACTGAGCCGAACTCGCGAACGGCGGGTAGGTCGGCGTCGAGGGGGTCGCCTGTATGTCCAGCTGCAGCGCGCTGACGAGCAACTGCGTGCCGATCATCAGTGGCAGCGCGGCGAGCATGACCGTCGCGGCGGTCGCCACGACCGATGCGGCGATCTGGAAGACCATCCACACGCTGACGCCGACGCCGAACACGAAGAGGAGCAGGCCGAGGAAGCCGAGCAGGGCGATCGGGGAGAACGACCAGAGCACGTAGCGATACCAGACACGGGACCAGAACCCCGACCAGAGCCGGCCGATCAGCTCCGGGACCACCTTGCTGAGACGGATGCTGGACACCTCGTCGCCGTAGATGGCGGGGATCGGGACATCCACGGCAGGCACCTGCAGGATGTTCAGGTGGATGAGGAGGTCGTTCTCGAAGCTGTAGCGCGTCGCGACACGATCGAGCGGAACGCGCTCGAGCACCTCCGTGCGGATCGCTGTGTATCCGTTCTGCGGATCGAAGAGGTTCCAGTATCCGGAGGCCATCTTGGTCAGGAAGGACAGGGCGATGTTGCCGAACACCCGGTGCGCCGGCATCCCCTTGAACGACTCCGGAGAGTAGAACCGGTTGGCCTTGGCGAATCCGTACCCGTCCTCCGTCACTCGGTCGAGCAGGCCCGGAAGATAGGCGGGATCCATCTGCGCGTCACCGGCCATCACGACGTTCACGTCCGACCCCAGCGCCATCGCCTGTCGGTGCGCCGTGATGATCGCTCCGCCCACACCCTGATTGACCTCGTGACGGATGAGTGTGACGCGCGGGTCGGTGCTCGCCTTGACGACGTCACTCGTGCCGTCGGGGCTGCAGTCATCGACGATGACGATGTGGTCGACGTAGTCGGGCATCGTGTCGATGACCCTCGAGATCATCCGCTCTTCCTTGTAGGCAGGTACGACTGCGGCGACGACTGCGCCCTTATACATCGGCGGACTGGTCCTTTCGGGTGCGGGTGAACACCCAGTAACGGTATATGAAGTAGTTCCACACGGTGGTGGCGGCGACCGCCAGGACCTTGCCGACGAGCCACTCGCCGCCCAGTGCGTCGACGCCCCAGACGATCACCGTCGTGGCGATCGTGTTGAAGATCACGAGCACGGTGTAGCGCCACACGCTCGGCACGACCTTGGCGTCGGACGCGAACGCGACGACGCGCTGCATCGTATAGGTGACGGCGAATGAGGCCAGGAACGCGATGGGGGCGGAGATGGCGAGAGGGACGCCCAGCACCTCGTGAGCGAGCCAGAGCAGGGCGACGTCCACGACGAAGCAGAACCCGCCGACGGCGAGATAGCGGATGACGCTGTTGCCCCAGAAACGGGCGAGCACGTGCGGACGCGTGGCGTCGGGATCGATGGACATCTACTCTATCTTGCCAGAATGCGCCCGGACGCCCTTCCCGTCCGATGCCGGGCGGGAAATGGATCGATAGACTGAATGGGCGCAGCGGTGCCTCGCGGCACGCTGCGCGGCCGCGCCTGCGGCATTCCTCGAGCAAGAAAGCGCACTGCATGGATCTCCTCATCGTCGGCTCCGGCTTCTTCGGCCTCACCATCGCCGAGCGCGCCGCGAACGAGCTCGGCCTCACGGTGCAGGTCATCGACCGGCGCGACCACATCGGCGGCAACGCCTACAGCGAGAACGATCCGACCACCGGCATCGAGGTGCACAAGTACGGTGCCCACCTCTTCCACACCTCGAACGAGAAGGTGTGGGAGTACGTCAACCGGTTCACGACGTTCACGAACTACGTGCACAAGGTGTACACGAACCACAACGGCGTCGTGTACCCGCTGCCGGTGAACCTCGGCACGATCAACCAGTTCTTCGGCGCGGCGTACTCGCCCGACGAGGCCCGGGCGCTCATCGCCTCGCAGGCCGACGAGTTCGACACCAAGTCGGCCGCGAACCTCGAGGAGAAGGCGATCTCGCTGATCGGCCGCCCGCTCTACGAGGCGTTCATCCGCGACTACACCGCGAAGCAGTGGCAGACCGACCCGACCGAGCTGCCCGCCGAGGTCATCAGCCGCCTGCCGGTGCGCTACAACTACGACAACCGCTACTTCAACGACACCCACGAGGGCCTGCCGGTCGACGGCTACACGGCATGGATCGAACGCATGGCCGACCATCCGAAGATCGACGTGAAGCTCTCGACCGACTTCTTCGACGCGTCGCAGCCGATCAACAAGGCCGCCGCGGTCGGCAATGTGCCCGTGGTCTACACCGGCCCCGTCGACCGCTACTTCGACTCCTCCGCCGGTCACCTGAGCTGGCGCACCCTCGACTTCGAGCGCGAGGTCATGCCGGTGGGCGACTACCAGGGCACGTCGGTCATGAACTACGCGGACGCCTCGGTGCCGTTCACCCGCATCCACGAGTTCCGCCACTTCCACCCCGAGCGGGAGTACCCGGCCGACCAGACCATCATCATGCGCGAGTTCTCGCGCTTCGCCGAGCAGGGCGACGAGCCGTACTACCCGGTGAACACGCCCGAGGACCGCGCGGCGCTGCTCGCGTACCGCGAGCTGCAGGACGGCGAGTCCGACGTGTACTTCGGCGGGCGCCTCGGCACGTACCAGTACCTCGACATGCACATGGCGATCGGTTCGGCGCTCAGCATGTTCCAGAACAAGCTGGTCGAGCGCTTCGCACGCTGACCCGCGTCACGAGAACGGCCCCGGGGCGGATGCCTCGGGGCCGTTCTCGTCACGTCGGTTGGCTACTTCTCCGTCGTGAAGTGCGGAGCCCATGCCTCGGGCGAGGTGATCTGGGGAAGTGCCGCACGGTACTGCGCCGAGAGCTCGGGCCAGCGACGCTTGAGTTCGGCGTGCAGCCGACGGCTCTCCCGGAGAAGTCGCCTGAACGTCTCGGGGTCGCGCGTGTAGCGCACCTTGCCAGCGCCGTCCGCGGTCGACACGAGGGCGCTGTCGAAGTAGGGGAGCCGGAACCAAGTGCCGTCCCGCTTCGAAAGCTCCACCTGCGGCTCCGCGACGTTCTGCGGTGCCGGCTTGGTCAGCCACTGCTTCGCGGTCATCTTCGCGGTGAACGCGACGAGGGGGACGCCCCGAGGTCCCTTCGGCCCGGCCGTTCCGGACGGGACCGGGTAGACGCGCTTGCCCTCGACCGTCCGGGGCAGATCCTCGTCGTTCTTGAGCACGGTCTTCTCGGGGAACTCGGCAGCGGCTGCGCGCAGCTCGCCGAGGATCGTCGGCATGCCGCGCTGCATGTGGTCAGGACCGGACAGGATGTCGCGGAGCGCACGATGACGCAGGGTGACGGGGTAGTACTGCATCGAGAGGAGGTGTTTGAGGTCCCAACGCTTGCTGTCGCGCATCAGGAGGCCTCCGCCGGCGTGCGGAGAGTGCAGGAGCGCGGCGACGATCCGGTTGCGCGCGTGGAAGTACGCCTGCCAGTCGATCGAGTCGTCCTTGTCGAGCCACGACACGTGCCAGAGCGCCATCCCCGGCAGCGTCACGGTCGGGTAGCCGGCGTCGCGGGCGCGGAGGCAGTACTCGGCATCGTCCCACTTGATGAACGCCGGGAGCGACAGGCCGATCTCGCGAACCACCTCGGTCGGGATGAGGCAGAACCACCAGCCGTTGTAGTCGGCGTCCATCCGGGCGTGCATCCAGCGGGTCTGGCGCAGGTTGGAGAAGCGGAAGTCGTGCGGGACCTCGTCGTGCGGCTGGGCATGCCAGACGAAGGGCTTGAGGTCGACCGTCTCCGCGAACGCATGGAGGACCGGGCGGTTGAGCAGGTCGAACATGTGGCCGCCCACGATGACCGGGCGGGTCGCGTGGCGCGAGAACCGCACCGCACGCGCGATGCTCTCGGGCTCGATGGTGACGTCGTCGTCGAGCAGGATGAGGAAGTCGCTCGACCCGGCGTCGAGCGTCTCGGACATCGACCGGGCGAAGCCGCCCGAGCCGCCGAGGTTCGGCTGCTCGATCATGGTCAGGGCGTCGCCCAGCCGCTCGGCGACGGCGTCGAAGCCCGGCTCGTCGACCACGCGCTGGTTGCCCTGATCGACGATGTAGATGCGGTCGATGATCTCCCGAACCGTGTCGTCGCCCGCGAGCGCCTCGAGCGTGCTGACGCAGTAGTCGGGCTTGTTGAAGGTCGTCGTGCCGATGGAGGCGCCGCCCGAACGCAGCTCGGGGGCGTCCGTCAGCCACCGCCCGTCGGCGACGACCACATCGGTGTCGCTCGCGACGATGTCGAACCAGTACCAGCCGCCGTCGCCGAACGTCGTGACGGGCAGCTCGATGTCGTGGCGCACCGTGCCGGAGAACGGCTCGGCGGCGACCCGCTGGGGCACGCCCTGCGCGGTCGAACGATAGACGAGCAGGTTGCCCTCGCCGCTCGTCTCGACGGAGAGGCGCACGCGTTCGACGTTCGTCCACTGCTGCCAGTACGAGGCCGGGAAGGCGTTGAAGTAGCTCGCGAAGGAGACGCGCTCGCCGGCGCCGACGCGGAAACGGTCACGGTCGAGGATGTCGTCGAGGTGGCTGCGGTCGCTCACCCTGACCTCGCGGTCGCCCACCTTCGCCCAGACATCGGCGTCGACGTACAGCGAGATGACATCGGGGTCGGCGTCCTGGGGGAAGACGACGCGTTGGATCTCATTCCAGGTCAAGCTCAAGCTGCTGCTCCGTGTGTGGTGGTGGATTGCGCCGGGTCCCTCCGGCGCGACTAGAAGCCTACTGGCTGCCGCCTGCGAATTCTGGGAGCGAGGCTCAGGAGCTGCACCGCGAGCACGCAGAGCTCGGCGATGCCGAGGCCCCAGGCGACACCGGGTGCACCGATCCAGAGCAGGAGCGGATACATCAGCAGGGTGCCGACGATGGCGCCCACGATCGTGCTCGTCGCGAGCGGCTTCGTGAGGCCGTACGCAGTGAGGCAGGCGAACCCGGTCAACTGCGAAGCGAGGATGGCCGCGAGGTTGACCGCCATCGGGATGGCGAGGGCGAAGGGGATGACGAGCGTGCCGCCCGAGAGCAGTTCGCCGATCCAGGGGCCCGCGATGCCGTAGACGAGGCCGCCGAGGACGCCGAGGCCGAGTGCGACGACGGTGACCCGTCGGGCCCGGGAGGCCTGGACGACGGGGTCGGGATTCGGCACCCAGCCCTGAGCGACCTGCACGACCGGCCGTGTGGAGTAGAGCGCGAGCCGCACGATTCGCTCGGCGAGTGCGTACACGGCCGTGGCCTGCGGCAGGAAGAGGTCGATGAGCACGATCGGCACGTTCACGTAGACCGAGGAGGTCGCCGACATCGCGACCGGGCTCGCCTGGCCCGCGAGGTTGCGCACCGCACGGATCGGCGACAGGGTGAATCGCCAGTCGCGGTGTCGCGCGAGGATGTTCCAGCTCGCGATGACGGCCGCAGCCAGGACCCCGAGCAGCTGCATCGCGGCGAACGCGATGACGTCGCCGGTCGCGATGAGGACGATCGCTCCGAGGACGGTGCCGGCGATGCGCGGCAGGGTGTCGATCAGCAGGAACCGGATGGGACTCGCCTCACCGACGTAGAACCAGCCCGCGCCGAGGGCGACGAGGACTCCGCTCGACACGGTCAGCGCTGCGAGCGCGTAGTCGTGACCCACGATGACGATCGCGACCACGATCGCGATCGGCACCACCACGATGCACAACCAGAACCGGCTGAGCAGGGAGTCGTAGAAGTACGCACCCCGCTCGGCGCGGGTGCGGCTCGCGATCTCGGTCGGCCCGACGACGCCCCAGCCGTACACGGCGAACACGAAGGCGAACCCCGCGACGGCCTGCGCGACCGCGATCGTCGCCCAGGCGTCGGCACCGGCCGCGACGATGATCGCAGGGATCACCGCGAGGCTCACCACGCCGCTGACCGCGACGGAGAGTCCGTATCCGCCGGCGAATCGCAATGCCGTCTTGGTCTTCACGCGCGCTCGTCCTCCGTCGGGTTCGGGCCGGGTCGTTCGGCGCCCGCCGATGTCGTGCGCATTCCGGATATTCTCTCCCAGATCGCCGCGGCGCGTGAATCGGCGCCGCAGAATGCCGGGGCGCCCAGTCGCATAGACTCGGTGCAGCCTCCTGTGCTCACCCGTCCGACGACCGAAGGATCTGCGCTTCGTGACTTCACCCGCGCGAGTTCGGCGACGCCCGAGGCTGCGGGCGGGGCGGCGCGGGCTGAGCGTCGGGTTCGACTCTCCCGCACTCGGGCGTACGGTCGAGGTCGAGGTCGATGGCCATCGGATGTGGACGACGACCGTGCCCGAGTCGGGCGGGCGCAGCGTGCTCGTACCGTGGCCGCCCGTGCTGCATTCCCACCTCGCCGGTGAGGGCGTCATTGTGCTCCGCGACCAGCGGAGCGGCGTGGTGCTCGCAGAGGGCCGATTCGCCTGGCCCGGATCGGCCGACCGGATCGGACTCGCCGAGCTGGCCGAGTCCGGTCAGATCATCGACAAGTGGGGCAAGCTCACCGACGCGCCCTCGGACGAACTGCATCGTCGACTGCTCGGGGCGATGTCGGAGATGCTCGACGACCTGCGCGAACTCGGCTACACCGCGGCGATCACGGGAGGCACGCTGCTCGGCGCGATCCGCGAGGGCCGCATCCTCGCGCACGACGACGACATCGACCTGCTCGTCTATCTCGGCGAGGCCGGCCCGCCCGATGTGTCGATCGCCTCGTACGCGCTCGAGCGCAGCATCCGCGAACGGGGGCACGAGGTCATCAGGCACAGCGACGCGCATCTCCAGATCATGTTCGCGCAGCCGGTCGAGCGAGGACTTCCCGCCGCCGATGTGCATGTCGACCTCTTCCTCGGATTCCACGACCGCGGTGTGTACAGCCAGCCCATCGCGGTGCGCGGCGCCTTCGATCCCTCGCGCCTGCTCCCGCTCTCCGAGGTGCGCCTCGAGGGGGCCGCCGTCCCGTCGGTCGCCGACGGCGAGGCCTGGCTCGCGCTCTGCTATGGGGACGACTGGCGTACGCCCGATCCCGCCTTCCGATTCCGTACCCCGTCTGCGACCCGCCGGCGATTCGAGAACTGGTTCGGCGTCTACGACCTCAATCGGGACTTCTGGGAGCGCCACATCAGGCTGGGCCGCACCCGGCACTGGCGACGCGACGCCACGCGCATGCTCGCCGCGACCGAGCCTGGAGACCGGGTGATCGACCTGGGGTGCGGAGACGGCACGCACGCCGAGACGCTCGCCGCGGCGGGGCGCGACGTCCTCGCGGTCGACTACTCACGCGCCGCGATCGCCGCGGCCTCGGCGCGCGAAGGCGTCACGGCCTTCCGACTGAATCTCGCCGACCGTCGGGCCGTGCTCGGCTTCATCGCCGACGAGCTCCGACGTGGCGGACGACGGCACTTCCTGATCTCCGACGTGCTCGCCTCGCTCACGCGCGAGACCCGTGCGAACACCTTCCTGCTGCTCCGGGCGCTGCTCGGCGGAGACTCGGTCGCGCTCGCGTCCTTCGCGGTGAACCCGTCGTTCTTCTACGAGCATCATCGTCCCGACACCTGGCATCTCCCGCTCGGCTGGTTGCGCGAGGAGGCCTCGAAGGCTGGGCTGTCCGTCGAACTGGTGGCGCACGCAGTGCGCCCGTCGTCGTCCGGGCCGCGATCTGTCGCGACGGTGAGGATCCACAGTACGAAAAGGCCGGCAACGCCGGTTCGGGAGGAGACAAGGTGAACCGGTTCGAGACGGTGTTGCGGAAGATGAGGCACCGCGGTCCGGCCGATCCGGACTCTGTGGACATCGCACAGCTGAAATCCGAGATCAGCAGCCTCCGCGCCGAGGTCGATGAGCTGCGGGTCAACTCCCGACGGATTGCCGAGCTCTACGACCTCGTGTTCGAGCGGTTGCGCGTGGACTCGGACGAGGAAACCACGCGCTGACGGGGACGCTCAGCGCCGGGCGGCGACCTGCACGTCGACGACCTGGCCGGTGAGCTCGGAGTCGAGCACGCGGAGGGCCACGTCGGCGACATGATCGGGGTCGAGCAGGCTGCCCGCGGGTTCATCGCCGAACGCCTGCTGCCGCATGGGCGTGCGCGTGCGCTGCGGATTCAGGCAGTTCACGCGGATCCCGCTCTGGGACCATTCATCGGCGAGTGCCTGTGTGAGGTTCACCACACCGGCCTTCGTCGCAGAGTAGAGGGCGTACCCGGCTCGACCACGGGTGTACGAACTCGAGGTGAAGAGTAGCAGCTGACCGCCGGAGGCTGCGAGATGATCGTGCGCCTCCTGAGCGATCATCGCGGGAGCGAGCAGGTTGGTCTCGAGCGCGGCGCGGAGGAGCCGCTTCGGCGTGCGCACGAGTTCGCTTACCGAGAGGACGCCGGCCGTGACGACGACCGCGTCGATGGCGCCGGTTTGCGCGGCACGAGACAGCGCCCGTCGGACGTGCTTCCTCGACGTGACATCGGTGCCGGTGCCGGTGCGGCTGAACGCGTGGACGATCGCGCCCGCGTCGGACGCCTGTCGGGCGATGCTCGCGCCGATGCCATAGCTCGCGCCGAAGACGACGATCGAACGGCCGTGCAGATCGACCACGGGTGCACCGTCGGTGGGGTGCGCGTCAAGCGTGGTCGACTGCATCTGGAAGAGCTTGTCGGCGATGTGGATATCGAGCGGCTCGGTGATCTTCATGTTCTCCGCCGTACCCGCGATCACCTTGATCGGCATCTCGGGAAGGTAGGAGAAGACGACGCCGCAGTCATCGGTGGCGGAGAACTCGGTGTCGAGCGCTGCAAGTTCGTACGCGCGTCGGAGCACCCCAACCCGGAATCCCTGGGGAGTCTGCCCTCGACGGAGGTGGGACCTCGCAGGGATGGCGGTGATGATGCCGTCGTCGTTGACCGCGATGATGGTGTCGGCCGAGGGGATCGCGGTGTCGACCGCGTCGAACTCGTCGAGTGCGCGGACGCAATCCTCGATGATCCGCTCGTCGAGGAAGGGGCGGACGGCGTCGTGGAAGAGCACCTTCGCTCGGGCCTCGGCAGGGAGGGCCGCCAGAGCGAGCCGCGTCGAGTCGTTGCGGGTGGCACCGCCAGGCAGCACGGCGCTGAGCTTGGCGAAACGAGGATCGTGCACGAGCGGGACGAGCTCATCGAGGCTCGCCGCGTTCATCATCACGATCACCTCGTCGATGAGCGGGCTCGCCTCGAGGCGTTCCAAGGTGTGCTCGACGATCGCCTTGCCCGCGATGCGGATCAGCTGTTTCGGCATGCCGAGGCCCACGCGTTCTCCGATGCCGCCGGCGAGGACGACGGCGTAGGTGCGGTCGATCATCGTGATTCCTTCAGCGCGGCGATGGCGTCGGGCATCGGGCCGTCGAAGATCAACTCGCCGTCGCGGAGCACGAGACCACGGTTGCAGAGCTCGGACGCACTGTGCAGGTCGTGCGTGACGATGAAGAGCGTCTTGCCCTCAGCCACGAGCTCTCGGATCTTCGCATTGCACTTCTCGCGGAAGGGCGCGTCGCCGACGGCGAGCACCTCATCGACGAGCAGGATGTCGAGTTCGGTATGGATCGCGACGGAGAACGCGAGGCGCACGAACATGCCCGAGGAGTAGTGCTTCACCTCCGTATCGATGAACTCGCCGATCTCGCTGAACGAGACGATGTCGTCGAACCTGGCGTCGATCTCGTCCTTCGACATGCCGAGGATCGCCGCGTTGAGATAGACGTTCTCGCGGCCTGAGAGATCAGGGTGGAAGCCGGCTCCCACTTCGATGAGGCCCGCCACACGGCCGCGCGTCAGCACCCGACCGGCGTCGGGTCTGAGGACGCCGGAGATGAGCTTGAGGAGGGTCGACTTTCCCGATCCGTTGTACCCGATGAGCGCGATCGACTCGCCCTCGCCGACAGTGATGCTGACTTCGTGCAGTGCCACGAATCCGGTGGACGTCCGTTTGCCGCGGGCACGGGCGACGAGACTCTCCTTGAACGAGTGGGTGTGCCGCAGTGTGTAGGTCTTGCGCACGCCCTCGATGATGATGCGGGGCTGGGCGACGTCAGAGTTCTTGGGCAAAGCGACCCTCCAGACGTCGGAACACGAGCTGGCCGATCAGCAGGGTCACGAGCGCGGCAACGGCGGAGATGCCCGCGAGCAGCCAGAGGTGCTCGGGGCGCTCGGCGGTCTCGATCGTCGTCGGGAACCAGAACGCGGAATGGAAGAGCTCGACCGCCGCGGTGATCGGATTGAGCATGTACAGGCCGAACAACCACTCGGGCAGCTTGTCCCGCACCATCGTGAACGAGTAGAGGACCGGGGAGGTCCAGGTCACGAGCATCAGGATGAGCTCGACGACGTTCTGCGAGTCGCGGTAGGGGACGTTGATCGCGCCGAAGAGCAGCCCGAGACCGGTCGCCAGCAGCAGGACGATCACGATCGCGAGCACCGCGCCGAGGAGCTGGATCGCCGTCGGCACCCAGCCCGTGAAGAGGCAGACCACCACCAGGATGCTGAGCTGGGGAAGGAAGTGCACGAACGCGATGAAGACGTCCGCGATCGGGAAGAGCTCGCGCGGGAGGTAGATCTTCTTCACCAGCGCCTTGTTGCCAACGATCGACCGGGTCGCGTTCCCGAACGCCTCGTTGAAGAGGTTGATCACGACGATGCCCGAGAAGAGGTAGACCGGGAACGAGTCGATTCCCCGGGTGAACCCCATGAACTCGCCGACGACGAGGTAGTAGATCGCGAACTGCGCGGCCGGCTTCACATACGACCAGACCCAGCCGAGCACAGAGCCGTGGTACCGGGTGAGGATCCCTTTGCGGACGAGCAGCCTGAGGAGGTACCGATACCTGAGAAGGTCGAGGATTCCGCGTCCTGAACCGGGGACGGCGAACGCCGACAGGTCGAGGGGATCGGGTTTGGACATCCCGAAGATTCTATGCGCCAGCGCGAGACCGGATCAGGTCGGTTCGCAGCTCCCGTTCAGCTCCGCTTGAGCGCGTCGCGCCAGCTCATGTCGCGGGCGGCCTTCACCGCGCAGATCACGACGAGCATCCACCCGCCCTCGTACAGGGCGAAGCTCTCGGCCGCGCTCGTCACGGCGACCGCGACCAGCACGAGGGCGGGCCAGACGTAGACGACGCTGCGCCGGTTCGACGCGAGCAGCCACGCCCGCACGAGCGCGACGCCGATCAGCGCGGCGAAGGCGACGGCGCCGATGACGCCGACCTGGAAGTAGGCGTCGAGGTATGCGTTCAGCGCCGACTCGTGCGGCCGCCCGGCTCCCGCCTCGAGCCAGGTGTACGGCGGCGCATCGGGCCATCGGCCGACCCAGCCCCAGCCCTGCAGCGGGTTCAGGCTCAGGTAGCGCGACAGCTCGCGCCAGAGGTCGAGGCGCACGTCGAACTCGGCCCGGGCGTCGAGCAGCTCGATGATGCGGATCCGCAGGATCCAGCCGGTGACGAGTGCGGCCGCCGCGGTGACGAGCAGCGCGAGCTGCCATCGCCAGCGGCTCGCCGTGGGCACCCGCCGCAGCCCGTAGAGCGCCGCGAGGGCGACGAGTGCCGCACCGAGGGCGATCCAGGCGGTGGGCGAGCCCGACAGCACGATCGAGCCGAATGCGAGGGCGACCGAGGCGATCGCGCGCCCGCGCGAGATGATGTGCATCCGCCACTCGACGATGAAAGTGATGAACCCGATGAGCGCGACGAAGCCGAGCATGTTGCGGGAGCCGAAGATGCCCTGGATCGGGCCGAGCGCGGCGAGGTCGCCGTTGATCCCGAGGAACGGGATCGGCGAGTCGATGAGGATGCCCGCGAGCAGCTCGAGTGCGATCGAGACGGTGAGCAGCAGCCGGAGGGCGTCGCCGAAGGCGCGCACGATCTGGATGGTGTCGCGCATGAGCGCCACGTAGATGCCGAGCACCGCGAAGGCCACGAGGTAGACGACCCGGGCCGCCGAGGCGCCCGGCGTCGTGCTCCAGAGCACCGAGGCCGCGCACCACCCCACGAACACGAGGATCGTCAGCGGCAGGATGCCGTACCACTCGATCGCGCGCCAGCGCGTCACCAGCGAGGCGGCGCAGAGCACGAGCAGGCCGCCGACGGCCGCGAGCAGGCCGGGCCAACCGATGAGGGCGCGGATCGCGTGGGTGCTGAACGCCAGCCCGATCGCGATCAGCGAGACCGCCTGCGCGAACCGTGCCGAACCCACGAACTCGCGGATCATCTCGGCGCGCGCCGGCGCCCCGCCCCACGTCATCGGGCCCCGTCGCGCACGCTCTGCGCGTCGAGCCCGCCGAAGCGCTTCGCCCGCGGACCCGTCGGCAGCGGCTCGTGCTCCCACTGGCGGCGCTTCGTCGCCCACGCGATCGCGATGAGCAGCACCCAGCCGTTCTCGACGAGGATGCGGCTCTCCGCCAGGCTCTGGCCGATGAGCGCCACGAGCACGAGGAGGGGGAGGAGCGCGGCGGCGGTGTACGGGACGGATCGGCCCGAGGCATCCATCGGCCGGTCGACGGCGAGGAACCACGAGCGCCACAGTGCGCCGATCACGATGGAGGCGAAGGCGATGAGGCCGATGAGGCCGAGCTGCATCCACACGTCGAGCCAGGCGTTGTGCGCCTGCAGGTACACGACGCCCTTCCGCACGGCGAGATCGTCGAAGGGCTCGACGAAGGGGTTCCAGTAGCCGACCCAGCCCCAGCCCGCGATCGGGCGCTCGCCGATCATGCCGAGCACGGCGCTCCAGATGTCGAGTCGACCGGTCAGGTCCTCGCCCTTGCCGAAGAGCTCGAGCAGCCGATTCCAGAACACGGCGAGCAGGGCGACGGATGCCACGAGCGCGCCGCCGGCCGCCCAGTACACGCCGGCACGGCGTTCGGGGCCGACGCGTCGCGCCCACAGCGCGAAGCCGAGAGCGACGAGGACGACGACGGCGACGAGGACGACGGTCGCCGACCGGGTCAGGGCGAAGACCGCGCCTGCGACGACGAGCCAGAAGGCGCCGCTCACCCGCCGCATCGTGCCGGCCGCGAGCATCGTGCCGAAGACGATGAGACCGAGCAGTGCGGTCATGGCGAGAAGGTTGCGGCTCGCCTGGATGCCCTCGATCGGGCCCCCCTCGAAGAGCAGCGCCCGCGACCAGTAGAAGGCCATCGGGATCTTCTCGGCGTCGGGGTCGAAGTCGGGGAAGTTCGGCATCAGGGGTTCGCGGACGAACACGGCCACCCAGAACTCGAAGAGCAGGGAGAGTGCGAGCACCCACTTGATCGCGGCCCCGAGCGAGCGGGCGATGCCGTCCCAGGGCAGGCAGAGTGCGAGCGCCACGGCGACGAACGTCGTCGCGAGCGTGAGTGCGACGCCGAGCGCGGAGGCGCCGGGATAGGACGACCACGCGATCGAGAGGGTCGCGAGAACGAGGAAGACGAGTGTCGACTTCGGCACCCGCCGCCAGTTCCAGCGCGGCCTCGTCGCGACGACGAGCCAGATCGCGCCGCCCAGCACCAGGGCTGCGACGATGCCGAAGCCCCACCAGCCGAGGAGGTTGCGCCAGAACTGGCCCGCGAGGAGCGTGAAGAGTGCGAACGTCGCGTACGCGCCGATGAGCGCGCTGCGCCGTGGGGACTCCATGCGGACAAGGCTACCGCCAGCATGTCCCAGAATGGACTGGACCGACCTGAAGGAGGAACGTGAAGATCTCGGTGATCGGCTGCGGCTACCTTGGCGCAGTGCACGCCGCTGCCATGGCGAAGCTCGGGCACGATGTGGTGGGCGTCGACACCGATCCGGTGAAGGTCGCGAAGCTCTCCGCCGGCGAGGCGCCATTCCATGAACCGGGCCTCCCCGAGCTGCTCACCGAGGGCGTCCGAAGCGGGCGACTCCGGTTCACTACCGATATCGCCCAGGCCGGCGATGCTCGGGTGCATTTCCTCGCAGTCGGCACGCCGCAGCTTTCCGACTCCGACGGGGCCGACCTCCGCTTCGTCGACGGGGCGATCGACGCGCTGCGACCGATCCTCACACCCGGCTCCCTCGTAGCGGGCAAGAGCACGGTCCCCGTCGGGACGGCCGCCACGCTCGCTGAGCGAATCGCGGAGACCGGCGCTGGTCTCGCTTGGAACCCTGAGTTCCTCCGCGAGGGATTCGCGGTCGCCGACACGCTGACGCCTGACCGCATCGTCTACGGCGTCACCGATGCCGCGCACGCCGAGCTTCTCGACGAGGTGTACCGCGTCGCACTCGACGCCGGAACGCCGCGCATTACGACCGACCTCCCGACCGCGGAACTCGTGAAGACCGCCGCGAACGCGTTCCTCGCGACCAAGATCAGCTTCATCAATGCCATGGCGGAGATCGCTGAGGTCACCGGTGCCGATGTGACGACGCTCGCCGATGCCATCGGGCACGACGCGCGGATCGGGCGGCGGTTCCTCAACGCCGGCATCGGGTTCGGCGGCGGCTGCCTGCCGAAGGACATCCGGGCGTTCGCCGCGCGCGCCGAAGAACTCGGCAGGGCGGAGTCGGTCGCGTTCCTCCGCCAGGTCGACGCGATCAACCTCCGGCGCCGCGAACGCGTGATCGACCTCGCCGTCGAGATGCTCGGGGGCTCGGTGTTCCAGAAGCGCATCGTCGTGCTCGGCCTCACGTTCAAGCCCGATTCCGACGATGTCCGGGATTCACCGGCACTTGACATTGCGGCGCAACTGCACGGTCTGGGTGCCGAAGTCGTAGCGACTGATCCGTACGGCATCGAGAACTCTCGCTCACGGCATCCGCAGCTCGACTACCTCGAGGACGTCGACGATGCGTTGCGCGGGGCGGAACTCGCCGTGCTGGTGACGGAATGGGGCGAGTATCGAACGCTCGACGCCGCTCGCACCGCCGAGCTGATGGCCGTTCCGCGAATGATCGACGGGCGGAACGCGCTCGACACTCAGGCGTGGAAGGCGGCTGGATTCGACTATCGGGGCCTCGGGAGGAGCTGAGTCTCAGCCGGTCGCGAGGGCAGTCTGCAGGCGAGCGACCACGTCGTCGAGCGTCGTCGCCAAGTAGGTCGCTGTGGCATGGTGCTGGTCGCGGTAGACGATCACGCTGCCGATCTCGGCCGGGCACATGGTGTCGCTGCAGTAAAGGTCGCGCGTGCCGACGATTGGGATGCCGCTCGACTCAGCTGCAGCGACATAGCGGTCGCGGATCGAGAGGGCAACGTCGGCGCTCAGGTCGCAGGCACCGCTGCGCAGGTCCTCTTCCGACGTCGCGATCACACAGCCCGCCCCTGCATCGCCGATCCGAGGATTGTCTTCGATCACGGCGATCTGCGCTCCGGTCCTGCGGAGGGTATCCCAGTTCAGTGCGATCGCATCGACCTGCTCATCCGTTGCTTCCTCGGCACCGCGCCCACCGGCGAAGAGTACGAGATCGTAGCCCTCGCCGAAGAGATGCTCTTCGGTTTCAGCGAGACGTGATGCGCATCGCTCGGACAGGCTCGGATCGTCTGCTCTCTGGAGCGACCAGACGCAGCCGTTGCCCACCATGACGTCAAGTGTCCAGTCGAGCTTCTCGGCCCGATCCGAGAGCCCGGGAGCGTACATCGCAGCATGCGAGTTCCCGATCAGCGCGACCTTCGTCTTCCCATCGCCGAAACGACAGAAGGCGAGTCGATCGGCATCGGCGGCGGTGTAGCAGGAGTACGCGCCGCCGGTGTCTGCGAGCAGCGCCGTCCGTTCGGGGACGAGCGGCAGCTCATCCAGACGCGCGTCGCATTGCTCGGGAGTCACGAGTTCACCGGCGCCGAAGCAGTCACCGGCGGTCACGGCCACCTGCTCCGCCTCGACCGAGGCGGAATCGACGAGTTGTTGCACGTGGGCGATACCGATGGCTGAGCAGACGACGACGGTCAGCCAGGCGCCGACGAGCGCGGAAGCAATCCCGCTGCGTGCACGAGGTCGTTCGGCCCAGATGCGCGCAACCGGTCGTTCGACGAGGTAATGCGTCGCGATCGCCAGGGTGATCGCAGTGACGATCATCGTCGTGCCGGCCAGCCATCCGGGCTGTGCTTCCTCGCCACGTACATACCGGTAGCCGATCAGCAAGGGCCAATGCCACAGGTAGATGCCGAAGGCCATGCCGCCGAGCCAGGAGAGCGGGCGTGCAGCCAGGAGGCGTGTTGCACTCCAGCCCACCTCGGCCTCTCGCGAGGAGACCAGGAGGAGGGCCGCGCAGAGCACGGGCCAGAGCGCCGCATACCCGGGGAAGATCCCTGAGGCAGGGAGCACGATTCCGCAGAGGATGAGGCCGAGGAGGCCGACCCACGATGCGATTGCGGCCGACCGGCCCTTCAGAATGAATCGCGCACCGGAGAGCGCGAGGAGTCCGCCGACACCGAACTCCCAGAGTCTGGTGAAGGTGTTGAAGTACGCGGAGGGCTGGGCCACCGAGGTGTACCAGAGCGACCAGAGGAACGAGGCGATGGCGATGGCAGCGATGGCGATGGCGAACACGCGTGCGAACCGGGGACCGCGCCGCGCCGCGATCGCGGCGGCGACGAGCGCGACGAACAACCAGATCACATAGAACTGCCCCTGAAGCGACATCGCCCAGAAGTGCTGAACCGGCGTGTGCGGATCCTCGCTGTTGAGATAGTCGACCGCGCTCGCTGCGAGATACCAGTTCTCCAAGTAGAGGCTCGAGGCGAGCGTCTCAGCGAAGTTGCGCGGGCGCAGCACATCGGGGGCCATGACGATCGTCATCGCGAGGACGCTCAGCAGCACGAGAGCCGCTGCCGGCCAGACGCGTCGTGCCAATCGACCGAGATACTTCAGCGGGGCGATGCGCCCGTTCCGGCGAACATGCCCGGCGAGGGTCAATGTGATGAGGAAACCGGTGACGACGAAGAACACGTCGACGCCGCCGGAAACCTTGTTGAACCAGATGTGATAGGCCGCGACGAGCAGTGCTGCAACAGTACGGAGGCCCTCGATCTCGAGGCGCTTGCTGCGCGTGACGCTGGACGGCGCAGGCGCAGCGGGGGACGGGACGACATCGACGGACACAGAATGCGATTGTAGAGAGTGCTCGAGCGATCACATGCCTGCGCGCGATTCAGCGGAGACTCGTCGAGGTCATGCTTCGTTGCACGGGCCTTCGGCCCTCGCCCTTCGGTCCCCACCCTTCGGGGTCGACCGCGATTGGGTGTCGGCTTCTCCCGGCGGCCGAGAAAGTGGCCGGTTCGAACCGCGAGTCCGACCCCAACGCTTAGTGTTGGGTTGATGCGAACCTCGATCGGCGTCGTGAGTTACTGCGACCACATCCGAACACTGGCGGCGGTCAATCACGAGCTGTATGCGGCCAGACACGGTTACGTCTATCTCCACGACATCGCGCCGACCCGGGAACGGCGATTCAAAGCGAAGATCGAGAAGATCAGGAAGCTCCTCCCGCTGTTCGACTGGGTGTTCTGGATCGATGATGATGCGTACTTCATGCAGCCCGAGGTTCCCCTCGAGGGACTCATCGATCTCGCACCCGGTGCCGAGGTGATCTTCTGCGAGAGCCCCGTGAACGAGGGCAAGTGGACGTGGATCAGCAGCGGCAACTTCTTCATCCGGAACTCCCACGAATCGATGAGGCTGTTGGACGCGGTGCTGTCGACCGACCTCTCGACCGTTGCGGAGTGGTGGGACCCGTCGACCTACGGTTACTACACCAAGGGCGATCAGGACGCACTCGTGTACCACCTCGCCACAGATGAGCGATTCTCCTCGCCGGGTTTCCTCGCCCGGCTTCACTTCGAGCGTTTCAACACGAGACCCTTCCACTTCATCGAGTCCTCGGACGAGTACTTTCTCGTGCATTTCACCGGGGGTGACAAGCATCGTCAGGCGACCGAGTTCGGCGATCGCTTCGGCCTCACTCCCGCTCTCGTGCCGGTAAACGAGCTGGGAAGGCTCGCGGGGATCTATCATCCGCCGAAGTCGACTCCGGTCGGGCCTCCGGCGGACGCGGTGCCGGATGCGCCGCTGGACGAGCCTGCGTCGCGGCCGAATCGATCGGCGTCGTTCCTACGCCGACTGCGCGGCGGATCGACTTCGATTGGTCGGGAGGCTCCATGACTCAAACCGACCGAGCCATCCCGGGATAGCATGATCGCTCGTGCGCACGCTTCACCGAGTACTCGTCTTCCCCGCCTGGACGGCAAATCCGTACCTGAATCTCCTGAGCCTCGCGCCGAGGGCGTCGGGATACGAGTTCGACGGCGCGACACTCCTCGATTCCCTCCTCGCCAAGTCCCGTAGCCTCGCACCGCAGGATGTACTCCACATCCATTGGACCTCGTCGATCATCCAGCGCGAGATCACGGAGGAGGACGCCCGGTCGGCGCTCCGGCGTTTCGAGGTCATGCTCGATGAACTCCGCGCGAGATCGGTTCACGTCGTCTGGACCGTGCACAACCAGCTACCTCACGAACTCGTCCACCGCGACGCCGAAATCGCGCTCTACCGCCTTCTGGCCGAGCGTGCGGACGCGATCCACATCATGTCGCCTGCAACCGTCGAGATCCTCAGCGGCATCTGCACGCTGCCCGGCGAGCGGGTCCGTGTGATTCCGCATCCGAGTTATCTCGGCGTGTACGGCGCCCCGCCGGCGAGGCTCGACGCGCGCCGCGCACTCGGCCTCGATGATGACACGCCGGCCGTGCTGTTCCTCGGGCAGATGCGTCCGTACAAGGGTCTCGGCACACTCCTCGCCGCGATGCGTCGTTTGGCCGAGGAGGACCGCCCACTCCCGGTGCTGCTTCTCGCCGGTTCGGCCACCCCGGACTTGCGTGCGGAGATCCATGCAGGGCTGCCCGAACGACTCCGCGTCATCGCCAGATACGAGTTCATCCCTGATGAGGAGGTCGGCACGTGGTTCGCGGCCGCCGACCTGGCCGTGTTCCCGTACACCGCAATCCTCAACTCGGGGAGCCTGCATCTGTCGGCCGCATTCGAAGTTCCGGCCATGCTGCCGAACGAACCGCACCTCGTCGAACAGTTCGGCGGCGAGCCGTGGGTGAGCTTCTTCGACCTGGCTGACCCCGTGACGTCGATGGCCGGTCAGATCAGGCAGCAGCTGGTGGGCGGAGGACGGGACCAACTCATCTCGAGGTTCGACGCGTTCAACGACGCTGTATCCCCGTGGCGTATCTCGCGCAGATATGCAGGACTCCTCGACGAGGTCGTCGCGACGGTCGGCTAGCGCTTCGTCACGGCGGGACGAGTCCGCCGCAGCACCCGGCGAGTACCCCGGAGGATCCAGTGCACCCTGCGTTCGATCCAGATTCCGCCCTCCGGCGTCCTGCCGAGCGCGAAGCGTGCCGTTCGGCCGGGGGCGGAGTCGAGCCGCACCGTCTCCGGCCAGCTGACTTGCGAGTGGGTCACTCCATCGACGGTGGCGATCAGATGCATCCGGACCCCCATGGGCAGCCGATCAATGCGGCGGAGATCGATCGTCCATTCGACCTCGCGCTGCGAACCGGTCGTCGTGATCGGCACCTCTGTCCGGCAGTGGTCCGTCGCATTCCGGAGGGCGAGCCGCGTCGCCCCCGATCCGCTCGAACCGGAGATGGTGTGGGATGTCCGCCGGGCGCTGACCGCGGTGATGCGATGGGCGGTGGACCGGCTCGACCTTATCCGCGTGAGCAGTTCGACATCGTCGATCTCGCCGAGCGACTCCAACTCTGGGAGGCGCCGGAGCGGGCGCCACTCGTCGTCCGCCGAGGCGCGTTCCGCCGCGCGGATGAGTCGCAAGAGATCGGAGTCTTCCTCGTCGGAGCCGGTGCGGATGCGGTCAGCAAGCAACGGGGTGAGCAGCCGCGCGCACTCTCGGGCAGCAAGTGGCTCGTTCGCTGAGTTGAGGTGTTCAAGCGCGGCGACCCATGTATGGAGATCCTCGGTACCGAGGCGCGGCTGAGGTTCGGTCACCATGAGGAGGAGCGACGCGCCGGCGAGGTCGCCGCGGCGTGCGAGTGTGAACACGGCGCGCCGCAGGCGGCTGAGCCGATCGAACCGGAAACCAGGCATCGGCGAATGATCTCGTCGAGCAGGCGACCGATCTCGAGGTCGTCGTCCGATTCCCGTTCTGGGGCTGAAAGGTGCTCGGCGAGGTGCTTCCAGCCGTCCGCCTCGCGGAAGACCCCTGCGAACACGGAGCTCACGCCGTGGTCGCCTTGACCGGCCACCAACTCGGCGCACGACAGTTCCTGCTCGAGATAGGCGCGGAGCGAAACCGACGACCGCGCCCTCGACGTCATCGACGAACCGCCGGGACGCTCGCGATAGAGGTAAACGATCTCGTCGACGAGATCGAACGACTGCGCAGCCAAGTAGCTCGTGAGCATCGGCACGATGTCGTTCGAACGCGCGGATTCGGGGAAGCGGATGTCGACGCGCTCCCAGAAGTCGCGCCGGAACACCTTGTTCCAGACGGCCCGCCCGCGGATGATCGAGGGCTGCTCGATGAGCGTGAAGCCGACCCGCGGTTGGGCGAAGGCAGGCCAACCGCTGGTGGGTCGCCACGTGGCTGTGGGCGAGAACTTCAGGAAGTCACCGAACGCGATCTCGGAACCGGAGGCCTCGAGCGAATTCACCAGCGCATGGTACGCGCCGCGTGGGACGAGATCGTCGGCGTCGCAGAACGCGAGGTAGCGCCCCGAGGCATGCTGGAGTCCGAGGTTCCTCGCTGCGGCGCCGCCGAACTCCGTCGCGTCGATCACGGCGACGCGTTCGTCCCGCGACTGGAACCCTGCGAGGATCTCGCGGGTGCCGTCGGTCGAGTGGTCGTCGACCACGATGACCTCGAGATCGCGAAGGTCTTGGCCCAAGATCGTCTGCATCGTCTCGGAGATCCACGGCCACACATTGTGCGAAGGGACGATGACGCTCAGGAGCGGTGGGGCGGAGGTGTGCTCAGCGACGAGCGTCATGGGAAGCAGTGTCCTCGGTGCGGGTATGTCGACGCATGGAGAGGGCGCCACCGGCGAGTGTATCCGACCTCGATCACGAGCCCGCGACGAGGCGTCGAACTCGTCTGGCGAGACCCCGGACGCCGCGGCGAGCCGCCCGCACGAGCCATGGGCCTCGTCGCTCGATCAGCACCCCCCTGCCGTCGAACAGATAACCGATCCGGTCGAATCGGCTGTACTCGGGAGTCTGCGCGGCGAACCGGATCGTCCGCGCGCGGCCGTCGCTCGAAGTCAGGACGGGTCGAAGCGCGACGCGGGGGAGGCTCGCGGCCCGCATGTGCGCCCGGAGAGATCCGCCGCCCTCGAGGCGGTGCAGGCGCTCGACCACGATCGTCCGACCGGATCGCTCGTCGTAGAGACCCGGCCGGTCGCCGGTGCTCAAGTTCCCGTTCAGACTCAGCGTGATCGAGCCGCCGGATCGCACCGACGTCAGCACGGCACCGAAGCGACGCGTCTCGATGATCCGATCACGGAGCGTGTCGTCCGAGACCGCGCGTGCGTCGGCGAACTCGGGAATCGCCAGCAGGAGCCGGCTGTTCGTATCGGGGAGTCTGCGCACCAGGTCGATCAGCAGAGCCACATCGGAATCGGCACCATCGAGGATCTCATCGATGATGGTCGTGATCAGGCGGTCGCCGAGGAGGTCGGTGCCTATCAGCTCCTCCGCGTGGAAGATGCGGGTCCAAGCCTGATGGAGACGCGAGATCTCGTGGTTGTCGCCGTCCAGGGCGACCGCGACCGCGGCGGCGAGTTCGAGCGAGCCGGCGATCAACAGCTCGAAGACCATCCGCTTCTGCGGGGATCGTGTGGAAGAAGCGGCGGCGCCGATCGTGCCGAGCAGCTCCCGGACCCGATCGACGATCAGGCCGTCCTGCGAGGTGTCGCGATCCGCGGAACGGAGGTGCTTCGCGAGGTGGACCCATCCGTCACGGTCGAGGATCAGCGACTTGTACACCGCGGCGATGCGGGGGGAGCCGGACGACCGGATCAACCGCGCGCACGCGAGTTCCTGCGTGAGATAGCTGACCAGCGAGTCCGATGACGCCGCGCGAGCGGTCATCGAGCCGGTACCAGGACGCTCGCGGTAGAGGTAGACGACCGCGTCGAGCACGTCGATGCGATCTGCTTCGAGGTAGGCGGTCACCATCGGCACGATGTCGTTCGAGCGAGGAACGTCGGGGAACCGGGTGGCGAGTCCGTCCCAGAAGGAACGTCTGAACACCTTATTCCAACAGGGGCGCCCGTTGAGCAGCGACGGTTCCTCGTCGAGGGTGATCCCGTGCCGGGACGATCGATACGCGGGCCAGTTGCGGGTGGGCGACCAGGTCCGATTCGGCGAGAACTTCACGTAGTCTCCGAACGCGATGTCCGAACCGGAGGCCTCGAGACTCCGCACGAGCTCGCGGTAGGCCCCGGGGGCGACGAGGTCGTCGCCGTCGCAGAACGCGAGGTAGCGGCCGCGCGCATGGTCGATGCCGATGTTGCGCGCCGTGCCACCGCCTCGGCTGACGGCGTCGACGACGCGGACCCGAGGATCACGCGCGAGGTTGTCGAGCAGCTCGCGCGTTCCGTCGGTCGAATGATCGTCGATGACGATCACTTCGAGCCCTTCGACGTCCTGCTCGAGCACGGAGTGGATCGTCTCGCCGACCCACGGAAGTACATTGTGCGTCGGGATCACCACCGAGAGGAGCGGCGGGGGTGCATCCCGATCCAGGACGATCGGATCAGGAAAGGAGAATTCCTGGCGTTCCTTCCGCGTGAGCCCGTCCAGCGGCGGGTTGCGCATCGCCAGCATCCGGAGCCGGCCGATCGCCTCCTCTGCTTCGGAGGACGGCGCGTCGACCTTCGAGAGCTCGGTGATCGTGGACTCTGCCTCCGTCCGCAGCGCTCGGAACCCTCCCGGCTGGTCGGCTCGCGGAGCCGTCGTGCCGGTCCAGACGTCGAGTGGGAAGGCATCGAGCAGGCGGTCCGCGTCGAACCGGGCCGGCTCGATCGGACCCATGTCGAGGGCCTCCTCGATCGAGGCGGCGAAGACGACCTCCGGTCGGCCGGTCCCCGCGTAGTAGTCCAGGTACTTGAAGGTGCTCTCGGCGAGCGGCGAAATCGGCCGGGAGGGGATCCCGAGGGCATCGGCGACGACGAGCGCGTGGAGCGAGGTGCCGGTGACGAATTCGCTGGCGGCGATATCCGAGATGACGGCCCATGGATCGTCGAGCGGCGAACGGACGCTCTCGTCGCCGAATCGCTCCATCTCGTTGAGGTTCGGGACGGTGACCAGTGCGCGCGTCTTCGGTGCACGCGTGAGCTTGCGCTCGGGCCACAGACGGTCGAGCAGGAGTGCCGGATCGCCGAAGACGGGCGGCGCAGCGATCCCGCGTGCGGCGAGCACGGCGCGGGTGTACGGGCCGCGAATCGCACGCACGTCCAGGGACGGCGGGAGCGTCTGCTCGCCGACCTTGCCGTTGATGCCGGTGCCCCACACCACGTCGCCGGGCTGGGCGAAATGCAGCACCGAACCGACCGTGAGCACGCGACGGGCGCGAGCGGTGTCGAGGACCAGCCGGCTCGTCTCAATGATGCGCCGGGCGATCAGCGGGCCGAGGAGGTCTCCGAAGTTCGAGACGCGCGCCACACGACCGTCGCGCGTTCGCTGCGGGTCCCAGCGGACGCAGCGTACGCCGAGGACGAGCTCTTCAAAGTCGCTGGACACTCGTGCCATCCTAGGACGGCGCCGGCACGTCGGTCGTGCGATAACTTGACGAGATGCCGGAATCCGTTCGAGGCGCACTGCGCGATGTCGCCGGGAAGCTCGTCGCGCCAGCACGGGCCGCCGCCGGCCGTCGCCGAACCCGAGGCGCCTCGCGCCGGGACGACGGCTGGGTCGACGTCATCGTCCCGGTGCACGACGTCGGCAGCATGATCGACGAGACGATCCGCTCGGTGCTGGCACAGGACCGATGGCGGTTCACGCTGATCGTGCTCGATGATGCCTCGGCCGACGACACCGCGGAGCGGGTCGAGCGCTGGGTGCGGCGGGACTCACGGGTGCGGCTCGAACGGGTGGCCTACCGCGATCCCAATGCCACGCGCAACCACGGCATCGCGCACGCGGCGGGAGAGTATCTGACCTTCCTCGACGGTGATGACGTGCTCCGTCCGGGTGCCCTGCGCGATCTCGTCGCGAGCGTCGAAGCGACCGGCTCCGACTTCGCCGTCGGCTCCTACGACCGGCTGGAGGGCGCGCGCCGGCGGACGCCTCCCGCCTTCTGGATCGACGAGGCCCATGCTCGAGAACGCCGCGCGATCCGGTTGGAGCAGTTCCCCGACATCCTCGTCAACGCGGTGCAATGGACGAAGTTGTACCGCCGGGAGTTCTGGGAGTCGGCCGAGCTGAGCTTTCCGGAGGGAGGCCACTTCCAGGACCAACTCGTCAGTGCGAAGGCGTATGCGCGCGCGCGAGCGTTCGACGTGCTGCAGCGCAAGACGGTGGACTGGCGAATCCGTTCCGATGGCAGCTCGATGACCCAGCAGGGCGTGCGCGCGTCCCAGGTACGCGACCGGTTCGGGACCGCGATCGGCGCGCTCGCCGTGCTCGCAGCCGAGTCGGACGCGGTGGTCCATCGCAGCAGGACGACGCAGTACCTCTCGAACGACACCGCCGTCGCGGCATCCGAAGTGCGGAACATGGACGAGGACGCGTTCGGCGAGCTGCGAACCGGACTCGGCCGTCTCTCCGCGCTCGCGGACTCCGAGATCTGGGCCGAGGTGCCCGCCGAGTCGAAGGTGCTGTACGAGTTCGTCCTGCGCGGTGATCGCGCACGCGCCGTCGAGTACCTCGACCGCGGCGGCCTCTCGTCCCTGCGGCACGAGATCGCCGAGCGAGATGGGATCGCCTACCTCGTTCTGCCGTTCTGGGGCGACGCCGAGGCTGCGGTCCCGCTCGATCGCTTCCGGGCCTCGCCGCGAGAGCTCCGCGCCCGTTCGATCTGAGCGCGCCCCCTCCGGGCCATTGGTAGCGTGGAGCCACGCCGAAGAAAGGGACCAGCACGCATGTTCGTGGCGATCGACAACACCCCCCGCGACTACGCCTGGGGCTCGAAGAGTGCGATCGCCGAGTACCGCGGCAGGCCCGCCTCGGGCGGTCCCGAGGCCGAGCTCTGGCTCGGGGCACACGCCGGATCGCCCGCACGGATCGTCGACGGGGCATCCGTCGGGTACGCCGATCTCGCCGAGTGGATCGCGAACGACCCCGTCGCCGCGCTCGGCGCCGATCTCGCAGCCCGGGGGCCGCGTCTGCCGTTCCTCTTGAAGGTGCTGGCCGCGGGCGCGCCGCTCTCGCTGCAGGCGCACCCGACGCCCGAGCAGGCGCGCGCGGGCTTCGCCCGGGAGGAGGCCGACGGCGTGCCGATCGACGCCTACGACCGCAACTACAAGGACGAGTTCCACAAGCCCGAGCTCGTCGTCGCTGTGAGCGAGACCTTCGACGCATTGTCGGGATTCCGTCCCCTGGAGGAGGTGCGCGGCGTGCTCGCGGTGCTGCGGGCCGCCGATGCGTCATCCGGCTCGCCCGACCAGGGGGCGCTCGATCTCCTCGAATCGCATCTCTCGGGACCAGACCCGTTGCGGACGACCGTCGAGTGGCTGCTCACCGACGGCCGCGGCGGCGACACCGGCGAAGCGAACTGGGTGATCGAGCGGGTGACGGCTCTGGCCGCGACGCCCGAGGCGGCGAGCTCGGCCTATGCGCGCTCGTTCGAGACCGTGGGCGCGCTCGCCGAGTCGTACCCTGGCGACCCCGGCATCGTCATCTCGCTGCTCCTCAACCGCGTGCGGCTAGCGGCGGGGGAGTCTCTGTTCCTCGCTGCCGGCAATGTCCATGCCTATCTCGACGGCCTCGGCATCGAGCTCATGGCCGCGAGCGACAACGTCCTGCGCGGCGGCCTCACGCCCAAGCACATCGACGTGGACGAGCTCACCAGCGTCCTCGACTTCACCCCGATGCCGCCTCCGCGGCTCGAACCGGTGCAGGTCGCGCCCGGCGTCCGGCTGTTCCGGCCCGGCGTGCCCGATTTCGCGCTGTACCGCGTCGAGGCGCTCGAACCGGCGACGGTGCCGCTCGACGGTCCGGCGATCATCCTCTCCGAGTCGGCCGGTTCGCTCGAAGGGCGGAGCGGGGCCGTTCGACTCCACCCCGGGGGTGCCCTCTATGCGACGCCCGACGAGGAGTCACTCGTCTTCCTCGCGGGAGCCTCCGCATGGATCGCGACGGTCGGAACGGCCTCGTCCCGTTGACCGGCTAATCTTGTCGGCTGAGCCGTCAGTCGAGGCTCATTCGCATCCATGACGAGGGTCGATGACCGCCATTGAGAGCGCGGCCGCCGCGCGGGTCGCCGCCACCGGCGTCCGAAAGCCGTCGTTCCGCAACGACATCGAGGGCCTGCGGGCGGTGACCGCCCTGCTCGTGGCGGGGTTCCACATCTGGGGCGCGAAGGTGTCCGGCGGCGTCGATGTGTTCTTCGTCGTCTCGGGCTATTTCATCACGCTGACCCTGCTCGGTCACGTGCAGCGCTACGGCACCGCCCGTCCGGGCGAGTACCTCGCACGTCTCGGCCAACGGCTCGCTCCCATGGCGCTCGTCGTGCTGTCGGCGACGATGCTCCTCGCCTGGACGGTGCTGCCCGCTTCGGCCCGCGCGTCGACGTTCGAGCAGACCATCGCCTCGTTGTTCTCGGTCGAGAACCTCGCTCTCGCGTTCCAGTCGGTCGACTACCTCGCGCAGAATGAGCCGAAGTCGCCGGTGCAGCAGTTCTGGGCCATGTCCGTGCAGGGTCAGTTCTACGTGATCTGGCTTCTCGTCGTCCTCGCCGCCGTGTGGATCGCGCGGCGACGGCGCGGGAGTACCAAACGGACGTTGGTCGTCGTCATCGCCGTGCTCGCCGTGCTGTCCTTCATATGGTCCGTCGTCCAGACGGCGGACGACCAGGCGTTCGCCTACTTCAGCCCGCTCACCCGCGTGTGGGAGTTCGCCTTCGGTGCGGCGGTCGCGCTCGTGCTTCCCCGCATCGGCATCGCGCGGCCGATGCGCCTCGTGATGGTCTGGGTCGGCTTGCTCGGCATCGTCACGTGCGCCGCGTTCCTCCCCGTCGAGTCGTCCTTCCCGGGGTACGCCGCGCTGTGGCCGACGACGGCCGCCGCACTCGTGCTCGCCTCGGGTCAGAAGGGCGACTCGCTTGCGGCGAACGCGTTCCTCAACCACCGGGCGCTGGTCTGGATGGGCGGATTCGCCTTCGCAATCTACCTCTGGCACTGGCCGCTCCTCATCGTCGCGCGGACACTCCTCGGACGGGAGGAGCTCGGCCTGAAGTCGGGTGCCGCGGTGATCGTCGCTGCGGTCGTTCTCGCGTGGGCGACGTCCAGGTGGATCGAGCGTCCGCTGATGGGTGCGTCGCGATCGACCGAGGCGCCGAGGCGTCGGCGAAGCAACCTGGCGCTCGTCGTCGCTTGGGCGACCGTGCTCGCCGTGGCCGTCGGGTCGCTCACTGCCGTCACGTTCGCGAACGAGTCCGAGCGGCGCGAACTCGCGGCGCTCAGCGGCGAGGGGCTCTCGTGCTTCGGCGCGCTGGCGGTCCTGAACGGCGATCCCGACTGCCGCGAGGAGGTTCTGGGCGATCGCGTCGTGCCGCTCGGCGCCGTCGCTGAGGACCTGCAGACGCCCGAGACCGACTGCGCGGTGAAGAAGTACCACGCCGAGGCGAAGATGTGCGCGTACGGCGCCGTCGGCTCCGAGACGAGGATCGGACTCATCGGCAACTCGCACGCGATCGCCTGGTTCCCCGCACTCGAGCGCGTGGCCGAGGAGCAGGGCTGGGAGCTGCGGGTCTGGTACAAGAACGGATGCCAGTTCGCCACGCCGCAGCGGATCGGCACCGAGGTGTGGCTCAGCGAGGAGTGCGCCGAGTGGGTCGACAACGTGCAGGCCGACATCCTCGCCGGGCCGCCCCTCGACTGGTTCGCGACCTCGACCCACGGCGCGAGCGCCTGGGCCGATTCGAGCGGCGAGGCGTCCGCGGCAGCGGCCGAGGAGGCCTTCGGCTATGCGTGGCAACCGCTCATCGACGCTGGCACTGACGTCGTCGTGCTCAGGGACTACCCGAAGTCGAGCGATGAAAGCCTGGCGTGCGTGGAGCGCGAGGGGATCGACGGCGTCGAGGCGTGCGCGCGGGATCGTGCTGACGTGCTCGCCGAGTACGACCAGATGTACGAGTCCGCCCGCCGGATGCCGGGCGGCCACGGCATCGATCTCAGCGACGCCTTCTGCGATGCGGCGCAGTGTCGGACGGTGGCGGGCCACGTGAAGGTCTACCGCGACCATTCGCACATCTCGAACACCTACGCCTCGACGACGTGGGAGCTCATGCAGGACCGGCTGGCTGAGCAAGGGCTCGCGACCGTTTCGGCCGGCGGTTGACGGTCGCTCAGCCGCCGAGCATCCGGATCACGCGCGCGGGAACGCCGCCGACCAGCGCGTCCGCGGGGACGTCGGAGGTGACGACGGCGCCTGCGGCGATCACGGCGCCGGCCCCGATCGTCACCCCGCCGACGATCAGCGCGCCCGCCCCGATCCACGTTCCGTCGCCGATCGTGATCGGATCGTTCCTGCCGGCACCCGCGCGCTTCCGGTGCGGTCCGATGTCGTGGGTGTCGGTGATCAGGCGGACGAACGGACCGATGTTCACCCGATCGCCGATGGAGGTGCCGGGCCGCGCGTAGAGATCGCGGTTGATGAAGACCTCGTCACCGATCGTGATCGGCCCGAGGAGTTCGCCGCCGCGGTAGATCGTGGTGCGGTCGCCGATCGTGACATCGCCGTGCATCCGCACGCTCGGGTCGATCCGACAGTTCTCTCCGAGCTCGGTCGTCATCCGAGTATTCTCGCAGCCGCGACGATCAGCTCGCGACGCGGAGCCCGAACAGCCGCCGGTAGGCCGTCGGCGTGGTCTGCAGCACCTTGACGAAGTGGTGGCGCATGACGGCGGCGGCGCCGAACCCGGTGTCGCGGGCGATCTGCTCGAGGTTGAGGTCGGTCTCCTCGAGGAGCTGCTGTGCGCGCAGCAGTCGCTGGCGGTTGAGCCATGCGTTCGGCGTGGTACCCGTCTCGGCGCGGAACCTGCGGGCGAAGGTGCGCGGCGACATGAGCGCGGTGCGGGCGAGCCGGTCGACGGTGAGGTCCTCGTCGAGGTGCTCGAGCATCCACGCGGTGATCGTCGCGAACGAGTCGCTGTGGCACTCGCCGACGGGGGTCTGGATGAACTGCGACTGCCCCCCGTCGCGCTGCGGGGGCACGACCATGCGGCGGGCGATGATGTTCGCGGCGCTCGCACCGAGCTCGGATCGCACGATGTGGAGGGCGGCGTCGATGCCTGCGGCCGTGCCGGCACCGGTGACCACCTTGCCGTCCTGCACGAAGAGCACGTCGGGGTCGACGTCGGTGGTCGGGAACTCGGCCGCGAGGCGGTCGGTGTACATCCAGTGGGTGGTGGCGCGTCGCCCGTCGAGGACGCCGGCGCGGCCGAGCGTGAAGGCGCCGGAGCAGACGCTGAGCACCCAGGCGCCCCGGGCGACGGCGTCACGGATCACCTCCGCGACGCGCTCGTCGAGCGGTTCGTCGATGAGGGCGGCCGGCACCGCGACGAGGTCGGCCGTGCGCGCGAACTCGAGCCCCTCGTGCACGACGATGTCGAACCCGAGCTTCGTCGAGATGGGCCCGGGGTCGGCGGCGACGACGTGGAAGTCGAAGCTCGGCCCGCCCTGCTCGGAGCGGTCGATGCCGAACACCTCGCAGATCACGCCGAATTCGAACGGCGCCATCTGGGGAATGGCGAGACAGGCGATGGTGTGGAGCACGGTGCCCTCCGCTTGGCAGAAATCGATCGATTAGTGTCCACTCTGCCACTTTCGGCAGTATCTGGCAATACGTAGATTTACCGCCATGACGACCATCATCCTCCTCGTGCTCGCGGGGCTCGCCGTCTGGGGAGTCCTCGCCACCGTGCTCCGGCTCGACGACGACGGCTACGGCCGCCCCGAGATCCGCGACCGCACGCGCCACATCGAACGACTCAGCTGACTGCCGATCCGGATCGAGCCCGCCTCCGTTCCCCGCAGAGCGGTCGGCGGGCTCTCCTGCGCCCCCGTTCGTTACGATCGGGTGGGCGCCGGAGACACCGCCGCTCAGAGAGGCGGAATATGAGCTGGCTGGTCACCGGGGGTGCGGGGTACATCGGTTCGCACGTCGTGCGGGCGTTCGCGGCGAAGGGCATCGATACCGTGGTCGTCGACGACCTCTCCTCGGGCCGACGCGGCTTCGTGTCCGACGGCATCCCCTTCGTTCAGGGCTCCATCCTCGACGGGCGCGTCCTCGAATCGGCGTTCGAGCGCTACGGCATCCGCGGCGTCGTGCACCTCGCCGGCTACAAGTACGCCGGCGTCTCGGTGCAGCGACCGCTGCACACCTACCAGCAGAACGTCACCGGCACCGCGACCCTCCTCGCCGCGATGGAGGCCAAGGGCGTCGCCAACCTCGTCTTCTCCTCGAGCGCGGCGGTCTACGGCACGCCCGACGTCGACCTCGTCACGGAGGCGACGCCGAAGCATCCCGAGTCGCCCTACGGCGAGTCGAAGCTCATCGGCGAATGGCTGCTCGCCGACCAGGCGCGGGCGGCCGGGCTCTCCCACACGAGCCTGCGCTACTTCAACGTCGTCGGATCGGGCACGCCCGAGGTGTTCGACCCGAGCCCGCACAACCTCTTCCCCCTCGTCTTCGACGCCCTCCTCGACGGGCGCACCCCGCGCATCAACGGCGACGACTACGCGACCCCCGACGGCACCTGCGTGCGCGACTACATCCACGTCGCCGACCTCGCCGAGGCGCACGTCGTCGCGGCCCAGCGCCTCGAGGCCGGCGAGGCGGTCGAGCCGGTCTACAACCTCGGATCGGGCGACGGCGTCTCGGTCGGCGAGATCATGACCGCGGTCGCCGAGGTCACGGGAATCGCGTTCGAGCCCGAGGTCGCACCTCGTCGCGCCGGCGACCCCGCCCGTATCGTCGCCTCGGGCGAGCTCGCGGCCCGCGACCTCGACTGGCGCATGCGCCACTCGCTGACCGACATGGTGCGGAGCGCCTGGGAGGCGCGTCGCGCTGCGAGCTGAGCGCGTGGCATCCTCGCCCGATTCATAACGTCTCCTCAACACCCGGCGTGTCGTGACCCTCGTGAAGCCTCGACGGCGAGTCGAGGGTTTACGATCTACGACTTGACTCTCACGAACTACACCGGTGTAATTGGTCGTGACACACCCTCTGGGTGGTCGGTACAACTGGGTGGGAGACGATATGGGAAGTCCTGAATATCGTTCTGGAGTACCTGACGATTGGTTCATCGATCCGGTCAGGCTGGGAGTTCCCGGCGTGCGACCGTCGGTCGACGACGACAATCCGTTGGCGTGGCAGAGCGACGCATTGTGCGCGCAGACCGATCCCGAGGCGTTCTTCCCTGAAAAGGGCGGATCGACGAGGGACGCGAAGAAGATCTGCACCGGCTGCGAGGTTCGGGGCGAATGCCTCGAGTACGCGCTCGGCAACGACGAGCGCTTCGGCATCTGGGGCGGTCTCTCCGAACGCGAGCGGCGCAAGCTCCGCAAGCGGGCGGTGTGAGGCGCGGAGCCTGCTTCGGCAGGCTCCGCGCTCGGCATTCCGGCCGACGTTTTCGAGGCGCGCCCGCCTCGCTTGCGGATGCCGCGCGGTCCGCCGCTTAGGCTGACCCCGATGTTCCCCAGAGTCACCGCCGTCCTCGTCGTGCACCACGGCGGCGACCACCTGCGCCAGACGCTCGACGCCCTTCGCTCGCAGGAGCGGGCGCCCGACGCCCTCGTCGTCGTCCTCACCGAGGCCGACGCCGTCGCCCGTGAGCAGGTCGTCGCGGCCTCGCCGTCGCACGTCATCGACCTCTCGCAGCGCCGATCGTTCGGCGAGGCGATCCGTGCCGCCGACCGCGTGCTCGAGGCCCCCGCGAGCGACGCCGACGCGCTCTGGCTGCTCGCCGAGGACAGCGCGCCGGCGCCCGGCGCGCTCGCGCAGCTCGTGGCCGCACTCGAGACCGCGAAGTCGGTCGCCGTCGCGGGCCCGAAGCTCGTCGACTGGGACGAACCCGAGCGCATCGCCCGGTTCGGCCGATCGATCACCCGCCTCGGACGCAGCGTCGCCATCGTCACCGACGAACTCGACCAGGGCCAGCACGACGGGCTCAGCGACGTCCTCGGGCTCGATCCCGCAGCCGTCCTCGTGCGGCACACCGTCTGGCGCACGCTCGGCGGATTCGACCCGGGGCTGCCCACCGTCGACGACGCGCTCGACCTCTCGATCCGCGCCCGCCTGGCGGGGCACCGGGTTGCCGTCGTGCCCGAGGCGAAGGTGCGTTTCGCGGGCGTGGGCGTCGCGGGCCCCGAAGCCGGCTCGCGCGCACGCACGACGCGCCGTCGCGTGCGCGCGACGCGTGCGGCCCAGCTGCACCGCAGGCTCGTCTACGCGCCGCTCCCGCTCGTGCCGCTGCACTGGCTGAGCTTCCTCGTGCTCGCCGTCCTCCGCTCGGTGCGCCTGCTGCTCGTCAAGGCGCCCGGGGCGATCCCGGGCGAGTTCGCCGCGGCGTTCACGACGATGTTCTCGGGCGCGAAGGTGCCGCGTGCCCGTCGCACCCTGAAGTCGGCGCGCACGGTCGGCTGGTCGGCCGTCGCGCCGCTGCGCATGCAGCCCGACGAGATGCGCCGTCGCCGCCAGCACGCCGCCGAGGCGCGCCGGGAGCGCGCCAGGGGGCGCAAGCACGAGCTGCAGTTCATCGGCACCGGTGGAGGCTGGATCCTCCTGGTGACGGCGGCCGCCTCCATCGGACTCTTCTCCTGGCTCCTCGGCTCCGGCGGAGTCGGCGGCGGCGCGCTCCAGCCGCTCTCGAGCGACCTCGCCGAGCTCTGGCGCAACGCCGCCTACGGCTGGCGCGACCTCGGCACCGGGTTCGTCGGTGCCGCCGACCCGTTCGCCGGCGTACTCGCGGTACTCGGGTCCGTGGCGTTCTGGGCGCCGTCGTTCGGGCTCCTCCTGCTCTGGCTGCTCGCGATCCCCGCGGCCGCGGTCGGCGCCTGGTTCGCGGCCTCGCGCCTCACCGACCGGGCGTCGGTGCGCGCCGTCGCCGCACTGCTCTGGGCCTTCGCCCCTCCGTTCCTCGTCGCCCTCGGCGACGGCCGCCCCGGCGCCGTGCTCGCGCACGTGCTGCTCGCCTGGTTCGTCTTCGCCGCGATCGGCGCGGCGACGTCCTGGGCCGCGGCGGCGACCGCCTCGCTGCTGCTCGCGGCGCTCGTCGGCGCCGCTCCGAGCCTCGTGCCGGCACTGCTCGTCGCCTGGGTCGTCGCGCTCGCGGTGAGCGGCCGGGCGTGGGTGCGCCTCATCGGGCTGCCGATCCCCGCACTCGTGCTCGGACTTCCGCTCATCGTCGATCAACTCCGCCGCGGCACCCCGCTCGGCCTCTTCGCCGATCCCGGGCTCCCGACCGGCAGCGGGATCCCGTCGACCTGGCAGCTCGCGCTGGGGCTTCCCGACGGTTCCTGGGGCGGGTGGGAGGACTTCTTCCCCTCCGCAGGCTCGGTCGACTTCCGCATCGCGCTCAGCGCGCTCGTCCTCCCGCTCGTGATCGTCGCGCTCACGGCGGTGCTCACCCGCTCGCTCAGGGCGGCCGTGCTCTCGCTCGGCATCGCCCTGCTCGGCTTCGCGACCGCGGTCGCCGCGGCGCACCTCTCGGTCGCCTCGGCGGGCCCCGCGGCCGTGCCGGTCTGGACGGGCGGCGGCCTGAGCCTCGCCTGGCTGGGGCTCGTGCTCGCCGCGGTGCTCGCGCTCGACGCCATGCGTCGCGGCCGCGCCATGCTCGGGTGGGTGGTGTTCGCCGCGATGGCCGCGGCGGTGCTGCCGACCGGGATCGCGCTCGCGACGGGCTCCGTCGCCGTGCAGCCCGCTGCGGCCCGCACCCTGCCGGCGTTCGTCGGTGCCGAGGCCGAGACCGATCCCAGGGTGACGACGCTCCGCCTGACGCCCGAGTCCGACGGGGTGCTGCGCGCCACGCTCGAGCGGGGCACCGGGACCACGCTCGACGAGCAGTCGACGCTCGCCGCCACCGCGCGCACGCTCTCGGCCGACGAGGAGGAGCTCGCGCTCGTCGCCGGCAACCTCGCCTCGCGCAGCGGATCGGGCGCCGAGGCGGCCGTCGACGAGTTCGGCGCGTCCTTCGTGCTGCTCGACGACGCGAGCGATCTCGACGACGTGGACGCGGTGGCGGTGGCCGATCGCGCGCGCACCGCGCTCGACGCCAACCCGGCGCTGGTCGCCGTCGGCGAGACCGACTTCGGCACGCTCTGGCGGTTCACGGACGCCGAACCCGACGCTCCGGCCGCGCAGATCCCGGCCGACGCGGGTGGCTGGATCGCCGGCGTCGTCATCGCCGTGCAGCTGCTCGTCCTCGGTGCGACGCTGCTGCTCTCGATCCCCACCGGTGCCGGCAGGGAGGCGGATCGCCGTCCCGAGCGTCGTCCGGTGAAGCCGCGGCGCACGGCGCGCGCGGCCGCAGCCGCGCCGGTCGGCGCCGGATCCGCGGTCGCCGAACCCGAGCCGGGCGGCGACGTCGACTCCGACGAGTCGGTCGCCCCGGTAGGCGACGCGGTGCCGGTCGCGGCCTCCGACGAGGCCGGGGATGCCGCCGCGGCCGGCGCGCGGCCGGAAGCGGATGCCGATGCGGATGCCGAAGCGGCGGCCGAGACCGAGCCCGGAGCGGAGACGGGCGGCGACGGCGGAGTCCGAGACGAGCCCGCCCCAACCGGCGGCTCCGACGCCGAGGCATCCGATGGCGCGCCGGGCCCCGAACGCCCCGATGAACCCGCCCCCGCGAGCGAAGGAGACGACGATGGCCGATAAGCGCGACCTCGCTCGCAACGTCGCCCGCGCGAGCGGCAAGGCCCTCGCCCTGGTCGCCGCCGGCGGCATCGCAGCCGCGGCGATCGCGGCGGCGGCCCTCGTCCCGTGGCCCGACTTCCGCGTCGAACCGCCGTCGACGGTCGTGGAGCCCACAGAGACGGGGCAGCTTCGCGTCTGCCCCGGCCCGCTGCTCGCGCTCGGCGACGACGACACCGACGCGACGACCGCGGTCTCGTTCGGTTCGACCTCCGTCACGACGGGCGTCTCGCCCGACGACGTCGAGATCACCGAGACCCCGCTCGCCGCGCCCGAGAACCCGAACGCCGACCGCGACGGCACTCCGCTCGCCATCACGACGGAGGCCGGTGCCGCGGGCGTCGGCGAGCTGGCCGGAGCGCAGGGGCAGCGCAGCGACCGCGAGACGATCGCCGGATTCGCCGCCGCCGCGTGCGACGAGGCGGTCGCCGAGGCGTGGCTCGTCGGCGGCGCCACGGACGTCGGGCGGAGCACCATCGTGCTGCTCTCGAACCCGAGCGCGGTCGCCGCGACCGTCGACGTGCGCGTCAGCGGGGAGAACGGCGGTGTCGATGCCCCGTCGGCTCTCGGCATCACGGTGCCCGCAGGGGAGCAGCGCGTGCTCTCGCTCGCGGGCCTGGCCCCGAACCTCCACTCGCCCGTGGTGCACGTCGCGAGCACGGGCGGGGCGATCGCGGCGTCGCTCGAGCACTCGGTCGTCGAGGGGCTGACGCCCGCGGGCGTCGAGCTCGTCGGACCGACCGCGCCGCCCGCGACGACCCAGGTGATCCCCGGCTTCGTGGTGCCGACCGCCGGCGGCGTCGACCCCGCCGACGACCACGCCGAGGGCGACGACCATCCGGTGGTGCGGCTCTTCGCGCCCGGCGACGAGCCCGCCGAGGTCTCGATCGGCGTGGCTTCGGAGTCGGGCGGCGGCGGGACGAGCATCGACGTCTCGCTCGAGCCGGGCCAGGCCACGGACGTGCCGCTCGGCGAGCTCGACGAGGGCGACTACACGATCACCCTCGAGGCCGATGCGCCGATCGTCGCCGCGGCCCGCGCGACCACCGGAACGCCGCAGGCCCAGACCGCGCCCGACGGCGCCGACGAGGAGGCGTCCGTCGACCTCGCCTGGACCGTCGCGACCTCTCCGCTGCTCGATGCCGCCGTGGTGGCGGTGCCGCAGGGGCCCGGGCCGGTGCTGCACCTGCTGAACCCGGGTGACGACGAGCTCGAGGTGCAGGCCGTCGTCGACGGCGAGGAGCGCTCGGTCCGGCTGGCGCCCGACGAGGCGGCGGCGATCGACCTGGATCCGCGGAGCGTGGTCGAGCTCGTGGAGGCGGCCGGGGTGCACGCGACGGTGTCGTTCTCGGGCGAGCGAGCCCTGGCGTCGTTCCCGATCCGCCCGCCGGGACCGCTCGACTCGCCGATCGTCGTCACGCCGCGATAGGCGATCCGGCCGCCGTCGCCCGAATCGAGCGGCGGCGGATCGGCCTCAGAAGTGCCGGTAGCGTCCCGGCGCGAGTTCCCACGGGTCGCGGCCGAGGAAGTCGGCGACGGCGCGGAATACGCAGCTCTCGACGAGCAGCTTCTCGTCGCGGTCCTCGCCCTCCTGCAGCCGGAGGAAGCGCACGATCGGCAGTCGGAAGAAGACGATGCGTCGCTCGTCGTGGTAGACCTTCCAGCGGTCGACGTGGTCGTCGTGGATCGCCTCGGCCGGGGCCTGCGCGACCTCGAACACGACGCCGTCGAGCTCGGGCCAGAGCCCGCGCAGGTACGAGACGGTCGTGCCGATCGTGAGCTCGAACTCGTCGAGCCGGGTCGAGAGCAGCGGGAGGTGCGGTCCGGTCACGGGCGAGCGCATGCCGCGGCCGTGACGGTCACGAGCGAGCCGTCTCGGGGAGCTGGGCGCGACACGACGAGAGCGGGGCATGCATTCCATCCTATTGTCGGCGCCGATCGCTACTCTTGATCTGCCATGAGACGTTGTTCGCGAACCGCATGCGCCGCCGAGGCGGTTGCGACGTTGACCTTCGACTACGCCGAGTCGACGGCGGTGCTGGGCCCGCTCGCGGTCGTGCGCGAACCGCACGGGTACGATCTCTGCGCCCGCCACGCCGAGCGCACCTCGGCCCCGGTGGGCTGGCAGGTCGTGCGGCACACCGCACTCGGTGGGGTAGGTTTCAAGGCATGACTCCGGCTGCATCATCCGACGCTCGCGCGCGCCTCGACGCGGTCGTGAAGGCCTACGACGTCCGTGGGATCGTGGGCGAGGGGCTGACCGCCGAGACCGTCGAGGCGCTCGGCGCCGCCTTCGTCGACGAGGTCGGCGCAGCGGGCGGGCGGGTCGTGGTCGGGCACGACATGCGCGACTCCTCGCCCGCCTTCGCAGCGGCCTTCGCAGCCGGCGCAGCCGCGCGCGGCGCCGTCGTCGTGTCGATCGGGCTGTGCTCCACCGACGAGAGCTACTTCGCGTCGGGCTCGATGGACGCCCCGGCGGCGATGTTCACCGCGAGTCACAACCCCGCCGCGTACAACGGCATCAAGTTCTCGCGCGCGGGCGCACAGGGCATCTCGCTCGACACTGGGCTCGCGGCGATCCGCGACCGGGCCGCCGACTACCTCGAGCAGGGCATCACGCCCGTCGAGCTGCCCGGCGCGATCCTCGAGGCCGACGTCCTCGCCGACTACGCCGCGTACCTCCGTACCCTCGTCGACCTCCGCCGCATCCGCCCGCTGAAGATCGTCGTCGACGCCGGCAACGGCATGGGCGGCCTCACCGTCCCGGCCGTCCTCGGCGAGGCCGCAGGGCTTCCCGCACTGCCCCTCGAGATCGTGCCGCTCTACTTCGAGCTCGACGGCACCTTCCCGAACCACGAGGCCAACCCGCTCGAACCCGCGAACCTCGTCGACCTGCAGCGCGCGGTGGTCGAGCACGGCGCCGACCTCGGCCTCGCCTTCGACGGCGACGCCGACCGCTGCTTCGTCGTCGACGAGCAGGGCGGTGCCGTCACCCCCTCGGCGGTCGCGGCGATCGTCGCCCTCCGCGAGATCGCCCGCGTCGGCGCCGCAGGCGAGACCGACGTCAACGTCATCCACAACCTCATCACCTCGCGCTTCGTGCCCGAGACCATCGAGGCGGCCGGCGCCGTGCCGGTTCGCACCCGCGTCGGGCACTCGCTCATCAAGGACCAGATGAAGGCGACCGGGGCCGTCTTCGGCGGAGAGCACTCCGCGCACTACTACTTCCGCGATTTCTGGGGCGCCGACAACGGCATGCTCGCCGCGATGCACGTGCTCGCCGAGTTCGGCGCGCAGGACGCCCCGCTCTCGGAGTTCGGCGCCCGCTTCGACCCGTACTCGCTCTCGGGCGAGATCAACTCGGTGGTCGACGACGTCCCGGCCGCATACACGCGCATCGTCGAGGCGTTCACCGGGCGCGGCGAGTTCGACGAGCTCGACGGTCTCACCGTCATCGGGCAGACGGCGGGCGACGAGCCGTTCTGGTGGTTCAACGTGCGGCCGTCGAACACCGAGCCGCTGTTGCGCCTGAACGTCGAGGGCGGCGACGAGCCGACCATGGCCGCCGTCCGCGACGAGGTCCTCGGGCTCATCCGCGACGTGTAGGCGAACACCCCCCGAAAGGGGGTGATGGTCCGCGACCGAACGGTCGGTAGTCTCAAGATCCGAACACGGCCCTGCCCGTGCGACGCTGTCGCCGCGCTTCCGGTTCCACCCGAGACCGAACCCTACAGCCGGAGACCACGTGCGTCCTCGATCCTCCCTGCCGACCCTGCGCGCCGCGACTCGCGCCGGCCTCATCGCGCTCCTCGCCTCGACGCTCGTGCTCGGGGGGTCGGGAGCGGCCTTCGCGGTCGAGCCGTCCCCGACCGCGCCGGCGACCGAGGCGCCGTCCCCGACCGCTCCGCCGGCCGATGAGCCGGCGTCGTCCGAGGCGCCGACGAGCGAGCCCGACTCGGGCGCCTCCTCGTCTGAGCCGCCATCCCCGTCGGAGGAACCCGCGCCGGCGGAGCAACCCGCCCCGGCGGAGGAACCCGCCCCGGCGGAGCCGACGGCGACGGGGTCGATCAGGGGCACCGTGGTCGCCGACGGGGGCGCGTCGGTCGCCGGCACGACGGTCAGCGCCCACCGGCACAACGGCGAGTACCTGGAGTGGGCTGCCGGGGTCGACGTCGACGTCGACGGCGCCTTCGCGTTCGAGGCGCTCACCGCTGGTACGTACACGTTGCAGTTCTCGCCGCCCGCCGGCTCGCAGCTCGTGGGTGAGTGGTGGAACGACCAGTCGATGGAGTGGTACGCCGACACCTTCGAGGTCGAGGACGGCGCCGAGGTGAGCGGACTCGAGGCCACCCTGGCGATCGGCGGCTCGCTCGCCGGCGTCGTCTCCGGCGACGGCGGTGCGCCCCTGCCCGAGGCCACCGTCACCGCCTATGCGCTCGTCGACGGGAATCTCGAGTACGGCGGCAGTTCGTGGACGGGCGAGGACGGGGCCTTCACGATCGCGGGCCTGGCCGCGGGCCGGTACACGCTCGAGTTCAGCCCCCCGTGGGGCTCTGCATACACCGGCGAATGGTGGGACGACCGTCCCGACCAGTCCGACGCCGACACCGTCTCGGTCGTCGGCGGTGAGACCCTCGACGGTCTCGACGCGACGCTCTCGGCGGGCGGCGGCATCAGCGGACAGGTGACCGGAGACGACGGAGAGCCGCTGCCCGGGGTCAATGTCGCCGCCTCGAACTGGGGTTCGTGGGGCTTCGCGACGACGGACGCCGACGGCCGCTACGAGCTCGTCGGCCTCTCCGCAGGAAGCTACACGCTCTCGTTCGCGCCCGACGAGTACGAGCCGGGGCCGGCGGCCGGCTACATCCGCGAGTACTGGGACGACGTGCTGGTCGAGTACGACGCGACACCGGTGGTCGTCGAATCGGGCCAAGCGGTGACGGGCATCGACGCCCGGCTCTCGCGGGGCGGCTCCATCGCCGGCACGGTCGCGGTCGACGGCACCCCGATCCCCGGTGTCGAGGTGTCGGCGAACGGCCCCGGCTGGGGTTCGACCACGACCGATTCCGACGGTCGCTACACGCTCGAGGGCCTGGCGGACGGCCTCTACGAGGTCTGGTTCACGATGCCGAGCGGAACCCCGTACGTCGGCGGCTCGGCGACGGTCGAGCTGGTCGGCGGCGATCCCGTCACGCTCGACTACACGCCGGCCCGGGCGGCGAGCCTGTCCGGTCGCATCACCGTGGCGGGGTCCGGTGCGGGTGTGCCGAACGGCGTGGTGACGGTCCACACGTTCAGCGGTGCTGCCGCAGGCAGTGCCACGACCGACGATGACGGCCGCTATTCGGTCGCCCCGCTCGAGGCCGGTCGCTACCTGCTCGAGGTATCGGGCCCCGGCATTCGCACGACCTGGTCGGGCGGCGCCGAGGACCGGCCCGGCGCCGAGGTGTTCGCGGTGGCGGCCGAGCGCGAGACGGTCCTCGACGTGGCTGCTGCCGCCGGGGGCGAGGGGGCGATCGCCGGCACGGTGTCGCTCATGACCGCCGAGGGCACGGTCGCAGCGCAAGGTGCGATCGTCGAGCTCTACACCGAACGAGTCGAGCCGCTGCGCAGAACGGTGGCCGGGGCCGACGGCTCGTACGCGTTCGACGGGCTCGAGGCCGGGCGCTACGCCGTGCGGTTCGCCGAGTCGGAGTGGGCGGCCTCCTCGTGGTGGTGGGACGGCTCGGCGCGCGACACGGCGCGGTACTTCGAGGTCGGCGCGACCGGCACCGTGACCCGCGACTACACGCTCCCGGGACTCGGCCGGGTCGCCGCGGCGCTCGACCTCGACGGTTCCGTCTACGACGGTGACATCGACATCGACGTCTACGATGCCGAATCGGGCGAGGTCGTCGCATCGTCCAGCTCCTTCGACGGGACGGAGTTCTCGGTCTACGGGGTTCCGGCCGGCGCAGTCAAGGTGCACTTCGGCGGGCCGATCCGCGACGCGTGGTGGGGCGGCGGCGACGACTTCGCCGGGGCCGGCACGTTGACGGTGCCGATCGACGGCGAGGCCCGTGCGGACGCCGCGATCACCCTCGACACCGTGCTCAGCGGCGTCGTCACGGATCCGAGCGGCCAGCCGGTCGCGACCTCGGTGCTGATCCGACGCGAGGGTGCGGCGCCGGCATGGAGCACGTGGGCGGACGCCGTCGAGGGCAGGTACCGCGTGACGGGGCTCGAACCCGGGCGCTACTCGGTGACGGCGCAGGCTGCCGGTTCCAGCACGCACGAACCGGTGCTCGTCGACGTCGTGGCCGCCGACCGCGACGTCGTCAGCGACTTGCTGCTCGAACCCGATGTGCGCCTTGCCGGCACCATCACCCACGGCGGTGAGCCCGTCGAGGGCTGCGTGAGCGTCCGCCTGCTCGACGGAACGCCTCGCGACGGCACCTGCACCGATCCGTCCGGGAACTACGAATGGTGGTTCGCCCCGGGTGAGTACCTCGTCACGTTCACCGCGGCCGCTGGGATCGGCGCGGGCGCGATCACCCACCGGGTCTCGGTCGCGGCGGGGCGGACGGACCCGCTGGAGCTCGACTCGGAACTCCCGAAGGGCGGCGTCGTCGAGGGCCGCGTCAGCGCGGATCTCGGCGCAGGGGCCGAGCCGATCGGCGGCGTGTGGGTCACCGCGACCGACGCCGCCCTGGGCGTCGGGCTCGCCTCGATCGACACGGCGGCCGATGGCTCGTACCGGTTGACCGGTCTGCCGATCGGCGTTCCGGTGACGATCAGGTTCGGCCACGCCTGGAACGACCTCGGCGTCCAATGGTGGAACGGGGCGTCCACGCCGACGACGGCGACGGAGCTCGTGCTCGGCACGGAGCCCGCGACCGGTGTGGATGCCGAGCTCGTGCGCGGCGCAACGATCAGCGGTCGCGTCACCGACGCCGACGGTCTCGGGGCGTCGTTCACGACGGTCGAGGTCTACGCCGCCGACGGGCGTCTCGTCGGGGAGAACCTCGCGGACCTCCAGGGCGCCTACCGGTTCTCGGGTCTTCCGGGCGGTGAGTACACGCTGCGGTTCGTTCCTGATCCCGAGCGCACGGCCGGCCTCCTGCCCGAGTGGTGGAGCGACCGCCGCTCGTCCGCGGAGGCCGCGCGCGTCACCGTGGTCTCCGGCGAGGAGACATCCGGAATCGATGCCGCGCTCGAGCGCCGGGGCACCGTCGCGGTCGGCTTGCCGACGCCGGAGGTGGTGGGCACCCCGAAGGTCGGCGAGACGCTGACCGCCGCGGCGACCTCGACGACCGACGGGGCCGAGCTCGCCTACGAGTGGCTCGCCGACGGGCAGCCGATCGCCGGTGCGACCGGAACGGAACTGGCCGTGACCGAGGAGCACCTCGGTGCGCGGATCGCCGTGCGCGTGACGGCTGCGGCCGACGGCTACCGTGCGACCACGTCGATCTCGGCGCCCACCGACGCCGTGGTCGCCGCCGCACCCGATCCCGATCGTCCGCTGATCATCGGCGCGCCGACCGTCGGTGCCAAGCTCAGGGTCCTCCCCGGCGTGAAGCCCGACGGCACGGTCTTCGCATATCGCTGGCTCGCCGACGGTGCACCCGTCACGGGCGCGACCAAGTCGACGCTGCGCCTCGGCGAGGCGCAGGCTGGAGCACGGATCCAGGTCGAGGTCCGGACGCTCCGTCACGGCGTCGAGCTCGATCGTCGGGTGTCCGCGCCCACCGAGCCGGTGGTCGCAGCCGAGCAGTAGGACCGCGGGGTGGGGCGACGGGCGCCGTCGACCCACCCCGCGGCGATGCTGCGAGAATGGACGGCATGAGCTCGCTGCCCGCCACCGCCACCGCCACCGCCCTCCCGTACAAGGTCGCCGACCTCTCGCTCGCCGAGGCGGGGCGCCACCAGCTCCGGCTCGCCGAGAACGAGATGCCGGGCCTCATGGCGCTGCGCGCGGAGTTCGGCCGGTCCAAGCCGCTCGCGGGAGCGCGCATCGCCGGCAGCCTCCACATGACGGTGCAGACGGCGGTCCTCATCGAGACGCTCGTGGCGCTCGGCGCGCAGGTGCGCTGGGCGAGCTGCAACATCTTCTCCACGCAGGACGAGGCGGCCGCCGCGGTCGTCGTCGGCCCCGAGGGCACCGTCGACGAGCCGAAGGGCGTGCCCGTGTTCGCGTGGAAGGGCGAGACCCTCGACGAGTACTGGTGGTGCACCGATCGTATCTTCGACTGGTCGGCCGAGGCCGCCGCGGCGGGCGCCGACTGGATCGGCCCGAACCTGATCCTCGACGACGGCGGCGACGCGACGCTGCTCGTGCACCGCGGCCGCGACTTCGAGGCCGCAGGCGCCGTGCCCGAGGCATCCGCGGCCGACAGCGGCGAGTACCGCGTCATCCTCGACACCCTGCGCCGTTCGCTCGAGCTGAGCCCCGACCGCTGGACCCGCATCGCCGCCGAGCTCACGGGCGTCACCGAGGAGACCACGACCGGCGTGCACCGGCTGTACGAACTGCACGCCGAGGGCGGGCTCCTCTTCCCGGCGATCAACGTCAACGACTCGGTGACGAAGTCGAAGTTCGACAACAAGTACGGCATCCGCCACTCGCTGCCCGACGGGCTGAACCGCGCGACCGACGTGCTCATGGGCGGCAAGGTCGCGTTCGTGGTCGGCTACGGCGACGTCGGCAAGGGCGCCGCCGAGGCCCTGCGCGGCCAGGGCGCCCGCGTCATCGTGAGCGAGGTCGACCCGATCTGCGCGCTGCAGGCCGCGATGGACGGCTACCAGGTCGCCCGCGTCGAGGACGTGGTCGGCGAGGTCGACATCTTCGTCACCTGCACCGGCAACAAGGACGTGCTCCGGCTCGAGCACATGCTCGAGATGAAGCACCTCGCGATCGTCTCGAACGTCGGCCACTTCGACAACGAGATCGACATGGCCGCGCTCGAGGCGCTCGAGGGCGCCGAGAAGGTCGAGATCAAGCCGCAGGTGCACGAGTGGCGGCTGCCGACGGGCCGGTCGATCCTGGTGCTGAGCGAGGGCCGGCTCATGAACCTCGGCAACGCGACGGGTCACCCGTCGTTCGTGATGTCGAACTCCTTCACCAACCAGGTGCTCGCCCAGATCGAGCTCTGGACCCGCCCCTCCGAGTACCCGATCGGCGTCTACGTGCTGCCGAAGCACCTCGACGAGAAGGTCGCGCGGCTCCACCTCGAATCGCTCGGCGTCGTGCTCACCGAGCTCAGCCCCGAACAGGCCGCCTACATCGGCGTGCCGGTCGAGGGCCCGTACAAGGTCGACCACTACCGCTACTGACGGGCGGATGCCCCGGCGCCGGCCTCAGCGCCGGGGAAAGCCGGGCGGGGTCGCCGTGAGCACGGGGCCGAGTGCGGCCATGCGCTCGGCCTCGAGGTCGAGCGCGGCGAGGTCTCGTTCGCGCCGGAGCGCCGCGACCCCGGCGAGGAAGCGCTCGGCCGGTGCCGCGGGCACCGGGGAGACGTAAGGGGCGACCTCGGCCGCGAGCGACGCCGCGACACGGTCACGGCTCGCCGGAGCGAGGTGCGGCGCGTTCTGGAAGAACGACGCGACCCTGCGGGCGAGCGGATCGGGGAGGCGCCCGATGTCGGCGATCGACGCCCACGCGGCGAGCTCGGCCGGCACTCCGAACGCCGTCGACGGCGGCACGGGCACGCGCTCGACCTGGCCGTGCGTGCCCGCGAGGAGATCGCCGAGCCGCTTCGACGACGGATTCAGGAACCCGACGAGCACCGCGAGCCCGCCGAAGGTCATGTAGATCTCGACGACCCCGACGAGCGCCCGGATGAAGGCGTGCCGGAAGCCGATCGCCCCGCCGTCGTCGCGCACGACGCGGAGCCCGAGAGCGAGCTTGCCGAGCGAGCGGCCCCGCGTGGCCGTCTCGACGGTCGTCGGCACCACGACGAGCACCGTCACCAGCCCGGTGATGAACACTGCGCGGAAGGCGGCCTCGTCGACCCCGAGGCCGGCGAGCAGGAAGACGAGGCCGATGAGGAGGGCGAGGCTCACGAGCACGTCGATCGCGGCGCCGCCCGATCGGATGAGGGCGCTCGCGGGCCGCAGGTCGAGGCCGACCGCCTCGCCGGTGAGTACGCCGTCGTCGTCGAAACGGGCGAGCCGGACGGGCTCCGCGGTCGATTCGGCCATGGGTAGTATTCAAGCAGATGGACCTCGAAGCGCTCGCCTCAGCCCGCCGTGACGACTGGCAGCGGCTCGACGCGCTCGCGCGCGACTCGCGCCTCAGCGGGCCCGAGACCGACGAGCTCATCGAGCGGTACCAGGCCGGGGCATCCGACCTCTCGCTCGTGAAGTCGACGGCCGGGTCGACCGCGCTCGGCGACCGGCTCTCGCTCTCGCTCGCCCGTGCCCGGCTGCGGTTCACGGGCGCGCCAGAGAACCCGCTGCGCCAGCTCACCCGGTTCGCCGCGGTCGACCTGCCGGCGGCGCTCTACCGCATCCGCTGGCTGACCCTCGCGGTCGCCGTGGCGACGTTCCTGATCGCGGCGCTGTACGCCTGGTGGATCGGCGGCGACCCGCGCGCGCTCGCGAACGTCGGTTCGGAGCGCGAGCTGCGCCAGATCGCCGAGGAGGGCTTCGCGGCCTACTACTCGGAGCACCCGGCGGGCTCGTTCGCCGGCTCCGTCTGGACGAACAACGCGTGGATCGCCGCGCAGTGCGTGGCCTTCGGCGTGCTCGGCGTCTGGGTGCCGTGGGTGATCATGCAGAACGCGCAGAACCTCGGGGTGAACGCCGCGATCATGTTCGCGTACGACGAGGCCGACACGTTCTTCCTCTACATCGCGCCGCACGGACTGCTCGAGCTCACGTGCGTGTTCGTCGCCGCCGCGGCCGGCCTGCGCATCTTCTGGGCCTGGGTCGCGCCGGGGCCCCGGCCCCGCGGCGTCGCACTCGCCGCCGACGCCCGGGCCCTGTTCACCGTGGCCATCGGGCTCGTGTTCTTCCTCTTCGTCGCCGGCCTGATCGAGGGCTTCGTCACCCCGGCGCCGTGGCCGTGGGCGGTCAAGATCGGCATCGGCGCGCTCGCGCTCGGCGGGTTCCTCTTCTACATGCTGGTGATCGGCGGCCGCGCCCGGCGCGCAGGGGCGACCGGTGATCTCGCCGCGTTCGACGCCGGCGCCACGCGGGTCGTCTCCGGCTGATCCGATACGACGAAGGCGGATGCCCCGTGGTGGGACATCCGCCGTCGTGCGATGCGGGCGCGCGGCCCGAGCGAGCCTACGCGGTGAGCTTTACCGGACGGTCGAAGACCGCCTTGTAGACGACGCCGGCGAGCAGTGCGCCGACGATCGGCGCGACGATCGACGCCCAGAGCTGCGTGAGCGCCTCGGTGCCGCCGAAGATCGCGGTCGCGATCGAACGCGCCGGGTTGAACGAGCCGTTCGAGACCGGGCCGGCGACGAGCACGAGCACGGTGAGGGTGAGGCCGATGGCGAGCGGGGCGAGGTTCGACGCCGCACGGCCGGCCGAGGTCACGCCAAGGATGACGAAGAGGAAGATCGCGGTCGCGACGATCTCGGCGATGAGGAACGAGCCGAGGCCGAACCCGTTCGGCGAGAGCTCGTCGTACCCGGTCGACACGCTGCGGAAGACGGCGATGTCGAACACGGGCCCGGTCGAGAGGATGCCGAGCAGCACCACGGAGCCGAGGATGCCGCCGACGACCTGGGCCGCGAGGTAGCCGAGCACGTCCTTCCACGCGAAGCGGCCGGCGATCGCGAGGCCGAGCGTGACGGCCGGGTTGAAGTGGCCGCCCGAGATCGGGCCGAAGGCGTAGACGCCGACGACGACCGACAGGCCGAGGGCGAAGGCCACGCCGAGGAGGCCGGTGTCGGCGGACGAGAAGATCGCCGCGCCGATCACGCCGAAGACGAGGATGAACGTGCCGAGGAGCTCGGCGATGAGTCGCTGGGTGGTCGACGGGCCGGCGACGACGGGTGCAGGCGACGGGGCGACGGCGGATGCGGTGTCAGACAAGGATGTCCCTTTCGTAGGGTGGCGGCGCCGGTGGCGACCGCTCGAGCGTGGCGCTGCCTCATCGGCGCCTCCCAGAGCGTAGCGAGTCGGCCGTCACCGGACGGTGAACCCCGCGCGAATGTTCGAAAACGGCGCCGCGTGACGCCGCGAGACGTCGCGGCGGCTCAGAGGCGGCCGGTCGCCTTGAGCTCGAGGTAGCGGTCGGCGAGCGCCGGGGGCAGCTCGTGCGGCGCCGCGGTGACCGTCTGCGCGCCGAGCCGGCGGATCGCGGCGCCGACCCGCTCGCCGTCGAGCAGGCCGCGCTCCGCGGCCGCTGCTCCGTAGACCTCGTCGAGGTCGCCGCGCAGCCGGCTCGTCTCGATCAGGGCCGGGTCGGCGACGGAGGCGACGACGACGGTGTGCCGGGAGGTGAGCTGCGGCAGCACCGAGAGCAGGCCGCGGGCGGAACCGGGGGAGTCGGCCGCCGTCAGCAGCACGACGAAGGCGTGGCGGCTCGTCACCGCCCGCACCTGACCCGGTACGAGGGCCCAATCGGCTTCGACGAGCTCGGCGTCGATGCCCGCCATGGTGTCGACCATCCGGGCGAGGAGGTCGGGCCCGCTCGCGCCGTGCACCCGCCCGCGCAGGCGGCGGTCGGTCGCGAGGAAGTCGACCCGGTCGCCCGCGTGCGAGGCGAGCGCTGCCAGCAGGAGCGAGGCCTCGTAGCTCGTGTCGAGCCGCGGCTCGTCGGCGATGCGCGCCGCCGCGGTGCGGGAGGTGTCGGCAACGATCACGATCCTCCGGTCGCGCTCGGGGCGCCAGGTCCGGACCATGAGCCGGGTGTTGCCCGGTACCTCGGGGTCGATGTGCCGAGCGGTCGCCCGCCAGTCGATGGAGCGCACGTCGTCGCCGCGGACGTACTCGCGGATCGAGTCGAACTCGGTGCCCTGGCCGCGGATGAGGAGGGGGGTCCGCCCGTCGAGCTCGCGCAGCCGGGTCAGTCGCGACGGCAGGTGCACCCGCGAGTGGAACGGCGGCAGCACCCGCACGCGGCCCGGCGCCGCGAGGGTCGCCTGCCGCGCCCACAGCCCGAGCGGGCCGGCCGAGCGGATCGTCACCTGCTCGGTGCGGCGATCGCCGCGCCGGGTCGGCACGAAGTGGAGCGTCATGCGGCGGCGCTCGCCCGGCGGGATCGCGAGACGGGTGCGGTTCGTTCCGGCGACCCCGGCCGAGGGCTCCCAGCCGTCGCGGACGGTGGCGCGGAGCATCCGGCCGCCGAGGTTCTGCACCGAGAGCCCGGAGGCGACCGGTTCGCCGAGCCGCACGCGGTCGGGCAGCTCGCGGGTGAACGCCACCGCGCGCGGCGAGCCCGCGAGCGAGAGGTCGACGACCCCCGCGCCGATGACGAGCAGGAGCCACCCGACGAGCGCGAGCCATGCGAGGGGCGCGCTCGAGATGCCCGCCACCACGACGGGGACGACCCCGAGGGCGACGAGCAGCGCGAATCGACCGGTCAGCGCCATCTCAGAGCGGCACCTGCACCTGCTGCACGATGCCGCGCAGCACCTGGTCGACCGAGACGCCCTCCAGCTCGGCCTCGGGGCGCAGCTGCACCCGGTGGCGCCAGACCGGCAGCAGCATCGCCTGAAGGTGGTCGGGGGTGAGCGACTCGTAGCCCGTGAGCCACGCCCAGGCCTTCGCGGCGGCGAGCAGCCCGGTCGTGCCGCGGGGGCTCACGCCGAGCCGCATCGACGGGCTGCGCCGGGTCGCCCGGGCGAGGTCGACGAGGTAGCCGAGCACGTCGTCCTCGACGCGCACCGCCGCGGCCGCGCGTCGGGCCGCCGCGAGCTCGTCGGCGCCGAGCACCGGGGTGACGCCGGCGGCGGCGAGGTCGTGCGGGTCGAAGCCGTCGGCGTGACGGCGCAGCAGCGAGACCTCGGCCTCGCGCTCGGGCACCTCGAGGACGAGCTTGAGGAGGAAGCGGTCGAGCTGCGCCTCGGGCAGGGCGTAGGTGCCCTCGTACTCGATCGGGTTCTGGGTCGCCGCGACCATGAACGGGTCGGGCAGCGGCCGGGTCACGCCGTCGGCCGAGACCTGGCGCTCCTCCATGGCCTCGAGCAGAGCCGACTGGGTCTTCGGCGGCGTGCGGTTGATCTCGTCGGCGAGGAGGATGTTCGTGAACACCGGCCCATCGCGGAACGCGAACTCGCCCGAGCGCGGGTCGTAGGCGAGCGACCCCGTGACGTCGCCGGGCATGAGGTCGGGCGTGAACTGCAGGCGGCGTGTGTCGAGCTGCAGCGTCCGGCTGAGCGTACGCACGAGCAGCGTCTTCGCGACGCCGGGAACGCCCTCGAGGAGCACATGGCCGCGCGTGAGCAGGGCGATGATGAGGCCGGTCACCGCGCCGTCCTGGCCCACGACGGCCTTGCCGACCTCGGTGCGGACGCGGTTCAGCGCGCTGCGCAGCTCGTCGTCGGGCGTCGCGGAGGCCTGCTCGGCGGGCCCCGCCGCGGGCGCCGCCGGGGTCTCCGCCCGGGGGGCCGTCGTCTCGTTCGCGATCGGGTCGGTCATGGTCGCCTTCCTGGATGGTCCGCATCCTGCGGTGCAGAAGCCTGCGGTGCAGAAGCCTGCGGTGCAGAGGTCTCTGGTGCGAGTGTCGCACGCACGGCGCGCTCGAGCTCGTCGAGCTCGCTCGCGAGCCGCACCAGGTCGTGGTCGCCCGAGGGCAGCGCGTCGACGAGCACCGCGCGCACCCGCCCGGGGTCTCGCCCGGTCGAGGCGGCCGCCGCGGCGGCGATCTCGGCGACGTCGGACGTGCGCGGCAGCCGCAGCGCCGAGGCGATGCGCGCGATCGCGCCGAGACGCAGCTGGTCGAGGGCGTGCGTGCGAGCGGCGCTGCGGGCGTACAGCCGTGCACGGCCGACCGAGGTCTCGCCCGCGGGGACGTGCACCGGCAGGTTCTCGACCACGAGCGGCCCGAAGCGGCGACCGCGCCAGATGCCGGCGGCGATCGTCACGACGACCGCGAGCGCGAGCGCGGGGCTCACCCAGCCCGGGGTGAGCTCGCCGAGCGTGGGCGCCTGGTCGGGGGCGGCGTCGAGCGGGCCGGGCAGGTACCAGACGAGTTCGTCGGATGCCCCGGCGAGCCCGATGGCGAGCGCCGCGTTGCCGCGCTCGGTGATGCGGCCGTTCTCGAACGGGGTCGTCGCGCCGACGAGCACCAGTCTCCCGTCGCCCGACGAGGGGCCGGTCGCGAGGGCGTAGCCGTACTCGCCGTCGCGGAAGCACCCGGCCCAGCCGTCGGCGACCGCCTCTTCGTCGATCGTGAACAGGCGCTGGCCGGTCGAGAGCGCCCCCGCGCGCTCGGCGGCGGGAAGGTCGCATGCGACGTCGTCGAGGGCGCCCGAGGCGGCGCCCGCCAGCCGCACGCCGGGGGCGAGCGCCTCGAGCGCGGTGAAGCCCGGCTCGACCACGACGAGCCGGTCGGCGAACATGGCGAGCCTGCCGAGGCGCTGCTCGTCGAGCAGGCCGAACTCGTCGAAGAGCAGTACGGTCGCGCCGGACTTCGCCGCCGTGAGCGCCGTGTCGAAGTCGTCGGCGGTCGTGACGTCGACCCCGTGGGCGCCGAGGACCTCGACGAGCGCCTTCGCCCCGAGCGGCGCCGGATTGTCGGCGCCGAGGCGCAGCCCTGCGCCGCCTGCGCCGCCGCGGAGCACGAGCAGCAGGACCGCGCCGACGACGAGGACGACCCCGAACACGATCCAGATACGCCGGCGGCGCACGTTCGCGCGGAACGTCGGCGTGATGGCGGCGGCTGGAGCGGGTCCTGCGGGGTCGGCGGCTCTCGCAGCGGGCGGTGCGGTCGTCATCCGATCGCCTCCGCTTCGGCGGGGGAGCCGGAGGCCTCCGGTGCGCCGGCCGGGCGGGTCGCGGCGAGCTCGCCTTCGAGCGCGCGCAGCCGCTCGTACCCGGCCGCGCTGCCCTGCCCGCCGAGGTAGCGGACCCCGTCGAACTCGGCGGCGACCGCGACGAGCTCGCGCTCGTGCGCGGGGAAGGGCGCGGCGGCGGCCGCGGCGAAGGCGTGCGCGGTGGTGCCCGGATGCACCTGCACGAGATCTCGGTCGACCGTATTGCGGACGAGCGCGCGGAAGCGCTCCTCGATCGCGAGCGGCCAGTCGCCGTTCGCCGCGGCCAGCTCTGCCGCCCGCCGGAGCTCGGCGAGGCCGCGCAGGTCGCCGTCGTCGAAGAGCGGGACGGCGGCGTGCCGGCGACGCCGGAGGCGGGGCACGCCGAACACGAGGAAGGCGACGAGGACGATCGCGGCGACGGCGAGGACGACGATGAGCGTCACGACGGGAGCCGGCACGCCGCCGGCGCCGTTGAAGAGCTCAGCGAACCAGTCGCGGACGGCCTGCATCGCGAGGTCGAAGGCGGTCGGCTTCGCGTTCTGGTACTCGGGCTTGGAGAGTTCGTCCTCGAGCCACCGACGCGCCTCGGGGGCGTCGGGATCGAGCGGAGTCAGGGCGAGCACCGTCAGGGCCGCGGCTGCCCGGGCTCGCCCGCCTCGGGCGGCGTCGGCCGGGCCCCGGTGGGCGGCGTCGACGCAGCAGCCTGTGCCGACAACGCGGGGGTGGGGGCGCCCTGCGGCGGAGGCGCGTACGGGTCGCCCGCCGGGGCGGCGCCCGCGTCGCGCTGCTCGACGTGTCGGGCGAGCTCGAGGTCGAGTCCCTCGGTGCGCATGCGGAGGTCGATGTAGATCACCGCGACGAGCGCGCTCTGCACGACCGCGGTGATCGCCCCGATGAGCAGCGACAGCACGAGGGTGACCACGCTCGTCGCGATCGTGATGCCGAGCGCGGCGCCCGCGCCGGTCGGGTCGATGATCGCGGCGAGGATCGTGCCGATGAGCGAGACCGGCTGCACGACGACCTGCGCCGCGACGTTCAGGATGAGCCCCACGAGCAGGAGCGTGCCGAACGTGCGCCAGAAGTAGCCGTCGGTGAGGCGCCAGGACCGGCGCACCGCCTGCCCGATACCCGCGCTCTCGAGCACGATGATGCTCGGCACGATCGACAGCTTCGTGCCGATCCAGGCGCCGAGCACCGCGAGCCCGAGCGCGCCGACGAGCGTGAGGAGCACCGCACCGATGAGGGCCTCGGGAGAGGTGAGCGCTGCCAGGACGATGACGGCGGTGAAGAAGGCGACGACGAGGAGCAGCGCCAGGGTGACGAGCGCCGTCCAGCCGAGCAGCGGCCAGATACGGCGGGCGGCCCGGCGCCAGAGCGCGCCGAACCCGAGGCGCTCCCCGAGGGTTCCGGTCGCGACCTCGACGACCATGACCCCCTGGAGGAACGCACTCGCGACGAGCGTGAGCGCGATCGGCACGAGCATGAGGAGGAGGAACGCGCCGACCCCGCCCGACATGACCGCGTCCATGTCCTCTGCTGCGGCGTTCTCGACGCGGGTGAAGATGAAGACCATGAACGGCACGACGACGGCGAGCGTCGCCAGCGCCGAGACGAGCTGCACCACGAGCCCGCTGCCGAACGTCGCGGCGGGGTTGCGACGCAGCGCCTGGAACGGCGCCCACAGCAGGGTGCCGAAGCTCAGCGGGCGCAGCGGAAGGAGGCCGGGCTTCGGCGGCGGCGCCCAGACACCGGGCGCCGGGGCGGGCCAGGGCTGCTGCGGCGGCGCGGGCGGGGGACCGTAGCCCGGGACGGGCGGGGCCGGGGGCGCGCCGTACGGCGGCGGCACCGGGGCATCGGGAGTCGAACCGCTCGCCGGAGTACCGGGCGCCTGCCAGTCGTGATCCGACACCTGTACGCACTCCTTCCGGCGGGGTGTCCCCATGCTCGCACATTCGGCCGACGCGCACGCCGACCGACTACGCTGGAGCCCACCAGACCGCGCCGCGTCGCACGGGACCGACACGGGACCGCGCCGGATCGCTCGGCGCCGACAGGAATGAACGGGATGACTTCACGCGTACTCGTCGTCGACGACGACACGGCCCTCGCCGAGATGATCGGCATCGTGCTGCGCACCGAGGGCTTCGAGCCGGTGTTCTGCGGCGACGGCGCGGGCGCCCTCGCCGCCTTCCGCGAGGCGAAGCCCGACCTCGTGCTCCTCGACCTGATGCTCCCCGGCATGGACGGCATCGAGGTGTGCGGCCGCATCCGTGCCGAGTCGGGCACGCCGATCATCATGCTGACGGCGAAGTCCGACACGGCCGACGTCGTGAAGGGCCTCGAGTCGGGCGCCGACGACTACATGGTGAAGCCCTTCAACCCGAAGGAGCTCGTCGCACGCATCCGCACCCGGCTCCGCCCGACGCCCGACCCCGTCGTCGCGACGCTCGGCATCGGCGACCTCGTCATCGACGCGGCCGGCCACGAGGTGCGACGGGGCGAGACCCGCATCAACCTCACCCCGCTCGAGTTCGACCTCCTGCTCACCCTCGCGTCGAAGCCGCAGCAGGTGTTCACCCGCGAGATGCTGCTCGAACAGGTCTGGGGCTACCACTACAAGGCCGACACCCGGCTCGTGAACGTGCACGTGCAGCGGCTGCGCGCGAAGGTCGAGCACGACCCCGACAACCCGCGCATCGTCATGACGGTGCGCGGCGTCGGTTACCGCGCCGGCGCGACGACCTAGGCGACGGGCCGGATGACCGAGACCTCCGCCACGGCGATCCCGCTCTCGGGTTCGTGGCGGGACCTGCCGAGGAGGATGGCCGCGCTCTGGCGTCGGTCGCTGCAGTTCCGCACGGTGGTCATCACCATCGCGCTCTCCTCGCTCGCGATCTTCCTCATCGGCCTGTACATCTCGTTCAGCGTGGCGTCCAACCTGTTCCAGAGCCAGCTCGACCAGTCGCTCGCCGCGGCGAACAACGCGACGGTGGCGGCCCAGCGCATCCTGAACTCCTCAGAAGCGGCCGACCGCGGCGCGCTCCAGTCCCTCATGACCTCGACCGTGCGCACGGTGCAGACGACTTCGGGCTCGAACTCGATCGCCTACTTCCGCGTGCCGACCGACACCGCGGTCCGCGACGCACCTCCCGACCGCGGCGACCCGCGGCTGAGCGCGGTCATCACCGACGAGCTGCAGCAACGCGTGCGCGACAACCCCGACGGGCAGTTCTGGCAGTCCGTCGCACTCGAGAACGCCGACGGCGGCACCGACCCGGGCGTCGTGGTCGGCAGCACCCTCGAGGTGCCGAGGGCGGGCGACTACGAGCTCTACATCGGCTACGACTTCGCCGACGCGCAGCAGACCCTCGGATTCATGCAGGCGGTGGGCGTGCTCGGCGCGATCGCCCTGATCGTGCTGCTCAGCGCGATCACCCTGCTCGTGGTGCGCTGGGTGATCGAGCCGATCCGCACCGCCGCGGCGACGAGCCGCCGCCTGGCCGCCGGCGACCTGGGCGTGCGCATGCCCTCGAAGGGCGAGGACGAGCTCGCGACGCTCGCGGCGTCGTTCAACGGCATGGCCGACAGCCTGCAGGCGCGCATCCGCGAGCTCGCCGAGTTGTCGGTGATGCAGCAGCGGTTCGTCTCCGACGTCTCACACGAGCTGCGGACCCCGCTCACGACCATCCGCCTGGCGGGCGACGTGCTCTACGGCCAGCGCGAGGACTTCCCGGGGCCGACCTCGCGCACCGTCGAGCTCCTGCACACCCAGACCGAGCGATTCGAGACGCTGCTCGGCGACCTCCTCGAGATCAGCCGCTACGACGCGGGGTCGGTCGAGCTCACGACCGAGCCGACGAACCTCGTGCACCTCGCGGGCGACGCGATTGAGTCGATGCATGAGCTCGCGCGCGAACACGGCAGCGAGCTGCGGCTCGTCGCCCCCGGCGGCCACCTCGACGCCGAGGTCGACCCCCGCCGCATCCGCCGGATCGTGCGCAACCTGCTCGGCAACGCGATCGAGCACGGCGAGGGGCGGCCGATCGTCGTCTCCGTCGACAGTAACCCCACGGCGATCGCGCTGTCGGTGCGCGACTACGGCCTCGGCATGACCGAGGAGGAGAGCGCCCGCGTGTTCGACCGGTTCTGGCGGGCCGATCCGAGCCGCACCCGCACCATCGGCGGCACCGGGCTCGGCCTCGCGATCTCGCTGGAGGACGCGGTCGCCCACCGGGGCACCCTCGACGTCTGGTCGAGGCGGGGCACGGGCACCGTCTTCCGGCTCACGCTGCCCCGCGGACCCGGGGCCGAGTCGGTGGTCTCGCCGCTGCCGCTCGAGCCCGACGACGCGCACGCGAGCGGGCCGCCGCCGACGGGCGTCGTCACGGCCGTCGATCCCGGCGGCGAGTCGGGCGGCGGCCCGCCGGATGCTGCGGGGCAGGGGGTGCGCGATGCGTAGGCGCGCGTTCGGGGCATCCCTGGCGCTCGCGATGGCGGCGCTGCTCAGCGGCTGCGTCGCGCTGCCGACCTCGGGACCCGTCGGTGTCGGCAATCCCGACCCGGTCGAGGAGTCGGCCGAGCTCGACACCTTCGTGCGCCCGCCGCAGGCGGGTGCGGACCCCGAGCTGATCGTGCAGGGGTTCATCGAGGCCGCCGCGAGCCCGCGCGGCAACTACGGAGCGGCGAGGGACTACCTGACCCCCGAATTCGCGGCGGAGTGGCAGCCCGGCGCGGGGGCGACGATCGACGTGCTCGCCGACCGTTCGTACGAGGCGCCCGCCGAGGTTCCCGAGGACGCCGCGGAGACGCGGGTCTCGGTAGGCGCGACCCCCGCGGCCGCGCTCACCGCGACCGGCGAGTACGATCTGCCCGCTTCGACGGCCGAGGTGACACTGCCGTACCGCCTCGAGCGGGTCGAGGGGGAGTGGCGCATCGCCGAGGCCCCCGACGGCATCCTGATCGACGAGCTCACCTTCGGCGACGTGTTCCGGCCGTACGAGCTCGCCTTCTTCGATCCCGACTTCCGCTACCTCGTGCCCGACCTGCGCTGGTTCGCCGGCCGCGACACCGCCCAGACGAGCATCGTGCGGGCGCTGCTCGCCGGACCGGCCGAGTGGCTCGCGCCGGGCGTCGAGAGCGCGTTCCCCGAGGGCGTCACGCTCGAGACGGGTGCCGTGCCGGTCGCGAACGGCACCGCGAGCGTCGAGCTGTCGGGAGTCTCGTTCGACGACGTCCTGACGGTGCAGCGCATGCAGGAGCAGCTCGACGAGAGCCTCATCGGCGTCGTGCGCAACGTCGACGAGGTCGCGCTCGCGATCGACGGGGCGGTGCAGGACGTCGCACCGCTCAGTGATGCACCGGTGCACGATCCCCCGGTCGATCCGCGGCCGGTCGTCTACGACGGCACGAGCTTCGGCTACCTCTCGGCTTCGGGCGACGAGATCGAACCGATCGACGACATCTCGCCGCAGATCGAGGGGCTCGCCCCGACGGCCGCGGCGGTCGGTCCGCAGGCCGGCTCGGTGGCCGTGCGCACGCAGGCGGGAGTCTCGGTCGTGCTGCCCGGCGAGGCCGCCGAGGTGCGCGACCCGCGGCAGGGGCTCATCGCGCCCGCCATCGACCCGCACGGCGTCATCTGGTCGGTGCCCGCGACCGCGCCGGGGGAGCTCGTCGCCTACCTGCCGAGCGGGGAGGAGCGCGAGCGCCCGATCCCGGTGCCCTGGTCGGGGTCGACGATCGCGGCGCTCGAGGTGTCGCGCGACGGCACGCGCATCATCGCGCTGCTGGGCGACGGCGTCGGCACGCGCTTCGCCGCGGCGTCGATCGAACGCGACGCCGACGGCATGCCCGTCGCGCTCAGCCCGGTCGTGCTGAACCTGTCGGCGCTCGCCGGCACCCCGCGCGACGTGGCCTGGCTCGACGCGAACACGGTCGCGTCGCTCACTTCGCTGCCTGGGGGCGACACGCGCCTCGTCGTGCAGGAGCTCGGCGGCGTGCCCGACACGATCGCCGGTCCCGAGGGCGGCGTCCAGCTCGACGCCGGCAACGGGGAGCGCGATCTCCGCGTGCGCACCTCGGCCGGCACCCTCGACGTGCAGAGCGGCGTCGGCTGGCAGACCCGGGCCGAAGGCATCGACTTCGTCGCGACCCAGATGCCCGACTGAGCGGCGCGCTCCGATCGACCGCAGGGGCGTGCGCGACCGGTCCCACCCTTCCTCCCCAGCGGCCCGGCCGAGGCGGTCGCCGCCCGGCGAGACTCCCGAGCGCCGTCGACCCGCGGGGCCCGGCAGGCTGCGTCGAGTGACGACGTCTCCGGCCCGCCCCATCGCCCGTGCCGCCGTCGCGGTCCGCGAGGCGGCCCTCGACGGCCTCGCCGTGGTCGCCCCGGTGCACTGCGCGGGCTGCGGCACCCTCGACCGGGCCGTGTGCGCCGTGTGCCTCGCCGCGCTCGCCGCCGTGCCGCGCGCGGTGACCCGGCCGGTCCCGAGCCCCGACGCGTCCCTCGTCGTCCACGCGTCCCTCGAGTACGCCGGAGCGGTCGCCGCGATCATCGCCGCCTTCAAGGACGGCGGGCGCACCGACGCCGCGAGGCCCCTCGCGCGAGCCCTGCGCGCGGCCGTCGCCGCCGCGCTCGCCGAGGCGGCGGCCGGCGCCCCCGTCGAGATCTGCACGGTGCCGTCGACGCGCCGCGCCCTGCGCGAGCGCGGCTACGCCCCCGTCGAGCTGCTGCTGGCGCGCAGCGGCATCCGTTCCGCCCGGGTGCTGCGCCTCGCACGCGATCGCGCCGACCAGGCCGGCCTCGACGAGGCCGCGCGTCGGGCGAACGCGCACGGCGGCCTCGTCGCCCCGCACCGCCTCGACGGGCGGCGGTTCCTCTTGGTCGACGACATCCTCACGACCGGGTCGACTCTCGCCGAGACCGCTCGCGCCGTGCGGTCCGCGGGCGGTTCGGTCGCGGGGTCGGCCGTGCTCGCGGAGACGCCGTTGCGACGTGTTCGGCTCTCGGCGAACTCTGCGGAAACGGCCCGTGACAATGGCGGTCAAGCGGGCTACGGTGGCAGGACAGGCGTGGTCGATCCACCCTTCAGAACCGGGTGACACGCCGGTGAACGGAGGTCGTCATGGAACTGAACATCGTCGGACGAAACCTGGGGATCACGGACCGCTTCCGCGCCTATGCGACGGAGAAGTCCGAGAAGGTCACGCACCTCAACGACCGGGCCATCTCCCTCGACGTGAAGCTCAGCCGTCACAACGAGAAGAACGGCAACCCCGGACTCGACCGCGTCGAGCTGACCCTGTTCGGCAAGGGGCCGGTGGTGCGGGCGGAGGCCGACGGCACCGACAAGTACGCGGCGTTCGACGTCGCGCTCGGGCGATTGCTCGAACGCATCAGGAGGGCGAAGGATCGGCGGAAGGTCCATCGAGGCGGCAACCACCGCCACACCTCGCTCCGTGAGGCCACCGATGCCGGCTTCGCCGACGTCGGCGTGCAGGCCGCGGCACCCGAGGTGCTCGAGCGGGTGCGCACCGGGTCGATCCCCGTCGTGACCGAGCCCGACGGGATGGAGGAGGACGAGGTCTACAGCCCCGTCGTGATCAGGCGCAAGGTGTTCGCGTCGACGCCCATGACCGTCGACGACGCGCTCTACTTCATGGAACTCGTGGGTCACGACTTCTACCTCTTCGTCGACGCGGAGTCCAACCGGCCGAGCGTGGTCTACCGCCGCAAGGGCTGGGACTACGGGCTCATCGGCCTCGACGAGAACTCCGACACGGTGCTCGACAGCCCCGTGACGAAGGGGCGCGAGCCCGTGGCATCCTGACCGCCCCGATGTTCTGAACCGGCGACCCCGCTCCGCATCGCACGATGCGGAGCGGGGTCGCTCAGGCTGCGGCCCACTAGCATGGCTATGATGACCGCTGGACAGGCGGCAGTGGGCGCCGCCGCCACCCGAGGCGGGCACCGACGACGCAGCGCCCGATGAAACACAGGAGAACATTCGTGGCTTCGATTCTTGAAAAGGTCCTCCGCGTCGGCGAGGGCCGAACCCTCAAACGGCTCGAGAACTACGCGGCGGCCATCAACGCGCTCGAAGAGGGCTTCCTGGCGCTCAGCGACGACGAGCTGAAGCACGAGACCGTCGAGCTCCGCGAGCGCTACGCGAGCGGCGAGTCGCTCGACGACCTGCTGCCCGAGGCGTTCGCGGCCGTCCGAGAGGCGTCGCGCCGCACCCTCGGCCTCCGCCACTTCGACGTGCAGCTCATGGGCGGCGCGGCGCTCCACCTCGGCAACATCGCCGAGATGAAGACCGGTGAGGGCAAGACGCTCGTCGCGACGACCGCCGCGTACCTCAACGCGCTCACGAGCCGTGGCGTGCACGTCATCACCGTCAACGACTTCCTCGCGAGCTACCAGTCGGAGCTCATGGGCCGCGTGTTCCGCGCCCTCGGCATGACGACCGGATGCATCGTGGCCGGCCAGACCCCGCAGGTCCGCCGCGAGCAGTACGCCGCCGACATCACGTACGGCACGAACAACGAGTTCGGCTTCGACTACCTGCGCGACAACATGGCGTGGCAGGCTTCCGACATGGTGCAGCGCGGCCACCACTTCGCGATCGTCGACGAGGTCGACTCGATCCTCATCGACGAGGCGCGCACCCCGCTCATCATCTCGGGCCCCGCCTCGGGCGAGGCGAACCGCTGGTTCGCCGAGTTCGCGCGACTCGCTGCGCGGCTCGTCCCCGGCGAGGACTTCGAGGTCGACGAGAAGAAGCGCACGGTCGGCGTGCTCGAGCCCGGCATCGAGAAGGTCGAAGACTACCTGGGCATCGAGAACCTCTACGAGTCGGCGAACACGCCGCTCATCTCGTTCCTCAACAACTCGATCAAGGCGAACGCGCTGTTCAAGCGCGACAAGGACTACGTGGTCATGAACGGCGAGGTGCTCATCGTCGACGAGCACACCGGCCGCATCCTCGTGGGCCGCCGCTACAACGAGGGCATCCACCAGGCGATCGAGGCCAAGGAGGGCGTGCAGGTCAAGGCCGAGAACCAGACGCTCGCGACCGTCACGCTGCAGAACTACTTCCGCCTCTACTCGAAGCTCTCGGGCATGACGGGTACCGCCGAGACCGAGGCGGCCGAGTTCATGTCGACCTACAAGCTCGGCGTCGTGCCCATCCCGACGAACAAGCCGATGGTGCGCATCGACCAGTCCGACCTCGTCTACAAGAACGAGGAGGTCAAGTTCGCCCAGGTCGTGGAAGACATCGTCGAGCGCCACAAGCAGGGCCAGCCCGTGCTCGTCGGCACGACGAGCGTCGAGAAGAGCGAGTACCTCTCGCGCCTGCTCGCCAAGAAGGGCGTGCGGCACGAGGTGCTGAACGCGAAGAACCACGCGCGCGAGGCCGCGATCGTGTCGCAGGCCGGTCGCCTCGGCGCGGTCACCGTCGCCACGAACATGGCCGGCCGTGGAACCGACATCATGCTCGGCGGCAACGCCGAGTTCATCGCCGTGCAGCAGATGCACGAGAAGGGCCTCTCGCCGGCCGAGACGCCCGAGGAGTACGAGGCCGCCTGGGACGGCGTGTTCGAGGCGGTCAAGGCCGAGGTCGACGTCGAGGCCGAGAAGGTGCTCGCCGCGGGCGGCCTCTACGTGCTCGGCACCGAGCGCCACGAGTCGCGCCGCATCGACAACCAGCTGCGCGGTCGCTCGGGCCGTCAGGGCGACCCCGGCGAGAGCCGCTTCTACCTGTCGCTGACCGACGACCTGATGCGGCTGTTCAACGCCGGTGCGGCCGAGAGCCTGATGTCGCGCGGCGTGCCCGACGACGTCGCCATCGAGTCGAAGGTCGTCTCCCGCGCGATCCGCTCTGCGCAGTCGCAGGTCGAGGCCCGCAACGCCGAGATCCGCAAGAACGTGCTGAAGTACGACGACGTCCTCAACCGCCAGCGCGAGGCGATCTACGGCGACCGCCGTCACATCCTCGAGGGCGACGACCTGCACGAGCGCACCCAGAAGTTCCTCGAGGACGTGATCGACGAGGTGCTCGCGCAGCACACCGCCGAGGGCAACCCCGACGAGTGGGACTTCGACGCCCTCTGGACGGAGCTGAAGACCCTCTACCCGGTCGGCATCACGATCGACGAGGTCGTCGCCGAGGCCGGCGAGAAGGGCCGCGTCAACCGCGAGTTCGTGCGCCGCGAGATCCTCTCCGACGCGAAGCTCGCCTACCAGCGCCGCGAGGAGCAGCTCGGCAGTCCGGCGATGCGCGAGCTCGAGCGCCGCGTCGTGCTCTCGGTCATCGACCGTCGCTGGCGCGACCACCTCTACGAGATGGACTACCTGAAGGACGGCATCGGCCTGCGTGCGATGGCCCAGCGCGACCCGCTGGTCGAGTACCAGCGCGAGGGCTTCGCGATGTTCCAGCAGATGATGGGCTCCATCCGCGAGGAGACGGTCGGATTCCTGTTCAACCTCGAGGTCGAGGTCGCACCGCAGGGCGGTTCGGGCGCGACGATCGAGGCGAAGGGCCTCGGCCGCCAGGGCGCCTCCGACGACAAGCTCAGCTACACCGCGCCGAGCGACTCGGGCGGCGTCGAGGTGCGCAACCAGCGCGGCCAGGTGCAGCAGGCCGCCACCCAGCGTGCGCGGCGCGCGGTCGCCGAGAGCCAGGCTCCCGCGGCCGAGACCGAGCGCGGGGCCTTCGGCCAGCGCGCGGGCGGCGAGGTCGCCCCGCAGAACCGCTCGGAGCGACGCGCCCAGGAGCGCAAGGGCCGCTGAGCCCCGTCGACCTCCGCGGCCCGTATGCTCCTCCGAGCATGCGGGCCGCGGTCGTCTCGCGCGCCCGAGTGCGCACGGAGCGCAGCGCCCCCTACGATCGGAGGATCGCCCACTCGAGGAGGAGACATGGCGTCACGACCCGATGATGCGGCCGCGGTGCGCGCAGACGAGATCGACGAGCCCGACGAGGCGGTGGTCGCCCGGGTCGGCGGTGGGATGCTCCGCGGCTCGCGCGTCGACGGCATCGATCGCTTCCTCGGAGTACCCTATGCGGCAGCGCCCTTCGGGCCCCTGCGCTTCGCGCGACCCGAGCCTCACCTCGGCTGGACGGGCGGGCGGGACGCCACGCGACCGGGCGCCACGGCGCCGCAGGCGCCCTACGGCGGCGGACTCGAGCAGGTGCTGCCCTCCATCGAGGTGCCGGGCGACGAGATCCTGAACCTCAACGTGTGGGCGCCGTCGACCGAGGCGCGCGTCGACGGAACCACTCTCGACGAGGTGGGCGACCCGAGCGGTGCGCCGACGCTGCGGCCCGTCCTCGTCTGGGTTCACGGCGGCGCGCTGTCGCGCGGTGCGAACTCCCTCGACAGCTACGACGGGAGCACGTTCGCACGTGACGGCGTCGTCTTCGTGTCGATCAACTACCGGGTCGGCTCCGAGGGGTTCTCGGTGCTCGAGGATGCCCCGCTCAACCTCGGGCTGCTCGACGTCATGGCGGCGCTCCGCTGGGTGCGGAGCGAGATCGCCGCGTTCGGCGGCGATCCCGGCCGGATCACCGTCGCGGGGCAGTCGGCCGGGGCCTCGCTCATCGCGGCCGCGCTCGCGCACCCCGACGGCGCCGGGCTCGCCGACCGGGCCATCCTGCAGAGCGGGCCGCTCGCGGCGCGCCCGCGCGACCGGGCGGCCCGCATCACCCGCCTGATCGCGAAGGACCTCGGCGTCGCCGCCGACCGAGAGGGCTTCGCCTCGGTCGCCCCCGCCGAGCTCGTGGCGGCGCAGCTGCGCGTCACCGCCGGCACCACGCCCGTGACCGGCGGCCCGGGCTTCGCGCTCGCCGCCGGCGAGGGTCTTCCCGACCCCGAGGTCGCGCTGGGCGCGGGGGCCGCCGACGCGATCCCCGTGCTCATCGGGTCGACCCGCGAGGAGGCCCGGCTCTGGCTCGAGCCGACGGGGCTCACCTCGCGCATCAGTGCCCTCCACCTCGCCGCGGCCCGACTCAGCTTCAAGATCCGCGGCGCGACGATGCGCGTCTACCGGCGCAACCGGCCCGGCGCGAGCCGGGGCGAGCTGTTCGGGGCGCTCGCCACCGATCTCCTGCTCCGCCTCCCGATCAACCGGCTGGCCGACGCCCGCCTGGGGCGCGGCGCCGAGACCTGGGTGTACGAGTTCGGCTGGTCGAGCCCGCGTCTGGGGCTCGGGGCGGCCCACTGCATGGAACTGCCGGCGGTCTTCGACCGGCTCGACGCCGACGATGCGGTCGCGCTCACCGGGGGAGCGGCGCCGGCGTCGCTCGCCGGCGAGATGCATGGGGCATGGGTCGCGTTCGCGACGCACGGCGATCCGGGATGGGAGCGCTGGACGGCCGATCGGCCGGTGCGGACCTTCGACGTGCAGACGCGCACCGTACTCGCCCCCAGGGAGGACGAGCGCGCGAGTTGGGAGTGAGTGCCCGGCTCAGAGCACGCTGACGGCGCTCGCGCGCCAGCGCCGGTCGAAGCCCTCGAGGCGGATCGCCACCGCGCGCGAGCGCGCTCGCTGGTGCACCATCACCACGGCCTCGACGACGCCCTCGGCAGGCTCGTGCAGGTGCACGCGGCCGACCGAGAACGAGGGGCGCTGCGCCTGCTGGCCCTTGACCCGGCGAGCCCTCGCGGCGAGCACGACCCGCTTCGACAGGGCGCGGTAGACGTCGTCGGTGACCCAGCGGGCGAGCTGCTCGAGGTCGCGCGCCCCGGCGAGCGACTCGAGGACGCAATGCGTGAGGTTGCGCAGCAGCGGCTCGGGGTCGGGGAGCTCGGAGCGCCGCGTCGGCTGGCGTGCGAAGTAGTCGTCGTCGAGCTCGAGGTGGCGGGCGGCACTGCCCTGCACCGCGGCCGTTCGGGCGGCTGCGGCATCGCGTACGGTCATCTTTGCTCCAGTAGGGCTGGGAGTCGCCGGGCGTTCGGGACGGCGACGAGGCTCACCCCCCGAGAGGGGGACAGACGTGACTCACTGGAGTGAAATTTAGGGAGGGCGTCGAAGCGTGTCAAGAGATTTCTCGGTCTGTGGAGAACTCCGCCGTCACCCGGCGTCACGGGGTAGCGTCGCTGCATGCGCTGGGACCTGCTGTTCGACGACCTCGAGTCGCAGCTCGACCGCGAGCAGCACGAGGAGCAGCGCGTCCTCGCGCTCGAGGAGGAGCGCCTCCGGCTCGGTCGGCTGACGCTGCGCGACCGCCTGGCCGCCATCGCCCGTGCCGCCGACGCCGGGGGAGCCGGCGAGGAGCTCGTGCGCATCGAGCTCGCGGGAGGCACGGTGCTCGCCGTCCGCCCAGTCGGCTTCGGCCGCGACTGGATGAGCGCGGAGGTCCGCCATCACGGCCGCCCGGTCGAGCAGTGCCTCGTGCCGCTCGCGGCGGTCGCCGCGATCCTGCCGGGCCGCGGACAGCTCGATCCGAGCCTCGCGGTGCTGCCCGAGGCATCCGTTCGCCTGGCGGAGCGGATCGGCCTGCCGTTCGTGCTGCGCGACCTCTGCCGTCGTCGTACCGCCGTGCAGCTCACGACCGTCGACGGTATCGTGCACGGCACGATCGACCGGGTCGCGCGCGATCACCTCGACCTCGCGCTCCACGAACCGGGGAGCGCGCGACGCGAGCGCGAGGTGCACGGCTACCGGATCGTCCCGCTCTCGCGGCTGCTCCTGGTGCGTTTCGACTGACCGCGGGCCCGCTGGCGCGGCTCAGTCGACGGGTCGGACGCGACCGCTGCGGGCCCCCGAGAGCTCGGTGACGTTCGCGAACTCGCCCTCGTTCCAGGCCACGCCCACGCGCGTCTCCTCGTACTGGAGCTCGATCCAGACCTCGAGCTGGGCGCGTTCGATGCGCCATGGGCCCGACGTGCCGACCCGGATGGCCGGGAGCTCGCCGCTGCGGATCAGCCCGTCGACGGCCGCGACGTCGACGGCGAGGATTTCGGCCGCGTCGGCGATCGTGAGGAAGCGGCCGATCTCGCCGCCCGAACCGGGTGAGGTCATGTCTCGATTATCGACCCGATGGGGTGGTGCGCGGTCGAGCCGGTGCCGCTGTGGATAACTTCGGGACGTTCGTCGCGGTTCGGGCGACGATGGGTCCGGCGCAGGGGCGCCGACGACAGGAGGCAGTGCCGATGACCGCTCGCAGCCGTGGCGAACGCGGAGCCGTGAGGCTCGATCCCAGGCTCCTCATCGGCCTCGTCCTCGTCGCCGGCTCGACGCTCGGGGTCTGGGCGCTCGTCGCCGGCCTCGACGACACCGTCGAGGTCTACGTCGCCGGTGACACGCTCACGCCGGGCACCCGGCTCGAGACCGACGACCTCGACGTCGCTGCGGTGCGCCTCGGCGCGAGCGAGCGGCACTATCTGCTCGTCGACGGCGCGCCCGCCTCGTCGCTCGTGGTCACGCGCACCGTGCAGGCCGGAGAGCTCGTGCCGCTCGCTGCGGTCGACGACGCCGACCGCACGGGCCTGTCGACGGTCGTCGTGCCGAGCCGCGGGCCGCTGCCGAGCGGGCTCGAGGCGGGGTCGAGGGTCGACGTCTGGGCGGCGAAGGCGACCGAGCGCGGCGGGTTCGAGGCACCGAAGGTGCTGGTCGGCGGCGCCGAGATCGCCGCGCTCGTCGAGCAGAGCGGCATGATGGCCTCCGAGGGCACGTCGGTCGAGCTCCTCGTCCCGCGCGAGAAGGTCGCGGCGCTGCTCGAGGCGCTCGCCGCCGAGGACGCCATCGACCTCGTCGCGACGCGATCGTCGGGCGACTGAGATGGCGCGCCTCGCGCTCGCCCTCGACGCCTCCACCGAGGATCGGCTCCTGCCCGACCTCGTCGAGCACGGCCACGCGGTCGTCGCCCGGCTGGTCGGCTGGCGCGACGTCGTCGAGAGCCTCGACGTGCTGGCGCCCGACGTCGTGGTCGTCGGGGCGGGGCGCGGCACCCTGAGCGCCGAGCTGCTCGCCGCGTGCGACGAGCGCGGCGTCCGCCTCGTCGGCGTCGTCGCGAACGACGTCGAGCGCGCCCACGCCGGCGCGCTCGGCGTGCACGAGCTCGTCGACGCCGATGCCGAGTGGGCCGAGTTCGAGTCGCTCGTGGCGGGCGGGGTCGCCGTCCCGTCGCGCATCGGGGGCGGCGACGGCGCCTCGTCGACGGAGGGGGTGATCGCCTGCTGGGGTGCGGCCGGCGCACCAGGCCGCACGACGATCGCGGTCAACGTCGCCGCCGAGCTCGCGGCCGCGGGCCATCGGGTCGCCCTCGTCGACGCCGACCCGTACGGCGGCGGCATCGCACCCGTGCTCGGACTCCTCGACGAGACGCCAGGCTTCGCCGCGGCCTGCCGCCTCGTCGGCGCCGGAGCGCTCGACCGCGCCGAGCTCGAGCGCATCGCCCAGCGCTACTCGGCTCCTCGCGCCTCCTTCGACGTCTTCACGGGGCTCGTCGGGCCGAGCCGATGGCCCGAGCTCTCGCACGAGCGGGTGGGCGGCGCGCTCGCGACGATGCGCGAGCACTACGAGTACCTCGTGATCGACACCGGGTTCAGCCTCGAACGCGACGAGGAGATCACGAGCGACCAGTTCGCGCCCCGGCGCAACGCCGCGACCTTCGCCGCGCTGGAGTCGGCCGATCGGGTGATCGCGATCGGGCTCGCCGATCCGGTCGGGCTCTCGCGTCTGCTCCGCGGCCTCGACGAGCTCGGTTCGCTCGTCGATTCCGAGCGCATCGACGTGGTCGTCAACCGGGTCAGGCAGAGCGCGCTCGGCATCGACGCGCACGCCCAGGTCAGGCAGACGCTGCGCCGGTTCGCGGGCATCACCGACGCCGTGCTGCTGCCGCACGACGGCCGGGCGGCCGATGCCGCGATCCTCGGCGCGCGGACCCTGCGCGACGCTGCGGGGCGCGCACCCCTCCGGTCGGCCCTGCGCGCCTACGTGCTCGGCTCGGTCCTGCCCGAGCCCGTCGCGCCCGTGCGACGCCGCCTCGCGCCGCCCCTGCTGCGTCGTGCTGCGACGGGCTGAGGCGAAACGCGCACTACGCTGGATCCGTGTCGACCCTCAGTGAACTCGTCCTCGCCCAGGGCCGCAGCAGTCAGGCCGACGTCGACTGGCTGCACATGCTCGTGGGCGACCTCCAACTGCTCGCCGATCTCGCCTTCGCCGACATCGTGCTCTGGGTGCCGTCCGGCGACGACGACTTCGTCGCGGTCGCGCACTCGCGACCCTCGAGCGCGGCGACGCTCTTCTACCGCGACTTCGTGGGGCAGGGCATCAAGCCCCAGTGGCGCGACCTCGTGACGGAGGCGTTCGGCTCGGCCAGCATCGTCGACTCCTCGGCCCCCGACTGGTACGAGGAGATGCCGACGCGCGTGCGCGCGGTGCCGGTGATGCGCCGACTCAACGCGACGGGAACGGCGATCGCAGCCGAGCCCGTCGCCGTCATCACCCGGCACACGAACCTGGGCGCGACGCGTACGCCGAGCCGGCAGGAACTCACCTTCAACGAGTGCGCCGAAGAGCTCTTCCAGATGATCGCGTCGGGCGACTTCCCCGACCTGGGGGCGCCGACCGGCCCTCGCCGCGGCGCTCCGCGCGCCTCAGACGGCCTGATCCGGCTCGACGTCGACGGCATCACGACCTTCGCGAGCCCGAACGCCCTCTCGGCGTTCAACCGGATGGGCTTCGACGACGAGCTCGAGGGCGAGTCGCTCGCCGAGGTGACGACCGCGCTGCTCGGCGGCAAGCTCGTCGTCGACGAGTCGCTGCCGCTCGTCGTGACCGGCCGGGCGCCGTGGCGCACCGACGTCGAGTCGCGGGGGGTGACCGTGTCGCTGCGGGCGATCCCGATCCGCCGGCGCGGCGAGCGCACCGGCGCGATCGTGCTGACCCGCGACGTCACCGAGCTGCGCCATCAGGAGCAGGAGCTCATCACCAAGGACGCGACGATCCGCGAGATCCACCACCGGGTGAAGAACAACCTCCAGACCGTCGCGTCGCTGCTGCGCATCCAGGCGCGCCGCACCCACTCCGACGAGGCGCGCGACGCGCTCACGCAGGCGATGCGGCGCGTCGGGGCGATCGCCGTCGTCCACGACACGCTCTCGACGGGGCTCTCGCAGAACGTCGACTTCGACGAAGTGTTCGACCGCGCGCTGCTGCTCGTCGCCGAGGTCGCGTCGGCCCACAACACGACCGCGCACCCGAAGCGCACGGGTTCGTTCGGCGTGCTGCCGAGCGAGTACGCGACGCCGCTCGCCCTCGCGCTCACCGAGCTCGTGACGAACGCCGTCGAGCACGGCCTCGCCGGTCAGGAGGGCGACGTCGAGATCATCGCCGACCGCTCGCAGACCGAGCTGACGGTGCAGGTGCGCGACACCGGCGCGGGCCTGCCCGAGGGCAAGGTCGGCGAGGGGCTCGGCACGCAGATCGTGCGCACGCTCATCCAGGGCGAGCTCGGCGGCACGATCGACTGGCACACGGTGGTCGGCCGCGGCACCGAGGTGACGATCGAGATCCCGCTGCGCTGGATCACCCAGGCCTAGCAGTGAAAGATGCTCCGGAGCCCGCCGGACGCGGGCCCCGGAGCATCCGAAGCGATGGGGCTCAGCCCGCGCGGCGGGCGCGAGCGGCGCGGCGCTTGAGTGCGCGGCGCTCGTCCTCCGAGAGGCCTCCCCAGACGCCCGAGTCCTGACCGGTCTCGAGGGCGTACTGCAGGCAGATCTCGGTGACGGTGCAACGGGCGCAGACCGTCTTGGCCTTCTCGATCTGATCGACGGCGGGACCGGTGTTGCCGACCGGGAAGAAGAGTTCCGGGTCTGCGGTGAGGCAGGCGGCCTTGTCGCGCCAATCCATGGAGATGCTCCTTGCATGTACTTCGTTCGCAGACGCGCACGATTGCGCTTGCCCGTAAGGGCTGCTGCAGGGGGAAAGTCGAATCTCGGGAAGTAGGATCATGACTGATCGGCTCACGTCCCTGTGAGCATCAATTCGACCTCATAAATGGTCGCATAGTGGAGAGACCGAATCAATAGCCATGTATGGGACAACGCTGTGAATCGACGCGACGAGACCCGGCCCGAGGCATCCGGTCAGGGGGCGGGCGATCCGGCCGAGGCCGGTCCGCCCGTCGAGCCCGCGCAGGACGGCGGCGTTCGCGCCGCCCTCGTGGTCGTGAGCGTCGCGCTCTTCGCCGAGGCCCTGCTCATGGTCGGCCTCGTGCTCTGGCTGCTGTTCGACCTGTTCACGCTCGAGCCCTCGTCGATGGCGACGGCGATCGCGCTGCTGGTGCTCGTGGTCATCGGTGCGATCTGGATCACGGCGGTCGCAGTCGCCTCGCTGCGACGCGCGCCGTGGTCGCGGGCGGCGGCGATCGTCTGGCAGATCCTGCAGGTCTCGATCGCGGTCGGCGCCTTCCAGGGCCTCTTCGCGCGACCCGACATCGGCTGGGCGCTCCTCGTGCCGGCCATCACGGTCATCGGCCTGCTCCTCTGGACGCCGGTGCGGCTCGCCTACGCACGGCCCGAGGAGCACCCGACGGCCTGACCCGTCGTCCCGGCGAACTCGAACACGAACGCGAACGGGCCCGGCCGCAGCTGCGGCCGGGCCCGTTCGTCGACTCGAGGGCGAGGAGGGCGGTTCAGGCGTCGAGCCCGAGCTCGCGGCGAACCCGTGCGACGTGCCCCGTGGCCTTCACGTTGTACATGGCCCGCTGGATGCGCCCCTCCTCGTCGATGATGAAGGTCGAGCGGATCGAGCCCACGACGATCTTGCCGTAGAGCGACTTCTCGCCCCAGACGCCGTACTGCTGCTGCACGGCGAGGTCGGGGTCGGCGAGCAGGGTGAAGTTCAGGCGGTCGCGCTCGGCGAATCGGGCGAGCTTCTCCACCTCGTCCTTCGAGACGCCGAGCACGCGGATGCCGGCGCTCTTGAACGAGTTGAGGCTGTCGCGGAAGTCGCAGGCCTCGGTGGTGCAGCCCGGGGTCATCGCCTCGGGGTAGAAGTAGAGGACGACCTTCGACCCGCGCAGCGACGAGAGCGTGACGGCGTCGCCGTTCTGGTCGTCGAGCGTGAAGTCGGGGGCGAGGTCGCCGGGGGCGAGTCGTGCATCGGTCATGCCACCCATCGTAGGCACGCTTCGATGAGCGGATGCTCCGTGCGCGCCCGTGCGCACGGGCGCGGGCCGGGCGGCCGCGTCGGTGCTCGCGCCCGGCACGCGCTCGGGCTCGGGCGAGCGGCCCCGTGGGCCGGCGACGATCAGGCGAAGGTCGCGAGCAGGCGCTGGAGCGAGTCGAGGCGCGCCCGCCCGGTCTCGCCGAGCTCGCCCGCGTCGACGGCCTCGATGATCGCGCAGTCGGGCGAGTCGGGCAGGTGCGTGCAGCCGCGGGGGCAGTCCTCCGCGATGCGGGCGAGGTCGGTGAACGCGCCGAGGATGTTCGCGGGGTCGACGTGTCCGAGGCCGAACGAGCGCACGCCAGGGGTGTCGATGACCCAGCCCGTTCGGCCGTCGTGGTCGATGCGAAGCGACACCGTCGACGAGGAGGTGTGCCGACCGCGGCCGGTCACGACGTTGACGTGCCCGGTCGCCCGGTGGGCGCTCGGCACGAGGGCGTTGACGAGCGTCGACTTGCCGACGCCCGAATGGCCGACGAAGACCGTGCGGTGCCCGACGAGCGCCTCGGTGATCTCGGCGAGCGGCATCTCGTCGCTGCGCGAGCGGAAGACCGGCAGCTCGAGGCCGGGGAAGTTGCGGAGGAACTCGTCGGGGTCGGCGAGGTCGGTCTTCGTCATGCAGAGCAGCGGCCGGATGCCGGCGTCGTACGCCGCGACGAGGTAGCGGTCGATGAGGCGCACGCGCGGCTCGGGGTTCGCCGCGGCGACGACGATGAGCATCTGGTCGGCGTTCGCCACGATGACGCGCTCGACCTCGTCGGTGTCGTCGGCGCTGCGGCGGAGGAGCGTGGTGCGCTCCTGCACCCGCACGATGCGGGCGAGGGTGCCCGCATCGCCCGAGACGTCGCCCACGAGGTCGACCCGGTCGCCCGTCACGACCGACTTGCGACGCAGCTCGCTCGCCCTGGCCGCCGTCAGCTCGCGCTCGTCGGCACCGCCCTCGTCGACGAGCACCGAGTAGCGGCCGCGGTCGACGCCGAGCACGGTGCCGGTCACGGCGTCGGCGTGCTCGGGGCGGGTCTTCGTGCGCGGGCGCGAGCCGCGCCGGTTGGGGCGCACCCTGACGGCGGACTCGTCGAACTCGGGCTCGTCGTCCTCGTCGTCGTCGGTGCTCCACCAGGTCATGCGAGCAGCCGCTCCCAGAGCGCGGTGAACTGCGGCAGCGTCTTGCCGGTCGAGGCGATATCGTCGACGACGACGCCCTCCACCGCGAGCCCGATGATCGCGCCGCTCGTCGCCATGCGATGGTCGGCGTAGGCCCGCCACGGGCCGCCGCGGAGTTGCGCGGGCTCGATGCGGAGCCCGTCGGGCAGCTCGGTGACGCGGCCGCCGAGCCCGTTGAGCTCGGTCGCGAGGGCGGCGAGCCGGTCGGTCTCGTGGTGGCGGATGTGCCCGATGCCCGTGATCGTCGACGGCTCGTCGGCGAGGGCCGCGAGGGCGACGAGGTTGGGGGCGAGCTCGCCGGCCTCCGAGAGGTCGAGCTCCACGCCCCGGATGCCGCGGCTGCCCTCTGACGGCGTCGGCGCGTGCACGGTGAGCCGGTCGCCGTCGAGCTCGACCCGGGCGCCGAAGCGGGGGAGCAGCTCGGCCAGCTGCGCGCCGACCTGCGTGGTGGCCTCGGGCCAGCCGACGATCGTGACCGAGCCGCCGGCGACGAGTGCGGCGACGAGGAACGGCGCCGCGTTCGAGAGATCGGGCTCGAGCTCGACGTCGATCGCGCGGATCGGCCCGGGGGCGACGACCCAGCGGCCCGTCTCGGGCGTCGCGACCTCGACGCCGCGGGCGGCGAGGGTCTCGATCGTCATCTCGATATGGGGCAGGCTCGGCAGCCGCTCGCCGACGTGCCGGAGGTCGAGGCCCTGCTCGAAGCGCGGAGCCGACAGCAGCAGGCCCGAGACGAACTGGCTCGAGGCGGAGGCGTCGATCTCGAGTGCGCCGCCAGCGACCCGGCCGGTGCCGTGCACGGTGAACGGCAGGGTGCCCCGGCGATCGTCGTCGAGGTCGACGCCGAGCCCCTTGAGGCCCTCGATGACGCCCGACATCGGGCGGTTGCGGGCGTACTCGTCGCCGTCGAAGGTCGTCGGTCCGAGGGCGAGGGCGGCCACCGCCGGCATGAAGCGCATGACGGTGCCGGCGAGGCCGCAGTCGATCGTCGTGGAGCCGAGCAGCTCGTCGGCGGGGGTGACCCGCAGGTCGTCGCCGAACTCGCCCCGGCCGGGCAGTCGCTCGAACCGGGTGCCGAGGGCGCGCAGCGCCTCGACCATCAGCTCGCTGTCGCGCGACCAGAGCGGGGCGCGGAGCATCGACGGCCCGTCGGCGAGGGCGGCGAGCACGAGCTCGCGATTGGTCAGCGATTTCGACCCCGGAAGCGACACGACCGCGGACAGCGGCGACGTCGCGAGCGGCGCGCGCCACCCGGCATCCGTCTCGGTCGTTCTGTTGTCGCCGTACGGATCGAACTCGGGCTCGGAATACCTCGAAATCTGCATCGGTTATCAACAGTAGCGTCAGGGACGCGGAAGGAGATGGTGCGGATGTCGCTTGCAGTCCTCGAACGACCGATCGAGCTGCCCGGTGCCGGGCGCGGGGTCGTCGCCGGAGCCGACGATCTAAGCTTGACGGTGATGACTGCCGACGAGATCGACCAGGCGCCGACCGAAGCCGAGACCCCCGACGAGGCCCGGCCTCTCGGCGAACTCTTCGAGGAGCAGGCGCTGCCCTTCCTCGACCAGCTCTACGCCGCCGCGCTCCGCATGACGAAGAACCCGGCCGACGCGCAGGACCTCGTGCAGGAGACGTTCGTGAAGGCGTTCGCGGCGTTCGGGCAGTTCACGCAGGGCACCAACCTCAAGGCGTGGCTGTACCGCATCCTCACGAACACCTTCATCAACAGCTACCGCAAGAAGCAGCGCGAGCCGTACCAGGGCACGATCGACGACCTGGAGGACTGGCAGCTCGGCGGCGCCGAGTCGACGACCGCCCGGTCGAGCCGCTCGGCCGAGGCCGAGGCGATCGACCACCTGCCCGACAGCGCCGTGAAGGACGCGCTGCAGGCGCTCCCCGAGGACTTCCGGCTCGCCGTGTACTTCGCCGACGTCGAGGGCTTCTCCTACCAGGAGATCGCCGACATGATGAACACCCCCATCGGGACCGTGATGAGCCGTCTGCACCGTGGCCGGCGTCTGCTTCGCGAGTCCCTCGCCGACTACGCCCGCGAACAGGGGTTCGCCGCGGCCGAGAAGGCGCCGAAACCCGCAAGGAGCAAGAAATGACGGACTGCGGCTGCGAGAAGGCGAGAGCCGAGCTCGAGGAGTACCTGCACAACGAGCTGCAGGCCGTCGACGCCTCCGATATCCGCGAGCACGTCGAGAACTGCGCCGACTGCCAGGCGGAGCTCCGCGTCGGCGTCGCGATCACTGAGGTCGTGCAGCGGGCCTGCCGCGAGAGCGCGCCCGAGCAGCTGCGCGTGCAGGTGCTCGCGCAGATCCGCCTCTACCAGTCGACCCACACCGTCGCCTGATCGGGCCCGCGCCGACCGACTCAATCGTTCGTTCGATGCGCGGCCGCCGGCGACGCCCGTAACGTCGGCTGTGTGATCGACACTCCTGCCCCGAAGCGCCCACGCGTCCCGACGTGGCTCCGCGTGCTCATTCCCGCGGTCCTCATCCTCATCTGGTTCGGCGCCTTCGGCGCGGGCGGTGCCGCGTTCGGCTCGCTGAGCGACGTCTCGACCAACGACCAGGCGCAGTTCCTGCCGGCCTCGGCCGAGGCGACGGAGGTCGCCGAGCTCGCGGAGGAGTTCCGCGACGGCGAGGCGATCCCGGCGATCGTGGTCGTCGCGAGCGACGACGGGACGGAGCTCGACCGGGCGCAGCTCGACGCGGCCGACGAGCTCCGCACGGCGCTCATCGACGTCGACGGGGTGCTCGGCGACGAGTCGTCGCCCGTGATCCCCTCCGACGACGGCGAGGCCGTCGAGGTGGTGCTGCCGATCGACACCTCGGAGGGCGCCGCGCCGCCGGCCGACGTCGTCGCCGAGATGCGCACCGTCCTCGACGAGCACGCCGTCGACGGGACGACGTCGGCCGTCACGGGGCCGGCCGGCTTCACCGCCGACCTCAGCGCCGCCTTCGCGGGCATCGACGGCCTCCTGCTCGCGGTCGCGCTCGCCGCGGTGTTCCTCATCCTCATCGTCGTGTACCGCTCACCGCTGTTGCCGATCATCGTGCTCTTCACGAGCATGTCGGCCCTCTGCGCCTCGGTGTTCACGGTCGTCGCCCTGGCCCGCGCCGACATCCTGCTGCTCTCGGGGCAGACGCAGGGCATCCTCTTCATCCTCGTGATCGGCGCCGCGACCGACTACGCGCTGCTCTACATCTCGCGGTACCGCGAGACGCTCGCCCGCTACGAACGGCGATGGGATGCCACGTGGGCGGCCCTGCGCGGTTCGTGGGAGCCGATCGTGGCCTCGGGCGGCACGGTGATCGTCGCCCTCCTCATCCTGCTCGCGAGCGAGCTGACCTCGAACAAGATCCTGGGACCGGTCGCGGCGATCGGCATCGTCTTCGCCCTGCTCTCGGCGCTCACCCTGCTGCCGGCGCTCCTGCTCTGGGCCGGACGCGCGGCGTTCTGGCCGCGCCGCATCGCCCACCGGGGCGATGATGCCGAGCCCGCGCACGGCGCGCACGCGGCCGGGGTGCTGCACGAGGCGTCCGCGCCCGATGAGCACGACCTGCCCGACCGCGGCCTCTGGGCGGGCATCGGCCGGCTCGTCTCGCGGCGCCCCCGCATCGTCTGGATCGTCTCGGTGCTCGCGCTCGCGGGCATGTCGCTCGGTCTCGCCCAGCTCGACGCCGACGGGGTGCCGTCGAGCGAGTTCGTGCTCGGCGAGTCGCAGGCCCGCGACGGCCAGGCGCTGCTCGGCGAGCACTTCCCGGCCGGCTCGGGCACGCCGGCGCTCATCGTCGGCCCCGAGGACGAACTGCAGCAGATGGCCGACACGGCCCTCGCGATCGACGGCGTCGACTCGCTCGCCGTGGTCTCGGCCGACTCGCCCGCCGGCACCGCCCCGGTGACGGCCGACGGCGTGCAGGCCTTCGGCCCGCCCGGGACTCCCGCACCCGAGCCGACGGTCGTCGACGGCAACGTGATGCTGCAGGCCACGCTCGCCGACCCCTCGGACTCGATGGCCGCGGAGGCCACCGTCTCGGAGCTCCGCACGGCCCTCGACGAGGTCGGCACCGACGTGCTCGTCGGCGGGCAGACCGCGGTCGCGCTCGACACGAACGACGCGGCGATCGCCGACCGGAACCTCGTGATCCCCCTCGTACTCGCCGCCATCCTCCTGATCCTGATGCTGCTGCTGCGCTCGATCATCGCCCCGCTCATCCTCATCGGCAGCGTGGTGATCTCGTTCGCGGCGGCCCTCGGGGTCTCGGCGCTCGTCTTCGAGCACGTGTTCGGGTTCCCCGGTGCCGACCCCTCGGTGCCGTTGTTCGGCTTCGTGTTCCTCGTCGCGCTCGGCGTCGACTACAATATCTTCCTGATGACGCGCGTGCGCGAGGAGTCGTTGCAGTTCGGCACCCGGCCCGGCATCATCCGCGGACTCCGGCTCACGGGCGGGGTGATCACCTCGGCAGGGCTCGTGCTCGCGGCGACCTTCGCGGCGCTCGGCGTGCTGCCGATCCTGTTCCTCGTGCAGATCTCGTTCATCGTGGCGTTCGGCGTGCTGCTCGACACGTTCCTGGTGCGCACGCTGCTCGTGCCCGCGCTCGCGTACGACCTCGGCCGGGTCATCTGGTGGCCGAGCAGGCTGTCGCGCAGGCCCAAGTAGGAACGGCGGTGCGCGGCGCCCCACGGGCGCCCCGCACGGGCAGGTGGTCGCGGGCTCGGCTCGCCCCGCCGCCCGCGAACGACGAAGCGAGCGGATGCCACGTGGCATCCGCTCGCTTCGTATCGCTGTGCTCGGGCTCGCCTAGAGCGTCGTCGCGCGGCGCACCAGCTCGGCCTGCTCGGTGGCGTGGCGCTTCGCCGAGCCGGTCGCGGGCGACGCCGCGGCCTGGCGGGCGACGACCGTGACCTCGCGCGGGCCCAGCTTGTTCGTCTCGATGATGAAGTACGGCCAGGCGCCCTGATTCTCGGGCTCGTCCTGGGCCCACATCAGCTCGGCCTCGGGGTACGAGTCGGCCACGGCCTTGAGCTCGCCCGCGGGCAGCGGGTAGAGCTGCTCGAGGCGCACGACCGCGATCTCGGTGTTCTGCTGCTTGTCGAGCTCGGCGATCAGGTCGTAGTAGATCTTGCCCGAGACGAACACCACGCGCTTGATCGCCGACTTGTCGGTGATGCGGGGGTCGTCGAGCACGGGCTCGAAGCGTCCCTCGGTGAAGTCGGCGACCTCGCTCGTCGCTCCGCGCAGGCGCAGCATCGCCTTCGGCGTGAACACCACGAGCGGGCGACGGGGCCGTGCGTAGGCCTGACGACGCAGCAGGTGGAAGTACGACGCCGGCGTCGAGGGACGCGCGACCGTCATGTTGTTCTCGGCGCAGAGCTGCAGGTAGCGCTCGATGCGGGCGCTCGAGTGGTCGGGGCCCTGGCCTTCGTAGCCGTGGGGGAGCAGCAGCACGACGCTCGAGCGCTGGCCCCACTTCTGCTCGGCCGAGGAGATGAACTCGTCGATGATGGTCTGGGCGCCGTTGGCGAAGTCGCCGAACTGGGCCTCCCACATGACGAGCGCGTCGGCGCGTTCGACCGAGTAGCCGTACTCGAAGCCCATCGCCGCGTACTCGCTGAGGAGCGAGTCGTAGATCCAGAACTTCGCCTGGTTCTCCGACAGGTTCTGCAGCGGCAGCCACTCCTGGCCGTTCGCGCGGTCGTGCAGCACCGCGTGGCGCTGCACGAAGGTGCCGCGGCGCGCGTCCTGGCCGGCGAGCCGCACCGGGGTGCCCTCGACGAGCAGCGAGCCGAGCGCGAGCAGCTCGCCGAAGCCCCAGTCGATCTTGCCGTTGCGGCTCATGTCGAGTCGCTTGGTCAACAGCTGCTGGATCTTCGGGTGCACCGTGAAGCCGGCGGGCTTGTTGTTGAACGCGTCGCCGATGGCGTGCACGACCTCGACGCCGACGCCCGTCGTCTCGAGCTCGCCGGTGGGCTGCTCGGGCACCTGGGTCTGCTCGGTCGCGCCGATCACGGCGATCGCACCGGTCTGCACGGCGTGGGTCTCGGCGAAGGCGCGCTCGAGGCGGTCCTGGAAGTCGCGGTGCGCCTCTTCGTACTCGGCCTCGGTGATGTCGCCGCGACCGACGAGGGCCTCGGTGTAGAGCTTGCGCACGCTGCGCTTCTGCTCGATGAGGTTGTACATGAGCGGCTGCGTCATCGAGGGGTCGTCGCCCTCGTTGTGGCCGCGTCGGCGGTAGCAGACGAGGTCGATCACGACGTCGCGCTTGAACTCCTGGCGGTAGCGGAACGCGAGCTCCGCCACGCGGACGACGGCCTCGGGGTCGTCGCCGTTCACGTGGAAGATCGGCGCCTGGATCGTCTTCGCGACATCGGTCGAGTAGATCGAGGAGCGGGCGTCGCCCGGCACCGTCGTGAAGCCGACCTGGTTGTTGATGTTCACGTGGATCGTGCCGCCCGTGCGGTACGCGCGCAGCTGCGACATCTGCATCGTCTCGACGACGATGCCCTGGCCGGCCATCGCGGCGTCGCCGTGCACGAGGATCGGCAGCGTCGAGAAGGTACCGATCGGCTTGCGGTCCTGCTTCGCGCGGACGATGCCCTCGAGCACGCCGTCGACGGCCTCGAGGTGCGAGGGGTTCGCCGCGAGCGAGACGGGAACCTGGTGGCCGTCGTCGGCGGTGAAGGTGCCCTCGGTGCCGAGGTGGTACTTCACGTCGCCGGAGCCCTGCCCGGCCGTGGCGCCCTCGAACTCGCGGAACACCTGGCCGTAGGTCTTGCCGGCGATGTTCGTGAGCACGTTGAGGCGGCCGCGGTGCGCCATGCCGATGGCGACCTCGTCGAGGCCCTCCTTCGCGGCGCCCTGGAGGATCTCGTCGAGGAGGGCGATGACGGACTCGCCGCCCTCGAGGCTGAAGCGCTTCTGCCCGACGTACTTCGTCTGCAGGAAGGTCTCGAACGCCTCGGCCTCGTTGAGCTTGCCGAGGATGCGCATCTGCTCGTCGTGGGTCGGCTTCTCGTAGGGGCGCTCGACCTCGTTCTGGATCCACTGGCGCTGCACCGGGTCCTGGATGTGCATGTACTCGATGCCGATGGTGCGGCAGTAGGAGTCGCGGAGCACGCCGAGGATGTCGCGGAGGAGCGCGGTGCGCTTGTTGCCGAAGCCGCCCGTCACGAACTCGCGGTCGAGGTCCCAGAAGGTGAGGCCGTGGCTCGCGATGTCGAGATCGGGGTGCGAGCGCTGCACGTACTCGAGCGGGTCGGTGTCGGCCATCATGTGGCCGCGCACGCGGAAGGAGTTGATGAGCTCCTGCACGCGCGCCGTCTTGTCGATCGCGCTGGCGATGTCGACGGCGATGTCGGGGGCCCAGCGGATCGGCTCGTACGGCAGGCGGAGGGCGGCGAAGATGCCCTCGTAGAAGCCGCGCTGGCCGATGAGGAGCTCGTGCACCTTCTTCAGGAACTCGCCCGAGCCGGCGCCCTGGATGACGCGGTGGTCGTAGGTCGAGGTCAGCGTGATCGTCTTGCCGATCGCGAGGTTCGCGAGGGTCTTGTCGCTCGCGCCCTGGAACTCGGCCGGGTACTCGAGGGCGCCGGCGCCGATGATGCAGCCCTGGCCCTTCATGAGGCGGGGAACCGAGTGCACGGTGCCGATGCCGCCCGGGTTCGTCAGCGAGATCGTCGCGCCCGAGAAGTCGTCGGCCTTGAGCTTGTTCTGGCGCGCCCGCGAGACGAGGTCTTCGTAGGCGGTCAGGTACTCGTTGAACGACATCGTCTCGGCGCGCTTGATCGCGGGCACGAGGAGGGCGCGGGTGCCGTCGGGCTTCGGGATGTCGATCGCGATGCCGAGGCCGATGTGCGCGGGCTTCACGAGGCTCGGCTTGCCGTCGACCTCGGAGTAGAACACGTTCTGGCTCGGGAACTCCTTCAGCGCCTGGATGAGCGCCCAGCCGATGAGGTGGGTGAAGCTGATCTTGCCGCCGCGGGTGCGCCGCAGGTGGTTGTTGATCACGATGCGGTTGTCGATCATGAGCTTCGCGGGCACGGTGCGCACGCTCGTCGCGGTCGGCACGGTGAGCGAGGCGTCCATGTTGGCCGCGAGGGCCTTGGGCATGCCCTTGAGCGGCACGACCTCGTCTTCGGCGGGGGCGTCGGCCACGACCGGCTGCGGGCTCGTCATGGGCACGTCGGCCGGCACCGGCTGCGTGCGCGGGGCCACCGAGGTCGTGCGCGCGGCCGGGGTCTGGCCGATCACGGGCACCGGCGCGGTCGCGGGGGAGGCGGGCGCGGCCGCGTCGGCGGCGGGAGCCCCCTGCGGGGGAGCCGCGGGCGCCTCGGCCGGCGCCGGGGCGGCCGGCGCGGCGGCGTCGCCCTGCGGGGCGGTGCCGTTCGTCGGGGCCGATGCGCCCTGCTCGCTCTGCGCGCGGCGCCGCTCGAGCACCGGCCTCCAGGTCTGGTCGACCGAGTCGGGATCGGCGAGGAACTTCTCGTACATCTCGTCGACGAGCCACTCGTTGGCTCCGTATTCGCCCGACGCCGTTTCGTCGGATCCCGCTCCGGTCAATTGGCTCGACACAGCCGCTCGCCCACTCTCTCCGTTGATGCTGGATTCTCGGAGATCGACCCGGCCGCGAACGCGTCGTGGCCGATCACCCACACAAGCCTAAACCCCGCGCGAGGCGGCTCGTGCACGTCGCAGGGGCGCGGCCTACGCTGAGGGCATGGAGTTCTACCGGACGGCCCCGACCCACGACCTGACCTACTCCGACGTGTTCCTCGTTCCGAGCCGCTCGGGCGTGACGAGCCGGCTCGACGTGTCGCTCGCCCCCGACGACGGCTCGGGGGCATCCGTGCCGATCGTCTCGGCCAACATGAACTCGATCACCGGGCCGCGGCTCGCCGCGACGCTCGCCCGGCGCGGCGGCATCGGCGTGCTCCCGCAGGACCTCCATCTCCAGGACCTGGCCGAGTCGATCCGCTCGGTGAAGTCCCAGTCGCCCCGCTTCGACACCCCGCACGACTTCCACCCCGACGCGACGGTCGCCGACGCGCTCGAGTCGCTGCCGCCCTTCGAGGGCCACGGCATCGTGCTGCACGACACGGCAGGGCGCTACGTCGGATGCCTCGCCGCGACGCGGCTCGCGAGCGCACTGCCCGACGCGCGACTCGGCGACCTCGTGCACGGCGGGATCGCCTCGCTCGACGCCGACGACGTCGACAGCCCCCGGCGCGCGTTCGACCTCATGGTCGAGGCGGAGCTCGACTTCGCCCCGGTGCTCGAGCACGGTCGCGTCGTCGGCACCCTGAGCCGTCGGAGCGCGCTGCGCGGCACGATCTACGAGCCGAACGTCGACCGCGAGGGCCGGCTGCGCGTCGCGGCCGCGGTCGGGATCAACGGCGACGTGGCGGCGAAGGCGCGCGCGCTCGCGTCGGCGGGCGTGGACATGCTCGTCCTCGACACGGCGCACGGGCACCAGGAGGGCATGATCCGTGCGGTGTCGACGGTGCGCGACCTCGACCTCGGCATCCCGATCGTCGCGGGCAACATCGTCACCGCCGCGGCGGTCGCCGACCTCGTCGAGGCCGGTGCCGACGTGTTGAAGGTCGGCGTCGGACCCGGCGCGATGTGCACGACGCGCATGATGACGGCCGTCGGGCGCCCGCAGTTCTCCGCCGTGCTCGAGACGGCGGAGGCCGCGCGCGAGCTCGGCGCCCGGGTCTGGGCCGACGGCGGCGTGCGCTATCCCCGCGACGTGGCGCTCGCGCTCGCGGCCGGCGCCGCCTCGGTGATGATCGGGTCGTGGTTCGCGGGCACGGTCGAGGCGCCGGGCACCCTGCGGCGCGACGCATCCGGCCGCCTCTTCAAGGAGAGCTGGGGGATGGCCTCGACGAAGGCCGTGCGCGAGCGCTTCGACCGCCTCTCGCCGTACGAGCTCGCCCGCAAGGAGCTGTTCGCCGAGGGCATCTCGTCGTCGTCGATCTACCTCGACCCGCTGCGACCGTCGCTCGAGGACCTGCTCGACATGATCACCTCTGGGGTGCGCAGCTCGTTCACCTACGCGGGCGCGCGCACGCTCGCGGAGTTCCGCGAGCGCGCGCTCGTGGGCATCCAGTCGGCGGCCGGCTACGAGGAGGGAAAGGCGCTGCCGGTCAGCTGGTGACCCGCACGGCGATCGCACCGGTCGCCCGCATATACTTGAACGACCATGGATGATCCTCCCTCTGCGAAGAACCCCGGCCATAGACCCTCGCCCGTGACCGTTCGGGGAGGCAGCGTTGTCTGAGTGGATACTGCTCGGCTTCGGACTCCTCCTCACGATCGGCACGGGCTTGTTCGTTGCGAGCGAGTTCGCGCTCGTCAATCTCGACCGCGCCGATCTCGAGGCGCGTCGCGAGCGGGGTGAGACCCGCCTCGGCATGACGATCGCCGCGCTGAAGATCACCTCGACCCACCTCTCGAGCGCGCAGCTCGGCATCACGCTGACGACGCTCCTCACCGGCTACACGATGGAGCCGGCGATCTCGTCGCTCCTCGCGGAGCCGCTGGCCGCGATCGGTGTTCCGGCCGCGCTCGTGCGTCCCGTCGGCGCCACGACGGCGATCGTCGTCGCGACCCTGCTCTCGATGATCATCGGCGAGCTGGTGCCGAAGAACTTCGCGCTCGCGCTGCCGCTCGCGACCGCGAAGCTCGTCATCCCGTTCCAGACGGCCTTCACCTGGGTGTTCCGGCCGGCGATCGGCCTGCTGAACGGCAGCGCCAACGCCATCCTCCGCGCGTTCGGCATCGAGCCGAAGGAGGAGCTCTCCGGCGCGCGCTCCGCCGAGGAGCTCTCCTCGCTCGTGCGCCGCTCGGCCAGCGCGGGCCTGCTCGAGAAGGACACCGCGACCCTCCTCGGCCGCACGCTGCGCTTCTCCGACCACGACGCCTCCGACGTCATGACCCCGCGCCCGCGGGTCGCTGCGGTGCAGCGGCTCGAACCGGCCGAGGCCGTGCTCGAGCTCGCGCGCCAGACCGGCTTCTCGAGGTTCCCCGTCTACGACGAGAACCTCGACGACGTCGTGGGCGTCGTGCACGTGAAGCAGGCCGTCGCCGTCCCGCGCGAGCGTCGGGCCGAGGTGCCCGCGTCGGCGCTCCAGTCCGACGCCCTGCGCGTCCCCGAGACGATCAAGCTCGACGCACTGCTCGGCGAGCTCCGCGGCCGCGGGTTCCAGATGGCGGTCGTCGTCGACGAGTACGGCGGCACCGCCGGGGTCGCGACCCTCGAAGACCTGGTGGAGGAGCTCGTGGGCGAGGTCGCCGACGAGCACGACCGCACGCGCGCGGGCATCGTGCGCCGCGGCGACAACGTGAGCTTCCCCGGCATACTGCGACCCGACGAGCTCGTCGAACGCACCGGCATCCGCGTGCCCGAGAACGGCGACTACGAGACGGTCGCCGGCTACGTGATGGCCGAGCTCGGGCGGCTGCCCGTCGTCGGCGACGAGGTCGCGATCGACGAGGGCACCCTCAGCGTGCAGCGACTCGACGGCCGCCGCATCGACCGGCTGCGCTTCGTCCCGAGACCCGTTCCGGCCGACGAGGCCGCCGATGACGAGGAGGCGGGCCGATGAGGGCAGTGAAGCACGGTCCGGCAGCCTGGGTCGCCGATGACGAGGAGGCGGGCCGATGAGCGACTGGGCCGGCATCGCCTGGCTGTTCGTGCTGCTCGCGGCGAACGCCTTCTTCGTGGGCGCCGAGTTCGCCGTCATCTCGGCGCGGCGCTCGCAGATCGAGCCGCTCGCCGAGCAGGGCAAGCGCAGCGCCAAGACGGCGCTCTGGGCGATGGAGCACGCGACGCTCATGCTCGCGACGAGCCAGCTCGGCATCACGGTGTGCTCGCTGCTCATCCTGAACGTCTCCGAGCCGGCGATCCATCACCTGCTGGAGGTGCCGCTGCACCTCACCGGCTGGTCGGAGGAGGTCGTCTCGACGGTCGCGTTCATCGTGACCCTCGTGCTCGTGTCGTACCTGCACGTCGTCTTCGGCGAGATGGTGCCGAAGAACCTCTCGTTCTCGGTGCCCGACCGGGCGGTGCTGCTGCTCGCGCCGCCGCTCGTGTTCGTCGCGCGCGTCTTCAAGCCGATCATCGTCGCGCTGAACGCGACGGCGAACGGCGTGCTGCGCCTGTTCGGCGTCGAGCCGAAGAACGAGGCCACCTCGACGTACACCCTCGAGGAGGTGCAGACGATCGTGCACCAGTCGCGCCGTGAGGGCGTGCTCGACGACGCGAGCGGCACGCTCACGGCGGCGTTCGAGTTCACGACGAAGCGGGTGAAGGATGTCGCGGTGCCCATGTCCGGCCTCGTGAGCCTGCCTCCCGGGGCGACCCCGGGCGACGTCGAGCGGGCCGTCGCCCGTCGCGGCTTCTCGCGCTACCCGATCCTCGGGGAGGACGGCGAGCCCGACGGCTACGTGCACCTGAAGGACGTGATCGACCTCGACGACGACGAGTTCGACGACCCGATCCCCGCGAAGCGGGTGCGGCGACTCGTCTCGATCTTCGACGGCACCGACCTCGAGGATGCGCTCGCCACGATGCGCCGCCTCGGCACGCACGTCGCGCGCACCTTCGAGGAGGACGGCTCGACGAGCGGGGTGATCTTCCTGGAGGACATCATCGAGGAACTCGTCGGCGAGGTGCAGGACGCGACCCGTCGCGGTTAGTCGCGAATGGGGGAGGGCGGCCGCGGGGTCGGCGGCGTAGAATACTGCCGACCCGAGGAACACGAGGAATCATCATGTTCGAGAAGCTCATGGCGTGCGCCGTCCTCCCCGCCGCCGACATCGACCGGGCACGCAACTGGTGGCACGACGTGCTCGGTCGCGACCCGGTGTACGAGGAGACCGAGGGCGGGATGCTGTTCTACGACGTCGGCGGAGTGGGGGTCATGGTCTACCGCACCGACTACGCCGGCACGGCGCAGAACACCGCGTTCAACTTCTTCACCGACGACCTCGACCGCGACATGACGGCCCTCCGCACGCACGGCGTCGTGTTCCACGACTACGACCTGCCGGGGCTCACGACGGTCGACGGCGTGGCCGAGCTCGGCGACGAGCGCAGCGCCTGGTTCAGCGACAGCGAGGGCAACATCTTCGCGATCGGGCAGATGTCGCCCGAGTCGGCGGAACGCATGGCGAAGATGCGGTCGGGCTCGATGGGCTAGCGCCGACCGGTCGTCGTCACCACTCGCCGTCGTTGTGCTCGGGCCTCGCCCGCAGGTACTGCGGGGGCCACATCGAGGTGCCCGCGTCGAGCTCGTGCGCGGCCCGCATCGCGAAGTGCGGGTCGCGCATCATCGCCTTGCCGAACATGACGGCGTCGGCGCGGCCCTCGGCGACGAGCCGCTCGGCGTGACGGGCGTCGGTGATGCGTCCGACGGCCGAGACCGCGGCCTCGGTGTGCTCGCCGACGTACTCGGCGAAGTGCGCCTGGTACCCCGGCGCGACCGGGATGTCGGCCGCGGCGACGAGTCCGCCCGTCGAGATGTCGAAGAAGTCGGCGCCCGCGTCCTTGGCCCACGCGACCACGACGGAGGTCTGGTCCTCGTCCCAGCCGCCGGGCACCCAGTCGGTCGCCGAGAACCGCACGAACAGCGGCATCTCCTCGCCGATCTCGGCGCGCACCGCACGCACGATCTCGAGGAGGAGCCGGGCCCGGTTCTCGAGGCTTCCGCCCCAGCGGTCGTCGCGCAGGTTCGACAGCGGAGAGAGGAACTGGTGCACGAGGTACCCGTGCGCGGCGTGGACCTCGACGAGGTCGAACCCGGCCTCGACCGCGCGTCGGGCCGCCGACCGGAAGTCGTCGATCACGCGGGCGATGCCGGCCTCGTCGAGCGCCAGCGGCTCCCGGTAGCCGTCGAACGCGACGGCCGAGGCCGACACGGTCGGCCAGCCGCCCTCGTCGAGCGGTTGCGAGCCCCGTCGTCGCATCGGCTCGGGCCAGACCGAGGCCTTGCGCCCGGCGTGCGCGAGCTGGATGCCGGAGGCGGCGCCCTGCGACCGGATGAAGCGGGTGATCCGCGACCACGCCTCGGCCTGCGCGTCGTTCCAGAGCCCCGTGTCGTGATCGGAGATGCGGCCCTCGGGGCTGACCGCCGTCGCCTCGGCGACCACGAGCCCGGCGCCGCCCGCGGCCATCGCGCCGAGGTGCACGAGGTGCCAGTCGTGCGGCACCCCGTCGCGCGCCGTGACCGAGTACTGGCAGAGCGGCGGCACCCAGACGCGGTTGCGGATCTCGAGCCCGCGGACCGTGATCGGGCGGAAGAGCGCGGGGCCTGCGGACCCGGGCGCGCTCACGCGAGGCTCCGGAGCCAGCGCTCGAGCGCCGGGGCATCCGTGAAGACGTGCCCGTCGCCGCCGACCGCGCGGGCGCCCTCGACGTTCTCGGACCGGTTGTCGACGAAGAGGAGCTGCGCCGGCTCGATCGCCAGCGCGCCGATGACGTGCTCGTAGATCGCGACCTCGGGCTTCACGAGCTCGAGCTCGCCGCTGACGAACACCCGGTCGAAGAGCGGCGCGAACGAACCGTGGCGGAGCCAGCCCGAGAAGTCGGCGCCGGCGTTCGAGAGGAGCGCGATCCGCGTGCCGCCGTCGACCAGGGCGTGCAGCACCGCGAGGGTGCCGGGATCGACCGACAGCCAGCTGCGGTGGTCGATCGCCCACAGCTCGTGCACGTCGAGCGAGCCCCACGTCGCCCCGGTGTCGTGGGCGACCGCCTGCCAGTAGCGGGCGATCGAGGTCGTCCCGCGGTCGAGGCCCTCTCGATGCGCCCAGTACGCGCCCCAGAACTCGTCGGCCGGCACGCCGGCGCGGGCGAGGAGCGCGGCCCGATCGGCCTCGCTCGGCTCGCGGGAGATCACCTCGCCGTAGTCGAAGACGACGACCGAGGGCGAGAGGCTGATCGGGGGGAGGGCTGTCGGAGTCATCCTGCTCAACCTATCGTTGGTATATGGGCGAACCGTGGCAGGAATGGACCGCCGACGAGGCGGCCGGCTGGGTGAGGGCCCCCGGCGCGGGCGACGACAAGTACACGCGGGGCGTGCTCGGTGTGATCACCGGCTCGCCCGACTACCCCGGGGCGGCGGTGCTCGGGGTCGAGGCCGCGACCCGCGCCGGCGTCGGCATGGTCCGCTACACCGGGCCGCGCGGCGTGCGCGCCGCCGTGCTGCTGCGCCGGCCCGAGACCGTCACGGTCTCGGGGCGCGTGCAGGCCTGGCTCATCGGCTCGGGCATCGACCCGGGCCGGCGTTCGTTCATGCTGCAGGGCGACCTGCAGCACGCACTCGCCTCCCGCCTGCCCGTCGTGCTCGATGCCGGAGCGCTCGACCTCGTCGGCACCCACACCGCGCCCACCGTGATCACCCCGCACGCGCGCGAGCTCGCGAACCTGCTCGTCACCCGCGAGGTCGACGTGACCCTCGCCGAGGTGCGGGCCGACCCGGCCGGGTGGGCCGACCGGGCCGCGCGCGAGCTCGGCGTCGCGGTGCTGCTGAAGGGGGCGGTGACCTACGTCGCCGATCCCGACGGCGACCGTTACAGGGTCACCGCGCCGACGCATTGGCTCGCGAGCGCCGGCACCGGCGACGTGCTCGGCGGCGTCCTCGGCGCGCTCGTCGCGACCCATCACCAGGAGCTCGCGGTGAACGCCGAGGCGCTGACGAAGCTCGCCGCCACCGCCGCGTGGATCCACGGGGAGGCCGCGCGTCGCGCGAGCGCCGCGGTCGACGGCGGGCCCGTCGCCGCGCTCGACATCGCCGCGACGGTGCCGCAGGTGATCGGCGGGCTGCTGCAGCGCTGAGGCTCGGCGCCGGGCCCGGAGGCGGTGCTCAGCCGTCGAGGAAGCGCGACAGGAACTCGCGCGTCCGCCGCTCGCGCGGCGATGCGAAGAACTCGGCGGCCGGCGCCTGCTCGAGGATGCGACCGCCGTCGAGCAGGACGACGCGGTCGGCGACGTCGCGCGCGAAGGCCATCTCGTGGGTCGCCATCACGATCGTCGTGCCGCGCTCGGCGAGCGAGCGGACGAGCTCGAGCACCTCGCCGACGAGGGCGGGGTCGAGCGCGCTCGTCACCTCGTCGAGGAGCAGCAGTTCGGGGTCGCCCGCGATCGCCCGCACGATCGCGGCCCGCTGCTGCTGGCCGCCCGAGAGCCGGTCGGGGAACGCGTCCGCGAACTCGGCGAGGCCCACCGAGTCGAGCAGCTCCCGGCCTCGGCGCTCGGCCTCGCGCCGGGGCCTCCGGTGCACGAGACGGGAGGCGAGCGTCACGTTGTCGAGCACGCTGAGGTGCGGGAAGAGGTTGTAGTGCTGGAACACGACGCCGATGCGCGCGCGCACCGCGTCGGCGTCGACGCGGGGATCGCTGATGTCGTCGCCGCGCAGCATGATGACGCCGTCGTCGATCGGCTCCAGGAGGTTGATGGAGCGCAGCAGGGTCGACTTGCCCGAGCCGCTCGCGCCGATGAGCGCCACGACCTCGTGCGCGTCCACCTCGAGGTCGATGCCGTCGAGCACGACCGTGTCGCCGAAGGCGCGCCGGATGCCGCGGAGGCGGAGGAGGGGTTCGGTCGTCGCGGTCATACGATGCTGCCGATCTGCTCGCGCTCCCGCATGCGCGCGGTCACCCAGTCGGTGAGCCGGATCATCGGCCAGGCGAGCAGCACGAACAGCAGGCCCGCGACGACGTACGGGGTGAAGTTGAAGTAGTGGGCGGTCTCGATCTGGGCCGCGCGCACGGCGTCGACCGCGCCGAGCACCGAGATGAGCCCGACGTCCTTCTGCATCGCGACGAAGTCGTTCATGAGGGCCGGGGTCACCTTGCGCATCGCCTGCGGCAGGACGACGCGCCGCATGGTCTGGCCGTGGCTCAGGCCGAGCGACCGCGCGGCGAGGCGCTGCGAGGGATGCACCGCCTCGATGCCGGCCCGGAACACCTCCGAGACGTACGCCGAGTAGGTCAGGATGAGGGCGATCGTTCCCCAGAACGCCACGGGCAGCGGCGGGAAGAAGTCGAGGCCGGGGATGCCGTAGCCCACGAGGTAGAGCACGATGAGCAGCGGGACCCCGCGGAACAGGTCGGTGTAGCCGGCCGCGAGCGCCCGCAGCGGGAAGAACACCGGGCCGCGGAGCGTGCGGAGCGTCGCGAGCACCAGGGCGAAGACCAGCACGCCGATGCTCGCCGCGACGAGCACCTGGACGTTCAGCCAGAGGCCCTCGAGGATGCGGGGGAGCGACGCGATCGCGACCTCGGGGTCGAAGAACGACTGCTGCACTGCAGCCCAGCCCGGCGAGCCGATGAGGGCCCAGCCGAGCAGCGCGGCGAAGACGACGGTCGAGCCCGCGCTGATCAGCACCGAGCGCCGGGTCTGCCGCCGCCGGAACGCGCGTCGGTCGAGTTCGAGCGCACTCGGCCGCCACGCGGTCGCGTCGGCGTCGTCGGGGCGCGTCGTGGTCACGACGACCACGCTCGCGGCAGCACGGGGATGCCTCGGCGCCCCGCGGTCGGCCGGAGGATCACTCGAGGACCGGTGCCGCGCCCTCGCCGCCGAGCCACTCCTCCGCGAGGGCGTCGAGGGTGCCGTCGGCCCGGAGCGCGTCGACCGCGGCGGTCACCTCGGCGGTGAGCGGCGAGTCCTTCGCGAGCACGAAGCCGAACTCGTCGCCGCCGGCCGAGGTCTCGGGCAGCTGCCCGATGATCTCGCCGCCGTCGAGCTCTGCGCCGGTCAGGTAGAACGCGGTCGGCAGGTCGACGACGATGGCGTCGACGGTGCCGTTCTGCAGCGCGAGCTTCGCGTCGTCGTTCGTGTTGAAGACGCTCGCACCGGCGGTCGGCTCGATGATCTCCTCGACGGCGTCGAGGCTCGTCGTGCCGGTCTGCGCGCCGACGTTGAGCTCCTTCAGCTCGGCGATCGACGTGGCGCCCGAGGCGGGAGAGCCGGTGACCGTGATGACGACCTGGGTCGTTGCGTAGTACGGCGACGAGAAGTCGACGTTCGCCGCGCGCTCCTCGGTGATCGAGAACTGCTGGAGGTTGAGGTCGAACGCCTTCGGGCCCGGCGCGATGGCCTGGTCGAAGGTCGTGCGCACCCAGACGACGTCGTCGTCGTCGTAGCCGAGCTGCTCGGCGACGGCGTAGGCCACGGCCGCCTCGAAGCCCTCGCCGTTCTCGGGGGCGTCGTCGACCACCCACGGGAAGTAGGCGGGCTCGCCCGTGCCGATCGTGAGCTTGCCCGCCGTGACGTGGCCGTCGCCCGCCGCCGGTGCTCCGTCGTCGCCCGAGCCGGCGGAGGCGCAGCCCGCGAGCGCGAGCGCCGACGACGCGACCAGGGCGAATGCGGCGAGCGTGCGTCGGGTGTTCGTGCGTCGAGTCATGGTGGCCTCCCGGGGTCCGTCGTCGTCCAGCATCCCCGATCCCGCCCACGCGGCGGGTGCGCGTGGCGGAATATGACGCTCGGCTAGGCTCGACGCGTGACCGGGGGAGGCGAGCGCGAGACATCCGCTGCCCGAGTCCGACGTGCCCTCGCCGGCCGCGGCGCCCTCTGGACGGCCTTCGCCGCCGTGCACCTGCTGCTGGCCTGGCTGAACCTCTCGGCCCCGGGCTACCCGATGGGCGACGTCACGGGCGTCTATCGGCTCTGGGCCGAGAACGCCTCGCACGGCTGGCTGCGCATGGGCATCGACGCGCCCTGGGTCTACCCGATCCTCGCGTTCGCGCCGATGGCGGCGGCGCTCGCGTTCGGCGAGGCGTACATGGCCCAGTCATGGCTCGCCATCGTCATCCTCCTCGACGCCATCGCCTTCTCGATCCTGCTCGGCCGCGCGGCGCTCTCCCGTCCGCGACGGGCGGCGGCGTGGTGGTGGCTCGGGTTCCTCGCCCTCCTCGGGCCGATCGCGCTCGGCCGGATCGACGCGGTGACCGTGCCGTTCGCGATCGCCGGGCTCCTGTGGGCCGGCGGCCGGCCCCGGGTCGCGGCGACGCTGCTGACGATCGGGGCGTGGATCAAGGTGTGGCCGGCCGCGCTCGTGGCCGCGCTCGTCGTCGTCTCGCGCCGGCGCGGCGAGGTCGTGACGATCGCGCTCTCGCTGAGCGCCGCGATCATCGGCGTCAGCCTGCTCGCCGGTGCCGGCACGAACGCGTTCGGCTTCATCGCCGAGCAGACCGGTCGCGGGCTCCAGATCGAGGCTCCCGCCGCGGTGTTCTGGCTCTGGCGGATCGTCGCCGGCGCGCAGGACGTCTCGATCGAGTACTCGCGGGACATCCTCACCTTCCAGATCGTCGGACCGGGGGCCGACGTCGCAGCCGCGCTCACGACGCCCCTCATGCTCGTCGCGGCGCTCGTCGTCGCCGGGCTCGGCGCACGGGCGGTCCGTCGCGGTGCGCGATTCGTCGTGCTCATGGCCCCGCTCTCGCTCGCCTTCGTCGTCGTGCTGATGCTCGCCAACAAGGTCGGCTCGCCCCAGTTCGCCACCTGGCTCGCGGCACCCGTCATCCTCGGGCTCGTGCTGCGACCGGCGCGCTTCGCCGCACCCGCGCTGCTCGCCGCCGCGGTCGCGCTGCTCACGCAGATCATCTACCCCTACTGGTACGGGTGGCTCCTCATCGCCGACCCGGCGTTCGTGTTCCTGCTCACGATGAAGGTCGCGCTGCTCGTCGCCCTGCTCGTCTGGTCGCTCGTCGTCGTGTGGCAGGCTGGCAGCAGGCGGGATGCCGCGCTCACGACGAGCTGAGCGACCGATCGATCGCACCCGCCGGGGAGGCAGCATGCTGGTGGCGTTCTCCGTCGCGCCGAGCGGCACGGGCCGCGCCGACGGCTCAGTGCACGACGCCGTCGCCGCGGCGGTCAGGATCGTCCGCGAATCGGGGCTGCCGAACCGCACGACCTCGATGTTCACCGAGATCGAGGGCGAGTGGGACGAGGTGTTCGACGTCGTGCGTCGCGCGACCGAGGCCGTCGGCGAGTACGGCTCCCGGGTCTCGCTCGTGCTGAAGGCCGACCTCCGTCCGGGCTACTCGGGCGAGCTCGACGCGAAGATCGATCGGCTCGAGACCGCGATCGACGCGGCCGACGCAGCCGACGCGCGGGGCTGAGGCGATCGGGCGGCGACGTCGGGGATGCGTCGTCCGCGTCGTCGTCGACGGCGGGCTCGAATCGATTCGATTTCTGTGAGAGAATCGCTCGGTGACCCACGCCCCCGACGAACCGACGACCCTGTCGCCGGCACGCACCCGCTTCGCGCTGCTCGCGCTCGCCCTGGGCGGATTCGGCATCGGATCGACCGAGTTCGTCGCCATGGGGCTCCTGCCGAACATCGCGGCCGACCTGCTGCCCGGCACCTACGCGGCCTCGCCCGACGCGGCGAACGCGACCGCCGGATGGATCATCTCGGCCTATGCGCTCGGCGTGGTCGTCGGCGCGCCGACGATCGCGGCGGTGGCCGCACGCTGGCCGCGCCGGCGGCTCCTGCTCGCCCTCGTCGCCGCGTTCACCCTCGGCACCATCGCCTCGGCGCTGCTGCCGAGCTTCGAGCTCGTGCTCGTCGCCCGGTTCCTCTCCGCGCTGCCGCACGGCGCCTACTTCGGCATCGCCTCCCTCGTCGCGGCGAGCCTCATGGGCCCGGGCAAGCGCGCCCGCGGCGTCGCCCTCGTGCTCTCGGGTCTCACCATCGCCAACGTCATCGGCGTGCCCGCGATCACCTGGCTCGGGCAGGCGGCCGGCTGGCGCATCGCCTACCTCGCGGTCGCCGCGATCTTCGCGCTCACCTTCGTGGCCGTGCTCGCCGCGGTGCCCTGGCAGCCGGGCGACCCCGACGCCAGCGTCCGGCGCGAGCTCGGCGCGTTCACGCGGCCCCAGGTGTGGTTCGCGATCGCGATCGGCGCCATCGGCTTCGGCGGCTTCTTCGCGATGTACAGCTACATCGCGCCGCTCGCGACCGAGGTCACGGGCCTCGCGGCCGCTGCCGTGCCGCTCGTGCTCGTCTCGACCGGCCTCGGCATGACGGTCGGCAACCTCGTCGGCGGACGCCTGGCCGACTGGAGCGTGCGGCGCACGATGTACGGCGCCTTCGTCGCGCTCGCGCTCTCGCTCGCCCTGCTCGCGCTCACCGCGCAGTGGGCCGCGGGCCTCTTCGCCGGTGCGTTCCTCATCGGCGCGACCTCCTCGGCGCTCGCGCCGACCATCCAGACCCGCCTCATGGACGTCGCCCGCGACAGCCAATCGATCGCCGCGGCGCTGAACCACTCGGCCCTCAACGTCGGCAACAGCCTCGGCGCGCTGCTCGGCGGCACCGTGATCGCCGCCGGATTCGGCTACGTTGCGCCGATCTGGGTCGGCCTCGTGCTGACCATCGCCGGGATCGCGCTCGCGCTCGCGAGCTTCGCCCTCGACCGCTCGCGCCAGCGGCGCGGCCACGCGGTGCCGTACGCGACGGGAGCGACCCCCGCGATCGACTGAGCCTCGCGCAGCGCAGGCAGCGCAGGCGGCGCGCCGGCTCAGCAGAGCAACCGCCGGCGCGGCGCGCTCGGACCGTCCGTGCGCGAGCGTCAGTCGGACTGCAGCAGGATGCCGTCGGCGATCGCCCGCTTGCGCAGCGCCACCTTGGTGCCGACGTCGTAGCCGGCCGCGCGGTACTTCTCGCGGATGCGCTTGAGGTAGCTCTTCGCCGTCTCCTCCGAGATGCCCAGCTGGAACGCGACGGCCTTCACCGGCTGGCCGGCGCCGTACAGCGCCATCACGCGGCGCTCCTGGGCGGACAGCTTCGGCAGGGTGCCGTCGTCGAGCAGCGCCGCCTCGAGCTCGGGGGTCAGGTACGACTCGCCCTGGCGCGCCGACCGGATCGCCTCGATGATCGACTCGACGGGCTCGGACTTGATGAGGTACCCCATCGCGCCCGCGCTCAGCGCCTCGCGCACGACGGCCGGCTCGGAGTAGTTGCTCATGAGCATCGTCTGCACCTCGGCCGACTTCAGCATGGAGAGCTTCAGCGAGATCGGGATGTTGTCGCGCAGGTCGAGGTCGAGCAGCACCACGTCGACGGGGAAGTCGGGGTGGGCGAGCAGTTCGGACCACGAGGGGACGGCGGCGACGAGTTCGATCTCGGCGGAGGCACCGCGGAGCCACTCGGTCAGGGCGCCGAGCAGCATGCGGTGATCGTCGACGATCGCCAGGCGGATCGGTGGAGCGATGTCGGGCATTCAGCTTCCCCTCGGACGGGCCGACTCGTCGGCCGACGCACTCACCGGAACGGTCGGGTCCGTCCGGCATTCGATTTCGATGCGGAAGGAATCGGACCCCGCGACGACGTCGTGTGATCCGACACTACCGACAGCATCCCACGTCGCGGGGTCCAGACGTCGTCGGACGACGCCGGAGACCTCGATCACGAGACGCACCACGGGGGAATGGTGCTCGCCGTCGTCGTCGCCGTCGGGCGTGGAGACGACGACCTGGATCGGCTCGGGCTGGCCCTTGCGGCGCTCGCCGACGAGGAGCCACAGCGCGAGCAGCAGGTTGTCGCGCTGCTCCTGCGCGAGGAGGCCCGCCGAGCCTTCCGGGTCGTCGACGACGACCCGATCGTTCAGGTAGGCCGACTCCGTCACCGCGTGGCGGAGCCACGTGTCGGTGCGGCCGGCGATGAGGCGGAGTCGCAGCGCCGCGGCGAGGCGGCCGGCGCGCTCGGCATCGGCCGCGGGCAGCGGGATGGCGATGCGCCCCGAGCCGACATCGTCGAGCAGCGTCTCGGCATCGAAGTCGAGCTGCGCCAGTTCCTCCGAGGCGCGCATGCCGAACGCGGCACGCGGCGTCGAGACCGTGGACTGCACGATCGAGAGGTCGAGCTCGCGCCCGACGAGCCGGCGGAAGCCGCGGGTCGCGACCACGGCGAGGACGAGCGGGAGCACCGCCGAGGCGGCGACGGAGATGCCGGTCGCCGTGTAGGGCCCCGCCGACGAGGCCTGCAGGAGCGTCGCGATCAGGAGCACCGTGCCGATGGCGGAGGCGACGACGAGGGAGACGCGGGTGCCGCGGATCGCGGCCACGGGCATCAGCACGGCGCCCGTCGCCGCCGCGGCGGTCGGCGTGATGCCGAGGTGGAGCGACCCCCAGGTCGCCGAGACGTCGAGCCACACGGGAACGGCGAGCGCGGCGAGCAGCACTGCGTAGAGCACGTCGGGCAACGGCTGGGCGCGGGAGAAGATGCGCGAGACGACGCCCGCGGCGAGGATCGCGAGGACCGCGAGCCAGGCGCCCCACGGGCTCGCCCCGGGCGGGAAGACCGGCGCGAGCAGGATCGCGCGCGTCAGGTGCCACAGGATGATGATCGCCGCGGCGATCGTGATGCCGGTCGCCAGGCGTCGTCCGCCGTGGCGCTCGCGCACGTCGCCGACGGCGCGCGCGGTGCGCCTCGGGCGGCGGAAGCCCGGGAGCCCGCCCGTCTCGATCGTCCCGGTGCTCACGGCTTCGGCACCTCCAGCATCACCGTGGTGCCCGAGCCGGGCGAGGAGAAGATGCGCGCCCGCCCGCCGACGGTGTTCAGGCGGCCCACGACCGACTCGGCGTAGCCGAGGCGCGCGGCCCCGATCGACTCGGGCTCGAAGCCGTGCCCGGCGTCGGTCACCATCGCCCGCACCGTGCGGTCGTCGTCGCTGACCGTGACATCCGCCTCGTTGACGCCCGAGTGCCTGCGGACGTTCTCGAGGCACTCGCCGAGCGCGCCGAGCAGCGCGTCCAGGGTCTCTCGGGGCAGCGCGAGCTGCCCGACGCCGTGCCAGTTCACGTCGAGCCCCATCCGGGCGAAACGCTGCCTGACCGACTCGAAGGTGGTGCTGAGCATGTCGTCGTCGGAGTCGGGGGAGAAGATCGCGTTCGAGGCGTTGTCGAGCGGTGCGCCGAGGCGCAGCTGCTTGAGCAGGCGTGCGTCGTCGCCCGCCTGCTGGCGGAGCGCCGCGGAGCCGACTCCGACACCCGAGTGGGCGAGCAGGCTGAGCGTGGCGAGCACCGTGTCGTGCAGCACCCGCGCGTCCTGGCGCTGTCGCGACTCGAGCTCGCTCGCCAGGCGTTCGGCCTCGTGCGCGCGCCCGACCTCCTCGATGCGCTCGGCGGCTCCGGCGATGGCGTGATCGACGACGGTTCCGAGGGTGGCTCCGACGGCCCAGCCCGCGACGGTCGCGAGCACGACCGTCGTCATCGGGTGCCCGGCGAGGGCGATGAGGCCCACGGCGACGAGGAACAGTGCGGCGAGGCCGCCCACGAGCGGCACGCCGTCGCGCCGGACGACGAGCGTGATCGCGACGGAGGGCGCCGTGACCGCGGAGGCGAGCGAGATCGCGGCGATCGCGACCGGATCGATGACCGGGGCGCTGCCGAGGACGGCGACCGTGGCGAGCGCCGCCGCGACGACGCCGAGCGCGGCCATCACGTTTCCGTGCAGCGAGTGCACGACGACCAGCACGGCGGCGGCCAGCGACAGCAGCACGACGAGCGCGAACTCGAGCGTCGTCGACGCACCGGGGATGAACATGCATGCGAGCGTGCCGAGCGCACCGGTGAGTCCGGCGATGCGCGCGAGCCTGCGCAGCAGCCGGTCGCGCTCCTTGTGGATGCGCTTCATGTCACCCCCTCGGCGACGACGGTTCGCAGCTCGGGGCGTCCGTCACCTCGAACTGTAGTCGAGTCGCGCCCCGATCGGCGCGGATCGAGGCGTTTCGAGACGCCGGCGACTAGGCGGCGAGCAGCCGGGCGAGCTCGGCGCCGACCGCATCGTCCTCGATGAGGAAGGCGTCGTGGCCGAACTCCGAGGCGATGACGACCGGCTCGGGCCCGTGCACGCTGTGCGGAAGGAGTGCGGCGATCTCGCGCTGCCCGGCGAGCGGGAAGTAGCGGTCGCTGTCGATGCCGAGGACGAGGCTCTTCGCCTGCACCTGCGCGAGCGCCGCCGCCACCCCGCCGCGCCCGCGCCCGACGTCGTGCGAGTTCATCGACTCGGTGAGCACGATGTAGCTGTTCGCGTCGAAGCGCCGGGTGAACTTGTTGCCGTGGAAGTCGAGGTACGACTCGACCGCGAAGCGCCCGTCGCCGCCGAGCGGGTCGAGCTCGGACTGCCAGCTGCGCTCGAACCGGTCGTTGAGCTCGGCGGCGGTGCGGTAGTTCAGCATCGCCATGCGGCGGGCGAGCGCGAGCCCGCGGGTGGGGCCCTCGCCGTCGGGCGCGTCGTAGAACGCGCCGGCGGCGAACGCCGGATCGGTGCGGACGGCCTCGATCTGCACCGAGTTCAGGGCGATCTGGTCGGCGGTGGTCGCGGCCGGCGCGGCGAGCACCGCGATGCGTTCGACGGCCTCGGGGGCCTCGATCGCCCACTCGAGCACGTGCATGGCGCCCATCGAGCCGCCCACGACGGCGGCGAATCGATCGATGCCGATCGCCCGGGCGAAGGCGATCTGCGCCCGCACCTGGTCGCGGATGGTGAGGAACGGGAACCGGGCGCCCCACTCGCTGCGGTCGGGCGCGAGCGAGGCCGGGCCGGTCGAGCCCTGGCAGCCCCCGAGCACGTTCGGCGCCACCACGAAGTAGCGGTCGGTGTCGATCGCGAGTCCGGGGCCGACGACGCCGCGCCACCAGCCCGCACTGGGGTGCCCAGGGCCGGCCTGCCCGATCACGTGGCTGTCGCCGGTGAGGGCGTGCAGGACGAGCACGGCGTTGTCGCGCTCGGGCGAGAGCGCCCCCCACTGCTCGTAGGCGATGCGGACCCCGGGGAGCTCGCGCCCGGACTCGAGCGCGAGGTCGCCGATGCCGACGAACCGGCGGTCGCCGACCGCGTCGCCCTCGCGCCACGCGCCCGTCGCAGGGGCGCGGCCGAGCAGCGCGAGGGCGCCCGCAGCGGGCACGATGCTCGCGGGAACCGCGTCGGCCGTCGTCTGCCAATCCATGTGTCGATTCTCCCGCGTCCCCGGCGCCCGGCGCCCCATTGTTACGCCGCCCGAGACGGCGGATGCCGCGAGCCGGGGTCGGCTCGCGGCATCCGCCGTGCGTTCGGGGCGCGTCAGACGCGCGCCGCCTCGGTCGCCGCGCGGGCCGCCGCGAAGCCGGCCTCGAGGTCGGCCTTGAGGTCGTCGATGTTCTCGATGCCGACCGAGAGACGCACGAGGCCCGGCGTGACGCCGGTCGTGAGCTGCTGCTCGGGGGTCAGCTGCGAGTGCGTCGTCGACGCCGGGTGGATGACGAGCGAACGGACGTCGCCGATGTTCGCGAGGTGCGAGAACAGCGAGAGGTTGTCGACGAGCGCGCGACCGGCGTCGACGCCGCCCTTGAGCTCGAACGAGAGCACCGCGCCGACGCCCTTGGGGGCGTAGGTGTTGGCGGCCGCGTACCAGGGGCTCGACGGCAGGCCCGAGTAGTTCACGCTCGCGACGTCGGCGTGGTCGTCGAGCCACTCGGCGATCTCCTGCGCGTTCTGCACGTGGCGCTCGACGCGCAGCGAGAGCGTCTCGATGCCCTGGATGAGCTGCCACGCGTTGTTCGGCGCGATCGCCGCGCCGAGGTCGCGGAGCAGCTGCACGCGCGCCTTGATGATGTAGGCGAGGCCGTCGCCGACCGCCGCGGTGTAGCTCGCGCCGTGATACGAGGGGTCGGGCTCCGTGAGTCCGGGGAACTTCTCGACGTTCTTCGACCACTCGAACTTGCCGCCGTCGACGATGACGCCCCCGACGACGGTGCCGTGACCGCCGAGGAACTTCGTCGCCGAGTGGACGACGATATCGGCGCCGTGCTCGAACGGGCGGATGAGGTAGGGCGTCGCGATGGTGTTGTCGACGATGAGGGGCAGGCCGGCCTCGTGGGCGACGGTCGAGACGAGGCCGATGTCGAGCACGTTGATCTTCGGGTTGCCGATGGTCTCGGCGAAGAAGAGCTTCGTGTTGGGCCGCACCGCGCGACGCCACTCCTCGGCGTCGTCCTGGTTCTCGACGAAGGTCGTCTCGATGCCGAGCTTCGCGAGCGTGTACTTGAAGAGGTTGTAGGTGCCGCCGTAGATCGACGACGACGAGACGATGTGGTCGCCGGCCTGCGCGATGTTCAGCACGGCGAAGGTCTCGGCCGCCTGGCCCGAGGCGACGAGGAGTGCGCCCGTGCCGCCCTCGAGCGCGGCGATGCGCTCTTCGGCGACCGCCTGGGTCGGGTTCTGGATGCGGGTGTAGATGTTGCCGAACTCGGCGAGCGCGAACAGGTTCTGCGCGTGCTCGGCGCTGTCGAACACGTACGAGGTGGTCTGGTAGATCGGCGTCGCGCGCGCCTTCGTCACGGGGTCGGGGGCGGCGCCCGAGTGGACCTGCTTGGTCTCGAAACGCCAGGCGGCGGTGTCGCTCATGGGTGGCTCCTCAGAAGTCGGGTGGCGGCGGGGCCGCGGGTGTTGCAGTCACGTTAGGCGGGCGCGGCGGCGCGGGCAACGGACCCCGCAACACGGCGTCACGGGCAGCGGCGCGACCTCAGTGCCGCTCGGGGTCGGGCGGCAGCACGAGCGTTCCGGTCGCGGTCGACGGCTCGGGGCGGAAGAGCCAGCGTGCCCGCGGCTCGACGAGCGGCCGGAACACCCGGCGCACCGGCTTCAGGGAGAGCACGACCGAGATGCCGATGCAGAACAGGATCATCGCGGGAAGCACCCAGAACGGCTGATCGCCCGCGAGCAGCTCGGTCTCGCGGAAGGGGAAGAGCACGAAGGTGTGCAGCAGGTAGATGTACATCGTCGCGCCGCCGAACGGGGTGAACCAGTGCGCGCTCCGCGGCATCAGCACGAGAAAGGCGACGGCGAGCACCATCGCGGAGAGGAGCAGGACGAGGCGGATGCCGCCGGACCAGGGCTCGTCGTAGCCGATCGCCTCGTACGACTCGTCGTAGAGCATGAAGCGCCGCAGCTTCAGGTCGCGCAGCGTCTCGATCGTCATCGGCATGAACGCCAGCACGAGCGCGAAGAGCGCGATCGCGCCGGCCCGCCAGCGCCAGGCGACGGCGGCCCGGAGCTCGAGCCAGCGGCCCGTGAGCTGCCACTGCCGGACCTTCCACCCGAAGACGAAGAAGGGCAGCATGCCGAAGGTGCGCGTGAGGGCGAAGGTCGAGTCGATCGTCTCGGTGTACCCGGCGCCGATCGAGATGACGATCGCGATGAGGAGCGGGAACCGCAGCAGCACGAGGTACGGCAGGACGATGCGCCAGATCGCGAGCGCGATGAGGAACCACAGCGTCCACGACGCGGTCGTGTAGTCGAGGTCGAACCCACCGCCGAGGATCCACCTGATCACCGTCCAGATCGTCTCGAAGATCAGGAACGGGAAGACGATGTCGGTGAGGACCTGCTTGAGCGCTCGGGCGTTCGGCGGGCCGGACTTCGCGAAGTAGCCGCTCACCGTGACGAACACGGCGACGTGGAACGAATAGATGAACAGGTAGACGCTGTACGCCGAGTCCGACTCGGCGATGAGGGGGAGGATGCCGTGGCCGATCACGACGAGCGTGATCGCGATCCACCTCGCGTTGTCCCAGAGGGGGACCCGCTTGCGCGTCGGCTTCCGGGGTTCGAGCCTCGTGTGCATCAGTCCATTCAACCGCACGGCGCCGCGGGCGCCGCCGCGAAGCGGTCGGTCGGCCTGCTCCACGGCCGGTCGGCGGGCCGGATTCTCCGAATCGCTTGACATCGCCGCGAATCGGCGTGAGTGTGGTCGCATTAGTTGGATGAAATCCAATTAATGCCCGGATGCCGGGCTCGACCTCCACGACGGCGTGGACGAGGGAAGGAAGCAGCGTGACCGAACACGACAGCGACGACCGCACCACCACGGGCCATCCGCGCAGGCGGTTCCTGGCCGGCGCCGGGCTCGCGGCGCTCGGCGTCATGGCGGCGGCGACGAGTGCCAGGCTCCTGACGGCGGTCGACCCCGCGCAGGCGGCGGGCTCGTTCGCCGTGCCCGGCGAGGCCGGCCCGCTCAAGCGGATCTGGATGGCCTGGCCCTCCAGCACCTCGATCTGGGGGAGCCTCCTCTCGGGCATCCAGGGCGACATCGCCAAGATCGCCGACGAGATCGTGAAGACCACCCCCGTCATCATGCTCGCCGACGGCGCGACCGCCGCGAGCGCCGCGCGCAGCCGGGTGAGCGCCGCCGTCACGGTGATCAGCTCGATCCCGGTCAACGACTGCTGGATGCGCGACTCCGGCGCGGTGTTCCGCACCGACGGCGCGGGAGGCCTCGATGCCATCGGACTGAACTTCAACGGATGGGGCAACGAGCAGACGCACGCCAAGGACGCGCTCGTGGCCGAGCGGATGGCCGCCTACAACGGCATCGCCTTCACCGCGGCGAGCGTCGTCGGCGAGGGCGGCGGCGTCATCGCCGACGGCGACGGCACCCTCATCGCCAACCGCAGCTCGTGGGTCGACTCGGCGCGGAACCCGGGCAAGACGGAGGCCCAGATCGAGGCCGAGCTCCTCCGCGTGTACGGCGCGACCAAGATGATCTGGTGCCAGGGAGTCTCCGGGCAGGACATCACCGACGACCACATCGACGCGACCGTGCTCTTCACCGCGCCGGGCAAGGTGATCGTCCAGCTCAGCAACCCCGCACGGCCGACCAGTGTCTGGTCGCAGTCGGCGATCGCGACCCGCAACCTCCTCGCCTCGTCGACCGACGCCAAAGGGCGGCAGCTGCAGGTCACCACCATCTACGGGCCCGCCTCGCTCCCGCGCATCCCGCAGGCCCAGCAGTCGACGTTCTTCGACGGATATCTCAACTGCATCGTGGCCTCAGGATCGGTCATCACCGCCCAGTTCGGCGACGCGACCACCGACGCGGCGGCGCGCGACGCGCTCGCCGCGGCCTTCGGGCGCCCGTGCGTGCAGCTGAACCTCGACGTCCTCATGGGCGAGGGCGGGGGCGGGGCGCACTGCGTGACGATGGAGGAGCCCATGAGCTCCGGCGGGCCGACGCCCACGCCGACCCCGACGCCGGGCGCCGCCGTCACGGCTGATCGCACCTCGGTCGTTCGCGGCGGCACGATCCGGGCGACCGTGACGGGCGGGCCCGGCGGCCGGCGCGACTGGGTGGGGCTGTACCGCGCGAGCGACTCCGATCAGGCCGGCGGCGTCGTCGAGAAGTACCTCGACGGCTCGACCACCACCCCGCCCGCGACCGGGCTCATCTCGGCCACGATCGCGTTCACCGCGCCGTACTCGCGCGGGACATACGAGTTCCGCTTCTTCGCGGACGACGGGTACACCCGGCTCGCCAAGAGCGCCACATTCCAGGTGACCTGATCCCGCACGGCTCCGCGCCGGCGCCGATCCGTACCCCTCGGCGTGCGACGGGGTCGCGGATCGGTCGCCGGCGTTCCCGCGCCGGCGCCCCGAATGCGGGCAGAATGGGCGCATGGCGAATCTGCGGGCGGTCGTGACGGGTGCGAGTTCGGGCATCGGTCGTGCGACCGTCACCGCGCTGCGCGACGCCGGATGGGACGTGGTGGGCGTCGCCCGCCGCGAAGACCGGCTGCGCGAGCTCGCAGCCGAGACCGGGGCATCCGTGTTCGTCGCCGACCTCACGAAGCAGGCCGACGTCGACGCGCTGCGCGACCACCTCGCCGCGACCGGGCCCGTGCACGCACTCGTCAACAACGCGGGCGGGGCGAAGGGGCTCGACTCGGTCGAGGCCTCCTCGATCGACGACTGGGCGTGGATGTTCGAGGTGAACGTGCTCGCGCTCAAGCGGGTGACGAGCGCGCTCCTACCGCTGCTGCGCCGTGGCGCCGTCGAGCGCGGCGTCGCCGACATCGTCAACATCACCTCCATCGCCGGGCACGTCGCCTACGCCGGCGGCGGCGGCTACAACGCGGCCAAGTTCGCCGCCCATGCGCTCACCGAGGTGCTGCGCCTCGAACTCAACGGCGAGCCGCTGCGGGTCATCGAGGTGGCGCCCGGCATGGTCAAGACCGACGAGTTCGCCCTCGTGCGGTTCGGCGGCGACCGGGCCCGCGCCGACGCCGTGTACGACGACGTGCCCGAGCCGCTGACCGCCGAGGACATCGCGGGCGTCGTCGCCGACGCGGTGCAGAAGCCCCGCCACGTCGACCTCGACCTCATCGTCGTGAAGCCGGTCGCCCAGGCCGCGCCGTACCGCCTGGCCAAGGGCCGGCTCGCGGTCCGCTCGGACGAGGAGGGGTGAGCGTGGCCGCTGAGGCGCCTGCACCCCGTCGCGAGGCCTGGGAGCGCCGCACCACGGTTCCGCTCGTGGTGCTCGGCATGGTCTTCATCGTCGCCTACACGATCTACGTGCTCGCGCCGTGGATCCCGCGCGGCCCCGGCTCGCCGCTCTTCATCGCGCTCCTCGCCGCGTGGATCGTCTTCGTCGTCGACGTCGTCGTGCGCATCTCCCTGACCCCCCGCGGCGGGCGGTGGGCGTTCGTGCGGTCGCACCCGATCGACATGCTCTCGGCGATCATCCCGCTGTTCCGCGCCTTCCGCGTACTGGCCCTCCTGCACAACATCCCGTACCTGCAACGTCGCAGCGGAGCGGCGGTGCGCGCGAACATCATCATCTACGGTTCGACCTACGCCGTCGTCTTCATCTACTTCATCGCCCTCGCCACCCTGCAGGCCGAGCGCAACGCCCCCGGCGCGACCATCACGACGTTCGGCGACTCGATCTGGTGGGCGATCGTCACGATCGCGACGGTCGGCTACGGCGACATGTACCCGATCACGGCGGAGGGCCGCTTCTACGCCGTCTTCCTGATGTTCGGCGGCGTCGCCATCGTCGGCACGGCGTCGGCGACGATCATCTCGTACATCGGCGAGCGGGTGGGGCGCGTCCACTCGCGCCACCACGACGCCGACGTGGCGGCCGCGGAGACCGGTATGGAGGCCCCGGGGCGCGCGATCCAGGAGGCGATCGAGGACGCCGGGCAGCCGCCGGCGGACGAGACCGGCCGCTGACCGGCCCGCGCCGTCGCTGACGCCGTCACGACGCGCGCGGGCTAGCCTTGTCCCATGACGTTCGATGCGAATGACGCGGCGACCGGCGACCCCGGCATCCGTCGCGAGATCCTCGATTGGGACCAGTTCGGCGAGGCGGCGCGCTCGCTCGCGGGGGAGGTGCTCCTCTCGGGCTTCCGGCCCGACGTGGTCATCGCCATCGCCCGCGGGGGACTGCTGCTCGCCGGGGCGATCTCGTACGCCCTCGGCACGAAGCAGTGCGGCTCGATCAACGTCGAGTTCTACACCGACATCGAGAAGGTGCTGCCCGAGCCCGTCGTCCACCCGCCGATGCTCGACGCCCCGGCGCTCGCAGGCAAGCGCGTGCTCCTCGTCGACGATGTCTCCGACTCGGGGCGCACGCTCGCGAAGGTGCTCGACCTCCTGACCGAGGTCGGCGCCGAGGTGCGCACCGCGACCCTCTACACGAAGTCCCGCACGATCCTCGTGCCCGACTTCAGCTACCGCGACACCGACGACTGGATCGTCTTCCCCTGGTCGTCGAAGCCGCCGGTTCGGGTCGACGCATGAGCGTGCATCTCGTCGGGGGCGGCGCCCTCGCGATCGCGGATGCGCCGCTGTACGCACCGTTCCTCGACGAGGCCGCCGCGCGTGCGCGAGCGGCCGGCCGTGCGCGCCCGCGCATCGCGGTGATCTCCCTCCACCCCGAGGCCGCCGAGCGGGCCGGCGTGCTCGTCGACGTCCTCACCGCGGCCGGCGCCTTCGACGCGCACGTGACCGCGCAGCCGGGCGGCGCACCGGTCGCGCCGACCGCGCTCGCCGACGTCGACGGCATCGTCGTCGGCGGCGGCATCGTCGAGCAGGTGCGGGCCGGGCTCGAACCGGTGTTCGGCGAACTCCGCCGGCAGGTCGCCGGGGGAGTGCCGTACCTCGGCGTCTCCGCCGGCGCGATGGTCGCGGCCGAGGGCTCGCTCGGCGGCGGCACGCGCATCGACGGGGTGCAGCTCGCGCCCGAGGACCCGGAGCAGCCCGCCGAGGAGTTCGAGATCGAGCAGGGCATCGGCCTCGTCGACGTGTCGATCGACGCCCACGTCGCCCAGCGCGGCTCGCTGTCGCGCCTCGTCGCGGCCGTCGAGTCGGGCCTCGTCGAGGGCGCGCTCGGCATCGACGAGCGCACGGCGCTCATCGTCGGCGAGGGCGGGCTCCGCGTCGAGGGCTCGGGCAGCGTCTGGCGCGTCCTGCCGGCCGACGGCGGGGTGCTGGTCTCGACGATCGGCGCGTGATGGCGGCGATGCGGCTCGACGAGCTCGCCGCCGCGAGCCGCATCGACCCCGGCTGGGCCGGGGCGCTCGAGCCCGTCGCCCCGCAGCTCGCGCGCATGAGCGAGTTCGTGCAGACCGAACGCGCCGCGGGCCACGCCGTGCTGCCGGCCGACGAGCACGTGCTGCGGGCCTTCGCCGCGCCGCTCGCCGACGTCAGGGTGCTCATCGTCGGACAGGACCCGTACCCCACCCCGGGGCATCCGATCGGGCTCTCGTTCGCGGTCGACCCGCACGTGCGCCCCCTGCCGCGGAGCCTGCAGAACATCTATCGCGAGCTGCGCGACGACCTCGGCGTCGAGACGCCCGCGCATGGCGACCTCACCCACTGGAGCCGGAACGGCGTGCTGCTGCTGAACCGCGTGCTCACCGTGCGCCCCGGCGCGGCGGCCTCGCACCGCGGCAAGGGTTGGGAGCCGGTGACCGACCACGCGATCCGCACGCTCGCGGGGCGCGGCGGCCCCCTCGTCGCGATCCTGTGGGGGCGCGACGCGCAGCAGTTGCGTCCGCTCCTCGGAACGACGCCCGTGATCGAGTCCGCGCATCCGAGTCCGCTGTCGGCGTCGCGCGGCTTCTTCGGCTCGCGCCCGTTCAGCCGGGCGAACGCGCTGCTCGTCGAGCAGGGCGCCGCCCCGATCGACTGGAGCCTGCCGGACTGAGGCGGCGGCGGGGCATCCGGTTCGCGAAACACGCGCGTGATCTCGGCGACGTAGGCTGGCGGAATGCTCGAAGAGGAATACCAGGAACGGCGGGTGCTGCCGCGGCACCTGCGACCGCAGCCGCCGGCCGAGGCGCCGTTCGAGTACGCCATCCGCGACGCCGTGGCGGCCGACCTGCCCTCGGTGCGCGAGATCTACAACTACTACGTCGCGAACTCCACGGTCACCTTCGACGAGGACGCGATGACCCTCGCCGAGTGGCGCGCGAAGTTCGCGCAGCTCACCGAGCTCGGTATGCCGTTCCTCGTGGCCGAGTCGCCCTCGGGGCAGCTGCTCGGCTACGCCCTCGTCGCGCCCTGGAAGCCGAAGCGGGCCTACCGCTACACCGTCGAGAACTCGATCTACCTGGGCCCCGCCGCGTCGGGCAAGGGCCTCGGACGGGTGCTGCTCGGCCAGCTCATCGAGCGTTCGAAGGCCGCCGGGCTGAAGGAGATGATCGCGGTCATCGCCGACCAGGGGGCCGAGGCGTCGATCGCGCTGCACGAGAAGTTCGGATTCACCGAGATCGGCCGCATGGGCCGCGTCGGGTTCAAGTTCGACCGCTGGCTCGGCACGGTGCTGCTGCAGCGCTCGCTGAAGTAGGCCGGATGCCACGGGCCGCCGCCGTCGGCCGGCCGTGCCGGGCGCCCGCGCCGCCCGGTGCCGCTCCGCCGGGCGCCGCGCCGTAGGCTCGACGGCATGACCGAGCTGCACGACCACACCGCCCTCGAGCTCCATCAGCTGCTGCAGCGGGGCGGGGTGTCGCCGGTCGAGCTCGCGAGCCACTACCTCGAACGCATCGAGCGGCTGAACCCCGAGGTCGGCGCCTTCGAGACGGTGACGGGAGAAGCCGCCCTCGAGCGCGCCTGGCTCGTCGAGCGCGAGGTGCCGCGCGCGAGGCCGCTCTGGGGCATGCCGCTCGCCGACAAGGACCTGCAGCGACGGGCCGGGGTGCCGGCGCGCTTCGGCTCGCGCGCCTTCGCCGACTTCGTCCCCGACGAGTCGGACGAGCTCGTGCAGGCGGTCGACGCCGCCGGTGCGGTGAGCCTCGGCAAGACGGCGACGCCCGAGTTCGGCCTGCCGTCCTACACCGAGGGACTCGCCGCTCCGCCCGCACGCAACCCGTGGGACCTCTCGCTCGGCGCCGGCGGATCGAGCGGCGGCGCGGCGGCGGCCGTCGCCGCGGGCATGCTGCCGTTCGCGCCGGGCTCCGACGGCGGCGGCTCGATCCGCATCCCGGCCGCGGTGTGCGGGCTCGTCGGGGTCAAGCCCTCGCGCGGGCGGGTGCCGGGCGGGTCGGGGCTCGCGAGCCTCGCCGGACTCGGCGTGGCCGGGCCGATCGCGCGCACGGTCGCCGACGCGGCGCTGCTCCTCGACGGGCTCATCGCCCCCGAGGGCTACCCGGCCGCCCACCGCTTCGCCGTGCGTGCGCCCGGCGACGACGGGCCCTTCCTCGGCGCCGCGGTGCGCGGCGAAGGGCGGTTCCAGCTCGGGGTGCTGCTCGACAGCCCGTGGGACGAGGCCTACGACATCGCGATCGACGAGCCATCGCGGGGGGCGCTCGACCTGGCGGTCGACGTGCTCGCGGGCCGCGGCCACGGCATCGAGGAGCTGGCATCCGCGCCCGAGCCCGGCTACGCCGAGGCGTTCCGCACGATCTGGCAGGCGGGCGCCGCGACGATTCCCGTCGACGGCGAGCGCGAGGCGCTCCTCGATCCGCTCACGCGGTGGCTGCTCGGGCGCGGCCGCGCCGTGCCGGCCCGGCAGCTCGCCGAGGCCCTGGCCTGGCTCGCGGGCTTCGAGCAACGCGTCATCCGGCGCTTCGCCTCCTACGACGCGGTGCTGACGCCGGCCCTCGCGCTCACGCCGCGACCGGTCGGCTGGTACGACCCCGAGGACGGGGAGCGGAACTTCGCCCAGCAGGTGCAGTTCACCCCGTTCACCTCCTTCGTGAACGTCTCGGGGCTGCCCGCGATCACGGTTCCGGTCACGGAGACCGAGTCGGGCGTGCCGCTCGGCGTGCAGCTCATCGGACGACCCGGCGGGGAGGCGGTGCTCTTCGCGATCGGGGCGCAGCTCGAGCGCCGCGTGCGTCGTGCGGCGCTGCATCCGGCCCTCTGGTGACGTCGGGCGACGACGTCGAGTTGACGCACTTAGGTAAGCCTCACCTATAGTGGAGGCATGCTCGGTCTCGACCTCACGATCTCCTACAACGGCACGCCCGTCGTGCACGGCGCGGAGCTCCACCTCGAACCGGGCAAGGTCACCGCGCTCGTCGGCCCGAACGGCAGCGGCAAGTCGACGTTGCTGCGGGCGCTCGCGCGTCTGCACCAGCCCGACTCCGGCCGGGTGCTGCTCGCCGACGGCGACGCGCACACCGTCTCCGAGGGCGGCGCCACGACGGCCGGCCACCTCGCCGAGCACGGCGTCGACGCGGCCACGCTGAGCGCACGCGAGTTCGCGCGCCGAGTCACGCTCCTCGCGCAGAGCCGGCCCACGCCCGGCGGCCTGACGGTGCGCGAGCTCGTCGAGTTCGGCCGCCACCCGCACCGCGGGCGCTTCATCACGGGCGACGCGGGCGGCGCCGCGATCGTCGACCGCGCCATGGAGCTGACCGGAGTGGCGAACCTCGCCGGCAACGCGGTCGACCAGCTCTCGGGCGGGCAACTGCAGCGGGTGTGGCTCGCCGCCTGCCTCGCGCAGGACACGGGCGTGCTGCTGCTCGACGAGCCGACCACGTACCTCGACCTCCGCTACCAGGTCGAACTGCTCGACCTCATCCGAGAACTCGCCGACGAGCACGGCGTGACGATCGGCGTGGTGCTGCACGACCTCGACCAGGCCGCCGCGATCGCCGACCGCATCGTGCTGCTCGAGTCGGGTCGCGTGCGCGCGGTCGGCACCCCCGCCGAGGTGCTCGTGAGCGACGTGCTGAGCTCGGCCTACGGCATCCGCGTCGACGTCGACGTCGACGAGCGCGGTTGCATCACCACCTGTCCCATCGGTCGCTACAACACGCGGCAGCGCACCGACCGGCTCGTCGTCGCCTAGCGGCGACGCCATCCACCACCCCCAACGCGCGGTCAGTCATGCCCGCGCGCCGATCCGTGAGGAAACCTCCCCCATGAGAACACCCGCCATCACCCTGGGCGCGGTCGCTGCGGCGTCGCTTCTGCTCCTGACCGGCTGCGGCACCACCGAGACGCCCGAGGCGTCGACCGGTGGCGACGCCGCCGCGATCACGCTGACGGACGACCGCGGCGAGGAGATCTCGCTCGACGCCCCGGCCGAGAAGGTCGTCGCCCTCGAGTGGAACACCGCTGAGAACCTCGTCGCGCTCGGCGTGATGCCGACCGGTGTCGCCGATGTGGCCGGCTACACCACCTGGGTGCAGTCCGAGGAGCTCGACGACAGCGTGACCGACGTCGGCATGCGCGGCGAGCCCTCGGTCGACGCGATCGCCGGGCTCGCGCCCGACGTGGTGCTCACCACGAGCGACCTGCCCGAGACCGTGATCTCGCAGATCGAGGAGTTCGCACCCGTGCTCGTGGTGCGCGGCGCCGACGCGTCGAACCCCATCGGCCAGATGGAGACGAACCTCGAGCGGATCGCCACCCTCACCGGCACCGAGGAGGAGGGCGAGGAGCTGCTCGCCGAGTTCCACGCGAAGATCGACGAGGGCAAGGCCGCGCTCGATGAGGCCGGGCTCGCCGGCACCCAGTTCATGATGAGCGACGCCTGGGCGAGCGGCGGCCAGGTCTCGATCCGCCCGTTCACCGAGGGCGCCCTGCTCACCGCCGTGACCGAGGAGCTCGGCCTCGAGAACGCGTGGACGGGCGAGGGCGACGCCGACTACGGCCTCGGCTCGACCGACGTCGAGGGACTGACCGGGCTCGGCGACCTCGAGTTCCTCTACATCACCGGTGACGGCGTCGACGCGTACGGCGTCGACCTCGCCGACAACGCGGTCTGGAAGTCGCTGCCGTTCGTCGCGAACGGCAACGTGCACCGCCTGCCCGACGGCATCTGGATGTTCGGCGGCCCGTCGTCGATGAACGACTACATCGATGCGGTCGTCAGCACCCTCGCGGGCTGAGACGGTCGCGGCGCCGGCCGGGGGCGAACGCCGCCCCCGGCTCGGCGCCGTGCTGCTCATCGCCCTGGGGCTCGTGGTCGCGACGCTGCTCGCCGCCGTCCACGTCACCCAGGGATCGGCCGACGTGGGGCTCCCCGAGCTCCTCGGCCTGCTCACCGGCACCGGCGGCGACGAGCAGTCGGCCGCGGTCTTCCTCGCGTCGCGCATGCCGCGGATGGTCGCGGGCGTCGTCGTCGGCATCGCGCTCGGCGTCGCGGGCCTCGTCCTGCAGTCGGTGTCGCGCAACGTGCTCGCCTCGCCCGACACCCTCGCTGTGAACGCCGGCTCGTACCTCGCGGTCGTCGTGGTCGCCGCCTTCGGCATCTCGCTGCCCGTGCTCGGCGGGGGAGCGGTCGCGTTCCTCGGCGGACTCGCGGCGGCCGGCCTCGTGCTCGCACTCTCGGCGGGCGGCTCGCGCTCGTCGGGCTCGGGCGGCGGCACCGTCAGGCTCGTGCTCGCGGGCTCGGCCATCGCGCTCGCGCTCACCGCGCTCACGACCATGCTGCTGCTCCTCTTCCCCGAGCGCACCAACGGCCTCTACGCCTGGAGCCAGGGCACCCTCGCCCAGACCGGCATCGGACCGGCCGCGCAGCTCGCGCCCGTCGTGATCGTCGCCGTCGTGGCGCTCCTCGTCTTCGCCCGCCAGTTCGACCTCGTCGCGCTCGGCGACGACACCGCGACCGTGCTCGGCGTCCACGTTCGGCGCACGCGCCTCATCGGCGTCCTGATCGCCGTGCTGCTCTCGGCGGCCGCGGTCGCCCTGGTCGGCCCCATCGGGTTCGTCGGCCTCTCGGCGCCGGCGATCGTCCGGCTCATCGCGGTGCGCGTCCCCGGCATGCAGAAGCACGTGCTCCTCATCCCGGCCGCTGCCGTCATGGGCGTCATCGTGGTGCTCGGGGCCGACGTGCTGCTGCGGCTCGCGTTCGGCGGCCAGGCCGGCGTCGAGGTGCCCACCGGCATCGTGACCACGATCTTCGGCGCGGTGTTCCTGGTGGCGCTCGCGCTGCGCTCGCGCGCCACCTCCGAGGCGGCGAGCGGCTTCGTGATCGGCGCCGGGCTGTCGCAGCGCGGGCGCCGCCTCGTCATCGGCGGCTCCGTCGTCCTCCTCGTCGTGCTCGCGTTCGTCTCGCTCCTGCTCGGCGACGCGAAGCTGCTCGGCGGCGACGTGCTCAACTGGCTCACGGGCCAGGCCGGCCCGCTCGTCGAGTTCGTCATGAACACCCGCGCCCCGCGCGTGGCCGCCGCGATCCTCGCCGGCGCCGCACTCGCGGTCGCCGGCACCGTGGTGCAGGCCGTCTCCCGCAACCCGCTCGCCGAGCCGGCGATCCTCGGCGTGACCGGCGGCGCCGGGGTCGGGGCCGTGCTCGTCATCACGTTCTGGCCGCTCGCGACGTTCGTCGGCGTCACGACCGGCGGCTTCGCCGGCGCCGCGGTCGCCGCGCTCATCGTCTTCGGGCTCTCGCTGCGCGGAGGGCTCGCCACCAGCCGGCTGATCCTCGTCGGGCTCGGCGTCTCCGCCGCGGCCTCGGCGATCGTCGCGATGCTCATCATCGCCACCGACCCGTACAACGCGGCGAAGGCGCTGACCTGGATGTCGGGGTCGACCTACGGCCGCACCTTCCCGCAGCTGATCCCGCTGCTCGTCGTGCTCGCGGTCTCGCTGCCGGTGCTCGCCGGCATGCGCCGCGAGCTCGACCTGCTCGCCTTCGACGACGACACCCCCCGGGTGCTCGGCGTCCGGCTCGGGAGCGCCCGCCTCGGCCTGCTCGCGATCGCCGTCGCCCTGACCGCGACCGCGGTGTCGGCCGTCGGCGTCGTCGGGTTCGTCGGCCTCGTGGCGCCGCACGCCGCGCGGGCCCTCGTCGGCGCCCGGCACGGCCTCGTCCTGCCGCTCGCCGCGCTGCTCGGCGCGCTGCTCGTCACCGTGGCCGACACCATCGGCCGCACCGTGATCGCGCCCGGCCAGCTGCCCGCCGGTCTCGTCACCGCGGTCGTCGGCGCGCCCTACTTCGTCTGGCTGCTCTGGCGCTCGCGCCGAACGGCCTGACCCGAACGCCCTCCACCGATCCCTACGACAGGAGCCCCAGCATGGCCAAGCCCGGATACCGCGTCTTCGAGACCGCCGTCGGCGAGATCCGCCGGCTCAGCCCCCACTTCGTGCGGGTGACGTTCCGCGGCGACGAGCTGCGGGACCTCGGCTGGGACGGTCCCGACCAGCGGATCAAGGTGATCCTCCCGTTGGGCGACGGCGATGGCGACGGCTTCGGTCACTTCCCGACCGGCGACGACTGGTTCGGCTCGTGGCGGGCGCTCCCCGACGAGCGCCGCAACCCGATCCGCACCTACACGATCCGCGACGCGCGGCCCGGGCAGGGCGAGCTCGACGTCGACTTCGTCGCCCACGGCGACAGCGGCCCGGCGTCGAGGTGGATCGCGCGCGCCGAGGCGGGCGAGCGGATGCTCCTGATCGCCCCCGACGCGACGGCCGACGAGCCGTCGGGCGGCTGGGAGTGGCATCCCGGCGATGCGAGCACCCTGCTGATCGCGGGCGACGAGACCGCGGTGCCCGCGGTCTCCGCGATCCTCGAGCAGCTGCCCGACGACGCGCAGGGCGCGGTCTTCCTCGAGGTGCCCGACGCGGCCGACGCCCTCGAGCTGCGGGCGCCCGCCGGCGTCTCCGTGCAGTGGTTCGATCGCGGCGGCGACGCGGGGCCCGTGCAGGAGTACGGCGGCTGCCTCGTCGAGGCGGTCCGCACGTGGGCCGACGCCTGGGCCGAGACGGCCCGGCGCGACGGGATCGACGGCGTCGAGGGCTCGCCGGTCGCGGCCGCGCCCGCCGACGGGCCGGAGACCGAGCTCCCGGCGCTCGCCGAGGACGAGATCCTCTGGGAGGTGCCCGAGCCCGCCCGCGACGGCGGCTTCTACGCCTGGCTCGCCGGTGAGGCCACCGCGATCACGACGCTGCGCCGCCACCTCGTCAAGGGCCTCGGCGTCGATCGCAAGCGGGTCGCGTTCATGGGGTACTGGAAGCTCGGCCGGGCCGAGGGGTAGCCCGCCGCGGGGCGGAGCCGCGCGGCAGGTAGCCGCCCGCTTCGAGGCCCGCCTCGATCTCGAAGCGGTTCCGCAGCGGGTCGCGGCCGGCGATCAGGTACAGGAGCGGGAAGAGCATGCCGTACCGGCGCCACTGCTCGCGGTGCACGGCCTCGTGCCCGAGCACCCGGTCGCCGTCGTTCGCCCCCGTCAGGTAGCAGCCGCCGACGCACGACCCGCCGCGCCCGAATGTCCAGTTCGGCATGCCGGTGAACACGATCAGCCCGTTGCGGCGGCGGATCGGCCCGGTGCTCCAGATGAAGCCCCACGTGAAGCCGACGGCCGTGGCCCACCAGTAGCCGAGCCGGCTGATCGGCGAGTCCGTCAGCCGGATCCGCACGGTCGTGCCCGGCTTCGTGCCGCTCACGCCGCGGGCTCCTCGTCGTCGGCGCGGTCGGGGGCGTCGCCGGGCTCCGAGCCCGCGGCCGCGGCCTCGGCGGCGCCCGGGCGGCCGAGCGCCTCGAGCAGGCGCAGCCACACCTCGCTCATGGTCGGGAAGGCCGGCACCGCGTGCCACAGCCGATCCACCGGCACCTCCCCGACGATCGCGATGGTCGCCGCGTGCGCGAGCTCCGAGACATCCGGCCCGACGAACGTGGCGCCGATCACGGTGCCGAGCGCCGCGTCGACGACGAGGCGGGCCCGGCCGGTGAAGCCGTCGGCGTGGATGCCCGCGCCGCTCACGGAGGCGAAGTCGACGTCGGCGACGCGCACCGCCCTGCCCGAGCGCCGGGCCGCCTCGGCGGTCAATCCGACGGCGGCGCACTCGGGTTCGGCGAACACGATCTCGGGCACGGCGGAGTGGTCGGCCGTCGCCGTGTGCGCACCCCACGGCTCCAGCTCGAGCGGGCGGCCGGTCGCGCGAGCCCCGATGAGGTCGCCCGCAGCGCGCGCCTGGTACTTGCCCTGGTGGGTGAGCAGCGCACGGTGGTTGACGTCGCCGACGGCGTAGAGCCACGGCGCCTCGTCGTTCGTCGACGCGCGCACGAGCAGGCTGTCGTCGACGTCGAGCCACGCGCCGGGCTCGAGGCCAACGGTCTCGAGGCCCACCTCGTCGGTGCGGGGGCGCCGGCCGGTCGCGACGAGCACCTCGTCGGCGTGGAGCAGCTCGCCGTCGCCGAGCTCCAGCCGGACCTCGCCGTTCGGCTCCCGGTCGACGCGCACCACGTCGACGTCGAGGTGCACGGATGCCCCGATCCCGCGGAGTCCGTCGACGACGGCTTCGCCCGCGAAGGGCTCCATGCCGCCGAGCAGCCCGTGCCGGGCGAGCACGGCGACCTCGGTGCCGAAGCCCGCGAAGACCGTGGCCATCTCGACGGCGACCGCTCCGCCGCCGATGACGGCGAGTCGTCGCGGGGGAGTCTTGACGCTCGTGGCCTCGCGACTCGCCCACGGCGCCGCCAGGGCGAGCCCGTCGATGGGCGGGATGACCGGGGCGGAGCCCGTCGACAGCACGACCGCGTGTCGCGCGACGAGCGTCACGGTCTCGCCGTCGGCGCGCTCGACGACGACGCGGCGGGGGCCGTCGAGCCGGCCGTGCCCGCGTTCCAGCTCGATGCCGACGCTGTCGAGCCAGCCCACCGCGCCGTGGTCGTCCCAATCGGAGACCCAGTAGTCGCGTCGCCGCAGCACCGCGTCGACGTCGAGCTCGCCCGTGGCCGCCTCGGCGGCCCCGGGGACCCGGCGGGCCGCACGCAGCGCCGCTGCGCTCCGCAGGAGCGTCTTCGACGGCACGCACGCCCAGTAGGAGCACTCGCCGCCGACGAGCTCGTGTTCGACGACGACGACCTCGAGCCCGGCCGCCCGCGCCCGATCGGCGACGTTCTCGCCCACCGGGCCCGCTCCGATCACGATCACATCGGTCTCGCGCTGCATCGCCGCCCCCTGTCATGAGTCGTCGGGACGGGCCGCGATGCCGCCCGTCCGCCGCGCGGTCGTCCTGACGCCGCGCCGTCCGACCAGCCTAGGGGCGGGCGACGGTGCGCGGGTCAGCCGCGCGTCCGCGCGCCCGAAGTGAGCGCCCCGACGAGCCGGAGGATCGTGGGGAGGTCGTCGACCGCGGACTCGGGGCTCGACGGGGTGAACCCCGCGATCGCCGCGCCCGCGACCGTGAAGCGCGCCACCACCTCGCGGACGAGGGCGGCGAGCTCGCCCGCCCCGATGCCGAACGGCATCGGATACGAGAGGCCGGCGAGCGCCGAGGGGTCGAGCACGTCGAGATCGATGTGCACGAAGACGTTCGACGCCCCCGTCGCCTCGAGCTCGGCGATGACGGCGGTCGGATCGGAGAGGTCCTCGACGGTCAGCACCGAGACGCCGTGCTCGTCGATGAAGCGCCGCTCCTCCTCGTCGATCGCCCGCACGCCGCCGAGCACGAGCCGGCCGGGCGCGACGCGGCTCGCCTCGTCGAGGGCGAGGCCGTCGGCGCCGTCGCCGGTGATCGCCCGGAGGGTCATGCCCCCGAACCCGCCGGACGGCGAGGTCTCGGGCGTGTTGAGGTCGGGGTGGGCGTCGAGCCAGAGCACCGCGAGGTCTCCGCCCGTCCGCTCGACCGCGTGCGCGACGGAGGCCAGCGAGCTGCCGCAGTCGCCGCCGATCGTGAGCGCCCAGTCGGGCACCTGCGAGAGCGCCTGCGCGGTCGACTCGCGCACCCGGCGGATCGTGCTGTACCGGTGCACGCCCGTGCCGAGCGACTCACCGGCCTCGACGGGCACTTCGACGACGACGGTCGAGGAGGAGGGCAGGTCGCCCCGGATGGCCTCGGCCCCGTCGGCGAGGCTCATGGCGCGCGAGGAGACCGATCCCTGCCAGAGCGGAACGACGACGAAGGTGGCGGGCATGACACCAGTATCGCGCCCGGACCGTCGCTCGACCACCGGAGACGACGGATGCCGCGACCGACGGGCGGTCGCGGCATCCGATTCGTGCCGGGAGGCGGCGCTCAGCCGCCGATCGCGCCCTGCGAGCCGCCGGCCTTCAGCGCGGCGAGGCGTGCGTCGACCTCGGTCAGCTCGCCGAGGTCGTCGAGCTCGTTGAACTGGGCGTCGAGGCTCGAGGCGGCCAGCTCGGCCTGGCCGCGCACGACGGCCTCCTCGCGCCGGATCTTGTCCTCGAAGCGGCCGATGTCGCTGGTCGGGTCGAGGATGTCGATCGACTTGACCGCGTCCTGCACCTGCTTCTGCGCCTGCGCCGTCTTGGCACGCGCGACGAGCTCGGAGCGCTTGTTCTGCAGCTGGACGAGCTTCTCCTTCATGCCGTTGAGGCCCGACTTCAGCTTGTCGACGACCTCGGTCTGCGCGGCGATCTGCGGCTCGGCCGCCTTCGCCTCGTTCTCGGCCGAGATCTGGCGGCTCAGCGCGACCTTCGCGAGGTTGTCGAACTTGTCGCCGCCCGAGGCGTCGCCGGCGGCGCGCAGCTCGTCGCCCTTGCGGCTCGCCGCGACGGCCTTCTCGCCCCACTCGCGCGCCGCCTCGACGTCCTCGCGGTGGTCGTCCTCGAGCAGGCGCAGGTTGCCGATCGTCTCGGCGATCGCGGCCTCGGCGTCGGCGATCGAGTTGGTGTAGTCGCGCACCATCTGGTCGAGCATGAGCTGCGGGTCTTCCGCCTGGTCGATGAGGGCGTTGATATTGGCTCGGACGAGCTGCGAGATCCGCCCGAAGATGGACTGCTTGGTCATGGTTGCTCCCTGTTCGTGGTTCTGCGGTCGGTCGATGGTCGATGCGGGCGGGGTCGTGCGCGGTCGTCGCGGTGGCGGTCGTCGTCGTTCAGAATCGGCCCCCGCTTCCGCGGCGCGAGCGGGTCGACGAGCCGCCGAAGCTGCCGGGGGAGCGTCGACCCCCTCCGCCGAAGCCGCCGCCGCCTCCGCCGAAGCCGCCGCCTCCGCTGCCGCCGAAGCCGCCGCCTCCGCCGCCGCCGAGCACCGAGTTGATGAGGATGCCGCCGAGCACCGCGCCGAAGAGGTCGCCGCCTCCGCCCGAGCCGCCCTGCGCGGGGCCTGCGCCGCCGTAGCCGCCGAAGCCGCCGACGTCCTGCTGGGCGAGCTGCATCGCCGATCGGGCGAGCTGCTCGGAACGCTGGGCCGCCGCGAGGGCCGCCGCGGCATCGCCCTGCGCGGTCTGCTCGGCCTGCACCAGCAGGCGGCCGGCCTCGGCGAGGCGCGTTCGGGCCTCGGCTCCGACGGCGCCGCGCCGCGCGACGAGGTAGTCCTCTGCCGCCTGCACCTGGCTGCGCGCGGACTGCAGGCTCCGCCCGAGCTGCGCCTGCGTGCGCGCGGCCTGCTCGGCGGCGTCCCGTGCGCCCTGGATGGCGGCGTCGATCTCGCCGTCGACCTGCTCGAGGCGCGCCTGCAGCGCGAGGGGGTCGCGGCCCGGGGCGACGATCGCTCGACGCAGCTCGGATGCCTCGCCCGCGACCCGATCGGCGAGCGCGCTCGTGCCGTCGCCGGCGAGGCCGCGGGCGGTCTGCACGTCGCGGTCGAGTTCGTCGGCCCCGGCGGCGACCGCCCGGTCGGCGGCGGCGAGCTCCGCCGCGAGCCGCTCGATCGACACCGAGAGCAGCTGGGCCTGGTCGACCGCCTCCTCCGCCGCGCGGATCTCGACGGCGGCGGGGCCGCCCTCGCCGCGGCCGACCGCGGCCCTGGCCTCGTTCAGCGCCTCGCGGGCGAAGGCCATGCGCGTCTGGGCCTGGGCCGGGTTGTCGGCGACCGGGGCGAGCGCCGAGGCGGCGTACTGCGACTGGAGGGCGGCGAGACGCTGGGCCGCCGGGGCGATGCCGCGCTCGACGGTCGCGGCGAGCGCGTCGACCCGGGCCAGCGCCTCGGGCGCGTTGCGTTCGAGGTCGCGGAGCTCGTCGAAACGGGCGGCCTGCTCGTCGAGCAGGGCGTCGGCCTCGCCGGTGAGGGTGATGATGCCGCCGTACCAGGCGCGACGCTGCTCGTCGGTGTCGGGCTCGGCGTCGTCGAGCCGCTGCTGCAGCGCGAAGGCCTCGGCGATCTTCGCCTTCGCGCCCTCGAGTGCGGCGCGGAAGTCTGCGGTGGCCTCGTCGCCGTAGGAGGCGACGGCGAAGCCGAGCTCCTCCTCGCTCGTCTTCAGCGCGTCGTCGGCCTGCACGAGCGCGCCGCCGGCCTGGCGTCGCAGCTCCTCGATCGACGGCTGCGGGGGCCCGGCGCCCTCGGCCGGCTTCCGCTTCTTGCGACGGGCGAGCACGATCCAGACGATCACGACGACGGCGGCGGCGATGACCAGGAACCAGATGAAGCCGGCGCCCCAGGCCCCGCTGCCGGCGTCGTCGCCGGCGATCGCCGCGGAGCCGGCGATCGCGGCGCCCGCCCAGTCCTCGTCGCGCAGCTCGGGTTCGATGACCTCGAGGCTGATGCGGTCGAGCTCCTCGTCGGAGAGCGAGGCGTCGCTGGCCGCGGAGAGGAAGTACTGGCGCCCCTCGACCGCGACCGCGAGCAGGTAGTCCTCGTTGCCGAGGCCGTTGTCGATCGCCGTCTGCTCGGCCCAGGCGTCGGCCGCCGAGGGGTTCTCGAACTCGTCGACGTAGGCGACGAAGAGCTGGCGTCCGCTGCGCTCGGCGTCGGCCGCGAGCGCGGACTCGACCTCGGCGGTGCGGGCGCCGAGCGCGCCCGCGGTGTCGACGACGGGGGAGGAACCGAAGGAGACCGGGTCCTCAGCCCAGGCGGCGCCGGCCGCTCCGACTCCGATCGACCCCGCGATCACCGCGGCCGTCACGAGCCATCTGCGTCCTGCGCGCATGCACCAGTGCCTTTCCCCCGTCCGGACGGACGCCTCCGAGTCTAGGGCGACCCCGACCGCCACGTCCACGACGTGCCGTCGTGATGGGGTCGGTCGCCCGGCCGCGCGCCGTCGGACTGTTCGGCCGCGTCGATCGCGGCGGAGGCGCGGTCGAGGAGCCCCGCGAGGAACTCGGAGACGCGCCCGTCGCCACCGGAGGCGAGGTCGAACATCCGCCCGTCGGCGGACGGGGTGTCGGCGACGCCGTCGCGTGCGATGGCCATCGCCCGACGAGCGAGGTGCGAGGCCGCGTCTGCGCGGTCGCGGGCGTCGGCGGGCGGCAGGTCGGCGCGCGAGGCCTGGGCGAGCGCCTCCCGCGCTTCGGCGAGGAGCCCGCGCGCCTCGTCGCGGCGGATGCGGGCAGCGGCGTCGGCCGGCTCCGCGGCGAGCGAGTTGGCCGCCGTGCTGACGAGCATCCGCGCTCCGGCGAGGGCGCTCGAACGCTCGGCGACGGTGCGCTCGACGGCGCGGGCCGAGTCGGCCGCAGCGCGGATCTCCGCGTCGATCGCGGCATCCGCCCGGACGACGCGCCGCCCGAGCCCGGCCGGGTCGCGGCCGATCGAGGCGAGCGCGCCGCGGAGCTCGAGGGCCTCGGCCTCGAAGCGATCGGCGACCTCGGCGAGCCGCGTGCTGCCGAGGGCGCGCGCGTGCGCGACGTCGCGCTCGAGCGCCGCGATGCCCTCGGCGACGGCGAGGTCGGCGGCGGCGAGTTCGGCGCGGTGCGCCTCGCCGGTCGTGATGCCTGCCGCCGCCCGTCGCAGCTCGCCGCGCGCCGACTCGAGCTGCAGGCCCGCCAGGGCGGCGCTCCCGACCCCGGTCGGACCGATCGCGGTGAGCCGCGCGCGTGCGCGGGCGAGCGCGGCGCGCGCCTCGCCGAGCGCTGCGATGCCGGGCTCGACGGCGTCGGCCGCGTAGCTGCGCCCGGCGTCGTCGAGCCGTGCGGCGGCCGCGGCGGCCGCAACCTCGAGCGTCTCGAGCTCGGCGGCGAGCGTGGCCGACTCCTGGGGCGCCCGGGCGCCGAGCCCGCGGAGTCGCTCGAGCGAGCTGCTGGCCTCGTCGAGCGAGGCGTCGACCTCGGCGGTGAGCTGCAGGATGCGCTCGAACGCGCGTCGTCTGGTCTGCTCGTCCGCGATCGCGGAGCCGGCCTCGCGCTGCAGCGCGAAGGCCGCGGCGAGCTGCTCGCGCGCGCCGTCGAGGTTCGCGGCGAGCGCGTCGGCGACGTCGTCGCCGTCGATCGCGCGGGCGTAGTCGGTCTCGGCGGCCTCGGCGGCCACGCGGTCGTCGGATGCCACGAGGGCGAGGCCCGCGCGACGCTCGAGCTCGGCGAGCCCGACGGCCGGGGCGTGCGATGCGGCACGCGCCGTCGCACGACGCGGAGGGGGCAGCGATTCGCGGCGCTTCGCCCGTGCGTCGAGGATCCGGAGCACGCTCATGGCGACGATCGCGGCCGCGACGAGGAGCACGATCAGGGCCGGGCCGGAGTTCCATTCGGGCGCGAACCCGGGCGGCATGGCGGCGAGCGGGACGTCTCCGGTGCCGAGGCGCATGCGCGAGGCCTTCCTCATCGAGTGATCGGGGTCAGCCGAGTCTATGGTCGCGGCCCGACCCGGGGATGCGAAAAGCCCCGGCCGCGGCCGAGGCTTCTCGAATCCGGAGGCCGACGCGAGGCGTCGACTTCACCACTTGCAAACGTGCCCCCGGAGGGATTCGAACCCCCGACCTACGGTACCGGAAACCGGCGCTCTATCCCCTGAGCTACGGAGGCGCACAATTGAAAACCCTACCACTCCCGGACGCGCTCGATCGTCGCGCGCGGACGGCCGGACGGGCGGCCGGGTGCGGTCAGGGCACGGCGAGACGGGCGACCCGGCCGAGCAGCTCTTCGCGCACCTTCGCCGTGAGGAACGCGTGCGCGCCCTGCAGGACGGCGTCGCCGACGATGTGCGTCGCGACGACCTCGGGGTACCAGCGGCTGAGACGGCGGATGTCACGTTCGACGGCCTCGGCGAGCCGGGCGCCGCCGACCGCGGCGGTCGGGCCCGCGAGCACGAGCAGACCGGGGTCGAGGGTCGCGAGGAGCGGCAGCGAGATGTGGGCGATGCGCAGCCCGATCTCGTCGATGATCTCGTCGCGAGCGCCGCTCGCGGCGATCGACTCGAGCACGGCGGGGAACTCGGCGCCGCCGATGCCGTGCGCGGCGGCGATGCGGCGGACGGCCGCGGCGCCCACGAGGTCGGTGCTGGTGGTGGCGTGCTCGTCGAGCGCGTGCGCCTCGACCGAGAGCGGGAGGAAGCCGATCTCGCCGGCGCCGCCGAAGGTGCCCCGGTGCAGGTCGCCGGCGACGTCGAAGGAGGTGCCGACGCCGTTGCCGAGCCAGAGCAGCGCGAACACGTCGCGCCCGGCGCCCGCGCCGCTCTCACGCTCGGCGAGGGCGGCGAGGTTCACGTCGTTCTCGATGAACACGGTGATGCCGAGCGCCTGCTCGAGCACGCCGCGCAGCCCCGTGGTCGGCCAGCCGGGCAGGGTCTCGCTGAACAGCTCGCCCTCGCCGCCCGGGTCGACGTAGCCGGCCGTGCCGATGCAGACCGTGTGCACCGTCGAGGGGTCGGTCCCTGCGGCCGCGCTCGCCTCGCGGATCGCGGCCGACACCTCGTCGACGGCCGAACGCTCGGACGCGTCGCGGGGCAGCACGATGGTGACGGCGGGCCGGTCGCCGCCGGCGGCGTCGACGATGCGCGCCCGCAGCCGGAACGCGTCGATCGCGATGGCGACGCCGAGGGGGCGGTCGGTGCGCGCCGAGTAGAGCACCGCGTTGCGCCCGGGGCTGCCCGCGAGCTGCCCGCTCTCCTCGACGACACCGGCGGCGATGAGCCGGGTCATCATCATCGAGGCGGTCGGCTTCGAGACGCCCACGAGCTCGCAGATGCGGTTGCGGGTGAGCGGCCCGTGGTCGAGGAGGGCCGAGAGCCCGACCCGGTCGTTGACCGCGCCGAGCCACGACGGGGTGCCCTGGTTCCGTCGCGTGGCCGGTGCGTCCATCAGGCGGCCGCCAGGTTCTCGAGGATCGCGGCGACGAGCACCTGGGCGTCACCGGGCTCGACGAGGTCGACCGAGTCCATGACGATCCAGTAGGGCCCGGAGAAGACCTGGGCCTCGCCGTGCTCTCCCGAGACCGTGAAGTACCCCTCGACCTCGGGCGGCGTGCCGTACGTGGGCACCGGCTTCGAGCCGAGCGCGGCGTCGTCCTTGCGCGCCTCGAGCGCCCCCTCGGGCGGGGTCGCGACGCCGAACTCGATGAGGGCGCCGCTCGTCTGGTTGAGGAGGCCGCACGTCGTGCCCTCCTCCTCGGCGACGCCGAGGACTCCTGCGGCGGCCGGCTCGTAGTCGGGGGCGGTGCCGAGGTTCGGGTTGTACGCGTAGACGTCGTCGGGGGAGAGCAGCACCGCGCAGTCGATCTCGAACGGCGTCGGCTCCTCTGCGGGCGCCTCGCTCTCGCCGGGCGCGGCGGTCGCGCCGGGCTCCCCGGTCGCCTCGGCGGTCGGCTCGGCGGGCGCGGGCGCGGGCTCGGCGCAGCCCGCGAGGGCGAGGACGGATGCCGCGACGGCGAGCGCGACGCCCGTCGATCGCAGTCGGGGCAGACGGTGGAGGCGCGGCATGTGACGAACCTTACCAATCGCCACCCGGTAGGATTTGCGGGTGACTCCCACCGACCTCTCACTGGCCCTGTACGACCTCGTCCTCGCCCTCGCCGAGCGACGCCGGTCCGCCGGTGCGGAGGTCGAACTCGCCCTCGCCCCCGGCGATGTGACGCTCGAGCGTCCGAAGCTGCGCGAGCACGGCGACTGGGCGTCGAACATCGCCATGCGCGTCGCGAAGCCGTTCGGCCAGAACCCCCGCGAGCTCGCCGGCGAGCTCGCCGAGGCGATCGCCGGTCTCGACGGCGTCGCGAGCGCAGAGGTCGCCGGTCCCGGCTTCATCAACATCCGTCTCGAGGCCGCCGCGGCCGGCGCGCTCGCGAAGACGATCGTCGAGGCGGGCGCCGAGTACGGGCGCAGCGACTCGCTCGCGGGCAGCGTCATCAACCTCGAGTTCGTGTCGGCCAACCCGACCGGCCCGCTCCACATCGGGCACACCCGCTGGGCGGCGCTCGGCGACTCGATCAGCCGGGTGCTCCGTGCCGCCGGGGCCGAGGTGGCGAACGAGTACTACATCAACGACGCCGGCAACCAGATGGAGATCTTCGGCGCCTCCGTGCTCGCCGCGGCCAAGGGCGAGCCCACTCCCGAGGGCGGGTACCCGGGCAGCTACATCGCCGACCTCGCGACCCGCGTGCTCGAGCGCGAGCCCAAGCTCGCCGAGCTCGACCACGACGTCGCGCTGCACACCGCGACCGAGATCGCGTACGAGCTCCAGCTCGCCGAGATCCGCGCCTCGCTCGAGCGCTTCAACGTCCACTTCGACGTGTGGACGAGCGAGCGCCGCCTGCATGCCCGCGGCGACGACGGCCTGAACGACATCGACACGGCGCTCGGCCGGCTGCGCGCGCAGGGCCACGTCTACGACGCCGACGACGCCGTGTGGGTGAAGACGACCGACTTCGGCGACGACAAGGACCGCGTGTTCGTGCGCGGCAACGGAGTGCCGACTTACTTCGCCGCCGACGCCGCCCTGTACCTCGACAAGGGCGATCGCGGGTTCAAGCACAAGATCTACCTGCTCGGCGCCGACCACCACGGCTACGTCCACCGCCTCAAGGCGCTCGCCGGCGCGGCGGGCGACGACCCCGAGCGCGACATCGAGGTGCTCATCGGGCAGCTCGTGAGCGTGAACGGCGCGAAGCTCTCCAAGCGCGCCGGCAACATCATCGAGCTCGACGACCTGCAGGCCTGGCTCGGCACCGACGCGCTCCGCTACACGCTGGGCCGCTACCCGGCCGACTCGCCGCTGACGATCGACCCCGAGATCCTGCAGCGCCGCACGAACGACAACCCCGTCTTCTACGTGCAGTACGCGCACGCCCGTACCTCGGCGGTCGCGCGCAACGCCGCGGCATCCGGTGTCGACCGCTCGTCGTTCGCCCCCGAGCTGCTCACGCACGAGACCGAGTCGGCGCTCCTCGGCGCGCTGCAGGAGTTCCCGCGCATCGTCGCCCAGTCGGCCGAGCTGCGCGAGCCGCACCGCGTCGCGCGCTACGTCGAGGAGCTCGCGGGCCTCTACCATCGCTGGTACGACAACTGCCGCGTGCTGCCGCTCGGCGACGAGCCGGTCGGCGAGCTGCACCGCACGCGCCTCTGGCTGAACGACGCCACGGGCCAGGTCATCCGCAACGGCCTCGGGCTCATCGGCGTCTCGGCGCCCGAACGCATGTAGTCCATCCGCAACGATCCCGAAGGAGCAGCGATGTCCGACGAGCACGCGACGGTCGAGCTGGATGTCACGGATCCCGGGCCCGAGCCGCGCCGCCGACTCGGCCGGGGCGCTCGCATCGGGCTCATCGTCGCCGGGTGCGTCGTCGGTCTCGCCGCCCTCCTCGTGGTCGCCGACGTGGTCGCCCGCGGCATCGCCGAGCAGCGCGTCGCCGACGAGGTGCGCGCGAGCCTGCCCGCCGGGGTGGAGGGCGACGTCGAGGTGACGATCGGCGGCTTCTCGGTGATCGCGCAGTACCTCTCGGGCACCATGGAGCAGGTCTCGCTCAGCGCCCCCGAGCTCATCGTCGAGGGCGCGCCGCTCGACGTCGAGGTGTCGCTCATGGGGGTGCCCGTCGACCTCGGCAGCCCCGTCGACCGGCTCGAGGCCACCGTCACGGCCGAGCAGGACGCGGTGAACAGCCTCGTCCAGGTGCCGAACTCCACGGGGTCGATCACCCTGGGCGACGCCACCGTCGGCTACGAGGGCGCGATCGAGTTCCTCGGCCAGTCGATCGCCTACCAGGTGACCGCGACGCCGACCGCGGCGGGCACCGAGGTGCTGCTCGAGCCCGTCGGCGTCGAGGTCGGCGCGGGCGGCGGCTCGCTCGACCTCTCGGGCATCGTCGAGCGGGTGCTCGGCGGCGACCCGATCGCGGTCTGCGTCGCCGAGCACCTGCCCGAGGGCATCGAGGTCACCGACATCGCCGCAGCCCCCGGCGTCGTCAGGGTCGAGCTCGAGGGCTCGGGGATCACGCTCGACGAGGCGCACCTGCAGCAGACCGGAAGCTGCGACTGACGCGCCGATTCGGCCTCGCCGTGCGGCCTCGGTAGACTCGCCGTACGCCGACCCACAAGGTCGGCACGCATCAGGCTTCAGGAACCGATCCGGGTTCGCTCGCCGCGAGCGACCGTCGATTCGTCCCCTCCGTGAGGTTTCTCCGTGGCATCCGTCTCCATCGCCGTCCCCTCGGGCCCCGCCGTGCCCGACGACGTCAACGGACTCGTCCCGCGCGTCTGGCCCGATTCCGCGCATCGCGACGACGCGGGCCGGCTGGTCCTCGGCGGGGTCGACGCGGCATCGCTCGCCGCCCGGTTCGGCACGCCGCTCTACGTCGTCGACGAGGCCGAGGCGCGCGGGCGCGCCCGCCGGACGCGGGAGGCGTTCGAGACTGCGGCGCGAGCCGCGGGCACCGATGTGACGGTGTATTACGCGGGCAAGGCGTTCCTCTCGGGTGCGGTCGTGCGGTGGGTCCTCGACGAGGGCCTCGCGGTCGACGTCTGCACCGGCGGCGAACTCGCGGTGGCGCTCGGCGCGGGCGCCGACCCCGCACGCCTCGGCTTCCACGGCAACAACAAGTCGGTCGCCGAGATCGACGCGGCGATCGCCGCGGGCGTCGGCGCCATCGTCATCGACAGCGAGATCGAGATCGAGCGCGTGGCCGCCGCGGCCGCACGGGCCGGGCGCCGCCAGCCGGTGCGCCTCCGGGTGAACAGCGGCGTGCACGCCTCGACCCACGAGTTCCTCGCCACCGCCCACGAGGACCAGAAGTTCGGCGTGCCGCTCGAACGCGCCGCCGAGCTCGGCGCCCGCATCCGCAGCCACGGCAGCCTCCAGTTCCTCGGCCTGCACTGCCACATCGGCTCGCAGATCTTCGACGCCGAGGGCTTCGCCGAGTCCGCGTCCCGGCTGCTCGAGGCGCACGCCGAGCTCTCGGAGGCCGCCGCCGTGCCCGAGCTCAACCTCGGCGGCGGCTTCGGCATCGCCTACACCGCGGCCGACTCGCCGCAGCCGATCGAGGAGATCGCCCGGGGCATCCTCGACGCCGTCGTCGCCGGCTGCCACGAGCGCGGCCTGCCGCTGCCGAGGCTCGCGTTCGAACCGGGCCGCTCGATCATCGGGCCCGCCGGGGTCACGCTCTACACGGTCGGCACGATCAAGTCGGTGCCGATCGACGGCGGCGAGCGCCGCTACGTGAGCGTCGACGGCGGCATGAGCGACAACGCCCGCACGGCGCTCTACGGCGCCGAGTACTCGGCCCGGCTCGCCTCGCGCACCTCTGGGGCCGCGCCTGCGCTCTCGCGGGTCGTCGGCAAGCACTGCGAGTCGGGCGACATCGTCGTCGACGCCGAGTACCTTCCGGCCGACACCGCGCCGGGCGACCTGCTCGCCGTGCCCGCCACGGGCGCCTATTGCTGGTCGCTCGCCTCGAACTACAACCACGTGCCCCGCCCGCCCGTCGTCGCGGTGCAGGGCGGCGAGGCCCGCCTCATCGTGCGGGGCGAGACGATCGACGACCTGCTCGGCCGCGATCTCGGGCTCGAGCCATCCGCGACCGAAGGGACCCCCGCATGATCGAGTACCGCTCCATCCGAGTCGGACTGCTCGGAGCCGGATCGGTGGGCTCGCAGGTGGCGCGTCTCCTGCTCGAGCACGCCGACGAGCTCGCGCAGCGCGTCGGCGCCCGCATCGAGCTGGTCGGCATCGCCGTGCGCGACACGAGCGCGAAGCGCGACGTCGAGCTGCCGGCGGAGCTCCTCACGACCGACGCCGAGTCGCTCATCCTCGGCTCCGACATCGTGATCGAGCTGGTGGGCGGCATCGAGCCCGCGCGCAGTCTCGTGCTGCAGGCGATCGGCTCCGGCGCCGACGTCGTGACGGGCAACAAGGCGCTGCTCGCCTCGCACGGCCCCGAGCTCTTCGCCGCGGCCGAGCAGGTCGGCGCGCAGCTCTCGTACGAGGCGGCGGTCGCCGGGGCGATCCCGATCATCCGCCCGCTCCGCGAGAGCCTCGCCGGCGACCGCGTCGACCGCATCCTCGGCATCGTGAACGGCACCACGAACTTCATCCTCGACCGCATGGACACGACCGGGGCATCCCTCGAGGACGCCCTCGCGACCGCGACCGAGCTCGGCTACGCCGAAGCCGATCCGACCGCCGACATCGGCGGCTACGACGCCGCGCAGAAGGCCGCCATCCTCGCGAGCCTCGCCTTCCACACGAGCGTGCCGGTCGAGGCCGTGCACCGCGAGGGCATCACCGAGGTCTCCGCCGACCAGGTCGAGTCGGCCCGCCGCGCGGGCTACGTCGTGAAGCTCCTCGCGATCTGCGAGCGGCTCACCGACCCCGAGACGGGCGACGAGGGCGTCTCGGCCCGCGTCTACCCCGCCCTCGTGCCGCGCAGCCACCCGCTCGCCGCCGTGCACGGCGCGAACAACGCGGTCTTCGTCGAGGCGTCCGCCGCCGGGCCGCTCATGTTCTACGGCGCCGGCGCCGGGGGAGTGCAGACCGCCTCCGCGGTGCTCGGCGACCTCGTCGCGATCGCGCGCCGCCGCGTCTCCGGCGGCCCCGGCACGGCCGAGTCCACGCAGGCCGAGGTGCCCGTGCTCGAGATCGGCCGCATCACCACCCGCTACGCGATCACTCTCGAGGTCACCGACGAACCGGGTGTGCTCGAGCAGATCGCGCGCATCTTCGCCCTGCACGGCGTCTCGGTCGAGCAGCTCCAGCAGAGCGTCAGCGAAGGCAGCCAGCGGGCTACGCTGGTGATCGGGACGCATGAGGCGAAGGAGTCCGCGCTCGCCGAGACCGTCGCCGCCCTCGCCCAGAGCCCCGTCGTCGCATCCGTCGCGTCCGTCCTCCGAGTCGAAGGAGCACTGTGAACCAGCCCACCCCCAAGGCCAACTCCCGCCAGTGGCGCGGCGTCGTCCGCGAGTACGCGGACCGCCTCGACGTCACCGACGCCACCCCGGTCGTCACGCTCGGCGAGGGCGGCACCCCGCTGCTGCCCGCCCCTGCGCTGTCGGCGCGCACCGGCGCCGACGTCTGGGTGAAGTTCGAGGGCATGAACCCGACCGGCTCCTTCAAGGACCGCGGCATGACGATGGCCGTCACGAAGGCCGTCGAGCACGGCGCGAAGGTCGTCATCTGCGCCTCGACCGGCAACACCTCGGCCTCGGCCGCCGCCTACGCCACGCACGCCGGCATCAAGGCCGCGGTGCTCGTGCCCGAGGGCAAGATCGCGATGGGCAAGCTCAGCCAGGCCATCGCGCACAACGCCGAGCTCCTGCAGGTGCAGGGCAACTTCGACGACTGCCTCGACATCGCCCGCGACCTCGCCGCGAACTACCCCGTGCACCTCGTGAACTCGGTCAACAACGACCGCATCGAGGGGCAGAAGACCGCGGCGTTCGAGGTCGTCGAGGTGCTCGGCGACGCGCCCGACTTCCACTTCATCCCCGTCGGCAACGCCGGCAACTACACCGCGTACACCCGCGGCTACCGCGAGGACATCGCGGCGGGCAATGCCACGCGCCTGCCTCGCATGTTCGGGTTCCAGGCCGCCGGCTCGGCGCCGATCGTCCGCGGCGAGGTCGTGCGCGACCCCGACACGATCGCGAGTGCGATCCGCATCGGCAACCCCGCGTCGTGGGAGCTCGCGCTCCAGGCGCGCGACGAGTCGGGCGGCTACTTCGGCGCCATCGACGACGCCAAGATCCTCGAGGCGCAGCGCATCCTCTCGGCCGAGGTCGGCATCTTCGTCGAGCCCGCGTCGGCGATCTCGGTCGCCGGCCTCCTCGAACGCGCCGAGGCGGGCGTGGTGCCCAAGGGCGCCCGCGTCGTGCTCACCGTCACCGGCCACGGCCTGAAGGACCCGCAGTGGGCCCTCCGTACGGCCGACGGCTCCGACGTGCAGCCGACCGTGGTGCCGGTCGACACCGCGCAGGTCGCGTCGGTGCTCGGGCTCGCCTCGTGACCGGCACCCTCGTCGCTCCGGCCGAGACCCCGCTCGCGGGCCGCGCCGTCCAGGTGAAGGTGCCGGCGACCTCGGCCAACCTCGGCCCCGGCTTCGACACCCTCGGCCTCGCGCTCGCGCGCTACGACGAACTCGAGATCGAGGCCACCGAGGCGGGCGTCGTCGTCGAGGTGCACGGCGTCGGCGAGGGCGAGGTGCCCCTGGATGCCTCGCACCTCGTCGTGCGTTCGATCGCGCACACCTTCGAGCGTGCCGGGGTGGCGCTGCCGGGCCTGAAGCTCATCGCGCACAACACGATCCCGCACGGCCGGGGCCTCGGCTCGTCCGGCGCAGCCATCGTCGCGGGCGTCGTCGCGGCGAAGGGGCTGCTCGAGGGCGTCGTCGACTTCACCGCCGACGAGCTGCTCGAGCTCGCGACCGAGCTCGAGGGCCACCCCGACAACGTCGCACCGGCGCTGTTCGGCGGGCTGACGATCGCCTGGGTGACCCCCGAGGGCCCCCGGCACAAGAAGCTCATCGTGCACCGCGGGGTCTCGCCGCTCGTGCTGGTGCCCGAGCACGAGATGTCGACGGCGCTCGCGCGGTCGCTGCAGCCCGAGTCGGTGCCGCACGAGGACGCGGTCTTCAACGTCTCTCGTTCGGCGCTGCTCGTCGCGGCACTCATCCAGAGTCCCGAGCTGCTCTTCCAGGCCACCGAGGACAAGCTGCACCAGCACTACCGCGCCGCGGCCATGCCCGAGACCGACCGGCTGATCCGTGCGCTGCGCGAGGCGGGGCATCCCGCCGTCGTCTCGGGTGCCGGCCCGTCGATCCTCGTACTCGCGAGCGACCCCAGCGAGCGCGCCGCCGCGACCGCGCTGGTCGAGCGCGTCGCCGAGACGGTCTGGCAGGCGCTCCCGCTGGCCGTGGACTTCAAGGGCGCGACGGTCGTCAACGCGGAGCGTTGACGACTGGAGCGAAAGGCGGCAGCCCCAGCGTCCGCGGCGCCCGGCGCCGCGACGCGTCCTCGGCAGACCGCACGAGGTGACGCCGCCTCTCCCGGAAGACCGGAGAGCGAAGGCGGCAGCCCCAGCGTCCGCGGCGCCCAGCCCCGCCCCGCCCCGCCCCGCCCGCTGAGCGTGCGCCTCGGCCCCCGGAACCGCGCCGGGAGAGCGCGCCCACGACATCCCGGAAACACGTTCTCCACAGGGCGCGTCGCATGGCGGAACCGCGCGGTGCAGGGTGTTAGACTGACACCGCACCCGGCAGGCGACGTACTGCAGACACATGCACTGTTCGTACTCCCGGCCGCATCGTGCAATTCCCGGCAATCTCTTGCTTTCGCTCTCGCGCATGTCTGCGCCACCGCGCGCCGACCTCGCTCGAGGAGCGATCAGCTCTCCTGCCGCGCAACTCTTGCGCCAGGGGAAAGGAAAACACCCCAGTGACCAACGCATCCGACCACGCTGCAGGCGTGGCGAACAGCGCCCCCCTCACCGGCCTCAAGGTCGCCGAGCTCCAGGAGCTCGCCGTCTCACTCGGCATCGTGGGCGCATCCAAGCTCCGCAAGGGCGAGCTCGTCGAGGCGATCACCGCCCGTCAGGCCGAGCAGGCGGGCGACGTCGCCCCGACGCTCGACCTCGACGGTGCGGTCGCGGCCGAGGCATCGCCCGCCGAGACCCCCGCGGCCGAGACCCCCGCCGCCCCGGCGGCGGAGGCGGCGCCGATCGAGGCGCCCGCCGCCGAGCAGGGCGCGCCCGAGGCATCCGCCCCCGAGCAGACCGCGCCCCGCCGCGGCCGCCAGCCGCGTCGTGCGACGAGCGCGACCACGGCCGCCGCGCAGCACGTCAACGGCGGCGGCGCAGGCCTCGGCCTCGTGCCCACGACCGACGACGAGGCCCGCGAGGCCGCCCGCGCCGCCGTGCGCGAGGAGCTCGCCGCCGCGACCGGCGAGGGCGCACGCCCCGCCGCGTCCGAGGGCGAGGGCGAGCAGGCCTCGACCGACGAGCCCCGCCAGGGCCGCGGCCGCAACCGCGGCCGCCGTGGCGGCGAGCGCGGCGGCGCCGACCGCGGTGAGCGCGGCGACGACGCCCAGAAGCAGGGCGGCGACCGCCGTCAGAACGGCCAGGGCGGCCAGAACGACGCTCAGGGCGGCGAGCAGCGCGGCAAGCGCGACGAGGGCGGCAAGTCCTCCGAGCGCCAGGGCGAGACCGAGAAGGGCAAGGGCGGCCAGAACCAGGGCCGCGACGGCCAGAACCGCGACGGCGGCCAGGGCGGCCGCGACGGCCAGAACCAGGGCCAGAGCCAGGGCCGCGACGGCCAGAACCGCGACGCGCAGCAGGGCGAGGGCGAAGGCGGCCGTCGCAGCCGCTACCGCGACCGCAAGCGCCGCGGCCAGGGCGGCGCCGGTGACGAGCTCGAGCCCGAGATCCTCGACGACGACGTGCTGATCCCGATCGCGGGCATCCTCGACGTCCTCGACAACTACGCCTTCGTGCGCACGACCGGGTACCTCCCCGGCCCGAGCGACGTGTACGTCTCGCTCGGCCAGGTCAAGAAGTACCACCTGCGCAAGGGCGACGCGGTCGTCGGCTCGATCAAGCAGCCGCGCGACAACGAGGCGAACAGCCGCCAGAAGTACAACGCCCTGGTCAAGGTCGACTCGGTCAACGGCCAGTCGATCGACGAGGCGGCCGCTCGCGTCGAGTTCCAGAAGCTGACGCCCCTGTACCCGCAGGAGCGCCTGCGCCTCGAGACCGAGCCGACGAAGCTCACGCAGCGCATCATCGACCTCGTCGCACCGATCGGCAAGGGCCAGCGCGGCCTCATCGTCGCGCCCCCGAAGGCGGGCAAGACGATCGTGCTGCAGCAGATCGCGAACGCCATCTCGATCAACAACCCCGAGGTCCACCTCATGGTCGTGCTCGTCGACGAGCGCCCCGAAGAGGTCACCGACATGCAGCGCACGGTGAAGGGCGAGGTCATCGCCTCGACCTTCGACCGTCCGGCCGAAGACCACACGACGGTCGCCGAGCTCGCCATCGAGCGCGCGAAGCGCCTCGTCGAGCTCGGCCACGACGTCGTCGTGCTGCTCGACTCGATCACCCGCCTCGGTCGCGCCTACAACCTGGCCGCGCCCGCGTCGGGCCGCATCCTCTCGGGCGGTGTCGACGCCTCGGCGCTGTACCCGCCGAAGCGCTTCTTCGGCGCCGCGCGCAACATCGAGAACGGCGGTTCGCTGACCATCCTCGCCACCGCGCTCGTCGAGACCGGGTCGAAGATGGACGAGGTGATCTTCGAGGAGTTCAAGGGCACCGGCAACAGCGAGCTGCGCCTCTCGCGCCAGCTCGCCGACAAGCGCATCTTCCCGGCCGTCGACGTCAACGCCTCGTCGACGCGTCGTGAAGAGATGCTGCTGAGCCCCGACGAGGTGAAGATCACCTGGAAGCTGCGTCGCGCCCTCGCGGGCCTCGACCAGCAGCCGGCCCTCGAGGCCGTGCTCGGTCGCCTGAAGGAGACGCAGTCGAACGTCGAGTTCCTCATGCTCATGCAGAAGTCGATGCCGGTCGCCGGCCACGGCAACTCGCACGGGCACGAGACCGACCACCGCTGAGGCTCGCGTGTTCGAATCGGTCCAGCCGCTCCTCGCCGAGCACGCGCAGCTCCAGGAGGAGCTCGCGGACCCGGCGCTGCACGCCGACGCGGCGCGCGCGAAGAAGGTCAACCGGCGCTACGCCGAGCTGAGCCGGATCGTCGCGGCGAACACGGCCTGGCACGAGGCGCAGGACGACCTCGCGGCGGCCCGTGAGCTCGCGAAGGAGGACGACGCCTTCGCGGAGGAGGTGCCGGCCCTGGAGGAGGGGCTTGCGCAGGCGCAGGAGAAGCTCCGGCGACTCCTGATCCCGCGCGACCCCGACGACGGCCGCGACGTGATCATGGAGATCAAGGGCGGCGAGGGCGGCGCGGAGAGCGCCCTCTTCGCCGCCGACCTCCTGCGCATGTACATCCAGTACGCGCAGTCGAAGGGCTGGAAGACCGAGCTCCTCGAGCGCAACGAGTCCGACCTCGGCGGCTATAAAGATGTGCAGGTCGCGATCAAGTCCAACGCGAGCGACCCGTCGCAGGGCGTCTGGGCGCACCTCAAGTACGAGGGCGGCGTGCACCGCGTACAGCGCGTGCCCGTCACCGAGACGCAGGGCCGCATCCACACCTCGACGACGGGCGTGCTCGTCTTCCCCGAGGTCGACGAGCCCGAAGAGGTCGAGATCAACCAGAACGACCTCAAGATCGACGTCTACCGCTCGTCGGGTCCCGGCGGCCAGTCGGTGAACACGACCGACTCGGCCGTGCGCATCACCCACCTCCCGACCGGCATCGTCGTCTCGATGCAGAACGAGAAGTCGCAGCTGCAGAACCGCGAGGCGGCGATGCGCGTGCTGCGCGCCCGCATCCTCGCGCGCCAGCAGGAGGAGCTCGACGCCGCGGCGTCCGACGCGCGCAAGTCGCAGATCCGCTCGATGGACCGCTCGGAGCGGATCCGCACGTACAACTTCCCCGAGAACCGCATCGCGGATCACCGCACGGGATACAAGGCGTACAACCTCGACCAGGTGATGAACGGGGCGCTCGACCCGCTCATCGAGTCGGCCATCCAGGCCGACGAGGAGGCGCAGCTCGCCGGTCGCGACGACTGATCGAGCACACGCAGATCGGATGCCACGGGGCTGACCCCGTGGCATCCATCGTTTCCGCACGTGCTCCCGCCTGCCGGCGCGAGCGCGCCCGCGCACTCGCGCCTGGCGTTGCGTGCGCCACTTCGACGACTCGTGCGCCAGCAGAAGTGGCGCAGCAGCGTCCGAACTGGCGCATCGCCACGACCGGGACTACTTCTTCACAGGTGCGGATCGGGGCGGGAGGTCGCCGGGGCCACGGCATCGGGGGCGGCTCCGCCGATGCGGCGCGAGAATTTCGGTCATGTCGACATCGCGCGCGGGCCTGTTGCCGCGCGGCGCCGGCGGGTTGATGACCTCGCGCCGCGCGGCTGACGTCGGGGTGTCCGCCGCGCTCCTCGGGGCCCGCGACGCGGGCGAACTCACGCCGGTGCGCCGCGGCGTCTACCTCGAATCCGAGCGCCTCGCCCGGTTGTCCTGGATCGAGATGCACCGTGCGCGGGCGCTCGCGGTCGCCGAGCAGCGGCCGGGCGTGGTGTTCGCCGGAATCACCGCAGCGGTGCTCACCGGATCGCCGGTCGTGGGACGAGAGGCTTCAGACGTCGTCGTGCTCGCGGCTTCACGCTCCGGTCGCCGCCGCAACGGCGTCGTGGAGATCGTCAGGCGGCCGCAGGCGGAGTTCATGCGCTCGGCGGACGGCGCAACGGTCACCGGGCTCGTCGACACGCTGATCGAGGTTTCGCGGAGCTGCCCACTGCTGACCGCACTGGCGATGGTCGATGCAGCGCTCTACGTTCCCCGGTTCGGTGGCGAGCCGTACTGCACGATCGGCCGATTGCGCGCCGCGTTCGCTTCGATGCTGCCGTTCCCGGGCAGTCGGCGGGTCGCAGCGGTGCTCGATCGTGCGACCGACCGCTCGGAGACTCCGCTCGAGTCGCTCAGCCGCCATCGGATCGAGGAGCTCGGCTTCCCACCTCCGCAGTTGCAGTTCCAAGTGACCCGACGCACGGGCGCGATCGCCCACCTCGATTTCGCCTGGCCCGAACACGCGGTCTGGGGTGAGGCCGATGGCGACGGCAAGTATCTCGGCACCGCGCGACGTAGGGGCGATCGGCGCTCCGTCGCTGAGATCGTGGGAGCGGAGAAGCGTCGGGAGGACGAGGTGCGCGCCGCAACGGGCTGGCGATGCGCCCGGTGGGACTGGGGCCAGGCGTGGCGCACGCACGAGCTTCGCGACATCCTGATCGACGCGGGTCTGCCCAGGTCGACCGGCCGACGAATCAACGGTTGAGGCGCATTGGCTCTCGCACGCGAGGTCTGGGGTCTGCGCCACTTCTGCCGCCTCTGCGCCAGCCGTCGTGGCGCGAAGGCTCCAGAAGTGGCGCAGACCGAATGCGCGAGGCGCACGGGCGGCCGCGGGCCTCAGATGTGCCAGTCGTGCACGCCGCGGGCGGCGTCGGCGGTCTGGTGCGAGAGCGGTCGCACCGTCGCGGGCACGCCGACGACGAGCGAGTGCGGGGGAGCGCTTCGGGTGACGACGGCATTCGCGCCGACCGCGCTCCACGCGCCGATCGTGATGTCGCCGAGGATCTTAGCGCCGGCGCCGACGGTGACGCCGTCGTCGAGGGTCGGGTGGCGCTTCGTGCCGGGCGGGGTGTTGCGCGGGGCCTTCCCGCCGAGCGTGACCCCGTGGTAGAGCATGACGTCGTCGCCGATGACGGCCGTCTCGCCGATCACGACGCCCATGCCGTGGTCGATGAAGAAGCGACGGCCGATGGTCGCCCCGGGGTGGATCTCGATGCCGGTGAGGAATCTCGTCAGCTGCGAGATCACCCGGGCCGGGAACCGCCACCGCGCCCGCCACAGGCGATGGGCGAGGCGGTACGCCCAGATCGCGTGGAGGCCCGAATACACGAGGAAGACCTCGAGACCGCTCCGTGCAGCGGGGTCGTGCGCACGGGCGGTCGCGAGGTCTTCTCTCAGGCGTCTGAACATCGGCACCTGATCAGTCAAGCAGACCCTCGTACAGGACGGTCGACAGGTAGCGCTCGCCGTAGCTGGCGACGATGACGACGATCGTCTTGCCGTCGTTCTCGGGGCGCTTGGCGAGCTCGAGCGCGGCGTGCACCGTCGCACCCGAGGAGATGCCGCCGAGGATGCCCTCCTGCGTGCCGAGCAGGCGCGCCGTCGCGACGGCCTGGTCGATGTTCACGTCGATGATCTCGTCGTAGACGTCGCGGTCGAGGATGTCGGGCACGAAGTTCGCGCCGATGCCCTGGATCTTGTGGGGGCCGGGGGCGCCGCCGTTGAGGATGGGCGACTCGGCGGGCTCGACGCCGACCACCTTCACGCCCGGCTTGCGCTCCTTGAGCACCTGGCCGGTGCCCGAGAGGGTGCCGCCGGTGCCGATGCCCGAGACGAAGATGTCGACGCCGCCGTCGGTGTCGTTCCACACCTCTTCGGCGGTCGTGCGGCGGTGGATCTCGACGTTCGCCTCGTTCTCGAACTGGCGGGCGAGGATCGCGCCGGGAGTCGCGGCGGCGATCTCCTCGGCCTTCGCGACCGCGCCCTTCATGCCCTCGGAGCCGGGCGTCAGCACGAGCTCGGCGCCGTAGGCCTTGAGCAGCGACTTGCGCTCCTTCGACATGGTCTCGGGCATGGCGAGGATCACCTTGTAGCCGCGCGCCGCGCCGATGAGGGCGAGGGCGATGCCCGTGTTGCCGCTCGTGCCCTCGACGATGGTGCCGCCGGGCTGCAGCGCGCCCGAGGCCTCGGCGGCGTCGACGATGCCCACGCCGAGGCGGTCCTTCACGCTCGCGGAGGGGTTGTAGAACTCGAGCTTCGCGAGCACGGTCGCGCCGGCCCCCTCGGTGAGGCGGTTCAGGCGCACGAGCGGGGTGCGACCGAAGGCCTGCGTGATGTTGTCGTAGATCTGAGCCATGGGCAGGCCTTTCTCGAGGGGCGGTGCGGGCGCCTTCAGCCTATTGGGGCGGCCGGGGCGGTGGGGGTGCGTTACATTCCATTGCGTGGATGCACCAGAGGACCAGGCCGCCCGACCGCTGCGCGAGGTGCGCGACGAGCTCGTCAGGACGCTCGCCGCGGCAGGGGTGCCCGACCCCGAGGTCGACGCCGAACTCCTCATCGGCCACGTGCTCGGACTCAGTCGCGGCGGAGTGCAGGCGCGCCTCGTGATCGGCGGCGGGCTCTCGGCGGCGGATGCCGCGGAGCTGGCCGCGCTCGCCGAGCGTCGTGCCCGGCGCGAGCCGCTGCAGCACCTCACGGGGCGGGCCGCGTTCCGTTCGCTCGAGCTCGCGGTGGGGCCGGGGGTGTTCGTGCCGCGCCCCGAGACCGAGGGCGTCGCCCAGATCGGCATCGACGCACTGCGCGCGGTCGCCGACCCCGAGCCGATCGGCATCGACCTCGGCTCGGGCAGCGGCGCGATCGCGCTCGCCCTCGCGACCGAGGTGCCGCACGCGAAGGTGTGGGCGGTCGAGAACTCGCCCGAGGCCTTCCCGTGGACGCGGCGCAACGTCGACGAGGTCGGCGCGCCGAACCTCGAGCTCGTGTTCGGCGACCTCGCGACCGCACTGCCCGAGCTCGACGGCCGGGTGTCGGTCGTGGTCTCCAACCCGCCGTACATCCCGCTGGGCGCGATTCCCCGAGACCCCGAGGTGCGGCTGTACGACCCCGAGCGTGCGCTCTACGGGGGAGCCGACGGCCTCGACGTCGTGCGGGTGCTCTCGCAGCGCGCGCTCGCACTGCTGCGGCCGGGCGGCATGCTGGTGATCGAGCACGGCGAGGCGCAGTCGGCCGAGATCGCGGCGCTGCTCGAGGCCGACGGATGGCGCGCCGTCGCGCATCACCGCGACCTGACGGGGCGCGACCGCGCGACGACCGCGCTCCGCTGAGCGCGGAGTCGGTCGCCGCTCGGCCGGCGCCTACCTGTGCTTCTCGCGCTCGAGGGCGTGCTTGATCGACTCGCGCTCGCGCTTCTGCGCCTCGCGCAGCGCCTTCTGCGCCTCGCGCACCGCCTTCTCGGCCTCGCGCCTCGCCTTCGCGGCCTCGCGCACCTTGGGGTCGCGCGGGAGGTCGAGCTGCGCGGGCAGCTCGGCGAGCGGTTCGGGAGCCTCGGGCGACGGCCCTCCGAGGCGGTCGACGTGATGCTCGATGCCGTCGAGGATGCGGAGGAGCCCGAATGAGAAGTCGTCGTCGGTGTCGCCCGGGTGGGTGCCCGGCTCGGCGACGTAGCCGCCGGCCGCCAGCAGCGGGCTCAGGTGGGGGAACCGCTCGGGGGTGACGAGCTCGGTCAGTGCGGCGAAGGCGTTCTCGCCGGTGACGTCGGCCGGGTCGTCGGCGGCGAGGGCGGCGGCGCGCAGGTCGCGGTCCTGTGCGCTCGTGGCACGCGCGTAGCTCGTGAGCAGGAGGAGCGCCGACATCTTCTCGCCGTCGCTCAGCGGGAGTTCGCGCACCTCGCCGAGGAACCAGTCGACGATGAGCAGGCTGTTCGGCGTGATCGGCGCCCCGGAGATCGGGATGTCGACGAGCCACGGGTGCTCGCGGTACGCCGCCCGCATCGCGAGCACCCAGGCGGTCACCCCCTCGCGCCAGCTGCGCTGCACGGACTCGTCGGGCACGGGCGGCTCTACCGCGCCCTCCTGCATGAGCAGGATCAGGTCGTCCTTGCTCGTGACGTAGCGGTAGAGCGACATCGTCGTGAAGCCGAGGGAGGCCGCGACGCGGCTCATCGAGACGGCGCCGAGCCCCTCGGCGTCGGCGATCTCGATCGCGGCGTCGACGATGCGCTCGATCGAGAGCTCGCGCTTGGGCCCGCGCTGCGGGTGCGCGGCCACGCCCCAGGCCAGCGCGACGCCGCGGGGGAGTTCGGGGTCGGCTCGCAGTTCGTCGCTCATCGGGCTCCAGTTCGTGGGTGCTTGACGACAGTCTAGAACTGTGTATTACTTAAACAACAGTGCATCACATAAACAGTTTGCGCCATACGCAGCCGACTGAGGCTCCGGTGCAGACCCGAGACGAACGGAGTACAGCGATGGAACTCGCCATCGACGTCCGCGGTCTCCGCAAGCAGTTCGGCCGCACCGAGGTGCTCGCGGGGCTCGACCTCGCCGTGCCGCGGGGGAGCGTCTTCGCGCTCCTCGGGCCGAACGGGGCGGGCAAGACCACGACGATCAACATCCTCACGACCCTCGTCGCACCCGACGCCGGCACCGCCGTCGTCGCGGGGCACGACGTCGCACGGCGGCCGGGCGAGGTGCAGCAGCGCATCGCGCTCACCGGCCAGTCGGCCGCCGTCGACGAGGTGCTCACCGCCACCGAGAACCTCGTCATGCTGGGCCGGCTCTCGGGACTCTCCCGGCGCGCGGCGAAGGCGAGGGCTGACGAGCTCGTGCGGCGCTTCGACCTCGAGGCGGCCGCGAACCGCCGCGTCGGCACCTACTCGGGGGGCATGCGCCGGCGCCTCGACCTGGCCCTCAGCCTCGTCGTCGACGTGCCCGTGCTGTTCCTCGACGAACCGACGACCGGCCTCGACACCCGCAGTCGCCAGGAGCTCTGGGCGGTCATCCGCACCCTCGCCGACGCCGGTACCACGGTGTTCCTCACGACCCAGTACCTCGAGGAGGCCGACCGCCTCGCCGACCGCATCGCCGTGCTCGACCGGGGCCGGGTCGCCGCCGAGGGCACGGCCGACGAGCTCAAGGCCCGCATCGGCGGCGACGTCGTCGAGCTGCGCGACGCCGACGGCGTGCTCGTCCGCGAGATCCCGACCGACGGCACCGTGCACGGCCTGCGTGCGGCCGTCGACGAGCTCGACCGTTCCTCGATCGCGACCGGCGCCGACGGCGTTCAGGTCTCGATCCGCCGTCCGAGCCTCGACGACGTGTTCCTCGCGATCACGGCCGGCGCCGAGGCATCCACCCCCGAGCTCATGGAGTCGAGATGACCACCGCGACCGCGCCCACGACGGCGCACCCGCCCGCACCCGCGACCGCACCCGCCCTCCGCCCGCGCCTGCGCGGCCTCGCCGCCGAGCGTGTCTTCATCGGGCGGAGCCTCATCCACTCCGTCCGCGACGTCGAGGCGCTCCTCATGGCGGTCGTGCTGCCGACGATGCTCATGCTGCTGTTCACCTTCGTGTTCGGCAACGCGATCGACCCCTCGGGCGGCTACGTCGACTACGTCGTGCCCGGCATCATCCTGCTCTGCGCCGGATTCGGCGCCTCGGGCACCGCGATCTCCGTGTCGCGCGACATGACGACCGGCATCATCGACCGCTTCCGCACGATGCCGCTGCGCAGCGGCGCGGTGCTGACGGGCCACGTCGTCGAGAGCCTCGTGCGCAACCTCATCGCGACGGCCGTGGTGATCGGGGTCGCGCTCCTCGTCGGGTTCAGCCCGACCGCGACGCCGCTGGAGTGGCTCGGCGTCATCGGCGTCGTCGCGCTCTACATCCTCGCGATCACCTACCTGTTCGCGGCGATCGGCCTCGCCGCCGCCTCGCCCGAGGCGGCGAGCGGCTACGGCTTCATCCTGTTGTTCCTGCCCTACCTGTCGAGCGCCTTCGTGCCGGTCGACACGATGCCCGAGTGGCTCCAGTGGATCGCGGAGAACCAGCCCATCACGCCGGTGATCGAGACGATCCGCTCGCTCCTGCTCGGCACCCCGATGGGCGACTCGGCATGGTGGGCGGTCGGCTGGTGCGCGCTCATCATCGTCGTCGCGGCGGTCTGGGGGGCGTGGCTGTTCCGTCGCAAGGCGGGTCGTCGCTGAGCGATCCGCCGGCCGGCCGGATGCCCCGGGCCGCACTCGGCCCGGGGCATCCGAACGCCCGGCCGGGCTGGTCTAGAATCGGCAGGTCATGACTGCCATCTACGACTGCTCGGTCGACTCCCAGTTGCTCACCGGCATGCGACTCGCCCGCGGGGCGATCGGGCGCGGCGAACTCGTCGTCATCCCGACCGACACGGTCTACGGCGTCGCTGCCGACGCCTTCGACGCGAAGGCCGTCGCCCGCCTCCTCGAGGCGAAGGGTCGCGAGCGCACCTCGCCGCCGCCGGTGCTGATCCCCGGCCTGCCGACGCTCGACGCCCTCGCGAGCGAGGTGCCGCCCGCCGTGCGCGACCTCGTCGGCGAGTTCTGGCCGGGCGGGCTCACGGTCATCCTCCGCGCGCAGCCCTCGCTGCAGTGGGATCTCGGCGAGACCCGCGGCACGGTCGCGCTGCGCATGCCCGCCAACCCGATCGCCCTCGAACTGCTCTCCGAGACGGGCCCGCTCGCGGTCTCCTCGGCGAACCTCTCGGGCCTGCCGTCGGCGACGACGGCCGCCGGCGCGGAGGAGATGCTCGGCGAGTCGGTCGCCGTCTACCTCGACGGCGGCGAGGCCGGCTCGGGCTACGAGGCGATCGGCGAGCGCCCGGGCGACACCTCCTCGACGATCGTGGATGCCACGGGCCTCGGCGAGCACGGGGGAGTGCTGCGGATCGTCCGCGCCGGGGTGATCTCGCGCGAGCGCATCGCCGCGGTCGTCGGCGAGGAGCTGCTCGAGCCCGAGCGCGCCGCGGTCGCCGAGGCGGGCTCCGACCCGGCGGCAGCCGAGGGGACCGCATCGACTGAGGCCGCCCCCGGGTCGGACGGTCCCGAGGCATCCGTACCCGCGGGCGACGCCGATGAGGCGGGCACCGCCGCCTCATGACCCTCTTCCTCTCGCTCGCGCTGCTGGCCGCGCTGGTCACCTTCGGCGGCTCGATCGTCGTCTGGAAGCTCAGCCTGAAGTACCGGCTGTACCCGAAGATCCGCGAGCGCGACGTGCACACCCGGCCGACCCCGCGGCTCGGCGGCATCGCGATGTTCGTCGGCATCGTCGTCGCGATCGGGGCGGCGGCCTTCGTGTCGAGCCTCGGGGTGTCGCGGTTCTCGAACGTCTCGATCATCTTCGAGAACCCGGGGCAGATGCTCGCGATCCTCGGGGCCGCGCTCCTCATCGTGGCGATGGGCGTCGCCGACGACATCTGGGACCTCGACTGGACGACGAAGCTCGCGGGCCAGTTCATCGCCGGCGGGCTCATCGCCTGGCAGGGCGTCACGATCGTGTCGCTGCCGATCGCCGGCATCACGCTCATCCCGTCGTGGCTGAGCGCCACCATCACCGTCTTCGTCATCGTGCTCGTGATGAACGCGGTCAACTTCATCGACGGGCTCGACGGGCTCGTGGCGGGCGTCTCGCTCATCGCCAACGGCGTGTTCTTCCTCTACACGTACCTCCTCGTGCAGCAGACCTCGCCGCTCAACTACTTCAACCTCGCGTCGCTCCTCGCGGTCATCGTGGTCGGCGCGTGCGCGGGCTTCCTGCCGCTGAACTGGCACCCGGCCAAGCTCTTCATGGGCGACGCCGGCGCGCTGCTCATCGGACTCCTGACCGCAACCGCGGCGATCGCCGTGACGGGCACGATCAACCCGGCGAGCGTCGGCTTCGAGAACCTGTTCGCCGCCTTCATCCCGATCCTGCTGCCGTTCGTGGTGCTCGTGATCCCGCTGCTCGACTTCGGGCTCGCCGTCGTGCGGCGCCTGAGCGCCGGCAAGTCGCCCTTCGCCGCCGACCGCAAGCACCTGCACCACCGCCTGCTCGACATGGGGCACTCGCATCTGAACGCCGTGCTCATCCTCTACGGGTGGACGGCGGTCGCCAGCGTCGGGTGCCTCCTCACCTACGTGCTGCCGACGTACTTCGGCGTCGACAGCGCGTGGGCGTTCGTCTTCCTCGGCGTCGGCTTCCTCGTCTGCGCCGTGATCACGCTCGCGCCGCTCGGCCGTCGCAAGCGCCTCACGATCGCCGCGGAGGAGCGCCCCGCGACGACTCCGGCCGCGGCCGACGAACTCGAAGGTCCGGCTCGGTAGAATCGGGCGACCCCCGACTGGAGCATGATGACCGACGCACGTCCCGCACAGCCCGCCGACCGCACGCCGACCTCGAACCCGGTGCTCCGCCGCGCCCTCGCCTGGGGCGGCCTGCTCGCCGCGGTGATCCTCGTGGTGAGCTCGGTGCTCGGCCTCGTCTTCGCCGGCCTCCCCGGCCTCTGGGGCGCCCTCATCGGCACCACCATGGCGGTGGTGTTCATGGGCATCACCGCGGCGAGCATCCTCCTCGCCAACCGCTTCTCGGGCAGCGACCTGTTCGTGGGCGCGTTCTTCGGCATCGTGCTCGGCGGGTGGCTCCTGAAGTTCATCGTCTTCATCGTGCTCGTCGTGCTCCTGCGGGATGCCGCGTGGCTCGACACGACCGTGCTGTTCCTGAGCCTCGTGGCGGGCGTCCTGGCCTCGCTCGTGGTCGACGTGCTCGTCGTCGCGAAGTCCCGTCTGCCCTACGCGAGCGACGTCGAACTGCCGAAAGCACCCGAAGACGACTGAACCGGGTTCTGAATTCGTCTGCTCGTAGAAGTCTTGCTAGAGTATTCCCGATCCCCCCACGGTTCTGCCGCCATCACGCATGGGCGAACCGAGGTCCATGTTCGTCGTCGCGAGAGCCGAGCTCCACGCCCCGAAACAGGAGAAAGCGCTGCTAGCACACGCTCTGAACCTGCTGGTTCCGACTGCCACCGAAGACGGTGAGTTCCACGGTCCGTCGATCGACGAGTTCTTCCCGGGTCCGTTGCTCTTCGAAGACACCCCCTTCGAGATCAACCGCATCATCCTGGTGCGCTGGGTCGCGGTCATCGCGCTCTTCCTGGTGTTCTGGCTCGCGACCCGTCGCATGAAGGTCGTCCCCGGCCGCTTCCAGAGCCTCGTCGAGATGGGTCTCGACATGGTTCGCGTCAACATCGCCGACGACCTGCTCGGCAAGAAGGACGGCAAGCGGTTCCTGCCGATCCTCACGACGATGTTCTTCATGATCCTGTTCATGAACCTGACCGGTGTCATCCCGTTCCTGAACATCGCCGGCACCTCCGTCATCGGCGTGCCGCTCGTGCTCGCGATCGTCGCGTACATCACCTTCATCTACGCGGGCGTCAAGAAGAGCCCCAAGAACTTCTTCAAGAACTCGCTGTTCCCCGCGGGTGTGCCGTGGCCGGTGTACATCATCGTCACGCCGATCGAGTTCATCTCGACCTTCATCATCCGGCCCATCACGCTGACCCTGCGACTCATGATGAACATGATCGTCGGTCACCTCCTGCTCGTGCTCTTCTTCGCAGCCACGCAGTTCTTCGTCTTCCAGCTCAGCGGCTGGTGGACCATCGTCGGCGCCGGCACCCTGGCCTTCGGACTCGCGTTCACGCTGTTCGAGGTCCTCGTCGCCGTCCTGCAGGCCTACGTCTTCGCACTTCTCACCGCGGTCTACATCCAGCTCGCGGTCGCAGAAGAGCACTGAGCCCGGGCACCCGCCCAGAACATTCCCTAAGAAAGGAAACCCAACGTGGACGCAACCACCGTTCTCGCCGCCCTTGATGGAAACATCGCGACCGTCGGTTACGGCCTCGCGGCGATCGGCCCGGCCATCGGCGTGGGCATCGTCGTCGGCAAGACCATCGAAGGCGTCGCTCGCCAGCCCGAGCTGGCCGGCCGCCTCCAGGTCCTGATGTGGATCGGTATCGCCTTCACCGAGGCGCTCGCCTTCATCGGCATCGCGACCTACTTCATCTTCGTCTGATCCACCCGCCGCAACTGAGGAGGCCAATGTGCTTCATGCAGTACTGAGCGCTGCAACCGAGGGTGGCGAGACCCACAGCCCGGTGATTCCGGAGTGGTACGACATCATCTGGTCGTCGGTCTGCTTCGTCATCATCCTCGTCTTCTTCTGGAAGTACGTGCTCCCGCGCGTCCAGAAGCTGCTCGACGAGCGTGCTGAGGCGATCGAGGGCAACATCGCGAAGGCCGACGAGGCCCAGCGCAAGGCCGAGGCCGCCCTCGAGGAGTACACGGCGCAGCTCGCCGACGCCCGCACCGAGGCCGGTCGCATCCGCGAGACGGCCCGCGAGGACGGCAAGAAGATCGTCGCCGAGGCGAAGGACACCGCCACTGCCGAGGCCGCCCGCGTCACCGCGAGCGCCCAGGCGCAGATCGAGGCCGAGCGCCAGACCGCGCTCGTCTCGCTCCGCTCCGAGGTCGGCACCCTGGCGATCGACCTCGCCTCCGGCGTGATCGGCGAGTCGCTCTCCGACGACGCGAAGGCGACCGCGGTCGTCGACCGCTTCCTCGCCGACCTGGAGGCCTCAGAGGCCACCGCCGGAGGGAAGAAGTAACCCATGGGTAGCGCTACGAGAGAGGCCCTGGCCGGGTCGCGGGCTGCGCTCGCCGAGCTCGGCCGGGCCGAGCTTGACGTCGCCGAGGGCCTCCTCGCCGCCGGCCGGGTGATCGGGTCGTCGTCGCAGCTGCGCACGGCGCTCACCGACGCCGAAGCGGATGCCTCGCAGAAGCGCGCGCTCATCGAGCGCGTCTTCGGCGAGCAGCTGCCTGGCGCCGCGGTGTCGCTGGTCGTCACCGCAGCGTCGAGCCGCTGGTCCTCCGGCGAGGACTTCCTCGCCGGCCTCGAGGACCTCGGCTACCGCATCGCGGCCGACTCGGCAGCGAAGGGCGTCGACATCGACGCCGAGCTCTTCGCGTTCGACCGTGCGGTCGCGTCCGACTCCGAACTCGAGCTCGCGCTCGGGTCGAAGCTCAGTGCGGCCGACGCCAAGACGAAGGTGGTCGACCGGCTGCTCGGCGGCAAGGCCGCACCGCAGACCGTCGCGATCGTGCGGCACCTCGTGCAGCAGCCCCGTGGTCGTCGTATCGGCGAAGCCCTTCGGCACGCGGCATCCGTCGTCGCCGACCAGCGCGGCTTCGACATCGCGACCGTGACCTCGGCCGCACCGCTCTCGGCCGAGCAGCTCGCCCGGCTCGAGCAGGGCCTCTCGGCCCAGTCCGGCCGCCCCATCCGATTCGACACGATCGTCGATCCCGCCGTCCTCGGCGGGGTCCGCGTCCAGATCGGCGACGACGTCATCGACGGCAGCGTCGCCAGCCGCCTCAGCTCCCTGCGGCAGAAGCTTGCCGGCTGACGCCGGTTGAAACCACGACCGGCGTCCAGCGCCGCCAGACAAACACACTGCATCCGGTGCCCATGAGGCTCGGCCCAGAAAAGGAAATGGCAATGGCAGAACTCTCCATCAGCCCCGACGAGATCCGTTCGGCTCTCTCGGAGTTCGTCTCGTCGTACGAGCCGGGCCAGGCGCAGAAGACCGAAGTCGGCTACGTCACCGACGCCGGCGACGGCATCGCCCACGTCGGGGGCCTGCCCTCCGTCATGGCGAACGAGCTCGTGCGCTTCGCGGACGGCACGCTCGGCCTCGCGCAGAACCTCGACGAAGACGAGATCGGCGTCGTCGTGCTCGGCGAGTTCACCGGCATCGAAGAGGGTATGGAGGTGACCCGCACGGGCGAGGTCCTCTCCGTGCCCGTCGGCGAGGGCTACCTCGGCCGTGTCGTCGACCCGCTCGGCAACCCGATCGATGGCCTCGGCGAGATCACCGGCATCGAGGGCCGCCGCGCCCTCGAGCTCCAGGCGCCCGGCGTCATGCAGCGCAAGTCGGTGCACGAGCCGCTCCAGACCGGCATCAAGGCCATCGACGCGATGATCCCCGTCGGCCGCGGCCAGCGTCAGCTCATCATCGGCGACCGCCAGACCGGCAAGACGGCCATCGCGATCGACACGATCATCAACCAGAAGGCCAACTGGGAGTCGGGCGACGTCAACAAGCAGGTCCGCTGCATCTACGTCGCGATCGGCCAGAAGGGCTCGACCATCGCCTCGGTGAAGGGCGCCCTGGAAGACGCCGGTGCGATGGAGTACACCACCATCGTCGCCGCTCCGGCCTCCGACCCCGCCGGCTTCAAGTACCTCGCGCCGTACACGGGCTCGGCCATCGGCCAGCACTGGATGTACGACTCGAAGCACGTCCTCATCATCTTCGACGACCTGTCGAAGCAGGCCGAGGCGTACCGCGCCGTGTCGCTCCTCCTCCGTCGTCCGCCGGGACGCGAGGCGTACCCCGGTGACGTCTTCTACCTGCACTCGCGTCTGCTCGAGCGTTGCGCCAAGCTCTCCGACGAGCTCGGTGCCGGCTCGATGACGGGTCTGCCGATCATCGAGACCAAGGCCAACGACGTCTCGGCGTACATCCCGACCAACGTGATCTCGATCACCGACGGCCAGATCTTCCTCCAGTCCGACCTCTTCAACGCGAACCAGCGCCCGGCCGTCGACGTCGGCATCTCGGTCTCGCGAGTCGGTGGTGACGCGCAGGTCAAGTCGATCAAGTCGGTCTCGGGCACGCTGAAGCTCGAGCTCGCCCAGTACCGCTCGCTCGAGGCCTTCGCGATGTTCGCGTCCGACCTCGACGCCGCGAGCCGTCGTCAGCTCGCACGCGGTGCGCGCCTGACCGAGCTGCTCAAGCAGCCGCAGTACTCGCCCTTCCCCGTCGAGGACCAGGTCGTCTCGATCTGGGCCGGCACGAAGGGCCACCTCGACGAGGTGCCCGTTGAGGACATCCTGCGCTTCGAGAGCGAGTTCCTCGACTACCTGCGTCGCAACACCGACGTGTTCGACGTGCTGCGCGCGACGAACAAGCTCGAGGACGAGACCATCCAGAAGCTCGAGTCGTCGGTCGCGACCTTCAAGACCGAGTTCCAGACCGGCGAGGGCAAGCCGCTCGCCTCGGTCGGGTCGGAGCAGTTCGAGGCCATCGCCGCGGAAGACGTCAACCAGGAGAAGATCGTCAAGGCTCGCCGCTAGGCGCCTGACGATCTGAACCGCTGACGTTAGGGATACAGGAGAGACATGGGAGCGCAACTTCGGGTCTACCGGCAGAAGATCAAGTCTGCCCAGACGACGAAGAAGATCACCAAGGCGATGGAGCTCATCGCCGCCTCGCGCATCCAGAAGGCGCAGGCACGGGTGTCGGCTTCGACGCCGTACTCGCGGGCGATCACCCGTGCCGTCTCGGCCGTGGCGACGTACTCCAACGTCGACCACGTGCTGACGACCGAGCCCGAGAAGATCGAGCGCGCGGCGATCGTGATCCTCACGAGCGACCGCGGCCTCGCCGGCGCATTCAACTCGCAGGTCCTGCGTGAGTCGGAGGAGCTCGCCGAGCTCCTCCGCTCGCAGGGCAAGGAGGTCGTGTACTTCCTCGTCGGGCGCAAGGCGGTCGGGTACTTCCAGTTCCGCCACCGCGAGTTCGAGCGGCAGTGGACGGGCAGCTCCGAGAACCCCGAGTTCGAGCTCGCCAAGGAGATCGCCGACGCGGTGCTCGAGTCCTTCCTCCGCGATGCGGCCGACGGTGGCGTCGACGAGATCCACGTGGTCTACAACACCTTCGTCAGCATGATGACGCAGACCCCCACGGTCGTGCGCCTGCTGCCGCTCGAGGTCGTCGAGGGCGTCGAAGAGCCCGACGCGACGGTGCAGCCGCTGTACGAGTTCGAGCCCGACGTCGAGACGGTGCTCGACGGGCTGCTGCCGGTGTACATCGAGAGCCGCATCTTCAACGCCCTCCTGCAGTCGGCCGCCGCGAAGCACGCCGCCACGCAGAAGGCGATGAAGTCGGCCTCCGACAACGCCGACAAGCTCATCACCGACTACACCCGCCTGGCGAACAACGCGCGCCAGGCCGAGATCACGCAGCAGATCTCCGAGATCGTGGGCGGCGCGGACGCGCTCGTCGCCGCCAAGTAAATCCAGAAAGAGTGAGCAGAATGACTGACACCATCGAGACGGTCGCCGACCAGACCGTCGCCGTCGGCCGCATCGCCCGCGTGACGGGCCCCGTCGTCGACATCGAGTTCCCGCACGACTCGATCCCGGAGATCTACAACGCCCTCCAGACCGAGATCACCATCGGCGACGAGACCTCGACGCTGACCCTCGAGGTCGCCCAGCACCTCGGCGACGACGTCGTCCGTGCCATCGCCCTCAAGCCCACCGACGGCCTCGTCCGCGGCCAGGAGGTGCGCGACACCGGCTCGCCGATCTCGGTTCCCGTCGGCGACGTCACCAAGGGCAAGGTCTTCAACGTCATCGGCGAGGTCCTGAACCTCGAGCCCGGCGAGACCATCGAGGTCACCGAGCGCTGGCCGATCCACCGCAAGCCCCCGGCCTTCGACCAGCTCGAGTCGAAGACCCAGCTCTTCGAGACCGGCATCAAGTCGATCGACCTCCTGACCCCGTACGTGCAGGGTGGAAAGATCGGCCTCTTCGGCGGCGCCGGCGTCGGCAAGACCGTCCTCATCCAGGAGATGATCCAGCGCGTCGCGCAGGACCACGGTGGTGTGTCGGTGTTCGCCGGTGTCGGCGAGCGCACCCGTGAGGGCAACGACCTCATCCACGAGATGGAGGAGGCGGGCGTCTTCGACAAGACCGCCCTCGTCTTCGGCCAGATGGACGAGCCGCCGGGGACGCGTCTGCGCGTCGCCCTCTCGGCCCTCACCATGGCCGAGTACTTCCGCGACGTGCAGAAGCAGGACGTGCTCCTCTTCATCGACAACATCTTCCGCTTCACGCAGGCGGGCTCCGAGGTGTCGACGCTGCTCGGCCGCATGCCCTCCGCGGTGGGCTACCAGCCGAACCTCGCCGACGAGATGGGCATCCTCCAGGAGCGCATCACCTCGACGCGCGGCCACTCGATCACCTCGCTGCAGGCGATCTACGTGCCCGCCGACGACTACACCGACCCGGCGCCGGCGACCACCTTCGCGCACCTCGACGCGACGACCGAGCTCTCGCGCGAGATCGCGTCGAAGGGTCTCTACCCCGCGATCGACCCGCTGACCTCGACGTCGCGCATCATGGACCCCCGCTACCTGGGCGAAGACCACTACCGCGTCGCGACCACGGTCAAGCAGATCCTCCAGAAGAACAAGGAGCTCCAGGAGATCATCGCGATCCTCGGTGTCGACGAGCTCTCGGAAGAGGACAAGATCACCGTCGCCCGCGCGCGCCGCATCCAGCAGTTCCTCTCGCAGAACACCTACATGGCGAAGAAGTTCACCGGTGTCGAGGGCTCGACCGTCCCCCTGAAGGACACCATCGAGTCGTTCGACGCCATCGCCCGCGGTGACTTCGACCACGTGGCCGAGCAGGCCTTCTTCAACGTCGGTGGCATCTCCGACGTCGAAGAGCAGTGGGCACGCATCCAGAAGGAGAACGGCTGAGCATGGCCGCCCTCAACGTGAGCGTCGTCTCGGCCGACCAGGAAGTCTGGTCGGGCGAGGCGGCCATGGTGGTCGCGAAGACCGTCGAAGGCGAGATCGGCATCCTGCCGGGCCACGAGCCGATGCTAGCGATCCTCGCCGGCGGCGAGGTGCGCGTCACCCTGCCCGGCGGTGAGAAGATCACCGCGAGCGCCGAGGACGGGTTCCTCTCCGTGCAGTCCAACTCGGTGCAGGTCGTCGCGTCTCGCGCCGAACTCTCCTGAGGAGCAGCGGATGCAGGGGGAGCAGCCGTTCGACCGCCAGTTCGGTGACCTGAGCGTCACCCAACTCATCGTCATGGCCGGGTTGCCGGGTGCGGGAAAGTCGACGATCGCACAGATCGTCGGCGCCCGCCTCGGCGCCACGGTCGTGTCGGTCGACCCGATCGAGTCGGCGATCCTGCGCGCCGGGATCGACGCCGACCAGCCCACGGGTCTCGCGGCCTACCTCGTCGCCGAGGAGATCGCCGAGAAGGAGCTCGACTCCGGCCGTACGGTGATCGTCGATGCGGTGAACGCCGCAGAGGCCGCGCGCCTGCAGTGGCGCAACCTGGCCGAGCGCGCCGACGTGCGCCTTCGCGTCATCGAGGTCGTCTGCTCCGACGAGGAGCTGCACCGAGCCCGACTCGAGAAGCGGGAGCGCAAGCTGCCGCACCTCGAGGAGACCACCTGGCGCGCCGTCGAGCAGAGTCTCGAGGGCTATGCCGCGTGGACGGGCCCGTCATCGGCGCTGCCGCGCGTCACGATCGACAGCATCGAGACGCTCGGCACGAACGTCGACGCGGCGCTCGCCTTCATCGGCTCGTAGTGCGCATCCTCCTTCCGCCGTCGGAGACGAAGCGCGACGGCGGTGCTGACGCGCCGCTCGCGCTCGAGGCGCTCTCGTTCCCCTCGCTCTCGGCGGCACGCGAGCAGACGCTCGCCGCGCTGGGCGAGCTGTCGTCCGATGGCGCGGCCATGATGCGGGCGCTGAAGCTGGGGCCACGGCAGACCGCTGAGGTCGACCGCAATCGCGCGATTCCGGCCGCTCCGACGATGGCGGCGATCGACCGCTACACGGGCGTGCTGTTCGACGCACTCGAGGCCCCGTCGCTCGATGCGGAGGCTCGGGCGTTCGCCGGCCGAACCGTCGCCGTGCACTCCGCGCTGCTCGGCCTCGTCGGCGCGCTCGATCCGGTCCCGGCGTACCGGCTCTCGCACGACTCGAAGCTGCCCGGATTGCGGCTGAAGGCCCACTGGCGTGAGCCGATCGCCCGCGTGCTCGACGACGAGGCGGGGCTGATCATCGACCTCCGCTCGGAAGGCTACGCCGAGCTCGGGCCCGCCCCGGCGCGGCCGGGCAGCGTCTACGTGCGCGTCGTCTCGATCGACGGCGACGGCCGCCGGCGCGCCCTGAACCACTTCAACAAGCAGGCCAAGGGACGATTCACGAGGGCGGTGCTCGAGCGACGCCCCGAGCTCGCCGGCGTCGAGGACCTGCTCGACTGGGCCGACTCGCAGGGCTTCTCGATGCGACTCGGCGAGGAGCGGGCGGCGACACTGCCACGCGAGGTCGAGCTCGTCGCCTGACACCGGACAGGCCACTGGGCCCGGTCGACGACGACCGGACCCAGTGGACTCCGAGCGAGAGCTCAGCTCAACAGGAGCATCAGTTGCCGTACAGGGCGACGACGCCGGCCCGGTCGCTGCTCGTCATCGACAGGTCGTCGGACGAGCCGTTGCACTGCGGGTAGTGCATGATCGACGACGAATCGTACGGCGTGAGCGCGCGCCAGTTGTTGTCTTCGAAGCAGGTACCCGACTCGGGGCGCGTGTGCTCGTGCCGGAAGCCCAGCGTGTGGCCGAGCTCGTGGCCCAGGATGTTCGTGGGCGTCCACGAGCCCGAGCTCCAGATCGAGTCGTCGATGAGCACGTTCTGCTGACGGTCGGGCGAGCTCGGGAAGAACGCCCGCGCGATGTACTGCGAGGTCTGCACCGGCTCGACCGAGAAGACGACGGACTTGTTGCGCGTCGTGCACTGGCCGTCGGCGCTGCTCACGTACACGAAGTTCACCTTCGACGATGCGGCCTCCCAGAGGGCCGCGCCGCTCGCCATCGCACTGACGACGTCGGCGTGACGCGTGCCGAACTTCGTGCTGACGCAGTAGGTGAGATTGCCCACCTGCGAGGCCGACCACTTGTCGTCTGCGCCGTTCACCGTGTTGACGATGAGACCGTCGGTGGGCGTCTCGGGGCCGACGAGCTGCTCGTAGAACGAGCGCAGGTCGCTCTGGCCCGAGATCAGCTCGTCGCCGTTGACGATGTAGCCGCCGTCGACGTCTCGGTAGGTCGATGCCGCGAACTCCTGGTAGGAGGGAACGTCGGAATCATCGAGTGTGAGTGCACCGGCGGCCGGGATTGCCGTGCCGACGGCGAGCGCGGCTGCCGCGGTGGCGGCGAGCGCGAGTGTTCTTCTGAATCGCATGTAGTGCTCCTTCTGAGCGATCTCCGTTCGCCTGGGCGGCGACCGGGCTCCGGGTGCGCGGATGGGCACCGTTGCCTACCCCCCGAAGTGGGCACAAACGTAGCGGGTGCGATTCGACGGTGTCAAGGATTTTCGGGAGCGAGCCCGGGCGTCGCGCGTCGGCGTCAGGTGCCGCTGGACGGCGACGCCCGGAAGCAGCCGGCGACGTGATCGTCGACCATTCCGGCGGCCTGCATGAGCGCATACATGGTGGTCGGTCCGACGAAGGCGAAACCGCGACGACGGAGCTCACGACTCATCGCGGTCGACTCGGGCGTCGTCACCGGGACCTCGGCGAACGACGCGGGCGGAGCGGGTCGCGCCGGCGGTGCGTAGCCCCAGAGCAACTCGTCGAGCGGCACCTCGAGCTCGAGCGTCGCACGCGCGTTCGTGATCGTCGCGCGGATCTTGCCGCGGTGGCGGATGATGCGGGCATCGCCGAGGAGGCGCTCGACGTCGGCGTCGGTCATCGCGGCGACCAGGTGCGGATCGAACCCGTGGAACACCTCGCGGAAGGCCGGTCGCCGCCGGAGGATCGTGATCCACGAGAGCCCGGCCTGGAAGCCCTCGAGGCACACCTTCTCGAAGAGACGCTGCGGATCGTGCTGCGGCGTGCCCCACTCCTCGTCGTGATAGCGACGGTACTCGGGGTCGGCGGCGCCCCAGGCGCACCGAGCGACGCCGTCGTCGCCCACGACCGTGTCGGGCCGGGGGATGACGCTCACGCGGCGAAGCCGATGCGCTCGTGGCCCAGGAGCCAGAGCTTCGTGGGAACACCCTCGCCGCCGGAGTACCCGGTGATGCGCCCGTCGGAGGCGAGCACACGGTGGCAGCCGACGATGATCGGAACGGGGTTCGCGCCGACCGCGCCGCCGATCGCGCGCGCCGACCCCGGGCGGCCGACGGCCGCCGCGAGCGAGCCGTACGAGATCGCCTCGCCCCAGCCCAGTCGTGCGAGCTCGGCCCAGACGGCGCGTTGGAAGTCGGTGCCCTCGAGTCGGACCGGGAGGTCGAAGTCGGTGCGGTCGCCCCTGAAGTACTCGTCGAGCTCGACCCGGGCCCGCTCGAGCACGGCGTTGGGGCGTTCGGGGGAGTCGTCGTGGGGGAGGACGCCGTCGCGCTCGATCGAGAGACCGGTGACGGCGTCGTCGTCGGCGACGACCTCGATGCGCCCGATCGGGCTGTCGAGTCGGATGAGGAAGACGTTGGTCATGCACCGAGCGTAGCCCGGGCCGCCGACACGTTCTCGCGAGATTCGGACATCGCGCCGGAGGCGGCGCACGCGATGCTGTGGAGGAGGAGTGGCGGCCGATCCGGTCGACCAGTGGACGACCGCTCCTCCACAGCCCGCGCGGCTCGGCGAACCTCGCGGTCGGGCCCCCGTGGCGACGCCGGAGCCCGCTGCGCGGGGCACGCTCTGGCCATGACCACCATCATCCGCGCCGGATCGGCGCAAGAGTTCCTGGCCCTCGTGCCGAGCATCGCGGGCTTCGCGCCCTCCTGCTCGCTCGTCTGCGTGGCATTCGACGGCACCCGGACCGTCGGGGTGCTCCGGCACGACCTCCCGAGGCGCCCGCGCGACCGCGACGCGCTGGCCGCGGTCGTCGTCGCCGCCCTCTGCCGCATGCCCGGCGTCGACGGGGTGGTCCCGATCGTCTACACGGGGGCGGGGTTCGCCGATCACTCCGACGCGCCGGAGCGTCGGCTCGTCGAGCTGCTCACGGCGCGCGCGAGCGAGGCGGGGTTCGCGGTCCGCGACGGGCTCTGCGTGGCGAACGACGGCTGGGGCTCCTATCTCGACCCGGCGCTGCCGGCCACGGGGCATCCGCTCACGCTCATCGAGCGTTCCGCCGCGGTCGTGACGGTGCCCGACGTCGACGACCGCAGGCACGACCCCGCGCGGCACGCCCGCATCCCCGACAGCGACCCCCGCAGGGCCGCAGCCGTCGCACGGGCGCTCGACCGGCTCGAGGCATCGGGCCCGAGCGGAGCCGAGCTCACCCGGCTCGGCGACGATCTCGATCCCGTCGAACTCGTCGAGCACCTCCTCGAACCGGGCGCGGTGCCGGCTCGTGCGGCGGCGTGGTTCCTGCATCTCGCGGCACGGCCGATGTTCCGCGACGGGATGATGCTGCAGTTCGCATTCGGGCCGCTGGTGGGTGCTGCCGCGCACGACGACGCCGCGGAGACCGTCGAGCGCGCGGAGCACCGCGGCAGGTCGATCGACGAGCTCCTCGTCGTCGAGCCCGCCGACGGAGCGGGGGAGCCGGTCGCCGAGATCCTCGCGCGGCTCCTGCTCGGGCAGACGAACCTCCGCCCCGCGCGGCCGCGCGTCGAGCGGGCGGCCGACGTCGTCCGGCGTCTCGTCGCGGACGCCCCCGAGTCGCATCGGGCGGGGCCGCTGTGCATCCTGGCCTGGCTGCTCTGGGCGCTCGGGCGCGGTTCGGCGGCCGGAGCGATCCTCGACACGGCCCTCGACCTCGATCCCGGCCACACCATGGCGACACTGCTCCTCCGCCACCTCGGCAGCGGCGCGCTCCCGGAGTGGGCGTTCGCGCGTCCTCCGGAGGCGGACGCGAACGCACGATGATCACGGGTGAACTGGGCGACGCCGCGACGTCGCGAACGCAGAGGGGGTGGTGCGATCAGAGGCGGTTCGACGCCTCGGTGAGCACGCTGCGCAGGATCTGCTCGATCTCCTGGAACTCGGGAACGCCGATGGTGAGCGGCGGCGAGAGCTGGATCACGGGGTCGCCGCGGTCGTCCGCACGGCAGTACAGCCCCGCGTCGAACAGCGCGGTCGAGAGGAAGCCGCGGAGCAGGCGCTCCGACTCGTCCTCGTTGAACGTCTCGCGCGTGGCCTTGTCCTTCACGAGCTCGACGGCGAAGAAGTAGCCGGCCCCGCGCACGTCGCCGACGATCGGCAGGTCGTTGAGCTTCTCGAGCTCGGCGCGGAACAGCGGCGAGTTGTCGCGGACGTGCTCGAGGAGGTTCTCCTCCTCGAAGATGTCGAGGTTCTCGAGCGCGACGGCCGCCGAAACGGGGTGGCCCGCCCAGGTGTAGCCGTGGTAGAAGGTCGTGTCGCCCTTCGAGAACGGCTCGTAGATGCGCTCGTTGATGATCGTCGCGCCCATGGGGGCGTAGCCCGAGGTCATGGCCTTCGCGCAGGTGATCATGTCGGGCACGTAGCCGTACTCGTCGCACGCGAACATGTGGCCGATGCGGCCGAAGGCGCAGATGACCTCGTCGGAGACGAGCAGCACGTCGTACTTGTCGCAGATCTCGCGCACGCGCTGGAAGTAGCCGGGGGGCGGCGGGAAGCAGCCGCCCGAGTTCTGCACCGGCTCGAGGAAGACGGCCGCGACGGTGTCGGGGTCCTCCATGAGGATCTGCTCCTCGATGCGGTTCGCCGCCCAGATGCCGAACTCCTCTTCGCTGCCCGTGGGGGCGCCCATGTCGGCCGCACGGTAGAAGTTGGTGTTCGGCACGCGCAGGCCGCCGGGGGTGATCGGCTCGAACGGCGCCTTGATCGGCAGGCCGGTGACGGCGAGGGCGCCCTGCGGGGTGCCGTGGTAGGCGAGCGCCCGCGAGATCACCTTGTACTTGCTCGGCTTGCCCATGAGCTTCCAGTAGTTCTTCGCCAGCTTGTAGGCGGTCTCGACCGCCTCGCCGCCGCCGGTCGAGAAGAACACGTGGTTCAGGTCGCCGGGCGCGTAGTCGGCGAGACGGTCGGCGAGCTCGATCGCCTTCGGGTGGGCGTACGACCAGATCGGGAAGAAGGCGAGCTCCTCGGCCTGCTTCGCGCCGGCCTGCGCCAGGCGCTTGCGGCCGTGGCCGGCGTTCACCACGAAGAGGCCGGCGAGGCCGTCGATGTAGCTCTTGCCGTTGATGTCGAAGACGTGGTGGCCCTCGCCGCGGGTGATGATCGGCACGCCCGAGGTCTCCATCGTGGACTGCCGCGCGAAGTGCATCCAGAGATGGTCCTTCGCCTTCTGCTGCAGTGCGCCGTTGTCGTAGACCGTGTCGGTCATGATCTTCCCTTCTTAGCGAGTGCCCCAGTTGTAGAACTGCTTCTGGAGCTTGAGGTAGACGAACGTCTCGGTCGAGTTCACGCCCTCGAGGTTGCGGATGCGCGAGTTCAGCAGGGAGATGAGCTCCTCGTCGTTCTCGCACACCACCTCGGCGAGCAGGTCGAAGCTGCCCGCGGTGAGCACGACGTAGTCGATCTCGGGGATCTCGGCCAGCTGCTCGGCGAGCACCCGGGTGTCGCCCGACGCGCGGACGCCGATCATCGCCTGGCGGGTGAAGCCGAGCTGCATCGGGTCGGTCACCGCCACGATCTGCATCACGCCCGACTCGGTCAGTCGCTGCACGCGCTGGCGCACGGCAGCCTCGGAGAGGCCGACCGCCTTGCCGATGTCGGCGTACGAGCGTCGGCCGTCGGCCTGCAGCTGCTCGATGATCGCCTTCGAGACCTCATCGAGCTGCACCGGCCGATGCCCGTTGGAACGACTTGCGTTCGTCATGGACTCGATTGTGACAGTGAAGGATGCCTCTGGCAAGCGAATCCGTCGAATTCTGGGTGTTGCACAACGGATTCCATGCATTCGGCTCCGTTTCGCTGTGCAGATCGGGCTCGCAGGGAGCACCGTGCAGTGCCAGACTGGCGACATGCTTCCAGGGTCGGTCACGAGTCTCGCGACCGCCGGCGCCCCGGCCTGGGACTCGATCGTCGGCGAACGCTTCATCGCGGTGCTCCGCGCGCCGGCCGACCCGCGCGTGCTGGATGCGCTCGCCGAGGCGGCGGGCGACCCGCGACCGAGCCTGGAACGGCTCATCTCGTTCATCCCGGCGCCGCTCGACCAGGCGGGCGGCGACTTCGCCCTCGTGTGGTGGGGCGGGGGCGACCTCGGCGAGGTGACCGCGGTCGCGCGGGGCGATGCGGTCGTCGACCTCGACTCACCGGGCGGCAGCCGCCGGTTCGACGCCCGAGGCATCCGACCCTGGCACCTCGCGGAGTTCCGCGAGGTCGACGGGATCCGCCTCACGGCGGCCGGCGCACCCCTCGCACCCCTCGGCGGCGGCACCGTCGTCGGCCACGCCCGAGCCAGCCTGCGGGCGTCCGCGATCGAGTGGCGTCGCGGCGACGCGACCGAGCCCGAGCCGGCCGCGGGCGAGGTCGACACGGTCCACACGAGGCATCCGGCCGCCGACGTCGACACCGTGCTCACCGCGAGGCGCGACGACGCGTCGGGCCCGCCGAGCGGACCGAGCGCGGTCGTCGACGGGGCCGCCGGAGATCTCGATCGCGCGGTGCCGAGCGTCCGGATCGCGGGGGGTGCGCCGTTCACGCCCTCCGGCCCGGTCTTCGTCGGCCGGAGGCCCGCCGCGCCGCGGATCGTCTCGGCCGACGGCCCCGCGCCGCAGCTCGTGCGCGTGGAGTCGCCGGGGCGGGTGGTGTCGTCGACCCACCTCGAGCTGCGGGTCGAGGGCGTGCGGCTCGTCGCGAGCGATCTCCGCTCGACGAACGGCACCACCGTGCTCGGCCCGAACGGCGTCCGCCGGTTGCGGGCGGGCGAGTCCATCGTGGTGGTTCCGGGCATGAGGCTCGACCTCGGAGACGATACGATCATCGAGATCCTCCGACCCCCGGGAGTCGATCCGACGCTCAGAGCAGACAGCAGGCCGAACACGTGACGCAGATAGGCAACGGCAATGCCCGCCACCGGGTCGCGCTGCCCGACGGCACCGAGGTCACCCTCGCCTGGGCCGCGATCACCGACACCGGGCTGCGCCGCGAGGTCAACGAGGACAGCTACGTCGCCCAGTCGCCCGTGTTCGCCGTCGCCGACGGCATGGGCGGCCACGCCGCCGGCGACTTCGCGAGCGCGGCGGTCGTCACGCGACTCGCCGAGCACGGCGGGAAGGCCGCGATCGGCACCCCCGAGATCGACGCCTCGCTCCATCACGCCGTGCAGGACATGGGCCGCGGCGCCGGGGTCACCGACGAGGGCAGCGGCACGACCGTCACCGGCGCGGCGCTCGGCACCATCTCCGACGAGCCGGCCTGGATCGTCTTCAACATCGGCGACTCCCGCGTCTACCGGCTCGTCGGCGGGGTGCTCGAGCAGCTCACCGTCGACCACTCGATCGTGCAGGAACTGGTCGACGCGGGGCAGATCACCCGCGAGGAGGCCGACACCCACCCCCACTCCAACGTGATCACGCGGGCCGTCGGCTTCCACGAGGCGCCGATCCCCGACTACCGTGCGATCGCCGTCGAGGCGGGCATGCGGCTGCTGATCTGCTCGGACGGGCTCACGAAGGAGCTGACCTCCTACGGCATCCGCCACTTCCTCCTCGCGAACCCGAACGCCGAGAAGGCCGCCGCACAGCTCGTCGACGCCGCCCTCGGCAACGGCGGGCGCGACAACATCACGGTGATCGTCGTCGACGTGCTGAAGGTCGTGCGCCCCGAGGCGGGTGCCGACCCCGAGCTCGACGGCGAGGGCGGCGAGGCGGCGAGGGCCTGACGACGGGCCGATTCCGGGCCGGCCGAGCCTGATGCCCTGCGGCGCCGGAAGCCTACAATGGTGGGCACCGGGCCACGTCTCCACCGACCCTGCCGAAGACGACCCGAGGAGCACAGGGAGGATCGTGACGCGACGTCTTCCATCCACCCCGCCGACACTCCCGGGCTTCGAGTTCATCCGGGTGCTCGGCTCCGGCGGGTTCGCCGACGTGTTCCTCTACGAGCAGAACATGCCGCGCCGGCTCGTCGCGGTGAAGGTGCTGCTCGCGGGCGTCGTGAACGACGACCTCCGCCAGATGTTCCAGGCCGAGGCGAACCTCATGGCCCAACTCAGCTCGCACCCGTCGATCCTGACCGTCTACCAGGCGAGCGTCGCCGCCGACGGACGCCCGTACCTTGTGATGGAGTACTGTTCGGCCTCGATCGGCCAGCGGTACCGCGCCGTACAGCTGCCCCTCGGCGAGGTGCTGTCGATCGGCGTCAGGATCGCGAGCGCCATCGAGACGGCGCACCGTTCGGGAGTGCTGCACCGCGACATCAAGCCCTCGAACATCCTCACCACGGCGTACGGCCACCCCGTGCTCTCCGACTTCGGCATCGCGGCCACGCTCGGCCAGGCCGAGACCTCCGACCCGATGGGCCTCTCGATCCCCTGGTCGGCGCCCGAGGTGCTCCGCGACGAGATCTCCGGAACGGTCGCGAGCGAGGTCTGGTCGCTCGGCGCGACCGTCTACTCGCTCCTCGCCGGGCGCAGCCCGTTCGAGGTGATCGGGGGCGACAACCAGGCGCAGGCCCTCATCTCGCGCATCTCGAAGGGCAAGCTCCCGCCCACCGGGCGGGTCGACGTGCCGGCCAGCCTCGAGGCGGTGCTCGCCCGGGCGATGTCGAAGCAGCCGAAGGCCAGGCAGAGCGGCGCGCTCGAGTTCATCCGCGACCTGCAGGCCGTCGAGGAGGAGCTCGGGCTCCCGCAGACGCCGATCGAGGTCGCGATGGACGACTGGGCGCTGGCGACCGCGGTCGACCTCGACGAGCGCACCAGGGTGAATCCGGCGCGGCCGACCGCGGAGCTCGCACGGCGCCGCCGTCGCGCAGCGGTGCAGCGGCCGTCGACGTCCTCCCGGACCGGCCTCGCTGAGACGACCGGCTCGCGGGGGCGCAGCTCGCCGCCGACCGCCGGTCGGCTCGCCTGGGGGGTCTCGATCGTGGCGGTGCTGCTGCTCGCGCTCGTCGGTGCGGGCGTCGTCACGGTCATCCAGAACACACGCTCCATCCCGGTCGTCACCGAGGTCAGCGGCAGCGCCGTCGGCGCCGAGGTCACGTTCGAGTGGGTCGACCCCGGCCTCCAGTCGGGTGACGCCTACATCGTCAGGGTCGACGGGGCCGCCTCGCCGATGCAGCGGGAGACCAGCTACTCGGTCGACGCGGGGGAGCGCGACCGCGTCTGCGCGAGCGTGACGGTCACGCGCGACGGCAAATCGGGTGCGTCGAGCACCGAGCGGTGCGTCGAGGTGGAAGGCGTCGGCTGATGCGGCTCGCGATCCCGCGCCGTCACCGCTCAGCGGTCATCACCGGCGTCTCGGTGGCCGCGGTGGTCGGTCTCGTGGGCACGATCGCGGTCACGAGCGGCGGCTACGCCTCGCAGCGGGTCGACCTCGGCGACGCCGCGGTGTGGGTCGCGAACGAGGGCGCGCAGTCGGTCGGCCGTGCGAGCACCGCGGCGCTGGAGCTGAACTCGGTCGTCGAGACGGGCGGGGGTGCGAGCATCGTGCAGCGCGGGTCGACGGTGCTCGTCCTCGACTCGGATCGCTCGAGCGTCGGCATCGTCGACGCGGCGACGAGCGAGCTGACCCAGCCGGTCGCCGTGCCGCCCGAGGTCACCACGCTCGCGCTCGCCGGCCCACAGGTCGTGATCGCCGCGAACGGCGACGTCTGGCGCACGCCGCTCGCCGAGTTCGCCGAGTTCGAGGCCGACTCCGACGCGGCGCTGAACTTCGGCGCGGACGCGGTGATCTCGGTCGATCCCGATGGCCTGATGTTCGCCGTCACTCCCTCGACCGGCGAGGTGGTCGAGGTCGACGCGGCCGGGAGCGGGACGGTCTCGTCCGAGTGGCGGATCGCACCGGCGGCCGATCACGAGGTGCAGATCACCTCCGCGGGCGGACGCTGGGCCGTCCTCGACGTCGACACCGGCTTGCTCACCGTCGACTCGAGACCGGTCGACCTCTCGAACGAGATCGGGGCGGGTGACGAGGTGCGCCTGCAGGCCGCGTCGTCGGCGCCCGGCGAGATCTGGGTCGCCACACGTCGGGCCCTCCTCGCCGTCGACCCCGACAGCGGTGCGGTGCGCCGCGCGATCGCCGACCGCTCCGGCGCCCCCGTCGCCCCGGCGGTGGAGGACGGATGCGTGCACGCGGCCTGGGCCGGCGACGGCGCATGGCGCTCGTGCGACGGCGCGGCCGGCGAGATCTTCCCGCTCGAGGGCGCCACCGGCGACGACCTCGACTACCTCGCGAACGGCACCGCCCTCGTGCTCAACGACCGCGGCAACGGGCGCACCTGGGCGGCGAGCCGCGAGTACCAGCGCATCGACAACTGGAAGGACCTGCTCGACCTCGAGCAGGACGACGAGCAGCTCGAGCAGAACGATCCCGACGACCGGCCGACCATCGAGAAGCGCAGCGTCGACCCGGTCGCCGAGGACGACGTGTTCGGCGCCCGCCCGGGCCGGTCGACGCTGCTGCCGGTGCTGCTCAACGACTACGACGCGAACGGCGACGTGCTGATGCTCGAGCAGCCCGAGGAGCAGCTGCCCGAGTGGGCGCGGCTCGACCTCGTGTCCGACAACCAGCAGCTGCAGCTCACGCTCGCCGACGAGGCGGCGGGGGTGCTGCGCTTCGCCTACCGCGTCGGCGACGGACACGGCGGCAGCGCCACGGCCGAGGTCGAGGTCACCGTGCGCGGCGACGACGAGAACGCGGCGCCCGAGCAGCGCAGGCGCATCCACGACGACGTCGCCGTCGACGGCCGCCTCACCGCCCCGGTGCTCGGCGACTGGGTCGACCCCGACGGCGACCCCGTGTTCCTCGCCGAGTCCTCGGCGGACGCGCCCGACCGGGTCTCATGGTCGGCCGAGGGGGCCGTCGTCTTCCACGAGGGCCAGGGCATCACCGGCGAGCGCGTCGTGCCGCTCATCGTCTCCGACGGCCGCGCCGAGGGGTCGGGCACGCTCGAGATCACCGTCCACCCCGCGGGCGAGGTGCCGATCCTCGCCGAGCCCTTCATCGCGCTCGCGACCGCCGGCGAGGAGATCCGGATCGACCCGCTCAGGCACGTGCACGGGGGAACGGGACAGGTCGGCCTGACGGCGGTGCCGGCGAAGCCCGAGGTGAAGATCACGCCCGACTTCGACGGCGGCACCTTCCGCTTCTCGAGCCTCGCGATCGGCACCCATCACCTCGAGTACACGGTCAGCGACGGCGGGGCGCCCGTGACCGGCGTCGTCCGCGTCGACGTGCAGCCGCCGCCCGATCGGGATCCGACGCCCATCACGGTGCCGCACACGGCCTTCCTGCGCGTGGGCGATCCGGCCGACGTCGACGTGCTCGCCACCGACATCGACCCGACCGGCGGGGTGCTCGTGCTCACCGACGCCGCACGCGACCTGCCCGGCGCGCAGATCGAGGTCGTCGAGCACCGCCTGCTGCGGGTGACCCTGACGGCGCCGCTCGAGTCGGGATCGACGAGCTTCGCCTACCGCGTGAGCAACGGCATCGCCGAGGCCGAGGGCGAGGTCACGCTGGTCCAGGTGCCCGAGCCGGCGCTCCCGCAGCCCCCGGTCGCCGCCGACGATTCGGTCTCGGTGCGCACGGGCGACGTGATCGACATCCCCGTGCTCGAGAACGACGAGCACCCCGACGGACTCCCGCTGCTGCTGTCGCCCGAACTCGCGTCGAAGCCCGAGGAGGGGCTGCTGTTCGCCTCGGGCGACCGCCTCCGCTACTTCGCTCCCGAGGCGCCGGGCACGTACACCGCGCTCTATCGCGTCGAGGACGAGCGCGGCCAGTCCGTGAACGCGACCGTGTCGATCTCGGTCAACGAGGCCGACCCCGAGACGAACGCGGTCCCGGTGCCCGAGGCCGTCGACGCGCGGGTCATCGCGGGTGCGACGGTGCGCGTCCGCATCCCGCTCGGGGGCATCGACCCCGACGGCGACTCGGTGCAGCTGCTTGGGCAGCAGTCGAACACCGAGCGCGGCGCGGTCGAGGCGACCGGCCCCGACTGGCTCGACTATCGCGCGGCGGACTACTCGGCGGGCACTGACACCTTCGCCTACGCCGTCATCGACGCGCTCGGCGGCCGCGCGGAGGGCACGGTGCGCATCGGCATCGCACCGCCGAGCGAGCGGCCGGCGGCGCCCGTGGCGGTCGAGGACGTCATCACGGTGCGGCCCGACCGCACCATCACGGTCCCGGTGCTCGACAACGACTTCGACCCGGCCGGCGGCGGGCTCGGAATCGTCGACGTCGTGGCACAGGGCGGGGGTGAGGCGCGCGTCGTGGGCGATCGTCTCGAGGTCGACGTGCCCGCGGCGGAGGGGGAGTTCGGGTTCGTCTACACGATCGAGAACGAGACCCTCGGCCGGGCCTCGAGCTACCTCACGGTCGTCGCGAGCGAGGACGCGCCGCTCGCCCGCCCCGAGGCATCCGACACGGTGCTCACCCTCACCGACATCGTCGGCGTCGATTCCGTCGACGTCCCGGTGCTGCGGGGGGTGTTCCTCGCCGACGGCGACGAGCGCGAGCTCGGCGTCGACCTCGTCGACGGCTACCGCGCGGGGGCGGAGGTGCTCGGCGACGGCTCGATCCGGGTCGCGGTCGAGGACCGCCGACGCATCATCCCGTTCGTGGTGTCCCACCCCGAGGACCCCGAGGTCACCGCGTACGCGTTCGTGTGGGTGCCGGGCCGAGACGACGCGCTGCCGCAGCTCCGCGCCGACGCGCCCGACGTCGAGGTGCGCAGCGGAGAGTCGATCGAGCTCGAGCTGGACGACTACGTCATCGCCGCCTCCGGCCGGCCCGTCCGCATCACCGACGAGGCCAGCGTCCTCGCCTCCCACAGCGACGGCTCGCCGCTCGTCGTCGACCGCGACACGCTCCGGTTCCAGAGCGAGCCGGGCTACGTCGGACCCGCGTCGATCTCGTTCACGGCGACCGACGGCGAGGCGGACGATCCCGATGCGCGCACCGGCACGATCGTCATCCCGATCGAGGTCCGCTCGAATGCGGACGAGCCGCCCGCATTCGCCGGCGGGGTCCTCGACTTCGAACCGGGCGAGCGGAAGACGATCGACCTGGGCAGACTGACGCTCCCCGCCGGATCCGCGGATGCCGACGAGCTGGACTACGAGGTGCTGCCGCCCGAGGCCGAGGGCTTCGACGTCGCGCTCGACGGCAGCGAGCTGACGATCACCGCCCGCTCGGAGACCGCGCTCGGCACCGAGTCCTCCGTCTCCATCGGCGTCTCCGACGAGTCGGGCGAGGGCAGCGGCGGGCGGATCGTGCTGCGGGTGGTGCCGTCGACGAAGCCGGTGGCGCGCCCAGCCGACGACCTCGCGATCGCGGCCAGGGGCCGCACGACCTCGATCGACGTCCTCGCGAACGACGAGGCCGCCAACCCCTTCCCCGACGTGCCGCTCCGCGTCGTCGCCGTCGACCTGAGCGACCTGCCGCCCGGCGTCGCGATCTCGCCGAGCGACGACCGCGCGACCCTCGCGGTCACCGTCTCGGCGACGGCGGCTCCGGTGAACACCACGGTCAGGTACCAGGTCGAGGATGCCACGGGCGAGCCCTCGCGCCGGGCCTGGGCCGCCGTGACGATCTCGGTGCAGGACCGACCCGAGCCGGTCATCTCGCCGCTCCTCACCGGCTTCGGCGACGGCACCCTCGACATCGCGTTCGGCGCCGGCGCCTTCAACAACTCGCCGATCACGGGCTACGAGCTCGCGCAGATCGACCCGAACTCGCGCGACGTGCTCGGCACCACCGTGTGCGAGGCGACGAGCTGCACGATCGCGACGCCCGGCAACGGCCAGTCGAACGCGGTGATCGTCGAGGTCAGGGCCCGCAACGGGATCGGGCTCTCCGACCCCGTCACGGTGCCGGGAACGGTCTGGTCCGACGTGGTCCCGCCGCCCGCCGACGGCCTCCGCGCCCTCCCGCGCGATGGGCGGCTGCGCCTCGAATGGAACCCGGTCTCGGGCGGGCCGGGCAGCGCCGTCGGCTCGTACGTCGTGACCGTGGCCGGCGTCTCGAGCGAGGTCTCCGCGGCCTCAGCCTGCACGGCCTCGCTCTGCACCGTCGACTCGCAGGCGATCGCCAACGGCAGCCGGGTCCCCGTCGCGGTGAGCGCCCGCAACCAGGCCTACCCGGCGCTCGCGAGCTGGACCGAGGCGACCACGTCGGGGACGCCGTTCGGCGCACCCATCGCCGGGTCGCTCGATGTCGCCGGCGACGCCGCGGCCGGCACGGTCACCGTGACGTGGGCGCCGTTCTCGGGCAACGGCGACGCCATCGCGGGCTACTTCGTGCAGCGACTCGTCGTGGGGGAGACCGGCGTGCCCGGCGGAGCGCAGGCCTGCTCGGTCACCGCGCCGGCGCCCGGCTCGGTCGTGCCGCCCTCGACGGGAGGCACGGTCGCCGAGACGATCGGCGTCGGCCCCGACACCTCGAGCGTCCGCTTCACCGGCACGGCGACCGAGTCGGCGCGCTACTCCTTCATCGTCTGGGGCTACAACCGCGCCGGGTGCGCGCACACCGCGGTCGTCGGCACCGTCGTGCGGCCGGCGCCGGGCGACGTGGGCGCCGTCGACAGCCGGATGGGCTGGAACGGCCCGGAGACCTGGGACCGCTACATCGACGGCGTCGAGGCGGACGCGCCGCGCCTCGAGATCGTCGCCGTCGACGAGAACGGCATCCAGGTGCCCGGGTCCACACGCGAGTTCCGGGGTTCGGGCTGGCTGCGCGAGCTGCTCGACGGACGGTTCGCGTTCGGCGAGACCGGCCGCTTCCAGGTGCGCGGATGCAGCGTCTGGGGCAGTTGCGGCGCGTGGTCGAAGGTGCTGCCGGCCGGCTCGTCGCCGACGCTCACCTTCGCGCTGCCGAGCCGCCTCTGGGACGACCGCGGCGCGAGCTGGTCGTGGACGAGCCCGCCCGACAACTCGGGCCTCCCAGCGACGTTCAGCTGCGGCATCGAGGGCGAGCGCGGCCGGCGGGCCCAGACGCCCACGAGCTGCCAGATCTCCGGCGTCGGACCCGGGGACCGGGTCTGGTTGGATGTTGAGGTCGCCGGTGTGACCGCCCGGTACGTGGCGACGAGTAAGGAGCCGTCATGACGATGTCCCCCGATGACGCCGCGCGATTCGCGGCGACCCTCGACCGCCTCGTCGGCGCCGTCGAGGAGGTGCTGCTCGGCAAGAACAGGGTCGTGCGGCTCGCGTTCACCGCGCTGCTCAGCGAGGGGCACCTCCTGCTCGACGACGTGCCGGGCACGGGCAAGACGTCGCTCGCGCGGGCGATGGCGCAGTCGGTCTCCGGCACGAGCAACCGGGTGCAGTTCACCCCCGACATCCTGCCCGGCGACATCACCGGGGTGACGGTCTACGACCAGCGCTCGGGCTTGTTCGAGTTCCACGCCGGGCCCGTGTTCGCGAACGTCGTGCTCGCCGACGAGATCAACCGGGCGAGCCCGAAGACCCAGTCGGCCCTGCTCGAGGTGATGGAGGAGGCGCAGGTCACGGTCGACGGGCAGTCGCACCCCGTGGGGCATCCCTTCATGGTGATCGCGACCCAGAACCCGGTCGAGCAGGCCGGCACCTACCGGCTGCCCGAGGCGCAGCTCGACCGCTTCCTCATGCGCACCTCGATCGGCTACCCCGACCATGCGTCGACCATCAGGATCCTCGAGGGCGCCGACCAGCGGGCCCACGACCACCGGGTCGAGCCGCAGGTCGATGCCGCCGAGGTGATCGAGCTCGCCGCGCTCGCCCGCACCGTGTTCGTCGACCCGACCATCCACGACTACGTCTCGAGGCTCGTCGACGCGACCCGCACCGCTCGCGAGGTGCGCCTCGGGGTGAGCGTGCGCGGTGCGCTCGCCCTCATCCGCACGGCGAAGACCCACGCCGCCGGCCGCGGCAGGCACTACGTGGTGCCCGACGACGTCAAGGCCCTCGCCGAGCCCGTGCTCGCGCACCGGCTCATCCTCGACCCCGAAGCCGAGTTCGACGGAGTCACCGCCTCGAACATGATCGCGCAGGTGCTCATCGAGACGCCGCCGCCCTCCACGAGGCAGGCGATGTGACCCTCGGCCCCACCCGGACGACGATCCCCGAGGAGGCCCGCAACGAGGGCCTCCTGGCGGTCGTCATCGGGCGCGCCGTTCGCGCGGCCGCCGCGGCCGCGGCGTTCGCCGCCGGGTCGGCGCGGGCCGTGCAGGGCGTCGTGACCCCGCTCGGGTGGTGCGTGCTCGCCGCAGCGGTGCTCGCGCTCGTGGTCGGCTACGGGTTCGGCCTGCTCGAGGTGATCGCGCTCGGGTGGGCCTTCGTCGTGCTGCTCGCCGCAGCCGCGCTCTGGCTCGTCGGCCGCGGCGCCGGCCAGGTGCGCCTGGTCGTGCCGATCCCGAGGGTCGTCGTCGGCGAGCACGCCGAGGCGCGCCTCGTCGCCGTCAACCCCGGCCGGCGTCGGTTCGGCGGCGTGCAGCTCGAGTTGCCCGTCGGGGCCGCAGTCGTCGAACGGGTGCTCCCCGGGCTGGCCAGGGGCGGCGAGTACGAGGTGCAGTTCCGCATCCCGACCGACCGTCGCGGCATCGTGCCGATCGGTCCGGCGCGCACGGTCCGCGCCGACCCCATCGGCCTGATGCGCCGTGAGATCGTCTGGTCCGAGACCGCCGAGCTCAAGGTGCACCCGCGCACGGTGCCGATCGCCGCGCTCAGCAGCGGGTTCATCCGCGACCTCGAGGGCTCGCCGACCCGCGACCTCACCTCGAGCGACATCGCGTTCCACGCGCTGCGCGAGTACGTCCCCGGCGACGACCGGCGGTACATCCACTGGAAGAGCTCGGCGAAGACCGGCACGTTCATGGTGCGCCAGTTCGAGGAGTCCCGCCGCAGCCGGCTGATGGTGGTGCTCGACCTCGACACAGGGGCATACGCGAGCGAGGCGGAGTTCGAGCTCGCCGTGAGCGCCGCGGCCTCGGTGGGGTCGCGCGCGATCCGCGATGCGCGCAGCGTCTCCTTCGTCGTCTCGGGCCGACAGTCCGGCCGCACGGGTTCGATGCGCGAGCTCCCGACGGTCTCACGCGACCGCTTGGTGGATGCGCTCTGCGTCGTCGAGCGGGAGGAGCGCGTCGCCCTCCTTCCCGACGTCGCCCGGAGCGCCGCGGAGTCGCTCCACGGCCTCTCGCTCGCGGTGCTCGTCACGGGCACCGCGCGCGGCATCGGCCCGTTGCGCTCGGCCGCGAGCCGGGTGCCCGCAGGGGTCGACGTCGTCGCCGTGCAGTGCTCGCCGGAGGGCGAGCCCACCGCCCGGACCGTCGCGGGCCTCACCGTGTTCGGCATCGGCTACCTCGAGGACCTCCGCGCGATGCTCGCGAGATCGGCGTCGGTCGCATGACCGCCCGCGAGGGGAGCGCACCCGCCGCGGGGCGGGCATGGTCGACGGCGATCAGCGTCGCGCTCGTGCTGGCGATGCTCGCCGCCGCGATGATCCCGTGGTGGCCGACGTACGAGAGCCCGGCGTTCTTCACCGCGGCGGGCGCCGCGATCGTCGCGGGTGCGGCGATCGGCGTCGCCGGCGCCCGGTTCCGGGCCCCGGCCTGGGTGGTCGTGCTCGCGGTCGTGGCCGCGTACCTCGTGCTCGGCGTGGCCGTCGCCGTCCCCGACCGAGCGCTGTTCGGCCTCCTCCCGACCCCCGCCGGGCTCGCGGAGCTCGTGTCCGGGGCCGCCCTGTCGTGGAAGCAGCTCGTCACCATCGCGGTCCCCGTCGGCTCGTACCAGGCGCTCCTCGTGCCGCCGTTCCTGCTCGGCCTCGTGGCCTCGACGAGCGCCGTGACGATCGCGCTCAGGTCCCGCCGTCCGGCGTTCGCGGTGCTGCCGCCCGCGGTGCTCCTCCTCGCCGGCATCGCGCTCGGCGTCGTGCACTCGACCTTCGCCCTCGAGGCCGGCCTCGCGTTCTTCGTGACCGCCGTGGCGTGGTTCGCCCGCATCAGGATCGCCCAGCGACGCCGGATCCCGAGCGGCCGGCCGGTCGAGGCGACGCTCGCCGATGCGCGGCGCGTCGTCGGGACATCCGCCCTCATCGCGGTCGCCCTCGTCGGGGCGACGGCCGCCGCCGTCGTGCTGCCGGTGCCCGCGCGCACCGTGGTGCGCTCGGAGCTGCAGCCGCCGTTCGAACCGCAGCAGCACGACAGCCCGCTGGCCGGGTTCCGCACCGCGTTCGGCGACGAGGTCGCCGAGGAGGCGATGCTCGAGGTGCGCGGCCTCCCGCCGCAGGCCGGCCTCAGGGTGGCGGTGCTCGACAGCTACGACGGCATCGTGTACTCGGTCGGCGGCGACGACGGCAACGGGCTCTCCGGCAGGTTCAGCCGCGTGCCGTACCGCCTCGACCAGCCCGAGGACTACGGCGAGTCGCAACGGATCGACGTCTCGATCCTCGGCTACGACGACGTGTGGGTGCCCGGCATCGGGCGGCTCGAGCGCATCGACTTCGGGGGGCCGCGCGCCGACGAGCTCGCCGAGCGGTTCTTCTACAACGACGTGACCGGCACGGCGGCCGTGCAGCAGGGGCTCCGCGACGGCGACCGGTACACCGCGACCTCGATGGTGCCCGCTCCGCCGCGCGACGTCTCCGTGCTGCGCCCCGGCACGACCGTGCTGCCCCCGATGCCCGAACTGCCCGACGAGCTCGAGGACCTCCTCGACGAGTGGGCGCCGCCCGCGAACGCCGAGGGGCAGCGCCTCGCCGCGGTCATCGAGGGCTTCCACCGCGAGGGGTACGTGAGTCACGGGCTCGACGGCGAGCGGAGCCGGTCGGGCCACGCGCTCGACCGGATCGCCGAGCTCGCCTCGGAGCGGCCGATGGTCGGGGACGGCGAGCAGTACGCCGTCGCCGCGGCCCTCATGGCCCGCCGGATCGGGTTCCCGGCACGGGTCGTCGTCGGGTACCTGCGGCAGCCCGGCACCGAGTACGACGTCGAGTCCGACGTGGTGCGGTTCCGCAGCCAGGACCGGCAGGCGTGGATCGAGGTGCAGGACTCCCACGGCGAGTGGGTCGCCGTCGATCCCAACCCGCCGCTGCGGCCGATCCCCCCTCCCGAGCCCGACCAGCCCCAGAGCGTGTCGAGACCGCAGTCCGCCCTCCCGCCGCCCGCCGAGCTCACGCCCGTCGACGACGACGCCACGAAGCCGGATGCCTCAGCCGACGACCCGTCCGACGGCGGAGCAGGCTGGCTCGCCGCACTCCTCGCGGTGCTCGAGGTCTCGGGAGTGGTGGTCCTCGGCCTCGCCGCGATCCTCAGCCCCTTCCTCGCCGTGATGGTCGCGAAGCTCCGGCGGCGCCGACTGCGCCGTCACGCCGGCACCACCGTCGAACGCATCGAGGGCGGCTGGCGCGAGTTCGCCGACACCGCGAGCGACTACGGATATGCGATCGTGCCCAATGCGACGCGCGCCGAGCAGGCGGCGATGGTCGGCGGGCTCGGCCCGCTCGTGCTCGCGTCGGTCGTCGACCGCGCCGTCTTCGCGCCGGGCGGGCCCGACGACGGCGACGATCGCCGGGTGTGGGAGACGGTCGACGAACTGCAGCGGCGCCTCAGCGAGACGCGTCGCCCGATCGACCGTCTGCGGGCGGCGATCTCGCTGCGCTCGCTCGGCGGGTACGCTGTGACCCGGAGAGGAGCACGTTCGTGAGGTGTCGGATCTGCGGTGCCGAGCTGCCCGCCGAGGCGATGTTCTGCGGCGAATGCGGCAGCTCGACGAGCGCGACGCCCGAGTCCCGGCGGCGTGCCGACCCGCGACCCGGCGACACGACGGTGGTCGACCGGTTGCGCGCCTCCCAGCGCAACAGCGGCGTGATCAGCGTGCCCGTGGAGGGGTTCGCTGCGCCCGTGCCCCTCCCCGAGTCGGGAGCAGAGGCCGTGGCCGAGCGGCCCGCAGCGCCGGCCGTCGAGCAGCCGGCGGCACCGCGCTTCACGCTGCGCTTCAGCACCGGCGAGACGCTGACGGTCTTCGGCACCGGCCTCATCGGCCGACGGCCGCTGCCCCAGCCGGGTGAGGAGTTCGACCACCTCGTGCAGATCGCCGACCGCACGCTCTCCGTCTCGAAGACCCACCTCGAGTTCGGCGAGCACGACGGCGTGCTGTGGGTCGCCGACCGGTTCTCGGGCAACGGCACCGTCGTGCGGCGGCCCGACGACGGCGCACTCCGCTGCGAGCCGGGCCGACGCTACCTCGTGCCGCGGGGCAGCAGGGTCGAGCTCGCCGAGCAGTCCTTCGTCGTCGCCTGAGTCCGTTCCTCCACAGCGGGGCGCGGTGCGCACCCGTCCACGGCGCGAGTGCGGCCGGCACGAGCGCGCACCAGGGGTGATCGGATGTCCCGGTGCACCCCTCCGACGACGCCGGCCCCGGTCCCCTCCCGCTGCCGCTTGCGCTGCCCCAGGCCTCGCCCGAGCCCGAGCGACCGGGGTTCCCCGTGCTCGCGACGCTCGCTCCGATCGGCGGGGCGCTCGCACTGTGGGCGATCACCGGCTCGCCGTTCTCGCTCGTCTTCGCCGTGCTCGGGCCGGTCGTCGCGATCGCCTCGATGCTCGACGCCCGGCGGCAGGCGCGACGTCGGCGCCGCCGGGCCGCCACCGACCGCGACGCGCGCCTCGACGAGCTCCGCGGTGAGATCTCGGCGCGTCATGAGCACGAGCTTCGGGCGGCGTGGCGGCTGACGCCGTCGCCGTCGTCGATCGTGTCGGGCGGCGCGCGGCCCACCTGGACCGATCGGAGGCCGCCGCCGATCGTGATCGGTGCCGGGGTCGCGCGCAGTGCCGTCCGGGTCGACGGGATGCCGAGCGACGCACGGGACCGCGCCGTGCTCGAGGAGGCGGCCCTGCTCGCCGAGGCGCCCGTGCTCGCCGACCCCACGAGCGGGATCGGTTTCGTCGGGCCGCTCGCACTGGCGCGCTCGGCTGCCCGCGCCGCGCTCGTCCAACTGGCCTGCCGCGTCGATCCGCGGGCGATCGCGATCACCGCGTCGACCGGCCCCGAGTGGGAGTGGGTGCTGCGGTTGCCGCACGCCGGCGGTTCGGCGGGCTCCGCGGCAGCCGGCCCGGCGCCGCGCCTGCTCCTCCTCGACGCGGCGTCCGAGACCGACGCCGCGGCGGCCCTCACGCCAGCCGGCGGCGCCGCCGTCGCGCCTGCGGGGCCCCCCGCGCGCGGCGGGCGAGCCGGAGGTCCGGTCGGCGCGCGTCCGCGCCGCTCCGACCGGGGCGAGCCGGCCGACCCGTACCGGCTCGTCGTCGCCGAGGAGGTGCGGCGCCTTCCGCCGGGGCTCGCGACCGTCGTCCGCATCACCGGACCGCGGGCGGCGGTCGTCCACCGCGACGGCGCAGCGCCCGCCGTGATCGCACCGGCGCTCGTGGGTCTCGTCGAGGCGACGCGATGGGGCGACACCGTGGCGGGCGTCGCGGCGCAGCTCGACCTCGGCGGCGACGCGCCGCTCCCGCGGAGGGTCGCGCTCACAGCACTGCCCGCCGCGATCGACGGGGCGCACGCCCGCACCTCGCTCGCCGTCGCCGTCGGCACGACCGTCGAGGGGCCGCTCGTGCTCGACCTCGTCGAGCACGGTCCGCACGCGCTCGTGGCGGGCACCACGGGCAGCGGCAAGAGCGAGTTCCTCCTCGCCTGGCTCACGGCGCTCGCCCGCGCCTATCCGCCGGCCCTCGTCTCGTTCCTCCTCGTCGACTTCAAGGGCGGGGCCGCCTTCGAGCCGATCCGCCGGCTCCCGCACGTCGCGGGCGTCGTCACCGACCTCGACGAGGCCGAGGCGCTGCGGGCGGTCGAGAGCCTGCGAGCCGAGCTCCGGCACCGCGAGTCCGTGCTGGCCGGGGTCGGCGCCCGCGACCTCCGCGAACTCGGAGAGGAGGTGCAGCTCGCGCGACTCGTGATCGTGGTCGACGAGTTCCAGGCCATGATCCAGCGGTTCCCCGAGCTCGGCGAGGTCATCGCCGACATCGCGTCGCGCGGCCGTTCGCTCGGCGTGCACCTCGTGCTCGCCTCGCAGCGGCCGAACGGCGTCGTGCGCGAGCAGGTCACCGCGAACTGCGCCATCCGGGTCTCACTGCGGGTGATGCAACGGGTCGACAGCCTCGCGGTGGTCGGCACCGCGGAGGCAGCCGAGATCGCGCCGGACGCTCCGGGCCGGGCGGTCGTCGACCGCGGGGACGGCCGGCCGCAGCGGTTCCAGTCGGCGATCGCCGACGAGGCGGCCGTGCTCGGCGCGCGCGTGGCGAGCGCCGGCCTGGTGCGGCCGCGCCGGCCTTGGGTCGATCCGCTGCCGTCCCGTGTCGGCCCCGAGGAGCTCGACGGGCTCATCGACGCGGACCCCGGCGGCCCGCCGCCGGGCTCGACGCAGTCGGGGTCGGCGCTCGCCGGCGCGGGCGTGGGCTCGCGCGGCTTCGGGCTCGTCGACGAGCCCGAGCGGCAGCGGCGCTCGGCGGCAGCGTGGGATCCGGCGGTCGACGGCCACCTGCTCGTCGCCGGGATGCCGGGCAGCGGCCGCACGACCGCCCTCGAAGCGATCGCCGCCCTCGTGCGCGCCGAGCACGGCGACTCGTCGGTCGCCGTGCTCGAGGGGCCGCGCAGCGCCGTCTGGGACGCGATCGACTCGCTCGCCGGTGATCCGGGCATGGGTTCCGCCGTGCGGCTCCTCGTCGTCGACGAACTCGACACCCGGTTCCGTTCGTGGCCCGACGACCACCGGGCGCTCGCCCTCGAGCGGCTCGAGGCGCTGCTCCGCGCGGGGCGCGCCCGCGGGCTCGCCGTGGCCGCCTCGGCGACCCAGTGGCTCGGCGTCCCGCACGCGCTCCGCGACGCGTTCGGCATCCGCCTCCTGCTGCGCCACGCGACGCGCGCCGAACTCGTGCAGGCCGGGGGAGCGGGTGAGCTGTGGCGGCCGGCCGAGGTGGCCGGCTCGGGCCAGTGGCGGGGGCGGCGCGTGCAGGTCGTCGACGCGCAGCGACCGAGCGGGCCGGCGCCGGCGCGACTCGCGGCGCGGATCCCGCCGCTCGAGCTCGAGCCGGCCGCGCGTGTCGCGCTGGTGACGGCGAGCCCGAGCGCCGACGCCGAACTCCTGCGCGGCGCGGGCCACGCGCCCGTCCTGCTCGGGCCGCACGCCGACGCCGCGGCGCTCGCCGCCCTCGCCCGTCCGGGGGCCGCGGTGGTCGCGGTCGGCAGCCCCGAGGCGTGGTCGGCGCAGTGGTCGCTCCTGCCGACGATCCGCGAGACCGCGACGATCCTCGTGCGCGGCGGGGCACCCGAGTACCGCGCGCTCATCGCCGACCGGTCGCTGCCGCCCCTCCTCGACGAGGGCGCGTCGCAGCTGTGGCTGAGGGCGCCGGGCGGGGCGACCGTGCGACGGACGTGGCCTTTCGTGGCAGCGGCAACCGATTCCGCCGTGTAAGTCCCGATTGGAAACGGAATCCGTACAGATCGTTCCGAGAAATTAACGATTCGGACATCAATTGGTGCGTGGACGCCATGCAGTGTGTCAGTATCTTCCCACCCCGCATGCGCTTGCAACCGAAATGGAGTCCCTCGTGAGCACACGGCCCCTGCCCCAAGACCCGATGATCCGCTCGCTGATCGCACAGGCGCGCCAGTCGCAGCTGAATCGTCGCACCCTCCTCGCCGGCGCCGGAGCCGGCGCGACCGCGCTCGCGCTCGCCGCGTGCTCCACCGGCGGCGGCCAGGCGAAGCCGACCCCCGCGGCCGACACGTCCGCCACCGACAAGACCCTCAACTGGGCCAACTGGGCCGCCTACATCGACGAGGACGACGACGGCAACTACCCCACGCTCGTCCGGTTCACCGAAGAGACCGGCATCGAGGTCAACTACGAGGTCGCCGTCGACGACAACAACACCTACTACGGCAAGGTCAAGGACCAGCTCGCCCTCGGCAAGGACATCGGCGCCGACACGGTCTGCCTCACCGACTGGATGGTCGGCCGCTGGATCCGCTTCGGCTACACGCAGGAGCTGAACCACGACAACATCCCGAACCTCGCGAACCTCACTCCCGCCCTCGCCGACCCCGACTTCGACCCCGGTCGCAAGTTCTCGGTGCCGTGGCAGGGCGGCTTCGCCGGAATCGCCTGGAACAAGGAGGCCATCCCCGGCGGCCTCACGAGCGTCTCCGACCTCTGGGACTCGTCCCTCAAGGGGCGCATCGGCGTGCTCTCCGAGATGCGCGACACGATGGGCTGCATCATGCTCGACATGGGCGTCGACATCACCGGCGACTGGGGCGACGAGGAGTACTCCGCCGCGATCGAGGTCCTGCGCCAGCAGGTCGAGGACGGCCAGGTCCGCAACATCAAGGGCAACTCGTACCTCGAAGACCTGAAGAGCGAAGACACCCTCGCCGCGATCGTGTGGTCGGGCGACATCACCGTGCTGAACGCCGAGGCCGGCGACAAGTGGGAGTTCGCGCTCCCGTCCGCGGGCGGCACGCTGTGGAACGACAACTTCCTCGTTCCCGTCGGCTCGACGCGCAAGACCAACGCCGAGACGCTCATCAACTACTACTACGAGCCCGAGGTCGCCGCCGAGGTCGCGGCCTGGGTGAACTACATCACCCCCGTCGTCGGCGCGAAGGAGGCCGCCACGGCCATGGATCCCGAGCTCGCCGAGAACCAGCTGATCTTCCCCAACGAGGAGACGCTGTCGCAGGCCCACATCTTCCGCACGCTCTCGGGCGCCGAGGAGCAGAAGTACCAGGCCGAGTTCCAGTCCATCCTGCTGGGGTCGTGACGGTGTCGATCCGAGAATTCGCCGAACGCGGCGCGGATCTCGAGCTCGTCGGCATCCAGAAGCGCTTCCCGGGGTTCACGGCGATCGAGGAGCTCGACCTGACCATCCCCGCCGGGTCGTTCTTCGCCCTGCTCGGCCCGTCGGGCTGCGGCAAGACGACGACGCTCCGGCTGGTCGCCGGCCTCGAGGAGCCCACGAAGGGCCGCATCCTCATCGGCGGCACCGACGTCACCTCGACGAAGGCGCACCAGCGTCCGGTCAACACGGTGTTCCAGAGCTACGCCCTCTTCCCGCACATGTCGATCCTCGAGAACGTCGGCTTCGGACTGAAGCGCCGACGCATCTCCGACGCCGAGGCGCGCGCTCACGAGGCGCTCCGGCTCGTCGAGCTCGACCACCTCGCGCAGCGTCGGCCCGCCCAGCTCTCGGGCGGCCAGCAGCAGCGCGTCGCGCTCGCCCGGGCGATCGTGAACCGGCCGGCGCTGCTGCTCCTCGACGAGCCGCTCGGCGCGCTCGACCTGAAGCTGCGCCGCCAGATGCAGCTCGAGCTGAAGTCCATCCAGGAGGAGGTCGGCCTGACCTTCCTCCACGTCACCCACGACCAGGAGGAGGCCATGACCATGGCCGACACCGTCGCGGTGATGAACAAGGGAGCGATCGAGCAGATGGGCGCCCCCGAGGAGCTCTACGAACTGCCCCGCACGGCGTTCGTCGCGAACTTCCTCGGCCAGTCCAACCTCTTCACGGGCGAGGTCGTCGGCACCACCGACACCGCGATCTCGGTCGACGTGCAGGGCACCCGGGTGGTCGTGCCGACGGCACGCGCCGCACGTCACCAGGGCGAGGTCACGATCGGCGTCCGCCCCGAGAAGGTGGCGCTCCACCGCGAGGCGCCCGCCTCCTCCTCCGAGCGCAACCTCATCGGCCCGGGCCGCGTCATCGACGTCTCGTTCTCGGGTGTGAGCACCCAGTACCTCGTCGCGGTTCCCGGCATCGGCACGCTCACGGTGTTCGCACAGAACGTCGGCTTCGGGCCGGTCGCCGCCGAGGGCGCCGAGGTGTGGCTCAGCTGGGAGGTCGAGCACGGCTTCGGCCTCGAGGACGTGCCGAGCGAGGCCGGCCGGTTCCCGGCCGACACCGACACCCGGTCGATCGCCGCCCAGCGGCGCGATGCGCTCGTCGCGGAGCTCGAGGAGCACTGACCATGGCCTTCGCAGCGTTCGCGACGGCGGAGGCGCAGCCGCAGGCACCCAGGAAGAAGAGCCGCATCGCGCTCTTCCTCCTGCTGCCCGGCATCCTCTACCTCGTGCTCTTCTTCCTGACGCCGTTGGTGTCGCTCGTGCTGACGTCGCTGCAGGCGCCCGCCGAGTTCGGCGACATCGGCCAGTACGACTACGCGTTCAACTGGCAGAACTACGTCGACGTCGTCGAGGCGTACTGGCCGCACATCCTGCGGTCGTTCGGCTACGCCCTCGCGGCGACGGTGCTCGCGCTCGCGTTCAGCTACCCGCTGGCGTACTTCATCGGCGTGAAGGCCCGGCGCTGGCCGCTCCTCCAGAGCCTGATGCTCGTGCTCGTGATCGCCCCGTTCTTCATCAGCTTCCTGCTGCGCACCCTCGCATGGAAGCAGATCCTGTCGGACGAGTCGTTCATCATCACCTCGCTGAAGGCGCTGTCGCTGATGGCGCCCGACGCGCACTTCACGGGCACGCCGTTCGCGGTCATCTTCGGCCTGACGTACAACTTCATCCCGTTCATGACCCTGCCGCTGTACACGACGCTCGAGCGGCTCGACCTGCGCTACCTCGAGGCGGGCAGCGACCTCTACGCGAACCCGTTCACGGTGTTCCGCAAGGTCACGATCCCGCTGTCGATGCCGGGCATCGTGGCGGGCACGCTGCTCACGTTCATCCCCGCCGCGGGCGACTACGTGAACGCGAGTCGCGACTTCCTCGGCGGCCCCGACACCCAGATGATGGGCAACGTGATCGAGGCGAACTTCCTCGTGCTGCTGAACTACCCGGCAGCGGCGGCGCTGTCGATCATCCTGATGTCCGCGATCCTCGTGCTCGTCGGCATCTACGTGAAGCGCTCCGGAACGGAGGACCTGCTGTGAGCGGAGAAGTCCAGGCGGCCGCCGTGCTCGGCGGCCTCAGCGAGAGCGAGCAGCTCGACGAGCAGCGTCCGGGCGGCAGGGTCCGTCCGCGCAGGCTCGGCCTCGGCGACTGGCTGCTGCCGGCCTACACGGTCATCGCGTTCGTGTTCCTGCTCATCCCGATCGCGTACACCTTCGTGTTCTCGTTCAACGACTCGATCAAGTCGAACATCGCCTGGCGCGGGTTCACCTTCGACAAGTGGCTGAACGTCTGCAACGTCGAGGGCGGCGCGGTGTGCCAGGCGTTCGGCAACAGCATCGTGATCGGCCTCGTCGCGACGGTCATCGCGACGACGCTCGGCACGATGATCGCGATCGCGATCGTGCGCTACCGGTTCCGGGCGCGCTCGGCGATCAGCCTCCTGCTGTTCCTGCCGATGGCGACCCCCGAGGTCGTGCTCGGTGCCGGTCTGGCGGCGCAGTTCCTCGCCGTCGGCGTCGCGAAGGACATGACGACCATCATCCTGGCGCACACGATGTTCTGCATCAGCTTCGTCGTGGTGACCGTGAAGGCGCGCGTGGCGAGCCTCGACCCGGCGCTCGAGGAGGCCGGGCGCGACCTCTACGGCACGCCCGCCCAGGTGTTCTGGCGGGTCACGTTCCCGCTGCTCATGCCGGGCATCCTCGCCGCGGCACTGCTGTCGTTCGCGTTGAGCTTCGATGACTTCATCATCACGAACTTCAACTCGGGCTCCGTGTCGACGTTCCCGAAGTACATCTACATCTCCGCGTCGCGCGGCATCCCCGCCGAGGCGAACGTCATCGCGTCCGCCGTGTTCCTCTTCGCCCTCGTGCTCGTCGTCGGCGCGCAGGTGTCCCGGGCGGCGCGGGCGAAGCGACTCGCGAAGCTCAGCTGACCCGAAGGGGTTTCGCACCGAGACGGATGCCTCGGCGGGAGCGATCCCGCCGAGGCATCCGTCGTTCGCGTGGGTGGACCGCTCAGACCGTGGCGCGGATCTCGCCGACGCGGTGCTCTCCGCCCATGACCCAGAGGTCGAGCTCGGTCTGCACCGCATCGATCGCGCCGTCGTCGAGCGCGCCGGCTGCGGCGAGCAGGCGCAGCCCGATGATGGTCGAGGCGCGCGAGGAGCCGTCGAGCACCTTGAGGGCGGTCGTCGTGCCGTCGGGTGCCGACATCACCATGACGCCCTCGGCGCCGAACTTCGCGAAGACGCCGAGGCGGTCGATCGCGACGGTGTCGGGCTGGCCGGGACCGGCGACCGCCCACCCGTGCTCGCGCGCCGCGGCGGTGAGCGCCGCGGACTCGCGGTAGAGCGCGAAGGGCGAGCCGGCCTGCGCCGTCGTGATCTTGTGGATGCCGCGCGCGAGCGCCGTGAGCGTGATCGCGTGCACCGGAGCGCCGCAGCCGTCGATCGCCGAGGCGGCGGGGCGCTCGCCGGTCAGCCGCTCGAGCACGTCGAGGATGCGCTTCTGCAGCGGGTGCTCGGGGTCGAGGTAGCCCTCGACGGGCCACTCGTTCGCGACGCAGGCGTTGAGCATCGCCGCGTGCTTGCCCGAGCAGGTCATGTAGCCGCGCCGCTTCGGGCCGCCGCGGCGGATGAGCTCGTCGCGGGCCACACGATCGCCGGGGGCCGTGGCGGGGCATCCGAGCGCGGCGTCGGAGAGGCCGACGCGGCCGAGGAGGCCGTCGACGAGCGCGACGTGCGCGGCGGTGCCCGAGTGGCTCGCCATCGCGATCGCCGCGTCCTCGCCGCGCAGGGTGACGCCGCTCGTCATCACCGCGACGGCCTGGAACGGCTTCAGAGCCGAACGCGGGAAGACGGGCGTCGCGACGTCGCCGAGCGCGCGCACGACCTCGCCCTCGGGGGAGAGCACGACGGCGGAACCGGCGTGCCTGGACTCGATGAAACCACTTCGTTCGACCACTGCGAGCTGGACGGAGTCTTCGACGGAGAACGTCTCGGCCACGGCTCAGCCGAGGGCCGCGAGGCCGTCGTCGAGCACGCGCAGGCCGTCGTCGATGAGCTCATCGCTCATCGCGAGGCTCGGCAGGAACCGCAGCACGTTGCCGTAAGTGCCGGCGCTGAGGAAGAGGACGCCCTGCTGCGCGGCGTAGGCGACGAGCGCGGAGACGGCCTCGGGGTTCGGAGCCTTGGTCGTGCTGCCGGTGCCGGGCTGGACGAGCTCGATCGCGATCATCGCGCCCTTGCCGCGGATCTCGCCGATGACGTCGTAGCGCTCGGCGAGCCGCTCGAGCCCCGAGCGCAGCGCCGTCTCGATGCGCCGGCCCTCGGCGAGGAGGTCGTGCTCCTCGATGGACTCGAACACGGCGATCGCCGCAGCGCACGCCACGGGGTTGCCGCCGAAGGTGCCGCCGAGGCCGCCCGCGTGGGCGGCGTCCATGATCTCGGCGCGGCCGGTGACGGCCGCGAGCGGCAAGCCCCCGGCGATGCCCTTGGCGCTCAGCACGAGGTCGGGCTCCCACCCGAAGTGCTCGCTCGCGAAGAACTTGCCGGTGCGGGCGAAGCCCGACTGGATCTCGTCGGCGATCATGACGACGCCCTGCTCGGTGCACCAGGCCTGCAGCGTCGGCAGGAAGCCGTCGGCGGGCACCATGAAGCCGCCCTCGCCCTGGATGGGCTCGACGACCAGGCAGGCGAGGTCGCTCGCGCCGACGACCTTCTCGAGGTAGGCGATCGTGCGGGCCGCGGCGTCGACGCCGGAGAGGCCGTCGCGGTAGGGGTACGAGCTCGGCGCGTGGTAGACGTCGCCGGCGAAGGGGCCGAAGCCGGTGCCGTAGGGCATCGCCTTGTAGTTCATCGCCATCGTGAGGTTCGTGCGGCCGTGGTACGCGTGGTCGAGCACGGCGACGGCGCGACGGCCGGTGTGCTTGCGCGCGATCTTCACACCGTTCTCGACGGCCTCGGCGCCCGAGTTCACGAGCACCGACTTCTTCTTCCAGTTGCCGGGCGTGCGCTCGGCGAGGAGCTCGGCGACGCGCACGTACTCCTCGTAGGGCGTCACGGTGAACAGGGTGTGGATGACGTCGCCGAGCTGCTCGGTCGCCGCCTGGACGACGCGGGCGTCGGTGTGGCCGATCGTGGTGACGCCGATGCCGGCGCCGAAGTCGATGAACCGGTTGCCGTCGACGTCGACGAGGATGGCGCCGTTCGCGCGCTCGATGAAGACGGGCAGGGCGCTCGAGACGCCGCCCGAGACGACCTCGAGGCGTCGGGCCTGGAGCGCCTGGGATTTGGGGCCGGGAACGGCGGTGACGATCTTGCGCTCCTGCGGCACGGAGTACGCGGGCGCGGCGGGCCGGGCGGAAATCTGGGAGTCAGTCATGGTGCCTCCACCTTATCGCCGCCGGGCCCGTCGCCGCCGGGCCGCTGGCCCCCGGGAGCGGGCAGAATCGGAGGGTGCACGGTGCCGGGAACCGCTCGGCGTCGGCACCGAGGAGGAGGCTGCGCGATGCTCGGCACGCACCACTACGAGGTCGCGATCGACTGGCAGGGCGATCAGGGCACCGGGACGAGCGGATACCGCGACTATCGTCGCAGGCACGTCGTGCGTGCGGCGGGCAAGGAGCACGACATCCAGGGGTCGAGCGACCGGACCTTCCACGGCGACCGCGAGCGCTGGAATCCCGAGGAGCTGCTCATCGCGGCGCTCGCGCAGTGCCACATGCTCTCGTACCTGCACGTCGCCACGAACCACGGGGTGATCGTGCGCGGCTACGCCGATGCGGCGAGCGGCACCATGGTCGAGGACGGCCGCGGCGGCGGCGCGTTCACCGAGGTCGTGCTGCGCCCCACGGTCGTGGTCGCCGACGCCTCGATGGCCGGGCTCGCCGCGGAGCTCCACGCCGAGGCATCCGAGAAGTGCTTCATCGCCGCCTCGGTCGCGTTCCCGGTCCGCCACGAGGCGACCGTCGTCGTCCTCGGCGAGGACTGACTCAGGCGCCCGGGCGGGCGGGGAGGGTCGGCCCGGGCGGGCAGGTGTGGCCGCCCACGAGGCGGCTGCACTCGGGCAGGAACCCGGGGTAGCGCTCGGACTGCGGGTCGCCGAACCAGCGGTGCCAGAGGCGCCAGAAGTTGAGGTTGCCGAACGCCGAGCAGTCGTCGCCGGTCTCGGGAGCGGCGAGCGTCGCCGCGCTCGGCTGGTAGGGCGTGTAGTTGTAGAGGTTCGCCGTGGCCTGGTTGCGGATCGTCACCTTGGTCGCCCCGCACGCGGCGTCGGGGTGGAACTGCACGTCGACGGTGCCGATGCGGTAGGCGCGCTTCGGCTCCTCGGTGTACTGCCGGAACTGCCAGGCCGCGTTGTACACCTGGTTGAAGAAGCCGAAGTACTTCGTGTCGCAGTCGGCGGTGTCGGGGCAGCCGTACCCCGTCGCCCGCAGGTAGCCCGACTCGCTCGGCCGGGTGAGCAGCGACTGCTCCTTCTGCAGGAGGACGAGCAGGGTGCGGGGGCTGATGCCGCAGGCCTCGGAGACCTTCTGGATGATGCGGCTCGCCCGTTCGCGGGTGCCGCCCTCGTAGGCGGCGCAGTGGCGACCGCCGACGGCGGGCTGCGTCTCGGTCGTCTGCCGGTAGTCGGCGAGGCACGGCACGTCGTCGGCCGGGCGGCAGTCGAGGCCCTCGAGGAAGCGCTGGATCTCGGCGGCGTTCATGGCGCTCGCGTCGTAGAAGGCGTCGTCGCTGACGATGAGCCCGGGGTCGAACTCCGCGGTCGCCGAGGGGATCTCGAACTCGGGGGTCGGGACGGCGCGCACGGCGGCGCCGCCCTGCCACTGCGCGCCCTCGGCGGACGGACCGGGTGATACGGGTGCGCAGGCGGCGAGGGCGAGGAGCGCGGCCGTCGCGAACGCGGCGGCGGCGGCGAGCTTCGCGGGAGTCATCGAAGCGACCATAGCGGGTGCCCCTCGGCGCCCGCTGGGAGCCGGGTCACACCCGCTCGCGCGGAACGACCTTGTCGGCGAGCCGGGCGAGCGCGCCCTGCGGCGGCACCTCGTTGTACTGCCCGGCGAGCTCCTGCCCGGTCAGGGCGTGGATCGCGGCCATGATCTCGTCGGTCGCGGCGCGACGAGCGCGTCCGCTCGTGGCCGGGCCGTGGTGGCTGAGGTCGAGCGGCTCGCCGAACCGCACCGTGACGGGGCGCACCCGCGGCACCTTCGCGCCGATCGGCTGGATCTCCTGGGTGCCGACGAGTCCGACGGGCACGACCGTCGCGCCGGTGGTGAGGGCGAGCCAAGCCACGCCGGTACGGCCGCGGTAGAGGCGCCCGTCGGTCGAGCGGGTGCCCTCGGGGTAGAGGGCGAAGGCCTCCGACTGCTCGAGGATGCGACGGCCGGCCTCGAGGGCCTCCTGCGCCGCAGCCCCGGCGCCGCGTTCGACGGGCACGGCGCCGATCGCGCCGAAGAAGGTGCGCGAGAGCCAGCCGGAGAACCCGGTGCCGGTGAAGTAGCTGGACTTCGCGAGGAACTGCACGGGTCGCGGGGAGGCGAGCGGGATCACGACGCTGTCGACGAACGACAGGTGGTTCGAGGCGAGGATGACCGGTCCGCGCTTCGGGACGTTCTCGCGGCCGGTGATCGTGGGCCGGTAGACGAGGAGGGCGATCGGCTTCAGCATGCCGCGGAAGATGCGGTAGGCGGGTCCCCGCTTGACCGCGGGGGCGGGAACGGCGTCGGCCTCGATCTCACTCACCTTCCGACCCTACGAGCCCCGGTATGCGACGGGCGGAATATCCACGGCCTGCCTCGGACGGGCCCGATGGGGGAGGATTGGGGTCATGGATGCGGTCGTCGACGGCGAGATCGTCGAGTTGCCGGGCGGGGACGCCCGCGTGGTGACGGCGGCGCGCGGCCGCCGCGGCGCCGGCCCCGGACCGGAGCAGTTGCTGCGGCGCCTGGTCGCCGCGGGGTCCGGGGTGCCGGCCGACGACGTCGAGCTCGTGCAGTCCTGCGAGACGTGCGGCGGCCGCCACGGGCGCCCGACCGTGGGCTACCCGACGACGCCGTCCGGCGCGCCCTGGTTCGTCGATGCGGGCGCCGCCGGCGAGCTCGTCGTCGCCGCGGCCGCGACGCGGCGACGGGTGGGCGTCGGCGTCGAGCTCGTGAGCGCCGCCGCCCTCGAGGGCGTCGACGAGGCAGCGCTCCACGCGAGCGAGCGGGCCGCGCTCGCCGCGCTCGACCCGCCCGAGCGGGCCCGGGCGCGGGCGATGCTGTGGGCGCGCAAGTCGGCGCTCCTGCGGGCGATCGGCCACACCGAGTTCACCGAGCCCTCGACCCTCGCGCTCACGATGCCGGGCGACGACGAGGGCATCGGACGCATCGAGCGCACCGTGCCCGAGTTCGGCCCCGGGTGGCGCGGCGTCCGGTTCCACGACCTCGCCGTGCCCGGCGCGGTCGTCGCCTCGGTCGCAGTGCTCGGCTGACCGGATGCCGCGGCGCTCCGCGCCATACAGTGGACTCGTGCGCAACGTCATCATCCTCGGCTCATCCGGTTCGATCGGCACGCAGGCCCTCGACGTCATCCGTGCGAACTCGAGGCGGTTCGAGGTCGTCGGCCTCGCCGTCGGCTCGAACCGCGCCCTCCTCGACGAGCAGGCGGCGGAGTTCGGCGTCGAGCACACGGCCGTCGGCATCGACGAGGCCGTGCAGCTCGTGCAGAGCGTCGACGCCGACGTCGTGCTGAACGGCATCACGGGCTCGGTCGGCCTCGGCCCCACGCTCGCGACGCTCGAGCGCGGCACGACCCTCGCGCTCGCGAACAAGGAGTCGCTGATCGTCGGCGGCGACCTCGTCACCCGCCTCGCGAAGCCCGGGCAGATCGTTCCCGTCGACTCCGAGCACTCGGCGATCGCCCAAGCACTGCGCTCCGGCACCGACGACGAGGTGCGCCGGCTCGTGCTGACCGCGTCGGGCGGGCCGTTCAGGGGCCGCAGCCGCGCCTCGCTCGAGGCCGTGACGCCCGCCGAGGCGCTCGCGCACCCCACGTGGGACATGGGCCTCGTCGTCACGACGAACTCGGCGACCCTCGTGAACAAGGGCCTCGAGGTCATCGAGGCGCACCTGCTCTTCGACGTCGACTACGACCGCATCGACGTCGTCGTGCACCCGCAGTCGATCGTGCACTCGATGGTCGAGTTCGTCGACGGCTCGACGATCGCCCAGGCCTCGCCGCCCGACATGCGGCTGCCGATCTCGCTCGGCCTCGACTGGCCGAACCGGGTCGCCGCCGCGGGCCGGCCGCTCGACTGGACGCGGGCGCAGAGCTGGACCTTCGAGCCGCTCGACGAGGCCGCGTTCCCCGCGGTGGCGCTCGCCAAGCAGGTCGGCCGCGCGGGCGGCGAGTACCCCGCGGTGTTCAACGCCGCCAACGAGCAGGCGGTCGCGGCGTTCCACGCGGGCCGCATCGGGTTCCTCGACATCGTCGACACGGTGCGCGACGTGGTCGAGCAGCACGAGGCATCCGGGGCCGTGACCCTCGATTCGCTCGCCGCGGCCGAGTCGGGCGCCCGTCGCGCCGCCGACGCGCGCATCGCCCGGCGCTCAGCCGATCGATAGCCGGCACCCAGCGCGCACCGAGCGAGCGGCAGTACGCTGTCCGACGTGGATTCCGTGCTCGCATTCGTGATCGGCGTCGCCATCATTGTGATCGGCCTCGCCGTCTCGATCGGCCTGCACGAGGTCGGCCATCTCGTTCCGGCGAAGCTCTTCCGCGTCAAGGTGACGCAGTACATGATCGGCTTCGGCCCGACGATCTGGTCGCGCCGGAAGGGCGAGACCGAGTACGGCCTGAAGGCGATCCCGCTCGGCGGCTACATCGCGATGATCGGCATGTTCCCGCCGGCCAAGGGCGAGCGGGCCCACGAGGACTCGACGGGGTTCTTCCGCGGCCTCGTGCAGGACGCGCGCGACTCGAGCGCGGAGTCGATCGGCGCGGGCGACGAGGATCGGGCGTTCTACCGGCTCCCGGTGTGGAAGCGCATCATCATCATGTTCGGCGGCCCGTTCATGAACCTGCTGCTCGCGGTCGTGCTCTTCGGGGTGCTGCTCATGGGCTTCGGCACGGCGCAGGCCTCGACCACGGTCGGCTCGGTCTCGGCGTGCGCGCTGCCGGCCACGAGCGAGCGCCAGACGTGCGAGCCGGGCGACCCCGCCGCCCCCGGCGCGGCGGCCGGCATCGAGCCCGGCGACCGCATCGTCTCGGTCGCGGGCGAGCCCATCGACAGCTGGGCCGAGTCGACCGCGATCATCCGCGAGCACGCGGAGGAGCCCGTCGAGTTCGTCGTCGTCCGCGACGGCGAGGAGGTCGCGCTCACGGTCACGCCGATGCTGAGCGAACGCTACGTGCTCGACGAGCAGGGCCAGGTCGTCACGGATGCCTCGGGCGAACCCCGCACCGTGCAGGCCGGCTTCGTCGGCATCGGTGCCGCGACCGAGACCGTGCCGCAGCCCGTGACGGCGGTGCTCCCCGCGGTCGGTCAGCAGATCAGCGGCGTCACCGGCATCATCTTCAACCTGCCCCAGCGCATGGTCGACGTCGCGAACGCCGCCTTCGGACCCGAGGAGCGCGACCCGAACGGCCCGATGTCGGTCGTCGGCGTCGGCCGCGTCGCCGGCGAGATCGCGAGCCTCGACGAGATCCCGCTCGCGTCGAAGGCCGCGAGCATGGTGGGTCTCCTCGCGGCGCTCAACGTCGCGCTGTTCGTGTTCAACCTCATCCCGCTGCTGCCGCTCGACGGCGGCCACATCGCGGGGGCGTTGTGGGAGGCGATCCGGCGCGGGTTCGCGAAGCTCTTCCGGCGACCCGACCCGGGTCCCGTCGACCTCGCGAAGCTCATGCCGATCACGCTCGGCGTGGTCGTGATCTTCGGTGCGATGAGCGCACTGCTCATCTACGCCGACATCGTGAAGCCGGTCTCGCTGCTCTGATGCCGACGGCGGTTCCGTACTCCCGGGGGAGTAGGCGATGAGTCGACGCCGGGGCGACGGCCGCGCCGCGCGCCGGGTCTACGATCGGACCGTGCCCGATCGACGCAGCCCCGAGCCCGGCTGGAGGGGCGGCCCGCCGTGGGCGGGGCCGCCGAGCTGGGTCGGACCCGACGGCGACGAGCGCCGCCGCCCGCCAGCCGCGTTCGTGCTGCTCGCCCCCGTCGTGATCAGCCTGCTCGTGCAGGTGCCGGCCGCGATCGGCGTGGCGATCTGGCACGAGGTCGGCCTGCCCGCCGGGCTCGCGCAGTTCGCGCTCGCCGCGGCGGGCCCGCTCGCACTCCTCGGCTCGCGCCGGTATCCCGGCCCCACGGTCGCCGTCGTCGCGCTCGCGGCGCTCGCCGACTTCCTCCTCGCGCCCGACATCGGTCCGCCGTACGTCGCGCTGCTCTTCGCGATCGCGCTCGCCGTGGCGCGCGGGGCGGTGGTCTGGGCCGCGGCGTCGGTCATCGCCGCGTGGCTCGTCGCGGTCGTCGTCGGGCCCCTCGTCGGGGTCTCGTGGTCGCCGCTGCGCATCGCCTTCACGACGCTCGCGCTCGCCGTGTGCTTCGGCATCGGCTGGTTCGCGCGCACGCGCCGCGCGCGGTTCGCCGCCGCGCGGGCCGAGGCGATGCGGCGCAGGCAGACGGCCGAGGAGCGCGAACGGGTGCGCATCGCGCGCGAGCTCCACGACGTCATCGGCCACGCCCTCTCGCAGATCAACGTGCAGGCGAGCGTCGGCCTCCACCTCATGGATCGCGATGCCGAACAGGCGCGCACCGCGCTCGTGCACATCAAGGAGACCTCGAAGACCGCCCTGGAGGAGGTGCGGAGCGTGCTCGGCGTCATCCGCGACGGCGAGGCGCCGCTCGTCCCGCAGGCCGAGCTCGCCGAGCTCCCACGGCTCGTACGCGGGATCGCGGCACCGGGATTCGCGGTCGAGCTCGACGACCGGCTCGCGGCGCCGCCCGGGCGAGCGGTGCAGTTCGCCGCGTACCGCATCGTGCAGGAGGCGCTCACGAACGTCGTGCGGCACGCCGGGGCGAGTCGTGCCGCCGTCGTGCTCGAGCGCCCTGGCGACGAGCTCGTCGTCACGATCGACGACGACGGACGCGGGTTCGCGGTCGACGGCGCCGACGCCGCGTCGGAGGGTCGCGGGGTGCTCGGCATGCGGGAGCGCGCCGCCCTCCTCGGCGGCTCGGTCGAGCTCGGCGGGTCCTCCCTCGGCGGCACCCGCGTGACGGCGCGGCTCCCGTGGAGCGACGCCGTATGATCCGGATCGCGTTGGCCGACGACCAGCTGCTCGTGCGGGCGGGCTTCCGTGCGCTGCTCGACGCCGAGGACGACCTCGAGGTCGTCGGCGAGGCATCCACCGGCGAGGAGCTGCTCGCCCTCGTGCGCGAGCGCCCGGTCGACGTGGTGCTCATGGACATCCGCATGCCGGGCGGCGACGGCCTCTGGGCGACCGAGCAGATCGCCGCCGATCCGGCGCTCGCGGGCGTCCACGTCGTCATCGTCACGACGTTCGAACTCGACGAGTACGTCGCGCGGGCCGTGCGCGCCGGTGCGGCCGGGTTCCTCGTGAAGGACACCGAGCCCGTCGACCTGCTGCGGGCGGTGCGCGTCGTCGCCGCCGGCGAGGCGCTGCTCTCGCCAGGGGTCACCAAGCGCCTGCTCGAGCGGATGGCGACCGGCCTCCGCGACGCCCCCGACGAGGCCGCACTCGCCGCCCTCACCGAGCGGGAGCGCGAGGTGCTGCGACTCGTCGGCCTCGGGCTCACGAACGAGGAGATCGCGGGTCGGCTCGTGCTGAGCCCGCTCACGGCGAAGACCCACGTCTCGCGGATCATGCAGAAGCTGCACGCCCGCGACCGGGTGCACCTCGTCGTCGTGGCCTACGAGTCGGGCCTCGTCGCGCCCGGCTGGCAGGGCGAGACCGGTCGGCCCTGAGGGCGCTCCCGGCCCGAGCGGCGCCCGCGGCCGGCCTGCTCCCGGGGGAGCAGGCGAAGTGCCTCCGCCGGGCGGATTCGCCGCGGCGCCGTGCTCGCGAGACTCGATTCGACGGTCGAGACGCGACCGCACGAATCATCCGGGAGCACCCCATGTTCACGACCCTCGCCGCCACCGCGGCCACCCACGCCGGCCCCTGGGCCGCCGGATTCGGATGGGCCTTCTTCCTCATCCCGATCTTCTGGTTCCTCGTCATCGGGCTCATCGTCTTCCTCGTGAGCCGCAACCGCCGCCGGTACTGGGCGAACGGCGGCCCCGAGGGATACGGCCCTCCGTGGGCGAGGGGCGCGAGTGCCGAGCAGACCCTCGGCCAGCGCTTCGCGAACGGCGACATCGACGAGACCGAGTACCGCGCCCGTCTCGAGGTGCTGCGCGCGAACCGGCCGAACGCCTGACCCCGAGCAGCGAATGCGGATGCCCCGGCCGAGTGCCGGGGCATCCGCGTCGTGCCGTGCGCTCAGCGCAGGATCTCGTCGAGCGCGGCCTTCTGATGCCGGTGCCCGACGGTCTCGTAGCCGACCACGACGACGATCGGCGAGCAGGCGGCGACGACGATGCCGACGGGCAGGCTCGCGCCCGCCGCGACCGCCACGATCGCGAGCGCGAGCACGGCGAGGCTGCCGATGAAGAGCCCGATGTGGAACGGGTCGAAGCGGGCCATCAGGAAGCTGTAGAGCGTGAACAGCGCCGTGAGGAAGATCGCGACGGGCACGACGACCGTGCCGAGGGCGGCGACGTCGTCGATGTGCGCCTCGTCGGTGATCGCGTTCGCCGCGACGTGCAGACCCGCCCCCGTCGCCGCGAGCGAGCCGAACACGATCATGTGCCCGTAGCCCCACACGTACGAGCGGCGGCGGAACCGGGCGAGGAGCTTGCCCGACGGCATCGTGAAATAGGTCCACCACAGGCCGAACGCGAGCAGGGTGCCGCCGAGCGCGACGAGGCCGGCGTCGATCGACCAGTGCTCCTCCTCGACGACCGCGGAGATCGCGAGGATCGTGCCGAGCACGACCTCGCCGAGGGTGATGATGACGAGCAGCCCGTAGCGCTCGGCGATGTGATGGGGATGCCACGGCGTCGTGCCGCCGCGCCGTTCGGCCAGCGGCGGGATCGCCATCTCGCAGAGTCCGAGCAGCACCCAGATCCAGAGCGTGAGCGCGAACGGCAGGTTCACGATGATGAGCACGATCCACGCGAGCTGCACGACGCCGAGGTAGCCGGCGTAGCGGAGCGCGGTGCGGCGCGACGCCGGGTCGTGCCGGGCGATGCGCAGCCAGAGGGCGATCGTCGAGAGGCGCATGATCACGTAGCCCGCGATGATGACGGCGTTGTCGACGTGCTCGCCGCCGTCGATCGAGTGGAAGAACTCGGGCATGCCGAGGGCCATCACGAGTACGCCGACCATCTGCACCATGGTCGCGACGCGCACGTAGACGTCGTCGTTGTCGTACGCGCTCGCGAGCCACGTGTAGTTGATCCACGCCCAGCAGATCGCGAACACCGCGAGCGAGAAGGCGATGATCGCCGAGCCGAAGTGCCCGAGCTCGAGCAGGTGCGCCGCCTGCGTGCCCGCCTGGCTGAACGCCACGACGAAGGTGAGGTCGAAGAGCAGCTCGAGTGGCGTGGCCGGGCGGTGCGACTCGCTCGGGTCGCGCCCGACCATCCGGCGGAGGCGGTGGTCGAGCGGCGGGTGCGCTGACGTCGTCATGCGCATATCGTTTCAGGATTTCGCGCGCTCGTCAGGACGATTCCGCAGAGAACGTCCTGAGCGGCGTACGTTCTCCTGAAACGGTGCTGGGCGAGGGGATGCCTCGGCGAGGCGCCGCGGCATCCCCGGCCGGGGTCAGCGGCTGAGCAGGAGCGCCTCGCCCTGGCCGCCGCCGCCGCAGAGGGCGACCGCCGCGTTGCCGCTGCCGCGGCGCGCGAGCTCGAGGGCCGCGTGCAGGGCGAGGCGCGCGCCGGAGGCGCCGATCGGGTGGCCGAGCGCGATGGCGCCGCCGTGCGCGTTGACGCGCTCGAGGTCGAGATCGAGGTCGCGCGCCGACTGCAGCGAGACGGCGGCGAAGGCCTCGTTGATCTCGACGACATCGAGGGCGGATGCCTCGAGCCCGCCCTTCTCGAGGGCCGCCGCGATGGCGTTGGAGGGCTGCGAGTGCAGCGAGTTGTCGGGGCCCGCGACCTGGCCGGCGGCGCCGACGAGCGCGAGCCAGGGCAGCCCGCGCGACTCCGCCCATTCGCGGCTCGCGACGACGACCGCCGCGGCGCCGTCGGAGAGGGGGGAGGAGTTGCCCGCGGTGATCGTGCCCTCGGCGCTGAACGCGGGGCGGAGCTTCGCGAGCACCTCGACCGTCGAATCGGGGCGCACCCCCTGGTCGTCGGTGACGACGACGGGGTCGCCCTTGCGCTGCGGGATCTCGACGGGCACGATCTCGTCGGCGAAGACGCCGTCGGCCTGCGCGGCGCCGGCGCGCACGTGGGAGGCGGCGGCCACTTCGTCCTGTTCGGTGCGGCCGATGCCGTAGCGGCCGTTGAAGCGCTCGGTCGAGGCGCCCATCGACTCGCGGTCGAAGGCGTCGGTGAGGCCGTCGTGGGCGGCGTGGTCGAGGAGCTCGACGCTGCCGTAGACGTGCCCGGCCCGCGAGCCCGGCAGGAGGTGGGGCGCGTTCGTCATCGACTCCTGGCCGCCGGCGACGACGACGTCGGCCTCGCCGAGGCGGATGAGCCGCGCGGCGTCGGTGATCGCCACGAGGCCCGACAGGCAGACCTTGTTGAGGGTGGTCGCGGGCACCCGCCACGGGATGCCGGCGGCGACGGCGGACTGCTTGGCGGGGTTCTGGCCCGCGCCCGCCTGGAGGACCTGACCCATGATCACGGCGTCGACGTCGTCGGGGGAGACGCCGGCCTTCGCGAGGGCCCCGCGGATGGCGACCGTGCCGAGTTCGACCGCGCTCTGCCCGGCGAGGTTGCCGTTGATGCGGGCGAACGGGGTGCGGGCCCCCGCGATGATGACGACGTCGGGGATGCTCATGTCTCCTGGACTCCTTCGTACGGGTTGCGAGCGTTGCGCTTCGCAGCCTATTGTACTTTCCTGAGACCTGAACCAGATGTCAGGTTCTCCCGAGAAGCATCACATTCCCAGCCATTCACTGTTGAGAGGCAGAACCCATGCGGGCTACGAAGAAGTACCTCGCGACGGCCGTCATCGCCGCCGCTTCCCTCGCTCTCGTCGGCTGCGCGCCGACCGCGGGCGCCGATCCCGCGGCGAGCGACGCCGGCGCTCCGGTGAAGGTCGCCATGCTGACCTCGCAGACCGGCCCGCTCGCCGCCTACGGCGAGGCCTACACCGCCGGCTTCGAGGCCGGCCTCGACTATGCGACCGACGGCACCGGCGCCGTCGACGGCCGCGAGCTCGAGATCGAGTGGGCCGACGACCAGGGCAACCCCGACACCGCCGTCGCCAAGGCGAAGGACTTCATCGGGCAGGGCTACCAGATCCTCGCGGGGACCGCAGCGTCGGGCATCGCGACCGCGCTCGCCGAGCAGGCCGCGCAGAACCAGATCCTCTACATCTCCGGCCCCGCCGCCGCCGACGCCATCACCGGCGTCAACGAGTACACCTTCCGCTCCGGTCGCCAGACCTACCAGGACGTCGCGACCGCCGGCACCTTCATCGGCGACCCCGCGGGGAAGAAGGTCGTCGTCTTCGCGCAGGACAACGCCTTCGGCCAGGGCAACCTCGCCGGCGTGCAGGCCGTGCTCGGCAGCAAGGGGGCGGCCGTCGAGGGCGTGCTCGTCGCCGAGGACGCCACCGAGTTCACGCCGTTCGCGCAGCAGCTCATCAGCGCGGCGCCCGACCTCGTGTTCGTGGCCTGGGCCGGCGCCTCCTCCGGGGCGATGTGGACCGCGCTCTCGCAGCAGGGCGTCTTCGACGCCGTCCCGGTCGTCACCGGCCTCGGCGACGTCGCCACGTACGGCGCGTACGGCGAGGCGTCCGCCGACATCTCGTTCCTCAACCACTACTTCGGCGGAGCGGCCGGCACCGACGTCGAGGCCGCGATGATCGAGCACCTCGAGGCCGCGGGCGCCACGCCTGACCTGTTCTCGCCCGACGGCTTCGTCGCGGCGCAGATGATCGTGCAGGCCGTGCGCGAGGGCGGCGACACCGTCGACGGCATGATCGATGCCCTCGAGGGGTGGACGTTCGACTCGGTGAAGGGCGAGATCACCGTCCGCGCCGAGGACCACGCCATGATCCAGCCGATGTACCAGGCGAAGCTCGTCCAGGACGGCGGCGCCTGGATCCCCGAGCTCGTCGACACGATCGACGCGGACGAGGTCGCACCGCCGGTCGCCGGCGAATGACCATCGGGGCCGGCGGCCGCCCCATCCGGCCGCCGCCGGCCCGCCCTCCTCGCCCGACCCCTGACCGAAGGCAGCAATGACCGACCACGCGATGCTCAGCCTCGAGCAGATCGGCCTCCGCATCGGCGGCGCCCGCATCCTCGAGGGCGTCTCGCTCGACGTGCCCGCCGGGCAGATGCTCGGCGTCATCGGCCCGAACGGCGCCGGCAAGACGACCCTCTTCAACGTCGTCTCGGGCGTCGTCCGGCCCACCGCCGGACGCGTCCTCCTCGACGGCGCCGACGTCACCCGTGAGCCGATCCACCGGCGCGCCGCGGCCGGCCTCGGGCGCACGTTCCAGACCTCGAGCCTGTTCCCCGCGCTCAGCGTGCTGGAGAACGTGCGACTCGCGGCGCAGGCGCACGCGGGCGGGGCGACGAGCCTCGTCCGCATCCCTCGGGCGAGCGACGCGGCGAGCGAGCGCGCCCTCGAGTGCCTGGCCGAGGTCGGGCTCGAGCATCGGGCCGGCGCCGAGGCATCCGGTCTGGCGCACGGCGAGAAGCGCAAGGTCGAGATCGCCATGCTCCTCGCCACCGACCCGAAGGTGATCCTCCTCGACGAGCCCATGGCGGGCGTCGCCTCGGGCGACGTGCCCGCGCTCACCGAGGTCATCCGGGGGCTCCACCGCGGCGGACGCACCGTGCTCATGGTCGAGCACCACATGGAGGTCGTCCTCGGCCTCGTCGACCGCGTCGCGGTCATGCACCACGGCGAGCTCCTCGCCGTCGACACCCCGGAGGCCGTGATGGCGAACCCGACCGTGCAATCCGCCTACCTCGGGGAGGCGATGTGAGCGAGACCACCCGCCGCGAGCCCATCCTCGTCGTCGACCGCCTCTCGGGGCGCATCGCCGGCCAGCAGGTCATCGAGGACGTCGCCTTCGAGGTGCCCGCCACGGGCGTCACCGCCCTCCTCGGCCGCAACGGCGTCGGCAAGACCTCGACGATCAAGTCGATCCTCGGGCTCATCGAACGCACGGGCGAGGTGCGTCTCGCCGGCGAGCGGATCGAGACGCTGCCCACCCACCGCATCGTGGCGCGCGGCGTCGGCTACGTGCCCGAGGACCGCGAGGTCTTCGGCCAGCTCACCGTCGCCGAGAACCTCCGCCTCGCCGAGCGCGACGCCTCGCCCCGGCGCGAGCTCGTCGAACGGCTCTTCCCCGACCTCACCGCGCGGCGCGCGCAGCGCGCCGGCACCCTCTCCGGCGGTCAGCAGCAGATGGTCTCGCTCGCGCGGGCCCTCGTGAACGAGAACCGGCTGCTGCTCGTCGACGAGCCGACGAAGGGGCTCGCCCCGCGCATCGTCGACGAGGTCGCCGTCGCGCTCGCCGAGGCGGCGCAGACCGTGCCGATCCTCCTCGTCGAGCAGAACCTGCGCGTCGTGCGCCGGCTCGCCGAGCGCGTCGTGGTGCTCTCGGGGGGTCGCGTCGTCCACACCGGCGGCGCCGCCGAGTTCCTCGACGACGACGAGCTCGTCCACCGCCACCTCGGCGTCCACGACGCGAGCGAGGCCGCCTGATGTCGACGATCGTCCTGCTGCTCATCACCGGACTCGGGCTCGGTGCGCTCTACTTCCTCGTCGCGAGCGGGCTGTCGCTCATCTACGGGCTCATGGGCGTCCTGAACTTCGCCCACGGCTCCTTCCTCACGATCTCGGCCTTCCTCGGCTGGGAGGTCGGCCGCCGGGTCTCCGACGGCACCTGGTGGGGGCTCGCGATCTCAGCGATCGTCGGCATCGCGGTCGGCGCGATCGTCGCCGCCCTCACCGAGTACCTGCTCATCCGACGGCTCTACGAGCGCCATATCGAGCAGGCGCTCGTCACCGTCGGGCTCTCGCTCGCGACGGTCGCGCTCTTCGAGGGCATCTGGGGCACCGACCCGATCTACACGGCCCGGCCCGACTGGCTCACGCAGACGACCGAGATCCTCGGGGCCAAGATCCCGAACGACCGGTTCCTGCTCATCGCCTGCGCCGTCATCGTGCTCGGCGGCATCGTGCTCTTCCTCAAGCGCACCCGCTACGGCCTCATCATCCGCGCCGGCGTCGAGAACCGGCAGATGGTCACCGCGCTCGGCATCGACGTGCGGCGCTCGTTCACCCTCGTGTTCGCGATCGGCGGCGCCGCAGCCGGCCTCGGCGGCGTGCTCGCCTCGGTCTACTACGGCTACGTCTCCGCCCACCTGGGCTCCGTGCTGCTCATCTTCGCGTTCATCGTGACGGTCATCGGCGGCCTCGGCTCGCTCACGGGCGCCGCCGTCGCCTCGGTGCTCGTGGCCGTGCTCCAGCAGTTCGCCAACTACTACCTCGGCGGCACCGGCGACCTCGTGGTCGTCGTCGCGCTCGCCGCGGTGCTGCTCATCCGCCCGCGAGGACTCATGGGGAAGATCGCATGACCCGGAACAAGACCCTCTGGCTCGCCGCAGGCGGCGTGCTCCTCGTGGTGCTCCTCGCCGTGCTGCCGCTCCTGGCCATCGAGATCCCGGGCGTGCTGCCCGGCCCGACCTACACCCCGGGCACGCTGCAGCTCATCGCCTACGCGATGCTCATCGCCGCCCTCGCGCTCAGCTACCGCATGATGTTCGGCCTCGCAGGCCTCCTCTCGTTCGGGCACGCGCTGTTCTTCGCCGCGGGCGCCTACGGGCTCGGCATGACGCTCGACGCCTTCGGCCCCGCCGACTGGCCGAGCGAGCTGATCTTCCTGGGCTCGATCGTCGTCACCCTCGTCGCGGGCTTCGTGCTCGCCGCGACCGTCGGCGCGCTCGCGCTCCGGGTCACCGGCATCTCCTTCGCGATGGTGACCCTGGCCTTCGCTCAGGCCGGGTCGGTGCTCATCCGCCGCAACCCCGGCGGCGCCACCGGCGGCGACGAGGGCCTCGCCCTCGACATCGAGCACGTGCCCGACGCCCTCGTCGGCGTGCTCAACACCCGCAACCTCTACTGGGTCGCGCTCGGGGTGCTCGTGTTCGTCTACCTCGTGGTGCTCTGGGTCGAGCAGAGCCGAGCCGGTCATGTCGCCGCCGCGACCCGCGAGAACGAGCTGCGGGTGCGCGTGCTCGGCCTCCGGCCGTACAACGTGAAGCTGCTCATCTTCGTCGTCGCCTCGGTGCTCGCCGCGGTCGCCGGCATGGGCTACCTGCTCCTGCAGTCGGGGGCCGCTCCGCGCGTCGCCACGGCCGACTTCACCCTGACCCTCCTCGTCATCGTCGTGCTCGGCGGAGTGGGGTATCGCTGGGGCGCGATCGTCGGCGGTATCGTCTACACACTGCTCGACCAGCGGCTCACGGCGCTCGCGGGCTCCGAGTTCATCGCGGGGCTGCCGGCCGTGCTCCGGGTGCCGCTGAGCGAGCCGCTGTTCATCCTGGGAACGCTCTTCATCCTCGTGGTGCTGTTCCTGCCCGGGGGGATCGCGGGCATCCCGCAGCGCATCCGCTCGGGGCGCGCGAGCCACCCGGCCGAGTCGGAAGAGGTGGCGGATGCCTGACGGACGGCACACGCTCGGGCGGTGGACCCGCGACCGGGCCCGCGCGACGCCCGAGCGCATCGCGATCGACGATCGCGGCGTGGTCGTGCGGTACCGCGAGCTCGACGAGCGGGCCGAGCGACTGGCCGCGGCGTTCCGGGCGGCGGGCTACGCGGTCGGCGACCGGGTGGCGACGATCACCGGCAACAGCGCCGACCAGGTGGTGCTCTTCTTCGCCTGCGCGAAGGCGGGGCTCGTGCTCGTGCCGCTGTCGTGGCGGCTCGCCCCGCGCGAGCTCGCGGCCCAGCTCGAGATCGCCGAGCCCGCGCTCCTCCTCGTCGAGAACGAGTTCGACTCGCTCGGCCGGGCGACGCTCGCGCGGCTCGCGCGCCGCGTCCCGAGCACCGCGCTCGGCGCCCACGGCGTCGAGGCCGAGGTGCCCGCGCCCGGCCGCGACGGCGGGCCCGTGGCATCCGAGCGCACGGAGGTGCTCGACGACGACGCGCTGCTCATCATCTTCACCTCGGGCACCACCGCGACCCCGAAGGGGGCGGTGCTCACGCACGCGAACTGCTTCTGGACGAACCTCTCGTTCTCGCGCATCGCCGAGCTGCGGGCGGCCGACACGGTGCTCGCGGTGATGCCGCAGTACCACGTCGGCGGCTGGAACATCCAGCCCCTGCTCGCCTGGTGGACGGGCGCGACGGTCGTGCTCGAACGCACCTTCGACCCGGGCCGCGTGCTCCACCTCATCCAGGAGCGACGCATCACGACGATGATGGGCGTGCCCGCGAACTACCTCTTCCTCGCGCAGCACCCCGCCTTCGGCGAGACCGACCTCTCGAGCCTCGAGCACGCCATCGTCGGCGGGGCGCCGATGCCGCCGGCCCTGCTGCGCACCTGGCACGCCCGCGGCGTCGCGCTCACCCAGGGCTACGGGCTCACCGAGGCCTCCCCGAACGTGCTGTGCCTGCCCGACGACGACGCGCTCCGGCGCGCCGGGTCGGCCGGCAAGCCCTACCCGCACGTCGACGTCGCCGTCGCCGACCCGGTGACGGGCGAGCGCTTCGCGGGGGCGGCCGAGGGGGAGCTGCTCGTGCAGGGGCCCGGCGTCTTCTCCGGCTACTTCCGCGACGAGGCGGCGAGCGCCGCGGCGCTCCGCGACGGGTGGCTGTACACGGGCGACCTCGTCCGGCGCGACGCCGACGGCTACTTCACGATCGTCGACCGGCTGAAGGACCTGTACATCACGGGCGGCGAGGGCGTCGCGCCCGCCGAGGTCGAGGCCGCGCTCATGGCGCACCCGGCGGTTGCGGACGTCGCGGTCGTCGGCGTCCCCGACGAGCGCTGGGGCGAGGCCGGCGTCGCGTGGGTGGTCACCGCCCGCGGGCGGGTCACGGATGCCTCGGAGCTGATCTCGTTCGCCCGGGAATCGCTCGCGCACTTCAAGGCCCCGCGCGAGGTGCGGTTCATCGACGAGCTGCCCCGTTCGGCAGCCGGCAAGGTGCTGCGGCGCGCGCTCGCCGAACGCACGGGCGACCGACCCGACCTGCCGACCCGACCTGAGCTGGAGGAGACCCGATGAGCGCGGCACCCCGCACCGCCCGCGGCGAGAAGACCCGGCGGCGCCTGCTCGAGGCGGCCGAGCACGTGTTCGCGGCCCACGGCTACCACGAGGCATCCGTCTCGCGCATCACCGAGCGCGCCGGCGTCGGCCAGGGCACGTTCTACCTCTACTTCGACACCAAGCTCGACGTGTTCAACGAGCTCGTCGAAGACCTGAACCACCGGGTGCGGCAGGCGATGAGCGAGGGCTCCCGCGGTGCGGCGAGCCGCATCGAGGCCGAACGCGCCGGGTTCGCGGCGTTCTTCCGCTTCACCGCCGAGCACCCGGCGCTCTACCGCGTCGTGCGCGAGGCCGAGCTCGTCTCGCCCGACGCCCTGCGCCTGCACTACTCGCGCATCGTCGAGGGCTACATCGACGGGCTCCGCGACGCGGCCGAGGAGGGCGAGATCGGCGACATCGACCCGACCGTCGCCGCATGGGCGCTCATGGGCGTCGGCGAGATGATCGGCATGCGCTGGGTGCTCTGGGGCGACGGCGACGCAGCCCCCGGCGACCCGGCCGATCCGACGGCGAGCGGCACCCGGGAGGTGCCGGCGCAGGTGCTCGACGAGATGATGCGCTTCATCGCGGGGGCGCTCGGACGCCCCGCGCTCGTCGCCGAGGTGCGCTCCGCACCCGACCCGGCAGGTGCGCTCGGACGCCCCGCGCTCGCACCAGACCCGCGGCCCGCCGCGGACGACAAGGAGGAATCGTGACCGACCTTTCAGGGCGACGCGCCGTCGTCACCGGGGGAGCGAGCGGCATCGGCGAGGCCTGCGCGCGCGCCTTCGCCGCCGCGGGCGCGCACGTCGTGATCGCCGACCTCAACGCGGAGGCGGCCGAGCGGGTCGCGAGCGAACTCGGCGGCGAGGCCTGGGCGGTCGACCTGGGCGACACCCCTGCGCTCGCCGGGCTCTCGCTCGACGCCGACATCCTCGTGAACAATGCGGGCATCCAGCACGTGCGGCCCATCGAGGACTTCGAGCCCGAGCGATTCGCCCTCATCATGCGGCTCATGCTCGAGTCGCCGTTCCTCCTCATCCGCGCCGTGCTGCCCGGCATGTACGAGCGCGGCATCGGCCGCGTCATCAACGTCTCGAGCGTGCACGGCCTGCGCGCCTCGCCGTTCAAGTCGGCGTACGTCGCCGCGAAGCACGGCCTCGAGGGCCTCTCGAAGGTGACCGCGCTCGAGGGCGGCCCGCACGGGGTCACGTCGAACTGCATCAATCCCGGCTACGTCCGCACGCCGCTCGTCGAGAAGCAGGTCGCCGACCAGGCACGCGTGCACGGCATCCCCGAGTCCGAGGTGCTGCCGAAGATCATGCTCACCGAGTCGGCGGTCAAGCGGCTCGTCGAGCCCGCCGAGGTCGCGAGCCTCGCGCTCTGGCTCGCCGGGCCCGATGCGGGCATGGTGACGGGCGCGAGCTACACGATGGACGGCGGATGGAGCGCACGATGAGCGTCACCGGGGTCACCGCGGTCGCTGCGCCGGTCGCCGGCGGGCTGCTCACCGGCGGCCAGTGGCATGAGGATGCGCCGGGGCTGCCCGTGCTCGCGGTGCACGGCATCACCGCGAGCCACCGCAACTGGGACCTCTTCGCGCGGGCCCTGCCCGAGCGCCGCATCGTCGCGCCCGACCTCCGCGGACGGGGCCGCAGCAACGCCCTGCCCGCGCCGTACGGCCTCGAGCAGCACGCCGACGACCTCGCGGACCTGCTCGACGCGCTCGGCATCGAGCGCGCGTACGTCGTCGGCCATTCGATGGGCGCCTTCGTCTCGGTCCGGTTCGCCGAGCGCCACCCCGAGCGGGTCGCGGGGCTCGCGCTCGTCGACGGCGGGCTGCCCGTGCCGAGCCCCGAGGGCGTCGCCGCCGAGGAGCTGCCGAAGCTGCTGCTCGGGCCGGCGCTCGAGCGTCTCTCGATGACCTTCGCCGATCGTGCGGCCTACCTCGACTTCTGGCGGAGGCATCCGGCCCTCGGCCCGTACTGGAACGAGGCGATCGAGGCCTACGTCGAGTACGACCTCGACGGGCGCGAGCCCGAGCTGCGCAGCTCGGCGAACGCCGACGCCGTCGCCGTCAACGCCGTCGAGCTCGACGGCCGCGGCGGCTACACGGCCGCCCTCGAGGCGCTGCCCGGACCGGTCGACGTGTTCCGCGCACCGCGGGGTCTGCTCGACGCGGACCCGCTGTACCCCGAGGCGCTCGTCGCCGAGTGGGCCGCGCGGGTGCCCGCGCTCGTCACCCACGAGGTCGCCGACGTCAACCACTACACGATCCTCATGACGGAGGGCGGCACGGGTAGCGTGATCCCTGTGATCCGCGCCCGCATGGAGGCCGCCGACACACAGGAAGGTGCAACGTGACACTCGACAAAGTCGTCGGGTCCGCCCAGGAAGCGGTCGCCGACATCCCCTCAGGAGCCAGTCTCGCCGTCGGCGGGTTCGGGCTCTGCGGCATCCCGATGGTGCTCATCCAAGGGCTGCTCGATGCCGGAGTCGACGGGCTCTCCGTCGTCTCGAACAACTGCGGCGTCGACGACTGGGGGCTCGGCGTGCTGCTCGCGAAGCAGCGCATCGCCAAGATGACCTCCTCGTACGTCGGCGAGAACAAGGAGTTCGAGCGCCAATACCTCTCGGGTGAGCTCGAGCTCGAGCTCACCCCGCAGGGCACGCTCGCCGAGAAGCTCCGCGCGGGCGGCTCGGGCATCGCCGCGTTCTTCACGCAGACCGGCGTCGGCACGCAGGTCGCCGAGGGCGGGCTGCCCCGGCGCTACCACGCCGACGGCTCGATCGCCGTCGCGAGCCCCGAGAAGCCGGTGCAGACCTTCGAGTTCGCGGGCTCGCCGCGCGAGTTCGTGCTCGAGGAGGCGATCACCACCGACTTCGCCCTCGTGCACGCCCTGAAGGGCGACCGCCACGGCAACCTCGTGTTCGACAAGTCGGCCCGCAACTTCTCGCCGCTCGCGGCCATGGCCGGCCGCATCTGCATCGCCCAGGTCGAGGAGCTCGTCGAACCGGGCGAGCTCGACCCCGACGCCGTCCACCTGCCGGGCGTCTACGTCGACCGCGTCGTCGTCGTCGGCCCCGACATCGAGAAGCGCATCGAACGCCGCACCGTGCGAGAGGGGAACTGACGATGGCGCTCACCAGACTCGAGATGGCGGCCCGTGCCGCCCGCGAGCTCGCCGACGGCTCGTACGTGAACCTCGGCATCGGCCTGCCCACCCTCGTGCCCAACTACGTGCCCGACGACGTCACCGTCGTGCTGCAGTCCGAGAACGGCATCCTCGGCGTCGGGCCGTACCCGACGGAGGACGCCGTCGACCCCGACCTCATCAACGCCGGCAAGGAGACGGTGACGGTGCTGCCCGGCGCCGCCTACTTCGACTCGGCGACGAGCTTCGGCATGATCCGCGGCGGCAAGATCGACGCGGCCATCCTCGGCGCCATGCAGGTGTCGGCCGCGGGCGACCTCGCCAACTGGATGATCCCCGGGAAGATGGTGAAGGGGCCCGGCGGCGCGATGGACCTCGTGCACGGCGCCCGCAAGGTCATCGTGCTCATGGAGCACGTCGCCAAGGACGGCACGCCGAAGATCGTGCACGAGTGCTCGCTGCCGCTCACCGGCCGCGGAGTCGTGCACCGCATCATCACCGACCTCGCCGTCATCGACGTCACGCCCGAGGGGCTGAAGCTCGTCGAGCTCGCACCCGGCGTCACCGCCGACGAGGTCGTCGCCGCGACCGAACCCCCGCTCGACACCGCCGGGCTCGCATAGCCCGCGGCTCCGAGCGCACCACCTCCGAGGCCCGGTGCGGGCCACCCGGCCCGCACCGAGCCTTCGACGACCCCGGAAAGGCCCAGCAATGATCGACACCCTCCTCCCCGGCATCGAGTCCGCGACCGTCCTGACGCCCCGCCTCCGCGCGGGCGTGCTGCGCCGGCGGTCCGACGCCCCGTCGACGACCGTGGTCTTCGTGCACGGCAACGTCTCCTCCTCGCTGTTCTGGCAGCCGATCATGCTGGCCCTTCCCGCCGACGTCGATGCGATCGCGATCGACCTCCGCGGATTCGGGGCGAGCGAGACGCTGCCGGTCGACGCGAGCCGTGGCGTCCGCGACTTCTCCGACGACGTCGCGAGCGTGATCGACGCACTCGGGCTCGGCGCCGTGCACCTCGTCGGCTGGAGCATGGGCGGCGGCGTCGCCATGCAGCTCCTCCTCGACCGGCCCGAACTCATCGCGAGCCTCACCCTGCAGTCGACGGTGTCGCCGTACGGCTTCGGCGGCACGGCCGCCGACGGCTCGCTGCTCGTCGCGGATGCCGCGGGCACGGGCGGCGGCGGCGCGAACCCCGACTTCGTGGCCCGGCTCGAGGCCGGCGACCGCACCGAGGAGGCCGGCGCCTCGCCGCTCGCCGTCTACCGCTCGAGCTACGTCGCGCCCGGCTTCTCCTCGGAGTACGAGGCGATCTGGGTCGAGTCGATGCTCTCGACGGCGACCGGGCCCGACAACTACCCGGGCGACGCGACCGCATCCGAGAACTGGCCGGGGTTCGCCCCGGGCGGCCGCGGGGTGCTCAACACGATGGCGCCGACGAACTTCGACACGTCGGCGATCGTCGACCTCGACCCGAAGCCACCCGTGCTCTGGATCCACGGCGCGCAGGATGCGATCGTCGGCGACGCCTCGTTCTTCGACCTGAACATGCTCGGCAAGGCCGGCATCATCCCCGGCTGGCCGGGCGACGAGGTCGCACCGCCGCAGCCGATGGTGTCGCAGACCCGGGCCGTGCTCGCCCGCTACGCGGCGGGCGGCGGTGCCGTCACCGAGCTCGAGCTCGACGGCTGCGGCCACTCGCCCCACCTCGAGCACCCCGAGGCGTTCCTGGGGGCGCTGCTCGCCGTCATCGCGGCGTGAACAAGCGTTACCGATTCGTGGTGTTCGACCGCTGATCCCCCGTGTGGCAGTCCGCCAGAATTGCGGAGAACGGTCGGCGAGATGAGCGGGGGAGATGATGCGGCTTCGCAGCTGGGGAGCAGTGCTCGGGGCGGTACTGGTGAGCGGTCTGCTCGCGGCGTGCGCGTCCGGCGCGACGGGCGCTGAACCGACGCCGACGCCGACGCAGTCCGCGACGCGCGCGCCTACCCCGGTCGATCCGCTCTCGGGCGTGACCGTGCTCGTCGCGACCGCGACCTCGCTGCAGCTCGTCGACGCCGAGGGCGCGGTCATCGAGGAGTTCGCCTACCTCGACCAGCCCGAACAGGTGCTCGCCGCGATCGAGCAGGTCTTCGATGCCGCCCCGGTCGACGAGGAACGGCCGGGGTCGAACCACACCCCGCCGTCGACCGCGCACACCTGGGGCGAGGTCGAGATCGAGGTGCGGCACTACGACGAGGAGCAGCGCGAGGCGGAGCAGATCGGCCTGAGCTGGCCCCGCTTCGCCGTCTACTTCGACGCACCAGAGTACGACGGAGTCGAACTGACGACGCCGTCGGGCGTGCATGCGGGAGACGCCTTCGCCGACCTCGAGACGGAACTCGATCCTGAGGACTGGACGTGTGTGGGCAGCGCGGTCGATGTCGTCACGCTCGACGAGTACGTCGAATTGCAGGGCGGCATGGTCGAACGAGAATACGGTGTCGCCCTCCACCACGACGGCTGGAACGCGACGCCGGCGGATGACGCCGCCGTCGTCTGGATCGGTGCGCCGTTCGCGGTTGCCGACGGCTGCGCCTGATGCATCCCGAACACGCATCCGAACTGAGAGCAGGATGATGACACCGTCCTCGAAACGTCCGTTCGGGTGGGCGACCGTCGCGACCGTGACCGTGATCCCCACGACGATGGCGGGCTGAGGCATCCCGCTGCTCGCAGCCGGGACCCCGCCGAGCGCAACTACACTTGAGTCGTGCCTGCTGTGAATCTCGGAATGCCGAAAATCCCCGAAGTCCTGGCCCCGCGACGCAAGTCCCGCCAGATCAAGGTGGGCAAGGTGCTCGTCGGCGGCGACGCCCAGGTCAGCGTGCAGTCGATGACGACGACGCCCACCACGAACATCAACGCGACGCTGCAGCAGATCGCCGAGCTCACGGCATCGGGCTGCGACATCGTGCGCGTCGCCGTGCCGAGCCGCGACGACGCCGAGGCGCTCCCGATCATCGCCAAGAAGAGCCAGATCCCCGTCATCGCCGACATCCACTTCCAGCCGAACTACGTCTACGCCGCGATCGACGCGGGGTGCGCGGCGGTGCGCGTGAACCCGGGCAACATCCGCAAGTTCGACGACCAGGTCGGCGAGATCGCCCGGCGTGCGAAGGAGGCCGGGGTCTCGCTCCGCATCGGCGTCAACGCCGGCTCCCTCGACCCGCGACTGCTGCAGAAGTACGGCAAGGCGACGCCCGAGGCACTCGTCGAGTCGGCCGTGTGGGAGGCCTCGCTCTTCGAGGAGCACGACTTCCACGACTTCAAGATCTCGGTGAAGCACAACGACCCGATCGTCATGGTGAAGGCGTACCGCATGCTCGCCGAGCGCGGCGACTGGCCGCTGCACCTCGGCGTCACCGAGGCCGGCCCCGCCTTCCAGGGCACCATCAAGTCCGCGACCGCGTTCGGCATCCTGCTCGGCGAGGGCATCGGCGACACCATCCGCGTCTCGCTGAGCGCCCCGCCCGTCGAAGAGGTCAAGGTCGGCCTGCAGATCCTGCAGTCGCTGAACCTCCGCGAACGCAAGCTCGAGATCGTCTCGTGCCCCTCGTGCGGCCGTGCCCAGGTCGACGTGTACAAGCTCGCGAACGACGTCACCGAGGGACTCGAGGGCATGAGCGTGCCGCTCCGCGTCGCCGTCATGGGCTGCGTCGTCAACGGCCCCGGCGAGGCGCGCGAGGCCGACCTCGGCGTCGCCTCGGGCAACGGCAAGGGGCAGATCTTCGTGAAGGGCGAGGTCATCAAGACGGTCCCCGAGTCAGAGATCGTCGCGACGCTCATCGCCGAGGCCAACCGCATCGCCGACGAGATGGGCTCGGATGCCCCGGTCGGCACGCCCACCGTCGTCACTCCCTGACCGGCGGCGTCGAGCCCGCCTGGATGGGCGAGGGTCGCCTGTTATCGAATCGAGAACTGCGGCGGATTCAACCGGACGAAACACTCCGATAGCGTCGGCGACGTGACCCGATTCCGACGTTCATCGTCCGTCATCCTCCCCGTGGTGCTCCTGCTCGCCCTCTCCGGGTGCGCCGTCGCCTCGAACGCCGCGACCTCTACGGCATCGCCGAGTCCGAGCGCGACGCCGAGCGTCGAGACGCCGACCGTCGTCGAGCGGCCCGCCGTCGCGTTCGACGGGGACTGCGCCGCCGTCTTCGGGGACGCCGGCGCCGCGACGTTCACGGCGGGCGCGACGTCGCTGCCGATCGTCGCGGACGAGCTGATCGGCGTGGCCCGCACGATCGAGGTCCTCGGCGGCTTCCGCTGCTCAGGCGGCGACGCCATCGCCGGCGACGCGCTGAGCATGACGGTCGTCCCGACCGCAGCGCTCGACGGACGTGCCCCCGCCCAGGCGACGACCTGCTCCGAGTCCGACTCGGGTGCGGGACCGCAGCGCGAGTGCTGGGCCACGGTGGAGACCGGCGGATACTCGATGTCGGCCTGGGCGATCGCCGCTCCGGCTTCGTCGTTCGATCCTGAGGCGGTGGTCGCCGAGGCATCGAGCCGTCTGGCCGCAGCCGCCGACGGCAGCGCGCCCGTCGTCGTCGCGCTTCCCGACGGCAGCTGGGCGCCGCGCACGGAATGCGCGCCGATCGCGGCGGCGGCCGCGACGGTGCTCGGCGACGGAGTGACCGGTGCGTACGACCGCACGACGGCGGGCGGTCCGGGCATGGACGTCGGGTTCGCCGCCGACGATGCCGTCGGCTGGGGGCGCTGCGTACTCAGCCCTGGGGCCGGTGATCCGGCGCGCGACATCGCGGTCACCTTCCTGCCCGGCGCGGGATGGGCGCTCGAGGAGCTGCTGAGCAGCGGCGCGGCGACCTCAACCGAAGTCGACGGCGCGGTGCTCGCCGCGGCCGTCACCGGCGATGCCGGCGACATGTTCGGGGATGGCATCGCGGCCACCGACGGCGTCAACCTGATGTTCGTCACGACGCAGTACGCGGATGCCGAGCCCCCGACGGAGGCGCTCGCCGCCGCGATTCTCGCCGCGTCCTGAGCACCGTAGCCGCCCCGGCCGGCCCGGCGTAGGGTGGCGGCAGGATGCCGCGAGGCATCCGGTCGCGAGAGGAGACCGCGATGAGCGGTGACGGCAGCGAGTTCGAGTACCCCGATACGGCCGGCTATCCCGACGGGATGGGCACCCTGCACGAGGGCACCGACGAGGACGAGGTCGCCGAGGCGGCGGAGGGTGACCTCGAGCGGTTCGCCGAAGGCGACGAGGAGGACGTCGAGGGCGTCTGAGTCAGGCCAGGCATGCGCCTCCGGCGGAGCGCGTGGCGCTGACCGACCTCAGGCCGCGGTGAAGCGCACCGAGCCGTCGGCGATGTCGGCGGCCTCGAGCACGACCTCGATCGTGCCGCCCGCCCGGGCGCCCTCGGGCGCGGGGCAGCTCGCCGTCACCGCGGGCGTCTCGAGCTGGAACACCGCGCGCTCGCCCCGCAGTTCGAGCACCGTCGCCGTGAACCGCTCGCCGATGCGGTCGTGGAGGAGCGCCGCCTCCACCCGGGCGATCGACCCCGAGTCGAGCTGGGCGGCGCGCTGCGCCGAGGCGGCCATGATCGGCGGTAGCTCGGGGAGTGAGTCGTGCACCCACCTCGGCACCTCACGCTCCGCGGCGACCGCCTCGCAGACGACGAGCCCCCAGCGGTCGACGAGCCGGCGGATCGGCGCGGTGACGTGCGCGTACGGTGCCGCGAGGGCCGCCTGCAGGGTCTCGGCGGGCGCGGCGCCGTCGAAGGCGACGTAGCCGGCGCCGCGGAAGAGGCCTCCGGCGATCTGCAGCACGGCGAGGGCGAGCGGGTCGGCGCGGTCGAGGCCGCGCAGGTACTCGCCGTACGAGACCCCGCCGGGCCAGGGGCACCCGAGCGCCTCCGTCTGCCGGCGGAACGCGGTGAGGCGCTCGTCGTCGGGGGCGGGCATCGTGCGCAGGACCCCGACGCGGGCGTCGAGCATCATCGAGGCCGCCGCCATGCCCGTCATGAGCGAGAGCTGTGCGTTCCAGTCCTCGACGGGCAGCGGCGTGCGCCGGAGCAGGTCGTAGCCCCCGTCGCGGCGCACGATCTCCTCGTCGGGGGTGTTGAGGCTCGCACCGCCGCGGAGCCGCTCCTGCTCGATGCGGGCGCGGCCGATCTCGCCGAGCAACGCGACGGGCGTCTCGACGTCGCCGGCGTCGACGAGCGTCTGCGCCTCGCGGTAGTCGAGGCGCGCCCGCGATCGGATCAGCGCCCGCTCGAGGCGGGTGCTCGTGATCGTGCCGTCGCCCGCGAGCTCGAAGCGCCAGACGAAGGCGGAACGGTCGGCACCCGGCAGCAGGGAGGCGCGGTCGTCGCCGATCACGGGCGGGTGCAGCGGGATCCGGCCGTCGGCGGCGTAGAGCGTCTGCCCGCGCTCGCGGGCCGCGCGGTCGACGGCGCCGCCCGGAGCGACGAACGCGGGCACGTCGGCGATCGCGTAGTGCACGAGGTAGCCGTCGCCGCGTCGGGCGAGGTGCATCGCCTGATCGAGGTCGGTCGAGCCGGAGGGGTCGATCGTCGCGAAGGGGAGGTCGCGGAGGTCGGCCGCAGGTGCGGCCGGCGACGCGGCCTCGGCCTCGGCGAGCACCTCGGGTGCGAACTCCTCGGGCAGCTCGAGCGAGGCGCGGAGCGCGGCGAGCGACTCGGCCAGCTCGCTCTGCGCGACGGAGTCCGTGAGGTGCGGGCGGCGGGCTGGCATGCGCCCCAGCCTACGAGGCGCTCACGACGGGATGCCCCGCCGGCTCGCCGGCTCGTCAGCCGTCGCGGCGGCCGAGCACGCGCGAGAGGTGCCGCAGCACCGATTCGCCCCATTCCCCGGCCTCCGCGTCGCTCGCCTCGGCGAGGCAGTCCCACCAGGTGAGCGAGCGGTTCACGGCCTGGGTGACCTCGGCGGCGGCGACGAGCTCGGCCCAGCGGTCGTCGTCGAGTGCAACGTGCTCCGCCCACACCCGGCGGAACGCCGCCTCGACCGGGGCGGGGTCGAGCCCGCCGTACTCCATCACCGCCGCCGGGATGAGGATCGCTTCGACCGGGTGCGCCCACTGGGCGTCGCCGAAGTCGAACACCCGCAGCCGCCCGCGCTCGCCCGGCGCGGTCGCGAAGACGTTGCCCGGGTGCAGGTCGCCGTGCTGGAGCGTCGAGGGCAGGCCGCTCGCGGCGAGCGTCGCGGCCGCCCCGGCGACCCGCGAGCGGGCGTCGCGCAGCGCCGATGCCGTCGCGTCGTCGGGGGAGGAGGGATGCCCGGCGGGGAGCCCCAGCACCCGCTCGAGCATCAGCTCGAAGCGAGCGGGCACCGTGCCGGGGGAGCAGTCGGGAACCCCGAGGGCCACGACCTCCTCCGTGCGATCGACGAGCGCGCGCTGGACCCGCGCCCACTCCTCGACCACCTCGAGCCAGTCCCCGGCGGTCGCGCCCGAGTCGCCCCGCGCCTCCCGGAGCGTCGCACCGTGGTCGGCGGTGAGCATCCACCCGCGCTCGGCGTCGGCGGCGACGGGGGCGGCGACGGCGTCGGGCAGCACGCTCGCGAGGAAGGCCTGGAGTCCGGGCTCGAAGGCCTGCGCGCGGCAGTTCGCCTTGAACCAGAAGCGGGCGGGGCGCCCGCCCTGCGCGGTGTCGATCACGAGCTGCGTCGACCACGGACGCACGCGCGGCTGGGCGACGGCGCGGACGCGCGCCTCGCTCGCGGCGAGCGCCGACGAGGCCCACGCGGTGGCGGCGTCGTGCCAGTCGCCCGTCGTCACGACGGCGGAGAACGGGCGGCGCTGATCCATGTCAGCACGATAGGGCAGGAGTCGTCCATCGTGCTCAGTAGAATCGTCGGGTGCCCACACGCCTCTCGAACTACTTCCTCCGTACGCTCCGCGAAGACCCCGCCGACGCCGAGGTCACGAGCCACAAGCTGCTCGTGCGCGCCGGCTACATCCGTCGCCAGGCCCCGGGCGTGTTCGCATGGCTGCCGCTCGGCCTCCGCGTGAAGGCGAAGATCGAGCGCATCGTGCGCGAGGAGATGGAGAACGCGGGCGCGCACGAGGTGCACTTCCCGGCGCTGCTGCCGCGCGAGCCCTACGAGGTCACCAACCGGTGGACCGAGTACGGCGAGGCGCTCTTCCGCCTCCAGGATCGCAAGGGCTCCGACTACCTGCTCGCGCCGACGCACGAGGAGGTCTTCACGCTGCTCGTGAAAGACCTCTACAGCTCCTACAAGGACCTCCCGCTCTCGATCTACCAGATCCAGGACAAGTACCGCGACGAGGCGCGCCCCCGCGCGGGCCTCCTGCGCGGCCGCGAGTTCACGATGAAGGACGCGTACTCCTTCGACATCAGCGACGAAGGACTCGACGCCTCGTATCAGGCGCAGCGCGACGCCTACGAGCGCATCTTCACGCGGCTCGGCCTCGAGTACGTCATCGTCAAGGCCGACGCGGGCGCCATGGGCGGCTCCAAGAGCGAGGAGTTCCTGCACCCGACGCCCGTCGGGGAGGACACCTTCGTGCGCTCGGCGGGCGGCTACGCCGCCAACGTCGAGGCGTTCCAGACCCTCGTCCCCGCGTCGCTGCCGATCGAGGGCCAGCCCGAGCCCGTCGTGTTCGACTCGCCCGACACGCCGACCATCCTGCGCCTCGTCGACCACGTCAACGAGCACCAGGCGCGCACCGACCGCGCCTGGCACGCCGCCGACACGCTGAAGAACGTCGTGCTCGCGCTCACCCACCTCGACGGCACGCGCGAGCTCGTCGTCGTCGGCATGCCCGGCGACCGCGACGTCGAGATGAAGCGCGCCGAGGTGGCCTTCGCGCCCGCCGAGGTCGAGGCCGCGACGGAGTCCGACTTCGCGAAGCACCCCGTCCTCGTCAAGGGCTACATCGGCCCGTGGTCGCCCACGGGCCCCGTGCTCGGCGAGAACTCGGCCAGCGGCATCCGCTTCCTCGTCGACCCGCGCGTCGTCGACGGCACCGAGTGGGTGACCGGCGCCAACCTGCACGAGAAGCACGTGCTCTCGCTCGTCGCGGGCCGCGACTTCGTCGCCGACGGAGTGATCGACATCGCCGACGTGCGCGCCGGCGACCCCGCGCCCGACGGCTCGGGTCCGGTCGAGCTCGCCCGCGGCATGGAGATCGGGCACGTCTTCCAGCTCGGCCGCAAGTACGCGGAGGCGCTCGGGCTCAAGGTGCTCGACGAGAACGGCAAGCTCGCGACCGTCACCATGGGCTCGTACGGCATCGGCATCACCCGGATCCTCGCGATCATCGCCGAGCTGCACAACGACGACAAGGGCCTCATCTGGCCGGCGGCCGTCGCCCCGTTCGACGTGCACGTGGTCGCGACCGGCAAGGACGAGGCGGTGTTCGACGCCGCCGAGAAGATCGTCGCCGACCTCGAGGCCGCGCGCTACGACGTGCTCTACGACGACCGTCCGAAGGTCTCGCCCGGCGTGAAGTTCGGCGACGCCGAGCTCATCGGCGTGCCGAAGATCGTGATCGCCGGCCGTGGCGTCGCCGAGGGCGTCGTCGAGGTCTGGGACCGCGCGACGGGGGAGCGCACTCCGGTGCCCCTCGACGGAGTGGTCGCGGCGCTCCGAGGCTGACCGGGGTCGCGCACGGGCCATCGTTCCGGCGCGCGACACCTCCCGTTCACCGGGGCGACCCGCACGCTTCTTCCGGTGGCGCGACGCTCGACGCAGACGCCGCCGAGAGTGAGGACGCCCCCGATGACCCTGGCCGACCAGACCCGCCGTTCACTGCCGATCGTCGACCACGCGCGGGGCAAGCGCTCGCCCGTGACGTGCCGGCTCAAGTGCGCCGACGCCTGCCTCGGCCCCGAGTGCAACACCTCGGCCAACCCCGAGTTCCGCTCGCTCGCCTCGGCGGCCCTCAGCCGCCGCGCGCTGCTCGGCCTCGGCGCCGCCGGCGCGGTCACCCTCGTCGCGGCGGGGGCGCTGAAGCCCGCGCCGGCGCAGGCTCAGGCTCTCGCAGGGCGAGGCGCGGGGGCCGCCGCGGCATCCCGGCTGCCCTTCGAGCCCATCGCCCCCGTCTCGCACCTCGTCGACGAGTTCACGGTGCCTGCGGGCTACCGCTGGCAGGCGCTCGTGCGCTGGGGCGACCCGATCTTCCCCGATGCGCCCGCCTTCGACCTCCACGACCAGAGCGCCGCCGCGCAGGCCCGCCAGTTCGGCTACAACAACGACTACCTCGACGTGATCGCCGACCGCGGCGGCCTCACGGGGGTGCTCGTCACGAACCACGAGTACGTCAACCCGGGCATCATGTTCCCGCCGTCGAGCGACCCGGCCGAGCTCCGCCGGCGCAGCGAGATCTACAAGGCCGCGCAGGGCATGAGCGTCGTGGAGGTCGCCCGCGACCGCATCGGCCGCCCCTGGCGCATCGTGAAGGGCGGCGCGCGCAACCGCCGGATCACGGTCGAGAGCGAGTTCTCGTTCACGGGCCCCGCCGCGGGCTCGGCGCTGCTCCAGACGGCCGGCGACCCCACCGGCACGGTCGTCAACGGCACGCTCGGCAACTGCGCCGGCGGCACGACGCCGTGGGGCACCGTGCTCTCCGGCGAGGAGAACTTCAACGGCTACTTCCGGGCGGTGCCCGACACCGCGGCCCGCAAGCGCTACGGCTTCGCCGACGCCGCGACCTCGACGGGATGGGAGACCTGGGACCCGCGCTTCGACGGCTCGGCCCCGGGCTACGAGAACGAGGGGAACCGGTTCGGCTACATCGTCGAGATCGACCCGCAGGACCCGACGTCGACGCCCGTGAAGCACACCGCCATGGGTCGCTTCAAGCACGAGGGCGCGAACGTGCGCATCGCCGAGGACGGCCGGGCGGTCGCGTACATGGGCGACGACGAGCGCGGCGACTACCTGTACAAGTTCGTCTCGAAGCACAAGTTCAACCCGAAGGACAACCCCGGCGCGCGCAAACAGAACCGACGCCTGCTGAGCGAGGGCGACCTGTTCGTCGCGCGATTCAGCGGCAACTCGCCGGCCGCCGAGATCGACGGCACCGGCAAGCTGCCCTCCGACGGCGCGTTCGACGGCTCGGGGGAGTGGGTCGCCCTCACCCGCAAGGGCGAGAGCGTCGTACCGGGCATGTCGGTGGAGGAGGTGCTCGTGAACACCCGACTCGCCGCCGACCTCGTCGGCGCGACGAAGATGGACCGCTGCGAGGACGTCGAGCCGCACCCGACGAGCGGCCGGGTGTACGTCGCCTGCACGAACAACACGCAGCGCGGCACGGCCGGGCGCCCTCCGGTCGACGAGGCGAACCCTCGCGCGACGAACCGCGACGGGCACGTCATCGAGCTGACCGAGCTGCGCGGGCAGTCGGGCGAGCGCTTCGCCTGGAGCATCCTGCTGCTCTGCGGCGACCCCGCCTCGATCACGCAGACCTACTTCGCGGGCTACCCGAAGGAGCAGGTCTCGCCCATCTCGTGCCCCGACAACGTCGCCTTCGACTCCGAGGGCAACCTCTGGATCTCGACCGACGGCGCACCCTCGACGATCCGGAAGAACGACGGGCTCTTCAAGGTGCCGCTCGAGGGGCCGGAGCGCGGGCACGTGCAGCAGTTCCTCTCGGTTCCCCGCGAGGCCGAGACGTGCGGCCCGGTGATCCGCGCCGAGGAGGGCGTGGTGTTCGTCGCCGTGCAGCACCCCGGCGAGGAGGGCTCGTTCGCCGCGCCGACCTCGCTCTTCCCCGACTACGGATCGACGGCACCCGGCGCGTTCGCCGCGCCGCGGCCGTCCGTCGTGCAGGTGTGGCGCGGCTAGCGTCGGCTTCCGCGACGCAGTGAGAGACGACCGGATGCCGCGTGGGGGCGCGGCGCCGGCCACGCCGCGCGGGGGCGCGGCGATGAGAACGGATGCCGCGCGGCGGGGGCCGCGCGGCATCCGCTTCGCCTTCGCACGGGGAAGCCGTGGGAGGGTGGAGGCATGACCACGCAGCCCGCCCGTCGCGCCGACGAGACCCTTCCGGCCGAGATCCTCGAGCGCGTCGACGCCCTGCTCGACGAGGCCGGCATCCGCGAGAACCGAGGCCTCGTCGAACGGATCCTCCTCACCGGCCTCAGGCTCGGGACCGACGGCACGCGACGTCTCGACCTGAAGATCACCGCGTCGGCCCTCGAGGAGATGCGCGCGGCCTTCCGGCTGTTCGAGCCCTACTCGCGCGTGCCGAAGGTCACGGTGTTCGGCTCGGCGCGCACCTCGCCGAGCGACCCGCTCTACCGCCAGGCGCAGGACGTGGCGGCCGCGCTCGCCGCCGACGGCTGGATGGTCGTGACCGGCGCCGGGCCCGGCATCATGGAGGCCGCGACGACGGGCGCCGGTCCCGGGCGGGCGCTCGGGGTCTCCATCCGCCTGCCGTTCGAGGAGGCGCCGAACGAGGCGATCGCCGCGGCCAGTCGCGTGGCGATGAAGTACTTCTTCACCCGCAAGCTCATGCTCGTCAAGGAGTCGCGCGGCTTCGTCTGCCTCCCGGGCGGATTCGGCACGCTCGACGAGACCTTCGAGCTGCTGACGCTGCAGCAGACCGGCAAGGCCGAGCCGATGCCGATCGTGCTGCTCGATGCGCCCGGCGTCGGATTCTGGGAGGGCCTCCAGCGCTTCGTGGACGACTCGCTCGTGCCTGCGGGGCTCATCAACCGGGACGACCTCGATCGCGTGCTCATCACCGACTCGGTCGAGGCCGCCGCCGCCGAGATCACGGGGTTCTGGCGGAACTACGACTCGCTGCGCTGGGTCGGGAACCGGCTCGTGCTGCGGCTCAACGCGCAGCCGACCGACGACGAGGTCGACGAGCTCAACGACCGGTTCGGCGCGCTCCTCGCGTCCGGCCGGATCGAGCGGACCGAGCCCCTCCGTCCCGAGCGGGACGACGAGGACGTGCTCGGGCTGCCCCGCGTCATCCTCGAGCCCGACCAGCACCGCGTCGGAGAGCTGCACCGGCTCATCCGCGCGCTCAACGCGCTGCCGTCGGCCCCGGCCGACGCGACGCCGCCCGCAGTGCCGGCCGCCGGCGGGTGAACCCCGCGCCGCGGGTGCTCGGAGGTCCCCGCATCCGGTACCGTAGAGTGTCCGCTCCGAGGGGTGGCGGCACGAGAGCTGAATAGAGGAGGCCGGCGATGGACATCGACCTCAGCATGCTTCGCATGGTGGAGCGCGAGAAAGAGATCCCGTTCGAAGAACTGGTGCAGATCATCGAGCAGGCGATCCTGATGGCCTACCTCAAGCACCAGAACCCGACCGTGCACGGCCACGCCAACCCGACGGGGGCCCGCGCCGAGCTCGACCGCAAGACGGGCCACGTCTCGATCTTCGTGCCCGAGCTCGACGACGAGGGCGAGGTCATCGGCGAGAGCGAGGACACCCCGAACGACTTCGGCCGCATCGCCGCCTTCGCGGCGAAGCAGGTCATCATGCAGCGCCTCCGCGACATCGCCGACGACGCGGTGCTCGGCGAGTTCCGCGGGCGCGAGGGCGACATCGTCGCGGGCATCATCCAGCAGGGCCCGAACCCGCGTATGGTGCACGTCGACCTCGGCACCGTCGAGGCGATGCTGCCGCCCGAGGAGCAGGTGCCGGGCGAGGAGTACCCGCACGGCCAGCGCATCCGCGTCTACGTCACGAGCGTCTCGAAGGGCACCAAGGGCCCGTCGATCACCGTGTCGCGCACCCACCCCGCGCTCGTCCGCAAGCTCTTCGCCCTCGAGGTCCCCGAGATCGCGAACGGCGTCGTCGAGATCGTCTCGCTCGCCCGCGAGGCCGGCCACCGCACGAAGATCGCGGTCCGAGCGAACCAGCCCGGCGTCAACGCGAAGGGGGCCGCCATCGGCGAGCTCGGGCAGCGCGTGCGCGCCGTGACCGCCGAACTGGGGGCCGAGAAGATCGACATCGTCGACTGGTCCGACGACCTCGCGACCTTCGTCGCGAGTGCGCTGAGCCCGGCGAAGGTGACGAGCGCCTACATCATCGACGAGGCGACGCGGGCCGTCCGCGCGCTCGTCCCCGACTACCAGCTCTCGCTCGCGATCGGCAAGGAGGGCCAGAACGCTCGCCTGGCCGCCAAGCTCACCGGGGCGAAGATCGACATCCAGCCCGACTCGATCCTCGAACAGGGCTGATCCGCCGAAGGTCGTCAGCGCGACCTCCGCCCGTCGCGTCGGCGGGCATGAGCGCAGAGTGTAAGATGGAACCTGTCAGAACGTGCATCGGTTGCCGTTCGCGCGCCCCGCGATCCTCGCTTCTGAGGGTCGTCTCCCAGAACTCCCACGTCGTGGCCGATGTCACGGCCGTGCTTCCGGGCAGGGGTGCGTGGCTGCATCCGACACCCGAGTGCTACCGGCTCGCCGTTCGGAAGCGCGCCTTCGGGCGAGCGCTCCGTCTTCACGGCGAGGTGGACACCGGCAACGTAGAGAACAGGCTGAACCCACAAGTGATGACCAATGAGTGACAACTAATGAGCGGCTCGAAATGAGTCCCGTCCGCCATTGATGGTCTGCCCCTGTCCGGGCGCAGGCCCGGAACAGGAGAGAAGTGGCTGCCAAACCACGCGTACACGAGATCGCATCCGAACTCGGTGTCGACAGCAAGATCGCCCTTGAGAAGCTCAAGGAGATGGGCGAGTACGTCAAGGGACCCTCGTCGTCCATCGAACCCCCCGTCGCACGTCGCCTGAAGGCGGCGCTCGAGGCCGCCGGCGCCGCCGCGCAGGCCGCGCCCGCAGCGACCCCCGCCGCACCGGCGAAGCCCGCGGCGAAGCCGGGCGCGAAGCCCGGTCCCAAGCCGGCTCCGAAGCCCGCCGAGCCCGCTCCAGCGGCTCCGGCCCCCGCCCCGGCGCCCGCCGCCCCGGCCGACGCGCCGCTCACCGTCGCCGAGCGCCAGGCGCAGGCGGAGGAGAAGGCGGCTCAGGCCGCCGCCGAGAAGGCCGCCGAGGCGCCCGCCGCCTCGAGCGACGCCGTCAAGCCCGGCGCCTCGGCTCCGAAGCCCGGCGGCGCGGTGCCGCGTCCGGCTCCGAAGCCCGGCGCCCCGCGCCCCGGCAACAACCCGTTCTCGAGCTCGCAGGGCATGGGCTCCCGCCCCGCCCAGCCGCGCCCCGGCAACAACCCGTTCTCGAGCTCGCAGGGCATGGGTCAGCGCCCGAGCCCGGGCAACATCCCGCGCCCGCAGGCCCCGCGCCCCGGTTCGCCGCGCCCCGGCGCCCCGCGCCCGGCCGGCGCAGGCGGTCGTCCCGGCGGCGGCGGCTTCCAGCGCCCCGGCGGCGCTCCCGGCACCGGCTTCGGCGGCCCGCGTCCCGCGGGCGGCGGCGGTCGCGGTCGCGGCCCCGGCGGCGGCACCGCGGGCGCATTCGGTCGCGGTGGCGGCAAGTCGAAGGCGCGCAAGTCGAAGCGGACGAAGCGGGCCGAGTTCGAGATGCGGGAGGCTCCGTCGCTCGGCGGCGTGAGCGTGCCCCGCGGCGACGGCAACACCGTCATCCGCCTGCGTCGCGGCTCCTCGATCTCCGACTTCGCCGACAAGATCGACGCGAACCCCGGTTCGCTCGTCACGGTGCTGTTCCACCTCGGTGAGATGGCGACCGCGACCGAGTCGCTCGACGAGGCGACCTTCGAGGTGCTCGGCGCCGAGCTCGGCTACAAGATCCAGGTCGTCTCGCCTGAAGACGAGGACCGCGAGCTCCTCGAGGGCTTCGACATCGACCTCGAGCAGGAGCTCGAGGACGAGACCGACGAAGACCTCATGCCGCGGCCCCCGGTCGTCACCGTCATGGGTCACGTCGACCACGGTAAGACCCGACTCCTCGACGCGATCCGCAACGCGAACGTCATCGAGGGCGAGGCCGGCGGCATCACCCAGCACATCGGTGCGTACCAGGTGCACACCGAGCACGAGGGCGTCGACCGCGCGATCACCTTCATCGACACCCCGGGTCACGAGGCGTTCACCGCCATGCGCGCCCGTGGTGCCCAGGTCACCGACATCGCGATCCTCGTGGTCGCGGCCGACGACGGCATCATGCCGCAGACGATCGAGGCGCTGAACCACGCGCAGTCGGCGAACGTGCCGATCGTGGTCGCGGTGAACAAGATCGACAAGCCCGAGGCCAACCCGGGCAAGGTGCGCCAGCAGCTCACCGAGTTCGGCCTCGTCGCCGAGGAGTACGGCGGCGACGTCATGTTCGTCGACGTCTCGGCCCGCAACAACATCGGCATCCAGGAGCTGCTCGACGCGGTCCTGCTGACGGCCGACGCCGGGCTCGACCTCCGGGCGAACCCGGACAAGGCGGCTCGCGGCGTCGCGATCGAGGCGAAGCTCGACAAGGGCCGCGGCGCCGTGGCGACCGTGCTCATCCAGTCGGGCACGCTGAAGGTCGGCGATGCGATCGTCGCGGGCACGGCCTACGGCCGCGTGCGCGCCATGGCCGACGAGAACGGCGACGCCGTCACCGCCGCGACCCCGTCGCGACCGGTGCAGGTGCAGGGCCTCTCGAGCGTCCCGCGCGCGGGCGACACCTTCCTCGTCACCGACGAGGACCGCACCGCCCGCCAGATCGCCGAGAAGCGCGAGGCCGCCGAGCGCAACGCGCAGCTCGCGAAGGCTCGCAAGCGCATCTCGCTCGAGGACTTCACGCGCGCGCTGGAAGAGGGCAAGGTCGAGGCGCTCAACCTCATCATCAAGGGCGACGTGTCGGGTGCCGTCGAGGCGCTCGAAGAGTCGCTCATGAAGATCGAGGTCGACGACTCGGTGCAGCTGCGCATCCTCCACCGCGGTGTGGGCGCCGTCACCGAGAGCGACATCGACCTGGCGACGATCGACAACGCGATCGTCATCGGGTTCAACGTCCGCCCCGACGTGAAGGCGCGCGAGCGCGCCGCCCGCGAGGGCGTCGACGTGCGCTTCTACAACGTCATCTACAACGCGATCGACGACATCGAGGCCTCGCTCAAGGGCATGCTCAAGCCCGAGTACGAAGAGGTCCAGTCGGGTGTCGCCGAGATCCGCGAGGTGTTCCGCTCCTCGAAGTTCGGCAACATCGCGGGTGTCATCGTGCGCTCCGGAACGATCACGCGCAACGCCAAGGCACGGGTCATCCGCGACGGCGTCGTGGTCGGCGACAACCTGGCCATCGAGTCGCTGCGCCGGTTCAAGGACGACGTCACCGAGGTCCGCACGGACTTCGAGGCGGGCATCGGCCTCGGCAAGTACAACGACATCCAGGTCGGCGACGAGATCGAGACCATCGAGATGCGCGAGAAGCCTCGCGCGTAGCCGGAACCGGGGGCGGCGGCACGCCGCCGCCCCCGTCTCCGTCCGTTCGGAAGGGAACCACCCATGGCTGATCCGGCACGCGCCAGGAAGATGGCCGACCGCATCAAGGAGATCGTCGCCCGGCGCCTCGACAAGGGTCTCCGCGACCCGCGCCTCGGCTTCGTGACGATCACCGACGTGCGCGTCACGGGCGACCTGCAGCACGCGAGCATCTTCTACACGGTCTACGGCTCCGACGAGGAGCGTCGCGATTCGGCGCTCGCGCTCAAGGCCGCGACCGGGATGCTCCGCAGCGAGGTCGGCCGCAACATCACGGCTCGGCTCACGCCGACCCTCGAGTTCATCGCCGACGCGGTGCCCGAGAACGCGCAGCACATCGCCGATCTGCTGCGCGAGGCCCGCACCCGCGACGAGGAGACGTCGGCGCTCGCGGCGAAGGCCGAGTACGCCGGCGACCCCGACCCGTACGTGAAGCCGCGCGAACTCGACGACGACGAGGACGACTTCGACGACGTCGAGGCCCGCTGAGCGCGCGACGACGTCGCGAAGGACCTTGCGAAGGACCTCGCGTCGACCGAGGTCGACGCACAGCTGCCCGGGGCCGTCAGGCCTCGGGCAGCGTCATTCCCTCGGCGGTCGCGACGGCGAGCCCGTCGGCGACGAGCCCGGCGATCGCGCGCTCGAGCTGCGCGGCGTCGCCCCAGACCCCCGAGAGCTCGTCGCCGGTCACCGGGCGGTGCGCTGCACGGAGTTCGCGCATGACGATCCCGCGCACCTGCCGGTCGGAGCCCTCGAACCGGGCCTGCCTCGCCTTGCGCGGTCCGTCGTAGGCCGGTGAGCCTGCGCGGAGCCAGGCGCAGCGGTCGCGGATCGGGCAGTCAGCGCACCGCGGAGCGCGGGCCGTGCAGACGATCGCCCCGAGTTCCATGGCGGCGGCGTTGAACACCCGCGCCGCGCGCGGGTCATCGGGAAGCAGCGCCGACATCGCGGCGAGGTCCCTCGTGGTCGACGGGGGAGCGGGCTCGGCATTGCCGTCGACCGCCCGGGAGATCACCCGCCTCGTGTTCGTGTCGACGACGGGCACCCGCACGCCGAAGGCGAACGCCGCCACGGCGCGGGCGGTGTACGGCCCGACCCCCTTGAGGGCGAGGAGCTCGTCGAGCTCGCACGGCACCTCGCCGTCGTGGCGCTCGACGATCTCGACGGCCGCTCGATGCAGCCAGAGCGCCCGCCGCGGGTATCCGAGCCGGTCCCAGGCGCGCACCGCCTCCGCGGCGGGCTCGGCGGCGAGGCTCGCCGGGGTGGGCCACCGGCGCATCCAGGCCTCCCAACGAGGGATCACCCGGTCGACCTGCGTCTGCTGCAGCATGAACTCGCTCACGAGCACCGCCCACGGCGACACCTCGGCGGCGCGCCAGGGCAGCGGCCGCGCGGCATCCGCGAACCACTCGTTGACGGCGGTGGCGAGGTCGGAGGCGGCCTGACGGGGCATCCGACCAGCCTAGGCCGCCGCGGAGGACCCGGCGTTATGCTCGCAGCATGCGCCTCGTCACGACGCCCCGGGTCACGTTCCTGCGCGAGCTCTCGGGCGAGATCATCGCGCACTACGGGCGCGGGCGCATGATCGTCGCGGTCGACGGGCCGCTCCGGAGCGGCAAGACGGCGTTCGCCGACGACCTCGCCGAGGTGCTCCGCGAGCGAGGCCACACGGTGTTCCGGGCGAGCATGGAGGGCTTCCACCGCTCCCGCGCCGCGCAGGCCGACTTCGGCGACGACACCGCGGAGCGCTACTACCGCTACGGCTTCGACGAGTCGGCGCTGCGACGGGTGCTCGTCGAACCGTTCCGGCTCGGCGGCTCGACGGCGTTCGTGACGCGCGTGCTCGATCCGGCACGGGATGCGTGGGTCGAGCCCAGGTGGATCACGGGTCCGGCCGACGCCATCCTCCTCCTCGACGGGCGCTTCGTGCTCCGCGAGCGGCTCGACGAGCTGTGGGACTACCGGATCGTCGTCGGAGGCGACCCGATCGATCCTGCCGACCGGCTCGCCTACGCCGAGCGCGACCCGCGGCGCTTCGCCGACGCGATCGTGAACCTCGAGGATCCCTCGGACCCGCGCCGCAACTAGGCGTTTGTACCCCGGTCGGATTCCCCATTCCGGGGGGCATTTTGTACCCCGATCGCGGGAATCCGCCGATCGCGGGTGCGATCGATCACCATAATTGGCTGATTGCCAGCCCCCGGCAGCAGCGATACCCGATGCACCACCCGCAGCACCCGAACACCCGACGTCGACCGACGCGGCGCACGCGCCCGCGCCGATCGCCGACGTGCGGCAGCGCCCGGTTCGAGCCCCGCTCGACGCCGGCGGCTCGTCGCCGTTCGTGCGCCGGCGCGTGCTCGCGGGCTCCTCCTCGACCGGGCCGACTCCAGGAGACCCATTCGATGAGGACCACCCGTGCACTCCGCATCGCGGCGACCGTCGTCGGCGCGCTCGCGCTGACCCTCGGCTCAGCCGTGCTGCCCGCGCAGGCGACGCAGCCGTCGTACGTCTGCGAACCGCTCGACTCGGGAAAGATCGACACGACGGGCGACCCGGCCACCGTCACGGTGACGGCGCCCGAAGGGCAGCTCATCGACGGCTACTGCGTCAAGGCCGGCACGACGAAGTACTTCGTGCCCGTGGTGCCGCCGCAGGCGACCGTCGTGATCGACCACCCGACGAAGGACTCCGTGAGCCACTACTCGGTGAGCTACGTCGACGTGCCGAACGACCCCGAGGACCCCGAGGACCCCGAGGGCCTGCCGATCCCGGCGGAGCCGTCCTGGGTCGACGAGTGCGGGGTGGAGAACGACGGCTACGTGCTGCCCGACGACACCGACGACGTGGTCTGGACGACGAGCGGTCGTGACGCCGAAGGCCGCGAGACGGTCACGGCGACCGCGCAGGGGGAGCAGACCTTCGTCGGCGGCGACCCGACCGCCGAGTTCTCGCACGTCTTCACCGACGAGGAGTGCGAGACCCCGCCGCTCACCCGGTGCGAGACGTTCTCGTCGAACCACTCGACGGACCTCTCGAAGTGGGACCTCGGCCAGACCCGCGCGACCGGTCACAACGAGCTCGTCGCGACCGGCCTCCGCGTCTGGACCGAGGGCGCGACGTCGACCGACAAGGCCGCCGGCTACTACGACACCAACTTCCCGCTCAGCGGCATCGGGGTCACCTCGATCGCGGACGCCCTCGACTACACGGCGACCACCGGGCCCGAGCCGGGACTGCAGCTCGTCGTCGACGTCGACGGCGACGGCGCGGGCGACGGCATCCTGGTCGGCGAGGCCGTCTACGGCGAGAACTGGTGGCTGAGCGGCGGCTCGGCGCAGGCGCTCAAGGACGGCGCCCCGAACACGGGCGGCGGCAACGGCTCCGAGTGGTTCGGCACGGCCGCGGAGTGGGTCGAGGCGTTCCCCGACGCGATCGTCGAGGCGATCGGCTACTCGCTCGGCTCGGGCGTGCACGGCGACGGCGTCATCACGAAGATCACCCTCGGCTGCGTCGAGTACACCTTCGGCCTGAAGCCCACCGAGCTCGCGCAGCCGACGCTCGACGGCAGCATCGCCGCCGGCGTCTGCGTCGCGAACGCGCCGTGGATCTACTTCCACGTCGCCCTCACCGACCCCGACGGCGTCGTCGTCTCGCGCGAGGTCTCGCTCGTGCTGAGCGACGGCGAGCACACCGAGACGCTCCCGCTCGGGACGCTGAACGACGAGGGCGTGCTCGAGGGCGAGGTCCTCTGGCCCGGTGCCGCCGTCGACGACGAGGGCAACGCGACCGCCTGGCCGGGCTGGAAGCAGCTCGGCGACGGCACGTGGGTCGAGACCGACGAGAACTTCGCCTGGACCCGCGACCTCACGAGTGCGGAGTTCGTCGTGAACCCCGAGGTCGAGGTCGAGCTGGCCTACCCGCCGGCCACGCCCGACTGCCTGGCCGCCCCGCCCGTGACGCCGGGCGAGCCCGGCGGCGGTGACGGCGACTCGCCCTCGACGCCGGCCGGCGACGGGCTCGCCGACACCGGCTTCGCCGGCACGACGATCGCGGTCGTCGCGGGGGTCGTGGTCCTCGCGGGCATCGCGTTCCTCGTGATCGCGCGGCGGCGTCGCACGGAGTCCTGACGCAGCATGCGGAGGGGCCCGGGCGCCGGGCCCCTTCCGCGGGCGGAAGGCATGCACTTCGGCTCGGATCAGGGATTTGTCCCCCACTTCGGGGGACATCTGGTACCTCGTGCCGAAAAGGGGCTGACAAGTCCCCCATTTCGAGGACATAATGGGGGACATTGCCAAGCCCCCGGCAGTAGCGAAACCCGAAGCACCACCCGCAACACCCGATACCCGAAGCTGATCGCCACGGAGGCCCCTCCGCGTCGATCGTCGCTGTGTGCGCTCGATCCGGCCATGCAGGTGCGAACACGCACTCGCGAGGCCGGATCGAGCGCCCGCGAAGCACTGCACCCGTGCGCGCCTTCGCCATGCCTTCGCGTTTCTCCGTTTCGCCGCCGAGCCGGGCCGATCCCTGGAGAGAACCCGAATGAGCAAGCCCGGCGCCGGTCTGGCGCACGCTGCAGACGGCGACGTCCGCGCACGGAAGCGATCCTCGTCCGTCCACCCGCTGCGCCGTCTCGCGGCAGCGGTCACCGCCCTCGTGCTCGGTGCCGGTCTCGCCCTCGTCGGCGTCGCCGCACCCGCCTCCGCGCACACGGGCGATCTGACGGCGAAGGCCGTCTGCAACGTCGAGACCGGCGAGTACGACGTCACCTACACGCTGAAGCTCTCGAACGTGCCCGATGCCAAGACCGGCACCACGAACTGGCGGGTCGGCACGTCGAAGTTCGACGGCACGCCCAGGAACGCCGATGGCATGGACCGCGGGCCGCTCACCTCGAAGGGAAACACCACGCTCACGCTCGGCACCGAGAGCCTGCCCGGCGACACCGTCGGCAACGGTCCGTGGGTGTACGCCTTCACGAGCTGGGACAAGAACAACAAGAAGGGCTCCGACGGTCGCATCGAGGGCCTGACCGGCGACTGCGGCAACGAGAGCACGGTCAAGAAGATCACCTTCTGCCACGCGACCGGCAGCGCCACGAACCCCTACGTGCGGCTCACGACCTCGGTCAGCGCCTTCCTGAACGCGGGGCACATCGACCACCAGGACCGCCGCGACATCTACCCGGCGTTCACCTACAAGAAGCCCGGCAAGAACGGCCAGCTGATCACGGTTCCCGCCCAGGGCGACCAGAGCCTCCTCCAGTACGAGGACTGCACCAAGCCGCCCACCAGGATCGCCGTCCCGACGGCCTCGTTCGCAGATGAGTGCGGCGTCGACAACTACGTGCTGAGCTATGACAAGAAGCTCGAGGGCGTCGTGTGGTCGGAGTCCGTCGCGGGCGGAAAGGTCACCCTGACGGCGAAGCCGGCCGCGGGCTACGTGTTCGAGGGCGGCAAGTCCGAGGTCGTGTTCGGCCCGTGGACGCTCAACCAGGAGCCCTGCGACGTGAAGGTCCCGGTCCCGACCGCGTCGTTCGCGGATGAGTGCGGTGTCGACAACTACGTGCTGAGCTACGACGAGAAGCTCGAGGGCGTCGTGTGGTCGGAGTCCGTCGTCGACGGCAAGGTCACCCTGACCGCGAAGCCGGCCGAGGGTTACGCCTTCGAGAACGGCGAGTCCGAGGTCGTGTTCGGCCCGTGGACGCTCAACCAGGAGCCCTGCGACGTGCTGGTCCCGGTGCCGACCCAGGCGTCGTTCGCGGATGAGTGCGGCGTCGACAACTACGTGCTGAGCTACGACGAGAAGCTCGAGGGCGTCGTGTGGTCGGAGTCGGTCGCGGACGGCAAGGTCACCCTGACGGCGAAGCCGGCCGCGGGCTACGTGTTCGAGGGCGGCGAGTCCGAGGTCGTGTTCGGCCCGTGGACGCTCAACCAGGAGCCCTGCGACGAGAAGATCGCCGCCCCCGTCGCCACCTTCACCGATGAGTGCGGTGTCGACAACTACGTGCTGAGCTACGACGAGAAGCTCGAGGGCGTCGTGTGGTCGGAGTCGCTCGTCGACGGCAAGGTCACCCTGACCGCGAAGCCGGCCGAGGGATACGCCTTCGAGAACGGCGAGTCCGAGGTCGTGTTCGGCCCGTGGACGCTCAACCAGGAGCCCTGCGACGTGTTGATCCCGGTGCCGACCCAGGCGTCCTTCGCCGACACGTGCGGCCCCGACAACGAGTCGCTCGCGTACGACACGTCGCTCCGGGGCGTCGTGTGGTCGGAGTCGGTCGCGGACGGCAAGGTCACCCTGACGGCGAAGCCGGCCGCGGGCTACGTGTTCGAGGGCGGCAAGTCCGAGGTCGTGTTCGGCCCCTGGGCCCTCGATGACGAGCCCTGCATCGCCCCCGCGCTCGATGGCTCGGTCGCGACCGGGGTCTGCGAGGCCGACGCGCCGTGGATCTCCTACAAGGTCGCCCTGACCGACCCCGACGACCAGGCGACCAGCCGCGAGGTCTCGCTCGTCCTGAGCGACGGCGAGCACACCGAGACGATCGCCCTCGGCACGCTGAACGACGAGGGCGTCCTCGAGGATCGCGTCCTCTGGCCCGGCGCCTCCGTCGACGACGAGGGCAACGCCACCGGATGGCCCGGCTGGAAGCAGCTCGGCGACGGCACGTGGGTCCAGACCGACGACAACTTCGCGTGGACCCGCAACCTCACGAGCGCGACGTTCGTGGTGAACCCCGAGCTCTCGGTGGCGCTGAGCTACCCGCCGGCCACGCCCGACTGCATCGCGGCGCCGCCGGCGCCCGAGACGCCGGGCGGCGACGGCGAGACGCCGTCGACCCCGGCCGGTGACGGCCTCGCCTCGACCGGCTTCGCCGGCACGACGATCGCGATCGTCGCGGGCGTGGTGGTCCTCGCGGGCATCGCGTTCCTCGTGATCGCGCGCCTGCGCCGCAAGCAGTCCTGACGCAGCACACGAAGGGGGTCCGGTTCGCCGGGCCCCCTTCGTCGTCGCTGCGACCGTGTGCCCGGCGTTCGGCAGGTGCGGGTCCGGGGCCGTCGGTCAGGCGGGGACGGCCGCGAGCACCCGCTCGGGAGCGAGCGGGGCACCGCTCGCCTCGACCTCGTGCACGAGGGCGGTGAGTGCGCGGCTGACCGGGGCGTCGAGCCCGGCGAGCGCCGCCTCGCGCACGACGGCCCCGTTCAGGAAGTCGATCTCGGTCGGCTGGCCGCGGCGCACGCTCTGCTGGGTCGAGCCGAGGTTCGGCACCCCGCCCATGCGCACCCGCATGAGCCATGGGAGGACCTGGCCGAGCGCGAGCGGAAGGCGTGCGAAGAGCCGCAGCCGCCGATCGCCGAGGCCCTGCAGGGCTCCGAAGCGCACGCCTCGCGCGATGCCGACGCGCACCGCCTCGCGCATCGAGGCCGCCACGACGCGGCGCAGTCGGCGGTCGTCGACGACGTCCTGCACGCTCCTGCCGACGATCGCCGGCACGGCGTTCAGCATGTTCACGATGAGTTTCGTCCACTGGGCGCCGCGGAACCCGGCGATCGCGACGACCGGCACGGCGTCGGAGAGGATCGCCGCGAGTCGCCTCGACTCGGCATCGGGTGCGCCGTCGCCCCGGCCGAGGTAGCTCGTCGCGGGCGTCGTCACCCGGACGACGCCCGGCTCGGTGTAGTTCGCGGCGATGATCGAGAGCAGCCCGACGGCGTGCGAGCGGGGGAGCAGTCGTTCGGCCGTCGCGACCCCGTCGAGCCCGTTCTGCACGACGACGACCGGCACCCCGTCGACGAGCGCCGCGTTCGCGGTGATCGCCGCCTCGGCGTCCTGCGCCTTCGTGCAGACGAGCACGAGCTCGGGGCGCTCGGTGAGCAACTCGCCGGCCGCGACCCGCGCGTGGGCGTCGCCGTAGCCGCCGCTCAGCCGGATGCCGTCCGCCCTGATCGCCGCGAGGCCCGTGCCGCGCGCGGTCACCTCGATCTCGTGTCCGGCGCGTGCCAGCAGCGCCGCGAACGTCCCGCCGAGCGCGCCCGCGCCGATGATGCCGATCCTCACTGCTCCAGCGTAGGGCCGCGCCGCACGGCTCGGCGCCGGCCGGGGTGCGTGCGACTGTTAGCCTGAGGGGCGTGAACAGCGGCATCCTCCTCGTCGACAAGCCGCAGGGGATCACGAGCCACGACGTCGTCGCCCGCATGCGGCGCCTCGCCGGGACGCGCAAGATCGGTCACGCCGGCACGCTCGATCCCATGGCGACCGGCCTGCTCGTGCTCGGCGTCGGCAGCGCGACGCGTCTCCTGCATTACCTCGTCGGGCTCGACAAGGAGTACTTCGCGACGATCCGGCTCGGCTGGGGCACGACGACCGACGACGCCGAGGGCGACGCGCTGCCTGCGACGCCCGAGATGACCGACGCTGCCCTCGCACAGGGCGAGTCGAGCCTCCGCGAGGCGATGCTCGCCTTCACGGGCGAGATCGAGCAGGTGCCGAGCGCGGTGAGCGCGGTGAAGATCGACGGCAAGCGGGCGTACCAGCGGGTGCGCGACGGTGAAGCGGTCGAGATCGCGCCCCGCCGGGTCACGATCTCGGCGTACGAGCTGCTCGCCGTGCGCACCGGCGAGGGATGCCTCGACCTCGACGTGCGCGTCGAGTGCTCGTCGGGCACGTACATCCGCGCGCTCGCGCGCGACCTGGGCTCGGCGCTCGGCACGGGCGGCCACCTGACGGCGCTCCGCCGCAGCCGCATCGGCCGCTTCGACGTCGACGAGGCCGGCGAGCTCGAGGGCTTCGACGTCGCCGCCTCGATGATGACGCCGACCGCGGCCGCGCGCCGGGCGCTCCCGGTCGTCGATTTCACGGAGGCCGAGGCCGTCGACCTCGGCCACGGCAAGCGCGTGCCCGTGAGCGGCGCCGGCGACGAGGCATCCGCCGAGCGCCGTGGCGAGCCCTTCGCGGCCGTCGCGCCCGGCGAACGGCTCGTGGCGATCGTCGAGCGACGCGGCGGGCAGTGGAAGGTCGTCACCGGATTCCCGCAGGAGGGCGGCGCATGATCGAGTGGTTCGCCTGGGTGCAGCTCGCGGTCGCCGTCGCGGCGGGTCTGCTCTGCCTGGTGCTCGGCTTCGCGGGCCGCGTGCCGAGCGACCTCACGCTCGGGGCGCTCGCGCTCGTCGAGCTCCTGCTCCTCGTGCAGGTCGTGGTCGCCATCGCCGCGCCCGCGTTCGGCAACTCGCCCACGGGCAGCCCGCTCGAGTTCTGGGTCTACCTCGTCTCGGCGGCCCTGCTGCCGCCCGCCGCCGCGTTCTGGGCGCTGCTCGAACGCAACCGCTGGTCGACCGTCGTGCTCGGCGTCGCCGCGCTCTCGGTCGGCGTGATGGTCTATCGGATGCTGCAGATCTGGACCGTGCAGTCCGTCTGAGCGCCGCACTTCTGAGAGAATCGAACGACATGGAAAGCCTGCAGAGCGCCCCGGCGGAGACCCGTACGCCGACGAAGATGAGCGGTATCGGGCGCGTCCTCGTCGCCGTCTACGGCGTGCTGGCGCTCGCCGCCCTCGGTCGGTCCTTCGTGCAGATCGTCTCGAAGTACGACGAGGCGCCGCTCGCGTACGCCCTGTCGGCTCTCGCCGCAGCGGTGTACGTCGTCGCGACGATCGCGCTCGTGCGGCCCGGCGTGGTCTGGTACCGGGTCGCCTGGGCGACGATCGCCTTCGAGTTCACCGGCGTCATCGTGGTGGGCACGCTGAGCATCGTCGACCCTGCGCTGTTCCCGCACGACACGGTGTGGTCGTGGTTCGGCCGCGGCTACCTGTTCATCCCGCTCGTGCTGCCCGTGCTCGGCAAGTGGTGGCTCGCGAAGCACCGGCCGACGGCGGAGGCCGAGTGAAGACGTACAAGGGCCTCGGAGCCGTCCCGCAGGGCTTCGGGCCCTCGGCCGTGACGATCGGCAAGTTCGACGGCGTGCACCGCGGGCACCGCGAGGTCATCGCGCGACTCCGCGAGATCGCCGCGGCCGAGCACCTCGCCACCACCGTCGTGACGTTCGACCGCAATCCGCTCGCGCTGCTCGCGCCCGACAAGTGCCCCGAGTCGCTCGTGAGCGTGCGCCAGAAGCTCGAGCTGCTCGCGACGACGGGCGTGGATGCCACGGTGCTGCTGCCGTTCGACCGCGCACTCGCCTCGGTGCCGGCGACGGAGTTCGTCGAGCGGGTGCTCGTGGACACGCTGCAGGCGAAGGCCGTCCTCGTGGGCAGCGACTTCCGCTACGGAGCCAGGGGCGCCGGCGACGTCGCGCTGCTCGTCGACCTGGGCGCGCGCTTCGGCTTCACCGTCGAGGTCGTCGGCGACGTCGCACCCGACGGTGAGCGACGGGTGTCGTCGACCTGGGTGCGCGAACTCCTCGCCGAGGGCGACGTGCGTCGGGCCACCGAGCTGCTCGGGCACACGCCGACCGTGTCGGGCATCGTGGTGCACGGGGCGGCTCGCGGCCGTGAGCTCGGGTTCCCGACGGCGAACCTGACGCCCGAGTCCGAGGGGCTCATCCCGGCCGACGGCGTGTACGCGGGGTGGCTCACCGACGCGGGCACGCGGTACCCCGCGGCGATCTCGGTCGGCGACAACCCGACGTTCGAGGGCGTGCCGAAGAAGCAGGTCGAGGCCTATGTGCTCGACCGCGAGCTCGACCTCTACGACCACGTCGTGGACGTGGAGTTCGTCGACCGCATCCGCGGAATGGTGGCCTTCACCTCGATCCCGGCGCTCATCGACACGATCCGGGACGACGTCGAACGCACCCGCGGCATCCTGGGGCTCTGAGGCGGGCCCGGCGCGACCCGCCCTCGCCGTGGACGGCGACCCCGACGGGCGCCCGAACGAGGCGGGAGCCGTCGACCCGTGCGGTCAGACGATGAGGTCGGGCCGGTGCACGAGCGCCGCCGCGCCGATCAGGGGGCCTTCGTCGGAGAGCGCGGAGGGCACGATCTCGACGCGCGTCGCGAAGGCGAACCCGGTGCGCTCGGCGACCGCGGCGCGGGCGTGGTCGAAGAGCGCGGGGGAGACCCGTGAGAACCCGCCCCCGATCGCGACGAGATCGAGGTCGAGCAGGTTCGTCGCCGAGGCGATGGCGTGGCCGATCGCGGTGCCCGAGCGTTCGACCGCCGCGATCGCGACGGGGTCGCCCGCGGCGTGGGCGTGCGCCAGGTCTTCGCCGGTCGTGCCGGCGAACCCCTGTGTGCGGGCCCAGGCGACGGTGCGCGGACCGGAGGCGATCGCCTCGAGGCAGCCGCGGCCGCCGCAGGTGCACGGGTCGTCGAACCCGCCGACCTCGATGTGGCCGATGTGACCGCCGTTGCCCGTGGGGCTCGCGACGGCTCGGCCGCCGATCACGAGCCCGCCGCCGACTCCCGTCGAGACGACCATGCCGAGGAGGTTCTCGCCCCGACTGCCGGCCCCGGCGCCGACCCAGTGCTCGGCGAGCGCGATGCAGAGGCCGTCGATGCGCAGCACGACGGGCGTTCCGGGAAGGATCTCGCTCAGCCGGTCGCGAAGCGGGTGCCCGCGCCACGCCGGCACGTTGAGCGGGGAGACGCGGCCGGTGGCGACCTCGATCGGGCCGGCCGAGCCGACGCCGACGCCGACGAGACCGGCGTCGGCGGGCAGGGCGGCGATGGCCGCCTCGACGACCTCCCGGACGGACCGGTCGAGCTCGTCGGCGGTCGCGCTCGGCCCGGTCGGGCGCCGGTGGCGGGAGCCGGCCAGCAGGGTGCCGTGCTCGTCGACGAGCGCGGCTTCGACCTTGGTGCCGCCGAAGTCGACGGCGAGCGCGAGGGGCGTGGGCATTGCACCAGCATAGGCGCGCAGCATCCGCCATCGATCTGCTCATATGAGCAGCATCCCCTGCGAGTGTTGCCGATGAGCACCCGGCTGCCTACGCTGGATGTCGAGGCGGACGGAGGCGCATGGACGAGATCGACGAACTCCTCTCCATCAGGGCGGCCGAGCTCTACTACGAGGAGAACAAGACCCAGGACGAGATCGGCCAGGCGCTGAATCTCACCCGGTGGAAGGTCGGGCGCCTGCTGGCGCAGGCCAAGCACCGCGGGTTCATCCGCATCGAGATCCTGCACCCGCGAGCGCGGCGGCTGCCGATCGAGCGGCGCCTCCGCGAGGAGCGCGGGCTCACCGACGCCATCGTCGTCTCCTCCGCGGGCGTCGCCTCGGCAGAAGAGCTGCAGGCGCGCACCGCGCAGGCCGCCGCCGACTACCTCACCGCGCTCCGCCCGGTACCGCGCACGCTCGGCGTGAGCTGGGGGCGCACCCTCTTCGAGATCTCCCAGCACCTGCGCAACGGCTGGGCGACCGGCGTCAACGTCGTGCAGATCAACGGCGGCGTGAGCCTCAACCGTCGCGCGGGCACCGCGGCGGCGACCGCCGTCGCGATCTCGCAGAAGGGCGGCGGCCAGGCGACGCTCCTGCCGAGCCCCGCGATCCTCGAACGGCTCGAGACGAAGCACGCCATCGAGTCCGACCGCGTCGTCGCCGGCGTCATCGAGCTCGCCCGCTCGGCCGACGCGTACCTGTTCAGCGCCGGTGCCGCCGACCACAACTCGGTCCACGTCGAGAGCGGCTACCTCGCGCCCGGCGACGTCGACCTCCTCGTCGCCAAGGGCGCCGTCGGCGACGTCGTCGGCCGGTACATCGACTCCGACGGCAACATCGTCGACCCCGCCCTCGACGCCCGCACCGTCGGGCTCACCCTCGACGAGATCCGCAGCTCGCCCCTCGCGATCGCCGTCGTCGCGGGCCCCGCCAAGCACGCCGTGGCCGACGCGGTCGTGCGCAGCCGGCTCTGCACGGTGCTCGTCACCGACGAGTCCACCGCCCTCCATCTCCTCGACGGCTGATCCAGCGCCGTCCTCCACACGAAAGCCAGGTCCAACTCATGCCAGCACCGGTCAACGCCGGCACCGCCCTCGCCACCGCGCGCGAGCGCGCGCTCGCCGTGCTCGGCGGCGAGCCCGACGACCAGACGCTCGGTCGCTATCTCCACGGCATCCCGGGGGTCGACGCCGTCGGCCTCGAGCAGCGCGCCGCCGCCCTCGGCACCCGCTCGATCAAGACGACGTCGAAGGCCTGGGCGCTCGACCGCATCATCGAGCTCATCGACCTCACCACGCTCGAGGGCGCCGACACCCCCGGCAAGGTCCGCTCGCTCGTCGCGAAGGCGCTCACGCCCGACGCGTCCGACCCCGCGACGCCGCGCGTCGCCGCCGTCTGCGTCTACGGCGACATGGTGCCGTACGCGGTCGAGGCGCTGGGCGCCGCGCACGGCGACCCCGATGACGGCCTCATCTCGGTCGCCGCGGTCGCCACCGCGTTCCCCAGCGGCCGTTCCTCGCTCGCCATCAAGCTCGCCGACACAGCCGAGGCGGTCGCCGCCGGGGCCGACGAGATCGACATGGTCATCGATCGCGGCGCGTTCCTCGCGGGGCGCTACGGCGAGGTCTTCGACCAGATCGTCGCGGTGAAGGAGGCGTGCCGCCGGCCCGACGGCACGAGCGCGAGCCTCAAGGTGATCCTCGAGACCGGCGAGCTCGTGACCTACGACAACGTGCGCCGCGCCTCGTGGCTGTCCATCCTCGCCGGCGGCGACTTCATCAAGACGTCGACCGGCAAGGTGTCGCCCGCGGCGACCCTGCCCGTGACGCTCCTCATGCTCGAGGTCGTGCGCGACTGGCATCGGCTCACCGGACACAAGGTCGGCGTGAAGCCGGCGGGCGGCATCCGCTCGTCGAAGGACGCGATCAAGTACCTCGTCACCGTCGCCGAGACCGTCGGGGAGGAGTGGCTCGTGCCCCACCTCTTCCGGTTCGGGGCCTCGAGCCTCCTCAACGACGTGCTGCTCCAGCGCCAGAAGCTGACGAGCGGGCACTACTCGGGCGCCGACTACGTGACGATCGACTGACTGGACTGAACATGAGCTTCCTCGACTACGCACCCGCACCCGAGTCGCGCGCGATCCTCTCGCTCCGCGACAGCTACGGCCTCTTCATCGACGGCGAGTTCGTCGACGGCCGAGGCACCCCGTTCCAGACCATCTCGCCCGCGAGCGAAGAGCGCATCGCGATGATCGCGAACGCGAACGAGGCCGACGTGGCCGACGCCGTCGCGGCGGCACGCCGCGCGTACGACCGCGTGTGGTCCAAGATGAGCGGCCGCGATCGCGGCAAGTACCTCTTCCGAATCGCGCGCCTCGTCCAGGAGCGGGCGCGCGAGCTCGCGGTCGCCGAGTCGCTCGACAACGGCAAGCCGATCAAGGAGTCGCGCGACGTCGACGTGCCCCTCGTCGCGGCGTGGTTCTTCTACTACGCGGGCTGGGCCGACAAGCTCGACCACGCGGGCCTCGGCGCCGACCCGCGCTCGCTCGGCGTCGCCGCCCAGGTGATCCCGTGGAACTTCCCGCTGCTCATGCTCGCGTGGAAGATCGCGCCCGCGCTCGCCGCCGGCAACACGGTCGTGCTGAAGCCCGCAGAGACGACGCCGCTCACGGCGCTCATCTTCGCCGAGATCCTGCAGCAGGCCGAGCTGCCGCCGGGCGTCGTGAACATCGTCACGGGCGCGGGCGACACGGGTGCGGCGCTCGTCGCGCACGAGGGCGTCGACAAGGTCGCGTTCACGGGCTCGACCGCCGTCGGCCGGGCGATCGCCAAGCAGATCGCGGGCACCGACAAGAAGGCGACGCTCGAGCTCGGCGGCAAGGCGGCGAACATCGTCTTCGACGACGCGCCCATCGACCAGGCGATCGAGGGCATCGTCAACGGCATCTTCTTCAACCAGGGGCACGTGTGCTGCGCCGGTTCGCGACTCCTCGTGCAGGAGAACATCCACGACGAGGTCGTCGAGCGGCTGAAGACCCGCCTCTCGACGCTGCGCCTCGGCGACCCGCTCGACAAGAACACCGACATCGGCGCGATCAACTCGCGCGAGCAGCTCGACCGCATCCGCATGCTGAGCGATGCCGGTGTCGAGGAGGGCGCCGAACGCTGGAGCGCCCCGTGCGAGATCCCCGAGAACGGGTTCTGGTACGCGCCGACGATCTTCACGAACGTGCAGACCTCGAGCCGCATCGCCCGCGAGGAGATCTTCGGCCCGGTGCTCTCGGTGCTCACCTTCCGCACGCCGCAGGAGGCGATCGCGAAGGCGAACAACACCCCGTACGGACTCTCGGCCGGCATCTGGACCGACAAGGGCAGCCGCATCCTCGCGGTCGCCGACCAGCTGCGCGCCGGCGTCATCTGGGCGAACACGTTCAACCGCTTCGACCCGGCGTCGCCGTTCGGCGGCTTCAAGGAGTCGGGATACGGCCGCGAGGGCGGCCGTCACGGGCTCGCCGCGTACCTCGCCCCTGCGCCGATCGGGCAGGCAGCGGTGACGCGTTCCGCCGCGAGGTCGGCGATCGCGGCGGATGCCCCGGCGGCCGAGCCGACCGCCAAGCGCCCCCGCCGATCGCAGAAGGCCACCACGAAGGGATCGAAGCGATGACCCGCCTCGCCGTGCCGAAGACGTACAAGCTCTACATCGGCGGCAAGTTCCCGCGCAGCGAGTCGGGGCGCACCTACGAGGTCGCGGCGCCCGACGGCCGCTTCCTCGCGAACGCCGCGCTGGCCTCCCGCAAGGACGCCCGCGACGCGGTCGTCGCCGCGCGCGCCGCCGTCCCGGGCTGGGCGGGTGCGACCGCCTACAACCGCGGCCAGGTGCTGTACCGGATCGCCGAGCTCCTCGAGGGTCGCCGTGCGCAGTTCGTCGCCGAGATCGAGGACTCCGAGGGCGTCTCGCGGGCCGTCGCCGCCGCCCAGGTCGACGAGGCGATCGATCGCTGGGTCTGGTACGCAGGCTGGGCCGACAAGTTCGCCCAGGTCGCGGGCAACGCGAACCCGGTGGCGGGGCCGTACTTCAACATCTCGGTGCCCGAGCCGACCGGCGTCGTCGCGATCGTGGCCCCCCAGGACACCTCGCTCCTCGGCCTCGTCTCGGCGATCGCGCCGGCGCTCGTCGCCGGCAACTCGGTCGTGGTCGTGGCGAGCGAGCCCTTTCCGCTCTCGGCGATCAGCCTCGCCGAGGTGCTCGCGACGAGCGACGTGCCGGGGGGCGTCGTGAACGTGCTGACCGGGTCGCCCGCCGAGATCGCGCCCTGGCTCGCGAGCCACGCCGACGTCAACGCGATCGACCTGGTCGGCGCCGGCGCGCTCGACTGGATCTCGCTCGAGGTCGCGGCGGCCGACACGCTCAAGCGGGTGCTGCGCCCCGAGAACGGGCCCGACGCCGCGGCGCCGGCGCTCGGTCGCATCTCGGCGTTCACCGAGACGAAGACCGTCTGGCACACGAAGAGCCTGCGGTAGGGGCGACGGTGGCGGGCCGCAACGGCGCCTCCGACGAGCGCGGCCGGCTCGTCACCGATCCCTTCGACTACCGCATCGCGAAGGACGGTGCGGTGGTCGTGTCGCGCGGCGGGCGGGTCGTGACGACGGTCGGCGGCCGCGATGCCGCGCGGCTCGGCGCCGCGCTGCAGGCGGCCGACGACGAGCGGGTGCAGCATCTGCTCGCCCGCGCGACGGGCAACTACCGGCGCGGCAACGAGCGGCGCTGACGGCGGCCGGTCGGGTCGGTGCGACGAGCGTGCCAGGGCCGTCGGTGCCGCGGTTTCGCGGCGCGTCGGCGGTGCCGTCGGGGGCGCAGGATTCTCCTCGGAATTCGGTAACGAAACGGTAACGGTGTTGCTAGAGTAGCGTGCACCGCGCGGGCAACGGCGCCCCGCGGTGGAAAGGCCCGAACCCGTGAAGCACGCCTTCCGCACGGTCGACCCCGAGACCGTGCGGCGGCGGCCGAGTGCCGTCGCAGCCACGCCCCCCGCCCGCCCCCGACTGTTCGACGCCCTCGCGATCCCGCCCCGCAGGGCGATCCGCGCGGCGCTCGCCGCGATCGCGGTCGCGATCCTCGCCGCGGTGCTGCTCGTCGCGCAGACGCCGCCGACGGTGTACGCCATCGACGTGTTCGGCGCGCTCCGCGCACCCGGCGAGCCCGCCTTCACCGTCGGTCATCGTGGTGACCGGGCGACCGCGCCGGAGAACACCATGCCCTCGCTCGAGCTCGCGATGGATGAGCTCGCGTTCGTCGAGACCGACGTGCAGCTCACGCGCGACGGCGTGCCCGTGCTCTTCCACGACGTCACCCTCGAGCGCGTCACCGGCGATCCCCGCACGGTGGGGGAGCTCGAGCTCGACGAGCTGGCACGGCTCGATGCGGGCGCCTGGTACGCCCCCGAGTTCGCGGGCACGCCCATCCCGACGCTCGAGGAGTTCTTCGTCGCGCTCGCCGAACGCGACGACGCCCGTGCGCTCGTCGAGCTGAAGGCCGACTGGACCCCCGACGAGGTGAAGGCGGTGACGGGCCTCGTCGACCGGCACGGGCTCCGCGGGCGCGTCGTGCTGCAGAGCTTCAGCCTCGAGACGCTCGTCTCCCTGCAGTCGGTGGCCCCGACCCTTCCGCGCATCATGCTCATCCGCGAGCTGCCGGCCGATCCGGTGCCGCTCGCGGAGCGGCTCGGGCTCATCGGCTTCGGCACGACGGTGGACTCGGTGACGGCCGAGCCCGGCGCGCTCGTCCTCGCGCACGAGGCCGGCGTCGCGGTGCTCTGCTACACGCTCAACACCGACGAGCACTGGGAGGCGGTGAACGCGCTCGGCGTCGACGGCATCATCACCGACGAGCCGAGCGAGCTCGACGCCTGGCTCGCGGTGACCTCGCCGGGCACCTGAGCGCGTCGAGGGTCAGCTGCGGTTGTTCGAGAGCTCGAAGATGCGCACGAGCTCGGCGACCGCCTCGTCGCGCTGCTCGCCGCCCTGCTCGTACATGTGCGAGACGTGGGTGCGCAGGTGGTTCTCGACGAGGAGCTTGTTCAGGGAGCCGAGCGACTTCTGCACGGCGAGCGACAGCGTGATGATGTCGACGCAGTAGTCCTCGTTCTCGATCATCTTCTCGATGCCGCGCAGTTGGCCCTCGATGATCTTCGTGCGGTGCAGTGCGCGCTTCTTGATGTCCTCGATCACCCTCACAGGATACCCCGTTTGCGCCGAATACCCCTAGGGGGTACTCTCGAACCCATGACGACGCTCGAGACGACACCGGTCCGCACCATCGACCTCGACATCGAGGGCATGACGTGCGCGAGCTGCGTGGGCCGCGTCGAGCAACGCCTCGGCCGCCTCGACGGCGTCGAGGCCGCGGTCAACCTCGCGACCGAACGAGCGCGGGTCACCTTCCCGCAGTCGACCTCGATCGACGCGCTCGTCGAGGCGGTGAAGCAGGCGGGCTACACCGCGACGCCGGTTGCGGTCGTCGGACCTCCGGTGCGACCCGCCGAGCCCGGCCACGCCCTCGACGGGGTGTCGGGTGAGCCGTCCGACGACCGCGACCTCGACCTCGACCTCAACCGGCCGGCATTCTCCGGCGCGGCCGAGAGCTCCGTGCGGTCAGACCAGGCCGAGCTCGAGGCCGGCACCCGCCGCGAGGCATCCGACCCGCTCATGACGCGGCTCGTCGTCTCGACGGTGCTCACCGTGCCGGTGGTGGTCATCGCCATGATCCCGGCGTTCCAGTTCACGTACTGGCAGTGGCTCTCGCTCACGCTCGCCGCCCCGGTCGTGGTCTGGGGCGGCTGGCCGTTCCACCGCGCCGCCTGGCAGAACCTGCGGCACGGCGCCCTCACGATGGACACGCTCGTCTCGCTCGGCACCCTCACCGCCTTCGCGTGGTCGCTGTGGGCGCTCTTCCTCGGGCACGCCGGCATGCCGGGCATGACCCACGAGTGGTCCTTCGGGGTGCGCGGCACCCCGGGCGGCGACATCTACCTCGAGGTCGCGGCGGGCGTCATCACGATCCTGCTGCTCGGGCGGGTGCTCGAGGCCAAGTCGAAGCGGCGCGCGGGCCGGTCGCTGCGCACCCTGCTCGAGCTCGCCCCGCGCGAGGTCTCGGTCCTGCGGGAAGCGAACGCCGTCGGCGGAGCCGGCGCGGCCCCGACCGAGGTGCGGGTGGCGATCGGCGCGCTGCGGCCCGGCGACCGCTTCGTCGTTCGGCCGGGCGAGCGCATCGCGGCCGACGGCGTGGTCGCCGACGGCGAGGCGAGCGTCGACGAGTCGATGCTGACGGGCGAGCCCGCGCCGGTCGACGTCGCGGCGGGCACCGCGGTCACCGCGGCGACCATCGTGCACGGCGGCAGCATCGTCGTCACCGCCGCCCGCGTAGGCGCCGACACCCGGCTCGCGCAGATCGCGCGCCTCGTCGAGGACGCGCAGCTCGGCAAGTCGAAGGCCCAGCGCCTCGCCGACCGGATCTCGGCGGTGTTCGTGCCGATCGTCATCGCGATCGCCGTCGGCACCGCGATCGTCTGGATCGCGACCGGCAGCCCGGTCGAGCAGGCCGTCACGGCGGCCGTCGCCGTGCTCGTGATCGCCTGCCCCTGCGCGCTCGGGCTCGCGACGCCGATGGCGATCCTCGTCGGCACGGGCCGCGGAGCCGAGCGGGGCATCCTGATCACCGGGCCCGAGACGCTCGACCGCACGGCCGGCATCGACACGATCCTGCTCGACAAGACCGGCACCCTGACGACCGGGCGCATGCGCCTCGGCGAGGTCACCACGACCGACGGCACCGAGCCGGCCGCCGCGCTCCGCATCGCGGCCGCCCTCGAGCAGCGCTCCGAGCACCCCATCGCACGGGCCGTCGTCGACGGCGCCGCCGAGCGCGGGGTCGTCGTGCCCGAGGCGCAGGAGTTCCGCGCGCATGCCGGACTCGGCGTCTCGGCGAGCGTCGACGGCGTCCGTGCGGCCGTGGGGCGTCCCGCCTTCCTCGAGGGGCTCGGCATGACCCTGCCCGCGGTGCTGGCCGAGCGGGCCGCCGCCTCCGACGCCACCGCTGTCGCCGTCGGCTGGGACGGCGAGGTGCGCGCGCTCCTCGAGGTGGGCGACTCGATCCGCCCCGGTGCCCGTGAGGCGGTCGACCGGCTGCGCGCCCAGGGACTCGAGCCGATCCTGCTCACGGGCGACGCGCGTCGCCCGGCCGAACGCGTCGCCGCCGAGCTCGGCATCGAGCGCGTGCACGCCGAGGTCAGCCCCGAGGGCAAGCTCGCGGCCGTCACCGAGCTGCAGGCCGCGGGGCGCAAGACCGCGATGGTCGGCGACGGGGTCAACGACGCCGCAGCGCTCGCGGCGGCCGACCTCGGCATCGCGATGGGCGGCGGCACCGACGCGGCGGCGAGCGCGAGCGACCTCGCGCTCACCCGCGACGAGCCCGCGGCGATCCCCGACGCGATCTCGCTCGCCAGGGCGACGCTCGGCACGATCCGCGGCAACCTCTTCTGGGCCTTCGCCTACAACGTCGCGGCGATCCCACTCGCGGCGGCGGGGTTCCTGAACCCGATGATCGCGGGTGCGGCGATGGCGTTCTCGAGCATCTTCGTCGTGCTGAACAGCCTCCGACTGCGTCGGGCCTGACCCGCGACGCACCTGACGAACCGGTGCGGCGGCGGCTAGCGTTGGGGCATGCCCCGTCGCCCCGCCCGTCGCGCCGTCGTCGCACGACTCGCCGCCGCGTTCGCGGCCGCATCCTCCGCCCTGCTCCTGGTCGGCGCCCTCGGTGCCGCGCCCGCCGTCGCGGGGGAGCGCGGGGCATCCCGACCGCTCGACGTGGCGGCCGGGCCGCCCGCCGCCGCGCCCGAGGCGCTCGCTCCGCTCGGCGTGCGCGCCGGGCCCGACGACTTCGTGTTCGACTCCTTCGACGCGGTCTACGAGCTCTCGCTCGACGACGAGGGGCGCTCCGTGATGGAGGTCACCGAGACGCTCGTCGCGGTGTTCCCCGAGTTCGACCAGAACCACGGCATCCGCCGGGCCATCCCGCTGAACTACGACGGGCATCCGGTCGACCTGGTCGTCGAATCGGTGACGGATGCCTCGGGCGCGCCCCGGCCGTTCGAGACGGAGGCCGACGAGGACGACGAGTTCCTGCTCGTCACGAGCCGTGCCGACGGCTTCGTGCACGGCGAGCAGACGTACGTGTTCCACTACCGCATGCGCAACGTCACCCACGTGCCCGACGACGCGGCGATCGACGAGATCTACTGGGACGTCAACGGCACCGGGTGGGCGCAGCCCTTCGGCGTCGTGCGCGGCGAGCTGCGCCTCTCGGCCGAGCTCGCCGACGCGATGACGGGCGACATGGCCTGCTACCGCGGGTGGTCGGGATCGAGCGACCCCTGCGACTCGATGACGAGCGAGCCCGTCGACGGCGGGGCGGTCGTCGTGGCCGAGGCCGCCGGGCTCGGGCCGTACGAGAACCTCAGCTTCGCGGTCGCGTTCGAGCCGGGCACGGTCGTGCCGCGCGACGACTCATTCTGGTCGTCGCCCGCCGCCGTCGGCAGCGCGATCGCGGCGGCGCTCGCCGTGGTCGCCGCCGCCGTCGCGCTCGCGCTGCGCCTCGGCCGGTGGCGCAGCCACCCCGGCCGGGGCACGATCATCGCGCAGTACGAACCGCCCGAGGGCGTCTCCGCGTTCGTCGCCGCGGAGCTCGTCGGCAGCATGTCGCGGGGGGTCACCGCGACCGTGCTCGAGCGCGCCGTCGCCGGGGAGCTCCGGGTCGTCGAGACCGGGTCCCGCCGCTACGCCGTCCAGTTCACCGGCGGTGGGCCTGCGGGCGACGAACACGCCCGGGCGGTCATGGAGGCGCTCTTCGGCAGCCCGCCGCAGCCCGGCGCCCTGCGCGAGATGAAGTCGAGCGACACCGCGCTCGGCAAGCGACTGCTCGCGATCAGGCAGCGCGTGTCGAGCGGGGTCGTCGCGGCGGGGCTCCGGCGCAGCCCCGACCACGGCCTCCGCATCCTGCTCGCGATCGGGGCCGGCATCGCGGCGGTCGCGAGCTTCGTGCTCGGCGTCATCGCGCTCACCTCGGTGATGGGCGGCGGCTGGCCCGCGCTCTGCTTCATCGTGGCGATCCTCGCGGGGCTGCTCGCGATCGGGACGGTCGCGTCGGTGCGTCCGCTCACCGGGCGCGGCCGCGAGCTCCGAGACCACCTCGAGGGCCTGCGGACGTACATCCGGCTCGCCGAGGCCGACCGGATCCGGGTGCTGCAGAGCCCGGAGGGCGCGCTCCGCATCGACACGAGCGATCTCGGCCAGGTGCTGAAGCTCAACGAGCGCCTGCTGCCCTACGCCGTGCTATTCGGCTTCGAGCGCGACTGGAGCCGCGAGCTCGCGGTGCTCTACGAGCAGCTCGGCCGACAGCCCGACTGGTACTCGGGCAGCAGCGGGTTCAATGCGGCCTACTTCTCTGCGGGCGTCGCCTCGTTCTCGAGCTCGTCGAACAGCTCGTGGTCGGGGTCGAGCGCGAGCTCCTCGTCGAGCGGCTCGAGCGGCGGCGGCTCGTCGGGCGGCGGTGGCGGCGGCGGAGGCGGCGGGGGCGTCTAGGCCGGCCCGGCTCGGCTCGGCCCTCGTCGCGAGCCGAGGCATGGTCGCGGCCGCGCCGCCCGCTCCGGCGAGCCGTCACCCGCCCTCGCTCGCCGCGGCCGCTCGCTCGTCGCCGAGATCGACCCTCCGCTCGGCGTCGAGGCCCTCGACCTCCTCGTCGAGCACGTCGTCGAGCGAGCGCTCGTCGTCGTCGTGCGCCTCGTCGGCCTCGTCGAACTCGGTGTCCTGCGAGACCGTGAAATCGTCGTCCTCGGGCGCGAACTCCGCGCCCGCCCCCGCGAGCTCGTCCATGTCTCAAGGGTAGGCGCGTCGGCGGCGAACGGGTAGCCCCGGTCCCTATGCTCGCAGCATGGCCGACTGGATCCTCGCGGGCATCGCCGGACTCCTCGCCGGCGGCGCGCTCCTCCTCGGCGCCGTCATCGCGTGGTACGTGAAGGTGCCGACGCGCGTCGTGGCCTCCATCATGGCCTTCGGCTCGGGCGTGCTCGTCTCGGCGCTCGCCTTCGACCTCGTGCTCGAGGCGCAGGACGAGGGCGGCTTCTGGCCGACGGTCGGGGGGTTCGCCGTCGGAGCGATCGTCTACGTGTTCGCGAACCAGCTGCTCGACCGCCTCGACAAGCGCAACCCGCGCGGTACGGGGGAGGACCCCGGCACCGGCACCGGCATCGCCGTCGGGGCGCTCCTCGACGGCATCCCCGAGTCGGCGGTGCTCGGGCTCAGCATGGTCGGCGGCGGGGGAGTGAGCGTGCCGGTGTTCGTCGCGATCCTGATCTCGAACATCCCCGAGGGGCTCTCCTCGACGGCGGCGCTGAAGGAGAGCGGGCGTTCTCGCACGTACGTCTTCGTGCTCTGGGCGGGCATCGCGCTCGCGAGCGCGCTCGCGTCGCTCGCGGGGTTCGTGCTGCTCGACGACGCCCCGGGCGAGCTCACGGCGTTCATCACGGCCATCGCGGCGGGCGCCATCCTCGCGATGATCTGCGACACGATGATCCCCGAGGCGTTCCGCACGGCGCACGCCTTCACGGGCCTGCTCGCGACGGCGGGGTTCCTGCTCAGCTACGCCGTGCACGTCGTCGGGTGACACGCGGTTCACGCCGGAGGCCCTTCGCCCGCTAGAATGGGGGAAGCGCCCGACGAATCCGTTCTTCGGCCGACCGTGCGAGCCCCGCTCGCCGCTGCTCGGTTCGGGATTCGGCGTACCTCGCCGCGCGGCACCGAGCCGCAGCGCGCGGGCTCGATCACCAGGTGGTGCCGAGGGGGCGTGCCGGGCACGGCACGAAGGAAACGGGAGGACCATGGCCCAGACGAGGCAGCGGCAGCGTACGCGTTCGCGCGACGACGAAGCACCCATCATCCCGATCCTCGCCCGCAAGGTGCGAGAGGTCGAGCAGAAGGCGCAGAAGGGCAAGCTCGGCCCGACGAACCGCACCAAGTTCCAGGTCATCGCGCTGCTCATGCGCGAGGAGCGCGCCCGGGTCAAGGCCGACGCCGAGATCGGCGACGCGGCCCGCGCCGAGCTCCTGAAGCGGCTCGACGGCATCGCGCAGATCCTCGCGAAGACCGCCGCCCGCGACACGAGCCTCATCCAGCTGCTCGAGCCCGACGCCTCGATCTCCACGGTCGCGCAGCGATTCCGCCGCGACTGGCTGCTCGAGTCGGGCGCCGAGCTGAGCCCCGACGAGCTCATCATCACGCGCGAGCCCGAGGTGAAGCTCGAGGTCTCCGAGAACCAGGTCATCCCCGCCTCGGTGAAGTCGCGCCAGCTCGCGAACCCGTTCCTCGCGCCCGACTTCTCGAAGCCCGCCGCGCCGCTCGTGCCCGTGCGCCGGCTCGCCAACTGGGAGCTGCTCGGCCCCCTCTTCAAGTCGTTCGAGCAGGGCTCGGGCGGCCAGGCCGCCTCGATGGAGCTGCCCGAGGCGCCCAAGGCCGACCGCCTCTCGCCGCGCGGCCTCGAGCTCATGAAGCACCAGGCCCGATTCATCGAGAGCGCCCGCGAGGGCCACCGCGCGTTCCTGCTCGCCGACGAGCCGGGCCTCGGCAAGACAGCCCAGTCGGTGCTCGCGGCATCCGTCGCGAACGCCTACCCGCTGCTCGCGGTCGTGCCCAACGTCGTGAAGATGAACTGGGCGCGCGAGGTCGAACGGTGGACCCCGCACCGCCGCGCCACCGTGATCCACGGCGACGGCGACACGCTCGACGCCTTCGCCGACGTCGTCATCGTGAACTACGACGTGCTCGACCGGCACATGGCGTGGCTGTCGACGCTCGGCTTCCGCGGCATGGTCGTCGACGAGGCGCACTTCATCAAGAACCTGCAGTCGCAGCGCTCGAAGAACGTGCTCGCGCTCGCCGAGCGCATCCGCAAGTCGACCCCCGGCGGCAACCCGCTGCTGCTCGCCCTCACGGGCACGCCGCTCATCAACGACGTCGACGACTTCCGCGCCATCTGGAAGTTCCTCGGCTGGATCGACGGCGACAAGCCCTCGGCCGAGCTCCTCGCGAAGCTCGAGGAGACCGGGCTCACCCCCGCAGAGCCCGGCTTCTACTCCGAGGCCCGGCGCACCGTCATCGATCTCGGCATCGTGCGCCGTCGCAAGGTGGATGTCGCGGCCGACCTGCCTGCGAAGCGCATCGCCGACCTGCCCGTCGAGCTCGACGACGAGCTCGGCCGCTCGGTGCGCGCCGCCGAGCGCGAGCTCGGCAACCGCCTCGCCTCGCGGTTCCGCGCGCTCGTCGAGGCCCGCCACCTGAAGGTCGGCGACCTCGACGAGGACACCCGCGACCAGTTCATCCGGGCCGTCGCGAGCGCCGAGCTCGAGGAGTCGAAGTCGTCGAAGTCGGGCGAGAACGTCTTCACGATGGTGCGCCGCATCGGCCAGGCGAAGGCCGGGCTCGCGGCCGACTACGCCGCCCAGCTCGCCCGTTCGGTCGGCAAGGTCGTCTTCTTCGCGAAGCACATCGACGTCATGGACCAGGCAGAGGCGGCCTTCGCCGCACGCGAACTGCGGACCGTGTCGCTGCGCGGCGACCAGACCGCGCTGCAGCGCCAGGCCGCGATCGACGCGTTCAACAAGGACCCCGAGGTCTCGGTCGCCGTCTGCTCGCTCACCGCGGCGGGCGTCGGCGTGAACCTCCAGGCCGCGTCGAACGTCGTGCTCGCCGAGCTCAGCTGGACGGCCGCCGAGCAGACCCAGGCGATCGACCGCGTGCACCGCATCGGCCAGGAGGAGCCGGTCACCGCGTGGCGCATCATCGCCGCCCACACGATCGACGCTCGCATCGCCGAGCTCATCGACTCGAAGCAGGGCCTCGCGGCCCGCGCGCTCGACGGCCAGGACGTCGAGCCCGGCTCGGCTGACTCGGTGCAGCTCGACGCCCTCCAGCACCTGCTCCGGCAGGCGCTCGACGGGGCGCTGTAGGCGCGGATCGTCTCGGACGCCCTGCATCTGGCGCGATGCTTGCGGGTTTCTGGCGACCTTGATTCGCGGCGGCGCCCGAGCCGTCTCAGCAGAGTCGAGGTTCGCTAGACTTCCGAACGTCGTGCCCCGATGAAGCGGCTCCAGCGACGATTTCCCCCAGTGCAAGGAGTCCCACGCGTCATGAAGATCGGAATCCTCACCTCCGGCGGCGACTGCCCGGGGTTGAACGCCGTCATCCGCGGTGCCGTCCTCCGGGGCGTCATCTCGCACGAGACGGAGTTCGTCGGCTTCCGCTGGGGCTGGAAGGGCGTCGTCGAGGCCGACATCATGCCCATCACGCGCCACGACGTGCGCGGCCTCTCGAAGCAGGGCGGCACGATCCTGGGCTCGAGCCGCACCAACCCCTTCGAGGGCGAGGGCGGCGGCCCCGAGAACATCCAGCGCATGCTCGACGAGCACGGCATCGACGCGATCATCGCGATCGGCGGCGAGGGCACGCTCACCGCGGCCCGCCGGCTGCACGACGAGGGCGGCATCAACGTCGTCGGCGTCCCCAAGACGATCGACAACGACCTCGCCGCCACCGACTACTCGTTCGGCTTCGACACCGCGGTCGAGATCGCGACCGAGGCGATCGACCGCCTCCGCACGACCGCCGACTCGCACGGCCGCTGCATGGTGCTCGAGGTCATGGGCCGCCACGTCGGCTGGATCGCCCTGCACTCGGGCATGGCCGGGGGAGCGCACGCGATCCTCATCCCCGAGCAGCCCCAGTCGATCGAGCAGATCTGCGAGTGGGTCGAGTCGGTGCGCGACCGCGGCCGTTCCCCGCTCGTGGTCGTCGCCGAGGGCTTCACGCTCGAGGGCATGGACGAGGCGCACTCGCACAAGGGCCTCGACGCGTTCAACCGCCCGCGCCTCGGCGGCATCGCCGACATCCTCGCCCCGATGATCGAGGAGCGCACGGGCATCGAGTCCCGCGCGACCGTGCTCGGCCACATCCAGCGCGGCGGCGCGCCGTCGGCCTACGACCGGGTGCTCGCCACCCGCCTCGGCATGGCCGCGATCGACGCCGTGTACGACAACGCGTGGGGCTCGATGGTCACCCTCCGCGGCACCGACATCAAGACCGTCTCGATCGCCGAGGCCGTCGGCACCCTGAACCGGGTGCCGCAGTCGCGCTACGACGAGGCGCGCATCCTCTTCGGCTGATCGGTCGACGGGAACCACCCATGTACCAGGTCTGCGTCTGCTACCTCCTCCGCGAACGCGACGGGGTCACCGAGGTGCTCCTCGGGCGCAAGAAGCACGGCCTGGGCGAGGGCTACTACGTCGGGCTCGGCGGCAAGCTCGAACCCGGCGAACAGGCGGTGGATGCCGCGGTGCGCGAGGTCTTCGAGGAGTCGGGCCTCGTCGTGGTCGCCGGCGACCTCGAGCCGCGCGGCCTCCTCAGCTACCACTTCCCGCACCGCGAGTCGTGGAGCCAGGAGTCGACCGTGTTCGTCGGCCGCCGCTGGCAGGGCGACCCCGTGGCATCCGACGAGCTCGACCCCGAGTGGTTCGCCCTCGCCGAGGTGCCGTACGCGCAGATGTGGGACGACGCGAAACGGTGGCTGCCCGGCGTGCTCGCGGGCGGCGAGGTGCGCCGCACCTTCGTGTTCGGCGAGGATCTCGCCACTGTGGTGACGGAGCACGGATCGGTCGCGTAGGATCGACGGGGTTCCTGAACTCCAGGTGAACTCTTCCCTCTCGCAAGAAAGACGCCGGTGGATCTCACCCTCATCGTCGTGCTGGTCATCGCACTGGCGCTCTTCTTCGACTTCACGAACGGCTTCCACGACACCGCCAACGCGATGGCGACGCCCATCGCCACCGGTGCGCTGAAGCCGAAGACCGCGGTCACGCTCGCAGCCCTCCTGAACCTCGTCGGCGCGTTCCTCTCCACCGAGGTGGCGAAGACGATCTCGGGCGGCATCATCAAGGAGGGCGACGGCGGCGTGCTGATCACGCCCGAGCTGATCTTCGCCGGCCTCATCGGAGCGATCGTGTGGAACATGGTCACCTGGCTGCTGGGCCTGCCCTCCTCGTCGAGCCACGCCCTGTTCGGCGGCCTCATCGGCGCCACCCTCGTCGGCTTCGGCGTCAGCGCGATCGACTTCTCCGTCGTCATGTCGAAGGTCATCCTGCCGGCGATCCTCGCCCCGCTGACCGCGGGCCTCATCGCCTACGCTGCGACGAAGCTCGCGTACGCCATCACGCGCCGCTACGACGGAAAGCCCGACGGCCGCGACGGCTTCCGCCACGCGCAGATCTTCTCCTCCTCGCTCGTCGCCCTCGCGCACGGCACGAACGACGCGCAGAAGACCATGGGCGTCATCACCCTCACCCTCGTCGCCGCAGGTCTCCAGCCCGCCGGCAGCGACGTGTACCCGTGGGTCATCGTGACCTGCGCGGTCGCGATCGCGCTCGGCACCTACATGGGCGGCTGGCGCATCATCAAGACGCTCGGCACCGGCCTCACCGACGTCAAGCCGGCGCAGGGCTTCGCGGCCGAGACCGCGACCGCCGCGACCATCCTCGCCTCGAGCCACGTCGGCTTCGCGCTCTCGACGACGCAGGTCGCCTCGGGCTCGGTCATCGGCTCGGGCCTCGGGCGCCGCGGCTCCAAGGTGCGCTGGCGCACTGCAGGGCGCATCGGCGTCGGCTGGCTGCTGACCCTGCCGGCCGCGGGCGCCGTCGGCGCGCTCGCCGCGCTCGTCGCGCACATGGGCGTCGTCGGCGTCATCATCGACACCGTCGTCGGCGTCGGCGTCATCGTCGGCATCTTCCTGTGGTCGCGTCGCAGCGAGGTCTCTCACCACAACGTCGTCAGCGAGGTCGCGCACTCGGGCCGCGCCGTGAAGATCAAGCGCAACCCCAAGCCGAAGAAGAAGGTGACGTCGTGATCGACTGGCTCGCATTCCTCCTCGTGTTCGTCTCGGCGCTCATCGGCACCGCCGTCGTCGTCTCCGCCTACTCGCTCGGCATCCGCCTGCTGACCGTCTCGGGGCGCACCCCGATCGTGACGCCGGCCGAGTTCACCGACGCGATCACCATCGTGACGCCCGCCGAGATCAAGCAGGCCGAGAAGCGCGCGAAGAAGGCCGCCAAGAAGAGCCCCCTCACCGACGGCCAGAAGCGCGCCGCGCTCGTCGGCGCGTGGGCCTGCTTCGCGCTCAGCGGCGTGGCCGTGCTCGTGGGCATCTACCTGATCGTCGGCGACCACATCATCAAGATGTTCAGCTGACCGCGTCGCGCACCCGTTCCACCACCCCAACTCCATACTCGACAGACCACCCGTCGTGCGCCCCCGGCGCTCGTCCCTCATCGAAGGTTCCCGGATGACCACTGCAACCACCCCGACGACCGACCCCGCCGACCCGGCCGAGAAGCAGCCGGTCGGCGCCGTCGACCGCTTCTTCGAGATCACGAAGCGCGGCTCCAACTACGCGACCGAGGTGCGCGGCGGCATCGTCACCTTCGTGACGATGGCGTACATCGTCATCCTCAACCCGATCATCCTGTCGACGCCCGACGTCGACGGCAACACGCTGAACGGCGCCGCGATCGCCGCGGCCACGGCGCTCACCGCGGGCGTCATGACGGTGCTCTTCGGCCTCGTCACGCGCCTGCCGTTCGCCTTCGCCGCCGGGCTCGGCATCAACGCGTTCCTCGCGTTCTCGGTCGTGGGCTCGGTCACCTGGCCCGAGGCGATGGCGCTCGTCGTGATCAACGGCATCGTCATCGTGCTGCTCGCGGCCACGGGGCTTCGGAAGATGATCTTCGACGCCGTCCCGGTGGAGCTGAAGCTCGCCATCACCGTCGGCATCGGGCTCTTCATCGCGTTCATCGGCTTCGTGAACGCGGGCTTCGTCACGGCCACCGGCAACCCGTCGCCGCCGGTCGACCTCGGCATCGGCGGCTCGGTCGCGAGCCTGCCCACCCTGCTCTTCGTCATCACGCTGCTCGCGGGCGGCATCCTGATCGCGCTCCGTGTGAAGGGGGCGATCCTCATCGCGCTCGTCGGCGGCACGGTCCTCGCCGCGGTGACCAACGCCATCTGGCCGTTCGGGCTCGACTTCGGCTTCGCCGGCGGCATCGTGAGCCTGCCCGACCTGAGCCTCATCGGCGCCGTCGACTTCGGCTTCGACCTCTCGAAGGTCGGGGTCCTCGCGCTCGTCATGATCGTCTTCACCCTCGTCTTCTCGAACTTCTTCGACGCGATGGGCACCATGACCGGCCTCGCCAAGGAGGCCGACCTCGCCGACGCGACGGGCGACTTCCCGCGCATCAAGTCGGCGCTCGTCGTCGAGGGCGTCGGCGCCATCGTGGGCGGCGGCACCTCGTCGTCGTCGGCGACGGTGTTCGTCGAGTCGGGCTCGGGCATCGGCGAGGGCGCGCGCACGGGCCTCGCCAACGTCGTCACGGGCGGCCTGTTCCTGCTCGCGATGTTCTTCACGCCGCTCACCTCGCTCGTGCCCGGTGCGATCGCCGGCGCCGCCCTCGTGCTCGTCGGGGCCATGATGCTCTCGCAGATCAAGCACATCGACTTCACCGACTACCGCGTGCTGCTGCCGGTCTTCCTCACCGTCACGGTGATGCCGATGACCTACTCGATCGCGAACGGCATCGGGGCGGGCTTCGTGAGCTGGGTCGTCGTCAACGCGCTGTCGGGCAAGGCCAAGACCATCCACCCGCTCCTGTGGGTCGTCGCCGCCGGCTTCGTGCTGTACTTCGCGCGCGGGCCGATCGAGGCGCTCTTCGCCTGATCCCGCGCGAACGAGGGATGCCCCGGGCTGCGACTGCAGCCAGGGGCATCCGTGTCTCTCGTGGCGGCGCTCAGTTCGTGCCGCGCGCCTTCGCGATGCCGTTCATGAGGTGGTAGATCACGATGGCGGCGATCGTGCCGAGCGCGATGCCGTTGAACGAGACCCCGCCGACGGCGAAGGTGAAGTCGGCGATGCCGATGATGAGGGCCGTCGCGGCGGTGAACTGGTTCACCGGCTTCGAGAAGTCGACCTTGTTGTCGAGCCAGATCTTCACGCCGATGATGCCGATGAGGCCGTACAGCGCCGTGGTGACGCCGCCGAGCACGCCCGGGGGGATCGTGTTGATGACCTCGCCGAACTTGGGCGAGAGGCCGAGGAGCACCGCGACGATGCCGGCGATCCAGTAGGCGGCGGTCGAGTAGACGCGGGTCGCCGCCATCACGCCGATGTTCTCGCCGTAGGTCGTCGTGCCCGAACCCCCGAAGAGGCCGGCGACGGTCGTGGCGAGGCCGTCGGCGAAGAGCGCGCGCCCGGTCGACCTGTTCACCGAGGGGTCGGTCATCTGGGCGACGCCCTTGATGTGGCCCACGTTCTCGGCGATGAGCACGAGCACGACCGGCAGGAACGCGGGGAGGAAGCCCCAGATCGCCGAATCCGTGAACGGGTTCGCCGCGAGGTGGAAGGTCGGCAGGCCGATCCACGCGGCATCCTCGATGCGGGCGAAGTCGATCTCGCCCTGGATCGCTGCGGCGACGTAGCCGATCACGACGCCGAGGAGGATCGACATGCGCCCGAGGATGCCGCGGAAGGCGACGCTCGCGATGATCACGGCGGCGAGGGTGATGAGCGCGGTCAGCGGCGCGAGCATGAAGTTGTTCTTCGCGGCGGGCGCCAGGTTGAACCCGATCAGGGCGACGATCGCACCGGCGACGACGGGCGGCATGAGCGCGTCGATCCAGCGCGTGCCGACCCACTGCACGAGGAGGCCCACGAGGGCGAGGAGCACGCCGACGACGACGATGCCGAAGAGCGCGGCGCCCATCGGGTCGGCGATGCCCTCCGCGCCCATCGCGGCGGTGATGGGGGCGATGAACGCGAACGAGGAGCCGAGGTAGCTCGGCACCCGGTTCTTCGTGATCACGAGGAAGAGGATCGTGCCGAGGCCCGAGAAGAACAGGGTCGTCGCGGGCGGGAAGCCCGTGAGGATCGGCACGAGGAAGGTCGCGCCGAACATGGCGACGACGTGCTGCGCGCCGAGGCCGATCGTGCGGGGCCAGCTGAGTCGTTCGCCGGGGGCGACGACCTCACCGGGTCGGACGTTCTTGCCGTCGCCGTGCAGGGTCCAGGGCAGGGTCATGCTGCTCCGTTCGGGAGTCGAGGGGTGGGATCCTTCAGATCGTACCGGGGGGATAGCCCCATGTCGGAGGCCGTGCCGCGTCCGTAGCGTGGTCTCATGCCCACGAACGGGCAGCACTCACGAACAGGAGACCATCTCATGACCACCGTCACCGACACCGCAACCCGGGCGCCGTACGCGGAGCCGCACCCCGCTGCCGCGCCGATCGCGGAGTCGCGCGGGTTCAGCATCGCGAGCCTCGTGCTCGGCATCGTCTCGATCGTCGCGGGCTACAGCTTCGTCGTGCCGATCGTCGGCCTCGTGCTCGGCATCATGGCGCTCAAGCGCGAGCCGGCCGCCCGCACGATGGCGATCTGGGGCATCGTGCTCAACGCGGTCATCCTCGCCGGGGCGACGCTCGTCGCGCTCGGCGCGGCGGTCTTCGGCCTCGCGCTGCTGCCCTTCGCGTTCCTCTAGGCGGCACGGCGGGATCGCCCCGAGCGGGGGCCCGGGCACGGCCCGGGCCCCGCTCGTCGTGCGCCGCCGCCGTCCCGTGCAGAGCGTCCCGCCCGGGGGCGGGAACCGGACGCCTCGCCCGCCCCGCGGACTGCCCTCGCGGCGGCCCCGCGGGATAGGCTCGAAGGGACGACCGCGCGGCGATCCCGCGCGACTGAGGCGATGGGGCCGGTTCCGGCGCGTCCGAACGATGACGCCGCCGCACGGCTCCGTGGAGGAACGACATGCACGTGCCCGAGACCACCCCGGCGACCCGGATCGAGACCGACTCGCTCGGCTCGGTCGAGGTGCCCGCCGACGCCTACTGGGGCGTGCACACGAAGCGGGCGCTCGAGAACTTCCCGATCTCGAAGCGGCCCATCTCGGTCTACCCCGAGCTCGTGGTCGCCCTCGCCTCGGTGAAGCAGGCCGCCGCCCGGGCGAACCGCGAGGTCGGCGTGCTCGACCCGAAGAAGGCCGCGTGGATCGACGAGGCGTGCCAGCGGATCATCGACGGCGAGCTGCACGAGCAGTTCATCGTCGGGGTGATCCAGGGCGGTGCGGGCACGTCGACGAACATGAACGCGAACGAGGTCATCGCGAACCTCTCGCTCGAGATCGCCGGCTACCCCAAGGGCCGCTACGACGTGCTCCATCCGATCGACGACGTCAACCGCAGCCAGTCGACGAACGACACCTATCCGACCGCGGTCAAGATCGCGATGGCGTTCTCGCTGCGCACGATGCTCGTCGAGCTCGACCAGCTGCGCATCGCGTTCAGCCGCAAGGGCCGCGAGTTCCACGAGGTGCTGAAGGTCGGCCGCACGCAGCTGCAGGACGCGGTGCCGATGACCCTCGGGCAGGAGTTCCACGGCTACGCGACGACGCTCGGCGAGGACATCGACCGGCTGCGCGAGACCATCAAGCTCCTCGGCGAGGTGAACCTCGGCGCGACCGCGATCGGCACCGGCATCACGGCCGACCCGGGCTACGCGGCATCCGTCGTCGAGCACCTGAGCGGCATCACCGGGCTGCGCCTCGAGACCGCGCCCGACCTCATCGAGGCGACGAGCGACACGGGCGTCTTCATGACCTTCTCGAGCGCGCTGAAGCGCAGCGCCATCAAGCTCTCGAAGATCTGCAACGACCTGCGCCTGCTCTCGTCGGGCCCGCAGGCGGGACTCGGCGAGATCAACCTGCCGCCCATGCAGGCGGGTTCGTCGATCATGCCCGGCAAGGTGAACCCCGTCATCCCCGAGGCCGTGAGCCAGGTGGCCTACGCGGTCGCCGGCGCCGACGTCACCGTCATGATGGCCGCGGAGAGCGGCCAGCTGCAGCTCAACGCCTTCGAGCCGGTGATTGCGCACTCGCTGCTGCAGTCGATCACCTGGATGCGCCAGGCCTGCTGGACCCTCCGGGTCAACTGCGTCGACGGCATCACGGCGAACACCGACCGGCTCGAGCAGATGGTCGCGTCGAGCGTGGGCGTGATCACCGCGCTCATCCCGTTCATCGGCTACACCGAGGCGGCGAAGCTCGCGAAGCTGGCCCTCGCCACGGGCCGCCCGGTCGCCGACCTGGTCGTGGAGGCCGGGCTCATGAGCCGCGACGAGGTGATGGCCCAGCTGCAGCCCTCGAAGCTCTCGGGCATCCGGCCGATCACGACGGTGATCCCGGTGCAGGAGCTCCACTCCGAACCGCACGAGTAGGGCGGATGCCCCGGGGCGTCGCGGTGCGCGGCGCCCCGGGGCATCGCTCGCGGCGGGCGGGGTTCGCCAGTTCGCGGCAGGACCGGCTCAGATCACGCGGCAGTGCGTGGTGAGCGAGCCGATGCCCTCGATCGTCACGGTGACGGTCGAGCCGTCGCGGAGGAACACCTGCGGGTTGCGCGAGTAGCCGGCGCCGCCGGGGCTGCCCGTCGAGATGAGCGTGCCGGGCGGCACGGTGGCCGAGCGCGACAGGTACTCGATGATGTCGGCCACGCTGCGCACCATCTCATTGGTCGACGCGTCCTGCAGGATGCGGCCGTCGAGGTTCGTGGTGAGCCAGAGATCCTGCGGGTCGGGGATTTCGTCGGCGGTGACGACGACGGGGCCCGTCGGCGTGAAGCCGTCGAACGACTTGCAGCGCGACCACTGCGCCTCGCTGAACTGGATGTCGCGGGCGGTGATGTCGTTCACGACCGTGTAGCCCCAGACGTAGTCGAGGGCGTCGCGGGCCTGCACGCCGCGGGCCGGCTTGCCGATGATGACGCCGAGCTCGGCCTCGTAGTCGACCTGGGTGGCGAGGTCGCCGGGCCAGGTCGTGGTGGCGCCGTGCGCCGCGAGCGAGTTCGGCCAGAGCGAGAAGATCGTCATCGCCGTCTCGGAGCGGAGCTTCAGCTCGGAGGCGTGCGCGGCGTAGTTCGCCCCGATGGCGATGACCTGCGCCGGGCGGAGCACGGCGGAGGAGTGCCGGAGCTCGGAGACGGGCGTCAGGCCCGCGCCTGCGGCGAGACCCGCGTCGACGGCCTGGCGGACCGCGGCGAGCCCCTCGTCGCCCTGCTCGATGAGGTCCTGGAGGTCGCGGGGCGCCTCGGCCATGATCTCGTCGAGGAAGAGCGCGGCTTCCGCGACGACCACCGCGAGTCGAGGGGTCGATTGGCCTTCGGCTCTCAGGTGCGCGAACTTCACCTGTCTAGGCTAGCGGGCCCGTCTCCGACCGCTCTGTGCGGCATGTACAACGAATGCGTTCGCATACGCCGCGGTGTCGACAATCGACGGGCGCCTCGGTGCGAGCTCGGCGGGACCGCGATGGGGCCGGAGGGTGCGCGGCCGGGGAGCGACCGCCGGCCGCGCACCGAGCGCGCTACGGCGCGGGGCGGAGCCGGAGCTCCTGCATGCCGCCGTCGACGGCGAGCGAGACTCCGGTCGTCGACCCCGACGCCGGGCTCGCGAGATACGCGACGGCGCCGGCGACCTCGTCGGGGTCGACGAGGCGCCCGTGCGGCTGGCGCGCCTCGAGCGCGGCGCGTTCGGCCGCGGGGTCGTCGGCCGAGTCGAGCAGTCGCCCCACCCACGGGGTGTCGGCGGTTCCGGGGTTCACGGCGTTCACGCGGATGCCCTCGCGCAGGTGATCGGCGGCCATGGCCCGGGTGAGCGCGGAGATCGCGCCCTTGCTCGCGCTGTAGAGCGCCCGCTGGGGCAGGCCGGCCGTCGCGGCGATCGACGAGGTGTTCACGATCGCCGCGGCGGGGGAGACGCGGAGGTGGGGCAGGGCGGCCCGTGACACGCGCACCGTGCCGAGCACGTTGACGTCGAGCACACGGCGCCATTCGTCGTCGTCGTTCGCCGCGATGTCGCCCTGGGCGCCGATGCCGGCGTTGTTGACGACGACGTCGAGCCGCCCGAACTCCGCGACGACGCGATCCACGCCCGCGCGCACGCTCGCGTCGTCGGCGATGTCGACCGCGACCGCGAGATCGGCGTGCGGGGCGGCATCCGGGGCGAGGTCGAAGACGGCGACGCGCGCCCCGCCGCTGCGGAGCCGCCCCGCGATGGCGGCGCCGATGCCCGACGCGCCGCCCGTGACGACGGCGACGAGGCCGTCGAACTCGGCGGTTCCGGTGGGTTGCTGGCTCATGGTGTTCCTCTCGATCGCGGGTTCAGGCGTCGACGTAGCGCTGGCGCTGGCGGCCGAGCCCGTCGATCTCGATCTCGACGACGTCGCCGGCGCCGAGGTAGGGGAAGCGGCCCGAGAGGGCGACGCCCTCGGGGGTGCCGGTCAGCACGAGGTCGCCGGGGTCGAGGGCGAGGTACTGGCTCAGCTGCCACACGATCGTGTCGATGCCGAAGATGAGGTCGCCCGTGCGCGAGTCCTGCCGGGGTTCGCCGTTGACGAAGCTGCGCAGCCGCACGTCGTCGGCGTCGAGCTCGTCGGGCGTCGCGAGCCAGGGCCCGGTGGGGCAGAAGCCCGGTGCGCTCTTGCCCTTCGACCACTGGCCGCCCGAGACGGCGAGCTGCCAGTCGCGCTCCGAGAGGTCGTTGGCGGTGACGAAGCCGGCGATGTGCGCCCGCGCGTCGGCGGGGGAGTCGAGCGCGCTCGCGCGACGGCCGATCACGATGCCGAGCTCGACCTCCCAGTCGGTCCTGGTGCTGCCGCGGGGGATCGCGACGTCGTCGTTCGGGCCGACGACCGTGTTCGGCGACTTCATGAACATCACGAGGTGCTCGGGCGGCGCCGAGCCCGACTCGGCGGCGTGCGCGGCGTAGTTCATGCCGATGCAGTACACGGCGCCCGGCCGAGCGATGGGGGCCCCGATGCGCAGTCCGTCGGCGCCGTCGAGCTCGGGCAGCTCGCCGGCCGCGAGGGCCGCGCCGGCGCGCTCGCGCCCGTCGCCGGCGAGGAACGCCGCGTCGATGTCGCGGGTCACGCCGCGGAGATCGAGGGTGCGCGCCCCGTCGAGGAGCACGGGGATCTCGGAGCCGGGGTCGCCGAGCCTGGCGAATCTCATCGCTGGTCCTTCCACTCGCGGCACTGCGTGAACATCTGAAGTATCCACTGCGATCAGGCCGGTTTCACCGAGATTCTTGCACAGAAGTTCACGGTTGACAGTCGAGACATCCGATGTTTATGCTCGTGTCGCCCCACGAAAGGACGTCATGAGCACGATCGTCAGCGTTGATACCCGGGACATCCGGTTCCCGACCTCCCTCGAACTCGACGGGTCGGACGCCATGAACCCCGACCCCGACTACTCGGCCGCGTACCTCGTCATCCGCACGGACGCCGCCGACGGGCTCGCCGGGCACGCCTTCGTGTTCACCATCGGTCGCGGCAACGACGTGCAGGTCGCCGCACTCGACGCGCTGCGCGCCCACCTGGTCGGCCGCGACGTCGAAGCGCTGCTCGACGACATGGGCGGGGCATGGCGGCTGCTCGCGCACGACTCGCAGCTGCGCTGGCTCGGCCCCGAGAAGGGCGTCATGCACATGGCGATCGGCGCAGCGCTCAACGCCCTCTGGGACCTCAAGGCCAAGCGCGCGGGCCTGCCCCTCTGGCAGCTGCTCGCCGGGCTCAGCCCCGAGGAGCTCGTCTCGCTCATCGACTTCCGCTACATCTCCGACGCCGTGACCCCGGCCGAGGCGCTCGAGCTGTTCCGCGCCGCCGAGCCCGGTCGCGCCGAGCGCACGGCGAAGCTGCTCGAGCTCGGCTACCCGGCCTACACGACGACCCCGGGCTGGCTCGGCTACTCCGACGCGAAGCTCGAGCGGCTCTGCCGCGAGGCCGTCGCCGACGGCTACCCGCAGATCAAGCTCAAGGTCGGCGCCTCGCTCGACGACGACGTGCGCCGGCTCGGCATCGCCCGGGCCGCCGTCGGCGAGGGATTCCCGATCGCCATCGACGCCAACCAGCGCTGGGGCGTCGACGAGGCGATCGAGTGGGTGCGCGCGCTCGCCGGGTTCGACCTCGCCTGGATCGAGGAGCCGACGAGCCCCGACGACATCCTCGGCCACGCCGCCATCGCGCGGGGCGTCGCGCCCGTGCGCGTCGCGACCGGCGAGCACGTGCAGAATCGCATCGTGTTCAAGCAACTGCTCCAGGCCGGCGGCATGCACGTCATGCAGATCGATGCCGCGCGCGTCGGCGGCGTCAACGAGAACCTCGCGAACCTCGTGCTCGCCGCCAAGTACGGCGTGCCCGTCTGCCCGCACGCGGGCGGCGTCGGGCTCTGCGAGGCGGTGCAGCACCTCTCGATGTTCGACTACGTCGCCCTGTCCGGCACGATGGAGGGCCGCATGGTCGAGTTCGTCGATCACCTCCACGAGCACTTCGTCACCCCGGCCGTCGTCGAGCGGGGCCGGTATCTCACGCCGACCGCGCCCGGCGCCGGCACCGAGATGCACGAGGCCTCCATCGACCGCTACACCTGGCGCGGCGCGCACGTCACGGAGGTGCCGGCGTGACCATCCCGGCGCGATCCGCCTCGCCGGCCGGCCTCGGCCGGCTGGGCTACGGCGGGGCGTCCATCGGCAACCTCTACCGGGAGGTCGCGGACGCCGACGCGGAGGCGGCGCTCGACGCGGCCTGGGCCGGCGGCATCCGCTACTTCGACACCGCGCCCCACTACGGCCTCGGGCTGTCCGAGCGGCGGATGGGGGAGTTCCTCCGAACCCGCCCGCGCGACGAGTACGTGCTCTCGACCAAGGTCGGCCGCGTGCTCGAGCCGAACCCCGACTACTCGGGCGGCGACGACCTGGCCCACGAGTACGCCGTGCCGAACCGCACGGTGCGACGGTTCGACCCGAGCGAGGCCGGCGTGCGCCGGAGCATCGAGGACTCGCTCGAGCGGCTCGGCCTCGACCGCATCGACATCGCCTACCTCCACGACCCCGACGCGTACGATCTCGACCGCGGCCTCGCCGAGGGGCTGCCCGCGCTCGCGAAGCTGCGCGACGAGGGCGTCGTCGGCGCGATCGGCATCGGTACGAACAGCGCGGATGCCGCGGCGCGCGCGGTGCGGGAGGGCGACCTCGATCTCGTCATGATCGCGGGCCGCTTCACCCTGCTCGAGCAGCCGGCGCTCGCCGAGCTGCTGCCCCTGTGCGAGGCGCGGGGCGTCGGCGTCGTCGCCGCGGCGGTCTTCAACTCGGGCCTGCTCGCGACCGCATCGCCCGAGGCGGGCGCGCGCTACGACTACGCGGCGGTACCCGCCGAGGTGCTGGCCCGCGCCCGGCGGCTGGCCGAGGCCTGCGCGGCCGAGGGCGTCGAGCTCCCGGTCGCCGCGATCCAGTACCCGCTGCGCCACCCCGCCGTGCGCTCGGTCGTCGTCGGCTCGGCGCGCGCGGCGAGCGTCGAGCAGAACCTCGCCCGCATGGCGGAGACGGTGCCCGAGGCGTTCTGGACGAGCCTCGCCGAGCAGGGGCTCATTCCGTGAGCGACCGGCCGCGCACCATCGATGCGCACCTGCACCTCTGGGACCGCTCGGTCGGCGAGTACCGGTGGATCACGCCGGAACTCGGCCCGCTGTACGCCGACTTCGGCCCCGAGGAGGCGCGCGCTGAGCTCGACGCCGCCGGGATCGACGGGGCGATCCTCGTGCAGGCCGAGGACTCGGCGGCCGACACGCGCTTCATGCTCGACGTGGCCGCGGCGAACGACTGGGTGCTCGGCGTCGTCGGCTGGGTGCCGCTCGACGACACGCACGCAGCGCTCGGCGCACTCGACGCGCTGGCCGGCGAGCGACGGCTCCGCGGCATCCGCCACCTCGTGCACGACGACCCGCGCGACGAGTTCCTCGATCTCCCCGCCGTCCGGGCGTCGCTCGCCGAGGTCGCCGCGCGCGGACTCGCGTTCGACGTCCCCGACGCCTGGCCGCGACACCTCGGTGCGGCACGCAGGCTCGCCGGGTCGCTGCCCGAGCTCACGGTCGTGATCGACCACCTCGCCAAGCCGCCGGTCGGCCGCGACGGGTTCGCGGAGTGGGCGCGCGAGTTCGTCGCGCTGTCGGAGCTGCCGAACACGGTCGTCAAGTTCTCGGGACTCCACCTGCCCGGCGCGACCTTCGGGATCGACTCGGTGCGCCCGCTCTGGGAGCTCGCGCTCGAGCGATTCACGCCCGAGCGCGTCATGTACGGTGGCGACTGGCCGATGACGGTGCCGCACGGGGGCTATCAGCCCACCTGGCGCGTCATGCGCGAGTGCCTCGACGATCTCGGGCCGAAGGATCGCGACGCGGTGCTCGGCGGCACCGCGGAACGGGTGTATCGCCTTGAGTAATCTGATGTATCGACCCCGACAGCCACAAAAACGCAACGATCACGCCTGATATGGGCTGAAACATCGGATGAGTAGTACACTCATTCACATCTCAAGGAAGAGAGGCACCACGTGCTCACCGGCATCCACCCGATTCTCCACGGCGAGCTGCTCGCCGCGCTCGATCGGCTCGGGCACGGCGACGAACTCGTCGTCGCCGATGCGAACTTCCCGGCGCACCGGCTCGGCGCCGTCGTGGTCGAGGTACCCGGCCTCTCCGCCGCGAGCGTCGTCGAGGCCGTCCGCACCGTCGTGCCCGCCGACGCCTACGACGGGGCCTCGGTGCTGCTCATGACCGCGGAGGGCGACGAGCGACCCGCGGTCCAGCACGAGCTGATCGCGGCATCGGCCGTGCCCGCCGAGCGCGTCGACGAGCTCGAGCGGTTCGCGTTCTACGACCGGGCGGCCGGTGCCCGGCTGATCATCAGGAGCGGCGAGCTCCGTCCCTACGGCAATCTGATCCTCCGCAAGGGCGTCGTCAACGAGTACGAGCCGAGCGGGGCCGTGCGATGACCGCCGGCACCGTGGCGCTCCTCGAGGTCGAGGGCGTCAGCAAGGGGTTCCCGGGCGTGCAGGCGCTCGCCGACGTGCAGCTCGAGCTCCGCCACGGCGAGGTGCTCGCGCTCGTCGGCGAGAACGGGGCGGGCAAGTCGACGCTCATGAAGCTGCTCGCCGGCATCTACACGCCCGACGCCGGCACCTTCCGCCTCAACGGCCGCGAGCTGACGATCGAGGGGCCGCGCCACGCGCAGGAGCTCGGCATCTCGATCATCCACCAGGAGTTCAACCTGATGCCCGACCTCACGGTCGCGCAGAACATCTTCATCGGCCGCGAGCACCGCCAGGCCGGGCTGTTCCTCGACGACCGGGCACTCAACCGGCGCGCGCAGGAGCTCTTCGACCGGCTCGGGCTCGCGCTCGATCCCGCCGAGCGCGTCGAGCACCTGACGGTCGCCCGCCAGCAGATGGTCGAGATCGCGAAGGCGCTGTCCTTCGACGCGAAGGTCCTCATCATGGACGAGCCGACGGCGGCCCTGAACGACGCCGAGGTCGACGTGCTGTTCGAGCTGATCGAACGGTTCCGCACGGCCGAGACCGGCGTCATCTACATCTCCCACCGCATGGAGGAGCTCGCGCGCATCTCCGACCGCATCAGCGTGCTGCGCGACGGCCGGTACGTCGGCACGCGCGTGACGGCCGAGACGGCGCCGAGCGAGATCATCTCGCTCATGGTCGGCCGTGAGATCTCGGGCGAGCAGCGCCCCGCGCCCCGCACCCCCGAGGGCGAGCCGGTGCTCTCGGTGCGCGGCCTCTCGACGAAGCACCTGCTGCGCGACGTGAGCTTCGACGTCCACGCCGGCGAGATCCTCGGCTTCGCCGGCCTCATGGGCGCCGGCCGCACCGAGGTCGCGCGGGCGATCGTCGGCGCCGATCG
>NZ_JBHVTD010000003.1:128570-772274 GCF_042884835.1 Agromyces sp. NPDC058104 | reverse complement strand
TCCGATCGCATCGCCGTCATGGCCGAGGGGCGGCTCACCGCCGTGCTCGACAACGCCGAGGCCACCCAGGAGAACCTCATGGACTACGCAACCCGCTTCAGCGCCGAAGGAACGATCGTATGAGCCCGACCACCACTACTCGAACCCCCACGAATGAGACCGTCTCGACCAGCGCGTACGCCGCGATCGACGCGGGCAAGCCTCGCATGGCGTGGCTGCGCGGCTCCCTGCAGCAGATGCTCGCAGCCGCGAGCCTCATTCTGATCGTCGCGTATTTCTCGTTCGCGAGCCCCCACTTCTTCACTACGGGCAATCTCGTGTCGATCCTGACGGCCGCCACTGTCACCGGCATCCTCGCGCTCGGCACCACCTTCGTCATCATCACGGGCGGCATCGACCTCTCCATCGGCACCGGCATGGTGCTCTGCGGGGTCATGGCGGGCGTCTTCCTCACCTACCTCGGCTGGCCGCTGTGGCTCGGCGTGACCGCGACGATCCTCTTCGGCGCACTCATCGGCCTCATCAACGGCGTGAACATCTCGGTGCTCGGCATCCCGCCGTTCATCGCCACGCTCGGCATGATGCTCATCGCGGCCGGCCTCTCGCTCGTGATCTCGGGCACGAAGCCGATCTACTTCACCGAGACGCCCGACTTCCAGTCGATCATGAACCTCTCGATCATCCCCGGCATGCGGTTCCCGCTCGGGGTCGCGATCTTCATCGTCATGATCATCGTCGCCGCCGTGCTGCTCTCGAAGACGATCCTCGGCCGCTACACCTTCTCGATCGGCTCGAACGAGGCGGCCACCGCGCTCTCCGGCGTGAACGTCCGCCGATGGAAGATCACGATCTACACGCTCGCCGGCCTGTTCGTGGGCCTCGCGGGCGTGCTGAGCGCCTCGCGGCTCTCGTCGGCGCAGCCGACGGGCGGCATGGGCCTCGAGCTCGAGGCGATCGCCGCGGTCGTGATCGGCGGCACCTCGCTCCAGGGCGGCAAGGGCTCGATCGTCGGCACCGTCATCGGCGCCCTGATCATGGCCGTGCTCACGAACGGCCTCCGCATCACCTCGGTCCCGCAGGAGTGGCAGTCCGTCGCCGTCGGCATCGTCATCCTCGTCGCCGTCTACCTCGACATGCTCCGGCGCCGGCGCGACTGAGACGTCGTAACGCCCCAACCCATTGCACTACACACAATTCCCTCATGAGAGACAAAGGAGTATCCATGTACACGAAACGCTCGATCGGCTTCGCAGCAGGTCTCGCCGTCGCCGCACTTCTCCTCGCGGGTTGCGCGAGCGACGGAGGCGACTCGGGATCCGGCGACAGCGGCGGCAGCGGCGAGAAGCCGTACGTCGCCCTCGTCTCGAAGGGCTTCCAGCACCAGTTCTGGCAGGCCGTGAAGACGGGCGCCGAGCAGGCGGCCGAGGAGTTCGACGTCGAGATCACGTTCGAGGGCCCCGACACCGAATCGGATGTCGACCAGCAGATCCAGATGCTGCAGACCGCGCTCGACAAGAACCCGGCTGCGGTCGGCTTCGCCGCACTCGACAGCCAGGCCGCGGGCCCGCTGCTGCAGCAGGCGAAGGACTCGAACATTCCGGTCATCGCGTTCGACTCCGGTGTCGAGAGCGACATCCCCATCACGACGGCCGCGACCGACAACCTCGCTGCCGCGGCCGAGGTGGCCAAGCACATGGCGGACGCGATCGGCCACGAGGGGAAGCTCGCGCTCGTCGTGCACGACCAGACTTCCCTCACCGGCCAGCAGCGTCGCGACGGCTTCGTCGACTACATCGAGGAGAACGAGCCGAACATCGAGATCGTCGACATCCAATACGGCGGCGGCGACCAGGCCAAGTCGGCCGACCTCGCGAAGGCGATTATCGCTGCGCACCCCGACCTCAAGGGCATCTACGGCGCAAACGAGGGCTCGGCGATCGGCGTCGTGCAGGCCGTCAAGGAGCTCGGCATCGACCCCGCTGAGTTCGTCGTCGTCGGCTTCGACTCCGGCAAGGTCCAGATGGACGCAATCCGCGATGGCTACATGCTGGGTGCCGTCACACAGGATCCGATCGGCATCGGCTACGAGACCGTGAAGGCCGCGGTCGAGGCGATCGACGGCAAGGAATTGCCGAAGACCATCGACACCGGGTTCTACTGGTACGACACGACCAATATCGACGACCCGGAGATCCAGGCCGTCCTCTACGAGTAAGAACCGCGCCTGGCGGGCGCATCCTGGGCGGCCCGCCAGGCGGATCATCCCCGCTGAACCCCGAGATGGAGCGTGAACCCTTTGGTAACGTCCACCAGCACATCACATTCCGGCATCGTCGTCGCGAGTATCCGCCGCATGATCAGCGACGGCGAGCTCCATCCCGGTGACCGTCTGCCCATCGAACCCAAACTCGCCGAGCAACTTGGCGTCTCACGAGGGTCGCTGCGCGAAGGTGTCCGTGCGCTCTCGAGCATGGGAGTCCTCGAAACACGCCAGGGCTCCGGCACCTTCGTGACCGACCTCGATGCAGAACTCCTTCTCGCTCCCGTGGAACTGCTCGTCGACCTCCAACGCTCCTCGGGAGCCCAGCAAGTGCACTCGGTGCGCCGCGTGCTCGAGACAGATGCCGCGGGGCGTGCGGCCGTGCTGATCGATGAAGAGCAGCTGGAAGAGGCGGCCCGCATCCTTGACCGCAGTGAGGTTGCGATCGAGGCCGACATCATCGACCACGAAGTCGTGATGGAGCACGACATCGCCTTCCACGCGGTGATCGGTCGAGCATCCGGGAATGACATCCTTGCTGCACTCATCTCCGCGCTCTCGAGCAGGACGGTTCGGGGACGCCTGTGGCGCGCGATCTCCGATGAGGCAGCGGACGCGAACACACTGCGCGAACATCGGGAGATCCTCGACGCCATCCGGGCAGGCGACCCCGACGCGGCACGAATCCGCATGGCAGCGCACCTGCTCGCTGTCGAATCGTTCCTCGACTCGACTCCACCGCCGCGATCCGAGAACTGAAGTCCTCATGCAGGTGAATCCGCACGGACCGGAACTCCCGTCCACCCTCGACAACGAAGAAGGCAGCAGCACATGACCACGATCACCGATGTCCGCGTATCAGATGTGCGGTTTCCGACCTCGTTGAGCGCCGACGGCAGCGACGCGATGAACAAGGACGGCGACTATTCAGCCGCGTACGTGGAGCTGGTGACCGACGAGCCCGGGCTGTCCGGGTTCGGATTCACATTCACCATCGGCAGAGGCAACGACCTCTGCGTGGAAGCGGCGCGGCAGCGAGCGTTGCCGCTCATCGGGTGCGATGTTGCGGAGGTGGTCGGAGATCTGGGGGCGACGTACCGCCGCCTCGCGGCGGATTCGCAGTTGCGGTGGCTGGGACCGGAGAAGGGGGTCGTGCATCTCGCGATGGCGGCGGTGATGAATGCCGTCTGGGATCTCGCGGCGCGCCGGGCGGGGAAGCCGCTGTGGCGACTTCTCGCAGAGATGACGCCGGAGGAACTCGTCGATGCCGCCGACTTGCGGTACCTGTCAGATGCGCTGACCCGAGAAGAGGCCGTGGCGATCCTCGCCGACGCGGCGCCGACCCGTGCCGAGCGTATCGCGGAGCTCGAACGTCGCGGTGGCTACCCGTGCTACACCACGAGCGCGGGATGGCTGGGCTACTCCGACGACAAGCTCCGGAGGCTCCTGCGAGAGGCGGTTGATGCCGGATACCGGCACGTGAAGCTGAAGGTCGGAGCCGACATCGAGGAAGACGTCCGGCGGCTCCGGATCGCCCGCGAGGTGATCGGATGGGACGTCGCGCTCATGATCGACGCGAATCAGGTATGGGATGTCCCTCAGGCGATCGAATGGGTGAATCGGCTCGCCGAATTCAAGCCGCTGTGGATCGAGGAGCCCACCAGCCCCGACGACGTGCTCGGCCACGCCGCCGTGCGCCGGGCGGTCGCCCCGATCGGGGTGGCCACCGGTGAGCACGGCATGAATCGTGTGCTCTTCAAGCAGATGTTCCAAGCCGGCGCCATCGATTACTGCCAGCTCGACTCGGCCCGTCTCGCGAGCGTGAACGAGATCCTCGCGGTCTACTTGATGGCCAAGAAGTTCGACGTACCCGTCTGTCCGCACGCCGGCGGCGTGGGCCTCTGCGAACTCGTCCAGCACCTCTCGATCTTCGACTACGTCGCGGTGTCCGGCACCCTCGAGGACCGGGTCACTGAGTTTGTCGACCACCTCCACGAGCACTTCACCGATCCCTGCATCGTCGAAGACGGCAACTATCGGATTCCCAGTCTGCCAGGCTACTCCGCCGAGATGCACCCCGCGTCGGTCGCCGAGTACATCTACCCGAACGGGGACTACTGGCGGACAGCCCACGCCGACGCAACCTCCACCCACTCCGCAGCGTGATCCGGCATGGGCCGGATTCTACCCAGTTCGAGGAGAGTGGGTGCGGTCGGTCCGGAACCGGACTACGCGTGTGCTGAGTGCGCTTCCGACTGGTTCCCGCGTGGATGTGGCTGAACGTGAGGACGGCGAGCTCGCGAAGGCGGGAGGCATAGGTCGAGCCGGATAAGGCTCGTCGCAACTGCACCGGGTGCGCGAGGTCGGACTCATCGACGGCACGGATCAGGGGCCCTTGACCCCCGCACGGGCATCTCCGCCGTGAAGCCGTCCGAGATCGCGCTTCGAGATGCCCCCGAGTTTGTCGCGCGCCCGCTGGAGATGGTTGCGGACCGTGCCTGGGCTGATGCTGAGGCGGGTGGCGATCTCGGGACCGGTCATCCCCGCGGCGGCGAGCTCGACGACCTCTCGTTCGCGCGGGGTCAAGCCGGGGTTCATGACGTGGCGCTGGCTGTCGGGGATCGTCGGGGCACCGGGCTCGCGGCGCAGTCGTCGGGCGCGGATAAGGCCCGCGATGCTGCGTTCGGCATCGGTACGCGACAGCAGGTCGAGCGCTCGACGGTGTGCGCGCAGGGACTCGGCACCAGATGGAGCAGCTCGCGAGGCGTGGACCATCGCCCGCGAGGCGCCAGGGAGGAGCCCGGCGGCTTCGAGCGCATCGGCCGCCTCGAGAAAGGAGGAGTAGGGTGCGCGGAGGCCCAGCAGCGCTTCGACCATCGAACGATGAACGGCCGGAACTGGTCCCGCGGGCCAGAAGTCCCAGAGCGGGGCGAGCGCCTCGTGGGCCTCCTCCGCAGGCGCGAGTTCAGCGAGGGACAGGGCGGCTCGGTCCCATCCGAAGCGTGGTCTGCTGGGAATAAGTCGGTGAAGTGCCGGCGCAAGGTCGCGGTGCGGGCGCGGCTCCCCCCGCACAGCCCTCAGCGTTGCCTGGGCCGCTCGAGCGAGGCTCCCGAGTTGCATGCTGCGTGACTCGAGGAACTCGGCCACCTGTGTTAGATCGTCGCCCGGTGGGGTGCGATCGACCTCCACCTTTGCCAGCGTCCGTACGACCTCGAGGTAGGCGGCGACCTCTTCGCTCGGCTCAGTAATCGGGGGAAGCGCGCGGAGTGCCCGGCGATGCTGCCCGGCAAGTACCAGGGCGTTGCCGCGGATGAGGGCGCGCCAGTTACGCGTGCGTGGGCCGTCGATCACGTGGGATGTCCTGGTCAGAACGTCGTCAATCTCTCGCACGCGCCCCAGCGAGAGGAACGCCAGACACTGGTTCAGCGCCGCGAGGGCGACCTCAGCGCCGAGCATCGGGGGACCGAAATGGAACGACTCGATCACGCGGCGGTAGGTGGTGTCGGCTTCCTCGATCTCTCCCGTGTAGGTGAGCAGGGCGGCACGCACGGTGAGTGCCCGAGCAACGGTCACCGGGTCTCCCAGTTGCACACCCACCTGGTGGGCCGCTTCGACGAGGCCGAGCCGGAACGCCGCGCTCGGCAGTAGATCGTGCATGGGGAAGGCCAGGGCGAGGACAGACATCGCCTGACCGGCGTCGTCCCCGGCAACGGTGAACTCCCCGAGTGCGGTGTCGCGGAGTGCGCGGCTCTCATCGTCGCGGCTCAGGAGAGACATGCGAATTACGATCCAGCCGCGCGTGGCGGGCGAATCCACCCCGACGAGAAGTCGGCGCAGGAGCGTAACGCCCCGAGCAAACCATCCGGTCCACCGGCCGGCGAGAAAGCCGGCGTCCGAGATGTCTCGCAGGTCGGCATCGGTAAGGGCGTCGCGTTCCGCCACCGCCTCGAGGAGGTCATACGCGTCGGCGGCTTGGTCTCGTAGCGCCAAGCTGAGCGCGGTCTGGCACGCTTCAGCGATTGCGGGAGATGTCGTATTGCCGCTCATTCACCAAGAATATGTGCACTCGGTGTACCTGCCATGCAGCCCTCCCATGGGCTTCCATGGGCATCGACCCACCCGCGTACCTGGTTCCCGCTGGGTAATACATCCGAAGGAGTTCCAATGACGAAACGCGTCGTAACCCTGACCGCAGGCGCAGCTTTGATCACAGCTGCACTCGTCGGCGCGCCGCTTACGGCCCACGCCGCGCCCGCACCAGTAACCGTGGCCTTTGGCGTCGAGCGGTCTGCCGAGACGTACCAGGAGCGCATGGGACGGGCGCTGGACGGCGTCGACGCACCCGACCACGTGAAGGCCCAAGTTCGCGCCGTCACCGCGGCACTCCCTGCTGACGCCGACCAACGGCTGGAAATGCTCGACACTCAACTCGGCTTGGATCACACGGTGTGGTCCGAGATCGTCGGCCAGGCGATCAATCCTGAAGACTACGAGTGCGCGAGTACACCGCTCGGTGAATGGTCCAGGGCCGCAACCTCGGACTGGAACGACCTCGAACGCCTCGTCTACGTCTTGACCCCGATCGGGCCACTTCCCACCTACGACGCCCTCCTGTTCGGCAGCGAATCGAAGCTCAACGAGTTCGGTGCCGAAGGCGAGTACACCGGCCTTCTGAATTCGCAGATGAAGGATCTGCGCAGCTTCTGGGACATCGACGGGTCGAAGATCCAACTCATTCCAATGCACGGTGCGGACGTCTTCTCGAGTATTGAGCGCTTGTCGCGGATCCTGAAGGTCGCTTTCACGCTCAGCGACGATGACGCTCTGAAGGCCGGGACGGCCATCAAAGAGCTGATGGATCTGCTGCCGGCCTACCAGGGCGGTGCCCACCCGATCTTCTCGTTCAACGCCTTCGCCGTCGACGCGACGGGAGAGGAAGGTGCGTTCGCCGGGATCGGCAAGCGCATTGTCATGGGTGACGGCGTCATGCAGGGATTCGACGCCATCGGTATTGATACGAAGGTCGCGCCGCGGGCGATCCTCGCCCACGAATACGGCCACCAGGTGCAATTCATGCACGGCCTGATCGACCCGTCGCAGGCCAGCGCCGAAGGCACACGCCGCACCGAACTGATGGCGGACGCACTCGCCACCTACTTCATGGTCCATGCCCGCGGCGAAGCACTCAACGCCCAGCGCACCCTTGGCGACCAACTGTCGTTCTACAACGTCGGCGACTGCAGGTTCGACTCTTCTGGCCACCATGGCACCCCCGACCAGCGCTTCCGGTCGGCCGGCTGGGCGGTGATGGTGGTGGACTCGGCTCCCAATCAGGGTGACAAGCTCGCCAGCGCGGAGCTCATCACCCGCTTCGATGCGCAGCTCCCCGCGCTGGTCGCGCCGGACGCCAACTGATCGTCCGGTGGAGCGCGGCCGGAGGGTCGCGCTCCACCGGAGTATTCCTGCGCGACGGGCTGCGGTGTCGTTACCTGCGGTGATCGAAGGCTCGACCGGTCAGCGACTGACTGGGTCCGATCCGGCGTTCCGATCGAGGTCGCGTCGAGTCGGGAACCCCTCCCAGTCACCGGGATGCGTGCATGCCGCCGCCCCTGTGCTCACGCCCAGGTCGAGTCGATCCTCGACCGGTGCCCCGCGCAGCCTTTCGGCAAGATAGCCGGCGACGAAGGCGTCACCTGCTCCGACGGTATCGACGACGGCGACCGGGATCGCCGCGCGCGTCGACATGCGACCGCCGAGCAGGGCGAGGGCTCCGCTGTCGCCGAGCTTGAGCACGACCTCGGCTGGTCCGAGTGCAGCGATCCCCGAAGCGAGTCCGGCCAAATCGTCTTCGGGCAGACGGCAAAGGAGGGCGGCCTCGTCGGCGCCCGCGAACACAATGTCGCTGCGCCGCGCGATATCAAGGTAAACGTCGACGGCCGCATCGGCCGACCAGAGGCGGGAACGGTAGTTGACGTCGAACGACACTGCGACACCTGCCTCGCGGGCGCGGTCGATCGCGATGTCTATGCATGCGCGCGCCGAAGCAGAGAGCGCCGGGGTGATGCCCGTCACATGGAGGAGGGAGAAAGCGTGGAAGTCGACGGAGCCAAGATCGTCGGGGGAGAGTCGGCTGCCCGCGCTCCCAGAGCGGTGGTAGGTGACGACCGAACGTCCGGCTGACAGGGTCTCTTTGATTAGCAAGCCCGTCGGCGCTCCTGGATCGATGGGGCTCAGGACGCTCACCCCCTCCGCGCGCAACTCACGTGCGACACGCGCCCCCATACCGTCGTCGCCGACGCGGCCCAGCCACGTGACGGGGACCCCGAGCCGAGCGAGACCGATCGCGACGTTGCCTTCGGCGCCGCCGGTGCCGACTACGAGCTCATGATCGAGAGCGAGGCTGCCGATGCCGCGGGTGCGCAGCACACCGAGTCCCTCGCCGATTGTCAGCACCCCGGAGGTCATGTCGCCTCGAGCTCGACGCACGCGCGGCTCAACCGCTCGATGGCCTTGAAGTCGCCGGCCGCGATCATGGCGCGAGTCGCCATCCAACTGCCGCTGACGGCGAACACCGACGGAGAGGCCAAATACTCGCCGGCGTTGTCGGCCGTCACCCCACCACTCGGGAGGAAACGAACGTCGGGAAAGGGACCCGCAAGCGCATTCAGGGCCGCGATGCCGCCGAGGGGGCCGGCAGGGAAGAGTTTGAGTCGAGAGAGGCCCAGCCGCAGCGCCCGCTGCACCTCAGAGGCGGTCGCGACGCCCGGAACGACCTCGACCCCGATCGCCCTCGCTCGCTCGACGACATCCTCGGCGAAGCCGGGGCTCACCACGAAGCGCGCCCCGGAGTCGACGACGAGGTCGACGTCGTCGGGGGTGAGCACGGTTCCGGCACCGACGATGAAATCGGGGATTGCACTCGCGGCGGCGATGGCGGCGAGCCCGGCATCGGTGCGGAGCGTGATTTCGGCGCAGCCGATGCCGCCGCGCACGAGTGCCTCGGCGAGGGGCACCGCGTGCCCCGGGTCGTCGAGCACGATCACAGGGACGAAGCGCTCGCGGTCGAGGATCATCGTCCGAGCCATCCGCCGTCGACGGGCAGGATGACGCCCGAGACGTACTCGGCTGCCGGGGAGGCGAGGAACACCGTCGCGCCGGCGATGTCGTCGGCATCGCCCCAGCGGCCGGCCGGGATGCGGTCGAGGATCGCCTGCGAGCGATGCGGATCGGCGCGCAGCGCTTCGGTGTTGTCGGTGGAGATGTAGCCGGGAGCGATCCCATTCACTGTTACCCCGCGTGACGTCCACTCGTTCGAGAGTGCCTTCACGAGACCGGCGATGCCCGACTTCGCCGCCGCGTAGCCCGGAACATTGATGCCGCCCTGAAAGCTCAACAGGCTCGCGGTGAAGATGATCCTGCCGTGACCGCGGTCGAGCATCCCGCCGGCGACGGCCTGGGTCAGTACGAACTGGCTCGAGAGATTCACCTCGACGACGCGATCCCACGATTCGAGTGGATGCTCCGCCGCAGGTGCACGCTCGATCGTGCCCGCGTTGTTCACGAGGATGTCGATGTGCCGCTCTCGCAGCTCGTCCCCGAGGGCGATGACGGCCGCGCGGTCGGCGAAGTCGACGGCACGGGCCTCGAACGAACGACCGCGCGCCTCGACTGCGGCGGCGATGGTGCTGCCGGCCTGCTCGATCGTGGCGCTCACCCCGATGATGTCGGCACCCGCCGAGGCTAGCCCCTCAGCCATGGCGAAGCCGATGCCGCGCTTCGCGCCCGTCACGACCGCCGTCATGCCGGTGAGGTCGAAGCTGATGCTCATGCGCTCGCCTCCTGCCCGGCCTGAACGTCGACGAGCACCTTCATCGCCCGGCCGCCCTCGAGCTCGTCGAAAGCGGCCCGAGTCTCCGTGAGCGGGACGATCGCGGTGATGAGCAGCTCTGAAGGGATCGTGCCGTCGGCGATCAGCTCGACTGCGCGTTGGAAGTCGCTGCGCTGGTACACACGCGCACCCAAGATCCGGAGTTCCCGCCAGAAAACGCGCTGCAGGTCGATCTCGCGGGGAGTCGGGTGGATGGCCACGATGACGATGGTGCCTCGCACTTTCGCGAGCGAGGTGGCGCCGAGGACGGCGGCAGCCGCTCCGGAGACCTCGAAGACCACGTCGGCGCCCGCACCCTCGGTCCACTCCTCGACCCAGGCGCCTTGGTCGACCTCGCGCGGGTCGATCGTGTCGAACCCGAGGGTCGCGATCTGTGCTCGCCGCCGGGGGTCGAGTTCGATCACGGCGACCTCGGCACCGAACGCGCGGGCCACGGTGGCGATGAGCACGCCGATGGGTCCGCCGCCGATGACGACCGCCTTCTCGCCCGCGACGAGCTCGGAGCGGCGCACGTCGTGCACGGCCACGGCGACGGGCTCGACCAGGGCTGCGGCATCGAGCGCGACCTCGGGGGGGAGGGGGACGAGCGTGTTCGCCGGCACGTTCCAGAGGGCCTGCAACGCGCCGGGGGAGTCGATGCCGATGAAGTCGAGGTTCTGGCAGATGTGGGAGTTGCCGGCCAGGCAGGCCGGGCAGGTGCCGTCCCAGGCCAGCGGCATGATGGTGACGGCGTCGCCGACGCCCCACCCCTCGACGCCTTCGCCAATCGCTGCGATCGTGCCGCTCATCTCGTGGCCAAACACGAGCGGGGTCTCGACGCGGGCGTCCATGCTGCCGTGCAGGATGTGCAGGTCGGTGCCGCACAGTCCCACGTACGCAACGCGTAGCTGCACCTCGCCGGGCCGAGGCGGCGCCGGCTCCGCCTCGGCGATCGTGATGGTCGAGTCGCCCGTGTACGTGGCGGTCAGCATTGCGCCTCCAGATCGAGATGTAGAGATGTCGAAGCGGCCCCAATTTCTGAAATTCAGATGATCAATCAGGCCGCAAGCACCGGATAATTGCAGCATCGTAGCAACATTGCGCTTAATCATCTAACCTTTGCTTGGAATACCGCTCTTCTACTGGAGGTACTCGATGCTGAGCCGAAGACTGCGCTCGGGCCTGTCCATGACCGAAATGGGCTTCGGGGCGGCCCAGTTGGGCAACCTGTTCCTGGAGACGACCGACGAGCAGGCGCACGCCGCCGTCGATGCGGCCTGGGATGTCGGCATCCGCTATTTCGACACCGCCCCGCATTACGGGCTCGGCCTCTCTGAACGACGCCTCGGTGCGGCGCTCGCCGGCCGCGCCCGGGATGACTTCGTGCTCTCGACGAAAGTCGGGCGCCTCCTCGTCCCAAGTGGCTATCCCGAGGGAACGATCGATGATGACTTCATCGTGCCCGCAACCACACGACGCGAGTGGGACCTCAGCCGCGATGGTATTCGTCGGTCGATCGACGAGAGTCTCGAGCGGCTCGGCCTCGATCGTATCGACATCGCGTACCTCCACGACCCCGACGACCATGGCCCGCAGGCGCATGCCGAGGCGATCCCGGCGCTGATCGAACTCCGTGACGAAGGCGTCGTCGATGCCGTCGGTGCCGGGATGAACCAGTCGGCGATGCCTGCCGAGTTCGTGCGCAGGCACGACATCGACGTGATCATGCTGGCAGGCCGCCACACCCTCCTCGAGCACGGTGCGCTCGACGATCTCCTGCCACTGGCCGTCGACCGCGGCGTCGACATCGTCGCCGCCGCGGTGTACAACTCCGGCCTGCTCTCGCGCCCCCGTCCAACGGTCGACTCTCACTACGACTATGGATCTGCTCCAGAGGCACTGATCGCCAGGGCGAACGCCATCGCCGACCTCTGCGAGGAATTCGGCGTAACGCTCCCGGAGGCCGCGATCGCCTACCCCCTGCGGCATCCCGGCGTCGTCTCGGTCGTCGTCGGTATGCGTACGGCAGAGCAGGTCGTGAGCTCAGTCGAGCGCCATGCGGTGCGGATCCCGGAGGAGCTCTGGAAGGTGCTCGCCGACCGCGGTCTGGTACGCGATGCGTGAGGTCTCAATCGTCGACGGATCCCACCTCGGAGAGATGGCTCGCCGTGAACTCTTCGACACCGAGGACATGGACCGCCATTCGGATACGCGCTCGCTCGGGATCGTGCGACGTGAGCGCGTCGAGGATCAGGCGGTGCTCGTGCTGAGTGTTCTGCACCGCTCCACGCTCATGGATCGCTCGCCACAGGCGGGCACGTGCGGTGCGGCTGACGAGTGCTTCGATGATCGCGGCGAAGGCCGGATTCCCGCTTGCGTTCGCGATGAGCCGGTGAAACGCGGTGTCGAGATCGATCGTCGCCTCGAGGTCGATGTCGGCATCGGTGAGCAGTTCCTCGCCCTGGTCGAGGATACGCCGCGCCTCGGCGAGATCGTCGTTGGAGATCAGCAGCGCGGCTCGAGCAGCGGCTTCGGGTTCGAGCGCACGCCGGACGCCGAGCAGGTGCAGGCTGTTCTCGGCGGTCTGCAATTCCGCGAGGATGCCGAGCGGCTCGAAAAGCTGGCTCGGCTCGAGCGAGGTCACATAGGTGCCGTCGCCCTGGCGGGTCTCGAGAACCCCGAGGATGACGAGCGCGCGGACCCCCTCACGAAGCGGGCCACGCGAGACGCCAAGTCGCTCGCCGAGCTCCCGCTCGATCGGCAGTCGCGATCCGGCGACCAGCTCGCCGCTCATGATCATCTGCCGGATGCCATCGATCACGACATTCGATCGAGATCGGGCGGGCGCGCTTGCGTCGGACTCGGTGCTCATGGCGACAGCCTAGGTGAGCAGCCTTCCCAATCCCGACCATTCATCAGATCTATCCCCGACAGTGCGGAGGAGTACCCATGAGCGACATCATCGACGCCCACCAGCATGTCTGGGACCTAGGACGTGCCGAGTATTCGTGGCTGAGCCCCGACGATGGGATTCTCTACCGCAACTTCGAAATGCACGACATCGCACCCGAATTCGCATCCACCGGTGTCACCGGCACCGTGCTCGTGCAGTCGGCCGACAACGACGACGACACCGAGCACATGTTCAAGGTCGCGGAGACGCAGCCCATCGTGCTCGGCATCGTCGGCTACATCCCGCTGCACGAGCCCGAGCGAGCGGCCGCGCGGTTGGCCGAGTTGGCGCAGCGCCCACTGTTCTGCGGGGTGCGCAACCTCATCCACGACCGGCCCGACCCGCGGTGGCTGCAGCGCCGAGACGTCGACGAAGGGCTTGGCCTCGTCGAGCGGGCGGGAGTCCCCTTCGATGTCGTCGGCGTGCTGCCCGAGCACCTCGAGGCCGTGCTCGCGATCTCGGAGCGGCATCCTGATCTCGACATCGTCATCGACCACCTCAACAAGCCGCCGATCGGGCATGCCGACCACGAGCCATGGGCGTCCCTCATGACGCAGGTCGCCGCCAATCCGCGCGTTCGTGCCAAAGTCTCGGGGCTGTACGCAGCGACGGGTGATCCCGCAGCCTGGACCCTCGAGTCCATCCGGCCGGTCTTCGACCATGCCCTCGAGGTCTTTGGCCCCGACCGGCTGATGTACGGCGGCGACTGGCCAGTGTCGCTCATCGCAGGCGGGTACTCGCGCATCTGGGCGGGAATCGGTGATTTGCTCGGCGGCCTCGGTGCGGCCGACCGCGACCGCATCCTCGCGGGCACCGCTCGCTCCTTCTACTCACTTCCAGAAGCGGAGATCAAGTGATGACGGAACGGTTCACACTCGCACGGATGGGGGTGCCGGGTAACGAGGTGCCTGTCGTCCGCTCCGGTAGTCGCGTGCTCGACGCGCGTGGAGTCGCCGACGATTTCGACAGGGCTTTCTTCGAGGGGTGCGGCATCAACCGGGTGCGCGAGGTGCTCGGTAATCTCCCCGAGTTCGCCGGCGATGGTCAGCGCGTCGGCCCCCCGATCGCACGCCCCGGCAAGATCGTCTGCATCGGACTCAACTATCGTGACCACGCCGAGGAGACTGGGGCGGTCGCGCCACCCGAGCCCGTCGTGTTCATGAAGGACCCGTCGACCATGGTGGGCCCCTTCGACGACGTGTTCATCCCACGCGGCTCCACGAAGACCGACTGGGAGGTGGAGCTCGGCGTCGTGATCGGGAAGGTCGCCCGATACCTCGCGTCACCCGATGAAGCCCTCGCCCACGTGGCGGGGTACGCGGTTTCGCACGACCTGTCGGAGCGCGAGTTTCAGCTGGAGCGCGGCGGCCAATGGGACAAGGGCAAGAGCTGCGAGACCTTCAACCCGTTCGGACCCGACCTCGTTCCGGCCGAGTACGTCGACGATCCGCAGCAGCTCGGACTTCGGCTCTGGGTGAACGGCGAGCTGCGGCAGAACGGCTCGACGTCGAACATGCTTTTCTCAGTCGCACATATCGTCTGGCATCTCAGCCAGTACATGGTGCTGAACCCGGGCGACGTCATCAACACCGGGACTCCTGCAGGCGTCGCGCTCGGGATACCTGGCAGGCCGTACTTGCGCGCCGGTGACACCGTCGAGCTCGAGATCGATGGCCTCGGTCGTGCAACCCAGCGGATGGTGCAGGCATGAGCAGCGGTGATTCCGCCGGCCTCATTGCAGTCGTAATCGGGGGAGTCACCGCTGTCGGACTCGCGACCGCTGAGACATCGCGACCGGCTGCATCGGCGAGGGCAACCGCGAGGCCGGCTACGGTGAGGACGCCATTCGTCGACAAGATGCAGCTGAAGTTCGCCCGTGCCGAGGCCGAGCGTGTCCCGCTCCTCTCGCGCCAGGCCACCGACCGCGTGGTTGAGCCGGCCGACATCGTTTCTGCGATTGTGCACCCCCCGAGTCAGTTGTCGAGCTTGACGACCGGGCTCGCCTTCGACCTCGATCGCGGGATGACTCATCTGCGTGTTCGCCTACCCGGAGTGCGCAGGTGAAGCGGCTCGCCTCGGTGATCGGTATGCCACCCGAGAATCGGGAGGAGTATGAGCGCCTCCACCTAGCGGTGTGGCCGGCGGTGCTTGAGCGATTGACGCTCAGCAACATCCGTAACTACTCGATCTTCCGACACGGCGAGGTGCTGTTCGCCTACATGGAATACGTCGGCGACGACTTCGAGGCAGATATGGCTGCCATCGCCGCCGACCCGGCCACCCAGGAGTGGTGGTCTGTGTGCGACCCGCTGCAGCGACCGTTCCCCGAACGCACCTCCGGCGAATGGTGGATGGAAATACCTGAAATCTTCCACTTGGACTGACCCGGAGCTCTGTCGTCCGGTTCAGCGTGGGAAGGTGGCCATGCGTGCTTGAAAGGCTATTTCGGTTCGGCCGTGTTCGCCGTCGCGGACTGGAGTACGACGAACGCGATCGAGTCACCGAACGCCCGCTACCGGCTTCTGCACGGCGTTCTCGGTCGCGGGCTAGCCTCGGGACGATGCAGTACGACTCTGCCGAGACGACCTCGCTTGCCTTGGATGTCGGGCGCGCCGCGACTGCGGGCACTCGCGGCGCAGGCCTCCCACCGGGCAGGCGCGCCCGTCTGCGTGAACGAACACGGGCTCGCTGCGCTCGAAGAAGGATGAGCTCTGGTCCCTAGTCGACCCGGGCGCGCCGAGCCTGTCATCCTCGGACCGACGGGCGCGGGCACACTCAAGGTTTGGTGTGCGTGAGAGAGCAAGCACGATTCGGGCGAGGTCATCCCCAGCAGCGAGATGTCGACATTGCGCGGCACGAGCCCAGTCGGGATGTCGCTACAGCCGGGGCGCGAGCCCGGCCGTTAGCGTGGATCGCATGAAGTCGACGATCACCGGAACGACCATGCCGATCCTCGAACTGCACCTCGATGGGGGTGAGCGGGTCGTCGCCGAGGGCGGCGACGTGGCGTGGATGTCACCCGGATTCGCGCTCGACACCTCGACCGTGCACGGCACCGGCGGCGGTGGCGGATTCATGAACGGCCTCAAGCGGGTGCTCGGTGGCGCCCAGCTGTTCCTGACCGAGTACACCGCCCCCGCACAGGGCGGCCTGCTCGCATTCGCCGCGCAACTGCCGGGCACGATCCGTCAGCTCGACATCGACGCGGCCGACTCGTTCATGGTGCAGCAGGGCTCCTACTCCGCGAGCACGGCCGGCGTCGAGGTGTCGGTGGGGCTGCAGAAGAAGCTGGGCGCCGGCATCTTCGGCGGCGCGGGCGTGGTCTTCCAGAAGCTGAGCGGCAACGGGACCGCCTGGGTGCAGCTCGCGGGGGAGATCACGGAGTACGAGCTGCCGGCAGGCCGGTCGCTGCTCATCCACCCGGGCCATCTGGCGATGTTCGAAGCCGGCATGAACCTCGAGTTCACCTCGGTCAAGGGCATCAAGAACAAGTTCTTCGGCGACTCGCTCTTCCTCGCGGAGATCCACGGACCCGGCCGCATCTGGCTGCAGTCGATGACGCCGGCGAAGCTCGCCGCAGCGATCGAGCCCTACCTGCCCGACCGCTCGTCGAACTCCAGCAGCTCCTGACGGGCTCGCGACCCGCTCAGCGCGTCGACCGTTCCGCCCCTCACGTGGGTGCGACTGATCACGCGACGTGCGCGGGGCGCTTCACCGGGTCGGGGGCGAACTCGAGCCGGGCGATGCTGCCCTTCGGCCAGAGCAGCTTGACGTAGACGAGCACGAGCGCGGCGATCACGACGCGGGCGAGCATTCCGGGGAGCCCGCCTTCGGGGCCGTACGCCCCGCCGTTGAGGAGTTCGTCGCCGACCGACGTCGAGGCGACCCATCCGGGCCATCCGGTGGTGCCGCTCACCGGGAAGCCCCAGAGCGCCTGGCTGAGATTCCACGAGACGTGCAGTGCGACGGGCAGCCAGATCGCCCGGGTCGCGAGGAAGGCGATGCCGTAGATCACGCCGCCGAGCGCGGTGCCGAACGCGCCGATGAGTGTGGCGTTCGGGTTCGTGAGGTGGACCGCGCCGAACGCGGCGGCGACGATCGCGACCGCGATCCAGCGGCCGGCGGCGAGGTTGCGGAAGAGGATCACGAGGCCGCTGAGCAGGAGTACACGGAACAGGACCTCTTCGAAGAGCGCGTAGCCGATGATCTGGCCGAGTGCGCCGCCGAGTCCCGACCAGTCCTCGGCGCCGGGGGAGACCTCGATCGCGCCGAGTGCGAGCTCGACGACGAAGACGAGGCCGATCACGACGAGCGGGATCACCAGGCCGACGAGGACGTCGAGGGCGCTCCAGCGGTTCGCGGTGATGCCGAGGCTGCGCCAGACGGGGCGGTCGTGGCGTCGGTACCAGACGACGGCGAAGACGCCGAAGCCGATCCCGATGAAGATCAGCGCGATGTCCATGCGTCAGACCTGTTCGACGCGGGGTGCGGTGAGCCCGGCCTCGCTCTGCGCGCGGCGGGAGCTGCGGCGGTAGAGCAGGTAGGCGATGCTTGCGAAGAGGAGCAGCGCGACGGCGCCGACGACGCTGCCCTCGGGGCCGAAGCCGCCGCCGGTGACCCAGACGGGTGCGCCTTCGACGGGTTCGAGGAAGATGAGGCCGGTGGTCTGCACGTTGATGCCGTCGACCTGCACGCCCCAGACGTTGCCCTCGGCCCAGTTCCAGCCGCCGTGGATGCCGATGATGAGCCACAGCGAGTTCTGCCACAGCACGATGAAGGCGGCGAAGACCGCGTAGGCCATGATCGTCGTGAAGCCGAGCGGCTTGGTGAGCACGCCGTGCATGAGCGTGAAGAGCAGCGCGGGCAGCACGACGGCGAGCCATCCGGGCATCTGGAGACCGGAATTCTGCATCAGGAAGCCGCGGATCAGGATCTCCTCGTTGCCGCCCTGCACGACGTGGGCGAGCACGAGCGCGAGCACGAGCAGCACCGCGGTCCCGCCGCTGATCGCCCCGGCGGGCGGGTCGACGAGCCGGTAGCTGCCGGTCGCCCAGAGGAAGAGGATCGGCACGGAGATGATGAGCGCACCGATCGGGATGCCGAGCAGGAGGAGGAGGACGCCGCGGCCGGGGCGGCGGAAGCCGAGGGTCTTGATGTGCCGGCGTTCGTAGAGCACGACCCAGAGGATCATGAGGAGTGAGGGGATCAGGTTGGCGGGGATCTCGAGCCACTGCGCCTCGGGCGAACCGGGTTCGGGGTGCAGGGTGAGTTCGAACACGCCCATGAGGCCGAACTGGACGACGAACACCATCACGATGAACACGAGGGGATAGGAGAGCCACCAGCGGGTGACCCGCTTTCCGGTCGCGGCGTCCTGGACGTACGGAGTCGTGCGGATCGACATGGGGCCTCCTCAGACGGCGTCGACGGCGGGGACGGTGGGGGTGGTGGGCAGCGTCGCACTGCGACGCACGTCCCACCTGCGGTAGACGAGGAAGGCGATCGTCGTGGCGATCGCGAGCACGACGACGGCCGGCACGCTCGCCTCGGTGCCGAAGTCGCCGCCGGTCAGCCAGTCGGGCGCGCCGGGCGCCGGCTGCAGGTAGACGGCCGACGTCGCGAGCGGCGGGAGTCCGCTGACCGGGATGCCGTAGAGGTTGCCCATCGCGAAGTTCCAGCCGGCGTGGATGCCGATCGCGATCCAGAGCGCGCCCTGGCGCAGCACGATGAACGATGCGAAGAGGGCGTAGAGGAAGATCATCGCGAAGGGCAGCGGGTGCACGAGCACGCCGTGGATGAGGGTGAACAGCAGTGCGGGGAGGAGGACCGCCAGCCAGCCGGGGAGCTTGAGGCCCCCGGTTTGGAGGAGGAACCCCCGCGTGAGGAGCTCTTCGGTGCCGCCCTGCACCACGAAGGTGAGTGCGAGCAGCACGAGCAGGGGGAGCGCGTTCCACCCCGAGCTCGCGTCGGCGGGCGGCGGCACCTGCTCGTAGGCGCCGATCGCCCAGAGGAAGAGGGCGGGGATCGACAGGAGGACGACGCCGGCGGCGAAGCCGGCGAGCATCGTCAGTACACCTCGGCCGGGACGCCGGAACCCGAGGGTCTTCACCCGTCGGCGCTCGAACAGCACGACCCAGACGATCAGTGCGAGTCCCGCCGCGGCGAACGAGATCATCTCCTGCAGCTGCGCCTCGGGTGAGCCGTGCGCGACGGGCCACGACATCGAGAACACGGCGAGCACCCCCGCCTGCACGCCGATGATGAGCACGAGGAACACCAACAGGTAGGCGAGCCACCAGGGCGTCACCCGCCTCCCGGTCGCGGCGTCTTGGACGAACGGCGTGCTTCGTACGGACATCGTGCTCCTCCCCAGGCAGTTTTGCGTATCTCTAAGCTACTGGGAGTCGCATTCGCTGTGGACCTCCGAACGCGGCGAGATCTGCGTTCGACGGCCGACGGCATCCATCGTCGACTTCAGGCTTCAGACTTCGGGAGGCAAGCCCAACCGGGTGCGGTAGTCCGTCCGGAGAACCGTGGCACCGCCAAGCAAGTGTGCCCCAGCGTCCACGACGATTTCGGCGCCGGTGACCCGCCGCGATGACTCGGAGAGGAGCCAGGCCACAGCATCGGCGAGATCGGATGCCTCCACCAGTTGCCGGAGGGGCGTCGCATCGATGAGATGCTCCCCATCGCGGCGGTCCAGCCGACCACGGGTGTGTGGCGTGCTCGTCCACCCAGGTGTCACGAGGTTGACTCGGATACCTGCGTGACCGTACTCCGCCGCGACCTGACGGACCAGCGCAGCGACGCCGGCCTTCGCGGCGGCATAGGCCGGAAATCCCGGTTGCGGTGCGTCGGCGTGCACAGATCCAATCACACAGACCGGCCCGCCGCCACGTCCTTCGAGCATTGTGGCAACCGCTGCGCGAAGGGTGTGGAACACCGTCGTCAAGTTGGATTCGATCGTCGTATCCCAGTCGTCAGTGCTGAGCTGGTGGATGGATCCGCCTGAAGTCGTACCGACGGCGACGACGAGTGCCTCGAGGCCGCCGCCGCCACGAATCGAGGCGAACGCGTCATCGACGGCCGCGGGGTCTGCCGCGTCGACGGCAAGCCGCAGCGTGTCGGCGGGGAAGCGATGCGCCACGGTGGAGAGGCGCGCCGCGTCGCGGTCGAGAAGGGCGAGTCGCCGATCGTCGCTGAGGCGTCTGGCGATCGCCTCGCCGATCGCGCCGCCGGCGCCGACGATCGCGGTGATGCGGTCGGAATTGGTCATCGTCGTCTCTCGCCACTTGGTGGGTGATGGAATCGGGCCGGGACGGGTGCCTGGGGGAGGGGGAAGGGCGCACACCGTCCCGACCCGAGCTCAGTCGGCGCGTAGCGTCTCGACGAGCGCCCAGTCCAGCTCAATGCCGAGACCGGGAGCCATGGGTACTGCGAGGGTACTCGCTTTGAAGGAGAACGGCTCTAGCGTCAGTTCGTCTCGCAGCGGGTTCGGAAGACGGTTGTACTCGTAGATTCGGAAGTTCGGAATCGCCGCAGACAAATGCAGCGCCGCTGCGAGACCGACGGCCGAACCGACGCCGTGCGGGGCGATGTCAACATGGAAGGTTTCGCACAGGGCGGCGAGCTTGCGAGACTCGGTGATGCCGCCTGCCCGGGCGAGGTTGGGCATGACGACATCGATCGCCCCGCCCACGAGGAACGGCCGGAGGTCCCAGCGTGTGAAGAGCGTCTCCCCGTTGACGAGGGAGACCGGGAGCAGTTCGCGAATCCGACGGTATCCATCGACGTCGTCGACGGCGCACGGCTCTTCAATCCAGGTGATGCCGAGCTCAACGAGCCGCCGGACGACATCGACGGCCCGATCGGAGGTGTACGCGCAGTTGAGGTCGACGAGGAGTCGACGTTCGAGGCCGATGGCCTCCCGCACTGCGGTCGCGTGTGCGAGATCGGTGGCCGCCCCGCGGCCGAGCTTGAGCTTGATTGCCTCGAACCCGCCGTCGACGAGAGACTGGGCGTAGTCGGCCGATTCGGCCGGGTCGTCGAGCATCGGAACGGGGCTCGCGTACACGTCGATGCGTTCGCGGTGAGGACCCCCAAGCAGCCGGTGGATCGGTAGGCCAAGTGCCTTGCCCTTGAGGTCCCAGAGCGCGATGTCCACGCCGCTCATCGCCTCGAGGAAGTACCCTCGGAGCTGACCGCCGCCGCTCATCGATGAGAACACCTTCGACCACAGCCGGTCGATGGCGTGCGCATCCTCGCCGACGAGCAGCGGCTCGATGATGTCGCGCACGATCTGCGCGGTTACCTTCGGTGCCGGCAGACCATAGCATTCCCCGATTCCCTCCAGCCCATCCTCGGTTCGCAAGCGGACGAGGGTGGAGTACTGGCCCTTTCGCTGAAGCGTGCGATGGCTCGCCGCAGGTTGCAGCAACCAGCCGGGTACGTCGCCGTCGGGGTACAGCCGCGAGAACGGGGCGATCACCGGGATGGCTTCGACCGAGCTGATGCGCAGCGGTGCGTGGGTTCCGACAGGGTGCGCCGGAGGGAGATCGAGGATGCTCATGTTAGTCGGCCAGCTTCTGCATCTCCGCCTGGGCGGTATCGAGCGCCTCTTGGGCCGACTTCTGACCGGTGAGTGCGGCTTGGATCTCCTCCGCGAGCTTCGCCTCCATTTGAGCGTAATTCGGGAATTGCCAGAGCGGGTTCGGCGAAGCCGTGTCGGTGATCTGCTCCTGCCAGGTCGACGCATACGTGTCGGACGTGAACGATTCATCCGCGAGTGCGGTCTCGGTAGTGGGCACGGATCCGACCTCCTTGTACCGGTTGATGCCGACCTCGGGCGTGGAGGTCATGTACTTCGCGAACTCGGCCGCGGTCGCGGTGGGCCCCTTCTTGAAGACGACGATGAGCCCGCCCCAGGCGAGTGACTGCGGCTCGTCGTCCGCGTTCACCACCGGCCGTCGCACCGGCACAGTGTGGTCGATCAGCGTGGGGTCCGTGGCTTGCGCGGTGATCGTGCCCCGAATCTGGTTCGCATCGTCGAAGAACGCGGTCTTGCCCTGGGTGTAGAGCGTGCGGGCCTCGGGGCGTCCGAGGCCGAGCGAGATGAGGCCCTGCTCGTTGAGCGAGGTGATCCACTCGAGCGCTTCGACGGCACCCTCGTCGTTGATGGCGATCTCGTCGCCGTCGACGATCTCCGAACCGAAGGTACGGAACCAGGGGATGAAATCCTTGATCGCCTCGGGCTTGGTCGCGAGGGCGTAGGGCACGATGTCGCCCCCGAGCCCCTTGACGGCCTTGAGCGCCGCCTCGAACTCCTCGACGGTCTCGGGGGTCCCGGTGACACCGGCCTGCTCGAGCAGCTGCTGGTTCTGGATGAGGCCGATGGACCCGGTGTACCAGGGCAGGCCGTACTGCTTGCCGTCGACCTGGCCGTTCTCCAACGCGGCCTCCGTGTAGTCGATGCCATCGGCGTACTCGGTGAGGTCGGCGAGCACGCCGAGCTGCGTGAGGGTCTGGATGTCGGCGATGTCAAGCTGCGCCGCCCCGGTCGTCGATCCGTCGCGTGAGCGGAGGATCAGCTGGTTCTTGTACTCCGCGAAGGGGAAGGAGACGAGCTCGGCCTCGATGCCGTGCTCATCGGTGAACCCGGCAACCTCCTGGTCGATGAGCGCCTTCTGCGCGTCTTCGCCGTAGTTCCAGCTCGTGAAGGTGAAGTCCTCGAATTCGTTCGGGGACTCGGGCTCGGTTGCGGACCCGCCACCGGAGCACGCGCTGAGGGCAAGCGCGGCCGCGATGGCGATTCCGACGGTCGCGAGCGCTGGCCTGCGTGCCGTGCCGGCTCGACGCTGAGATGCGGACATGATGCATTCCTTACTGTGTGGGTGACTCGGTTGGGGGTGGGCGGTCAGCCCTTGACGGCGCCGGAACTCAGTCCGGCGACGAAGTATCGCTGCAGGGCGAGGAAGATGACGATGACCGGCAGCGAGGCGACGAGCGATGCGGCCATGAGTTCTGGCCACCGTTCGCTGAATTCGCTCAGGTAGGTGTTGACGAGCCCTGGGGGGAGCGTGCGTGTCGCCTCCCCCGACAGGGTGAGGGCGTAGACGAAGTCGTTCCATCCGCGGATGAAGGCGAACAGGCCCGCCGCGATCATGCCCGGTGCGATCAGCGGCATGAGGATTCTGTGGATGATCACGCCCTGTCCTGCACCGTCGACCTTCGCGGCCTCGAGGATCTCGTCGGGGATGTTGTCGAAGATGCCCTTCATCATCCAGACGCAGAGCGGCAGGGTGAAGGTCGTGAACGAGATGACGAGCGCGAGATACGTGTCAAGCAGGCCCATCATGCTGAAGATGCCGTAGATCGTGATGAGCAGCAGGATCTGCGGGAACAGCTGCGACACGAGGAGCAGGAACATCACGGAGCGCCGGCCCCGGTAGCGGAACTTGGAGAAAGAGTAGGCGCAGTACATGCCGATGAAGACGCTGCCGACGGCGGTGACGGAGGCCACGAGCACGCTGTTGCCGAGGTAGTGGAGAATCTGGCCGTCGCTGAACACACGGACGTACGCACTGAAATCGAGGCTGGTCGGCAGGAGCTTGGGCGGGAACTCGAAGACCTCCGCCCCGCTGCGGAGGCTGGTCAGCACCATCCAGTAGATCGGAGCAAGTCCGAATACTGCGATCGCGATGAGCGACAGCCGCCGGCCCCAGGCCACCGGGCGCGTCTCACCGGTCGGCCCGTTGCGGCGACGGCGCGGCGCGACCTTGCGATCGGGTCCGGCGGCCGTGACGATCGATTCGGTCACAGTTGCGGTCGGTCGGGTGCGGGTGATCACTTTTCGCGCTCCATTCCACGCAGGTACAAGAGCACTGCGGGCAGCAGTACGAGCATCCAGAGGACGCCCAAGGCGCCGGCCATACCCAGATCGAAACCCTTGAAGGCAGTCTCGTAGACCGCGAGCGAGAAGGTCGTGGTGGCACCCGCCGGCCCGCCCTGCGTGAGCACGTAGGGAAGATCGAACTGCTGGAAATTCCAGATGAACTCGAGCAGCACCACCACCGAGGCCACCGGGATGAGGCCGGGGACGGTGACGTTCCAGAAACGCTGCCATGAGTTCGCGCCGTCCATGCGGGCCGCCTCGTAGACGTCGTTCGGGAACGACTGGAGCGCTGCGAGCAGCATCACCATCATCCACGGGAAGGTGGCCCAGGTTCTCGCAACGATGATTGCCGTCATCGCACCGGGGCCCGATTGCAGCCAGCCGATGTTCTCATCGATGAGCCCCGCGGTTCGGAGCAGCCCGTTGAGCACGCCGTAGTTCGCGTCGAAGATCCAGAGCCACAGGAAACTGACCACGACTCCCGGGAGCACCCAGGGAAACAACAGCACGCTACGGAGGGCCGCGCGGCCACGCATCCGCTGGTTGAGGCCCAGCGCGGCGACGAGACCGATGAGAAACGGCGCGAGCGTCGCAGGCACCGCGAAGGTCAGGGTTGTCACGAGCAACGGGCCGAACTCGATGGTCAGTGCCTCGACGATGTTCTCGAAACCGACGAAGGTCTTCTCCGGGTAGAGCAGGCTGCTCTCGAAGAACGCGTCGATCAATGCGGCGACCAGCGGGTAGATCAGCACCGCGATCAACAGCGAGGCTGCCGGGGCGATGAGCAGCAGCGGGAAGAAGCTGCGTTGCGAACGGCGCGGGGGAGCGGCCATCGCCTGGGTCACTGCCACTGGAGTCCTCCTCGACTGTGCATTCCTGTCCAGCCAGCGGGTCGCATCGGTTGAACAGAAGACACGATATACGAAATGCGAAACTTGTCAACTCGTGGCACAATGAAGTGGTCGCGCATCAGCGCGGCCCTGAGAGGAGAACGATGAGTGCGCTTGCAGGGCGACCCCTGGTGGTCGACACCAAGGCAACCCAGATTCGGCAGCGGCTCGCCGATGCGATTATCAACGGCGACCTCAAGCCCGGCGACCGCATCGTGCTCGACGAAATCGCGCGTGAACTCGGGGTCAGCAAGATCCCGCTCCGCGAGGCGCTCTCGAGCCTCGAAGGCGCCGGGCTCGTCGTGACCGCGCCGCACGCCGGACCGCGCGTTGCCCCCCTCCCGACGCACGAGCTGCGGGGCATCTATTTTCTGCGCGAAGAGGTCGAGACACTCGCCATGAAGCTCGCGGCCGACCGGATCGGAGAAACACAACTCGGCGCGCTCCGCGAGCTCAATGAGCAGATGCGTCAGGGCCTCGGTCGTGCCAGCGACGCCGAGATGGGCGCGCTCAACTCCGAGTTCCACCTAGAGATCGCCCGCGCTAGCACGTTCGAGAGCGTCGTCGATGTCGTCGACGAGTTGCTGACGAAGGTTCGCCGCTACCGCGCAGTTATCCAGGGATTCTCGGCAGATTGGCAACATGCGATCGCCGAGCACCACGCGATTATCGCCGCGCTCGAGGCGGGTGACGCCGCAGGTGCCGTCGAGGCCGTGCGAGCTCATGTGCACGCTCGAGGCGAGATCGAAGCCCCGGCAGACGACGTCGCAGAACTCGGCAATGCCTGAACTACTCGCCGTCGGAGAAACGATGCTCGCACTGACGCCGCTCGATGGCGGTATCGATGTCGCCGCGTCATATCGGGCCGCGATCGCGGGCGGCGAGTCGAATGTGGCCGTGCATGTCGCCGCACACGGGTACTCGGCCGGGTGGGCGTCTCGGGTCGGAGCTGATGCCGTCGGCCGACGCCTGGTTGCCGAGCTCGAGGAACGTGGCGTCGACTGCTCGCTCGTCCGCGTCGACGCCGACGCGCCGACCGGTCTGATGCTCAAGGATCCGTGCGCGGAGGGAACGACTGTCCTCTACTACCGAGCGGGATCGGCAGCGTCGAGGATGCTCCCGGGAACTGTGCCGGCGACCGCAGTCGCCGAGGCGAGAGTCGTGCATGTCACCGGCGTGACCCCGGCGCTCTCGACCGGGTGCGGGGCGATGATCGACTCACTGTTCGCCGAGGCGGCCGCTGCCGACACACTCGTCTCGTTCGACGTGAACTTCCGGCCCGCTCTCTGGAAGGAACGGTCCGCTTGCGAGGTGCTCGCGAGTTACGCCCGACGTGCCGACCTTTGCTTCGTCGGGCGTGACGAGGCTGAGGCGCTCTGGGGCACCCACTCGCCACACGATATCCGTGCTCACTTGCCAGAACCGACGGTCCTCGTCGTGAAGGACGGCGCACTCGGCGCCACGGCCTTCGAGCGTGACGAACCGGCCGTGTTCGAACCGGCCCTCCACGTCGATGTCGTCGAGCCGGTCGGGGCCGGTGACGCCTTCGCCGGCGGCTACCTCGCGGGTCTGCTGGGCGGGAAGCCGGCCGAGGAGTGCCTGCGTCTCGGGCACGCTGCGGCTGCCCGTGTGCTCGTGACCGTCGAGGATTTGCCACCTCTTGAGGAGACCGCACGATGACGCACCTTCATTTCGACAGTCTGTTCGATCGGGTGCCGGTCATGGCGATCCTGCGAGGCTACGGGCCCGAGCGCACCCTCGAACTCGCCCGCATCGCGTGGTCCGTCGGCATCGACTGCATCGAAGTGCCGTTGCAGACCGACCGCGACGCCGAATCGCTCGCAGCACTCGTCGCGGCCTCGCGAGAGCACGACCGGCACGTCGGCGCCGGAACGGTGCTCCATGCCGCCGATGTCGACCTCGCCCGAACCCTCGGTGCGAGTTTCACCGTGAGTCCCGGCCTCGACGACGAGGTCGCGGCGTGTTCGCTGGATGCCGGCATGCCGCACCTGCCCGGGGTCGCCACGGGTACCGAGGTGCATCGCGCCCGCCGCTTGGGACTGCGATGGCAGAAGGCATTCCCGGCCGCCGAACTCGGCGTGTCGTGGATCCGCGCTATGCACGGACCGTTCGCCGACGTACGCTTCGTCGCGACCGGTGGAATATCGGCCGCAAACGCGGCCAGCTTCCTCGCGGGTGGTGCCAGCGCCGTCGCCATCGGTTCCGCGCTCGAGGATGCCACGCAACTGCCCGCCCTGGCCGTGCTCACTCGCTGATCCGAGGCACGATGCATCCGGTTCACGTGCAGACCGAATTCTGGGTCGGGGCATCGACCCTCGGACGCATCGGCTCGACTGCGGAGGGGGTTCGGCGACTTACCGTGGCCGTAGACGGCACGTTAACACTCGGCGACCCGATCGAGGTGGGCGCGAACCCGATGTTCCTCGCCTGGCACCGCGGCGTCATCGGTATCGTCCATGAGCTTCCCGATGGTCGAGTGTCGGTGTGGCTCGCGGAAGGCGAGGGACTGACGCCGGTCGCCGGCCCTTCCCCGACGGGTGCCGCGGCCCCGTGCCACATCGAGTTCAGCGCGGACGGCTCGAAGCTCTTCGTGGCGAACTACGCTGGCGGCAGCGTATCGTTGCACAACGCCGGAACGGCCGGGCTCCTCGGGTCGGTCGCTCTGCACGGTTCCGGGCCGCATCAGATCCGGCAACTCGCATCGCACCCTCATCAGATCGTCCGCGACGAGCGCCGGCGCCGGATCCTTGTGCCGGACCTCGGCAGCGACCGGATCTGTGCGATCACGGTGGACCCAACGGACTCGCGGAAGCTCGTGCACGAGGCATCCGACGACCATCTGCTGCATCCTGGCGCAGGACCGCGTCATCTCGTCGTTGCAGGCGATCTCGCCGTCGTCGCGAATGAGCTCGACCGGACCGTGAGCATCGTCGATCTTGTGGAGAGCGCCGAGATCCGCTGCGTCCGGATTCCGGGGTTGCGGTCTAAGACGAGCCTCGGCATCTCGGCGATCCGCCGAACCGCGGCCGGGACCGTGCTCGTCGGCGACCGAGCGACCGACGCCGTTCATGCCTTCCGCTTCGATGAACGCGACCGATCGCTCGAGCACCTCGTCGAACTGCGCACGGGCGGCCGGTATCCGCGGGACCTCGAACTCACTCACGACGAGCGCTACCTTCTCGTCGCAGACCAGGCGAGCGATTCCATCGCGGTCGTCGAGATCGACCCAATGGGCGTGCCGTCCACGGTTGTCGGGACTGTGCCGACACCAGCACCGGCCTGTCTCATGCGGTTGCCGGTGCCCGAATAAGCTGAGCCAGCCGCCGTAACGAGCCGATCACTGGTGACCGCCGGAATCGACCGGATCGAGACGAGGTCGAGGGCGGCGCGACCCGGGCTCCCGCAGCTCCTCGCAGCCACCTCTTCGTCGGCGTCGTCGGCCTGCAGACGGGACCGTGCCGATGAACACCGCCGAGGAGCCCGACATGGTTCTGCGGGCCCCTCGACGGCTCGAGTTGCCGTCGTCGTGCGACGTTCGCGGTCACCAGAGATCCGGCGTCAACGGCGCAGCACGTTCAGCGCTTCCAGTTCACCTGCCAGGAACCGAGAACCGCAGGTCCATGCTCATTGACGGATCGCACGACGTAGTGGGCGCGGTCGGGGGACGCGGTGTCGGTGAACGACGTCGCGTCCGCGCCGACCTCCGCGATGACCTTCAAGTTCCCGCCACTCCGATTGGTGCGTTCGATCCGGTACCCCCGAGCGTCGCGCGAGGCGTTCCACTGGAGCCGCGGACGACCGTTCTCGGACGAGATCGTAAGCCCCTGCACCGCCTGAAGCGGCGCACCGGTGCGGCATCGCCCTTCCACGACCTGCGACTCGGGGCCCACGCCCGAAGCGTTCGCGGCCCGGATGCGGTACTGCGCCGTGGAGCCGGGTTTCAGATCGAGATCGAGAAACGCGCGGCCCGTGGCCTCATACTCTTCGGGTTCTCCGCCATCGACACTGCGTGAGACGTTGTACCGATCCGCGTCATCGACGGCCGACCACCAGACTTCGACCCAGTTGCGTCCGGTCTTCACCTGCAGATCTCCTGGGGCTTCCGACGGCGGCGGCGGCGGCGTTGCGACCCGCACAGCGTCGACGTGGACGTAGACGGCAAACCCCTGTTTCACCGGCACGTCCGACATTCGGAGTTCGACGAACTCGTCACCAGATCCGCTGAACGAAAGGGTTGAGTCTCCGAGCCGTCGCCATTTCCCGCCGGGCTCGGTCTGGTCGATCAGGAACTCCGAGATCTCACCGTCGTGATGAACGCGGTACTTGACCGCCTGGGAGCGGTCGGGCTTGCCGTCCGGCAACCACACGAAGACCTCGAACTCACCGGCGCGCGGGATTGACGGTCGCCAGCGAGCGACGCGGGGTTCCGTCGACACGGCCGACCTGTTGGCATAGTGGTAGTTGCTGCCGTAGAAGTTCGGCTGGAACGAGGACACCAACCACGTTCCCGTGAGCTCTGCGTCGAGGTTGTCGATGATGACCTCGACTGCGTCCGGCACCGTCATCGATTCGATATCGTTTGCCGTGGTCATGCCTGCTCCTCCGTCCAGAATTCGATCGAGTACGCGGGGATATCGACGCTGAACGTCGGACCCGACTTGATGTCGAGATCGATCGCGTTGGCATCGAACCCGTAACGGCTGCCGCGATACGCGGCGGCATCACCGACATCGAGATGGAACGTGTATGCGCTCGCCGTGCGGTTCGTAAGCACGAACGTCCGTTGACCGCCGGGAGCGATCCAGGCCATGATCCGGTGGTCGGGTCGAACGGTCGGCTCATCCACCTCGATGCGTACCGCGTCCCAGGGCATATGCCGCAAGAACCCCGAAAGGCCGTTCCAGTTCATGGGGTTCCATGTCCAGTGGCCCTTCTGCAGCTCCGGGAAGTGACTGAAGTCGTCGTCGTCCCAAGGGCGCCAGAATCCGAGTGAGTACCCGACCGACTCGGCGTTGTAGGTCGGCTTCAGCGCATGGAGCCAGATCCACGTGGGTGAATCATGAAAGGTCATCCAGTTCATGATCGACTGCGCGGTATTCACTGGATACCAGGGCATCGGCTTGTCGCCCCAGCTCAGATACTCGAACTCATTGTTGTAGACCGCACGGTCCTCAGCATCCTTGCTGAAGTCCCACTGGCCGGGAAGTTGCTCGTTTGAGTCCGCTCCGATTCTGTGCCAAGTCCACCCGTCGACGAGTGCCAGAGCCGAATCATCGGAGCGGATGGCCGCGCCACCACGGCCGAACTGCCCGCCGTGGCTGGTCGCATGGATCAGAATGTGCGGGAACTCCGAACGGATTCGCGATGCAGTCGTGCGGAACGCGGCGTGGTAGAGCTCGTCGGAGTATTCGCAACTCGAGTAGCTTGTCTGCAGGTACGGCTCGTTCTGCAGGCACCACCATGAGACGGGGAGGCCGTTGTCCTCGAGGTAGCGGACATCCTGAACGAGCGCATCGGCGAACTCACTGAGGAAATCCTGGTCGCCGCTCTTCAGGGTGCCGCGGACGTAGCTGTTGGTCGACTTCCAATACGGGGTCGGGGACCAGTACTCGACGGCCATGCCTTCGACCTTGGACTTCGCCACCATCTCGCGCAGCTCTGCCATCTGTTCCGGCCACCGGCCGACGATATTGCGCTGGTCGGCGGTCAGCCCGCGCAGATACAGCCCCAGTGCGAGGCGACAGTAGCGAAATCCGCGATCAGTTCCCGCCCGGAGCATCTCGGTGCACAAGCGTGTCCGTTCGCTCGAGGTCAGGTCGTGCGGCACGGAGGTTGTCGCCTCGGGCAGCCCGAGGTTTCCGGAACCGATTGAGTCGCTTTGGATCTCGAATCCGAGACCCAAGATCGTCTGCCTGAAGCGGTCCCATTGGAGGACGTAGCTGCTTCCGGGGGCAGCATGCACGGGCGTGTAGGGTCCCGCGAGGACGAGCGCGCTCGCCGCGGAGGCGCCAACAGCGCCTCCCAGGAACGTACGGCGGCTCAGAGCTGCACGAGGGCGGGTGTCGGCTGATTCTGGTGATTGCACTTCGTTGAGCATATGTTCACGATATACGAAGTACGAAATATGTGACAAGGAGTTCTCATGGTTGCGAATCTCAGTGGCTGGCACCTTCTGATCGTGCTGGCGATCGTCCTGCTCCTCTTCGGCGCACCGAAGCTCCCGGCTCTGGCAAGGAGTGTTGGGCAGTCCATGCGCATCCTGCGGAAGGAGGTGCAACCGACTCCAGGCGATGCAGCTCTTGACGACGGCTCCGGCAGCTCGCCCGCAGAGACCTCTGCGGCGGAGCGTTCGGGCTGAGATGCCGCGGGTCCGACCGGGCGGACAGGGGGAACGAGCAATATCAACGGCTGCAACCGAGCCGAAGGCATCAAGTCATGTGCCGGGGCGCCGGTGCGATCGAGTGACCGCCTCAGGGGCGGCCGGATCGGCTGGCGCCCGCTGCCTCGCGAACTCGGTCGCCACCACAGTTCAAGCAAGCTCTCGCCACTGAGTGGGCCAGGGGGGACAAGCTTTGTCGCCTGCGCCCCACTGAGCCATACTGACCGATTGTTGACCGATCGTTCTTGACTGAACGTTCACCAATCGCTAACGTCGAGGCGTGGGACGAAACAGGAGCTTCGACGAACGTGATGTCATCGCGCGGTGCGCCGAGTCGTTCCTGTGTACGGGCTACGAGGGTACGTCGATCGACGATCTCGTGACCGCGAGCGGCCTGCACCGTGGCAGCCTCTACAAGGCGTTCGGCAGCAAGCGTGGGCTGTTCCTCGAGGCGCTCCGCCATGCGGACGTCAAGGAGGTCGAGACCCTCGATCTCCTCCTCGTTGCACTGCTCGAGCTCGCGCCGCGTGACCGAGATGTGCGCGAGCTCTGCGCTGAGCGGCTCGCGGAGCTTCCTGGTGGCGACCCGTCCGCGAAGCTCGGTGCCCGGCTGCTCGAGCGCGCTGACCTCAGCCTGCCTTCCATAACGCATTCGTCGGAGAGGACCTCATGAACATCGTCACCATCCAGAACGGCTCCCTGTTCGTCGAGCCGAAGGGGATAGACAAGGTGTGGTCGCTTACCCGGCGAATAGAGGTGCCGCTCGCGCACGTGCGCGGCGCCACGTTCGATCTAGGCGCGAACCACGAACCCAAGGGCGTTCGCGCGCCCGCTCTCTCCGCTCCGGGCAAGTGGTCGGGCACCTTCGTGCGTGACGGAGAGAAGACGTTTTGGAACGTCAGCACTCCAGGAGCGACCATCGTGATCGAGCTGGCCGACGAGCGCTTCGAGCGGCTCGTGCTTACCGTCAACGAGCCGCGCCGGCTGGTCGACGCGATCAACGCGGCCGCCGCCAATGACGGCCGCGAGACCGCAGGGGACGCCGGGGGACCAGCGATGCGAGCCACCCCGGAGGGTGTGCAGTGGGCCGCCGTCATCACATACGTGGCGATCTCGTTCGGGCTCGCCTGGGCGATCGCATTTCCGCTCTGGATTGACGGCGGTCTCGCGAACCCAATCGCTGGGGTGCTGCTGCCTGTCATGATGTTCGCCCCGCTCGTCGCGACGGTCGCCACAGTGTTCCTCGTGCAGGCCCCGCGTCCGGCATCGATCCCCGAGTACCTCGGTCTCTGGCCGCTCCGCCCACTCGCTCGCACGATCTGGATGACTGTCGGCGCGATCTTCGGCAGCATCCTCGTCGTCGTGCTCGGAGCCCTGCTCGCCGCCGCCCTCGGGCTGGTCACGCTCGACCTCGTGGAATTCTCGGGGTTCGCCCAGCAACTCACGACACTCGGCGTCGAGACTCCGCCTGTCCCCATCCAACTGCTTGTCGCGCTACAGCTGATCGCCATCCCCATCGGCGCCCTGGCCAACGGCGTCGCTGCATTTGGCGAGGAGATCGGCTGGCGCGGGTGGCTGCTGCCGAGCCTCCAGCCCCTCGGTAACTGGTCGGCGCTCATCGTCAGCGGAGTCATCTGGGGCCTCTGGCACAGCCCGATCATCCTCCTCGGATACAACTTCGGGCTTACAGATGCTTCTGGCCTCGCCTTGATGGTCGGCGGCTGTACTCTCTTCGGCATCCTCCTCGGCTGGACTCGGCTGCGCACCGGATCCGTCTGGCCCGCGGTCTTCGGCCACGGCGCGTTCAACGCGGCGGCGGGCTTCCTCTCCCTCGTGATCGCCGCCGGGTCGCCGGCGCCGCTGCCGCTGGTGAGCCCGCTCGGCGCGGTCACGTGGATCGTGATGGCCCTCGTAATCGTCGCGCTCGCGGCGACCGGCCAGTTCCGTCGGCTGCCGTGCCGCGACGGACGGGTGCTGCGCCCGGGCGCCTCTTAGTCGCGGCGACGCTCCACGCGGTCCGTCCTGCGATTTGGGGGTGCGCCGCGACCGGTTCTCTGTAAGGGCGCGCGTCGTCGCTCCACGACTCGGGTTCTGAAGTGCCGAGTGAAACTGGGTGGAGACTGCCTCGTCGTTCGGGTCAGCGTGGCGAGTGTGTCGAAGAGGGCGGCCGGGATCGGTGGGGTGATCTGTCGGAAGTCTCACAGTCTCCGGCGCCCCGTTCTGGATGATCGCCGCTGCACCTCGTTGACCACGGAAGTCGGAGTGGACGACGACGTCAAACGTGCAGACAGCGGGGGTGCTGACCCGCGCCGACCCCGCGAGGAAGCTCACTGTCGACCTGACCGGTGTCACGTGGATGCGTCTGCACATCGACTCCAATGGTGCGAACAGCTGGGACCGTGCTAGCTGGGCGAACCCGAAGCTCGACTGCGCCGACGCTTGAGCCGACGCTCAAGGTCGCCGCGGTGATCGAGACCCGTTGCATCGCGGGGAAGGTGTGTGTCGTCGTGCAAGAACGCGACCGCGTTGTTTAAGGCCCGCGCCGTCGAGGTCCTGCAGGCACCATCGAGGTCGAGGTGAAACGGCTGTCCGTCAGGGCAACTGCCACGAGCATGTCGCGTACGATGCCTGAAGCTGCGGTTGACCGAGCCCGCTCAACCCGCAGGGGTTCGATGACCGCCGGATGCCCCGGACAGTGCGATTCCCGCCCCCCGCGGGGCATCCGCCGTGTGCTGCGCCGATCACCTGGCCTCGCCACAAGCTCGTCTCAGTCGAGGATGTACCGACGAACCGCGGCTTCGTCGACCTTGATGCCGAGGCCGGGGGCTGCAGGAAGGGCGAAATAGCCGGCGTCATCGATGCGCAGCGGGTCGACTAGCAACCGGTTCGCAACGCCCACGGTGTAAGGCTGGTACTCGAACGCGAGGAGCGCGGGCGTGGCCGCCGACACATGAACGCCCGCTGCCATCACGACGCCAAACGCCGCCGAGTGGTGCGGCGCGACCTGCACCCCATAGGCGTCGCCGAGCATAGCGATCGCGAGGCCCTCGGTGATGCCGGTGCGTCCGATGTCGGGCTGCGCTACCCGTACTGCTCGACGCTGCATCCAATCGGCGAACTCGAAGCGGTTTCGCATCGCCTCGCCGACGGCGACAGGTGTGGCGATGTACTCAGCGAGCTCGCGATGCCCTTCGACATCTTCGGGTGCGAGCGGGGCCTCGAAGAACCATGCCCGTCGATCATCGAGTTCGCGGCCGAGTAGTTTCGCCTCGCCGAGGGAATATTGCCAATGAGCGTCCAGGGCGACGGTGATGTCGGGGTGCGCCGAGCGTACGGCGTCGTAGGTCGCGAGGTCGGTGGCGATGCCGGAGCCCAAGTGCAGTTTGAACCGTCGGATGCCGCGTTCGGCGAGTTCGCGCGCACGATCGCGCTTCTCCGCGTCATCCGCACCCCTGATTCCCGACACGTAACTCGGAACCGAGTCCGTGAACGCACCGCCGGCGAGCGCCGCGACCGGGCTGTCGAGGGCCTTGCCCCAGAGATCCCAGAGCGCGATGTCGACCGCGGCCATGGCATCGGCTTGGTGCCCGACGAGGTGACCGCGTTCGCGCATGGACTCAGTCATCCGATGCCACAATACGCGAACGGCCCGCGGGTCCATACCAACAAGCAGCGGAGCCAGTATGCGGTCGACGATTGTTGCAGGGACCTCGGGAGCCACCGGTGCTAATGCCTCGCCCCAGCCGACCAGACCGTCGTCGGTCGTGATCTTCACGAAGAGGGACTCGTAACCGGGAGAGTACAGGCTGCGCCACGGCGGGTTTAGTCGGTATCCGCCGTGCGGGATTGTCGCCGAGCCGGCGTAGGAGTCTCCGGCCTCCCGCTGGCTGAGGAACACAGGGAACGTCTCGACACGCTGGATCTTCACTCGCGCTCCTTGGCGGGTTAGGCGCCACGCGAGGCGCGGGCGCAGGGTATCGCTCAGGCAGTGGAGGCGGCCAGCACCGGCCGTTGGGACGGGCTGTAACCGAGCGCGACTGAAATCTCGTCGGCGGCCTCGATCACTTGCAGAGCGAGCTCTTGCGGATGATCGAGGTCGATCGCAGATAGCGGTCCGCTCACCGAGATGGCGGCGACGGTGGCGCCCCCTCTGGTGCGGATGGGGGCGGCAAGGCAGGCCCGACCAAATGCGAGCTCCTCAACCTCGGTGGAGTACCCCCGTGAGCGGATCCCGTCGAGCGCAGCATGCATTGCCGCAGGTTCGGTGATCGTTTGCGGCGTGAACTTCTGCACGCCGGTCGCCAGGTACGCGTCGACCTCTTCGCGCGCCATGCCCGACAGAATCGCCTTTCCGATCGCAGTGGCGTTCAGCGGTGCGGTGCGCCCGGCCATGGTGAAGGACTTCGGAGCGTTCGGGCCCTCGAAGTTGCACAGATAGAAGAGTTGGTCTCCGTTGCGCTCGGCGACGTTCGCTCCGAGGCCGACACGGTGCGCCAGATTCTGCGCGACCTGGCGGGCCGCAGTGAACACCGGTGACTGGTTGAGCGCGATCGAGCCCATGGTAATCGGGGCCTGACCGAGCCGGTAGAGCCCGGTACGCTCGTCTTGAACGACGTACCCGATGCGATCGAGCGAGGACATCATGCGGGAGACGGTCGACTGGCCGAGCCCGGTCATCGCGCAGAGCTCGGATACCCGCAGCTCGCCTTGGTCACCCGAGAAGCAGGCGAGCAGTGAGAGCGCACGCATGACCGCTTGCGTGCCGCCAGCCGAATCTGAAGCCATTTTGTGCGATCCTCTCCGCTTCCATTGTATGGGTGTCGCATTCATTTTGTGCATGCTGAATTCGAGCGAGGTTGCGGTGATTGTCCGGCTCAGGGCGAGTCCTCCAGCCGTCGCGGTCGCCACACAGTCCGTCGTGTCCAGTGAACGCGCCAGCATTGTGGCACGACTCGCGATCGACGCCTCTCGGCCGTTCGAAACCCTGAGTCCGAGGAAGGCGAGGTCGCTCGTCGCGACGATGACGAGGCATTCGACCATCGCTGACTCGTCGAGCAGCGACAACTCGTCGGAATCGATCGCACCAGCGGGAGGCAGGTGCACGTCCGCCCAAGCGCCGCCACGGGCCGATACCGCGGCGGGTACTCCCGAGAACACCAAGCCGCGCAACCGCCCACGCGCTCGAGCGGCCTGAAGACGCTCGAGCGGGCTGACGGCAGACCGCCCCTCGATGGCGGAACGTCCCCGGTTGACAACCACACCGACCGGCGCCAGACCGATCGATCCCATCGAACTCTTCCTTCAGTCGCAAGACGCCTTTCCGCGCGGGCGCCGTGGGCCGCCCGGCACCGCAGTGTTCGAGCAGGAGTTCGGTACCCTCCCAGTCCCACCCGGCGACCTCGTCGAGCGAGTGAGCGAGCGCGTCGCCGGAGGATCCATGCCACACGCGAGGTGCAGTTCGATACCCGAGACGATCTGCCGGCCGGTGTGGTCGCTGACACGGCAGAAGCGCACGTGCCCGCCCGAACTCGTCGGTCGAGGCGAGTCCGAACGCGACGTCATTCGCCAACCTCTCGACGGTCGCCCCGACGAGCGTGGTCACCAGCGTCTTCTCGTTGCCGATTGTCTCGAGCAGTCCGCGCTCGTTATCGTGCAGCCGATCACCAAATATGGGGATCTCGAACCTGTCGACCCCCGGGGTTGCGAGCACCGCGTTCGTGAGAGCGAGGTCATCGGGCGCGCCGAGGCCCGAGGTAATGGCATAGGCACCGACGATGAACTTCGGCGCGGTCACATCCACAGCGACCGCAGGGATGGCTGCAGCCATGCGGCTGGCGACGAGATCGACAGCCCACCGTCGACCGGGATTGTGGCTCCTGTGATGAACGAAGCCCCGTCGGACGCTAGGAACGACACGACCGCGGCGACCTCCTCGGGCCGCCCGACACGGCCGAGCGGGTACCCTTCGGCATGGTCGTACCGTTCGGCCTTGATCGTGCCAGGCGCGACCGCGTTGACGCGGATCCCGCGCGGACCGTACTCGAGCGCGAGCTGACGAACGAGGCCCTCGAGACCCGCCTTGGCAGCGGCGTATGCCGGAAGCGCCGGTGCTGCGCGGACCGCGTTCACCGAGGAGATCGCGACGATGGAGCCACCACGGGGAAGATGGGGGAGAACGGCCCGAGCGGTGAAGAAGGCCGTGTCAAGGCTGGCGCCGATCGTGCTCCGCCACTGCTCATCGGTCGCTTGGTCGGCCGAGACGAAGGTAATGCGCGCCGCGGCCAGCACCAGCACGTCGAGCCGCCCCAGCGTCTCGAGCGCGGTGTAGACGACGTGGTTCGCGCGTTCCGGATCGGCGCAGTCAGCGACTTCGAACCCGGCCCAAACCGGGTCATCCGATACGTCGAGACCGGCCCCGAAGAGCCGGTCGCCGTTGTCGGCGAACGAGCGGGCGATGGCGTGCGCGATGTCCGATTTCGCGCCGATCACAAGCACGCCCCGGCCGGTCATGCGCGTGCCCGCACGGCCCCGGCCCGCAGGCCGAGTTCATCGAGCACCACGCGGATAGCGATGCGGGTGCCCGCATCGACATCGACCGCCGGATACCGGACAGCGGCGTGCGCGATGATCCCCCGAGCCACGAGCACCTCCTTGTGCACCGACCAAGCGATCCCCGGCTGGAGGCCGAGCAGGATGAGCGGCAGGAGCCGCTGGAACCCGTCCCGCGCAGCTGCCAAATCGGCGATGCGCCAGTCGTCGAGTATCGGCTTCAGCAAGTCAGGGAACTCGCACGCCGGCATCGTGCCTATGGCGCCGCGAGCGTACTCCTCGAGGCAGAACAGCGCGTTCTGGCCGCCGATGATGGCGAAGTCATTACTGTCGAGGGCGTCGATGACGGCGCCGACTTTCGGCGCCGTGGGTGGCGCCTCGACCTTGACTGATTCCACCCCGTCGATGCGGCTCAGCTCGGCGATCAACGCCGGCGACATCGCGACGCCGGTCGCACCCGGGGCATCCTGCACCATGATGTGCGCCGGAGTTGACGCTGCAACCTGTCCGTAGAAGTCGACGAGCGAGGCAGGCGCGGGTTTCACCATGTACGGCGGCAGCACCATGAGCACGTCTGCGCCGCCTTCGACGGCTTCGCGCGCCTGCTCGATGGCACCGACCGTGGAGGTCGCGTTCACGCCGGCGATCACCGGCACGGCACCGCCGACGACGTCGCGCACATCGTCGAGGATGATGCGGCGCTCGTCAGTCCGAAGCGCGAAGCCCTCGCTGGCCATTCCGAAAACTGCGACCCCGTCGACGCCGCTCTCGAGCTCGAACTCGAGGAGGCGGCGGAAGCTCGGCCGGTCGAGCGCGCCTGACGAATCGAACGGGGTTGCGAGGATGGGCATCAGGCCCGTCGCGGTCTTGGTCATTGGGTGCACGATTTCTCTTGTCTGTCTGTCTGTCTGGGCGTGGCTACTTCAACATGCCTGACGCGGATAGGCCCGCCATAATGCGCTTGCTGAAGATGAAGTAGATGACCACGAGTGGGGCAGCGGCGAGAAGAAGTCCGGCGAACTGGACGCCGAGGTCGGTGAAGAACTCTCCCTTGAATGCGAGCAGGCCGATGGGCAGCGTCTTGCTCTCGCGTACGGTGAGCAGCACGATGGCGATGCCGAACTCGCTCCAGAACCCGATCAGCTCGATGATCAGCACGCTGAGGATCGCAGGCCATGCCAGTGGCAGGTAGATGGCGGTGAATGTGCGGACTTGGCCTGCGCCGTCGAGTTGGGCGGCTTCGCTGAGCTCGGCCGGGATTGAGGCAAAGAACGGCCGGAGCAGGAGTGTGGCCAGCGGAATGACGAACGCGGCGTACACCACGCTGATACCCCACGGGCTGTTGCGTAACCCCATGGATCCGGCAATGAAGAAGATCGGCACCAGAATCGCGAGGACCGGGATGGTGAGCATGAACGTGAAGAGCCGCGTGACGAACATCGCCGTGCGACCGCCTGCGCGGGCGAGGCCGTAGGCTGCGGCTGTGCTGAGAGTGACGCCGATCAGGAGGGTGCATGCGGTCGCGATGACGCTGTTGAGGACGTACTGCCAGAGTGGGCCGCCGCCGGGTGGGCCGTTCCAAGCGGTGGCGTAGTTCTCCCAGCGCAGGTTGGCAAGGTCGATGCCGAACGGGTTCGCGAAGATCTCGGTATTGGTCTTCAGCGATGCCAGGACGGCGAGGAAGAGGGGCACCAGCACCGCGGCCGCCCAAGCGGCCAGGAGGAGGTGCCCGATGAGCTTCAGAGGCCTGCGGGCGAGTTTCATCCGTTGCGCTCCATCTTCGCGGGTCGGAGGAAGAACAGGTAGATGAACGAGATCACCGTGATGATGAGACTCGCGAGGACCGCAGTCGCGGATGCCATGCCGAAGTCACCGTCGGTGTACGCGCTGCGGTAGATCAAGGTGCCGAGCACCTGGGTTGCCGAGCCCGGTCCGCCGGCGGTCATCGCTTGCACGATGTCGAACACCTTGAACGAAAAGATCAGCTGCAGGAGGACGACGGTCGCGATGACGTCTCTGATGAGCGGCAGCTGGATGCGGGTGGCCATCTGCACGGCGTTCGCGCCGTCGAGTCGACCGGCCTCGATGACTTCGGCGGGCAGGCTCGAGAGTGCGCCGGCGAACATGACCATCGGGAAGCCGGCGTGCTGCCAGATGCTCACGAGGCAGATCACGAGCATCGCCGTGCTCGGGTTGCCGAGCAGGTCGCTCCATTCGGGATTGACCGGACGGAGCAGCTGAGTCAGCCAGCCGTAGTTCGGGTCGAGCGAGTTGGTCCAGAGGATCGCGACGACCGTGACCGGGAGGATGTGCGGCAGGAAGATGATGAACTGATATGTCCGCCAGAACCGTACGCGTCCGGCGATCGCCAGCGCGAAGAGCAGCCCCAAGCCGATTGTTCCGCCGGTCAGCAGTACGGCGAAGAGCATGTTGTTCTTCAGAGAGTGCCAGAACTCTGGATTCACGAGCAGGTCGGTGAAGTTGCCGAGCCCAACGAAGGTCAGCGGCCCGAGTCCGGGCCATTCGTACACCGACAACCGGAACGTCTCGAGCACGGGGTAGAGCACGAAGAGGAAAGAGAGCGCGACCGCGGGCAGGACCCACCAGAGCGTACCGCTCTGACGGGCCCGCACCCGCAGCGGCGTGCGGCGCTGGGCCGGACGAGGCGGAGGCGCGGGGTCGCGGTGCGAGGTGGCACGCACCGCGACCCGTGTTGCTGAGCTCATATCCGGTATTCGCCTACTCGGACAGCTTCGCGGAGAACTCTTCGATGAACTGGTCGGGCGTGATCTCACCCACGAGCACCCGTGAAAGATTGTCGGAGAGGTACGGCGAGACGAGCGGATCGATCCACGGGCTCACCTCGCCGATCGAGTCGAACGACTCGCGCATCTCGTTCGTGTTGGGCAGCAGCGCGTCAGCAAGGACGTCGGCATCGATGTCGGTGCGGGTCGGAGTCTGGCTCGACGAGGTGGCGATAAGCGCCTGTGCCTCCGCACCCGAGAGGAATTCGGCGAGCTTCTTCGCGCCGACGACGTTGTTCGCCGAGTTCGGGATCACCAGGCCGCCGGAATTGAGCGACAGGAACTTCGTGGGCTCCTCTGCCTCTGGGTAGAGCATCCATCCGGTCTCGAAGGCAGGGCTCTGGGAATCGATGATGCCGTCACCCCAGACGCCGACCGAGACCATCGCGGCGCCGCCCGCGGCGAAAAGGCTGATCGCCTGCGCCTCCTGCGCGCTCGCGGCTCCTTCAGCGAAGACGCCCGCCGTGCCCCACTCCACCAGGTCGTTCACCGACGCACGGAACGCCTCGGACTTCACGAGCTCGGGATCGAGCGTGGGCTCGGTGAACTTCGCGTACTCGTCGGGGCTCGCGTGTGCAGCGAGCCGCGCATTGACGAAGTGCATCGCGCCGGCCTGTCCGGTCGCCGCGGCGATGGCGACCGGCTGGATACCCGCCGCCTTCAGCTTCGCGATGATGTCGTTCCATTCGCGCTCGGTCGGAACCCCCTCGGGCGCGGTGATGCCGGCCTGTTCGAAGAGCGCCTTGTTGTAGAAGAGCACCGGGAACCAGGTCTTCGTCAGCGGAATGCCGTACTGCTCGCCGTCGGCGGTCCAGCCGGCGATCACCTGTTCCGTATTGTTCTCGGCCAGGCCGCTGTCCTGCCAGACCCCACTCACGTCCGCGAGAGCGTCGGCCTCGAGCAGCGTCTGGTACTGCGGAGTCGCCCACTGCGCCATCGCGAGGTCCGGCGCGTCCGTGCTCGAATAGAGCTGCACCATCCGCTCACGGATCGCGGCCGCCTCCTGCACATCGAGCGTGACCGTGTACTCGGGGTTCGCCTTCTCGAACTCGGGGATCGCGGCCTCGAGCCACGTCGCGTTCCCGCCGGCGTTGATGAGGACGCGGATCTCGCCGCCCACGGCCGCGTCCGTCTGAGCGGGGGCTCCGGCCGAGCCGATGCAGCCGCTCAGCGCGAGCATCAGGCCGGTGGCGCCAGCCAGCGATCCGAGGATCTTGCTACGAGTTCTCATTGTGCTACCTCTCTGTAGGACAGTGTGTTCTGCAGGACAGTGCAGTGTGTTGAGGGACGACTCCAGGTGACGGGAGTGGTGGGGATGTGCCACCGCCTGGGTGACAAGTAGACCACAATGCGCATTGTATATCCATAGTTTGGATGACATTTGCATCAAATGATGGGCAAGTCCGTCCAGGCGGCAGCCTGTTCGTAGCATGACCGCGGTAAGCGTTGGGGTGACGCCGTGAGGGTGAACCGCGCTATGGAGGAGCCAGGATGCTCGCGGGCGAGGTTGCGTTCGTGCCGCTGCGTAATGTCGCCAGTCAGCGAGGACGTGCGCAACCCATCAGAGACCTGGGTTAACGGCGTCCGTATGCCCGAAACGTGCCGGATACGCCCGATTGCGCCGTCAATCGAACCCGTAGCGGTCGCGAATTGTCGGTAGACTGACGGCATGAGAACCGCGGAAATCCGCGGAATTTCGCCTGAGGGCAGGAGCGTTGCTCGGACCTGGACCCCTTTCAGTTGTTCTTGGTTCGAGTCCAGGTACCCCAGCAGTGAGAAACCCCCGGTTCGCCGGGGGTTTTCGTGTTTCCGGCTGTGCGTCTCGAGTCGCCTGCAGCCTCAGCCGCGCGCGGCCGCCGTGCCCAGTTGCTCGAAGAGCACCGCGTCGACGAGCGCCGCCGCCTGCCCGGGCTGAGTCGGCGCACGGCGGAGCGCCCGCAGGATGAACGCGCCGATGAGCGCATCGACGATCAGCTCGATCGAGGCGGTCGCGGCGAGCTCGCCGCGCTCCTGCGCGACGGCCAGCCGCTCGGCGAGGAGGCGGGTGGCGGGGTTGGCCTCGTCGAGACGGTGGCCGACGACCGCGTCCTCCGCCGCCGCGGCGACGAGGTAGCGGGTCAGGGCGGTCGCATCGGAGTCGCCGGTGAGCCCGAGGGTCGGCTCGAGCCAGTCGACCAGGTCGGCGCGGAGGTCGCCGGTGTCGGCCGGCAGGGGAGTGGGCAGCACGATGGCGCCCTCGAGCAGGGCGTCGGCGATGAGCGCGCTCTTCGACGGCCACCACCGGTAGATCGTCGGCTTGCCGACCCCGGCGTCGGCCGCGATGCCCTCGATCGTGAGCTGGTCCCACCCGCGTTCGGCGAGCTGCGCCGCCGTCGCGTTCAGGATCGCCACCCGCGCCTTCTCGCTGCGGACCGCACCGCGTCGTCGCTCGGTCATGGTCACACCGTATCGGCTCTATTCACAAAACGCTCCGTTACGTAATATGAAACCGTCATCGATCAAGGAGGATTCATGACCGACACCCGAACGCCCCCATCCGAACACCCGAGCGACGAGGTCGACGTCGTCGTCGTCGGATCGGGCGCCGCCGCCTTCGCCACCGCGCTCGGCGCGATCGACGAGGGGCTCACCGTGCTGATGGTCGAGAGCACCGACCGCTTCGGCGGCAACACCGCCATGTCCGGCGGCGGGCTCTGGCTGCCGAACAACCCGCTCATGCAGCGCGACGGCGCGCTCGACTCCCGCGAGGAGGCGCTCCGCTACCTCGATGAGACCGTCGGCGAGCCCGGCCGATCGTCGAATCGCGCGCGCAAGGAGGCGTTCGTCGACGGGATCGCCGACTTCGTCCTCACGAGCGAGCGCTACGGCTTCCGGTGGATCCGGGCGGCCAATTACCCCGACTACTACCCCGAGCTCCCCGGCGGCAAGATCGGCCGCTCGATCGAGCTCGCGCCGGTCGACAGCCGCCGCATCGGCGCATGGCGCAAGAAGTCGCGGGCGCTGCTGCCGTTTCCGATGCTCAACAGCGACATGTACCTGCTCGGCCGCGCCTGGTCGACGTGGTCGGGCTTCTGGCAGGGCGTTCGGCTCGTGTTCCGCACGCTGGGCGGTCTCGTCACCGGCCGGATCCTGGTCGGCATGGGCGCGGCGCTCGCGACCTCGTTCGCGAAGTCGGTCGTGCTCGACGGCGGCGTGCCGCTCTGGCTCGACTCGCCGGCCCGGCGACTCGTCGTCGAGGGCGACCGGGTCGTCGGGGTCGAGGTCGAGCGCGGCGGCGAACTCGTCACGGTGCGGGCCCGCAGGGGCGTCATGCTCGCCGCCGGCGGGTTCGACCGCGACCGCGAACGACGCAAGGAGCTGCAGGGCGTCGAGGGCAACCCGGCCGGGTCGCCCGGTGCGCTCGGCGGCGGCATCGACATGGCCGCGGCGGTCGGGGCAGACCTCGAGTACATGGAGGACGCCTGGTGGGGCGCCACGGTGCGCCCGGTCGAGGGCGGCCTCAACTCGTTCATCGTCGGCGAGCGCTCGATGCCCCACTCGCTGCTCGTCGACAAGGGCGGACGCCGCTTCGCGAACGAGTCGGAGTCGTACGTCGACCTCGGCCACCACATGCTCGAGCACGACGGCGCCACCGGGCCGTACTGGATGATCCTCGACGGACGCTACGCGAAGCGGTACTTCCTCACCTTCGCCGCCGATCCGAAGGCCAACGCCGCGATGACGAAGCAGGGCATCAAGGTGACCGCGCCCACGCTCGACGAGCTCGCCGCGAAGATCGGCGTCGATCGCGAGGCGTTCGCCGCCGAGATCGAGAAGTTCAACGGATTCGCCCGCACCGGCCGCGACCAGGACTTCCAGCGGGGCGACTCGGCCTACGACCGCTACTACGGCGACCCGACCGTCCTCCCGAACAACAACCTCGCCCCGATCGAGCGCGGCCCGTTCACGGCCTACGAGGTCGTCATCGGCGACCTCGGCACCAAGGGCGGGGTCGTCACCGACGAGCACGCGCGTGCGCTCAGGGCCGACGGCTCGGTCATCGACGGCCTGTACTCCGCGGGCAACAACTCGGCCGCGGTGATGGGGCACACCTATCCCGGTCCGGGGTCGACGATCGGTCCGGCCTGCGTGTTCGGGCTCGTCGCCGCCCGGCACATGGCGGGTGCGCGCGGCACCGATCGCGGCGCCGGCGCGGAGGCCGGCGGCATCGCGGCCGAGCCGATCGCGGCGCCCGGCGCGGCCTGAACGGCGCGTCGCGCGCGTGGCGGTGCGACCGCGCGCGCGACGCAACGACGCCCGTGCGGGGAGCGGGGACGCACGTGCCGCTCGCGGCCCCGGCTGCGGCTGCGGCCGCTCGCGACCCGGTGCGCCCCCGAGGTCGTCACAGCATCGTGGTGAGCACGCCGCCGTCGGCGCGGACGGCCGCACCGTTGGTCGCCGAGGCGGCCGGGCTGGCCAGGAAGGCGACGAGGCCGGCGATCTCCGACGGGTCGAGGAACCGCTCGAGGAGCGTCGTCGTGTTCTGCCCGATGATCGCCGCCTTGACGGCGTCGACCGGAGCCGACTGCGACTCGGCGATCGACGCGACGGTCGCCGCGACGCCGTCGGAGTAGGTGGGACCGCCGAGGACGGTGTTGACGGTGACCGCGGTGCCCCGGGTGAGCTTGGCGAGGCCGTTGCCGAGGGCGATCATCGCGGCCTTGGTGACGCCGTAGTGCACCATGTCGGCGGGGACGTTCACGCCGGATTCGCTGCCGACGAAGATGACACGACCCCAGCCCCGGTCCAGCATGCCGGGCAGCAGAGCTCTCGAGAGGCGGACGCCGCTCATCAGGTTCACGTCGAGGTAGCGGCCCCAGTCATCGTCGGTGATCGACTCGAACCGGGCGAGTCCGAAGAGCCCGACGTTGTTGACGAGGATGTCGACGTCGCCGAGGTCGTCGAGCTCGCCCATCAGGCGCGCCACCTCGTGCGGCGAGGAGAAGTCGGCCGCGAGCCCCGTGTGCTCGGCCCCCGGGTGCGAGACGCGGAGCCGGGCGACGGCCGCGTCGACCCGCTCAGGCGTGCGTCCGTTCAGCACGACCCGCACGCCCTCGGCGGCGAGCGCCTGGGCGATCGCGAAACCGATGCCCTGCGTCGACCCGCTGATGAACGCGGTCCTGCCCTGAAGTCGCAGATCCATCCGTGTCTCCTTCCATGACGCATCTGGCGCCACAATTTACTTGCTTGGGAAAGTGATTCTAGGTGGAATTCACTTTCCTGAGCAAGTTTTGGAGTGTCGCCCAGCCGCCGAATCCCACGTGCCGTAGCCTCGGAACATGCCGATCCCGTCCGACTCGTCAGGCCTGAGCGCGGCCCAGCTCGAGGTGTGGGCCTCCGTGGCCACGCTCCTCGAACGGCTCCCGGCGGCGCTCGACGCCCAGCTGCAGCGCGACAGCGGCCTCACCCATTTCGAGCATGGGATCCTCTTCGCGCTCGACAGCGCACACGAACGCACGCTCAGGATGAGCACGCTGGCGGGATTCGCGAGCAGCACGCTCTCGCGACTGTCGCGCGCGATCTCGCGTCTCGAGCGAAAGGGGCTGGTTCGTCGCGAGGTCGCCCCCGACGACGGACGCGTCACCCTTGCCGTGCTGACGGACGCGGGGCACGAGACGGTCGTGCAGTCGACGCCGGCGCATCACGCGCTCGTCGAGCGGCTCGTGTTCGAGTCGCTCACCCCGCAGCAGGTGCGTCAGCTCGGGGTCATCGCCGGCCGCCTCGCCCGGGCCGTCGACCCGGCCGACGCGTGGAGCCCGGGGGAGGATCGGGTCACGTCGGCCTGACCGATCCCGGCGACGTCGGCCGGTCGCTCACTCCGAGACGGCGGGCTCGAGTCGACCACCGGTGCTCCGCGGTCGGGCCCGTTCGTGACGCACCCGTGCGATCGCCGTGGCGGCGACCACGACGGCCGCAGCGATCAGCGCGGCGACGCCGGTCGTGACCGAGTGCGGCTCGTCCGTGAGCCGCGCGACGGCGACCCAGCACAGCCCCCAGCTCAGCGCCAGCGCCGGCGCGATGCGTCCGCCGCCCCGGAACGCGAGCGCGACTCCGGCTGCCGCCGCGGCAGCCAGCACGAGCACCGCCCAGATCTCGGGATCGAGGCCGAAGCCGTCGAAGCCGGCGGCGACGAGCACGGCGGTGGCGTTGGCCGCCGTCGCGATGACGACCCACCCGAGGTGCAGGCCGATCGACCCGTCGGCGACGACGGCCTCGACCCGGTTCTTCGGGGCGGTGCCGCGCAGGATGACGAAGAGTCGGCAGAGCACGACGAGGAGGGTCGCGATGATCGGCAGGCTGAGCGCCAGGAGGTCGAGCTGCACGCTCGCGATCCAGACCGCATTCAGCACGAGGGACGCGGTCACCCACCAGCCCAGGCGGCGCTGGCGCTCGTCGTGCCGTTGGGCCGGCAGCGCCTGCCAGATCGCGTAGGCGAGCATGCCGACGTAGATCACGCTCCAGATGCGGAAGGCGCCGGTGCCCGGCGCGATCAGCGTCGAATCGGCGTCGAGCGCGCCGCCGGCCGCATCCTGGATCGGGGTGCCGACGACGACGCCGGAGCCGATGAACGCCGCGACGATGGCGAGCACCGAGCTGATGAGGACGACGAGCTGCCTGGCGACGTCGCGCCGGCCGGCGGTGTCGCCGATCGATGAGTGGGAGGCGGCGGTGGTCACGAGCGTGTTCCTTCCGTCGATGGTGCGGTGGTGCCACAGCCTCGCACGCACGACCGTGCGGCGTCTGCCCGTTGACATACGTCTGCGCCGCTCGGAAAATACACAAGAACACTTGTACAAAGTCTCTTGTGCATCTATCGTCAGGGACATGGAGACCACCCCCGAACCCGCCGACGGCATCCGCGACATCGTCGACGCCGACGTGCTGAAGGCGTTCACGCATCCGCTCCGCAACCGCCTCTACGACCTGCTCGCCGTCGACGGTCCGGCCACCGTGTCGATGCTCGCCGAGCGCGCGGGCGTCGCGATCGGCAGCGTCAGCCACCACCTCGGCATCCTGGCCAGGGCGGGCCTCGTCATCGAGGCGCCCGAGCTCGCCCGTGACGCCCGCGAGCACTGGTGGCAGCGCGCGCAGCGGGGGGTTCGCTGGTCGTCGTCGGGCCTGGCCGATCCGGCCGCGCGCACGGTCGCCGACTCGCTCGAGTCGCAGATGCTCCAGGAGCAGCACGACCGGGCGCGACGGTGGCTGGCGGAGCGCGACGCGCGCCCCGAGTGGTCCGAGGTCGCGTTCGCCCACCAGTCGCGGCTCTGGCTCAGCCCGGCCGAGCTGGCCGAGCTCGACGAGGCGATCGTCGCGCTGGTCCGCTCGTACTCCGGTCGCGATCACGACGGGCGGGAGGCGGTGCTGCTGTGGGCGCGCGCGTTCCCGAACCGGCCGTGAGCGTCGAGCAGGCTCGGCGGGCCGGCGGGCCGGCGGGCGTCGACGTCGTTGTGGACGCGGATGCCCCCGTCGCGGGCCTGCGCGAGGCGCAGCCGCCGGCCGGGGGTGTGGCCGGCAGCCGGAGGACGCGGGGTGCGCAGGGCGGCGGTCTCCGGCGCAACCGCGACTTCCTGTTGCTGTGGGCCGGCGAGGCGGCATCCGTCACCGGCGCCGGGATGACCAGCGTGCTGCTGCCGCTCGTCGCCGTCAGCCTCCTCGACGCCTCCCCGACGTGGATGGGCATGATCGCCGCGGCCACCTGGCTGCCGTGGCTCGTCGTGGGGCTGCCGATCGGCGCCTGGGTCGACGGCCGCTCGCCGCGCGCCGTGATGATCGGGGCCAACTCGGTCTCGACCGCGGCGTACGCGTCAGTGCCCGTGGCCGCGGCATTCGGCCTGCTGGGCCTGTGGCAGCTCGTCGTCGTCGCGCTCGTCGTCGGCACGGCCACGATCGCGTTCAGGTCGGCGTACACGAAGCTGCTCGTGCGCATCGTGCCCGAGCGCGACCGGCCGGTCGCCAACAGCCTGCTGTTCGGCACCGAGAACGCCGCCAACACGGTGGGGCCGGGCCTCGGCGGGCTCGTCGGACAGCTCGTCGGCCCGGTGAGGGGCATGCTCGGCGAGGCCGTCGGGCTCGCGATCTCGGTCGTCTGCCTCGTGCTGATGCGGCCGCAGCCGCCGACGACGGCTCCCCAACGCGAGCCTCTGCGGGCGTCGGTGCGCTCGGGTCTCCGGCTGGTGTTCGGCGACCGGCGGCTGCGCTTCTTCGCGGTGCAGGGGGCGGTCGCGAACTTCGGGCTGATCGGCCAGCAGGCGGTCCTCGTGCTCTGGCTCAGTCGAGATCTGCGGCTCGACCCGGCGGCGATCGGCATCGTCTTCGCCCTCTCCTCCATCGGCGGCGTGGTCGGCGCGCTCGCCGCCCCCGCGCTCGGGCGCCTGCTCGGCGACGCGCGAGGCGTCAGCATCACGCTGACGGCGGCTGGGCTCATGCTGCCCCTGCTCGCCTTCGCCCAGCCGGGCCCGGTGCTCTGGCTCGTCGTCTCGGCGAACGCGGTCGCCGTCGCGGGCATCGTCGCCGCGAACGTGCTGCGGCGCACCTGGGTGCAGTCCTACGTGCCCGAGCGCATGCTGGCGCGCCAGGCGACGAGCGCGCAGCTGGTGAACTTCGCCGGCATGCCGATCGCCGGGGTGCTGGCCGGTGTGCTCGCCGAGCAGTGGGGGCCGGCTCCGGTCATCTTCGCCATGGGGGTCGTGGCGCTGCTCGCCAATGCGGCCTCCTGGCTGCAGCCGTGGCTCCGGCGGCGCGACCTGCCCCGACGGACGGAGTCGACGCCGCCCGAGTGATCACGAGCGCCGAGTCCTCATCGCAGAATGCTTGACGTACTACGGCACGCGTAGTACGTTCAGCAGTGCAACGCGATGCGATGGGAGGGCGTCATGATCAGTGCCGATGCGATCCGCGGGTACGTCGACCTGATGGTGCTGTCGCTGCTTCGGCAACGGCCGTCGTACGCCTACGAGCTCGCGCAGCAGATCCACGCCGTGACCGGCGCCGAGTACAGCATCAAGCAGACCACCCTGTACTCCGCCGTCAAGCGACTCGAGGCGGCGGCGCTCGTCACCTCGTACGCCGGGGCATCCGAGTCGGGCAAGCCGCGCACCTATTACCGCATCAGCGACGACGGGCTCGCCCACCTCGAGCAGAAGGTCGCCGAATGGCGCGACACGAAGTCGGTCGTCGACCGGTTCATCGAAGGAGTCGAAGCATGAACGTCATCACCGCCTACCTCGAGACGATGTTCGGCGCGTACGCACCGACGCCGAAGCTGCTCGAGGCGAAGGCCGAGCTCCACACGATGATGGAGGACGCGTACCACGGGTACCTCGCCGACGGCCTGTCCGAGAACGAGGCCGTCGGCCGCGTCATCACCGAGTTCGGCAACCTCGACGAGCTCGCCCCGCAGCTCGGTATCAGCGCAGAGATCGCCCCGACGCCGACGGCGACCCCGACCGCAGCGGCGATGGGCGCGGGCGCGGGCGCGCCCGCGTCGCACGCCGCGCGGCGGCTCGCGCCCGCGCCCGTCACACGGGACGAGGCCGAGCGGTACGCCGACGTGCGGCGGCGCACCGAGTCGCGCCTGGCGCTGGCCGTCGCGATGTTCGTCCTGGCGCCGGCACCGCTCATCGCGCTCGCGACGCTCGCGACCGGCGGGGCGATCGCGCTCGGCCAGGACCTCGCCGTGCTGATCGGGCTCGCGTGCCTGCTCGTCGTCGTCGTGGTCGCCGTGCTCATGATCGTGCGCCGCGACGCGCAGCTCGGCCCCTTCCGCAGGTTCGCCGCGGGGGAGTTCACCCGCTCGCCCGACGTCGACCGGTGGGCCGGCGAGCTCGTCGCCGAGGCCGCGCCCCGGCGGGCGACGGCTCTCCAGATCGCGATTGGGCTCTGGATCCTCGCCGCGTCGCCGGTGCTGGCGATGAGCCTGCTCGCGCCGCCGTCGGTGACGAACAGCTGGATCGGCGTCGCCGTCGCCGGCACGCTCGCGATGGTCGCGATCGGGCTCCTCCTCTTCATCCCGAGCAACTGGGCGCAATCCGTCGCCGAGACGCTGACGAAGACCGATTCCGAGGGCTACGCGAGCGGCGACGAGCGCAGCCTCGTCGGGGTGGTCGGCGCGTTCTACTGGCCGATCGTCGTCGCGATCTTCCTCGCCTGGAGCTTCATCGGCAGTGCGTGGGGCATCTCGTGGGTGATCTGGCCGATCGCAGCCGTGCTCTTCGGCGCCCTCGCCGGAGGGCTGCGAGCGGTCGAGCGCTACCGGGCCGCTCGCGAGGCGGGAATGCAGTAGCGAGCGGGGCAGGCCACGGGGCATCCGGACGCCCTGGAATCGAGGCGGGATGACGCGGCGCAGTGCTTTAGGATAGCCTTACCTGCCTGCTTCGGCCTGAAAGGTCCCCCTCTCCATGCGTCAAGTCCTGCGCCGTGCCGTCGTGCCCGCCGTCGCCGTCACCCTGCTCCTCAGCGGCTGCGCCGCCGGAGGCTCGGGAGACGCCGCGGTCGACGAGGACGCCCTCGTCGTCTACAACGCCCAGCACGAGGAGCTCACCCAGGAGTGGGCCGACGCCTTCACCGAGGAGACGGGCATCGAGGTCGTGCTCCGCAACGGCGACGACAGCGAGCTCGGCAATCAGCTCGTGCAGGAGGGTGCGGCGTCGAAGGCCGACGTCTTCCTCACCGAGAACTCGCCGGCCATGTCGCTCGTCGAGGAGGCGGGCCTCTTCGCCCCGGTCGACGAGTCGACCCTCGCGCTCGTGCCCGAGCAGTACCGCCCGGCCTCGGGCGCGTGGACTGGCATCGCCGCCCGTTCCACCGTGCTCGTCTACAACCCCGAGCTGATCAGCGAGGCCGAGCTCCCCGCCTCGCTCATGGACCTCGAGAAGCCCGAGTGGAAGGATCGCTGGGGCGCGGCCCCCGCGAAGGCCGACTTCCAGGCGATCGTCTCGGCCGTGCTCGAGACGCAGGGCGAAGACGCGACCCGCGCCTGGCTCGAGGGCATGGCCGAGAACGCGGTCGAGTACCGCAACAACATCGTCACCATGAAGGCGGTCAACGCCGGCGAGGTGCCGGTCGGCGTCATCTACCACTACTACTGGTACCGCGACCAGGATGCCGCCGCAGAGGACAGCGGCGACACGAAGCTGCACTACTTCGGCGACCAGGACCCGGGCGCCTTCGTCAGCGTCTCGGGCGGAGGCGTGCTGGAGAACGCGAAGCACCCCGACGAGGCCCAGCAGTTCCTCGCGTTCCTCGCGGGCGAGGAGGGGCAGCGGATCCTCGGCGAGGGCTACAGCTTCGAGTACCCGGTCGCCTCGGGCGTCGCCGCGAAGCCCGAGCTGCCCCCGCTCGACACCCTCGACGCCCCCGTGATCGACCCCTCGTCGCTCAACGGCCCGAAGGTGATCGAGCTGATGACGGAAGCCGGCCTGCTCTGACCCCGACCGCGACCACGCAGCCGACGGTCGCGACGCATCGGCGTCGGGCGCCCGTCGGCCTGGTCGTGGTCGTCGCGGTGCTCGCCGCGGGTGCGCTCGTGCCGATCGCCTACGTCGTCCAGGCCGCGTTCGCGATGGGCTGGGCCGAGCTCTCGGACCTCGTGTTCCGGCCCAAGGTCGGCGAGCTGCTCGTCAACACCGTGCTGCTCGTCGTCATCGGCGTGCCGGCGAGCGTCGTGCTCGGCGTCGGCGCGGCCTGGCTCGTCGAACGCACCGCACTGCCCGCGCGGCGCCTGTTCGCCGTCGGCTTCGTCGCCCCGCTCGCGATCCCGGCGTTCGTGGCGAGCTACGGCTGGGCGAGCGCGATCCCGTCGATCAGCGGACTCTGGGGCGGGGTGCTCGTCGCCGTGCTCGCCTACTTCCCGCTCGTCTACCTCCCCGCGCTCGCGGCGATCCGCGGGCTCGACCCCGCGCTCGAGGAGTCGGCGCGGGCGCTCGGCATGGGCTCGTGGGGCGTGTTCGCCCGCGTCGTGCTGCCGCAGCTGCGCCTCGCCGTGCTCGGCGGCGCGCTCGTCGTCGCGCTGCACCTCCTCGCCGAGTACGGCGCCTTCGCGTTCCTCCGATTCGACACCTTCACGACCGCGATCGTCGTCGCCTACCAGGCCACCTTCGCGGGGCCGAACGCGGCGGCGCTCGGCCTCGTGCTCGCGCTGCTCTGCCTCGGGCTCCTGGCGCTCGAGTCGCTCGCCCGGGGCAGCGGCCGAGCCAGGTACGCGCGGGTCGGCAGCGGTTCGCCGCACCCGCCCGCCCGACTCGGGCTCGGTCGGCTCGCTCCGCTGACGGTGCTCGCCGCCGCGGCCGTCGTCGTGGCCGCGACCGTGGTGCCGCTCACGAGCGTCGTGCGCTGGCTCTTCGCCGCCGACGCGTTCGACATCGCGGCCCTCGTGCCCGCCGCCGTGCAGACGCTCGTCCTGTCGATCGGCGGGGCGGCCTGCGCGATCCTCGTCGCGCTGCCCTTCGCCTGGCTCGCGGTGCGCTACCCGGGCCGGCTCTCGCGGCTGCTCGAGGGCGCCGCCTACCTCGCGAGCAGCCTGCCGGCGATCATCGTGGCCCTCGCCCTCGTCGCGACCACGCTCGCGTTCGCGCCGGGGCTCTACCAGACCGCGTTCACGGTGATCGTCGCCTACGTCGTGATCTTCCTGCCCCGTGCGCTCGTGCCGCTGCGGGCGGGCCTCTCGCAGGTGCCCGAGTCGCTCGAGGAGGCGGCGAGGTCGCTCGGCGTCGCGCCGTGGGCCGCCCGCCTGCGGGTCACCGCGCCGATGCTCCTGCCCGCCGTCGGCGCGGGCGGCGCGCTCGTCGCACTCGGTGCGGCGAACGAGCTGACCGCGACGCTGCTGCTCGCGCCGACGGGCACCCGCACCGTCGCGACGAGCTTCTGGTCCGCAGCGTCCTCGCTCGACTACCCGGCCGCCGCACCGTACGCCGTGCTGCTCGTGCTGCTCTCGGTGCCCGCGGTCGCCCTCATGTTCGCCCACGCCACCCGACGGAGCCTCCGATGACGCTGCGACTTCACCGCATCTCGAAATCCTTCGGCGGCACCGAGGTGCTGCAGGGCGTCTCGCTCGAGGTGCCTGACGGCACCCGGCTCGCGCTCGTCGGCTCCTCGGGCAGCGGCAAGAGCACGCTGCTTCGGCTCATCGCGGGCTTCGAGCGCCCCGACGCCGGCACGATCTCGCTCGACGGACGCGAGCTCGCGAGCCCGGCCGCGGCGATGCCCGCGCACCGCCGCGGCATCGGCTACGTCGCGCAGGACGGCGCCCTGTTCCCGCACCTCTCGGTCGCGCGCAACATCGCCTTCGCGCTGCCCCGGGGCGCGGGCAGGGCCGCCCGGGTCCGCGAGCTCATGGACCTCGCCTCGCTCGACCCGGCGCTCGCCGAGCGCATGCCGCACGAGCTCTCGGGCGGGCAGCAGCAGCGCGTCGCGCTCGCCCGTGCCCTCGCCCTGCGGCCGAGCGTGATCCTCCTCGACGAGCCGTTCAGCGCCCTCGACACGGGACTGCGCGCGCAGACGCGCCGGGCCGTGATCGACGTGCTCGAGCGCAGCGGCGTGACCGCCGTGCTCGTCACCCACGACCAGGACGAAGCGCTCTCGTTCGGCCAGCAGGTCGGCGTGCTCGCCGGCGGCCGGCTGGTGCAGGCCGGCGACCCGGCGGCGGTGTTCGACGCGCCGATCGACGCGGGCGTCGCCGAGTTCCTCGGCGACGTCGTCGTCGTGCCCGCGCGCTCGGCCGGCGCCGACCTCGCCGATTGCGCGTTCGGATGCCTCGTGGTGCGTCACGATCGCAGCGGCGGCGCCGAGCGCGTCTGCGCCATGCTGCGGCCCGAACAGCTGCGGCTCGACCCGGGCGCGGCCGACGGCAACGCGACCGTCGTGGGAGTGCGCCGCACCGGCGCCTCGGCCGAGCTGCGGCTCCGCCTCGGCGCCGCCGAGTTCCCGGTCGAGGTGACGCACCGCGTGCCGCTGCACGAGGCCGGGCGCTTCGAGCCCGGCTGCCCGGTGCAGGTCGCCGTCGACGGCGGCGTGGTGCTCTACCCCGAGGGCGATCAGCCGCCGATCGCGGCGACCGCCCCGGTCGATTGAGCGAGCGCTTCCGCCCGGGGGCACGGCTGCCGGGGGCGGGTCCGTTCGGTCGCCTCCGCCGATCGCACCAGCCGTGCCCGCTTGGCCGTCGCACGCGACGCGAGAGCGCCGCGCGCCCGAGCCGTCATTCGTGAGAGCCGCCCGCTCGCGAGGAGGTACGCGCGCCACGCGAGCACGCCGACCGCGAACGAGAGCAGCGTGCCGAGCCACGGCGCCGAGGCCTCGAACGGCGGGTAGACCTGCCAGTGGGTCAGGTAGACGAACATCGAGGCGCCCGCGAGCGTCGCGACGACGGGCACGACGAGCCGGGGCAGCCGGACCGCGGGGACCCAGACGAGCGCGAGCACCCCGGCCGCGACGATCGCCTCCCGGCCGGGTTCGCCGAAGAACCCGAAGGAGCTCACGATCGCGACGGCCGAGACGAGGAGCCGGCGCGCGGTGGTGTCGGCGCGGGCGACGAGCCAGCCGAGCGCGAGGAGCCAGATCACGACGGGCGCGCTGTACCGTTCGACGTGCTCGGCATGGGGGCCCGCGATCGCGAAGCGCGCGGCGAGGGCGAGCGCGAGCGCGGCGAGGGCGAACCCGAACGGAGCCCGCCGTTCGAGCCGGTCGATCGCCCGCACCGAGAAGAGCAGCGCGAGGCCGACGATGGTCCAGACCGCGGCCTCGAGGAACCAGAACTGCCACTGCTCGTTCCATCTGCCGTCGCTCGGCATGAGGTTGTTCACGAGCAGTGCGGTGGCGGGCCGGTACTGGCCGGTCACGAGGGCGACCGCGCCGATCCAGAGCACGGCGGGCACGGCGAGCTGCACGGCGCTGCGGGCGAGTCGGCGCACCCGGGTCGCGCCCGGCACCGCGGCCAGCTGGAACCGGGCGAGGTTGTAGCCCGCGACCGCGAGCAGCAGGTGCGCCCCGCCCTTCATCATGAAGAGGTCGGCGTGCGTGCCGACGATGAGCACGATCGCGGCGGCGCGCAGCACCGCCGGGGTCTCGAGACGCGCCGTCCACGGGCGGCGTCGCCGGCCGGCGGTGCCGGGGTCGGATGCCCGGGGCCCGGTCTCGGCGGAGGCGACGGGTGAGGCTCCCGGCCCGGCAGCGTCCGCGACTCCGTCGAGCGCCGCGCCGGCGCCGGGGGCGCGGTGCCGGCCCGCGTGGGCGCCGAGCTCGCGCGCGGTCAGTCGGGGCCATTCGCGGGGGAGGGCGCCGAGCAGCTCCTCGAGCCGCAAGGACACTTCGATGTAGCTGAGGGAGTCGCCGCCGAGCCCCGCGAACGAATCGTCGAGGCCCGCCTCGGGCCGGCCGAGCAGGGTGGCGAAGACCCGGCGCACCTGCTCGGGCGCATCGTCGACGTCGCCCGGGCCCCCGGATCCGCCGGCTTCGCCGAGCAGCCGATCGTGGTCGGCCGCGAAGCGCACGAGCGCTGCGGTGTCGGGCTTGCCGCTCGAGGTCCGGGGGAACTCGGCGACCGCGTAGCCCGCGACGACGTGCGGCGGCAGCCCCGTGAGCGTCGCCGCGCGTTCGCGGGCGCGGGCGACGGCGCGCTCGGAGGTCGCGAAGACGAGCAGGCGCTCGTCGTCGGTGGCGGCGCGCGCGGTGACGCCCTCCTCGGCGAGCAGCCGCTCGACGCGATCGAGGTCGATCCGGAGCCCGAACACCTTGGCGAAGCGGTTGGCGCGTCCGACGATCTCGAAGAGGCCGTCGTCGCGGCGGCGGGCGAGGTCTCCGGTGCGGAGCTCGTGCACCGTGCGGCCGAGGGCGAAGTCGGCGGGCGCCTCGGCGTAGCCGAGCATCACGTTCGGCCCCTCGTAGACGAGCTCGCCCGTGCCGTCGACCATGCCCGTGCGGCTGCCTTCGGCCGGCGCGCCGGCGCCGGCGCCGTCGTGCGAGGCGGGGTCCGAGCCATCCGACCCGTCGTCGGCCCCGCCGAGCGGGTCGATGCGAAGCCGCCCGCCGGGGATGGGCCGGCCGATCGCGCCGGCGGCGGTCGCCGCGAGCTCGGGCGGCAGGTAGGCCATGCGCGCGGTCGCCTCGGTCTGGCCGTACATGACGTAGAGCTCGAAGCCGCGGCGTTCGCCGAGCGCCGCGATGCGCCGCACGGCCTCGGGGGCGAGGCGTCCGCCCGCTTGGGTGAGATAGCGCAGGCTCGGCAGCTCGCGGTCGCCGAAGCCGCCGGCCTCGAGCAGCTCGAAGGTGTACGGCACGCCCGCGAACGAGGTGATCCGATGCTCGGACGCCTCCTGCCAGAAGTCCTCGTCGGTGACCGATCGCTCCGTGAGCAGGAGGCTCGCGCCCGACAGCAGGTGGCTGTTCACGACGGAGAGCCCGTAGCAGTACTGGAGGGGCAGGGTCGTGGCGGCGCGGTCGGCGGGGGAGAGCCGCAGGTACTCGGCGATCGCGGCGGCGTTCGAGCGCAGGTTGTCGGCAGAGAGGCGCACGAGCTTCGGCGAGCCCGTCGATCCCGAGGTGCTCGCGAGCAGCGCGAGCTCGGGGTGGAGCTCGTGCCGGGTGCCCGCGCGCCGCTCGTCGAGGGTCCACCGCGGGCCGTCGGCGTCGTGGGCGTCGGTCCGGGCGATCACGTCGGGGTCGAACCGCTCGACGAGGGCGGCGCGGTTGCGCCGGGCGGTGTCGTCGCCCTCGGGCGGGACGAACAGCACGGGGTGGCCGCCCTCGAGCGCGGCGAGGTACGTGACGACGGGCTCGAGCGCGTTGCCCGCCTCGGTCATGACGAGTCGGCGGGTCGTGCCGAGCTCGTCACGCCGCCGGGCGACGCGGTCGCGGAGCTCGGCGTAGTCGACGACGCGGCCCTGGGCGACGAGCGCCGGATCCCCTGCGCGACCGCCCAGCATCGACACGCCGACGGCGGGGGCGGTCAGGGGCATCGATCAGGGGCTTCCGGTGCGGAGGGGGAGTGCCGAGCGGCGGGGATGAGGTGAGCCTACCCTAACAATGCGGCGGAGCCGAACGACGGCGGCGGCGTCGGTGGCGCTGCGTACGCTGTGAGGACCGGGGGCGCCACCGTCTCCGCGGCCGCAGAGGGAGCCCGCCGTGAGTGCAGAGATCACCCCCTTCGTCGTCGCCGACCGCGCCGCCTGGCGCGCCTGGCTCGACGCGAACGAAGACGCCTCCGACGGGGTCTGGCTGCTGCTCGCGAAGAAGGGCACCACCGAGCCGACCTCGCTGAGCTACGCCGAGGCCCTCGACGAGGCGCTCTGCAGCGGCTGGATCGACGGGCAGAAGCGCAGCCACGACGCCGCGTGCTTCCTGCAGCGGTTCACGCCGCGCCGGCGCGCCTCGCTCTGGTCGCAGCGCAACATCGGGCTCGTCGCGGGCCTCGTCGGCGATGGCCGCATGCGGGCGCGCGGCCAGGCCGAGATCGACCGGGCCAAGGCCGACGGTCGGTGGCAGCGCGCCTACGCCGGCGCGTCCTCGGCGCAGGTGCCCGACGACCTGGCGGCCGCGCTGGCGGCGTCACCCGAGGCATCCGCGCTCTTCGACCGGCTGAACGCGACCAACCGCTACGCCGTGCTCCATCGCGTGACGACCGCGCCGAGCGCGACGAGCCGGGCGAACCGGCTCGCGAAGCTCGTCGGCGGCCTCGAGCGCGGCGAGACGCCGTACCCGCAGTGAGCGGGCGCGGCGCCTCGATCGCGCTCACGGCCTCCGCGCCGCGGTCGCGTTCGGGAGCGTCCGCGACACGGAAGCCGTGAGCACGCGTTCAGGAGGGCGCGTTCAAGAGAGCGCCACCGCCTTCGCCGCGCGCTCGCCCGAGGTGACGGCGCCGTTCAGGAATCCGTAGTATTCGACGCTCGTGTGCTCGCCGGCGAAGTGCACGTTGCCCTCGGGCGTCGCGCCGACGCCGAACAGCTGGGTGTACTGGCCGGGGCGCTGGCAGGTGTAGGCGCCCTTCGACCACCGGTTCGCCCACCAGAAGTCGCGGTACGCCTTGCCCGAGTAGGCCGCCGAGACGCCCGGAAAGATCGGTTCGAGCTGCGCCAGGTAGTTCTGCACCTGGGCCGCCGGGGCGGTGCCGAAGGGCACCCCCGACCACGCCTTCACCTGATCGCCCGACGGGAAGAAGTTGTAGACGCCGACCGGGAGCGGGTGCGAGGCGGTGTCGTCCCAGCCGCACTGGAACCCGGAGGGATTCGTGTAGGCCGCCCCGCCGAAGCCCTGCGAGACCCACGGCCGCTGGGAGACCTGCACGTGGATCTTCGCGTTCGCCCCGAGGCCGAGCTCGTCGATCGCCCGTCGCGTCAGGGCCGAGAATCCCGACTGGCTGAGGTCGCATTCGCGCAGCGTCGTGAACGGCAGGGCGAGGATGGCCCGGTCGACCGTCTTGTCGATCGTCTGGTTGCCGACCTTGAAGCTGAGTCGCACGGTGCCGTCGGCGTTGCGCTTCACGGCGACGAGCTCGTGGCCGTAACGCACCGTGTTCGCGGGCAGTTCGTCGATCATGCGCGTGACGAGCTGGTCGTTGCCGCCCCGCACGAGGTACTTCTCGTCGGCGCCGTTGATGGGCGAGAGACTGTTCTGCGAGTTCCAGCCGAGCAGGTACACGAGGTTGAGGGCCGATTGCTCGTGCGAATCGAGACCGTACTCGGCCATCACGTTCGACTGCATGAGCTTCGCGAACCGGCTCGACAGCCCGCCGGGCACCTTCGCCGCGAGCCACTCGTCGACCGTCATCTCGTCGAGCGCCACTCCGGCGGCGGTGTGCGCGTCGTAGGTCTGGCAGTAGGGGGCGGCGGCCAGGTCGGCCTTCATCGCCTGGTACACCTGGCCCCAGTCGGCGTTGGCATCGTCGTAGGGGTAGTCGGCGCCGTCGATGCGGTACTTGTCCTCCCAGCCCATGTAGCTGCCGCCCGACACGACGTCGAGGCTCAGGCCGAGGTTCGACGCCAGGTTGCGGATCGCGTTGTGGTCGGTGTTGATGAGCGCGCCGCCGTGCTCGACGACGATGCCGTCGTCGAAGAATCCGCGCAGGCTGTAGCAGCGCCCGCCGGCCCGCGAGCTGCCCTCGTAGACGGTCGAGGCGATGCCCTTGGTCCGCCAGAGCCAGTGCGCCGCGCGCGTGCCGGCGAGTCCGGCGCCGACGATCGCGACGCTCGGGGCGGGTGCGGGCTTCGCCGCGGCGGCCGCGGCCGGCATCGGCGCGGCCATCGCGAGCGCGGCGCCCGCACCGGCGATGCCGGCGACCCTGAGGGCGTCCCGCCGGCTCGGCTGCGCACGGTCGCGGTCGCGGTCGCGGTCGCGATCGCTCGAGCCGGATGCCTCGGCGCGGGCGTCGGCCGCCTCGCCGAGCACCTCGTCGACCGGCACACCGCGCCGCTCGGCCTCGCCGTGCGCGCGGAGGATCGATCCGATCCGAGTCGTGAGCGGCGTGGTGCCGCGTGGGGTCGCCTTCATGAAGAACCTCGCTGTCCGTATCGGTGGAGCGTTGCTGACATGGTGCAGGATCGATGCCGCGAACCTCGTCGCTCGCCATCGAGCAGACGATTCGTGATGCGAGCATCCGTGTGGCTGTTGAATTGTGAGAAGTTGCCTCAGATGATTGCGCATTCGACAAATCTTCGCAAGGATGACCGTCAGATCGACTCGAGAGCGAGTCGTGGTGCGCTCGACGGAGAGTCGCGAGTCCTCAGCGGCCGCCGGCGTGAGCCGTCCGGCGAGCGGCAGCGGCCTGCACGAGCCTGCGGCCCGATCCGTGCCCGACCGAGTGAGAGAGGATTCCCCATGACCCATCCGTCGACGGCACCGCCGACATCGCCGTACCGCCGCGATCGACCAGACGTCGGCGATCCGCGCTAGCCTCGACCCGTGAACGAGCTCGACGGCCTTGACCACCTCGACCGCCGCATCATCGCGGCCCTCCAGGTCGACGGCCGGCGCACGATCTCCAGTCTCGCCGCCGAGTTCGACGTACCGGCCTCGTCGGTGCGCTACCGCCTCAAGAAGCTGGAGGACGAAGGCGTCCTCCAGGTCGTCGGGATCGCCAACCCGCTGGCCATCGGCTTCGACCGGCTCGCCCTCATCGGGGTTCGCGTGCGCCCGGGCACGGCTCGGGCCGTCTGCACCTCGCTCGCGGCGCTGCCCGAGACGAGCTACGTGGTGATCACGAGCGGGAAGTTCGACGTGATGGTCGAGGTCATCTGCCGCGACGTCGCGCACATCGTGGATGTGCTCGAGAACAAGATCGGCGCCGTCGACGGCGTCGTGTCGACCGAGTCGTTCTTCGTGCTCGAAGTGCACAAGCTCGCCTACGGATGGGGCGTCCCCGAGGTCTCCAGCGCCGACTAGGCGACCGCTCCCCATCCCGACCCTCGCTCGCCGTCCGTTGGTGACGGTGATGCGAACCCTCGCGCATGCCGTCGTCCGGCATGCCGTCGCGCGACGGGCGCCCCGAACGCGCCGTCGCAGTCATCGAACATCCAAGCAATGAAGGAGTTGCACCAATGGACAACATCAGCCGCCGCGGCCTCCTGATGGGCGGGCTCGCCGCCGCAGGGGGACTCGCGGAATTCGCCGCATCCGGCCCGCCGATCGGCCCCGGCAACGGGCACGGCAACGGCACGCCCTCGCTGAGGCATCCGACCGGCGACAAGAAGAACTGGGACGTGATCGTCGTCGGAGCCGGGGCGGCGGGGATCGGTGCGGCCCGCCGCCTCACCGACCAGAATCCCGAGCTGCGGGTCGTGATCGTCGAGGCGCGGGATCGGATCGGCGGCCGCATGTACACGGACCGCACGTCGATGGGCATCCCGATCGAGCGCGGCTGCGAACTCGTGCACGGCGGCCCCTACGCGTCCACGTATCCCTGGATCGAGCAGGCCGGGTTCGACCTGCGGATGTTCCAGCACAACGTCATCCGCCTCGCCGACGCGCCGGCGTCGTCGGCGTCGTCGCAATGGCACCAGTGGGACTCCCCGACCTCGTGGCTCTTCCCGCTCGGCATCCCCGACGGCCTCCTCCAGCACGACCCGGCGGGGCAGAACGTGCCCCTGCCGGCAGCGCTGCCGGGTGAGCAGGCCGACGCGTACCTGCGGCGCCTCGGCGTGACCGCGACGAACACGCCGAGCGGCCTCATCTACGAGCTGACCGACGACAGCGAGCCCTTGTACAACACCGCAGCGACCCGCGCCGTCGCGCCGCTGAGGGACTGCATCCGGTACAGCCTGCACCCCGAGCAGGCGCCGGCTCCCGAGATCCTGGACCCGAGCGACCCCCGGTACGACGACGGCGACTACAAGATCATCGGCGGCTACGACCTGCTGCTGCGCTTCATCGCCGGCGACGTCCCGGTGATGCTGCGAACCGTGGTGCAGGAGGTCGACTACACGGCCAGCGGCGTCGAGCTGCGCACCTCGAAGGGCACCATGAGCGCGAAGCGGGTGGTGTTCGCCGTCCCGGCGGGCGTGATGAAGCGCCGCGACATCACCTTCGCCCCGGGGCTTCCCGCCGCGAAATGGGCCGCCTTCGACGCGTTCACGTACAGCAACATCTTCAAGTGCGTGCTCGAGTTCACGGACAGGGTCTTCACGCCGAACGGCACTGACAACTGGGGCTACGCCGAGTCGATGGACCGATTCCCGACGACGCTCTGGAACGCCTCCATCGCGTACCCCGGCTACACGGGGCAGGTCATCGTCGGGTGGGAGACGGGCGCCGCCGCGCGAGAGCTCCACACGCTCCCGCTCGAGCAGAAGTATCAGGCCGTCCTCGAGGTCGTGCGCAGCTCGGCGGGCGACCAGGGCTTGCAGTACCACAAGGCCGTGATGACCGACTGGGCCAACGAACCCTACTCGTGGGGGCCGTACGGCAGCGGCGGCAGCTCGGCCGACATGGCGGCGACGGTCGCCGGCGTCCTCTACTGGGCGGGCATGCGCACGAGCACCGTCTCCTCGTCGTACACCTCGGGCGTCACGCAGGCCGACCAGTTGCTCCGAGGACTCTAGCCGGGAGTCGAGGGGAACTCCGACAGGAGCGCCGCGCCCGAACGATTCGCGATGTTCGGGCGCGGCGCGTCGCCGCATGCGGCGACGGCGGTGCGACAGCTCGATGCGACGGGTCTGCGCCCGTGGCGTCCGCGACCCCCGACCGGGCCCGCGACCCCGCCCGGCATCCGACCCGGCCCGGCGGCGACCTGCGTCGCCTGTCGCGGGCGATGCGGCTCAGGCGCCTGTGCCGGCGTCCGCCGTGTCGAGGAGCCGGTTCGCGACGAGTTCGCCGACGAGCACCTCGGCGAGCAGCGCGACGTCGGGTTCGTCGTCGTGGCGATGGCGGACGACGACCTCGGCGCCGGGCAGTGCGGCGCCGACCGACACGAGGCGCGAGCCGCGCGAAGCCATCCAGTCGAGCGCCTGCGCGTCCCACGCCGATCCGGCGAACACGAGTGCGCGGTAGTCCTGGGTCTTCGTGAGATACACGTCGACGTGCGACCAGTCTCCGGTCTCGGAGGCGAAGGCGCCGACGCGCGGCACCTCGCGCAGCATGAGCGCCGACTGCTGCGAGCTCGAGAGCCGTTCCACCGGGGCGAGCGTCCACGTGCCCGACGGTCCGGCGAGGAGTCGCGTGACCGGGTCGAGCCAGTCGATCGAGGTGCGCAGGAGATCGTGCGCGGCCTCGGCGGCGCGGCGGAGGACTGCCGCGTCGAAGGGAGCGGAGACGTCATCGGATCGGATCGCGCGAAGCACCGCGTCGAGCACCGCGAAGGTCGCTCGGAAGGTGCGGCAGGCGATGCCGGAGGCCTCGACGCCCGCGATGAGCGGCACGACGACGTCGGCGCGCTCGCCGAGCGGCGAATCGGCCCTGTTCGTGATGGCGACGAGGCGACCGGTGCCGCGGTAGCGCTCGATGGCGCGCAGCACCTCGACGCTGCCGCCGGTCGCCGAGACGGCGACCACCACGAGGTCGGGCGACGGCGCCGGCAAGAGGGCGGCGCTCGCGAGCTCGACCACGACGTTGAGCCCGGCCGCCCGGTGGTGGCGTGCGACGACGTCGGCGGCGTAGCGACTCGAGCCCATGCCGAGCACGAGCACGCGCGGCACGGGGCCGAGCCCCATGCCGATCGCGGCGACGGCGTCGAGGCCGGGGAGGCCCGCATCGAGGGCATCGGCGAGGGTCGCGAGGGAGTCGGGGATCAGGTCGAGGTCGGCGCGAAAGGCGGCGGGGTCCACGGGGCCTCCGGGTGGTCGTCGGTCGGGCGGTGTCGGTGGGAGATGGCGGCATCGGGGGCGTATCGCCAGACCGGAAGGAACCGGTCGGCGTAGTGCAGCTCGGCCACGAGCTGCTCGGCGCGGAAGCCGGGCACGAGCGTCTCGTCGAACAGCTCGGGGCGCGAGAGCCCGGCGCGGTAGGCCGCGAGGAGTGCCGCCTGCGCCCGGTCGGACCACGCGAACGCGCGCCCGTCGGCGCGACCGAGGCGTCGCTGGGCGACGGCGGCGACGAGGTCGAGCGAGACCAGGAGGTGCGCCAGGTCGCGGGCCGCCGCATCGGCGCGCTCGCGGTCGCCGGACGAGAGCTGGGGATCGCCGTCGAAGTCGATGACGGTGTAGCGTCGCCCGTCGGCGCCGGGCGACGCGAGCACCTGGCCGAGGTGGAGGTCGCCGTGGATCGGGAACTCGAGGCCGGCCGCCGCACCCTCGAGCGAACGGATGTCGCTGGCGAGCGACTCGCGACGATTGTGCAGTCGCGCGCCGCCGGCCCCGTCGGCGGGGTCGGTCGCCGACAGTGCCCTCGCGAGCGCGTCCTCGGCTCGAGCGAGCCTGGCCGCAGGGGCGTCGTCGCCCGACGGCGTCGCGGTGCGCCCCAGCACGTCGTGGATTCGGGCGACCCTCGTGCCGAGCAGCGCCGGCCAGTCGGGCTCGGCACCCGTCGCGAGGTGTTCGACGACGTCGTCGACGGCCCAGGTCCAGCCGTCCTCGGCGCCGGGCAGATACTCGGTGACGATCGCGACGGTGGAGACGCCGAGGTCGGGATGCCGCCACCCCACCCGTCCGACGAGGCGGTCGACGTCGTCGCTGCCGGCGTCGGCGAGGCGCTCGAGCAGGGTCGCCGCACGGTCGGCCGCAGCCCAGCGGCCGACGATCTTCACGACGAGGCGCTCGTCGACGATGACCGAGACGTTGGTCTGGTCGACCGTGATCGCCCGCTCATGGGCGTCGGCCGCGACGGTCTCGCCGAGCACCGATCGGGCGAGGGCCCGGCCGAGGCCGTCGCCCGCGGCCGGGCGCCGTCCGTCGACGAGCACAGCGCCGGCGTCGTCGACGGAGAGCTCTCGTCCGTCGACGACCGGTCGTTCACCGCTCATCATCGAGTTCATTGAATACGGATTATAACTATTCGGCAACCCGCGCTCCAGTACTCTCTCGGGGGCATTGCCATTTCTTGACGACCGATGCAACAATCGCTCAACCTTGTTCACCGTTGCAGGAGGTTCCACATGCGCTCGACCCGCCGCATCGCCGCAGCCGCGGCCGGCACACTCGCGCTCGCTCTCGCCGCCACGTCGTGTTCGACCGGCGGCGGCGGCGGGGGAGAGGCACTCGACCCAGACGCCGACCTCAGCGAGCAGACGCTCACGGTCTCGGTCTGGGCCGATTACTACCCCGAGGATCTCGCGGAGCAGTTCGAGGAGGCGACCGGCGTCAAGACGACGATCGTGAACCACACCACGAATGAGGACATCGTCGCGAAGCTCACCGCGAGCGCCGACCCCGGCATCGACGTCGCGTTCGTCTCGGGCCAGTACGCGCAGGCGCTCGGTGAGCAGGGACTGCTGCAGGAGCTCGACAAGTCGCTCATCCCGAACGAGGAGAACCTCTACCCCGAGGCGCTCGAGCTCGACTACGACAAGGGCAACGTCTACTCCGAGCCCTACGCCTGGGGCACGACCGGCCTCTGCTACCGCCCCGACCTGACCGGCTTCGCGCCGACCTCGTGGAACGACCTCCTCGACCCGAAGCCCGAGCTCGCCGGAAAGACCACGATGCTCTCGACCGACCGCTGGCTCGCCATGCCCGCGCTCAAGGCCCAGGGGTACTCGCTCAACACGACCGACGACGCCGAGCTCGAGGAGGCGAAGGCCCAGCTCCTCGAGACGAAGCCGACGTTGCTCGCCTACGACGACACGACCTTCTACTCGAAGCTCGTCTCGGGCGAGGCCGCCCTCGTCGAGGCGTGGGACGGCTGGTGCAACTACGGCATCGCCGAGAACCCCGACATCGAGTTCGTGATCCCCGACGAGGGCGCCGACCTCTGGGTCGACACGATGACCGTCCTCAAGAGCTCGGAGAACATGGAGGCCGCGATGGCCTTCATCAACTACATCCTCGACCCCGAGGTGCAGACCTGGGTCGCCGAGAACATCCTCTACAAGGTGCCGAACCAGGCCGCGATGGAGGCCCTCGACCCCGCCCTCATCGAGCAGTACCCGACGCTCGGCATCACGGTCGACGAGCTGTTCGAGCAGGAGGTGATCGTCGACCTCGGCGAGGACTCGCTGAAGTACGTCGACCTCAACGCCGAAGTGCTCGCGACGAACTGACGCCGTGACCTCGACGCTCGACCCGACGACTCCCGCCCCGCGCGCCCGGCGCGCGGGGCGGGGGTTCGCCCCGGTCCCGTTCCTCGCACCAGGCACGATCTTCCTCATCGTCTTCATGGCGATCCCGGTCGGGCTGCTCGCCTTCTACAGCTTCTTCAAGCGCGGCCGCTTCGGCGGAATCGTCTTCGAGTTCACCCTCGACAACTGGGCGAAGCTCGCCGAACCCCTCTACCTCGGCGTCATCGGCCAGTCGGTGCTCGTCGCCCTCGTCGTGACGCTCCTCGCGCTCCTCCTCGGCTACCCGATGGCCTACGCGATCGCGGGTCTCTCGCCGAAGTGGCGCACGGTCGCGCTCGTCGCGATCGTGCTGCCGTTCTGGACGAACTTCCTCATCCGCACCTACGCCTGGATCCTGCTGCTCAACAATGCCGGCTGGGTCAACCAGTGGCTGCAGGGCCTCGGCGTCATCGACGACCCGATCTCGATGCTCTACACGCCGCAGGCCATCGTCGTCGGGCTGCTCTACATGTACCTGCCGCTCATGGTGCTGCCGCTCTACGCCTCGCTGCAGCAGCTCGACCCGTCGTTGCGCGAGGCCGCGACGAACCTCGGCGCGACGGGATGGCGTGCGTTCCGCACGGTGACACTGCCCCTCTCGCTGCCCGGGGCCCTCACGGGCTGCATCTTCGTCTTCGTGCCGGCGATGTCGAACTTCGTGATCCCAGAACTCATCGGCGGCGGCAAGACGATCATGGTCGGCAACCTCGTCCGCGACCAGTTCTTCGAGGCGCGGGACTGGCCCTTCGGGGCCACGCTCGCGCTCGTGCTCACGATCATGCTCGTGGTCGTGATCCTGGTGCAGACCGCCGTCTCGCGACGGCTGACCGAGGGGAGCCGACGTGGTTGACGTGCAGAACCCGCCCACGCGCGCGATGCGCGAGGCCGATCCGGCTGCGACGCCGCGCGCCGTGCGCAAGCCCCGCGGCATCCTCGTGCCGCTCTGGCTCGGCTACGCCTTCCTCTACCTGCCGATCCTCGTCGTCGTCGTGATGAGCTTCAACGACTCCGAGAACCTCTTCGTCTGGCGCGGCTTCTCGCTGCGCTGGTACCCCGAGCTCTTCGCCGACGAGGCGATCATGCAGGGGCTCGTCAACACGCTGATCGTCGCGGCGGGCGCGACGGCCATCGCGACGGTGCTCGGCACCCTGCTCGCCTACGGCATCCAGAAGTACACGCGCGGCGGACTCATCCGGGCGTTCGCGATCGCACCGGCGATCCTGCCCGACCTGTTGCTCGGCATCGGCCTGCTCACCTTCTTCTCGCTGCTGTCGATCACGCTCGGGCTGCACTCGGCGATCCTGGCGCACGCCGTCTTCGCGACGGCGTTCGTCACGGCCATCGTGCTCGCCCGCATGGCCGGGCTCGATCCGAGCCTCGAGGAGGCCTCGCGCGACCTCGGTGCCGGCCCCGTGCGCACGTTCATGCGGGTGACCCTGCCGCAGCTCGCGCCCGGCATCGTGGCGGGCGCGCTGCTCGCCTTCACCCTCTCGATCGACGAGTTCGTGATCGCGTTCTTCACGACCGCGCCCACCCAGCCGACCCTGCCGATCGTCATCTACTCGATGGTGCGCTTCGGGGTCACGCCCGAGGTGAACGCCCTCGCCAGCCTCCTCCTGCTCGTGAGCATCGTCACGGTGATCGCGGCGCAACGACTGACCCGACTGACAGGAACCACGAAGTGAGCACCGCACCCCTCCTCCACGTCGACGGCGTCCGCGCCGTCTACGGCGACACGGTCGCCCTGCACGACATCTCCCTCGACATCGCCCACAACGAGTTCTTCGCCCTGCTGGGCCCGTCGGGCTGCGGCAAGACGACCCTGCTGCGCTCGATCGCCGGATTCGAGTCCCCGGCCGCGGGGCGCATCGAGATCGACGGCGACGACCTGCTGCAGATGCCCCCGCACAAGCGGCCCGTCAACATGATGTTCCAGAGCTACGCGCTGTTCCCGCACCTCTCGGTCGAGAAGAACGTCGCATACGGGCTCGAGGCCGAGGGCATCGGCCGCAGCGAGATCGTGACGCGCGTCGCCGAGGTCATGGACGTCGTCGGCCTCGGCCACCTCGCCAAACGTCGACCGGGCCAGCTGTCGGGTGGCCAGCGCCAGCGCGTCGCGCTCGCCCGCGCGATCGTCAAGCGGCCGAAGCTGCTGCTGCTCGACGAGCCGCTCTCGGCCCTCGACCGCCAGGTGCGCGCCTCGATGCAGCTCGAACTGAAGCGGCTGCAGCACGAGGTCGGGCTCACCTTCGTCGTCGTCACGCACGACCAGGAGGAGGCGATGTCGATGGCCGACCGCATCGCAGTGCTGCGCGACGGCCGGCTGGAGCAGCTCGCGACCCCGCAGGAGCTCTACGCCGATCCCGCGTCGCGGTTCGTCGCGTCGTTCATCGGCTCGGCGAACCTGCTCGACGGGGTGGTGCGCGCCGGGCAGGTGGACGTGCCCGGCGTCGGCGCCGTCGAGGTCGCGTCGCACGGGTTCGCCGACGGGGCCGCCGCGACCGCGGTCGTACGCCCCGAAGAGGTCGAACTGACGGCCGACGTCGCTACCGCGACGCTGCGCGGCGAGGTCGTGGACACCTACTTCCTCGGCGGTGCGTCGACGCTGTCCGTCGTCGTGCCGGGGGTCGCGGCGCCGATCCTCGCCTCGGTCCACGGTGCGAGCGGGTTCGCCCGTGGCGACGCCGTCGGCGTGCGGTTCGGCCGCGCGGCCGTGGTCGCCCGCGGCGCAGCGGAGGCCGAGCAGCCCGCTGCCGGCGTCGATGCCGACACCGAGGCCGCCCGCCGCGACGCGAGCGGCGCAGGCGGAGCGGCCGGCCCCGGCCGGTCGGCTCAGGAGGAGGCGGAGGGGGTCAGCGCATGACCCGTCGCGAGCCTGGCGCTCGCGACGATGAGCTCGAGCGCCCCGTCGTGGTCGATCGTCGGGTGGCCGGCGATGATGCGGTACCCGTAGGCGTCCTCGAGGGCGACGAGGTTGCGTGCGATCACGAGCGACGGCTGCGCGAGCGTGAAGATGCCGCGGGCCGCACCCTGCTCGAGCACCACCTGGTACATGCCGACCTGGCGGTCGTAGAGCGTCGTGAGGAGCGAGGCCATCAGGGGGTTGCGGCCGGCCGAGCCGCCGAGCTCGCAGAGCAGGCGCACTTCGGTGTCGCCCGGGCCGCTCGGCAGACCCGACTCGGCCAGGGCCAGCAGACGCGCCACCGGGTCGTCGGGGAGCTGTTCGAGCATGCGCACGCGCGCCTCGTAGAAGCGCTCCATGCCGGCTCGGTTCGCCTCGAACATGAGCTCGTCGATGTCGGGGTAGTAGTAGAGCACCGCGCTCGACGTGAGCCCGGCCTCCTCGGCCACGCGGTTGAGCCGCGCGCCGTCGGGGCCGTGCGCCGCGATCGCCCGCTGGGCGGCGGCGACGAGCTGGCTGCGTCGCTCCTCTTGGCGTTTCGGTCGCGCCATCCGGGGTCCCCTCACTGACGAGTTCTCTGCATTCTTGGTAAATGATACGTCGAATCGACCTTATTTCACCGAATGCTTGACAACTCAGATTCTTTTCATCACCATTCAATAAATCGACGAAGGAGTCACCATGGGCGACGAGCGCCGCACGTTCCTCTTCATGCCCGAGAGCGCCTACGGGCCGACGAACAACTGCATCGGCATCGGCAATGCGCTGCTCCAGCGGGGGCATCGCGTGGTCTTCGCCGCCGAGCGGTCGTGGGAGGGCAAGCTCGCCGCGCTCGGCTTCGAGGAGGATCTCGTCGACCTGGCCCCCGCGCCCGAGGAGGAGGTCGAGCAGGACGCCGGCCAGTTCTGGAAGGACTACATCCGCGAGGTCTCTCCCGAGTTCCGCAAGACGACGGCGGAGCAGCTCGAGACGGTGACGCTGCCGATCTGGCAGGCGCTCGTCGACGGGGCGAAGTACTGCGAGCCGCAGCTCAAGGCGATCATCGACCGCGTGCGGCCCGACGTCATCATCGAGGACAACGTGCTCGCGTTCCCCGCGCTCGTCACCGCAGGGGTGCCGTTCGTGCGGATCGTCTCGTGCAACCCGCTCGAGGTGCCGGGCGAGCACATCGCGCCGGTGTTCTCGGGGCTCGGCAAGGACGAGCGCGATGCCTGGCCCGCCTTCCGGGCCGAGTACGAGCGCACCCACCGGAAGCTCTGGACCGAGTTCGACGCCTGGGTGCAGGAGCAGGGGGCACCCGCCCTGCCCGACCTCGAGTTCATCCACCGCGGTGACGAGAACCTCTACGTCTACCCCGAGGTGCTCGACTACCACGTCGAGCGCCCGCTCGACGAGGCCTGGCACCGGCTCGACTCCTCGGTGCGCGAGACCGAGCAGGCGCCCGCCGACCTGCCCGTCTCGTTCACCGACGGCACCCGCCCGCTCGTCTACTTCAGCCTCGGCTCGCTCGGCTCGGCCGACGTCGAGCTCATGCAGCGGGTCATCGCCGCGCTCGCCGACCAGCCGGTCAACGTCATCGTGTCGAAGGGGCCGCTGCACGACGAGTTCGAGCTCGCCGGCAACATGTGGGGCGCCGAGTTCCTCCCGCAGACGACGATCCTGCCGCTCGTCGACCTCGTCATCACCCACGGCGGCAACAACACGACGACCGAGGCACTGCACTTCGGCAAGCCCATGGTGCTGCTGCCGCTCTTCTGGGACCAGTACGACAACGCCCAACGGGTGCACGAGCAGGGCTACGGAGTCCGGCTCGACCCCTACCGCTTCACACCCGACGAGCTCGCGGGCGCCGTGGGCTCCCTGCTCGCCGATGCCGAGCTGCGCGAGCGCGTCGCCGCCGCGGGCGCCGACATCCGGTCGCGCGACGGCGTCTCGGCCGCGGCCGACGTGATCGAGCGCGTCGGCGCCCGGGAACGGGTGTGAGCGCCGCCGCGACGCAGGCCCGGTCCGCGATCGCCGAGGCGGCGCCGCGCCCCTACTGGACCGACCGCGGTCTCGACGAGGGCGCGCCCGCGCCCCGCCCGTCGCTCACCGAGCCGGTCGACGCCGACCTCGTCGTCATCGGCGGCGGCTTCACCGGACTCTGGACGGCATGGCGGTCGCTCGAGCGCGACCCCGGGGCATCCGTCGTGGTGCTCGAGGCCGAACGCGTCGCCCACGGCGCGACCGGTCGCAACGGCGGGTTCGTCTCGAGCTCGCTCACGCACGGGCTCACCCACGGCACCGCGATCTGGCCCGACCAGGTGGGAGCGCTCCACGAGGAGGGCGAGCGCAACCTCGCCGAGCTCGTCGCCACGATCGAGCTGGCGGGCATCGACTGCGGCCTGAGCCGCGCGGGCAAGACGACGATCGCCGTCGAGCCGTGGCAGCTCGACGGCCTGCGCGTGGCGCACGAGCTCGGTGCGCGGCACGGGGTCGCACTCGAGATGCTCGACCGGGATGAGATGCAGGCCGACGTGCACTCGCCGAGCTATCTCGGCGGCCTCCGCGATCGCACCGGCACGGTGCTCATCGACCCCGCGCGGCTCGCCTGGGGCATGGCCGCCGAGCTCGAGCGTCGCGGGGTGCGCATCTTCGAGGCATCCGCCGCGACCGGCGTCGACCGCCATGGCGAGGGCGTGCGCGTGCGGACCGCCCTCGGCCATGTCGACGCGCGGAACGCGGTCGTCGCGACTGCGGCCTACCCGTCGCCGTTGCGCCGGCTCGGCAACTACATCATGCCGCTCTACGACCACGTGCTCATGACCGAGCCGCTCGATGCCCGGCAGCGCGCCGCCGTCGGCTGGGCCGAGGGGCAGGGACTCACCGACGCGGGCAACCAGTTCCACTACTACCGGCCGACCGCCGACGGCCGCATCCTCTTCGGCGGATGGGACGCGGTGTACTACTTCGGCGGCCGGGTCGACGCGAGCCTCGAGCAGCGCGACGCCTCGCACGAGCTGCTCGCGCGGCACTTCTTCGAGACCTTCCCGCAGCTCGAGGGCCTCCGCTTCACGCACCGGTGGGCCGGCCCGATCGACTCGACGACGCGGTTCACCGCGGCGTACGGCACGGCCCGCGGCGGCAGGGTCGCCTACGCCGCCGGGCACACGGGGCTCGGCGTGGGCGCGTCGCGATTCTCGGCGGATGTCGCGCTCGACCTGCTGGCGGGCGAACCCAGCTCCCGGCTCCGCTACGACATCGTCCGGCGGCGGCCGTTCCCCATCCCGCCCGAGCCGTTGCGCAACCCGATCGTGCAGTTCACCCGGCGCTCCATCCTCGCGGCCGACGCGCACGCGGGCCGGCGCAACCTGTGGCTGCGCACCCTCGACCGCTTCGGCCTCGGATTCAACTCCTGACCACCGGGCCCTGCGCCCGCGACCGCTCTCGAAAGGAGCACCCATGACGACCGGCACCTTCATCGGGGAGTACCGCCCCGGCACCGGCGGCGACGCCGTCATCACCAACCCGGCGACCGAGCAGGAGGTCGCGTCGTTCACCGCCTCGGGCGTCGCCGACGTCGACGAGGCCGCCGCCGCGGCGCGGGCCGCGCAACCCGCCTGGGCGGCGAAGACGCCGGGGGAGCGCTCGCTCGCACTGCTCCGCCTCGCCGACGCGCTCGAGGCCGATGCCGAGCACCTCGCGAAGCTCGAGGTCGAGGACTCGGGCAAGCCGTGGACGACCGCGTTCGACGGCGAGCTGCCCTTCGGCATCGACAACCTGCGCTTCTTCGCGGGTGCGGCGCGCTCGCTCGACGGCACCGGCGCCGGATCGTTCTCGAACGGCTACACCTCGATCCTCACCCGGCGCCCGGTGGGCGTCGTCGCGGGCATCACGCCGTGGAACTTCCCGCTCATCATGGCGATCTGGAAGGCCGGCCCCGCGCTCGCCGCGGGCAACGCGGTGATCGTGAAGCCCGCTCCCGCGACCCCGCGCACGACCCTTCGCTTCGCGGAGCTCGCCCTCGAGGCCGGGCTGCCCGCCGGCATCTTCAACGTCGTCACGGGCGACGCCGAAGTGGGCCAGGCGCTCGTCACGCACCGCGAGGTCGACATGGTGAGCGTCACCGGCTCGACCCAGACGGGCAAGGCCGTCATGCGCGGCGCGGTCGACGGGGTGAAGCGCGTGCATCTCGAGCTCGGCGGCAAGGCGCCGGTCATCGTCTTCGCCGACGCCGACCTCGGCGCCATGGCGCAGGCCGTCACGATGGGGGCCACCTACAACTCGGGCCAGGACTGCACCGCGGCGACCCGGGTCTACCTCGAGAGATCGGTCTACGACGACGGCGTCGCGGCGCTGCGACAGGCCGTCTCGGGTGTCGTCGCGGGCGACCCGATGGACCCCGAGACGCACATCGGGCCGCTCGTGTCGCGGGCCCATCGCGAGCGGGTCGAGGGCTTCGTCTCGCGCGCCGTCGCCGAGGGCGCCGAGGCGCTCGTCGGCGGCCGCTCGCTCGACGGCATCGGCTCGTACTTCGCGCCGACCCTGCTCGTCGGGGCCGCGCAGTCGTCGGAGATCGTGCAGGGCGAGGTCTTCGGCCCGGTGCTCGTCGTGCTGCCCTTCGACGGCGAGGCCGAGGGCATCGCGCTCGCGAACGACAGCGCCTACGGGCTCGCCTCCTCGGTCTGGACCAGCGACGTCGGCCGCGCGCTGCGGGTCAGCCAGTCGCTCGACGTGGGCGTGACCTGGGTGAACGACCACCTGCCGATCGCCTCGGAGGCGCCGCACGGCGGCGTCAAGGGCTCGGGCTTCGGCAAGGACATGTCGATCGAGCCGCTGCTCGACTACTCGGTGACGCGCCACCTGATGATCCGGCACGCCCCGCCGCCCGAGACGACCGGGTTCCGGCCTGCATGAGCGGGCGGGGAGGCACGACGCCGGCCGCGCGGGCCGGCACCACGAGCAGAGCGACGACGATGACGGAGACGACGATGACGGACAGCATGGCGGCGCCCGCGGACGGGCGCATCACGAAGGCGGTCATTCCTGCGGCGGGGTTGGGGACGCGGTTCCTGCCGGCGACGAAGGCGATGCCGAAGGAGATGCTGCCGGTGGTCGACAAGCCGGCGATCCAGTACGTGGTCGAGGAGGCGGTGAATGCGGGCCTGACGGACGTGTTGATGATCACGGGTCGGAACAAGAACGCGTTGGAGAATCACTTCGACCGGGTGGCCGAGTTGGAGGCGACCCTGGAGCGGAAGGGCGATACGGCCAAGCTCGAGAAGGTGAACGAGTCGACCGAGCTGGCCGATATGCATTACGTGCGGCAGGGCGACCCGTTGGGGCTCGGGCATGCGGTGCATCGGGCGCACATGCATGTGGGTGATGAGCCGTTCGCGGTGCTGCTGGGTGATGACATCATCGACGCGCGGGACGAGTTGCTGACGCGGATGCTGGACGAGCAGCAGAAGCGGGATGCGTCGATCGTGGCGTTGTTGGAGGTGGATCCGGATCAGATCCACTTGTACGGGGCGGCGCAGGTCGAGGCGACGGAGGATCCGGATGTGGTGCGGATCACGGGTCTGGTGGAGAAGCCCGCGAAGGAGGTCGCGCCGTCGAACTATGCGGTGATCGGCCGGTATGTGCTGAAGCCGGAGGTGTTCGACGTGCTGGCGGAGACGGCGCCGGGCAAGGGCGGTGAGATCCAGTTGACCGACGCGTTGATGACGATGGCGGAGGACGTGGCGGGCACGGGCGGGGTGTACGGGGTCGTGTTCCGGGGTCGCCGGTACGACACGGGCGACAAGCTGGACTACATCAAGGCCGTGATCCAGCTCGCGGTCGATCGCGACGACCTCGGTGCGGAGCTGAAGAGCTGGCTCGTCGACTACACCGCACGCATCTGAGCTCCGCCGTCAGTCGCCGCCGCCTGCCGCGGCCATCGGGTCGGGGATCTCCTCGGGCTTGTACTTCGGCAGGCGCGACGCCGGCAGCGCCGCGAGCGCGCTGAGTCCTGCGAGCACGAGGAACCCGAGGCGCAGGGTGTTCAGCCGCTCCTCCTCGTTGATGGCGACGGCGGCGTCGACCTGCTCGGGGGTCGCGCTCGTCGCCTCGAACGTCGCGCGCAGCTCGTCGTTGCTCACGAAGTTCACCTGGCCGAGACCGACCTCGGCCTTCAGCTCCTCGGGGATCTCGGGGTGCTCGGCCGCAGCCTGCGTGAAGTTGAGCGTGAGCATCGTGACGAGCAGGGCCCCCATGAGCGCGGTGCCCACGGCGCTCGCGAGGTTCTGGGTCGTGCCGCGGATCGAGCCGACGTCGCCCGCGAGCTCCTTGGGCGCCGCCGTCACGAGCACGTTGAACACGAGCGTCACGAGCGCACCCTGGCCGATGCCGAAGACGATGAGCCCCAGGATCGTCGGCACCGTCTCCCAGTTGTTCGTGACGACGAATGCGAGCCAGAGGAGCGCGGCGGTCGTGAGGCCGAACGCGAACAGGGCGATCGTGCGCGGGCTGTGGCGACGGTAGAAGCGCACGATGAGCGTCGCGGTGACGAACACCGTCAGGTTGAACGGCATCATCGCGAGCGAGGTGTCGAACGGGGTGCGCCCCTGCACGACCTGGATGTAGGTCGGCACGGTGAAGTTCACGGCGGCCTCCATCGCCACGATGATGAACATCGCGTACACCGCCGCCCGCTCGGTCGGCTCGCTGAGCACCCCGAGGTCGACGAGCGGCACGCGGCCGAGCCGCATTCGGCGCTTCGTCCACATGAAGAAGCCCTGGCCGAGGATCAGGCCGGCGACGACGAAGACGGGTGCGGGGGAGAGGCCGAGCACGGAGAACGGGGCGCCCGGCTCGGCGAGCAGGATGCCCCAGGCGTTGAGGTTGTTGAAGCCGAGCGTGAGGAGCACGATCGCGGCGCCGATGAGGGCCGACGCGACGAGGTCGATGCGGATGCCCTTGTCGCCCCGGTCGCCGCGCAGCCGGAAGCTCAGGGCGAACACCGCGACGGCGAGGCCGAGGGTGATGAAGAAGACGGGGCGCCACCCGACGAGCGTGCCGAGCGTGCCGCCGATGAGGAAGGCGCTGATGCCGGAGAACGCCCGGGCGGAGCCGAGCGAGCCGACCGCGGTCGCCTGCTGGTCCCCGCGGTAGTTCTCGGCGATGAGGGCGACGAGTGCGGGCACGATGATCGCGGCGGATGCCCCGGCGAGCACCTGGCCGGCGATCGCCCAGCCGATCGTGGGCGACAGGATCATCATGAGCGACGAGACCGCGAAGACGGCGACCACGACGCGGAAGATGAGGACCCAGCCGATGCGCTGGCCGAGCTTCGCGCCCGTCATCACGAGCGCGGCGACCGCGAGGCCGTAGACGACGATCGTCGTCGACGCGACGGTCGGCGGCACGCCGAAGTCCTCGACCATGCCGCCGAGCGAGATCGGCAGCGCGGCGACGTTGAACGACATGAGCACCTGGGCGAGGAAGAGCCCGACCATGGGCGCCCAGGATCGGCGTTCCCGGGTCGGAGCGGGGGCGATGGTCTCGGTCATCGTGTCGTTCCTCCGATCGGGCCGGCTGCGCCGGCCGGTGCCGGACCCGCGGGGTCCGAGGCGAACAGGTTGAGTCCGAGCGAGCGCGAGAGATGGGCGCACGCCCGTTGCCCGCGGACGCTGTTGCCCGCGGGGTCGAGCCGCGGCGAGAACGTGCCGATCGCGCCCTTGCCGGGCGCGACCGCGACGAGGCCGCCGGCGACGCCCGACTTCGCGGGCATCCCGATCTCGAAGAGCCACTCGCCGGAACGCTCGTACAGTCCGCACGAGGCGAGCAGGGCGAGCGTGTCGCGGCACGCCTCGGCGGAGACGACGCGTTCTCCCGTCACGGGGTTCACCCCGCCGTCGGCGAGGGTCGCACCCATGATCGCGAGGTCGACGGCCGTCACCGAGAGCGAGCACTGCCGGGTGTACACGTCGACGGTCTCGTCGGGGTCGACGTCGAGACGCCCGTAGCTCTGCAGCAGGCGGGCGAGCGCGCGGTTGCGATGGTTCGTGAGCGACTCGGAGCGATGCACCACGTCGTCGAGGTCGAGCGGCCGGCCCGCGAAGCGGGACAGCCCGTCCCGGATGCGCCGCCAGCGGTCCTCGGCGTCGGCGGCGGGGACGAGGGCGGTCGTCGCGATCGCCCCGGCGTTCACCATGGAGTTCATGGGGCTGCCGTCGTTGAGCTCGAGCGCGATGACCGAGTTGAACGGGAGGCCGGTGTTGTTGACGCCGACCCGTTCGTGCACGAGTTCGTGGCCGAGCTCGTCGCAGACGAGCGCGAACACGAACGCCTTCGAGATCGACTGGATCGAGAACGCCACGTCGGCGTCGCCCGCGGTGTGCGCACGGCCGTCGACCCCGACCAGGGCGAGCCCGAACCAGGCCGGATCGGCCTCGGCGAGCTCGGGGATGTAGTCGGCGACGTCGCCCTCGTCGAGCGGCGCGTACCGCGCGTGCGCGGCGGCGACGAGCTCGTCGACCCGCGGCGCGGGCGGCAGCGAGCCGGTCGAGCTCCGCTGGGCGACATCGGCGGCATCGGTCTCGAACATGTGCTCACTCTGCCCCTTCGCGCCGCCGAGAGCACGGAGCCGCACCCGCACGGCGCGAATTCCCGGCGGTGGTCGGCCTCGGCGGGCGTGCTCGGCCGGGCTCGCCGGAGCATCCATCGCGGGCGACGAGTCGATCGCTTCATTACGCCCGAGTTGCGACGGCCCCGTTGCTTTGTCACGCTGAGAGGCGTGCCGTCATCCCTGCGCTCCGCGCTCGTCTCGGGCCTCTCCGTCAAGCGCCTCCTCCTCGTCGCCGGCGGCCTGCTCGTGCTCCTCGCGGTGGCGGTGCTCGTCGCGCGGGGACTGCGCACCCTGCCCGCCGTCGAGGCGTTCATCGCCGAGTACCCCGGCCACACCCCGTTGCCCGAGGGGGCTCCCGTCGGCATTCCGGCCTGGCTCGGCTGGCAGCACTTCTTCAACGCCTTCTTCCTCGTGATGCTCGTGCGCACGGGGCTCATCGTGCGCTCGAAAGCCCGCCCGCCCGCCTTCTGGACGCGCGACAACACGCGGTGGCCGCGGACGAAGGGAGCCCCCCGCCGACTCGGCATCTCGGTGTGGCTGCACCTCGTCGTCGATGCGTTCTGGGTGCTGAACGGCGTCGTCTACGTGGTGCTGCTGTTCGCGACCGGGCAGTGGGTGCGCATCGTGCCGACGAGCTGGGACGTGGTGCCCGGCTCGATCTCGGTCGTGCTGCAGTACCTCTCGCTCGACTGGCCGACCGAGAACTCCTGGGTGTCGTACAACGACGCCCAGGTGCTCGCCTACTTCGCGATCGTCTTCATCGCCTCGCCGCTCGCGATCCTCACGGGGCTCCGGCTCTCGCCGGGCTGGCCGCTCGAGGGCCCGCTCGCGCGGGCCGTGCCCGAGCGCGCCGCCCGCGCGCTGCACTACCCCGTGATGCTGTTCTTCCTGCTCTTCACCTTCGCGCACGTCGTGCTCGTGCTCGCGACCGGGGCGCTGCGCAACCTCAACCACATGTACGCGGCACGGGAGTCCGACGACTGGATCGGCTTCGCGATCTTCGCCGTGTCGATCGTCGTCATGGTCGGCGGCTGGGTGCTCGCGCGCCCGCTGCTGCTCGTGCCCGCGGCCGAGCGCTTCGGCCAGGTGCGGCGGATGCCCCAGGCTCCGCCCGCGCCGAAGCGCACCGCCGCCCGCGGCTGAGCGGCGGCCGGTCAGTCGACGAGCCGGAGGTCGTCGGCGACGACCCGCCCATCGTGGAGCACCGTGCGGTCGGAGCCGCGGTCCATGACGGCGCTCGTCGGGGTCTCGCCGTCGACGAGCACGAGGTCGGCGCGGTCGCCGACGGCGAGGCCCGGACGGTCGCCGACGCCGGCGAGTCGCGGCGAGTCGGCGTCCATGATGCTCGCGCCGCCCATCGTGGCGATCGCGAGGCAGTGCTCGATCAGCTCGTCGCGGCGGAACCCGCGCGTGAACGCCAGCTGCCAGGTGCGATCGAGCAGGTCGCAGTTGCCGTACGGGCTCCAGTAGTCGCGCTGGCCGTCCTCGCCGAGGCCCACCCTGACCCCCGCCTCGGCGAGGTCGACGAGCGGGAGCTGGCCGGAGGCCGCGGGGGCGACGGTCGCGAGGGCGAGGTCGAGCTCGGCGAAGCCGTCGATCAGGCGTCGGCTCGTGGCATCCGACACCGAGCCCAGGCTGTAGGCGTGCGACATGGTGACCCTGCCCTGCATGCCGAGTGCGCGCGTGCGCTCCATCACGAGCTCGGTGCTGAACACGGCGAGCTCGCCCGGCTCGTGGAGGTGGATGTCGACCCCGACCTGATACTTCTCGGCGAGGCCGAAGACGAGGTCGAGGTGGCGGGCGGGATCGCGATCGAGCTCGCACGGGTCGATGCCGCCGACGACGTCCGCGCCCGCGGCCAGGGCCGCGTCGAGGATCTCGACCGAGCCGGCCTCGCGGAGGAGGCCGGCCTGCGGGAAGGCGATGACCTGGACGTCGGCTTGCCCGGCGAACCGCTCCTTCGCGGCCATGACCGCCTCGAAGCGCTCGAGGCCGCAGTCGACGTCGACCTGCGCGTAGCTGCGCACGCGGGTCGTGCCGTGCGCGATCATGCGTTCGAGGGTGCCGGCGACGCGCTCGGCGAGCGGCACCTCGGCGTTGCGCCAGTTCGCGCGGTCGTTCATCACCAAGGTCCAGACGCCGGGGCCGCCCGTGTGCGGCCGGAACGGCAGGCCGATGCGGGTCGAGTCGAGGTGCACGTGCACGTCGCTGAACGCGGGAAGGAGGAGACGGCCCCGGCCGTCGAGCTCGCCGTCCCCGGCTCTCGCGCCGGGCCGGCGGGCGGAATCCCGTGCCTCGGCCGGGCGCGGCGCGGCCGCGTCCTCGCGGGGGAGCACCTCCGCGATGCGGCCGGCTTCGATGCGGACATCGACGGCGGTCGATCCCCAGGGGCGGACGTTTCGGATGAGCATTCGGGGTCCTTCGGCGGAGTGGGGGTGGTGGCGGGGAGGCGCCGGATCAGGTGCGGTGGGGCCCCTCGAGCCGCTCGGCATCGTGCGAGGGCGGCGAGGGTGGGGCCGACACGGTCGCAGGGCTGAGCGGCCGGCCGGCCAGCACGCCGAAGACGAGCTGCGCCGCGGCGACGCCGAGGAGCGCGGCGAGCAGCGTCGACCAGCCGACGCCCGCCGTCGAGAACATGCCGAGCGCGAGCGGACCGAGCGCGGCGACCGCGTAGCCGACGCCCTGGGCGACCGCCGAGAACGAGGCGGTGCGCGCGGCGCTCGGCGCCTTCTGCACGATGAGGCCGACCGCGAGGCCGAAGGCCGCGCTCTGCGCGACGCCGAGCACGGCGACGAACGCGACGGCCCACGAGGCCGGGGCGAATGCGAGCCCCGCGAGCCCCGCCGCGGAGAGCAGCGAGACGACCGACGTCACGGCCGACTGGCTCCGGAAGCGCGCCGCGATCGTGGGTGCGAGGAGCGCGGCCGGGATCCCGGCGATGCTGAGCCAGGCGAGCAGCAGACCGCCCGTCGCGGCGTCGGCTCCACGGTCGATCACGATCGTCGGGAGCCAGGCGGTGAGCGCGAAGTAGATGAGCGCCTGGCATCCGAAGAAGCCCGTGACCGACCAGACCCGCGGGGCGCGCAGGATCGAGCCGTCGCCCGCCGACGTGCTCGGCTCGCCCGCGCCCGTCGCCGTCGCGGCCAGGCGCGGCGCGGCGAGCAGCGCGAACACGGCGACGAGGCAGATCGGGAGCGCCCAGACGAGCAGTGCCGTGGCGGCGTCGCCGCCGAGCGCGTCGAACAGCGGCATCGCGAGCGCGGCGCCGAGCGCTGCGCTGACGCCGAACACCGAGGTGTAGACGCCCGACCAGAGTCCCTGGCGCCGCCGCAGATGCGTGCGCACGAGCTGTGGGGTGAGGATGCCGAGCAGCGAGATGCTCGCGCCGACGACCACGGTGCCCGCGATGAGCGCGGTCGGGCCGAACGGCCGCACCAGCATCGCGACGCCGAGCGCGGTCAGCAGGATCGCGGCGGCGCGGTCGACCCCGAACCGGCGGGCGAACACCGGCGCGAGGGGCGCGGCGAGTCCGAAGAGCAGCACGGGGATGGCGCTCAGCGTCGCCAGGCCGGCCGCGCTGAAGTCGTCGGCGGCCTCGATCTCGGGCAGCAGTGCGGAGACGCTCGTGATCGGCGACCGCACCGAGAGGCCGATGCCGACCACGAGCACGCCGGCGAGGAGCGGGGCGCCGATGCCGACGCCCCGCTCAGTCATGCAGGGACTGCTCGGTCTGGTCGAGCACGCCGAGGGCGGCGGCGGTGGCCGCATCGACGTCGCGGGCGACGATCGCGTGCAGCAGCGCCTCGTGCAGGTCGACGACGCTCGGGTCTGCGTTGTTCGAGAGGCACGAGTTGTGCGCGACCGACTGTCGCAGGGAGCCGTCGAAGCTCGCGTAGATGCCGACGAGGAGCCGGTTGTGCGACGCCTCGGCGACCCCGACGTGGAACGCGACGTCGTGGTTCGCGAAGGCCTCGACGTCGCTGCGGGTGATGGCCTGGCGCCGCAGCGCCAGTTCGCCCCTGAGCGCGGCGAGGTCGGCCTCGGTGCGGTGCAGGGCCGCCTCGCGCGCGGCGAGCACGTCGAGCGCGCGTCGCACGGTGAGGACCTCGCGCGAGTCGGCCCCGCCGAGGGTGCGGCGCAGCGCCACCTCGGTCGCGTCGCTCGCGACGACGTAGGTGCCGTCGCCCTGGCGGGTCTCGAGGAGGCCGAGCTGCACGACGGAGCGCACCGCCTCGCGCACGGAGGGTCGGCTGACGCCGAGGCGTTCGGTGAGTTCGGCCTCGGTCGGGATGCGCGTGCCGATCGGCCAGGCGCCGGAGGCGATCTCGGTGTTCAGGCGGTCGACCACGGTGTCGACGAGTGACTTGCGTCGGATGGGTTCCACGGGTCCATTCTCTTCCAGCTCGAAAGTATGGTTATCATAACATCTGACAAATACGCGGCAGGTGCCCGTCACGCTCGAACGAAGGAGTTCGCCCACATGGCAGACGCGATCACGACGATCGACCACGACCGCGCCCGGTCCGCAGAGGTCTCGCCCGTTCCGTCCCCCGACGGCGTCGTGGTCGCCCCGGCGCTCGTCGATGCGCACATCCACCCCGACAAGTCGAGCTGGGGCGGGCGATGGACGTCGCGGCGCCCCGCGGCCTCCCTGCCCGAGCTCATCGCGGGCGACCTCGCGACCCAGCTCGCCGAGACGCGCAGCGTGGAGGAGCGCGCGTTCGCCCTGCTCAGCGCGGCCCGCGCGAACGGCACGCTGGGCATGCGCGCGCACGTCGACGTCTCGACCGAGCTCGGCCTCCGCAACGTCGAGGGCGTACGCGCGGCCGCCGAGCGGCTCGCCCCCGAGCTCACCGTGCAGATCGTGGCCTTCCCGCAGTTCGGGCTCCTCACGAACCCCGGCACGCTCGACGTCATGACCGCGGCGCTCGGCGCCGGCGCCGACCTCGTCGGCGGCATCGACCCGCTCGGCCTCGAGGGCGACGTCGACGCGCACCTCGACGCCGTGTTCGGCCTGGCGCAGCGCGCCGGACGCGACCTCGACATCCACCTCCACGACGGCGGCGAGCCCGGGCTCGCGCAGATCCGCGAGATCGCGGCGCGCACCGAGGCGGCCGGCATGCAGGGGCGGGTGACCGTGAGCCACGCCTTCGCGCTCGCGGATGCCTCGGCCCCGTCGCTGCGCGACACGCTCGACCGCGTCGCCGCGGCCCGCCTCTGGGTCACGACCTGCGCGCTCGGCGACGACCCCGTGCCCGACCTCGCCCTGCTCGAGGCGCACGGCGTGCAGCTCGCCGCCGGCTCCGACGGCGTCCGCGACTCGTGGAGCCCGTTCGGCAGCGGCAGCATGGTCGACCGCGCGCACCTGCTCGCGTACCGCACCGGCGCGAGGACCGACGCCGAGCTCGAGCGCTGCTACCGCATCTCGTCCACCGAGGGGGCCCGCCTGATCGGCGCCGCCGACCTCGCCGACTGGTCGGGGCCCACCCACCCAGCCCGGCTCGAGTTCCGGGGCGAGTCGCTCGCCCAGATCGTGGTCGACCGGCCCGCGCCCGTGCGCGTCGTCCGCGACGACCGCACCCTGCATCGGCGCTGAACGCGTCCCCGCAACCGTGCCCGCATCACCGCACCGCACCCACCACCCCACGAACCACCACCCCGACACCACGACGAAGGAGTTCCCCGTGTCACGACGCCGCATCCTGACCGCGTCGGCCGCATTGGCCGTCATCGGTCTCACCCTCACCGCCTGCACCGCAGCCCAGAACGACGGCGAGGAGGGCGGGCTCTCGATCGACCTCGCCGACCTCGCGACGACCACCGAGCCGGGCACGCAGCCCGTCGACGAGGTCAAGTGGAACCTGCCGTACGAGCCGATGTCGCTCGACCCGATCTTCGGCTTCAACTACGCCGAGAACACGGTCACCGCGAACCTCTGCGAGAGCCTCGTGCGGCTCACGCCCGAGCTCGCCACCGAGCCCGGCCTCGCCTCGGCGGTCGACCAGCCCGACGACACCACGATCGTCTACACGATCCGCGACGGCGTCACCTTCTGGAACGGCAACCCGCTCACCGCCGAGGACGTCGCCTACTCGCTGCAGCGCCAGCTCGGCGAGACCGCGACGAGCTACTTCTCGAGCTACTTCCAGAACGTCGACTCGGTGGAGGTCACCGCGCCCGACCAGGTCACGGTGAAGCTCACCCAGCCCGACGTGCTGTTCACGCAGGCGATGGGCACCGCGGCCGGCGCGATCGTCGAGAAGGCCGCAGCCGAGACCGCGGGCGAGGCGTTCGGCACCCCGAGCGGGGGCCTCTCGTGCACCGGCCCCTTCTCGCTCGCCGCGTGGAACTCGGGCAAGAGCATCGAGCTCGCCGCGAACGCGGGCTACTGGGGCGAGGTGCCGCTCGCGGCGAAGCTCAGCTTCAGCTTCATCGCCGACGAGTCGACCGCGGTCAACGCGCTGCGCACGGGCGACGTCGACGGCCAGTACTTCTACCTGCCGCCGGCCGGCCTCACCCAGCTCGCCAACAGCGACGAGGTCACGACGAGCTACGGCAAGTCGCTGGTGTTCTGGACCATGGTCACGGCGAACTTCGACGGCGGCCTCGGCGACGAGCGCATCCGCCAGGCGCTCTCGCTCGCGATCGACCGCGCGGCGCTCACGAAGGTCGTCTTCCAGGGCGCCGGCATCCCGGCGACCACCCTCGCGGGCCCCGACTACTGGGGCTACGAGACCGAGGCCTTCGAGCAGGCCTCGAAGGAGTTCTCGGCCGACGCCGACCTCGAGGGGGCGAAGCGGCTCGTCGCCGAGGCCGGAGCGCCCGACGCGCCCATCGTGCTCGCCGTGCAGGGCAGCTCGGCCGTGCACGAGCAGACCGCGAACGTGATCCAGGCAGCCGGCCAGGCGATCGGGCTCGAGATCGAGACGAAGGTCATCCCGGTCGAGCAGTTCGGCAACCTCTACTTCGACCCCGCCGCGCGCGAGGGCATCGACGGCTTCTTCACCACCAACTACGGCAGCTTCGCCGACGCGCTCGACGTGTACCAGTTCTTCGCGTCGACCGACAGCCACAACTACACCGGCTGGGACAGCGCCGACGAGCAGCTCTTCGCCGCCCGCGCCGAGACCGACCCGGCCGCCCGCGCCGACCTCGTGATCGACGCGCAGCGCATCATCACGACCGAGCTGCCGTGGATCCCGCTCGCGTACGAGCCCGTCACGCTCGTGCAGAACGACCGCATCTCGGGCGCGACCGCCTCGTTCGCGTACCTCTACGCGCCGTGGGCCGCGACCATCGGCGGGGTGGAGTAGTCTCGATGTCCCTCGCTCCATACCTGCTGCGGCGGCTCGGCGGGCTCCTGCTCGTGCTGCTCGTGACGTCGTTCATCGTGTTCGGGCTGCTCTACCTCGCCCCCGGAAGCCCGCTGGCGTTCATCCTCGGGCCCCGGGGCGGCACCCCCGAGCAGATCGCCGCGGTCACCGAGCAGTACCACCTCGACGACCCGTTCCTCCTGCGCTACGTCGCCTGGCTCGGCGACGTGCTGCGGGGCGACCTCGGCTACTCGATCGTCTACCGGCAGGATGTCTCGGCGCTGATCTCGGGACGCGTCGGCACGACGCTCGCGCTCGTGTCGATGGCGGCGATCATCATCGCCGTCGTCGGCATCGCGGCGGGCACGTTCGCCGCGCTCCGCGGCGGTTGGAGCGACCAGCTCACCTCGACGCTCGCCGCCGTCGGGCTCTCGACGCCGTCGTTCGTCGTCGGCGTCGCGCTCATCAGCGTCTTCGCGGTGGGCCTCGGCTGGTTCCCGACCTTCGGGTCGGGGACCGGCGGGGTCGACACCCTGTATCACCTGGCCCTTCCCGCGGTGGCCCTCAGCGTCGCGAGCGCCGCGTACCTCGCCCGCATCACGCGCGCGGCGGTGCTCGAGGAGGGCGGGCGCGAGCACGTCCAGACCGCGACCGTCCGCGGGCTGGCGTCAGGGCATATCGTGCGGCACCACGTGCTGCGCAACTCGCTCATCCCGATCGTCACCGTGCTCGGCCTCACGATCGCGACGCTCATCGCGGGCGCCGTCGTCGTCGAGAACGTCTTCGCGCTCGACGGGCTCGGCTCGCTGCTCGTCCGGGCGATCCTGCAGCGCGACTTCGCGGTCGTGCAGGCCGTGATCCTCGTGCTCGTCGTCGCCTTCGTCGTCGTCAACGCGATCGTCGACGTGCTCTACACCTTCATCGACCCGCGCATCACCCTCGGGAGCCGGCAATGACCACCCCCTCCACCATGAGCCTCGCCGTCGCGAGCGTGCGCGAGCGACGCGGCACGGGCCGCGCCCGCCGCATCGCCGACCGCCTCGGCGTCGTCGGCTGCATCGCCGCCTCGATCCTGCTCGTCATCGCCCTCGCGGCGATCTTCGCGCCGGTCGTGGCGCCGTACGACCCCGACTACCCCGACCTGCTGGCCTCGCTCAGCGGGCCGTCGCCGGCGCACCTCCTCGGCACCGACGCGCTCGGCCGCGACATCCTCTCGCGGCTCATCTGGGGCTCCCGCATCACGCTCGCCGGTCCCGGACTCGTGATCCTCATCGCGACCGTCGTCGGCACGCTCCTCGCCCTCCTCGCCGCGTGGCGCGGCGGGCGCACCGACACCGCGGTCGCGTGGGTGCTCGACATCCTCTTCGCGGTGCCCGGCATCGTGTTCGCGCTCATCGCCGTGGCGATCTGGGGGCCGAGCCTCGCGACCGTCGTCGGCGGTCTCGCGATTGCCTACGTGCCCTACGTCGCGCGGGTCGTGCGCGGCGCCTCGCTCCGCGAACGGCGGATGCCGTACGTCTCGGCCGCGTGGCTCCAGGGCCAGTCGGGCACGGGCATCACCTTCACCCAGATCCTGCCGAACGTGCAGCCCATCGTGGTCGCCCAGGCCGTCTCCTCGCTCGGCTTCGCGGTCATCGAGCTCGCCGCCGTGTCGTTCCTCGGGCTCGGCGTGCAGCCGCCCACGGCCGACCTCGGCCTCATGGTCAAGAGCGGCTTCGACTCGGTGCTGCGCGGCCACCCCACCGAGGCGATCGCCGCGGGCACCCTGATCGTCCTCATCGTCTGGTGCGTCACCGTCATCGGCGACCGGCTCACCCCGAGTGCAAGGAGCATGCGATGACCGACACCCTGCTGCGTCTCGACGACGTGCGCGCGACGCTGCGCCTCCGCGGCGGCGAGCAGACCCTGCTCGACGGGGTCAGCCTCACGATCGGCGAGGGCGAGTCGCTCGGCCTCGTCGGCGAGTCGGGATCGGGCAAGTCCCTCACGACCCGCGCGATCACGAGGATGCTCGACCCCGCCTTCCGGGTGACCGGCGAGATCGCGTTCGACGGGGCATCCGTGCTCTCGATGAACCCGGCCGCCCTGCGCCGCTACCGCTCGCGCGACGTCGGCATGATCTTCCAGGACCCCCGGGCGCACGTGAACCCGGTGCACCGGGTCGGCGACTTCCTCACCGAGTCGCTCGTCCGCGATCGCGGCGTCGACCGCCGCGACGCCGAGCGCAGGGCGGTCGTGCTGCTCGACGAGGTCGGCGTGCGCAACCCCGAGCAGCGGCTGCGGCAGTACCCGCACGAGCTCTCGGGCGGCCTGCTGCAGCGCGTCATGATCGCGAGCGTGCTGCTCGCCGAGCCCCGGCTGATCCTCGCCGACGAGCCGACCACGGCGCTCGACGTGACCGCGCAGTCCGACGTCATGGCGATCCTCGAGGAGCAGCGCCGCGCGCGCGGGCTCGCGCTGCTCTTCATCACGCACGATCTCGAACTGGCCGCCGCCTGCTGCGACCGGCTCGCGGTCATGTACGCGGGGCAGATCGTCGAGCAGGGCGAGCACGTCTACGAGACGCCCACCCACCCCTACACGATCGAACTGCTCGGCGCCCGCCCGAGCATCGACGAGCGCGTCGACCGCCTGCCGGTGCTGCGCTACGACCGAGCGACCCACGAGCTGCTGAAGGCGGAGGCATCATGAACCCGGCCGACCCCATCGACCCTATCGACCGCACCGGCCCGGCCGGAGACCCGATCGTCGTCGCGCGCGGGCTGCGCAAGGTGTTCCCCGGCCCCGTCAAGGACGACCCCGTCATCGCGGTCGACGACGTCTCGTTCGAGCTGTACCCGAACGAGTGCCTCGCGATCGTCGGCGAGTCGGGCTCGGGCAAGACGACCGTGGCCCGCATGCTCGTGGGGCTCGAGACCGTCACCGAGGGCGAGCTCTCGGTGCGCGGCGAGTCGCGGGCGAAGGGCGTCAAGCACCTCGCCGACCGGCGGCGCTGGGCGCGGGAGGTGCAGTACGTCTTCCAGGACCCGTACTCCTCACTCAACGGGCGGCAGCGGGTCGGCGAGATCGTCGCGACGAGCGTCGCCCTGCACGCCGGCAAGGGGGCGACCCGCGAGGAGGCCCGTGGGCGCGCGCGCGAGATCCTCGAGTCCGTCGGGCTCGGCGAGCGGTTCGCCGACAAGTTCCCGCACCAGCTCTCGGGCGGGCAGCGCCAGCGCGTCGCGATCGCCAGGGCGCTCGCCGCCGACCCCGCGGTCATCGTGCTCGACGAGGCCGTCGCGGCGCTCGACGTCTCGATCCAGGCGCAGATCCTGAACCTGCTCGCCGACATCCGCGCCGAACGCGAGGTGAGTTACCTGTTCATCTCGCACGACCTCGCGGTGGTCAACCAGATCTCCGACCGGATGATCGTGATGGAGCAGGGCCGCGTCGTCGACGGCGGTCGCACGGCCGAGCTCCTCGCCGACCCGGTGCACCCGTACACGCGCTCGCTGCGTGCCGCGGTGCCGCGCCCCGGCTGGAAGCCCGTCCGGCGTGAGCGCCTCGCGGCGCAGGCCACCGCATGACGACGCTCGTCACCGCCGACTTCGTCGTCGCCCACGACGGTCACGGCCACACCGAGCTCCGCGACGGGGCCGTCCTGGTCGACGGCGATCGCATCGCGTGGGTCGGCCGGGCGGACGACGTCCCGGCCGGTGCCGGTGAGCACGAGCGGATCTCGCTGGGACGGAGCATCCTGATGCCCGGGCTCATCGACCTCGACGCGCTCGCCGACGTCGACCACCTCACCCTCGACGCCTGGTGCGACGGCCCCGCGCAACGGCGCCTCGACTGGTCGGCCGACTACTTCGCCCGGCGGCACGACGTGCTCACGGCGGAAGAGCGCAGCACGATGCGCCGATTCGCCCTCGCGCAGCTCGCCCTGCACGGCATCACGACGTTCATGCCGATCGCCTCCGAGGTGCACTCGGCGTGGTCCGAGACGCACGACGACCTGCTCGACGTCGCCCGGATCGCCGGCGAGCTCGGCCTGCGGACCTTCCTCGGGCCGTCGTACCGCTCGGGCGTGCACGTCACGACCGAGGACGGCGGGTCGACCATCGCCTGGGACGACGAGTCGGGGAGACGCGCGTTCGCGGAGGCGGTCCGGTTCCTCGACACCGTCGAGTCGCTCGGCGACCCGCTCGTCACCGGCGTCCTCGCGCCGTGCCGCATCGAGACGGTCAGGGCCGAACTGCTCGAGGCGACCGCCCGCGTCTCGGCCGAGCGCGGCACGCTCGTGCGCGCGCACGCCCTGCAGGACCTCGCCGAGCGCGAGCTCTTCGCGACGGCGCACGGCACGACTCCGCTCGGACTCCTCGAACGCGTCGGGCTGCTGAACGAGCGGCTCGTGCTCGCCCACGGCGTCTACCTCGACGTGCACCCCGAGGTGCACGGCGAGGACCGCGGCGACCTCGCGAAGCTCGCAGCGGCGGGCGTCTCCGTCATCCACTGCCCGCTCACGAACCAGCGGTACGCCTTCCTCCTCGAGAAGCTCTCGCAGTACCTCGACGCCGGCGTCAACATCGCGCTCGGCAGCGATTCGTTCCCGCCCGACCTCATCCGGGGCATCGACGCCGGCGTCCACCTCGCGAAGGCGCAGCACGCCGACCTCGGCCGGGGCCTCCTCGCCGAGTACGTCGACGCCGCGACGAGCGGCGGAGCCCGGGCCCTGCACCGACCCGACCTCGGCCGCATCGCCGTCGGTGCGACCGCCGACCTCAGCGCGTTCGCGCTCGACGACGTGCGGACCGGTCCGGTCGACGACCCGCTGCGCACGCTCGTCCTCGCCGGGTCGGCGCGGGACGCCCGGTTCAGCATGGTCGGCGGACGGACGGTGCTCCGGGACGGGGCGATCCCGGGCATCGACCTCGACCGGCTCAGGGAGGACGGACAGCGGATCTTCGACCGGCTGAAGGCGGCGTACGGCGAGCGCGACCATCTGGCCGAGGGCGGCGCGCCGCTGTTCCCGCCGGTACTCCCGCCGTTCGGGGCGCCGAGCTGACGAGCCGCGTCGTGTCGATGCTGGACAACTCGGGCCGGCTGAGGTGTCATTGAGTGACAGCGCAGGAGGGGCCCTGCTCGTCGGGGCTCGAACGCACTGCTGAGCGCAGGGGTTGGAGGGCGGTCGGGTGGTCGAGGAGAATCCGGCGCGGAACAAGCGGAACCGCGACTTCGCCGAGACGCGCACCCTCGGCGGCGTCATCGGCGGGTTCGTCGGGCTGATCGTCGCGAGCGCTGCGGCCGCCGCCCTCGTGGCCGTCTCGGTCACCCCGTCGATCGCCATGGTCGGCCTCGCGGCCTCGAGCACGATCAGCATGTTCGACAACCTCCCCGGGTACCTCGCGATCGGCGAGCTGTCGGAGAAGAGCAACATCTACGCGACCGGCGCCGGCGGCAAGTCCGTGCTGCTCGCGTCGTTCTACGACCAGAACCGCGTCGAGGTCCGCTGGGAGGCGATCGACCAGGACGTGAAGGATGCGACCATCGCGAGCGAGGACCCGCGCTTCTACGACCACGGCGGCATCGACATGCAGGGCACCCTCCGCGCGGCGGCGACGACGGCGAGCGGTCGCGACACCCAGGGCGGGTCGTCGATCGCCCAGCAGTACGTCAAGAACGTGCGGGTGCAGCAGTGCGAGCTGGAGTCCGGCGTGGCGGAGGTCGACGCGGCCGAGGCCGCGGCCGAGGCCGCCGGCACCGAGCTGACCAGCGAGCAGCGCGACCAGATCGTCGCCGACGTGAAGACGGACTGCTACGACTCGGTCACGGAGACGACGATCGACCGCAAGGTGAAGGAGATGCGGCTCGCGATCGGCGTCGAGAAACGGTACACGAAGGACGAGATCCTGCTCGGGTACCTCAACATCGCGGGATTCGGCGGCACCGTCTACGGCATCGAGGCGGCGGCGAACTACTACTTCGGCGCCTCCTCGTCGAATCTCACCCTCGCCCAGGCGGCCTCGCTCATCGCGATCGTGAACAACCCCGAGAAGTTCCGCATCGACAAGCCCGCCAACGAGCGGAACGGCGCGGCCGACGGCTACGCCGACAACCACGGCCGCCGCGACTACATCCTCGGCCGGATGCTCGCATTCGGGAAGATCACGCAGGAGCGATACGACGAGGCGATCGCGACGCCCGTCGAGCCGAAGATCACCGAGCCGAGCACCGGCTGCCAGACCGCCGGCGCGAGCGCGTACTTCTGCGACTACGTCAAGAACATCCTGCAGACCGATCCGACCTTCGGCGAGGACGCCGAGACCCGCATGCTGAACTTCCGCCGGGGCGGCTACGACGTCTACACCACCCTCGATCTCGACCTCCAGTCCGCCGCGGTCAAGGCGATCGCCGACAACGTGCCGCAGACCTTCCCCGGCTGGGACCTCGGCGGCGTCATCTCGAGCGTGCAGGTCGGCACCGGGCGCGTGCTCGCGATGGCCCAGAACAAGGTGTACAGCCAGGATCCGGCGGTCCTCGCCTCAGGTGCCCAGTACACGAGCATCAACTACAACACCGACTTCACGCAGGGCGGATCCCGCGGATTCCAGCCCGGGTCCACCTACAAGGTGTTCACGCTCGCGCAGTGGCTGAAGGAGGGGCACGGGTTGAGCGAGCGCGTCGACTCGCGGCCTCGGTCCAACTGGGGGGTCTTCCACGACAGCTGCCTCGGCGACATCGACGTCTCGGGGGAGGGGTGGAACCCGAAGAACGACGCCGGCGAGTCGGGCGGCGCGTACACCGCGCTGCAGTCGACGACCCAGTCGATCAACACCGGGTTCCTCGGCATGGCCAAGGAGCTCGACCTCTGCGGCATCCGCAAGACGGCCGAGGCCTTCGGGATGCACCGGGCCGACGGGAATCCGCTCGGGCAGAGCCCCGCGACCGTGATCGGGACGAACGAGATCGCTCCGCTCAGCCTGGCGATCGCGTTCGCGGGCATCGCCAACGACGGGGTCACCTGCACGCCGATCGCGATCGAGCGCATCGTCCGCGACGGTGCCGAGGTCCCCGTCCCGAAGTCGGCGTGCACCGCCGCGGTGTCGCCCGACGTGGCCGCCGGAATGCACTACGGGATGAGTCGCGTCATGACGGACGGCACGGCACGGGAGTCGAACAACAACACGGTGCCGTACGTGCCGCTCATCGGGAAGACGGGCACGACCGACGGGGCGAAGGACACCTGGATGGCGGGCGCGAGCACCGAGGTCGCGACGGTCGCGGCCGTCGTGAGCGTGAACGGCGACGCCAATCAGCGCGGGATCTCGTTCGACAGCGGCGAAGCGGCGACGGCGCGGCATCGCATGTGGCCCGCCGTGATGTCCGTCGCCGCGGCGAAGTACGGCGGAGACTCGTTCCGCGAGCTCGGACCGGGGCCCGTGGTCGCGCCGCCGCCGAACCTGCAGTCGCCCGACGAGGACGACGACGACGACGAGCCCGCCGAGACCGCGGAGCCCGCGGGCACGGGCGGAGGGGAGCCCGCCGACGCGGGCGGCGGCTTCGAGGGCGACGACGGCGGACCGGGGGATGGCGGCCGCGATGACCGGACCGAGGGCGGTGGCGGCGGTGGTCGTGACGGGGGCGGCGATCGCGGCGGCGGCGGCGGGGGCCGGGGCGGTTAGACGACCACGATGGGGCGGTCCGAGCTGTGCTCGGCCGCCCCATCGTCATGCGTGCGCCTAGGCGGCGGCCGCCTCGGCGTTCGTCACCGCCCTGCGGAACCGCACGCGGTGTACGATCCAGGCCGCGATGGCCGCGGCGCCGAGGCCGAGGAGGACGAGCAGCCACGGCGCGACCGATCCGGGCGACACCGTCGCGGTGCCCTCGGCGAGCTCCTGGGTGCCGTCGGCGAGCTTGCCGTTGCCGGTGCTGAGCTCGCCGGCGCCTGCCGCCAGTTCGTCGGCCCCGGAGGCCAGCGTGGTGCTGCCCTCGGCGAGTTCCTCAGTGCCGTCGGCGAGGTCGCCCGCGCCGTTCGCGAGCGTCGCCGCGCCCGCGGCGAGGTTGCCCGCTCCGGCGCTGAGGGTGCTCGCTCCCGTCGAGAGCTCGCCCGCACCCGTCGAGAGCGTCTGCGCGCCCTCCGTGAGGCGGGCGGTTCCGGCGGCGAGCTCGCCCGACTTCGTGACGAGGCGGCCGGTTCCCGCGGCGAGGTTGTCGGCGCCGGCGGCGAGCAGGCCGGAGCTCGCGAGCAGGCGCTCGGTGCCGCTCAGCAGCTTCACGTTGCCGGCGGCGAGCTCGCCGGACTTGGCGAAGAGGAGACTGGTCCCCGCGGCGAGCGTCGCGGCGCCGCTCGCGACGCTCCCGGTGCCGGCGGCGAGTTCGCCCGACTTGGTCGCGAGGGTGCCGGTACCCGCGGCGATCTGCTTCGAACCGTTGGCGAGCTCCGCCGCCTTGCCGGCGAGGTACTCGGAAGACCCGGCCAGGTTCGCCCCGCCGGCTGCCAGGGTGCCGAGCGCGCTCGCGAGACCGGTCGAGCCGGCGTGGACCGCATCGGCGCCGCCCTTGGCGCTCGTGATGCCTGCGCTGAGCGCGGTCGAGCCGGAGGCGATCGCGCCCGTCGCCGCCTCGACCTGGGTTGCGCCGTCGCGCGCGGCCGCCGCGCCGTCGCGAAGCTGCGCGACGGTGCCGAGGAGGGTCGCGTCGGCGCCGGACTCGGCGAGCTGATCGTAGAGGCCCGACAGGCCGGCAGCGAGGTTCGCGTTCGCCGTGGCCACCGACTTCGCGCCAGTGTGGGCCGCAGCGGCGCCTGCGGCGAGGTCCTCGCCGCTCGTCTTCAGGGTGCCGACCCCGGTGCTCAGCGTCGCGGCCCCGTCGGCGACCTGGTCGGCCCCCGCCTTCGCCTTCCCGATGCCGCCTGAGACCTGGGCGGCGCCGGCGGCGAGCGAGGTCGCCCCGTCCGCGAGTGCGGTGCTGCCGGCGGAGAGGAGGTTCGTCTTCTCGACGAGCGTGCCGGCACCGGCCTGCAGCAGCGCGGCACCGCCGGCCGCCTGACCGGCACCCGCGGCGAGTGCATCGGCGCCGGTGTTCAGGGTGCCGGCCCCGGCGCTCAGCTGGGTCGCACCGGCCGCGGCAGCGGCCGACCCGCCCTTGAGCGTGCCGGCCCCGGCGACGAGGAGGTCGGTGCCGTTCTCGAGGCGCACGGCGCCCGCGTCGAGATCGCCCGCACCGACCACGAGACGCCCGGCCCCCGCATCGAGCTCGGCGGCTCCGCTCGCGGTGCGAGCCGCGCCGTCGGAGACCTTCAGTGCGCCCGCGGCGCTCTTCTCGGCGCCGGCCTTGAGGCGCTCGGCTCCCGCCGAGGCCGAGGTTGCGCCGGCCGAGACCTTCTCGGCCCCCGCGGCTGCCTTCGCGGCCCCGGCTTCGAGGTCACCGGCCCCGCCCGAGAGCGTCTCGGCGCCGTCGGCGAGGGTGACCGAGCCGTCGTCGGCCCGGCTCGCGCCGTCGGCGAGCTGGGTCGCTCCGGCATCCATCTTTCCCGTCGTGATCAGGAAGAACGCCGCGAGGGAGATGAGGGCGATCGCGAGGATCACGGCGGTGATCTTCACGCCGGTGCCGTGGCGATGCGCGGTCGGGTCGATTCTCGTCATTGAGACTCCTGTGGTCGCCCGGGCGCGACGGCACGTCGAGACGGCGCGCGGCCGCGTGCCCGGAAGTGGAGGGTGCAGGACGATGACGGTGCAGGTCATCGGTTGCGGGCGCTGTCTGGTCGGGTCGCGCACGCTGACTCAGGGGAGCCGACGCCGCGCCGGTGCGGTGCCGCCGTGGCGCCGCGATGGCGCGGTGCGCCTGAGGTGCCCCGAACGTAGCAGCGCGCGAGAATCCCTCAATGGATGCCGCGGAATCTCTGTGCCGATCGACAACGGTTCGCGCGCGGGAGTCGGATGTGTTTGTGGACGCCCTACAGTGCGGCGCGCGGCCGTCGGCCGTCGCTCAGAAATCGAGCGTGTCGCCGGGCTCGAGCGGGAGGTACTCGCCGCCGTGCTGCTCGGTCGCCCAGGTCAGGCGAGCGTTCGAGAGCGCCTTGCCCGCGGTCGAGAGCAGCATCTCGTGGGTCGGGAACGCGCGTCTCGGCGCGATGGCCTCGACGTAGTCCATCGCCTCGCTGATCTTCATCCACGGCGCGCCCGCGGGGGCCGCGAGCACGTCGACGCTGACGCCCTCCGGCACGGTGAACGAGTCGCCCGCGTAGTAGAGCCCGTCGTTGACGAGCACCCCGAGGTTGTCGATGACCGGGATCGACGGATGGATCACGGCGTGCCGGCCGCCGAAGAACCGCAGGCGGAACGGTCCGACCTCGACCTCGTCGCCCGCCGCGACGACCTCCACCGGGAGGCCGGCGGCCGCCGCGGCGACGCCGGCCGGGCCGAAGAGGCGCACCTCGGGATTCTGCTCGATGATGCGCTCGAGCTGGTCCGGCGTCCAGTGGTCGTCGTGCTCGTGCGTGACGACGACGGCGACCGCGCCGGCCGATTCGGTGATCGGCGTCGTGAACTTGCCCGGGTCGATGTAGAGCTTGTCGCCCGAGTGCTCGATGACGAGGGCGGCGTGTTCGAGTTTCGTGAGGCGCATGCTCCGAGCCAACACCCCGCCGTTCCGGCGCGCAAGCCGCCTCGGCGCCCGAATCGCTGCCAGAATCGGCCCATGGATCGAGCCCCCGAGCGCCTGCTGGTCGCCGTGAACCCCGCGGCGTCGTTCGGGCGCAACCGCGCCGTCGGCCCCGCGGTCGCCGAGCGGCTCGTCCGCGAGGGCTACGAGGTGGCGATGCTCAGGGAGGCGAACTTCGAGCTCCTCCGCCGCGAGGCCGAGCGCGCGTTCGCGCACGGCACCGACGGCGTCGTGGTCGTCGGCGGCGACGGCATGGCGTCGCTCGGCGTGAACCTCGTGGCGGGCACGGCGGTGCCCCTCGGCATCGTGGCGGCGGGTACGGGCAACGATCTCGCGCGGGGGCTCGGGCTGCCGGTCGACGACCCCGCCGCGGGCACCGAGCGTCTCGTCGCGCAGCTGCGGGCGCCCGCCAGGACGATCGACGCCGGGGTCGTGCGGCAGGGCAGCGTCGACACGTGGTTCGCCGGCGTCGTGTCGGCGGGCTTCGACGCGGTCGTCAACGAGCGGGCGAACCGGATGACCCGGCCTCGCGGCCCCAGCCGGTACACGCTCGCGATCCTCCGCGAGCTCGCCACGTTCCGGCCGCGCAACTACGTGCTGACGATCGACGGGGTCCGCCGCGAGCAGCGCGCCATGCTCGTCTCGGTCGCGAACAACTCCTCGCTCGGCGGGGGCATGCGCATCGCGCCGCACGCCGATCTCACCGACGGGCTGCTCGACGTGTTCATCGTGCACCCGCTCTCCCGCGCGGCGTTCGTCGGCGTCTTCCCCAAGGTCTTCGCAGGGGAGCACGTCGATCATCCGGCGGTCGAGTTCGTCACGGCGCGCGAGGTGACCATCGAGGCGAACGACGTCGTCGCCTACGCCGACGGCGAGCGGATCGGTGCTCCGCCGGTCTCCGTCAGGGTCGTCCCGGGGGCGCTCCGGGTGCTCGCCTGAGCCGTCGGATCGGACCCGGCGCTCGATTTGGAAAGTGCCGGAAACGTGTGTCATACTCTTCAAGTTGTCGAAATCGGAACGCCAAGTTCTGAGAAGCACGGCCCCATCGTTTAGCGGCCTAGGACACCGCCCTCTCACGGCGGCAGCGCGGGTTCAAATCCCGCTGGGGTCACGACTGTGAAGTACGACAACAGACGAATGCCCTCGCTTCGGCGGGGGCATTCGTCGCAGAACGTGCCGTTCTGCACAGCACGGCCCCATCGTTTAGCGGCCTAGGACACCGCCCTCTCACGGCGGCAGCGCGGGTTCAAATCCCGCTGGGGTCACGACCGTGGTGCTTCGCAGTCACGAATGCCCTCGCTTCGGCGGGGGCATTCGTCGTCTCCGGGCCGGATGCCTCGTGCGGCGCCCGCCACGCGGCATCCGATGCGCCGAGCGCCGACGCGGGTGCCGCACGAGGCGGCACCCGCGCGGTTCAGCGCCGGCCGGCCGTCGGCTCGAGCTCGTCGTCGCGATCGGCGAGCCCGGAGCGCGCGTCGGGGTAGGCCACCGGCACGCCGTCGTGCACCTCGTGCGGGGCGACCTTGTGGTACGACATGCGGTCGATCCACGCGAGGGCGACCGCGGAGAGGATGAACGTCAGGTGGATCAGCACCTGCCACATCACGCCGTCGCTCGTGTAGATGTCGCCGGTCTTGTTCTCGGCCTTGGGCGAGCCGAGATCGCCGACCTCGATGAAGGTCTTGAGGAGGTGGATCGAGGAGATGCCGATGATCGCCATCGCGAGCTTCACCTTCAGCACGTTCGCGTTCACGTGCGAGAGCCACTCGGGCTGGTCGGGGTGGCCGTCGACCCTGATGCGGGAGACGAAGGTCTCGTAGCCGCCGATGATCACCATGATCAGGAGGTTCGCGATCATGACGACGTCGATGAGGCCGAGCACCATGAGCATGATGGTCGCCTCGTCGATGTGGGTGAGGTCGTGCAGGGCCTCCTCGCCGAGGTGCCACAGCTCGACGAGGAAGACGACCACGTAGATCGCCTGGGCGACGATGAGCCCGAGGTAGAGCGGAGCCTGCAGCCACCGGCTCGCGAAGATCGCGTAGCCGATCAGGGCGGAGCCGGGCGTCGGGCGGTACTGGCGGGCGGGGGGCGGCGTCGTCTTGGCGCTCAAGTTCTCTCCTCGGATCGGGGGTACGAGTCTACGTGGCCGTGATTTCGACTAGACTCGCCGGAGCGAAGGGGAGTATCCCGCGAGGCCGTGCCTCGGCCCACGATCGTCAGTACGAGCGCCGTCGCAGCCGCTCCGGTCGTGGAAGCTGTGCGAGCAGCCTGGGAGAGACTTTCGGATTCCGTCGTCCCCGAACTCCGAAAGGTTCAACGTGCTCGAACTCCCCGTCTGGTTCGAAGTCGGTTCGCTCATCGTCCTGACGCTCATCCTCATCGGCGACCTGCTGCTCGTGCTGAAGCGCCCGCACGTGCCCTCCATGAAGGAGTCGACGCTCTGGGTCGTCTTCTACGTCGTGCTCGCCCTCATCTTCGCGGGCATGATGTTCTGGCTCGGCGACGCCGAGCACGGCGGGCAGTTCCTCGCCGGCTGGCTCACCGAGTACAGCCTCTCGATCGACAACCTCTTCGTGTTCGTCATCATCATGGCGAGGTTCTCCGTGCCGCGGAAGCTGCAGCAGGAGGTGCTGATGGTGGGCATCATCATCGCCCTCGTCCTGCGCGGCATCTTCATCCTGCTCGGCGCCCAGCTCATCGAGAACTTCAGCTGGATCTTCTACATCTTCGGCGCATGGCTCGTGTGGACGGCGATCCAGCAGGTGCGCGGCGACCACGAGGACGAGGACAGCGAGACCTTCGTCGTTCGGATGCTGCGCAAGCGCGTGCGCATCACCGACGAGTACGACGGCGTGAAGCTCCGCACCACGATCGACGGCAAGCGCTTCTTCACGCCCATGCTCATCGTGTTCGTGGCGATCGGCACGACCGACCTCCTCTTCGCGCTCGACTCGATCCCCGCGATCTTCGGCATCACCCAGTCGGCGTTCATCGTCTTCACCGCGAACGTCTTCGCGCTGATGGGCCTGCGCCAGCTCTACTTCCTCCTCGGCGGCCTCCTCGAGCGTCTCGAGTACCTCAAGTACGGCATCGCCTTCATCCTCGCCTTCATCGGCGTGAAGCTCGTGCTGCACGCGATGCACGTGAACGAGCTTCCGTTCATCAACGGCGGCGAGCACATCGAGTGGGCCCCCGAGATCTCCACATGGATGTCCCTGGGCGTCATCCTCGCCGCGATGGCCGTCGCGACCGTGGCGAGCCTCGTGAAGGCGCGCGTCGACGCCAACCGCCGCGGGCACAAGCTCATGGACGAGGTGCCCCACTTCACCGACGACGCCGAGCGACCGGGCCGCTGACCGCGGGCGCCGTTCTCCACAGGTGACCGCGCTCGGCCGCCGGACTTGCTACCGTGGACGGGCGGCGCCCGGCGGCGTCGCTCGGGCTGCCGTCCCGATCACACCCCGCCCTATCGAGGAGTACCGTGCCAGGTGATGTCGAGGGCGTCGTCGCCCTGACCCGCGGTTCGGCGCTCATCGCCCACTCCGCCCGCACCGACCTCGGGCGCGTTCGCAGCGTGAATGAAGACGCGGTGTTCGCGGAGCCGCCGGTCTTCCTCGTCGCCGACGGCATGGGCGGCCATGCCAGGGGCGACGCGGCGAGCCAGGCGGTCGTCGAGACGTTCCGGCGTCACGTCGAGCCCGGCACCCCTCCGTCGCCCGAACAGGTGCTCGACGCGATCCACAGCTCGAACGAGGCCGTGCGCGCGCTGAGCGAGCACGGCGAGGAGGGCACGGCCGTCGCGGGCACGACGCTCGCGGGGGTCGCCCTGGTCGACGCCGGCGACGCGGGCGGCTACCACTGGATGGCGTTCAACATCGGCGACTCCCGCATCTACTCGTGGAGCGGCCGCACGCTCGAGCAGCTGAGCGTCGACCACTCGGCCGTCCAGGAGCTCGTCGACGCCGGGCTGATCAGCCCCGCCGACGCCGAGCGGCATCCCGAGCGCAACGTGATCACGCGGGCGCTCGGCGCCGACGACGTCGTCGACCCCGACGTGTGGCTCATCCCCGCTGCGGGGCGCCAGGTGTTCCTCGTCTGCTCCGACGGGCTCACGAAGGAGCTCGACGACGACCGGATCGCCGCCATCCTGGCCGGTGACGCGGCCCATCCCGCGGGCATGGCGGGCGAGCTCGTCGAGGCGGCGCTCGCCCACGGCGGGCGCGACAACGTGAGCGTCGTCGTCGTCGAGTCGAAGATCGGCGGCGACGAGGGCGACCCCGACGCGACGCGCGACCGCGGTGACGAGGGCATCGAGGTCACGAGGCCGAGGGACGAGGGGGCACGCGATGGCTGAGTATCGCGCAGACGTGAGCGGTGCGATCGCCGCCGTCCGACCGGGGGCCGCGCTCGTGGTCGCCGGCGGGTCGGCGGGGGCCGTGGCCGCAGAGCTGTGGGCCGGGCTCGGGCCCGAGTCGACGACCGCCGTGCTCGAACGGCTCACGGCCGACGGGCTCGGGCGGACGCCCGACTTCGCGCTCCTGACCTGGCAGGCCGAGGGCGAGCGCCTCGGCGGCGTCCGCATCATCGTACGCGGTGCGTTCGAGGTCACCGCGGGCGAGGTCGTCGTCTCGGGCGCCGCGGTCTCCACGTGGGCCGAGCGGGTCGTCGACGACGCGGAGCGCGTCGAGATCGTGCACGCCGGCGCCGCGGCTGGCGGCCCGTGGCTGCCGCTCGTCGACGGTGTCGCCGGTGTCGCCGCGGTCGCGGTGCCGGGTGCCGCCGCGAGCGGGGGAGCGGTCGACGCGGCCTCGGCCCGGGCGACCCCGGTGGCCGAACCCGCGCCGGCGGCCCCGGTGATCGAGGCCCCCGCGCCGGCGTCCCCGGTGCGGGTCGACGTCGAGGCCCTCGCGGCGCCCGAGCACACCATCGCCCCCATCGAGGAGACCGTCGTCGGCGTGACCGACTTCATCCGCCCGCCGGAGGCGACCGGGGTTCCGCCGACGACGCCGAGCGCGGTGCCGATCCCCGCGGTCGACGTCGGCGAGACCGTCGCCCGACCGGTGGGCGACGGGGCGTCCGCCGCCTTCGCGGCGGGCGACCACGACGGCATGACCGTCGCGAGCGCCGACATCCGGCGCCTCCGGGCCGAGCGCGAGGCATCCCGCCCCGCTGCGCCGCAGCCGGCGTCGGCGCCGGCGACGACCTCGTCGGGCGTCCGCGTGCGGATGCCCGACGGCAGCTTCGAACCCCTCGGCCACGAGATCGTGCTCGGTCGCTCGCCGAGCGTCAGCAAGGTCTCCGGCGGCCGCCTGCCGAGACTCGTCACGATCGGGCAGGGCGACCCCGACATCTCGCGCAGTCACGTCCGCCTCGCGCTCGAGGGCGGCACCGTCGTCGTCACCGACCTGCACTCGCGCAACGGCACCCTCGTGGTCGCCCCGGGCCGGGCGCCCGTGAAGCTCCGCGCCGGCGAACCGACGCCCGTGCTCATCGGCACCGTCGTCGACCTCGGCGGCGGCTGGACGATCCAGGTGGTCGGCGACTGATGCGCAGGGCCACCTCGACCCCGCCCGAGCTGCCGGGCTACACCTCGCTCGGCCTGCTCGGCTCCGGCGGCTTCGCCGACGTCTTCCTCTACGAGCAGCGCCTGCCGCGCCGCAAGGTCGCGGTCAAGGTGCTGCTCACCGAGGAGCTCGGCCGCGACACCCGCGCCCAGTTCGTCGCCGAGGCGAACCTCATGGCGCAGCTGTCCGCGCATCCCTTCATCGTCACGATCTTCCACGCCGACGTCTCGGCCGACGGCCGGCCGTACTTCGTCATGGAGTACTGCTCGGGGCCGAGCCTCGCCGAGCGCTACAAGCGGGAGCCGCTCTCCGTCGAGGACGCCCTGCGCACCGGCGTGCGGCTCGCCGGCGCGATCGCCACCGCGCACGCCGCCGGCATCCTGCACCGCGACATCAAGCCCGCGAACGTGCTCACGAACGACTACGGCTGGCCCGCCCTCACCGACTTCGGCATCTCGTCGAACCTCGAGGGCGAGCTGCCGGTGCACACGGTCACGGCCGCCGAGCTCGGCGCGACCGGCTCGGCCTCCGGCACGGGGCAGTCCGCGGTCGGGCTCAGCGTGCCCTGGTCGCCGCCCGAGATGTTCGACGACGACCCGACACCCGACCCCCGCAGCGACGTCTTCTCGCTCGCGGCGACGGTGCACACGCTGCTCGCCGGGCGTACCCCGTTCGAGATCCCGGGGCGTTCCAACGGCTCGCTCGACCTCATGGGCCGGATCGAGCGCGGCGCGATCACGCCCATCGGCCGCAGCGACGTTCCCGCGAGCCTCTCGGCCGTCCTCGCGAAGGGCATGGCGACCCGTCGCGACGACCGGTATCCGAGCGCGGTCGAGTTCGCGAGGGCCCTCCAGCGGGTCGAGCTCGAGCTCGGCTACTCCGCGACGAACATCGAGGTGCCGAACCTCGCCGCCGAGCGCGATGCCGAGTCCGGCGACGACGACGGCGTCGACGCGACGCGCGCCCGCTCGGTGCAGACCGTCCAGGCGCAGGCGCCCGTCGCGCCCGCGCCTGCCGTGCCGCCGCGCGTCGCGCCGCCGCCCGTCGACGAGGACCGCACGCAGGTGCGCGCGCCGCAGCAGATCGCGGCGCAGCCGCCGGCGCCGCAGGCCTCACGCCCCGTCGACGACTCCACCGTGCTGCGGCCGCGCGGGTCGGCGTCCGCTCCGTCGCCCGCGGCCGACCACACCGTCGTCCGGCCTGCGGCGCCCGCGGGGCCGGTGCCGTACGAGCCGAGCGCCGCGCCGACCGAGACGCGGGCGCCCCGTCGCTCCCGCCTCGGCGTGGTCATCGCGATCGTCGCGGCGATCGTGGTCGCGGCGGTCGTCACGCTCGCGATCGCGCTCTCGGGTGCGCCGGCCCCCGAGCCGACCTCCGAACCGAACCCGGGCGGCAGCGGCGAGGACGCGCTGCTCGGCGAGCAGGTGCCGGTGCCCGCCGTCGAGGTGGCGAGCGTCGACGGGGCGTCCGTCACCTTCGCGCTGTCGCACGACGACGCCGAGGAGGGCGATCGCTACCGCTGGAAGCGCGCCGACGGCTCGGGCGGCATCGAGGTCTCCGAGGGGCCGACCGTGACGGTCGAGAACACCGGGGGCGTCGTGTGCATCGACGTCCAGGTCCAGCGCGGCAGCAAGACGTCCGAAGAGGCACGGGGGTGCACCGAATGAGGCCGTTGCGCGTCGAGTACTGCGGGGAGTGGTACACCGTCGAGGAGGGGGCGCCGTTCACGATCGGACGCGACTCCGACCTCACGATCGACGAGAACCCCTACCTGCACCGCACCTTCCTCACCCTCTCGGCCGAGTACGGGCTCTGGTGGCTCTCGAACGTCGGTCAGCTGCTCTCGGCGACCGTCTCCGATGCGACCGGCAGCGTGCAGGCCTGGGTGGCCCCCGGCGCGAAGCTGCCGCTCGTCTTCCAGACGGTGCACGTCATGTTCAGCGCCGGCGCGACGACCTACGACTTCACCGTGCACGCCGAGGAGGACTTCTACAACACCTCGCTCACGGCGACGCCCGCCGACGGCGGCACCACGGTGATGCCGGTCACGCTCACCACCAGCCAGCGCCTGCTCGTCGTCGCGCTCGCCGAGAACGTGCTCGCCCAGCCGGCCGCGGGCCGCGCCGCGGTCCCGAGCTCGGTCGAGGCCGCCGCGCGACTCGGCTGGAGCATGACCACGTTCAACCGCAAGCTCGACAACGTCTGCGAGAAGCTCGACCGGATCGGCGTCGACGGGCTCCGCGGCGGTCGCGGCAAGCTCGCCACGAACCGCCGCGCCCGGCTCGTCGAGTACGCCGTCGCGACCCGCCTGGTGAGCGCCGACGACCTGCCGATGCTCGACCGCGACGACGAGGGCGGCGAGGCGAAGGCCTGATCGCCGCCCGGCTGCGGGCCGCGGGCCGCGCACCGTCATGGGGATGACTCCCCATGTGAGCTCGTCGCAGGGCCGTGTTACCGTGTACCCCGTTGTGGGCATTGCCGCCCTGGTCGATGACGGATTATTCGGGGAGCAGTGGTGGGAAGCTTCAGCACGTGGGTGCGCACGCGCAAAGCGACCGCGACGACCCTGGCCCTGAGCCTCATCGCGGGCGTGCCGCTGACGTTCGCCGTCCTGCACCAGGGCTTCCCCGTGACCGACCCCGACCTCCGCGCTCGCGACGTCTGGGTGACGAACGCGCAAGACCTGCTCGCGGGCCGGCTCAACCGCCCGATCGGCGAGCTCGACGCCGCGGTGAGCACCGCGACCAACGAGTTCGACGTCTTCCAGAACGGCGACGACGCCTTCCTCTACGACCGCAGCCTCGGCACGATCGATCGCATCGATCCCTCCTTCACCACGCTCACCGAGCGCATCGACGTGCCGCCCGGCTCGACCGTGGCGTACGGCGGCGAGGTGCTCGCCGTGCTCTCCCCGAAGGGCGAGCTCTGGACGGTGCCCGCCGGGTCGGCCCTGTCGTTCGACCCCTCGGGCACCGACCCGCTCCTCGAGCTCGGCAAGGGCGCCCAGGTCGCGGTCTCGAGCGAGGGCACCGTCTTCGCGACGAAACCGTCGAAGCGCACGCTGTACACGGTCGCGATCGACGCCGAGCCCGCGAAGAGCGAGCTCCCGAAGCTCGACGGGCACCAGCTCGCGGCCGTCGGCGAACGCGCGGTCATCCTCGACGAGGAGCGCGACGAGCTCGTCGTCGAGGGGCGCGCGATCGAGCTTCCCGAGCCCGGGCTGCGACTGCAGCAGTCCGGCGGCGAGCACGACTCGGCGTTCGTCGCAACCGCCGACGCTCTGCTCGAGGTGCCCCTCGGCGGCGGCGAGGTGCGCACCATCCCGAACGGCGGCGACGCCGCGGCCGCGAAGGCCAGCGAGGTCGCCGCACCGGTCTGGCTCGACGGCTGCGCGCACGGCGCGTGGGCGGGTGCGTCGCGGTACCTGCTCGCGTGCGACGGGCAGGAGCCGAGATCGCAGCAGATCGAGCAGCCGACGGCGGGCTCGCGGCTCGAGTTCCGCGTCAACCGCGACGTGATCGTGCTGAACAACCTCTCCAACGGCAACGCCTGGCTCGTCGACTCCGACCTCAGGCTCGTCGACAACTGGGAGGAGGTGACGCCGCCCGAGGAGTCGGAGGACGAGGAGGGCGACGAGAAGAGCTCCCAGCAGAACTTCGAGGACACGCTCGCCGAACGCGGCCCCGTCAACCGGCCGCCCCTCGCACGCGACGACGAGTACGGGGTGCGCCCCGAGCGCACCACGATCCTCGAGGTGCTCGAGAACGACACCGACCCCGACGGCGACGTGCTGACCGTCGCCGAGCTCCCGACGCCGAGCGGCGCCCCCGGGCGCCTCGAGCTCATCGACGGCGGGCGGGCGCTGCAGTTCACGCCCGACTCCGGTGCCGCGGGCACGACGTCGTTCCGCTACACCGTCGACGACGGTCGCGGCGGTCGCGCAGAGGCCCAGGTGAACGTGCGCATCCGGCCCGTGAGTGCGAACGAGCCGCCGGTGTCGCTGCGCAACGCGGCGACGAGCGTCGAGCAGAGCCGCCAGATCTCCTACAACGTCCTCGGCGACTGGAACGACCCCGACGGCGACGACGTCTATCTCGTCAACGCCTCGCCGACGAGCGGCGACTCGGTGCGGTTCAGCCCCGACGGACTCGTCACCTTCGCGCACCAGTCGGGTGAGATCGGCACGAAGGAGGTGCAGTACGTCGTCTCCGACGGTCAGACCGAGGCCGCGGGCACCCTCACCGTCGAGGTGAAGCCGAGCGGCACGCTGAACCCCGTCGGCACGCCCGACTTCGCCCAGGTCTTCGTCGGTGAGTCGGTCGCGATCGAGCCGCTCGCGAACGACCTGACGCCGTCGGGCGCCCCGCTCACGCTCGTCGGCGTCGACGAGGTGCCCGAGGGTCCGACCGTCACCCCGAACCTCGAGCGCGGCACGATCACCTTCTCGGCCGACGAGCCCGGCGAGTACGTCTTCCTCTACAACCTCGGCGCCGACACGGCGGTGAGCGTCGGGCTCATCCGCGTCCAGGTGACCGAGCCGCCAGCCGAGGCGCCGGTGCCGATCGCGGTGAAGGACACCGCCTACCTGCGCCCGGGCGAGCCGACCATCGTGCCGCTCCTCGTCAACGACGTCTCGCCGTCGGGCAAGGTGCTCGCGGTCCAGTCGGTCGACGACGCCGGCACCGAGGGCCTCGTCTCGGTCGAGATCCTCACCAACACGGTCGCCCGCGTCACCGCGTCCGAGGCGATCGATCGACAGCTGCAGTTCACGTACACCGTGTCCGACGGGCTCAACACGGCGACGGCGTCCGTCGCGGTCGTGCCGGTGCCGCCGCTCGTGAAGCACCAGCCGCCCGTGGCCGCCGACGACAGCGTGAACGTGCGCGCTGGCGACATCGTCACCGTGCCGGTGACCGAGAACGACTACCACCCCGATGCCGCCGCGTTCCGCGTGCTGCCCGAACTGATCGACCCCGTCACCGAGGGCGGGCTCGCCTTCGTCAGCGAAGACACGGTGCGCTTCCAGGCCCCGAAGACGCCCGGCACGTACAGCGTCGTCTACACGATCGGCGACGACTTCGAGCAGACCGCGCGGGCGACCGTGCGCTTCACGGTCATCGGTCCCGACGACGAGAACAACCGCGCTCCGCTGCCGACGCCGCTCACCTCCCGCACCTTCGAGGGGTCGCAGGTGAAGATCGACGTGCCGCTCGACGGGCTCGATCCCGATGGCGACTCGGTCGTGCTCACGGGCATCTCGTCGCCGCCCGCGCTCGGTCGCATCGTCGAGCGAACGAGCACCTCGATCACCTACGAGGCACTCACCGGATCGGCGGGCACCGACTCGTTCAAGTACGAGGTGCAGGACACGTCGGGTGCCACGGCGACCGGCGTCGTGCGCGTCGGCGTGATCCCGCGGCCGGCCGTGCAGCTCCCGCCGAAGGCGGTCGACGACACCATCGAGATGAAGCCGGGCCGCACCGTCGGCGTCGAAGTGCTGCTCAACGACTCCGATCCCTCGGGGTACCAGCTCCACGTCGCGAAGCTGCCCGACATCGACGAGGGCATCGAGGCCGAGATCCGCGACCGCCGGCGGGTCGTCGTCACGGCCCCCGAGACCGAGGGCGCCTACACCCTGCGGTACGAGGCGTCCAACGGGCACGGCGGCGCCGACACGGCCTTCATCCAGGTGAAGGTGTCGAAGAACGCCAAGATCCAGCCGCCGACGGCCGAAGACCAGGTCATCGAGCCCGAGGAGGTCGTCGACGTCGACCGCGTGAACGTGCGCCCGCTGAACGATGCGACGAATCCCGGAGGTCTCGTCGAAGACCTGAAGGTGTCGCTCGAGGGCCCCAACGCCGACCGCGCCGAGGTGCTGCCCGACGGCAGCATCGACGTGAAGCCGCGCAGCGAGCGCTTCGCGGTGGCGTTCCGCCTGACCAACGAGCTCGACGAGCTCGACGCGAAGGCGTTCGTCATCGTGCCGCCCATCCCCGGCGGCGACGACGCGCCCACGGCGGAGGAGACCCAGCGGCCGAAGACCCCCGAGGAGCTCGCCGCGGAGGAGAAGGCGAAGTTCCCCGCGCCGCACCTCGCCGACCTCGGCGAGATCGTCGTGCCGATGAACGGCAGCATCACCTGGGACGTGAACGACATCGTGGTGGTGCCGTCGGGCAAGCCGCCGCTGCTCCTCTCGGCTTCGGCGACGAACGCGAAGGAGTCGCCGCTCGTCGACGGGCAGACCCTGCAGTACGTGCCCGAACAGGACTACCGGGGTTCCGCCGCCGTCACCTTCCAGGTGACCGACGGCGAGAGCGCCGCCGACCCCATCGGCCGCGTCGCGCTCCTCACGATCCCGATCACGGTCGGCGACCCGAACTTCAACGACACGCCGCCGACGTTCACGCCGCGCTCCGAGACGCTCGAGGCCGGCGAGGCCCCGCTCCAGATCGACCTCCGCTCGTCGACGTACCAGCCGAACCCCGACAACATCGAGCGCGTCGAGTACACGAACCTCTCGGGTACCTCGAACGACATCACGGCCTCGATCGACGGCGGCACGATGACCGTCTCGTCGCCTCGTGGCGTGCAGCCCGGTACCGAGACGCGGCTCAGCTTCGACCTGAAGTTCGAGGCGTTCACGGTGCCCGGGTACGTCGATGTCAAGGTCGTGTCGTCGACCCGCGCGAAGCCGCAGGCGGTCGACGACGGGCCGTACGAGATGGTGCGCGCCGACGCCAAGACCTTCGACGTGCTCGCGAACGACTTCAACCCGTTCAACGCCGAGGGCGAGCCGCTCCGCATCGTCGCGGCCGAGATCGACTCGCAGAACGTCGGTGCGAACGCCAGCGTGACGCACACCGCCTCCGACCTCACCGTGCGCACGGGCCCGACGTTCACGGGCGAGCTCAGCGTCATCTACCGCATCGGGGATGCGACCCTCGACCCGGCCCGTGAGGTGCAGGGGCGCGTGACGATCGTGGTGCGCGACAAGCCCGACGCGCCGACTCTCACGAACATCGCGAGCGGCGACGGCAACATCAAGCTGACGTGGCGCGCCAACGCGACGAACAACTCGCCCATCACCGGCTACGTGGTCGAGGCGACCTCGGGCGGCGGCGGCCCCTGGAACTTCGGCCCCGAGAAAGCCGGTTCGCCCCAGACGATCGGCAACCTGACGAACGGCAGGGCGTACACCTTCACGGTGCGCGCGGTGAACGACAAGGGCACCTCGCCCGCGTCGAACTCGATGAGCTCCACGCCGTACGGCACACCGACCGCGCCGACGAACGTGCGCCACGGATCGGTCGGCTATGCCAACGCGACGGTGGACGTCGCCTGGGATGCCCCGAACGACACCGGCGGCGGCGGCGTGCAGTACCGCACACGGATCAACAGCGGCGGATGGTCGGGCTGGCAGTCCGGTGAGTCGCGCCAGTTCGGCGGACTGGGAGCCGGTACGTACACCGTCGAGGTCCAGGCGAGGAACAACGGCAGCGGCCAGATCGGCCCCGCCGGATCGACTCGCTTCACCGTCGAGAACGCCCCGCCCCCGCAGGCGTCGGGCTCGATCGGCAAGGGCCCGAGCCGCGCCTGCGACAGCGGCGGCAGCGGGTGCGCCAACGTCCGCATCAGCTGGGCGAACATGGATCCGGGTCGCTACCAGGTCTACGTGACCGTCAACGGCTCGTGGGGCAACTGGAAGGGCACCTACGACGTGGGCGCGAGCGGCAACCTCGAGCTGCAGAACCACCTCGGACGCCGCGCCGCGGGCGAGACGATCGCGGTGCGCTTCGAGAACGTCAGCGGCGGCACGTCGAAGACGCTCGGCGCGATCAGCGGCTCCCAGTGGAACAGCATCCCCTTCAACTCGTGGTGACCCCACGCATGAATCGACTCGTCATCAGCAGGAGAGAGCAGCACACATGTCAGTGACCCAAGAACAGGCCCTGTGGTTCCAGGACGCCTTCTCGAAGCTCGTCGACAACGTCGACCGCGCCATCCTCGGCAAGCGCGACGTCATCGAGCTCGTCGTGACGGCGCTGCTCTCCGACGGGCACGTCCTCCTCGAGGACTTCCCGGGCACCGGGAAGACGGTACTCGCGAAGGCCCTCGCGAACACGCTCGACGGCACGAACTCGCGCATCCAGTTCACGCCCGACCTCCTGCCCTCCGACGTCACCGGCGTGACGATCTACGACCAGGGCAAGGGGCAGTTCGAGTTCCACCGCGGCCCCATCTTCGCGTCGATCGTGCTCGCCGACGAGATCAACCGCGCCTCGCCGAAGACGCAGTCGTCGCTCCTCGAGGTCATGGAGGAGGGACGCGTCACGGTGGACGGCGTCGGCTACGAGGTCGGCAGCCCGTTCATGGTCATCGCGACGCAGAACCCCGTCGAGCAGGCGGGCACCTACTCGCTGCCCGAGGCGCAGCTCGACCGCTTCCTCATCAAGACCTCGCTCGGCTACCCCGACCACGACACGGCGGTCACGCTGCTGCTCGACTCGGCCAACCGCGCGCGCGCGTCGAAGGTGTCGCCGATCATCGCCCCGAGCTCGATCACGACGATGTCGCAGCTCGCGAGCGAGGTCTACGTCGACGCCGCGGTGCTGTCGTACCTCAACGAGCTCGTCTCGGCGACGCGCGACCACAAGGACGCCGCGCTCGGCGTCAGCATGCGCGGCGCGCTCGCGCTGGCGCGCGCGGTGAAGACCTGGGCGATCGCCCACGGGCGCACCTTCGCGACGCCCGACGACGTGCGCGAGCTCGCCGTGCCCGTGCTCGCCCACCGCATCATCGTCGACCCCGAGTCGGAGTTCGCCGGGGTCACGGCCGAGGACATCGTGGGTCGGGTCCTCGTCGAGGTGGCGCCCCCGGCCTACCGGGCGGCATGAGCGCCGGAACGGGCGCGCCGCAGACTCCCTCGCAGGCGCGCATCGCGGTGCGCGCCGTCGCACGTTCGCTCGCGGCATCCGCCCGCTCGCTCGGAGCGACTGTCGCGCGCGCCTGGCGCGCGGTGGCCGACTTCTGCGAGCCGGTCACGGGGCTCGTCTCCACGACCGGATGGCTCGTGCTCGCCGCCGCGGCCGTCTCGCTCGTGCTGGCATGGGCCTTCGGCTGGATCGAGTTCGCGTTCCTCGGGTTCACGCTGCTCGCCGCGGTGCTCGTCTCGATCGCGTTCGTCTTCGGGCGCATGCACTTCGCCGTCGGCATCGAGCTGCAGCCGGCTCGCGTCGTCGCGGGGGAGCGGGCGCTCGGCCGCCTGCTCGTGCGCAACGCCGGCACGGCGCCGTCGGCGCCCGCCCGGATCGAACTGCCGGTCGGCGCGGGCCTCGCCGAGTTCGTGGTGCCGCAGCTGGCAGCTGGCGACGAGCACGAGGAGCTCTTCGCCGTGCCGACGAATCGCCGCGCGGTCATCGTCGCCGGGCCGGCGATCTCGGTCCGCGGCGACCAGCTCGGCATCCTGCGACGCACCGTGCGCTGGACCGACCCCGTCGAGCTCTTCGTGCACCCGGTGACCGCGCGCCTCCGTCCTTCCGCCGCGGGCCTCGTGCGCGACCTCGAGGGCGAGATCACGAAGGTGATCACCGACAACGACATCTCCTTCCACGCGCTGCGCGCCTACGAGCCGGGCGACGCCCTGCGCAACGTGCACTGGCGGACGTCGGCACGCACCGGCCAGCTGATGGTGCGCCAGTACGAGGAGACGCGGCGCTCGCAGCTCATCCTCGTGCAGTCCACGGAGCGTGCCCAGTACGCCTCCGACGACGAGTTCGAGCTCGGGGTCTCGGTCCTCGCGTCGATCGGCGTCCAGGTCATCCGCGACGCGACGAGGCTCGCGGTCGTGACCGAGCGTCTCGGGCTGCGCACCGCGACGCCGACCGTGCTCCTCGACGACTCCTCCCGCATCGAACCCGTCGAGGGCGCGTACCCGACGATGCGCGACTTCGTTCGCGAGTCGACGAAGCGGCTGCCGGCGCCGAGCGTCGTCATCTCGGTCGGAGGGTCGCTCCTGCCGCTCGCCGAGTTCCGCTCGGTCGAGACGGTGTTCGGCAGCGACACCCAGACCATCGCGATCCGCGTCGAGGACGGCGCGACGAGCTCGCTGACGAAGGTCGCCGGCACGACCGTCGCGACCGTCGGCTCCCTGGGCGACCTGCCCCGCATCATGAGGAGGCTGCGCCCGTGACCCGGCTTCCCCGCACGGCGGTGAGCGACCTCCTCGTCCTCAGCCTCCTCTCGCTGCTCGGCATCCTCGGCTACGAGACCTCGTTCGGCGACCTGAACTTCCTGGTGGCCGCGGTCGCCGGCCTCGTCGTCGGCACGCTCGCCGCGCTCGCCGGCACGCTCCTGCGACTCGGCGTCGTCACGACGGTGCTCATGGCGATCGTCGCCTACTTCCTGGTGGGCACCCCGTTCACGATGCCCGAGACCGGCATCTTCGGGGTCCTGCCCTCGCTCGGCTCGCTCGCCGGGCTGGCCTACGGCGCGGTCTTCGGCTGGGCCGACATCGTCACGATCGGTACCCCGGTCGAGGCGCCGTACTACATCGCGGCACTGCCGTACTTCGCGGCGTGGCTCGTCTCGCTCGTCGGCGGCCTGCTGGTGCTGCGCTGGCTGCCGAAGCGGCGCACCGCGCTGCGCACGAGCGTGCTGGTCATCGGCCCGGCCCTGCTCTACCTGTCGGGCATCCTCCTCGGCACCGACGAGGCCTACTTCGCCGGCGTCCGCGGCGTCGCGTTCGCGGTGATCGCGCTCGTCTGGATCGCCTGGCGCCGCGGCACGACCGTCGAGGCAGCCGGTGACGGGGCGAAGCGGCTGCGCAGGCAGAAGATCACGGGCACCGCCGTGGTCGTGGCGGGCGCCGTCGCGATCGGTGCGGTGGCGGGTCTCGCGGTCGCACCGGTGAGCCCCGACCGCTTCGTGCTGCGCGACGAGATCGTGCCGCCGTTCGACCCGCTCGAGTTCCCGAGCCCGCTCTCGGGGTTCCGCAAGTACACGAAGGACCTCGCCGAGGAGACGCTCTTCACGGTGCGCGGGCTCGAGCCCGGTGACACGCTGCGTCTGGCCACGATGGACGCGTACACCGGGCGCCTCTGGAACGTCGCCGGCCCCGACGACGTCGGCGCCGACGGCGGCGGCTACGGCATCGTCGGCGAGTCGCTGCCCGAGCCCGAGCTCGCCGACCTCGGGTCGGCGCGCGAGATCGAGGTCGAGGTCGGTGCCTACTCCGACGTCTGGTTGCCGACGGTCGGCTACGGGCGCACCCTGCAACTCCTCGACGGCGGCAGCGCCGCCCGCGCCGGAGACCTGCGCTACAACCCCGCGGCCGGCACGGCGGTGCTCACGAGCGGGGTCGGCGAGGGCGCACACTACGCGCTGACGGCCAACGTGCAGCGCGAACCCGACACCGAGGACCTCCTCGACGTGCCGGTGGCCGACCTCACCCTGCCGATCGTCGAGAACTCGCCCGACGTCACCGAGGCGAAGGCGGGCGAGTTCGCCGGCGACGCGGTCAGCCCGATCGAGCAGCTGCGCGCGATCGAGCGCGCCCTGAAGACCGGCGGGTTCCTCAGCCACGGTCTCGCCTCCGACGCGGTGCCGTCGCGCGCCGGGCACGGCGCCGACCGCATCGACGAGCTCTTCACGCGCACGCAGATGGTCGGCGACGCCGAGCAGTACGCGGCAGCGATGGCGCTCATGGCCCGCGACCTCGGCTACCCGTCGCGCGTCGTGATGGGGTTCGCGCCCGAGATCTCCGAGGGACAGGAGGAGGTCGAGGTCGTCGGCGACGACGTCACCGCCTGGGTCGAGGTCGCCTTCGACGGCGTCGGCTGGGTGAGCTTCCGCCCCACCCCCGACCAGGTCGACGTCCCCCAGGAGGAGACGCCGAAGCCGAAATCCGAGCCGCAGCCGCAGGTGCGCCAGCCCCCGCGGGCCGAGCACACCGATGACGAGCTGCTCGCGACCGTCGAGATCGACGAGACCGACGACGACGACAAGGACCGTCCGTTCCAGATCCCCGGCTGGGTGTGGGTGACGCTCGGCGCCATCGGCATCCCCGCCGCGATCGTCTTCCTCCCGATGCTGGCCGTCATGCTCGTGAAGGCGGCCCGCCGTCGCCGGCGCCGCTCCGGGCCGAACGACCGCCAAGCCGCAGCGGCCTGGGAGGAGCTGATGGACCGCTGGGCCGAGCTCGGCTTCGAGCCGCCCGCGCAGGGCACGCGACTGCAGTCGGCCCGAGTGCTCGAGCGGCAGGTCGGCGAGCAGGGCCTGGCCGCGGCGCTCCACGGCAGCGGGGCGGATGCCCCGGCGCCGGTGCCGCTCTCGACCCTCGCGACGACGATCGACCGCGACGTGTTCGACGGCGGCGCGGTCTCCGACGAGGTCGTGGCTCGCCGTTGGACGGAGGCGGAGGCGGCGACCGCCGCGGTGACGGCCGCGGTCGGCCGGGCGCGCCGGCTGATCAGCCGGTACCGGATCCGTTCTCGTCGTTAGGCTGGGGGCGTGGCCGAGTCCGATTTCATCGTGCCGCCGCCGGGCCTCGTCCCGTCGGTGCCCGAGAAGGCCGCGCCCGCGGCCCCGCCCGCGCATGCGCCCGACCGGACGGTGCGGGCCGCACCCTCGCGGGCGGTGCCGCCTCGAGCGCTGCCGACCTTCGTCCCGGGGCGGGTCGCGCCCGACGCGATCCCCTCGCCGGCGCCGCGACCCGACGCAGCCGCGGGGGTCGCGCCGTCGCAGCCGGCGGCTCCGGTGTGGCGTCTCGTCGGGGCATCCGGGCTCGAGATCGTGCTCGACGGGGTGCTCGTGCTCGGGCGCGACCCGGTGGCCGCCGCGGCGTCCGACGCACGGGCGGTCGCGATCGACGACCCGACCCGGACGGTGTCGAAGACACACGCCGTCATGGAGCCGACGGCCGGCGGGGTCCGCGTGACCGATCTCCGTTCGACGAACGGCAGTCGCGTCGAGGCGCCGGGGGCGCCGCTCACCGAGCTCGTGCCCGGCGAACCGGGCGAGGCGCCCGCGGGCTCGGCGATCTACCTGGGCGAGCTCGGCCTGCGCGTGGATCGGGTCGTCCGTTCGACGGTGTAGCCTGAAACCATGCGCGCGCCACGACTTCTCCTTCGTCGCCGCGACGGGGCTTCGTACTGAGGCCGTCCCCGTCGCGGAGTCCGTCGTCGGCCGATTTCTCAGGATCGAAGTCGATCCCCCCGGAACGAAGAGAGACGAACGCATGAGTACTGCGCAGACGAGCGCCGACCGCCCCCGCACCCTGGCCGAGAAGGTCTGGGACGCACACCTCGTGAAGCAGGGCGAGGACGGCACTCCCGACCTCATCTACATCGACCTGCACCTGGTGCACGAGGTCACGAGCCCGCAGGCATTCGACGGCCTGCGCATGGCGGGGCGCCCGGTGCGCCGGCCCGACCTCACGATCGCCACCGAAGACCACAACACGCCGACGCTCGAGATCGACAAGCCGATCGCCGACCTGACGAGCCGCACGCAGATCGAGACGCTCCGCAGGAACGCCGCCGAGTTCGGCATCCGGCTGCACTCGCTCGGCGACAAGGAGCAGGGCATCGTGCACGTCGTGGGCCCCCAGCTCGGCCTCACGCAGCCCGGCATCACGGTCGTCTGCGGCGATTCGCACACCTCGACCCACGGCGCCTTCGGCGCGATGGCGTTCGGCATCGGCACGAGCGAGGTCGAGCACGTGCTCGCCACGCAGACGCTGCCCCTGAAGCCGTTCAAGACGATGGCGATCAACGTCGAGGGCACCCTGCGCCCCGGTGTGACGGCGAAGGACATCATCCTCGCCGTGATCGCGAAGATCGGCACGGGCGGCGGGCAGGGCTACGTGCTCGAGTACCGCGGATCCGCGATCCGCGCGCTGTCGATGGACGGCCGCATGACGATCTGCAACATGTCGATCGAGGCCGGTGCCCGCGCCGGCATGGTCGCGCCCGACGAGACGACCTACGCGTACCTGAAGGGCCGGGCGCACGCGCCCGAGGGCGACGACTGGGATGCCGCGGTCGAGTACTGGAACACGCTCGCGACCGACGAGGGCGCGACCTTCGACGCCGAGGTGTCGATCGACGCCGACGCCCTCGAGCCGTTCGTCACCTGGGGCACGAACCCCGGCCAGGGCGTCTCGCTCTCGGAGTCGGTTCCCGACCCGGCGACGATCGCCGACCAGCACGAGCGCGCCGCCGCCGAGCGGGCGCTCGAGTACATGGACCTCGCCGCGGGCACCCCCCTCAAGGAGATCAAGGTCGACGCGGTCTTCATGGGATCGTGCACGAACAGCCGCATCGAGGACCTGCGCGCGTTCGCCTCGATCATCAAGGGCAAGCAGAAGGCCGACGGCGTTCGCGTCATGGTCGTGCCCGGCTCGGCGCGGGTGCGCCTCGAGGCCGAGGCCGAGGGGCTCGACAAGGTCATCACCGACTTCGGCGCCGAGTGGCGCTTCGCCGGCTGCTCGATGTGCCTCGGCATGAACCCCGACCAGCTCGCCCCGGGCGAGCGCTGCGCGTCGACCTCGAACCGCAACTTCGAGGGCCGCCAGGGCAAGGGCGGCCGCACGCATCTCGTCTCGCCGCTCGTGGCGGCGGCGACCGCGATCCGCGGCACGCTCTCGAGCCCCTGGGATCTGCAGAACGAAGGAGAGGCGCGCTGATGCAGAAGATCACGACCGTCACCGGCGTCGCCGTGCCGCTGCGCCGATCGAACGTCGACACCGACCAGATCATCCCCGCCGTGTTCCTGAAGCGCGTCACGAAGACCGGCTTCGACGACGCGCTGTTCCACGGCTGGCGGCAGGACCCCGAGTTCGTGCTCAACCGGCCCGAGTACCAGGGTGCGAAGATCCTCATCGCCGGCCCCGATTTCGGCACCGGCTCGAGTCGGGAGCACGCCGTGTGGGCGTTGCGCGACTACGGCTTCGACGTCGTCGTGAGCTCGCGGTTCGGCGACATCTTCCGCGGAAACTCGGGCAAGCAGGGTCTCGTCGCCGCGCAGGTCGCGTACGAGGACGTGGAGCGCCTGTGGGAGGTCGTCGAGGCCGACCCGGGAATAGACGTGACGGTCGACCTCGTTGCACGAACGGTGAGCGCAGGCGCGCTCACAGTGGCCTTCGATATCGACGACTACACTCGATGGAGGCTTCTGGAGGGTCTGGACGACATCGCCCTCACTCTCCGGGACGAAGCAGCCATCGCCGAATTCGAGACCCATCGAGCGGCGTGGCGGCCCAAGACGCTCCCCATCCGGGAGCCGGCGGAATCAGGGAGTCTGTGAACACACTCGGGCAGGATGCCAAGAACCACGGGACGGCAGTCGGGTTGAACGTCGACAAGATCACGATCAACGGCGGCAAACCGCTCCGCGGCCGGATCGAACTGAAGGGGGCCAAGAACCTCGTCACCAAGGCGATGGTCGCGGCGCTCCTCGGCGACACCCCGAGCGTCCTGAAGGACGTGCCGAACATCAGCGACGTCCGCATCGTGCGCGGCCTCCTCGAAGTGCACGGCGTCACGGTGACCCAGGGCGAGGTGGGCGAGCTCATCCTCGACCCCTCGGCCGTCGAGACGGCGCACATGGCTGACATCGACGCGCACGCCGGCTCCAGCCGGATCCCGATCCTCTTCTGCGGGCCGCTCCTGCACCGGCTCGGCGAGGCGTTCATCCCCGACCTCGGCGGCTGCCGCATCGGCGACCGGCCGATCGACTACCACCTCGAGGTGCTGCGCAACTTCGGCGCGATCGTCGAGAAGCTCCCGAGCGGCATCCGCATGTCGGCGCCGAACGGCCTGCACGGCGCGAAGGTCGCCCTCCCGTACCCGAGCGTCGGCGCGACCGAGCAGGTGCTGCTCACGGCAGTGCTCGCCGACGGCATCACCGAGCTCTCGGGTGCGGCGATCGAGCCCGAGATCATGGATCTCATCAACATCCTGCAGAAGATGGGCGCCATCATCACGGTCGACACCGACCGGGTGATCCGCATCGAGGGCGTGCAGAAGCTCAACGGCTACACGCACCGCGCCCTCTTCGACCGCAACGAGGCCGCCAGTTGGGCGGCCGCCGCCCTCGCGACCGACGGCGACATCTTCGTCGGCGGCGCGCGTCAGGCCGAGATGCTCACCTTCCTCAACGTCTTCCGCAAGGTCGGCGGCGCGTTCGAGATCGCCGAGGACGGCATCCGCTTCTACCACCCCGGTGGCGAGCTGAAGCCCGTCATCATCGAGACCGACGTGCATCCCGGGTTCATGACCGACTGGCAGCAGCCGCTCGTCGTCGCGCTCACGAAGGCGAAGGGCGTCTCGATCGTGCACGAGACGGTGTACGAGCAGCGCTTCGGCTTCGTCGACGCCCTCGTCGAGATGGGCGCGTCGATCGAGGTGCACAAGGAGTGCCTCGGCGGGCGGCCCTGCCGCTTCGGCCAGCGCAACTTCCAGCACTCCGCCGTGATCTCGGGCCCGACGAAGCTCGCGGGCGCCGACGTCGAGGTGCCCGACCTCCGCGGTGGCTTCAGCCATCTCATCGCCGCGCTCACCGCAGAGGGTCGCTCGACCGTCTCGAACGTCGGAATCATCGCGCGCGGGTACGAGGACTTCATCACGAAGCTCGAGCTGCTCGGGGCGGACTTCGAACTCGAAGGATAATAGGGGAGTGCAACACGACGACTCGTCCCCGACGACCACCGCGAAGGTGCGTTCGGAGACCCGCCGCCCCTCGTTCTTCTGGGTGCTCGCCGTCCTCATCCTGCCGGTGATCAACCTGGCGGTGCGGTACCGGTTCCACCACCGCGAGCGCATGCCCGCGGCGGGGGCCTTCGTGCTCGCGCCGAACCACTACAGCGAGATCGACCCGGTCGTGATGGGCGCCGCCAGCTGGAAGCTCGGGCGCGCACCGCGCTTCCTCGCGAAGGCCTCCCTCTTCAAGAACCCCGTGCTCGGCTGGTTCCTGCGCACCTCGGGGCAGATCCCGGTCGAGCGCGCGGGCAGCAACGGCCACGCGGCGCTCCGCGCCGCGGAGGAGCTCGTCGAGAAGGGGCGCATGGTCGTCGTCTACCCCGAGGGCACGCTCACCCGCGACCCCGACCTGTGGCCGATGCGCGGCAAGACGGGGGCGGTGCGCATCGCGCTGGAGCGCGACATCCCCATCGTGCCCGCCGCGCACTGGGGCACCCAGGCACTCATGCCCCGCTACGGCAAGAAGATCAGCCTCTTCCCGCGCAAGACGATCGACGTCATCATCGGCGAACCGCTCGACCTGAGCGCGTACCGGGGCAAGCCCGTCGACCAGGCGGCCCTCCTCGCCGCGACCGCGCAGCTGATGGACGCGATCGCCGCACTCCTCGCCGAGGTCCGCCACGAGCCGGCCCCGGCCGAGCGCTGGGATCCGGTGGCCCACGGCCAGAAGGAGACGGGGCGCCTTGAAGACTAAGCAGACCGCGCGAAAGCCCGTCGGCAAGCGCGTCGCCGTCCTCGGCGCGGGCAGCTGGGGCACGACCTTCGCGAAGATCCTGGCCGACGGCGGCGCCGACGTCGTGCTCTGGGCGCGCCGGCCCGAGATGGCGCGCGAGATCCAGGAGGCCAAGCGCAACAGCGACTACCTCCCCGGTGTGAACCTGCCGCTGGGGCTCCGCGCGACGAACCGGCTCGACCTCGCCCTCGCGGGTGCGGAGCTGGTCTACGTCTCGGTGCCGAGCCAGTCGCTGCGCGACAACCTCAAGCTCATCGCGCCGCACCTGCACGCGCAGGCGACGGTCATCTCGCTCATGAAGGGCGTCGAGAAGTCGACGGGCAAGCGCATGAGCGAGGTCATCGCCGAGGTGCTGCGGATCGACGAGTCGCAGATCGCGGTCATCTCCGGCCCGAACCTCGCGCTCGAGATCGCGAAGGAGCAGCCGACGGCCGCGGTGGTCTCGTCGACGAGCCTCGAGACCGCCCAGGCGGTGGCCTCGGTCGCCCGAAACCGCTACTTCCACTCCTTCGTGAACACCGACGTGATCGGCACGGAGTTCGGCGGCGTGCTGAAGAACCTCATCGCCGTCGCGATCGGCATCGTCGACGGCGCCGGCTACGGCGAGAACACGAAGGCCTCGATCATCACCCGCGGCCTCGTCGAGATGACCGACTTCGCGGTCGCGTTCGGCGCCCACCCCGAGACCCTGTCGGGCCTTGCGGGGCTCGGCGACCTCATCGCGACGAGCCAGTCGCCGCTCTCGCGCAACAACACCGCGGGCCGGCTGCTCGGCCAGGGGTATCACCTGAACGACGTGGTGAACCAGATGCAGCAGACCACGGAGGGGCTCGCCTCGGTCGGGCCGATCCTCGAACTCGCGCGGGCGAAGGGCGTCGAGATGCCCATCGTCGAACAGGTGCGTCAGGTGCTCGCGGGCACGCTCGACCCGAAGGACATCGCGCCCCACCTCACGACCGACGACGAGCCCCAGGGCGAAAGGACGAACGATGGACAAGCTCAGGGTGGTTCTGCTGTTCGGCGGGCGTTCAAGCGAGCACTCGATCAGCTGCGCAACGGCGGGCGGAGTACTGGGGGCGATCGACCGTAGCCGCTTCGAGGTGATCCCCGTCGGGATCACCCGCGACGGCGCCTACATCCTCGAGACCGACGATCCGGCGCGGTTCGCGCTCGACCCGGCGCACCTGCCCGAGGTCGTCGACAACGGCACCCGGGTGCACTGGCCCGAGTCGACGGCGTCGCGCGAGCTGACGGTGACGGATGCCTCGGGCACCCGTTCGCTCGGCGACGTCGACGTCGTGTTCCCGATCCTGCACGGGCGCTTCGGCGAGGACGGCACGATCCAGGGGCTCCTCGAGCTGGTCGGGCTGCCCTACGTCGGCAACGGCGTGCTCGCCTCCTCGCTCGGCATGGACAAGCACTTCACGAAGACCGTGCTCGAGGGCGCCGGCATTCCGGTCGCCCCCTGGGTCACCGTGACCCGTGCGGCGCTCGCCGCCGACCCCGAGCTCTGGCAGCGCCGCACGCGCAGCCTCGGCCTGCCCGTGTTCGTGAAGCCGGCGCGGGCCGGCTCCTCGGTCGGCGTCACGAAGGTGAGCGACTGGGCCGAGCTGGACGCGGCGCTCGACGTCGCCTTCGCCGAGGACGGCAGCGTGCTCATCGAATCGGGCGTCGTCGGTCGCGAGATCGAGTGCGCGGTGCTCGAGGGCCGCGACGGCACCGCCCCCCGGGTGAGCGTCGCGGGCGAGGTCGTCGTCACCGGCCGCGAGTTCTACGACTTCGAGGCCAAGTACCTGGATGCCCCGGGCGTCGAGCTCGTGTGCCCCGCCGACCTCGGCGACGGCGAGCTCTTCGAGCTGCAGCGCATCGCGCGCCGCGCGTTCGAGGCGATCGGCGGCCAGGGCCTCGCGCGCGTCGACGTGTTCCTCACCGACGAGGGCTTCGTCGTGAACGAGCTCAACACGATGCCGGGCTTCACCCCGATCTCGATGTTCCCGACGTGCTGGCTCAACTCGGGGCTCAGCTACCCCGAGCTCATCACCGAGCTCATCGAGGTCGGCTTCGCGACCGGTCCGCGCTAGCGGGGCCCGGGAGCGCTGCGGTGTGACCGGAGCCGGGCGTCCGGAGTCCGCGCGTCCCGGCGTCCAGGTCGTCCTGGAGTCGCCCCGGCATCAGGCGCGCGTCAGCCCGCCGTCGCCTCGTCGACGTCGGTGCAGCCGCCGTCGGCGGGGATGACCGAGACGGCCGAGGAGAGCTCGGTGATCGCGGTCGTGCCCGAGACAACGTCGTTGTCGACGAGCACCTCGACGGCGGGGGTGCGCCCGTAGGTCGTGAAGCGGAAGTTCGGCGCGTCGGACTCGTCGATCACCCAGTCGACCCCGTTCACGCTCACGCAGCGATCGGTCGTCGGGCCGGGCTCGGGCACGCCGCACCGGAGCAGGACCGAGGCGGGGGAGCCCCACGCGCCGGTGCCCTGCGCGTTCGTCTCGCGCTCGCCCTGCTCCTGCCCGGTGTCCTTGGCGATCGAGTCGGGAAGGCGCACGACGACCGCGGCGCAGTCGGGGTCGCTCGCCCCGGCCGCCGGGTCGATCGGCACCGCCTGGCTGCACCCGGCGAGGGCGAGGGCGGCGGCGCCGGCGACGAACAGCGCGGCGAAGCGGAGTCGGCGGGGTCGCGGGGATCGGTGGGGGCGGCCGGTCGGGTGTTCCATCCCCTTCAGGGTAGTGGCCCATCCCGAGTGCCGGCTGCGACGCCGGTCAGCAGTTCGGGCGGCAGGCGCGCTGCGAGAGGGCGTCGGTGAGCACGACGCTCAGGTCTTGCGGCTTGGCCGCCGAGTACGCCGCCCCGCCGGTGGCCTTCGCGATCGCCCGCATCGCCTTCACGTCGGTGTCGGGTCCGATGCCGACCATGATGACGGGCACCGGCCTGGCCGGGTCGTCCATCTCGGCGAGCTGGGCGAGCAGCTGGTCGAGCGAGATGCCGTTCTCGTCCTCGTTCCGGCCGTCGGTGAGCAGGAGCACGGAGTTCACCTTGCCGGGGTCGTAGCTCGCCCGGACGTGCGCGACCGCGGCGAGGGCGGTGTCGTAGAGACCGGTCGCGCCGCCGAGGCGGCCGGGCAGCGAGGCGATTGCGTTGCCGAGCGCCGCCTTGTGCTCCTCGTCGCCGAGGCGCTCGATGGGTGCCAGGGCCTCCCAGTCCCGGTCGCCCGCACGCTCGGTCGAGAAGACCCACATGCCGAGGTCGACGTCGCCCGAGAACTGGGCCAGCGTCGAGCTCGTCGCCTGGGTGAGCAGGTCGATCCGCCGGAGGCCGGTGACGGTCGGCTCCTCCATCGAGCCCGAGACGTCGATGACCGAGAGGATGCGGGAGCGGAGGCTCAGGACGCCCCAGGTGCGGAGGATCGAGACCTGCGCCCCCGCGGCGGCGGTGTCGACCGCGACGGCCTCGGCGAGCACGCCCTCCTGTTCGAGCTCGCCCGAGCCCACGCCGTCGCGGAAGCCGTCGGCGGCGAAGGCGTCCTTCGCGCCCCAGAGCGCGAGCTTCAGGCCGTCGAGTTCGCGCGCCCGGAGCGCGAGCGCCCGCGACTCGGCCGTCTCGGGTGCGTGCTCGGCGTCGGAAGCGGGGAGGTTCTTCGCGAGCTCGGCCTCGTCGAGGGCCCGGAGGAACGGATAGTTGAGGGCGAGGGTGCCGTCGGAGGGGTAGAGGGCGACGAGCGGGGACGAGCCGGCCTCTCGGTTGTGCAGCGCGATCTGCTGTTCGCTGGCGATCGCGAAGGTGCCGGCCGGACGCGAGCCGAGCGCGGCGAAGGCGTCGGCGGCCGTCGGCAGCACGGTGTCGTTGAGCCCGATCATCGCGGTCTGGAACTGCCGCGGCGCGCCGATGTCGGCGCGGCGCTCCATGGCCTGCAGCGCGCTGAGGCTCGCCGACGAGGCCTCGGGGTCGGCGAGCAGCGCCGTGAACTCGCCCTTCATCAGCGCGTTCCACCCCGGCGCGGCATCGCCGAGCTCGCCGGCCCGCTCCGCGGCGCCAGCGAAGACGACGGGGCTCGAGGCGATCGACCGCTCGAGGGCGAAGTTCGGCACCGGCCGGCCGAGCGATCGCGCGGTGCTCGACATGCGCACGAGCCAGACGGGGGAGTCGGGGATCCAGGCGTCGAGCCCCGCGGCGTTGCCCGACGCGAGCATCGCGGCCGTGTCGACGGAGGCCTGCGAGACCACCTCGGTGCGGGAGCACGACTTCTCGCTCGCGTCGTAGTCGGCCGCGATCGCCTTCACGGTCGCGGCGATCGCGGGGTCGGCGACGACGCTGAGCTCGGCGGGCGAGGTGCATGGGATCTCGGGGTTCTGCCAGCGCTCGAACTCGCCGCTCGCCCAGGCGACGCCTGCGACGCCGGCGACCGCGACCAGGGCGACGGTGGACGACACGGCCGCGACCGCGATCGTGGTCCGGCGACGCCGTCGACGGTTCGCTGCTCGTTCGCTCCGTCGACTCACGCTTGCTCCATCGCAGGGCGGTGGGCGAGTTCGTCCACCGCGATCGGGTTGTTCGCGAACCCAGCGTAGGCATCGACGCCGAATTCGTAAAGAACCATTACACATCATCCGACGCTCGCCCGTGACCTACGCTGAGGGGATGCCCGACGATCGCCCCAGCACCGACGCCGATCTCGAGACGATCGGCTCGCTCGGCGAGCAGGCGGTGCTCGCCCGCATCCTGCCGCGGCTGCGGCCCGGCGACGCGGCGCTCCTCGGCGCCGGCGACGACGCCGCCGTGCTCGCCGCGTCCGACGGCCGCTTCGTCGTCACGTGCGACATGATGATCCACGGTCCCGACTTCCGACTCGCGTGGTCGACGCCGTTCGAGCTCGGCTGGAAGGCGGCGGCGACGAATCTCACCGACGTCGCCGCGATGGGCGCCCGGCCGACCGCGCTCGTCGTCGCGATCGCGGCGCCGCCCGGCCTCGCCGTCGGGGTGCTCGAGGGCATCGCCGACGGGCTGCGCGAGGGGCTCGCGGCGCTCGCTCCGGGAGCGGGGGTCGTCGGCGGCGACCTCTCGGCCTCCTCGGTGCTGACGATCGCCGTGACCGCGTTCGGCGACCTCGAGGGGCGCACCCCGGTGACGCGGTCGGGTGCGCGCGTCGGCGACCTCGTCGCGCACGCCGGCGTCCGCGGCGAGGCGGCGCGGGGGCTCGCCCTCCTCTTCGCCGAGGGCGTGGATGCCTCGGGCGAGCCCGATCCCGAACGCACCGCCGCGCTCCGCGCGAGGCATCCGCGTCTCATCGCCGCCCAGCTCGCGCCCGCGCCGCCCGTCGGGGCCGGCGTCGCCGCGGCCGAGGCGGGCGCGACCGCCATGCTCGACGTCTCCGACGGGCTGGCGCGCGACGCGCGACGGCTGGCCGAGGCGAGCGGGGTCGGCCTCGACTTCGACGGCGCCGCGCTCGGCGCCGAGGTGCGCCTCGCCCTCGCCGGCGCCGAGGACCACGGCCTGCTCGCGACCTTCCCCGCCGGCACGGCGGTGCCCGCGCCCTTCGAGGTCATCGGCCGCGTGATCGACGCGCCGGGCGAGCTGCGGGTCGACGGCGGGCCGATCGCGGCCGAGGGGTGGGACCCCTACTCGGGCTGGGACGGCCGCGCGGGCTGATCGGCCGCCGCCCACCACAGGGTCGTCTCCCCGTAGTCGCGGCGCCGCCCGGGGGCGAGCCCCGCCGGCCAGACGGGCTCGGGCGAGCGGCTGCTGCGCTCGACCATGACGACCGCGTCGTCGGAGAGCAGCGGGACGAGCAGCTCGAGGTCGTGCGCGAGCGCGGGCTCCGAGAGCTCGTACGGCGGGTCGATGAACACGAGGTCGACCGGCCCGGCCGCCCCCTCGAGGTAGGCGGCGACGGCGCGCGCGACGACGCGCACGCGCACCGCGTGCCTCCCGCCGTCGGCGCGGGCCACGGCGTCGGCGTTGCGCCGGCAGACGTCGGCGGCGGGCTTCGCGCGCTCGACGAGCACGACGTCGGCGGCGCCGCGGCTCGCCGCCTCGAGGCCCAGCGCGCCGGAGCCCGCGTAGAGGTCGAGCACGCGCGTGCCGTGGATCGCGTCGCGCGCCTCGAGCGCGGAGAAGATCGCCTCGCGCACGCGGTCGCTCGTGGGACGGGTGCCGGAGCGCGGGACCTGGAGGCTGAGTGAGCCGGCGAATCCGGCGATGATGCGGGTCATGCTCCCGGCAGCATATCGACGCCCGCCGAGCGCTGCCATGATGGAGGGGTGCCAGCCCCGATTGACGAAGAGACCGGTTCGACCGACCACGTGCCCGCCGAACCGTCCCGACACCGTGGAGGCGAGCAGCAGCTGATCGATCGCCTGTGGGACTTCGCCGACCCCGGCGCCAGCGCCGAACGGTTCCGCGAGCTCGCGGGCGACGCGGCGCAGGCCCCGCACACGCGCGCGGTCATGCAGACCCAGTTCGCCAGGGCCCTCGGGTTGCTGGGCCGGCGCGACGAGGCGCTCGCGGTGCTCGACGACGTCGCGGGCATGCCCGTCGACGAGCGCGAGCCCGAGGCCTTCGCGAGGGAGCTGCGCGCCCGCGTCGCGATCGAGCGGGGCCGCCTCGCCGCGGCCGACGGCCGGCCCGCCGACGCCGTCCCCGAGCTGACCCGCGGGGTGCGCGAGGCGGCCCTGTCCGGCTCGACCTTCCTCGTGCTCGACGCCCTGCACATGCTCGCGCTCAACGACGTCGGCCACGAGGAGGAATGGGCGACCGAGGGCTTCGACGTGCTCGACGGCACGCGCGACCCGCGGCTGCTCCGCTGGGGCGTCGCGCTCCACAACAACCTCGGCTGGACGCTGCACGACTCGGGCCGGCTCACCGGCGCGCTCATGCAGTTCGAGGAGGCCGCGAAGGCGGCCGAGGCCTACGGCACCGCCGAGCAGCGGCACGTCGCGAGGTGGTCGGTCGCGCGGTGCCTCCGCAGCCTCGGGCGCGCCGAGGAGGCGCTCGAGCTGCAGCGCGCGCTCGCGGCCGAGCGGCCCGACGACCCCTACGTGCAGGCCGAGCTCGCGGCGCTGACGGAGGCGCCGCCTACGATCGAGGCATGACCGCACGACCAGCGGATGCCCCCGAGGAGGCGATCCCCGGCAGCTACACGCTCGATTCCAAGCTGGCCGGCGCCCTCGGCGGGCGCACGGCGCAGGCGATCGAGCGGGCGTTCGGCCACGTCACCGTCGGCGACCTGCTGGCGCACTATCCGCGCCGCTACGCGCTGCGCGGCGAGCTCACGGCGCTCGCGTCGCTGCCGCTCGACGAGAACGTGACGCTCGTCGCCGAGGTGATCGAGGTGCGTGTCCGCGAGATGCGCCAGCGCCGGGGGTCGATCGTCGAGGCGAAGATCACCGACGGCACGGGCGTGCTGACGCTCACCTTCTTCAACCAGCGGTGGCGCGAGAACGACCTGCGGCCCGGGCGCCGCGGCATCTTCGCGGGCAAGGTCGGCGATTATCGCGGCAATCGCCAGCTGGCGCATCCCGACTACGAGCTCTTCGACGACGAGGTGCCCGCCGAGGTCGGTGACGCGGCGGCCAGGCGCTGGGCCGAGGCGCCCATCGCGATCTACCCCGCGACGTCGACGCTCGCGAGCTGGCAGCTGGCGAAGGCGATCGGGATGCTGCTCGACGGGCTCGGCCGCGTCGACGATCCGCTGCCGGGCTCGGTGCGCGAGGGCCGCGGGCTCCTCGGCCATCGCGAGGCGCTCGAACGCGTCCATCGCCCCGAGCGCGAGTCCGACTGGAAGGCGGCGCGGCGCACCCTGCGCTTCACCGAGGCGTTCGTGCTCCAGTCGGCCCTCCTCGAGCGGCGCGCCGCCCTGCGCGCGCGCCACGCCCTCGCCCGGCGCCCGGTGCCCGGGGGACTCCTCGAGCGCTTCGACGCCGCGCTGCCGTTCTCGCTCACGGGCGACCAGGAGCAGGTCGGCGCCGAGATCGCCCACGACCTCGGCGAGCCCGTGCCGATGAACCGGCTCGTCCAAGGCGAGGTCGGCTCGGGCAAGACGGTCGTCGCGCTGCGCGCGATGCTCGCGGTCGCCGACTCCGGCGGGCAGTCGGCGCTGCTCGCCCCGACCGAGGTGCTCGCCGCCCAGCACCTCCGCTCGATCGTGAAGATGCTCGGGCCCGAGCTCTCCGCCGAGCTGATCCCGACGCTGCTCACCGGCCAGCTGCCCGCCGCCGAACGCAAGAAGGCCCTGCTGCGCGCCGCGGCCGGCCAGTCGAGGCTCATCGTCGGCACCCACGCGCTCCTCGGCGACACGGTGACGTTCGCCGACCTCGGGCTCGTCGTGGTCGACGAGCAGCACCGCTTCGGCGTCGAGCAGCGCGAGGCGCTGCGGCTCAAGGGCGCCGAGCCGCCGCACGTCCTCGTGCTCACGGCGACGCCGATCCCGCGCACCGTGGCGATGACCGTGTTCGGCGACCTCGACGTCTCCACGATCGCCGAGCTGCCGGCCGGCCGCGCGGGCATCGAGTCGCAGGTGGTGCCGCTCGCGATCCGCCCGGCCTGGCGCCCGCGCGTGTGGGAGCGCCTCGCCGAGGAGGTCGCGCTCGGCCGGCAGGGCTTCGTCGTGTGCCCCGCGATCGAGACGCGCGTCGCAGAAGACGACGGCGCCGAGGTCGCGCCGGGGGAGGGCGAGAGCGAGGGCGCGGGCGCGGGCCCTGTGGCATCCGTCGCGTCGGTGCTCGCCGAGCTCGAGTCCCACCCCCGGTTCGCCGAGCTTCGTGTCGCGCCGCTGCACGGTCGCATGAGCGCCGACGAGAAGGACCGCACGATGCGCGCCTTCGCCGCCGGCGAGCTCGACGTCCTCGTCTCGACCACGGTCATCGAGGTGGGCGTCGACGTGCCCAACGCGAGCGTCATGGTCGTGGTCGACGCCGACCGCTTCGGCGTCTCCCAGCTGCACCAGCTTCGCGGCCGCGTCGGCCGCGGTGCCGTTCCGGGCCTCTGCCTGCTCGTCACGGGTGCGCCGCCGAACTCGCTCGCGCTGCAGCGCGTCGAGGCGGTCGCCGCGACCCTCGACGGCTTCGAGCTGGCCCGCGTCGACCTCGAGCTCCGCCAGGAGGGCGACGTGCTCGGGGCGATGCAGTCGGGCGGGCGCTCCTCGCTCAAGCTGCTGCGCGTGGTCCGCGACGGCGAGGTCATCGCCGACGCGCGGGCCGAGGCCGAGGCGATCCTCGCGGCCGATCCGACGCTCGAGCGGCACCCCGCGCTGGCCGCCGCCGTCCGCCGTCGGCTCGACGACGAGGCGAGCGGCTACCTGAGCAAGGGCTGAGACTCTCGGCCGGGCTCCGACGGGGCCTCCGCTGGCGCTACGCTGGTGCGTATGCAGCGGATCGCCGTCGTCCCCGGATCGTTCGACCCCGTCACGCGCGGCCACCTCGATGTGATCTCGCGGGCCGCGGGCCTCTACGACGAGCTGCACGTCGTCGTCGTCCACAACCCCGACAAGTCGGCGCTCCTGCCGATCGCCCAGCGGGTCTCGTTGATCGAGCAGTCGATCGCCGACGCCGGCATCGAGGGCCGCATCGTCGTCGCCGCCTGGAGCATGGGCCTGCTCGTCGACTACTGCACCGACGTCGGCGCGAGCGTGCTCGTCAAGGGCGTCCGCTCGCAGCTCGACGTCGCGTACGAGACGCCGATGGCGATCGTCAACCGGCATCTCGCCGGCGTCGAGACGGTGTTCCTCCTGCCCGATCCGGCGAACGCGCACGTGTCGAGCTCGCTCGTGAGGCAGGTCGCCTCCCTCGGCGGCGACGTGGCTCCCTACGTGCCGGCCGTCGTGGCCGACTACCTCGCGGTGGCGATGACGCCATGAGCAGCGAGGTCGCGGTGACGGGCGGGTCGGGTTCGGCGGCGCGCGCCGCGACCATGGGCATCGACGAGGTCGGTTCGCTCGCTGCGGCCATCGTGGCGAACGTCGAGACGGTGATCGCCGGCAAGCGCGACGCCGTCACCGCGGCCCTCACCGTGCTGCTCGCCGAGGGCCACCTCCTCATCGAGGACGTGCCCGGCGTCGGCAAGACGATGCTCGCGAAGGCGCTCGCGCGGTCGGTCGACGCGAGCGTCAGCCGCATCCAGTTCACCCCCGACCTGCTGCCGAGCGACGTGACCGGCGTGTCGGTCTTCGACCAGTCGAGCCGGCGCTTCGAGTTCAAGCGCGGCCCCGTCTTCGCGAACCTCGTCATCGGCGACGAGATCAACCGGGCGAGCCCGAAGACCCAGTCGGCCCTGCTCGAGTGCATGGAGGAGCGCCAGGTCACGGCCGACGGCACGACCTATCGCCTCGATCCGCCGTTCACCGTGGTCGCCACCCAGAACCCCGTCGAGATGGAGGGCACCTACCCGTTGCCCGAGGCGCAGCGCGACCGCTTCATGGCGCGCATCTCGATGGGCTACCCGGCGTCGGCCGACGAGCTCGCGATGCTCACGACGCGCGAGACCTCGAGCCCGTTCGACGCGCTCGACGCCGTCGTCTCCCTCGGCGAGCTCCGCGCCATGATCGCCGCGGTGCACCAGGTCTTCACCTCGCAGCCCGTGCAGGAGTACGCGGTCGAACTCGCCCGAGCGACCCGCGAGGACCGCCAGCTCAGGCTCGGCGCGAGCCCGCGGGCGACGCTCCAGCTCGTGCGCGCGGCGAAGGCGCACGCCGCGATGCACGGCCGCGACTTCGTGCTGCCCGACGACATCGACGCCCTCGCCGTGCCGGTGCTCGCGCACCGGCTCGTGCCGACGAGCCGGGCGCTCGGCGCGCACGACCGCGATGCGGGCCCGCTCATCGACGCCATCGTCCGACGCATCGTGGGGGAGACGCCGGTTCCGGTCGGCAGCGCACGAAGGAACTGACATGAGGCGCCCCCGTCCCCTGCGCGTCGCGGCCTGGCCGCGACTCACCCGGCGCGGCGGCGCGCTGCTGATGGTCGGAGCCGCGCTCCTCGCCGTCTCGCTCTGGTTCGACCTGCGCGACGTCATGCTGCTCGCGTTCGTCGGGATCGCGATGCCGGGCGTCGCCGCGCTCTTCGTGACGCTGCGCGTGCCGCGGCTCGGCGTGACCCGCAGGTTCTCGCCGCCGGTCGTCGCGGCCGGCTCGTCGACCGGCGTCGCGATCGCGGTGCGCAACCGCTCGCGCCGCACCCTCGACGGTGCGCACTGGCGCGACCGGGTGCCCGAGGGGCTCGACGCCCCCGCCGAGGCGGTGCTGCCCGCGCTCGGGCCGTACGAGGGCGTGCTGCCGTCGGGCGACGACACCGTGCACCTCGAGTACCGGCTGCGACTGCCCCGTCGTGGCGTCTACGGCATCGGACCGATGCGGATCGGCGTGGCCGACCCCTTCGGGCTCGCCCGGATCGACCGCGACGCGGGCCCGCGGCACGAGGTCGTCGTGACCCCGCGGGTGACGCCCCTCGAGCGTGCGCTCGGCTCGGCCGCGAGCGTCGACGGCGTGCTGCACGGGCTGCAGCGGCGCTCCCACCCGAACTCCGACGAGCTCATCGCCCGCGAGTACCGCTACGGCGACCCGTTGCGACGCGTGAACTGGCCGGCGACCGCCCGGCGCGGCGAGCTCATGGTGCGCGAGGAGGAGCAGCGGGGCGACCCCGAGGTCCGGATCCTCCTCGACACGACGCTCTCGGGGCAGTTCCGCACGGGCGGGACGCGGCCCGAGTCGGCCGAGCGGGTGCACTTCGGCTTCGAGCTCGGCGTCGAGGTGGCGGCCTCGATCGGCGTCCACCTGCTCGAGCGCGGGTTCCGCGTCCGCTGCGACCCGCTGGGCGACCCCGGGCGCGGCGGGGTCGGCGAGGGGGTGCCCGGCGCCTATCGCATGCCGGGCGGAGACCACCTGCTGCTCGAGGACCTCGCCCGGCTCGACTCCCCGCACCGCGTCGACCGGGACGAGGGCGCGGCCGCGCGCGGCGGCCGGATCGCCGAGGGCACCGGGCGCGGCGAGGTGCGCGCCCGGGAGGCGAGGATGCCGGGATTCGCCGTGCTCGTCGACCCCGACGAGCAGGATGCCGCGACGCTCGTCTCGCTGCGCACCGGCTTCGAGCCCGCGGTCGCCTTCGTCGGCGAGGGCGTCGCCGCGCGCGTCGTCGACGCGCTGGAGCAGGCCGACTGGCGCGTGGTGCGGGTGCGGCGGGCCGCCGCGATCGGCGACGCGTGGGCCGGTGCGGCGCAGCGCGATCCCATGAGCGGCACGGGCGCGACGGCGGCGGTGTCGGACGGCGCGTCGGGGTCTGCGCGCCGCGGCCCGAGCACGCCGTCGGCAGGAGGACGCGATGCGTCCTGAGCCACTGCCCCTCACGCGCGGACAGCGACTCGCGCTCACCGCGGCGAGCCTCCTCCTGCTCTCGGTCGCGACGATGGCGCTCGGCCCGCTCATCTCTGGCAGCGGGTGGTGGTGGCTCTGCGCGTTCGTGGCCGCCGGGACGCTCTTCGGCGGCGCCGGTCTCCGGGCCGTGCGGGTGCCCGCCTCGCTCGTGCCGGTGCTCGAGATCGTCGTCCTGCTCTTCCTGCTGACGCTCCTCTTCGGCGGCTCGACGAGCTTCGCGCTCATCGTGCCCACCCAGGACACCTTCGTGCACTTCGGCGAGCTCTTCGACGGCGCCCAGCGCACCATCCAGCAGCAGTCGGTCCCCGCGATCCCCGTCCCGGCGCTCAACTTCGTCCTGGCGCTCGGCGTCGGGGTGCTCGCGGTCTGCATGGACGTGCTGGTCCAGACCGTCCGCATGCCTGCCCTCGCCGCGGCGCCCGCGCTCGTCCCGATCCTCATCCCGGGCTTCATCATCGAATCGGGCGCCGAGGTGCCGACGCTGGTGTTCTCGGCGGCCTCCTACCTGCTGCTCCTCCGCATCGACGTGCGCGCCCGCCGCCGCGCGCTGCTCGCCGCGGCGGAGCGCAACGACGAGACGGGCGGCACCACGGTCATCCCGCCGGCGCGGGTGCCGATCGTCTCGACCCTCGGCGCGACGCTCGGCCTCACCGCGGTGGGCATCCTCACGGCGGCGGTGCTCACCGCCTCGACCCCGAGCATCTCCTCGAGCCTGCTGCTCGGGTCGGGCGCGCCGGCGACGAGCTTCGCGCGCGGCGTGAGCCCGTTCATCGACCTCGGGCGCGACCTGCGCCGGCCCGATCCCCGGCCGGCGTTCCACTACTTCGCGCGCGACAACGACCGCCCGTACTTCACGGTGCTGACGCTCGATCGATTCGAAGGACAGGCCTGGGGTGTCACCGAGCGGCCGGTCGACGCCGACAACACCGTCGACGCCCTGCCCCTTCCCGACGGCCTCGACTCGGACGTCTCCGCCACGGAGCATCCCATCGACATCGTCGTCGACGAGGTGCGGACCACCTGGCTGCCCCTGCCGTACCCCACCCGGCAGGTCGAGGGGCTCAGCGGATCGTGGTTCTGGGACGCCGGCTCGCTGACGGTGCGGAGCGTCGATGCCGACACGGGCGGTCAGCGCTATCGCGCGACCTGGCTCGAGGTGGATCCGACCCCGTCGCAGCTGAGATCGGCGGGCGGACGGGCCGGCGAGGAGTACGACGACTTCCTCGCACTGCCCGACGACGCGCCGCAGGTCATCGCCGAGACCGCGTCGGCCGTCGCGGGCGACGCGGCGACCCAGTACGACGCGGCCGTCGCGATCCAGGCGTTTCTCCGCTCCTCGGCCTTCGAGTATTCGACGGAGGCGCCCGTCGAGGCGGGCTACGACGGCGGCGGCCTCGACGTGATCGCCCGGTTCCTCGAGGAGCGCACGGGCTACTGCGTGCACTTCGCCTCGACGATGGCGGTGCTCGCCCGCGAGGTCGGGATCCCGTCGCGTATCTCCGTCGGCTACACCCAGGGCACCTCGACGCAGGAGCGTGTCGGCGGCGTGCAGCGCGTCGAGGTCGACTCGCACGACCTCCACGCGTGGCCCGAGCTCTACTTCGAGGGCGTGGGATGGGTGCCGTTCGAGCCCACGCCGAGTCGCGGCACGGTGCCCGACTACTCGCGGCCCGGGGCCGGCGACGCGGCGGCGACGCCCTCGCCCGCGTCGGGCAGCGCGAGCGCCCCGCTGAGCGGGCGCCCCGAGCTCGACCCCGACCGCAACCTCGCCGGCGGGAACGGCTCGGCGTCGCCGGCCGACTCGTGGTGGTTCCGCGGCGGCGTCGCGCTGCTCCTCGTCGCCGGCCTCCTCCTGGCGCCTGCGACGCTGCGCGCGGGCCAGCGCGCCTCGCGACGGCGGCGGATCGCACGCGGCGACCGTCCGGCGGATGCCGCGTGGGACGAGCTCGTCGCCACCGCACGCGACCTCGGGATCCGGCTCGAACCGACCTCGACCCCGCGTGCGATCGCGCGGCGGCTCGACGAGCGGGAGGGCTTCGTCGACGACGACGCGCGCGCGGCACTCGTGGTGCTCCGTGACGCCGTCGAGCGCGAGCGCTACGGACCGGCTGAGCCGTCGCGCCGTGCCGGTGCGGCCGCGCCGGCCGGTCGGGCCGACGGCGGCGGTGCGGCATCCGACGGGCTCGTGGACGCGCTCGCGATCGCCTGCGCCGCGCTCGCGGAGGGGGAGTCCCTGCTCGTCAGATGGCGTGCGACGCTCGTGCCGCGTTCGCTCATCGATCGGGCACGGCCGACGTTCGGCGAACGTCCACCCGTCGACGCGTAGAATCGTCGATCGTGGCCATCAAGCATTCCGCGTTCGACCTCAGCGTGCGCGATCTCGTGAACCGTCCGGGCGAGATGCGCGAGGAGCGCTTCAGCGCGCCCGCGCCCGAGCAGCTCGGCGAAGGACTCGTCGCCGTGAAGGCGGGGTCGTCGATCGATCTCGACGTCCGGCTCGAGTCCGTGCACGAGGGCATCCTCGTCACCGCCGAGGTCGACGCGACCGCCGACGGCGAATGCGGGCGCTGCCTGATCGAACTCGCCGTGCCCGTCCAAGTCGAGTTCCAAGAGCTCTTCGGGTATCATGGCGGGGAAGCCATCGAGTATGAGGTTCAAGACGACCACGTGGATCTTGAACCACTCATCCGAGATGCGGTGGTGCTGTCACTGCCGTTCCAGCCGGTGTGCCGACCGGATTGCCCGGGTCTCGACCCCGAGACCGGGCTCCGACTGGCCGATCATCCGGAACTCGTCACCCCTGAGCACAACGACCCGCGCTGGGCCGCGCTCGCAGGGTTCCAGGCTTCCGAAGACAACGGTCCGGATGCGTCATCCGGCGCCGACCAGCAGAGAGAAGAGAGATAGTCATGGCTGTTCCCAAGCGGAAGAAGTCACGCGCCAACACCCACGCGCGCCGTTCGCAGTGGAAGGCCGAGGTCCCCACGCTCGTCAAGACCGTCGAGAACGGCAAGGTCACCTACAGCCTCCCGCACCGCGCGAAGGTCGTCGAGGACTCCGCGGGCACCCCGCTCTTCCTCGAGTACAAGGGCCGCAAGGTCGCCGACGTCTAGTCGGCCCGAGACGCACCGACGACCGGTCGTGACGCGAACGGAACGCATGGGAGGCGGGCGCACCGCGCTCGAGGATCGTACGCTCGACGAGCTGCAGCGAACGCTGCAGGTCGACATCGATCCCTCCCTGCTCCTGCTCGCGCTCACGCACCGGTCGTTCGCGTACGAGAACGGCGGCATCCCGACCAACGAGCGCCTCGAGTTCCTCGGGGACTCGATCCTCGGCCAGGCCGTCACGGTCAGGCTCTTCCGGGACCATCCCGACCTCGATGAGGGCGAGCTCGCGAAGCGGCGCGCCAGCCTCGTCTCGAGCGTCGCGCTCGCCGAGGTCGGTCGCACGATCGGCGTGGGCTCGTACATCCGGCTGGGCCGCGGCGAGACGATGACCGGCGGCGCCGACAAGCCGTCGATCCTCGCCGACACCGTCGAGGCGATCATCGGCGCGGTCTACCTCGACGCCGGCGGCGACGCCGCGACCGAGCTCGTGCTGCGTCTCATCACCCCGCTCATGCAGGACCCCGAGCGCTTCGGCGCCGCGATGGACCCGAAGACGAGCCTGCAGGAGATCGCGGCACGTCGTGGCGCTCCCGCTCCGTCGTACTCCGTCGCGGAGTCGGGGCCCGATCACAACAAGCACTTCGTCGCGACCGTGACGGTCGGCGACCTCGTGCAGGCGTCGGGCGAGGGCTCGAGCAAGAAGCAGGCCGAGATGGCCGCGGCACTCGAGGCCTGGACGCGCATCAACGGCGCGGCCTGAGGTGCCCGAGCTCCCCGAGGTCGAGGTCGTCCGCTCCGGGCTTGCGCCCGCGGTGACCGGTGCCGTCGTCAGCGCGGTCGAGGTGCTCGACCGGCGATCGCTGAAGCGGCACGATCCGCTCATCGGCGACTTCGAGCGACTCGTCACGGGCGCGCGCATCGCGGCCGCGGTGCGACGGGGCAAGTTCCTGTGGCTGCCGCTCGAGGGCGTGCTCGACGAACGTGCGATCGTCGGACACCTCGGCATGAGCGGGCAGATGCTGCTGCGCACCCCCGACCACCCGGGTGACGACCGCCATGCGCGGGTTCGCCTGCACCTCGAGCATCCGGCGCACGGCGAGCTGCGCGTCGACTTCGTCGACCAGCGCATCTTCGGCTCGCTCGCCGTCGACCGCATGCTGCCGACCGCTGACGGCGGCTTCGGCGGCTTCTCGGCCGCGACGACGGGGGAGTGGGCTCGGCTCATTCCGAGCCAGGTGGCCCACATCGCCCGCGATCCGCTCGATCCCGAGTTCGCCGACGACGGGTTCGCGGCGCAGCTGGCCCGTCGCGGCACGGGCATCAAGCGGGTGCTGCTCGACCAGGGCATCGTGAGCGGCATCGGCAACATCTACGCCGACGAGTCCCTGTGGGCGGTTCGCCTGCACCCCGAGCAGCCCGCCGCGTCGCTCGGCCCCCGGCGCGTGCGCGAACTGCTCGGAGCCGTGCGCGATGTGCTCGGACGCGCCCTCACCGAAGGCGGCACGAGCTTCGACGCGCAGTACGTCAACGTCAACGGCGCCTCGGGCTATTTCGAGCACTCCCTGAACGCGTACGGGCGCGCGGGCAAGCCGTGCCCGCGGTGCGGCACCGCGATGGTGCGCGAGCCCTTCATGAACCGCTCCTCGCACCGCTGCCCGAAATGCCAGCGTAAGCGGTGAGTTCGGGCCGTCGACCGAGAGGTCGTGATCGGACTCGGCCTTGAGTCGCCGGACCGCCTCCGGGTCGAAGCTCCGCTCGATGCGGGTCGGCTCGCTCGAGACCGAATCCAGCGTCGTCGAGTAGACGGATCTTCGACTTCGGCACCCTGCCCCTGTTCGCGGCGGTGCGGCGCTGCTTCGTCGCCGCGAGCGCCGCCGGCGACGCGTTCGTCGAGGACCCCGACACGGCGTCCGCGCAGTTCCTCGGCATGATCTCGACCGTCGCCTTCTGGCCGAGACTGCTCCACGGCGGCTGGTCGCAGAGCGACGCCGAGACGCGCCGCGTCGTGCATGAGGGGGCGCTGACCATCGTGGCCAGGTACGGCGCGCGAACCGGCGGCTGATCGGCCGATCAGCCGCGCTGGAACTCGGCGCCGAAGCCGTGGACCTCGAACCCGAGCGCCACGTTGATCGCGAGCATGTGGTCGTTCTCGTCGGCGTTCCAGGTGTAGACCGCGGTGCGCTCGGGCGCGAGCTCGGCGAGGCGCACGAGGTTCGCGAGCTTCACCCGCATGCCGAGCGCGTGGCCGCGATGCGCGGCGACGACGAGCGTGTCGGACTGGAAGGCGAGCGGCTTGCCCGGGGGCAGCTCGAGCTCGGTGTAGCCGGCGATCGAGCCGTCGGGCGCGACCGCCGCGGCGACGAGCAGGGTGCGCCCGCCTCGCGTCGCGTGCGACTCGTGCACGCGCACACGCTCCGCATCCCAGATCTCGGGGTCGAGATCGAGGCCCCCCGCGGGGACGTCGAGCACCATGCGCGCCCGGGCCGCCGCATAGCCGTCGACGAGGTCGTCGGGCACGTGGTCGGTCCAGGTGACGATCCGGTAGTCGGATGCCTCGGCCTCGCGCAGCGCCGACGCCTCCCGGAACTCCGCGGTGCGGCCGCCGATCTCGAGCACGCTCGCCCGCTCGAGCTGGCCGAGCACGTAGCCGTGCCGGATCGCGAATCGCACGCTGGGCAGCTCGGCCGGGAGGGAGGCGTCGCCGTCGGGCGGGTGCAGCCGCTCGCCCGGGGTGTCGAGCTGATCGAGCGGGAAGTCGATCCAGCCCGTGTTGCGCCGGCGGCCGAGGTCGGTCAGCACACCTTCGGCGCGTTCGAGGAGACGGCTCCCGACGCCTCGGCGACGGAAGGCCGGGGCCACCTCGACGATGACGATGCCGCTCTCGGCGGCCGCGTCGCGTTCGCCCCACGTGATCGAGCGGCCGACGCAGGCGTCGCCGTGCCACGCGGCGAACGCCTGCCGGAACTCGTAGTCGTCGTCGCGGTACATGGCGAGCATCTCCTCGCGGGTGTACGCGAAGCGGTCGTCGCCCCAGCGCTCGACCTCGATGTCGATCGCGAAGTCGGCGTAGCGCTCGAACTCGGCCGCCTCGGGCGTGCCGAGCCGTTCGGGGAGCGTGATCGGTCGGATCTCGACGGTCATGCTCGACTCCTCTCGGTGGTGCGTCGGACGATGCGCCGCCCGGTGGGCAGCCGCCCAGACTACCGAGCACCGCGGACGGCGACAAGGGTGCAATCCCGCGGGGAGCGGCGCGCGTGCGCTTCGGGGGCGGAATCCTCGGATACGGTAGTCCGCAGCGTTCTCGCGCACAGGGGAGGGTAGGACGTGTACCTCAAGAGCCTGACGCTCAAGGGCTTCAAGTCCTTCGCACAGCCGACGACCTTCGCCTTCGAGCCGGGCGTGACGTGCATCGTCGGCCCGAACGGATCGGGCAAGTCGAACGTCGTCGACGCGCTGGCCTGGGTGATGGGCGAGCAGGGCGCGAAGACCCTCCGCGGCGGCAAGATGGAGGACGTCATCTTCGCCGGCACCTCGACGCGCGGCCCGCTCGGCCGCGCCGAGGTGAGCCTCACGATCGACAACTCCGACGGTGCGCTGCCCATCGAGTACAGCGAGGTGACGATCTCGCGCACCCTGTTCCGCAACGGCACGAGCGAGTACGCGATCAACGGCGACCAGTGCCGCCTCCTCGACGTGCAGGAGCTCCTCAGCGATTCGGGGCTCGGCCGCGAGATGCACGTCATCGTCGGGCAGGGCCAGCTGGACCAGGTGCTGCGCGCGACCCCCGAGGACCGGCGCGGCTTCATCGAGGAGGCCGCGGGCATCCTCAAGCACCGCCGCCGCAAGGAGAAGACCCTCCGCAAGCTCGACGCGATGCAGACGAACCTCACCCGCCTCTCCGACCTGGCCGGTGAGATCCGGCGACAGCTGAAGCCACTCGGCCGTCAGGCCGAGGTCGCCCGCGAGGCCGCGACGATCGCCGCCGTCGTGCGCGATGCGAAGGCCCGACTGCTCGCCGACGAGGTCGTCGGCCTCCGGCGCGCGCTCGAGGAGCACGGGAAGAGCGAGCACGAGCGGCACTCCGAGCGGCTCGTGCTGCAGGAGCGCCTCGAGCAGCACCAGGCCAAGGTCACGCGCCTCGAGGAGGCGCAGGGCGGCGACGACGTCGACCGCGCCCGTTCGACGAGCTTCGCGCTCGAGCAGGCCCAGTCGCGCCTGCGTTCGCTCGACTCGCTCGCCCGTCAGCGGATCGCGCTCCTCGAGGGCGCTTCCGACGAATCGGATGCCGCGCCGAGCGTGACCCGGGAGATGATCGACGGCGCGGTCGCCGAGCTCGACGGGCTCCGCGACGGCATCGGCACCGAGGCATCCGCCCTCGACCTCGCCCACGAGGCGACGATGCGCACCCGTGCCGAACTCGACTCGGTCGACGAGGGCATCGCCCGGCAGTCGGCGCTCGTCTCCGCCTACGACCTCGAGCTCTCGAAGCTCACCGGCCAGGCCGACTCCGCCGCCTCGAAGCTCGCCGCCGTGCGCGGCGAGGTGCTGCGCCACGCCAACGCGCTCGCGGCCTCGGCCGGCCGTCGTGAGGCGGCCGCGGCCGCGCTCGCCGAGGCGGAGGCGGCCGCCGGTATCGAGCAGACCGCCGAGACCGATCTCGACGAGGCCTACGAGCTCGCACAGGGGGCCCTGTTCGAGGCGGAGGCCGAGATCGAGCGCATCCGCGACGAGCTCCACGGCAGGGAGCGCGAGCACGGCGCACTCAGCGCCCGAACCCAGGCGCTCTCGCTCGCCCTCGACCAGAAGGACGGCTCGGCCGCGCTCGTCGCCGCAGGGGTCCCCGGCGTCCGCGGCCTCCTCGCCGAGTCGATGCAGGTCGCCGCAGGCTACGAGGCCGCGATCGCGGCCGCGCTCGGTTCGCTCGCCGATGCCGTGCTCGTCGACGACCGCGACGCCGCCTACCGCGCGCTCGGGCGGGCCGAGTCGGGCGAGCTCGGCCGCGTCGCACTCGCCGTCGCCGAACCCGGCGGCGAGGCCGACGCCCAGACCTCGGTCGCGGGCCTCACCGCCGCCGCCTCCGTCGTCACCGCACCGGCCGGGGTGCGGGGGCTGCTCGCCGAGATCTTCATCGCCGACGACCTCGCCGCGGCGCGGGCCGCCGAGCCGGCGCTCGTCGAGGCATCCCGCCCGGCGACCGTGATCACCCGAGACGGCACCGTCATCGGCCGGTACGTCGTGCGGGGCGGTTCGGGTCGCAAGCAGAGCCGCATCGAGCTCATCGCCGAACGCGATCGCGCTGCAGCACGCCTCGAGGAGGTGCGCGGCGAGATCGAGCGCAGCCGGGCGGAGCTCGCCGAGCAGCGGCAGCTCGTCGAGGCGTCGAAGGAGGAGTCGAAGCGCGCGCTCGCCGCGCTCCGCGAGTTCGACGCGCAGCTCGCGCAGCGCACCGAGCGGCTGAACCGCGCCCGCGTGCAGGCCGAGGCCGCCGAGGCCGAGTCGGAACGACTCCGCCAGGCGTCGACGAACGCCGAGGAGCGCGTCGCCGAGGCCGAGCAGGCGGCGGGCGAGGCGAAGGCCGCGCTCGAGTCGGCCCGCGCGGTGCCGCGGCCGGTGCTCGACGTCTCCGTGCGCGACGCGGCGCTCGCGACCGTCGAGTCCGCCCGCGAGGCCGAGGTCGAGGCGAAGCTTCGGCTCGAGACCGCCAAGGAGCGCGTGCGCGCCGAGGAGGCCCGCATCCGCACGATGGAGGCGCAGTACGACGCCGAGCGGAAGGCCGCGGTCGAGGCCGCCCGCCGCGCGGTGATCCGCCGGGCGCAGCTCGAGGCGGCGCGGCGCGTCGCCGAGGCGCTGCCGCCCGCGCTCGAATCGGTCGACGCCTCGGTCGCCGAGGCCCGCGTCGCCCTCGGACGGGCGGAGGCCGAGCGCTCGAGCCGCAACGAGGAGCTCCAGGCGGTGCGCCGCGAGGAGGCCGCGGTGCGCGAGCGCCTGCACTCGGTCACGGAGGACGTGCACGGGCTCGAGCTGCGCATCTACGAGAAGAAGCTGCACGTCGGCGGGCTCGTCGAGCGCGCCGAGTCGGAGCTCGGCCTCGACGAGCAGGTGCTCATCGACGAGTACGGCCCCGAGGAGCTCATCCCCGCCGAGGACGAGGAGGGCGAGCCGCGGCCGTTCCGCCGCGAGGAGCAGCAGCGCCGGCTCGCGGGCGCGGAGCGGAAGCTCGCCCAGCTCGGCCGGGTGAACCCGCTCGCGCTCGAGGAGTTCGCCGCGCTCGAGCAGCGCCACCAGTTCCTCAGCGAGCAGCTCACCGACCTCGCGAACACCCGCAAGGACCTGCTCACGATCATCGAGGAGATCGACGGGCGGATGGAGTCGATCTTCCGCAGCGCCTTCGACGACACGAAGGCGGCGTTCGCCGAGGTGTTCCCCGTGCTGTTCCCGGGGGGCACCGGCAGCATCTCGCTCACGAACCCCGACGACATGCTGACGACCGGCATCGAGGTGAGCGTGAAGCCCGCGGGGAAGAAGATCGAGCGCCTCTCGCTGCTCTCGGGCGGCGAGCGATCGCTCGCGGCGGTGGCGCTGCTCATGGCGATCTTCAAGGCGCGCCCCAGCCCGTTCTACATCATGGACGAGGTCGAGGCCGCGCTCGACGACGCCAACCTGGGGCGCCTGCTCACGACGTTCGAGAGCCTGCGCGACGCCAGCCAGCTCATCGTCATCACCCACCAGAAGCGCACGATGGAGATCGCCGACGCCCTCTACGGCGTCTCGATGCGCCAGGACGGCGTCTCGGCGGTCGTCGGGCAGCGCGTGCGCGAGGAGCGCGAGGCGCAGGCCAGCTGACGCTCAGCCGAGCCGAGCCGAGCCGAGCCGAGGCGCGCGCGAGCGCACTCGGGTGAGCTCTCGCTCGGGTGAGTTCTCGCTCGGGTGAGCTCTCGCTCAGGTGAGCCGGCGGTCGTCGGGCTCCACGATGCGGAACCATCGGTAGCCGTACGCGTCGAGGTGCACCTCGATCCGCCCGCGCTCGTCGAGCGGGAAGGTGTCGGGTGCGAACAGGTCGGAGAGCACGGAACCCTCCGCGACCGCTCCGAGCTCGAGCGGCACGAGCGCAGGCGCGGACGCGAAGTTGTGCACGGCGATGAACCTGCCGACGTCGGCGGTGATCCGGTGGGCGAGCACCCCGTCGAGCCCGGTGGTCAGCACGTCGAGCGCGCCCCAGCCGATCTCGGGTGAACTGCGGTACCGCGTCGCGAGCTGCCTGATGAACGACAGCAGCGAGTCGGGGTCGTGCATCTGGGCCTCGACGTTCACGTGCTCGGGTGAGTACCCGTCGCCCGGCGGTGTGGCGACCAGCCGCGACGGAACCGCCCGCGAGAACCCGCCGTTGCGCTCATCGGTCCACTGCATGGGCGTGCGCACGGCCTGCCGCCCCTCCTGCGCGCCGTTCTCGCCCATGCCGATCTCCTCGCCGTAGAAGAGCACCGGAGTGCCGGGGAGGGAGAAGAGCAGGCTGTAGACCAGCTTGATCCGGCGGGGGTCGCCGTCGAGCATCGTCGGCAGCCGCCGCACGATGCCCCGGTCGTAGACGCGCATCCACGCCTCGGGGGCGAACGCGTCGAACACCTCCTCGCGCTCGGCATCGGAGAGCTTGTCGAGCGTGAGCTCGTCGTGGTTGCGCACGAAGTTCGCCCACTGGGCCTCGGGCTCGAGCGGGGGCCTCGATGCGAGCGCCTCCGCGAGCGGGCGGGCGTCCTCGCGCGCGAGCGACAGGTACAGCGCCTGCATGCCGAGGAAGTCGAACTGCATGGTGAGCTCGGCCGCGTCGCCGCTGCGGCCGAAGAAGTCGAGCTGTTCGTCGTACGGGAGGTTCACCTCCCCGAGCAGGACCGCCTCGCTCGAACGGCGCTGCAGGAACCGGCGGAGGTCGCGGAGGAACTCGTGCGGATCGCCGATGTCGACCCCGTCGGGCGGTTCGATGAGGAACGGCACCGCGTCGACGCGGAACCCCGAGATGCCGAGCTGGAGCCAGAAGCCGAGCGTGCGGGCGATCTCGTCGCGCACGGCGGGGTTCGCGATGTTCAGGTCGGGCTGGTGCCGGTAGAAGCTGTGCAGGTAGTACTGGCCCGTGCGCTCGTCGAACTCCCAGACCGACTGCTCCTCGCCGGGGAAGACGGCGTTCGGCTGCGTCGGCGGGTCGTCCCGCCACACGTACCAGTCGCGGAAGGGCGAGGTGCGACTGCGCCGCGCGGCCCTGAACCACGGATGCCGCTCGGAGGTGTGGTTCATGACGAAGTCGATGATGACCCGCATTCCGCGGTCGCGCGCCGTGCGAGTGAACTCGGCGACGTCGCCGAGCGTGCCGAGGCGGGGATCGACCCCGAGGAAGTCGGTGATGTCGTAGCCGTCGTCGCGGTCGGGCGTCGGCTGGAACGGCATGAGCCAGATGCACGTGACGCCGAGCTCCGCGAGGTGGTCGAGGCGGTGGGCGAGCCCCTCGAAGTCGCCCGAGCCGTCGTCGTTGCAGTCCATGTAGGTCTCGACGTCGAGGCAGTAGACGACCGCCGTCTTCCACCAGAGGTCGCTGCGATCGGTGATCCTCATGCGACGACCGCCTCGAGCCCGGGCACGACGCGCTCGCCGAACGCCTCGATGAACGACGTCTGCTCGGTGCCGACGTGATGCAGGTAGATGCGGTCGACCCCGAGCTCCGCGATGCGCAGGAGGTGGTCGAGGTGGCGCGACGGGTCGGCCGAGGCGAGCAGCGTGCCGCCGACGTCGGCCGGCGTCGCCGATGCGGTCCGCTCGTCGAAGTCCTCCGGCTGGTCGAGTTCCCAGGCGAGATGCGCCGGCACGAGGCTCTGGCGCCACTGCTCGTGCGCGATCGCGAGGGCCTCGTCGTCGGTGTCCGCCCAGCTCAGGTGCACCTGCACGGCCACCGGTCCGCGGCCGCCCGCGCCCCGGTAGGCGTCGATGAACCCCCGCAGCTCGTCGTCGGGCTGGTCCACCGTGATCACGCCGTCCGCCCAGCTCGCCGCGGCGCTCGCGGTCTCGGCGCTCACCGCGGCGGCGAAGAGGGGAGCGGGCTCGGAAGGCAGGCTCCACACCCGTGCGCGGTCGACGCGGACGAGCCCGTCGGAGCTCACCTCCTCGCCGGCGAGCAGCCGGCGCATCACGCCGACGGTCTCGACGAGTCGCGCGTCGCGTTCGTCCTTCGGCGGCCACGGGTCGCCGGTCACGTGCTCGTTGATCGCCTCGCCGCTGCCGAGCGCCGCCCAGAACCGGCCGGGGTACATCTCGGCGAGGGTCGCGATCTTCTGCGCGGCGACCGCCGGGTGGTAGCGCTGCCCGGGGGCGGTGACGACGCCGAGCGAGAACCGGGTCGCCTCGAGCGCGGCGCCGAGCCAACTCCAGGCATAGCCGGAGTGCCCCTGCCTGAGGCTCCAGGGTGCGAGGTGGTCGCTGCACATCGCCGCCGAGAAGCCGGCCCGTTCGGCCCGGACGACGGCCTCCAGGAGGCGGCTCGGCGGCAGCTGTTCGTGCGAGGCGTGGAAACCCACGGAGGTCATGCGCGCTCCTTTCCGTCGTCCCGAGACTCCTCCGGCCGTGCGGCGGCGGGCAACCCCTTGCACCGCCCGGTGCCTCCGTGCAACGGGCGAGGGACGGGCGGTCAGCCGCCCAGGAGGCGGCGCTGCACCGGGTCCCGGCGGGAATGCGCGCGATGGACGCGGAACACGCCGCCGAACACCTCGCACCCCACGAGGACGAGCACCACGCCGATCGACGTGGTCGCGGCCGCGAGCGAGACCTCGACCGGGTCGGCGACGGACACCGGCATGAACACGACCGACGCCGCCATCACCCCGAACAGCAGGCTGAGGGAGGCCACGACCAGGCGAGCCAGGATGAAGGGTTCGAGGATGAAGGTGCGTGCGAGCACCGCGTCGGCGATCGAACCGCGGCCCTCGGCGTCGGCGCTCAGCCGCCGGGCGAGCGCGATGGAGAGCCGTCGCCCGCTGCGGTGCAGGCCGAGCAGCAGCCAGACGGCACCGGCGCCGAGCGCGACGAGGGCGAGCATCGGCGCGACGAACGGGATCGCGAACCCGAAGGCCCCGACGAGTCCGCACACGAGGAAGATCGCGACGACGAGGACGGCCGTGGCGCCGAGGCCGATGAGCAGCCGCGACGCGCGGCCGTAGTCGGCGCGCAGCGTCGCGATCTGCCGTTCGATCGAGTCGGCCCCGTCGGCCGCCTCCTGTTCGAGGAGGGGCAGGGAGGCGGGGAGCACGAATCGGAACGGCACGCGCCGAGTCTACGGATCGCCGTGGGTCCGGCCGACGCGCGCCGCCGGGCATCCGCCCCCGTAGGCTGGTCGTATGGCAGAACGCGCATCCTGGTCGCTCGGCGCAGCCCTCCGCGGGGTCTTCGGGGCGAAGACGATCGACGACGACACCTGGGACGACCTCGAGTCGGCGCTCATCCGCGCCGACTTCGGACCCGACGTCACCGAGGAGATCGTCGCGCAGATCCGCGCGCAGGTCGAGCGGTTCAAGACCACCGACCCGAAGGACGTCCAGCGGATGCTCCGGGAGGTCGTCGAGGAGCGTCTCGCCAAGTACGACCCCACGCTGAAGCTCACCGAGCGCCCCGCCGTCGTGCTCGTCGTCGGCGTGAACGGCGTCGGCAAGACGACCACGATCGGCAAGTTCGCGCGCTTCCTCCGCAGCTACGACCGATCGGTCGTGGTCGGGGCGGCCGACACCTTCCGCGCGGCCGCGGTCGACCAGCTCGCCACCTGGGCCGAGCGGGCGGGGGTCGGCATCGTGCGCCCCGAGCGCGAGGGCCAGGATCCGGCGTCGGTCGCCTTCCAGACGGTCGACAAGGCCAAGCAGGACGGCACGGAGATCGTGATCATCGACACCGCCGGCCGCCTGCACACCAAGGGCGGGCTCATGGACGAGCTCGGCAAGATCCGCCGTGTCGTCGAGAAGCAGGCGCCGATCAGCGAGGTGCTGCTCGTGCTCGACGCGACCACCGGCCAGAACGGCCTCGCGCAGGCCGAGGCCTTCATCGAGCACGGGGGAGTGACCGGCCTCGTGCTCACGAAGCTCGACGGCAGCGCGAAGGGCGGGTTCGTCCTCGCCGTCCAGGAGAAGACGGGCCTGCCGATCAAGCTCATCGGGCAGGGCGAGGGCATCGGCGACCTCACCGGTTTCACCCCGCACGTCTTCGCGCAGAAGCTCGTCGGATAGGAGCACGCATGTCGATCGAACACGACTACTTCGGCCTCGTCGGCGACTACTGGTCGGAGACGTACGAGTACGCGGACCAGCGCGTCGAGGTGGTGCTCGACGCCGACGCCGACCTCGTCTCGCTGCCGTCGCTCGACATCGCCTCGTCGCTCGTCGGCGAGCTCGAGCTCGTCGACGACGAGTTGCGCCAGGCGTTCGTCAGCCAGCTCGACAGCAAGAGCTCGCCGATCGTGCGGTTCCTCGACGTCGTGCTCGACCCCGAGCTCGAGCAGGCCGACGACGTCGACGCGGCGATCGGACGCGACTCGGGCGACCGCCAGGTCGACGCACTGCGCTCGCTCAGCCTCGTCCGGGTCGACCTCCGCCCCGACGCCGACGAGCCCGGCGATGCCTTCGCCGAGTTCGAGTACGCGCTCGCCCCCGACGACACCGACGAACGGCTCGTCGCGTCGATCGACCTCGAGCGCGAGATCGTCGACGTCCGCTTCGAGGGCTGAGCGCGCGAGCCTCGCCGAACGCCCCGCCGCGGCGGCCGGGGTGGTCGTCCGCGCCGCGACGCGGAGAGGCATCCGACCTCGCCTAGAATCGAAGGCACCATGGCTACCTTCGGAAACCTGTCTGACCGCCTCGCGGAGACCTTCAAGAACCTCCGCACCAAGGGCAAGCTCTCCGCATCCGACGTCGACGGCACGGTGCGCGAGATCCGCCGCGCCCTGCTCGACGCCGACGTCTCGCTCGACGTGGTCAAGCAGTTCACGGCGCACGTGCGCGAGCGCGCGCTCGGCGATGAGGTCAACAAGGCCCTGAACCCGGCCCAGCAGGTCGTGCAGATCGTCAACGAGGAGCTGGTGGCGATCCTCGGCGGCCAGCAGCGCCGCCTGCAGTTCGCGAAGAACCCGCCGACGGTCATCATGCTCGCCGGCCTCCAGGGCGCCGGAAAGACGACGCTCGCGGGCAAGCTCGCGAAGCACCTCGCGAAGGAGGGGCACACGCCGCTCCTCGTCGCCAGCGACCTCCAGCGCCCCAACGCGGTCAACCAGCTGCAGGTCGTCGGCTCGCAGGCCGGCGTGCCGGTCTTCGCCCCCGAGCCCGGCAACGGTGTCGGCGACCCGGTGAAGGTCGCGAAGGCGGGCGTCGAGCAGGCGCGTCGCGCGCAGCACGACGTCGTCATCATCGACACCGCCGGCCGTCTCGGCGTCGACGCCGAGATGATGAAGCAGGCGTCGAACATCCGCAAGGCGACCGATCCCGACGAGGTGCTCTTCGTCATCGACGCGATGATCGGCCAGGACGCGGTGACGACCGCGAAGGCCTTCCAGGAGGGCGTCGACTTCACCGGCGTCGTGCTCTCGAAGCTCGACGGCGACGCGCGCGGCGGTGCCGCGCTCTCGGTCGCCTCGGTCACGGGGCGCCCCATCATCTTCGCCTCCACGGGCGAGGGCCTCGACGACTTCGAGCCCTTCCACCCCGACCGCATGGCGAGCCGCATCCTCGACCTCGGCGACATCCTCACGCTCATCGAGCAGGCCCAGCAGGCCTTCGACGAGGAAGAGGCGCTGAAGGTCGCCGAGAAGCTCGCGACCGAGCAGTTCACGCTCGACGACTTCCTGGCGCAGATGCAGCAGCTGCGCGGCGCCGGCTCGATCAAGAAGATGCTCGGCATGCTGCCGGGCGCGGGCGGCATGAAGCAGCAGCTCGAGAACTTCGACGAGCGCGAGATCGTGCGCACCGAGGCGATCATCCAGTCGATGACGCCCGCCGAGCGCAAGAACACGAAGCTCCTGAACGGCTCGCGGCGCCTGCGCATCGCGAAGGGCTCGGGCATGACCGTCACCGACGTGAACCAGCTCGTGCAGCGCTTCGAGCAGGCCGCGAAGATGATGAAGACCGTCGCCCGCGGCGGCGTGCCGCAGATCCCCGGCATGGGTCCGATCCCCGGCGCCGGCGGCTACGGCGGCGGCAAGCGCAACGCCGCGAAGAACAAGAAGAAGTCGGGCGGCTCGCGCTCGGGCAACCCGGCGAAGCGGGCGGCCGAGAACGAGGCGATCGCCTCCGGCGTCACGCCGGCGGGCCAGGGCCAGGCGCCGAGCGGTTCGGGCTTCGCTCTCGGCGGCGCCAAGAAGGGCACGCCGAGCGAGGCCGACCTCGCGGCGATGCAGAAGCTGCTCGGCCGCTGATCGGCTGAGCCCGGCGGCGGGCCGCTCGCACGCGGCCCGATCGTCGGCGCGCGGGCGCGCCGGTGCGTCATGCGCCGGGTGCGCGGTGCCGGGCACCGGGCGGCTCAGCCGTCGGACGCCTCGCGGCCGCCCTCGGGCGACGCCGGGGCGCCGAACCCCTCGCGCAGCTCTCGGGCGAGGTGCGCGACGACGGCGGTGAGATCGCCTCCCGCGGCCTGCGCGACGTCGAGCTGGCGTTGCGCGCTCGCGCCGGCGTCGAGGGTCGCGCGCACGCCCTGCAGCTCGGCCGCGCAGCCGAGCCGATCGGCCACGGGCGCCAGCGTCGTCAGGAGCTCGCGCAGGTCGTCGGCGACGGGACGCTCGGTGCCCGAGACATCCGTGATGACCTCGGCCTCGAGCCCGTACCGGGCCGCGCGCCACTTGTTCTCGCGCACGTACCAGGGCTGCAGCACCGTGAGGGTCTCGCCCTCGTCGAGCCGCGTCGACATCCACTCGACGAGGCACTGCACGAGGGCGCCGATCGCGGCGATCTCGGCCGCGGTCGACACGCCGTCGCAGACGCGAACCTCGACGGTGCCCCATTTCGGCGACGGGCGGATGTCCCAGCGGACCTCGCTGTGGTCCTCGATGACCCCGGTGCGCACGAGGTCGCCGACGTAGCGCTCGTAGGCCGACCAGTCGGGGAGCGGATAGGGGAGCCCCGCGGTGGGCAGCTGCTGGAACATGAGTGCGCGGTTGGAGGCGTAGCCCGTGTCGACGCCCGCCCAGAACGGGCTCGAGGCGCTGAGCGCCTGCAGGTGCGGCAGGTAGGCGAGCAGTCCGTCGAGGATCGGCAGCGCCTTGTCGCGATCCTCGATGCCGACGTGCACGTGCACGCCCCAGATCATCATGTTGCGCCCCCACCAGCGCGTGCGCTCGATGAGCTTGTGGTACCTGGGCTTGTCGGTGAGGTGCTGGTCGTACCACTGGCTGAACGGGTGGGAGCCGCTGCAGATCAGCTCGTACTCGCCGAGCCCGTCGATGACCGCGCGCACCTCGGCGAGCTGCTGCTCGAGGTCGTTCACCGCGCCGGCGACGGTGGTGTGCACGCCGCTCACGAGCTCGACCGTGTTCGTCAGCAGCTCGGACGTGATCGAGGGATGTGTGCCGGAGGGGCTGCCCGCATCGAGGAGCTCGAGCACGCGGTCGCCGATCGAGGCGAGTTCGCCGGTGGCGCGATCGACGATCGCGATCTCCCACTCGAGGCCGATGGTGGAACGGGGGGAATGCGCGAACTCGATCGGCATGGCGGCCTTCCTCAGGGCCGCGCTGGGGCGGGCCCGTGCGCCCATCATCGCACGGCGGGTCGGGCGGTTCCGCGGTGCGACGCGGGATGACGCCGGGTTCGCGCCTCCCGATCGCCGACGTGCCGCTGGAGTACGATGTGCCGCATGACATCTCGCCAGGACGGTACCCCGTGAGCCCCGAGCCCATGCGGCTGCTCGAGGTGCAGAGCCTGCGCGAGCAGGTCGAGCGCACCCTGTCGTCGCGGATCGTCGCGGGCGAGTTCGCACCGGGCGCGGTGCTCACGGTGCCGACGCTCGCGGCCGAGTTCGGCGTCAGTGCGACGCCCGTGCGCGAGGCGATGCTGAACCTCGCCCGGCGCGGGTTCCTGAGCCCCATCCGGAACCGCGGGTTCCGGGTGACCGAGATCTCGCTGGACGAGCTCAAGGAGCTCGGCGAGGTGCGCGCGCTGCTCGAGGCCCCGCCGATGCGGCAGCTCGCAGGCGAGCTGTCCGACGCGACGGTGGCGCGGCTCGACGAACTGGCGGCCGAGATCGTCGCGGCGGGCAGCGAGGGCCGGTTCGAGGACTACCTCGAGGCCGACACGGCGTTCCACCTCACGCTGCTCGAGCTGACCGGCAACCGGCACCTCGTGCGGCTCGTGAGCGAGTTGCGCCAGCAGACGCGTCTCGTCGGCCTCGTGAACCTCGCCGAGAGCGACGCGCTCGTGGCCTCCTCGCTCGAGCACGCCGAGCTCGTGCGCCTGCTCGTCGCGGGCGACGGCGTCGCGGCTGAAGACCTCATGCGCCGCCACGTCGGCCACGTCGCCGGACTCTGGAGCGGCCAGGACGAGGCCTGAGCCCGACGAGTTCGTCCGGTCGCCGCCCGGCGGGGCGGAACGGTCGTGGTCGCCCGCTCCCATGAGTAATATGTCACGTACCGCGAGTGAGCGGTTCGGGTGAGCTGGAAGGACGACGATGCGGGTCGCAGTGATCGGAGCGGGCATCGTGGGCGCCGCGTGCGCCCTCGACCTGGTCGAGCACGGCGCCGAGGTGGTGCTCGTCGACCGGGTGGGGGTCGCAGGTGAGACCTCGAGTCGGTGCGAGGGCAACCTGCTCGTGAGCGACAAGGCGCCCGGCCCGGAGGCCGAGCTCGCCATCCACTCGAACGCGCGTTGGCGCGCGCTCGCCGAACGGCTCGACGCGGGCCGTGCGGGCGGCCGGCCGGCGACCGAGTTCGAGGCGAAGGGCGGCGTGGTCGTCGCGTTCCCGGGCGGCGAGCAGGCGCTCCGTCGCTTCGCCGAGACGCAGCGGGGGATCGGCATCCAGGCCGAGGAGCTCGACGCGTCGGCCCTGCTCGCGGCCGAACCGCACCTCTCGCCCGAGGTCTCGCTCGCGATCCACTACCCCGAGGATGCCCAGCTGCAGCCCTCGAACACCACCCAGTCGCTCGCCGACGCGGCGGTCCGCGGCGGCGCGCGCCTCCTCGAGGCCGAGGTGACGGGGGCGCGCGCCTCCGGCGGCCGCATCCGTGCGCTCGAGACGACCGCCGGCCCGCTCGAGGTCGACGCGGTCGTGAACTGCGCCGGCCCCTGGGCGGGCGAGCTCGGCCGCAGGCTGGGCGCGCCGATCGACATCCGCCCGCGCCGCGGCGTCATCCTCGTGACGACGCCGATGCCCCAGCGGGTCTTCCACAAGGTCTACGACGCCGACTACGTCGGCGCCGTCGGGTCGGGGGATGCCGCGCTGCAGACCTCGACCGTCGTCGAGTCGACCCCCGGCGGCACCGTGCTCATCGGCTCGAGCCGTGAACGCGTCGGCTTCGACGATCGCCCGGGCGTCGACCCGGTGCGCGCGATCGCGGCGAAGGCGACCCGGCTCTTCCCCTTCCTCGAGGACACCATGCTCCTGCGCAGCTACTTCGGCTTCCGCCCCTACGCCCCCGACCACCTGCCCGTGATCGGAGAGGACCCGCGCCTCGCCGGGCTCTTCCACGCCACCGGCCACGAGGGCGCCGGCATCGGCCTGGCCCCCGCGACCGCCGAGCTCGTCTCGCACGCGGTGCTCGGCACGCCGACGTCGCTCGACCCGGCGCCGTTCCGGCCCGGCCGCCCCGGGATCGGGGTGGCGGCGTGAGCCGCGCACGCGGTGCGCGCGAGGCTCGCGCGACGGCCGCGACGGCCGCGACGGCCGCGACGGGTGGGACGCACGGCACCGTCGACCTCCTCGTCGACGGCGAGGCCGTGTCGGGCCGCGCAGGCCAGACGATCGCCGGAGTGCTGCTCGGCGCGGGCCGGGTCGCCTGGCGCGGCGCCCAGGACGGCGATCGCGGCGTGTTCTGCGGCATCGGGGTGTGCCACGACTGCCTCGTGACCGTGAACGGCGTCGAGGGCGTGCGCGCCTGCCAGCGCGAGGCCGTCGACGGCGACCTCGTCGAACGGGAGGTGCGCCGATGACCCGCGTCGCGATCCTCGGGGGCGGGCCGGCAGGGCTCGCCGCGGCCGAGGCGGCGCTCGCCGCGGGAGCCGAGGTGACCCTGCTCGACGAGGGCGCCCGCCCGGGCGGGCAGTTCTGGCGCCACCGCCCGGGGCTGACCGATCCGCGCATGCAGCACGGGACGCGTCGCTTCGACGAGCTGTTGGACGCCCTCGCCGGGGCCGAGGTGCACGCGGGGGCGGCCGTGTGGTCGGTCGAGCTGCGCGAGCCCGACGGCGCGGGTGCCGCGGGCGGCGGCAGTGGCTGGAGTGACGAGGCGGCCGGGCCCATCGTGCTCCGCGCCGCGGTGGGCCCCGCGGACGGGGCCGGCCGCCGTGCGGTCGTCGTCGAGGCCGACGCGCTCGTCATCGCCACGGGCGCGCACGATCTCGCCCTGCCGATCCCGGGGTGGACCCTGCCCGGCGTGACGACCGCGGGGGCGGCCCAAGCTCTCGCGAAGCGCGACGGCGTGTCGGTGGGGCGGCGCACGCTCGTCGCGGGTGCCGGGCCGTTCCTGCTGCCCGTCGCCCAGTCGCTCGCACTCGTCGGCTCCGCGGTCGTCGGCGTGCACGAGGCATCCCGCGTCGGAGCGCTCGCGAGGGGGTGGCTGCCGAAGCCGTGGCAGCTCCTCGGCAAGTCGGGCGAACTGGCCGGGTACGCGGGAGCGCTCGCCCGCCACCGCATCCCGTACCGGGTCGGCAGCGGCGTCGTGCGCGTGCTCGGCGACGAGCGCGTCGAGGGCGCGGTCGTCGCACGTCTCGATGGAGACTGGCGGCCGGTGCCCGGCACGGAGCGGGTCGTCGAATGCGACGCCGTCGCGCTCGGACACGGCTTCACGCCGCGCCTCGAGGCGGCGCTCATGCTCGGCTGCGAGGTCGTCGGCGATCGACGCGGGCGATTCGTGCTCGTCGACGATGCGCAGCGCACCACGCAGCCTCGGGTGTTCGCCGCGGGCGAGGTCACGGGCATCGGCGGTGCCGACGCCGCCCTCGCCGAGGGGGCGATCGCGGGCTTCCGCGCGGCGGGCGTGGCGCAGGAGGATCCGCGCCTGAGCGGCGCGCTCGCGGTGCGCGACCGGATGCGGCGCTTCGCGCGGAGACTGGAGACGGCGCACGGGATCCGCCCCGGATGGACCGCGTGGCTCGAGGACGACACGATCATCTGCCGCTGCGAGGCGGTGGCGAAACGCGCGATCGTCGAACGCGCCGAGGTGCCGCTGCGGGCGATGCGCCTCGCGACGCGGGCCGGGCTCGGTCCGTGCCAGGCGCGCACGTGCGGGCGCGCCGTCGAGGCGATCGTCGCCGAGGCCCGGGGGGCGACCGCATCGGGGCCGACGGCACCCGAGCCGCTCGAGGGGGCGTCGCCGCAGCGCGCCGCGGGCTCCGCCTCGGCCGTCACGATCGCCGGCCCGTCGGCCGGGGCGAGCTCCGGCTTCGATCGCCGGCCGCTGCTCGCGCCGGTGCGCCTCGGTGAAGTCGGCGGGTCGGGTCGGCCGGGCGGCGGGGAGAATTGACGGAAGGATCGCGCCTTCTCGTAGTGCGTGATATATTACACACTACTTCAGGTCGAGGATGTCCCGTCGACGCCCCGAGACCCACCGGAACATCGAGACCGACAGGATGGAAACCCCAATGACCGAGCAGAACATGGACCTGGGCGGTGTCGTCGTCGCCACCACCCTCGCCTTCCGCGAGGACGCCGCGGCGCCCGCCGGGCTCGCCGTCGACTACGACAGGTTCGGCGAGCACGTCGACTTCCTCATGTCGAACGGCTGCCGCGGCGTCGGCCCCAACGGCTCGCTCGGCGAGTACTCCTCGCTCACCGACGAGGAGCGCCGCAAGGTGATCCAGGTCGCCGTCGAGGCCGTCGACGGCCGCGGAATCGTGATCGCCGGCGTGCACGGCGTCGGCAGCCACCAGGCACGGCACTGGGCCGAGCTCGCCCGCGAAGACGGCGCCGACGGGGTGCTCCTGCTCCCGCCGACCCTCTACCGTGCCAACGAGGCCGAGGTCATCGCCCACTACCAGGAGGTCGCGAAGGTCGGCCTGCCGATCATGGCCTACAACAACCCCTTCGACACCAAGGTCGACCTCGTGCCCTCGCTCGTCGCGAAGCTCGCCGAGATCCCCGAGGTCGTCGCCATCAAGGAGTTCACGGGTGACGTTCGCCGCGTCTACGAGATCAAGGAGAAGTGCGACATCGACGTCATCGCCGGTGCCGACGACGTGCTCTTCGAGCTCATGGTGAACGGCGCCGTCGGCTGGTTCGCCGGCTACCCCAACGCCTTCCCGCGCGAGGCCGTCGAGCTCTACAGCCTCTGCATCGAGGGCAAGTGGCACGAGGCGAAGGCGCTCTACGAGCAGCTCGTCGCCGTCTTCCGCTGGGACTCGCGCACCGAGTTCGTGCAGGCCATCAAGCTCTCGATGGACATCTGCGGCAACTCCTACGGCGGCCCGACCCGCCCGCCGCGCGGCCCGCTCACCCCCGAGCAGCACGCCCAGGTCACCGCCGACACCGAGCGCGCCCTTGCGGCGCTCGAGGCACGCCGGGCGGTGCTCGCCTGATGCGTGCTGCGCCTGAGACGCTGCATCGAGGCCGTCGCCCCGCGCCCGTTCCGACGGTGGAGGCCTGATGCGTGCGCGCCGGGTCCTCTCCGCGGTCGACTCCCACACCGAGGGCATGCCGACCAGGGTCGTCACGGGCGGCGTCGGCCCGATCCCCGGCGCGACCATGAACGACCGACGGCTCTGGGCGATGGAGCACCTCGACGGGCTGCGGGGCCTGCTCATGAACGAGCCCCGCGGGCACGCGTCGATGTCGGGCGCGCTGCTGCAGCCGCCGGCGCGCGAGGACGCCGACTGGGGCGTCGTCTTCATCGAGGCATCCGGGTTCCTGCCGATGTGCGGGCACGGCACCATCGGGGTCGCGACCGTGCTCGTCGAGACGGGCATGGTCGAGGTGACGGAGCCGGTCACCGAGATCCGCCTCGACGTGCCGGCCGGCCTCGTGATCGCCCGCGTCGCGGTCGAGCACGGCCGGGCGAAGCACGTCACGATCGAGAACGTGCCGAGCTTCGCCGAGCGGCTGGATGCCTCGATCGACGTGCCCGGCTACGGCGAGGTGCCGTACTCGGTCGCCTTCGGCGGCAACTTCTACGCGCTGGTCGAGCTCGACGCGGTCGGGCTGCCGTTCGACCGGGCCCGCAAGGACGACATCCTGCGCGCGGGCCTCGCGATCATGGACGCGATCAACACGCAGGCACCCCCGCAGCATCCCGTGATCGAGGGGGCGAACCACGTGCATCACGTCGAGTTCATCGCCCCGGGCTCCGACGCCGCGCGCTCGAGGCACGCGATGGCGATCCACCCCGGGTGGTTCGACCGCTCGCCGTGCGGCACCGGCACGAGCGCGCGCATGGCCGAGCTGCACGCCCGGGGCGAGCTGGCGCTCGAGACCGACTTCGTCAACGAGTCGTTCATCGGCACGGAGTTCACGGGGCGGCTCCTCCGCGAGACCGAGGTGGGCGGGGTGCCCGCCGTCGTGCCGACCATCACTGGCCGCGCCTGGGTGACCGGCCTCGGCCAGTACTTCCTCGACGACGACGACCCCTTCCCCGAGGGCTTCGTCTTCTGACGGTCGCCCCGGGTACCGTCACCCGAATCCACCAGCCGGAGGCATCCATGAGCACCGAGACCGACACCGACACCGACGCCGTCGCCGCCCGGGCGGCGCGCGCCGCACGCCCCTTCGCCGAGACCGAGCCCCGCGCGCGGGCGGCCGCGCTCGTCGCGGTCGCCGACGCGCTCGACGCGCACGCCGCCGAGCTCATCGCGATCGCGATGCGCGAGACCGGCCTCACCGAGCCGCGCCTCACGGGCGAGGTACGGCGCACCTCGAACCAGCTGCGCCTCTTCGCGGAGGTGATCGTCGACGGCGCCTACCTCGATGCGCGCATCGACGACGCCGACGCCGGGTACGTGATCGGCCCGCGTCCCGACGTGCGGCGCGTGCTCGAGCCCGTCGGGCCGGTGCTGAACTTCGCGGCATCGAACTTCCCCTTCGCGTTCTCGGTGGCCGGCGGCGACTCGGTCGCGGCGCTCGCGGCGGGCTGCCCGCTGGTCGTGAAGGCGCACTCGGGGCACCCCGAGCTCTCACGTCGCACCGGCGAGCTCGTCGCCGCCGCGCTCGCCACCGCCGGCATGCCCGACGGCGTGTTCCAAGTCGTCGCGGGTCAGCGGGCCGGCGTCGAGCTGCTGCAGGACGAGCGCATCCGCGCCGGCGCGTTCACGGGTTCGACGCACGTCGGGCGGCTGCTCGCCGACCTCGCGGCGTCGCGGCCCCGTCCCATCCCGTTCTTCGGCGAACTCGGCAGCGTCAACCCGGTCTATGCGACGGCGGGCGCCGTCGACGCCGACCCCGAGCTGCTCCAGGGCTTCCTCGCCTCGGTCTCGGGTTCGGCCGGGCAGCTCTGCACGAAGCCCGGCTTCCTCTTCGTGCCGCGCGGCGCGCAGCTCGGCCCGGTCGGGGAGACCGCCGCGGGGGTCGCCGAGCACCGGCTGCTGAACCCCGGCATCGGCCGCGCCTTCGAGGAACGCCGCGGCGCCGTGCTCGGCGCCCCCGGCGTGACGGTCCTCGCCGCGGGGGAGGTGCGCGTCGACGACGCCGAGCAGCGCTTCGCGACGCCGACCGTGGTAGAGGTCGACCTCGACACGCTGCGCGAGCATCGCGACGAGCTCCTGGAGGAGTCGTTCGGCCCCCTGTCGATCATCGTGCGGTACGACGACGCGGCCGAGCTGCCGGGGGTCCAGCGCGAGCTGTTCCCGGGCAACCTTACGTCGACCCTGCACGCGAGCGACGACGAGCTCCAGGGCGGCGGCCTCGCCGACCTCGTCGACGCGCTCGCCGAGACGAGCGGACGCGTGCTCTTCGGCGGCTGGCCGACCGGCGTCTCCGTCACGAGCGCGATGCAGCACGGCGGACCGTATCCCGCGACGACGACCGACGCCACGAGCGTCGGCACGGCGGCGATCATGCGGTTCCTGCGCGGGGTCGCGTACCAGAACGCGCCGCAGGCCCTGCTGCCCGCACCGCTCCGCGACGACAACCCGTGGGGCGTGCCGCAGCGGCGCAGCGCCGCCGGCGCCTCGACCGGGTGGGGAAGCCTCACCGGCGCGCACTGACGGACGAACGGTGACGGATGCCACGGGGCCGGCCTCGTGGCATCCGCCGACCCCCCACCGTTTCAGGAAAAGGGCCGCTGCTCAGGACGGATTCGCCGACATCGTCCTGAGCAGCGGCCTATTCCCTGAATCGATGCCGGTCGGTCGCGGGGCGGGTCAGCGCAGGCTGAAGCCCCCGGCGAGGGGGTCGGCGGGGTCGAGCTCGAACTCGCACCGTCCGACGCGGTACGCCTGCCCGGCGATCTCGGGGATCACGCCGCCGCCCGTGCGCTCGGCGACGCGCGCGAGGAAGCGCGTGCCGATGATCGAGTCGTGCGTGAGCGTCTCGCCGTCGGCGAGCTCGCCCGTGTGCGCGAGCAGCGCGACGCGCGCGGCGGTGCCCGAGCCGCACGGGCTGCGGTCGACCTCCCGTCGGCGAAGACCGTGACGTTGCGCTGCCACGGTCCGTCGTCGGTGCGGCCCAGCTCGTCGACGAAGATCGTGCCGTAGACGCCCGAGAGCCGGTCGTCGTCGAGCTGCGCCGCGGGGTGGTCGTTCAGCGCCCACTTGATCTCGCGGCCGACGCGGATGAGCTCGGTCGTGTGCGCCGGGGCCACCTCGAGCCCGAGCGACGCGGCCGGCAGCGTCGCGTAGACCGCGCCGCCGAAGACGAGATCGACGAGCACCTCGCCGCGGCTCGTCACGAGCGGGAGGCCGCGGGCGAGCACCCGGGAGGCCACGTTGCGGAAGACGACGCCGGTCGTCACGCCGCCCGAGCGCTGCACGCGCGCCTCGACGCGACCGCTCGGCACGTCGATCACGACCCTCGCCTCGCCGTCGTCGGGGGCGTCGACGCGCCCGGTCGCGACGGCCCAGGCGCCGAGCGCCATGGTGCCGTGCCCGCACGCGGTCGAGAAGCCGTCCTTGTGCCAGAACAGCACGCCGAAGTGGGCGCCGTCGTCGTCGGGCGGCGTGATGAACCCGCCGTACATGTCGTCGTGGCCGCGCGGCTCGAGGCAGAGGAAGCGGCGCACCCGGTCGGGTTCGCCCGACCTGGCGTGCACGCGCCGCTCGGCCACGGTGGCGCCTTCGGTCGCGACGCCCTCCACGATCCGGAACGGCTCGCCGGCCGTGTGCCAGTCCTCGGTGCTCCAGCGCATCACACGTACGACTCCTCGTGCTCGATCGCGACCGCGGCGACCGCGAGGTCCTGCCATCCCATGCCGCACGTCTTCACGACGCGGGGGCGGTCCCGCGCCACGGCGACCTCGCCGGTCGCGATCCGCGCCATCGGCACGACGTCGCCCGGGGCGAGGTGTCCCTCGTCGACCGCCATGATCACATCGCCGGCCTCCGTGCGCGAGACGCGATCGGTCTCCACGATCACCTGCGCCCGCCCGAGGAGGGCGCCCGGCAGCTCGCGGGCGTCGCGCTCGTGCGAGCCGACCGCGACGAGCGCGGCGCGATCGCGCACGAGGGTCGCGTCGAAGAGCGGTTCGCGCGCGGTCGTCGCGCACACCACGAGATCGGCGTCGGCGACGTCGCGGGCGGTGCCCACGGCGGCGTCGAGTCCGGATGCGGCGACCGCGGCGACCGCACGTTCGGCGCGCTCGAGGTCGCGGCCGACGAAGCGCACCCGCTCGACCGGGCGGATCGCCCGCATCGCCTCGACATGGCGGACGCCCTGCGGGCCGGTGCCGAAGACGACGAGGCTCGCGGCGTCGGGCTCGGCGACGAGATCGACCATCGCGGCGGACATCGCGGGCGTGCGCAGGTTCGTGAGCTCGGTGCCGTCGAGCAGTGCGACGGGGGAGAGGGTCTCGGCGTCGAGCACGATGTAGACGGCCTGGATGCGCTCGAGGCCGCGCGCCGGGTTCGCGGGGGCGACGGTCGCGAGCTTCTGCCCGGCGTAGCGGCCGAGGTCGGCGGGCATCAGCAGCAGCTGCCCGTGCCGGACGTCGACGATCGACCGCGGCGGATCGTCGTCGGGATCGAACCCGGCCCGGAGCGCGGCCCGGAGGGCGCTGGCGGCGCGGGGAATGTCGACGCGGGCGCGGAGCGCGTCCCCATCGAGGACCCGCATGGCGGCGATGACATCGGTCATGTCGACATCCTACTGTGTGATGTGTAATGTGCTACACATCGCGGAGTGTTCGACGAAGCGCGTCCGAGCTCGCCGAGCTCCCATTCGAGGGGCCGGCGGCTGCAGGCTCCCGTCGCAGCCGGCGATCCGCGGTGCTGTCCGGCATCGCGGCACGGATGAACCCGAAGGTGACCGATGTCCCGGAAGCTCCTCGTGCCTGCCACGACCCCGCGGTCGATGCCGCAGCCCGCCGAACCCGACCCGCGCGTGCCGCGCCTCGCCGCGTCGCCCGGCTTCCGCGAGTTCATGCAGGGAGGCTGGGGCGAGGCCGATCGTGCGCCGCTCGTGCCGGCGGGGGCGCCCGAGGCCGCCGCACGTCACCGCGACCGGCTGTCGGCGGCATTCGCCGGGCGCACGCTCGCGGTCTCGGCGGGGCGGGCGCCGATGCGGGTGAACGACAACGCGCACGAGTTCCGCGCCGACAGCGACTTCCTCTGGCTCGTGGGCGCGGCGGTCGAGGACGCCGTGCTCGTGCTCGAGCCCGTGGGCTCCCGCCACGACGCGACCCTCTACCTGCCCGCGCCGTTCCGCCCCGGCGACGAGGGATTCTTCGCCGACCCGCTGCGCGGCGAGCTCTGGGTCGGTCCGATGCCGGGCGTCGGCGAGTACGCCGAGGCGCTCGGCCTCCGGACCCGGAGCGTCGACGACCTCGACCTCCCGGCCGACGCGCTCATCGGCGGCACCGTGCCGCTCGACGGGCGGGCGGCCTCGTTCGCGGGACGCCCGCGCTCGGGCGAGCTCGCGCGCGTGCTCGCCGAGCTGCGCATGATCAAGGACGAGTGGGAGCTCGCCGAGCTGCGCGCGGCCGTCGACGCCACCGTCGAGGGCTTCGCCGAGACGGTGCTCGAGATCCCGCGCGCCGTGCGCGCGGGCGGCGAGCGCTGGCTGCAGGGCACCTTCGACCGGCACGCGCGCACGGTCGGCGCGGGCGTCGGCTACACCTCGATCGTGGGGTCCGGGGCGCACGCGCCGATCCTGCACTGGGTGCGCGCCGAGGGCGACATCGACCCCGAGGCGCTGCTGCTGCTCGACCTCGGCGTCGAGCGCCGCTCGGGGTTCACCGCCGACGTGACGCGGACGCTGCCGGCCTCGGGCCGATTCGGCGCGGCGCAGCGCGAGGTGCACGACCTCGTCGAGGCATCCCACCGGGCGGGCCTCGCGGCCGTCGGGCCCGGCCGCGACTGGGCCGACTTCCACGCCGCGTGCATGGAGGTCCTGGCACAGGGCCTCGCCGACTGGGGGCTGCTGCCCGTCTCGGTCGACGAGGCGCTCTCGCCGGGCGGCCAGCAGCACCGCCGCTACATCGTGTGCGGCGTCGGCCATCACCTCGGCATCGACGTGCACGACTGCTCGGCCTCGAGCCACGCCGCCTACCAGGGGGCGACGATGCGGCAGGGTATGGCGCTGACCGTCGAGCCGGGGCTCTACTTCCACGCCTTCGACGAGACCGTGCCGCCCGAGCTCCGCGGCGTCGGCGTCCGCCTCGAGGACGACCTCGTCGTCACGGCGGACGGCAGCGAGGTGCTCTCGGCCGGCCTTCCCATCGACGCCGACGGCATCGAGCGCTGGATGGCGGGGCTGCGCTGACGCGCGACGCGGCGCCGGTTCGCGGGCGACCGCCGAATCTGGCAGAATAGGGGGTTGGATCGCCGCCCGACCCTCTATCAGGCCGTGGTCCGACCATTTCGAGCTTCCGCCGGGTGTGCACCCCACGCTCCAGGCGATCGGTTCAACCTTTCTACACATTCAGGAGAATCGTGGCTGTCAAGATCCGTCTCAAGCGTCTCGGCAAGATCCGTGCGCCGTACTACCGCATCGTCGTCGCCGACTCGCGCACCAAGCGCGACGGTCGTGTGATCGAGGAGATCGGCAAGTACCACCCCACCGAGCAGCCCTCGTTCATCGAGGTCGACTCGGAGCGTGCCCAGTACTGGCTCTCCGTCGGCGCGCAGCCGACCGAGCAGGTCGCGGCCATCCTCAAGCTCACGGGCGACTGGGGCAAGTTCAAGGGCGACGCGAACGCCGTCTCGACGGTGCAGACGAAGGCCGCCAAGGTCGAGTTCGTCGCCGACGAGAAGAAGAAGCCGGTGCTGAAGCCCAAGGCCGAGAAGCCGGCGCCCAAGGCCGAAGAGGCCCCCGCCGAGGCCGAGGCCGAGGCTGCGGAGACCGCGACGGACGAGGCGTAAGCCTTGCTCCAGTCCGCGCTCGAACACCTCGTCAAGGGGATCGTCGATCACCCTGACGACGTGAGGGTCGTCTCCGCGTCGAGCGCACGCGGCGAGGTCCTCGAGGTTCACGTGAACCCCGAGGACCTCGGTCGCGTCATCGGGCGCGCCGGCCGCACGGCCAAGGCGCTCCGTACGCTCGTGACCGCGCTGGCCGATGGCCGCCGTGTGCGTGTCGACGTCGTCGACACCGACGACTGACGTGGCCGACTCACCGGGTACGCAGCTCCGGGTCGGCCGCCTGACCAAGGCGCACGGCCTCAAGGGCGCGATCAAGCTCGAGCTCTACACCGACGACCCCGAGCGTCGCTTCGTCCCGGGCGCGGTGTTCTCGCTGCAGGTGCCGAAGGACTCGCCGTGGCACGGCGGGCACCTGACCCTCCGCGAGGTCCGGTGGTACAACGGGCAGCCCGTCGGGTTCTTCGAGGGCGTCGACGACCGCACGGCGGCCGAGACGCTCCTGAAGGCCATCCTCTGGGTCGACCAGGTCGACGACGAGGCGCCCGAAGACGACGCCTGGTACGATCACCAGCTCATCGGGCTCGCGGTCCTCCGCGACGGCGCTCGCATCGGCGAGGTCGTGCACGTCGAGCACCTGCCGGCGCAAGACCTGCTGATCGTGCGCGTCGACCAGGAGCGACCCGGCGGTCGCGACGTCATGGTGCCCTTCGTCTCGGCGATCGTGCCCGAGGTCGACCTCGAGGCCGGCACGCTGACGGTCACGCCGCCGGCCGGCCTCTTCGAGGAGCTCGCCGAGGGCGACACGGCGGATGCCGCGGCCGAGTCCGTCGCCGACGGCGACGCGCCCGGCGAGTAGGCGAGCGATGCGCGTCGACATCGTCACGATCTTCCCCGAGTTCTTCTCGGTGCTCGACCTGTCGCTGCTCGGCAGGGCGCGCGAGTCCGGCCTCCTCGAGGTCACCGCGCACGACCTGCGCGACTTCACGCACGACCGGCACCGCACCGTCGACGACACGCCGTACGGCGGCGGTGCGGGCATGGTCATGAAGCCCGAGCCGTGGGGCGAGGCCCTCGACTCGATCGTCGGCCACGAGGCATCCGATGCACTGCTCATCGTCCCCTCGCCCGCGGGCGAGCCGTTCACGCAGGCGATCGCGCGCGAGCTCGCCGAGGAGCAGCACCTCGTCTTCGCCTGCGGGCGCTACGAGGGCATCGACCAGCGCGTCGTCGACCACTACTCGACGCGTATGCGCGTGCGGCTCATCTCGCTCGGCGACTACGTGCTGAACGGCGGCGAGGTCGCCGTCATGGCCATGATCGAGGCGGCCGGCCGCCTCGTGCCGGGCGTCGTCGGCAACCCCGAGTCGCTCGTCGAGGAGTCGCACGAGAACGGCCTGCTCGAGTACCCGAGCTACACGAAGCCCGCCGAGTGGCGCGGCCTCGAGGTGCCGCCGGTGCTGCGCTCGGGCAACCACGGCGCGGTCGCGGCGTGGCGCACCGAGCAGCAGCTCGAGCGCACCCGGCGCGTGCGACCCGAACTGCTGCCCGGGGGTCCCGCCGACGCGAACGCGTGAGCCGTTCTTCACGCGCCCGAAACACCGGGCTCGCCGCCCCGTAACACCCGCTTCATACCGTCGAAGCGGCGGGCACCATCGATTCCCCGCCGGAGAGCGCGGGTCGGAGCATGGTCACGAGTGCAGTTCCGGCCCCGCGCGACGACGCGGCCGAGCGGCCGCTCCGGCTCGTCGCGGTGACGCACGGCGCACCGTCGGCGGCGAACCGCGAGGCGATCATGCGGCTCGCCGACGGGGTCGCCTCCGCGCGGCCCGGACTCGACGTCGCCATCAGCTTCGTCGACGCTCGCGCGGGCGATCTCGCGGGCGACCTCCTGGGCGGCGGCGGCCCCGCCCCGGTGATCGTGCCGCTCGTGCTGTCGGCGGGCTTCCACGTGCGCACCGGCCTCGCGCTCGGGCTCGACCGCCTCGGCACCGGCGCCGGGCTCGCCGAGGCGCTCGGACCCGACGACCGCATCGTCGAGGTGCTCGCCCGCCGGCTCCGGCTCGCCGGCCTCGAGCCCGACGATGCCGTCGTGCTCGCCGCCGCGGGATCGAACGACCCGCGGGCGGTCCGGGAGTGCTTCGAGACCGCCCGTCGGCTCGGCCACCGGCTCGGCCGCTCGGTCACGGTCGGCTTCATCGCCGCCGCGATCCCGCGCCTGCCCGACGCCGTCGAGATGATCCGCGAGGTCCACCCCGGGGTGCGGATCGCAATCGCCCCCTACCTGCTCGCGCCGGGGACGTTCTCCGACGCGGCGGCTGCGGCGGACGCCGAGCTCGTCGCCGAACCGCTGCTCATGCCGGGGGAGCCCGCCCCTTCCGAGCTCGTCGCGCTCGTGCTCGATCGTCATCGCGAGGCCGAAGCGGCCGACCGCGTCGCGATCTAGGCGGCGCGATCGCCAGCCCCGAGCCCCGAGCCCGAGCCTGAGCCCGACCTCGAGGCAGGGCGCGGCCGAGCGCCGCCACGGGGTGCGGCCTGCCGGCCGACGGTCAGCCGGTCAGGCTCGGTGCATCGTCGGATTCGGCGACGGAGCCCGGTCCGCCCGGTCCGCCCGATCCGCCCGTCCCGGACGCCGTTCCCGCCGCCGCCGCCCGCGCGAGGACCTCTCCGATGCGCCCCTTGCACCCGCCGCAGCCGGTGCCGGCCCGGGTGTCGCGGCCGACGCACGCGACCGTGGTGCTGCCGGCGGCAGCCGAGGCCTCGATGCGCTCGACCGTGACGCCGTTGCACCAGCACACCGTCGCCGTCGGCGCGAACGCATCGCCCGCCGCGGAGGGGTCGTCGTCGGGCCCGTCGAACCGGAGGAGCAGCGAGCGGTCGGCCGGAAGCTCGCCCCTGCGCTCGAAGAGCAGCGTCAGTTCGGCTGCGGTGCGCGGCATCCCGACGCTCGCGAACGCCGTGAGCACCCCGGCCTCGGTCACCATCTTCACGTAACGGTGGTGTTCGGGGTCTGCCCACTGCGCGACGCGCCGCAGCGGGTGCGCGGGGTCCTCGTCCCACGGCTCGGCGGCGACGTCGCCGACCGCCACGACGTCGAGGTGCTCGGCCTTCAGCATGACGATCGCCTCGCGCTCGGCCGGCAGCGCCGTCTGCGCGCCGGGCGAGCGGTCGGCGGCATCCGCGGTCGAGGGCGGGGCGGATGCCTCGCCGCGGACCTCGCCGCGGGCCTCCGCCGCGAGCCTCGCCGCGAGCCAGTCGGCCTGACGCCAGCCCGGCCCGATGAGGCCCGCCGGCGCACCGGGCAGCGTGCGCTCGCGCGCGTTCTCCTCGGTGTGCTCGACGATCTGGGCGCAGTCGCCGATCGCGAAGACGGCGGGGTCGGTCCAGGAGGCGAGCCACGGGTGCACGACGATGCCCGCCGCCGTGCGCAGGCCCGCGAGGAGCGCGAGCTCCGCCCGGGCGCTGACGCCGCACGAGAGCACGAGCAGCTCGCCGCGGAGTTGCTTGCCGTCGGCCGTGACGAGCTGGTCGAAGCGGCGGGTGCCGTCGGCGTCGTCGCGGAACCCGACCGCCTCGGCGCGCGAGTTCGCGACGACCGTGACCCCGGTGCGGCGGAGCGCCGCCCGGAGCACGAGGCCGGCGCCGCGATCGAGGTTGCGGGGCATCGGGTGCCCGCCGTGGTGCACGACGCAGACCTCGGCGCCCGCATGGGCGGCGGCGAGGGCGAGCTCGAGCCCGAGCACGCCCGCTCCGAGCACGATGATCCGGTGGCGCGCCCGCACCGCGGCGAGCACGCGCTCGGCGTCGGCGAGGTCGCGCAGGGCCGTGATGCCGGCGGGGAGTTCGTCGTCGCGGCCGACGAGCGCCCCGGCGTACTTCTCGAGCGAGACGAGGTCGCGTCGGCGCCGTTCGACGCCGTCGAGCGTCGGCACGTTCGCGCGGGCGCCCGTCGCGAGCACGAGCCGGTCGTAGCCGAGGAGCTCGCCCGTCTCGAGCTCGACGGTGCGGGCGTCGCGGTCGATCGACCGCGCGGCGACGCCGAGCCGCATCCTGACGCCCGCCGTCTCGGCGCCCGCGCGATCGCCGACGAGCATCGAGTCGAGCTCGGTGCCGCCGACCGCGTACTCGGCGACGAGCACGCGGTTGTACGCCTCGACGTGCTCGCCGCCGACGACGGTCAGCTCGACCGAGCCGTCGGCGACGGCCGGCAGCAGCTCGTCGACGAACCGGGCGCCGACGGGGCCGTAGCCGATGAGGACGATGCGGTGCGGTGCGGTCATGCGGGGGCTCCGGCTTCTGCGCGGCGGGCGGGGGAGCCGGCAGGGCCGGTCGCGAGCTCGGCTGCGGAGGTCACCCGCACGCGATTCGTCTTGAACTCGGGCATGGCCGACACAGGGTCGACGCGGTCGCTCGTCAGCAGGTTCGCCGCCCGGTCGTCGCCGAAATGGAACGGCAGGAACACGGTCTCGACCCGGACCTCGGTGGTGAGCCTCGCCCGGCAGGAGACGCGTCCGCCCGCGTTGGCGATCTCGACCATCGCGCCGTCGGCGACGCCGAGCCGTTCGGCGGTCGCCGGGTGGATCGACGCACGCAGCTCGGGCTCGGCCGCGAGCAGCTCGGGCACGAGCCGCGTCTGGGCGCCGCTCTGGTAGTGCTCGAGCAGCCGCCCGGTCACGAGCACGAGCTCGTCGGGGGCGGGGCCCTCGAGCACCGCCGGCCGCACCGAGACCGTCACGAGCCGCGCGAGCCCGTCGGCGTGGGCGAACCGCTCGGCGAAGAGCCGCGGCGTGCCGGCGCTGCCGCGCGGGTAGGGCCAGTACGCGACCTCCCCGCGATCGAGCATCGCGTAGTCGATGCCCGAGTAGTCGGCGAGCCCGCCCTCCGAGGCCACCCGAAGCTCCTCGAACACGCGTTCCGGGTCGGTGTCGAAGGTCGCGGTGCAGTCGAGCCGCCGGGCGAGCTCGGCGAGCACCCAGAGCTCGTCGCGGGTGCCCTCGGGCGGCTCGATCGCACGCCGCCGTCGCAGCACGCGCCCCTCGAGCGAGGTCATCGTGCCCTCCTCCTCGGCCCATTGGCGCACCGGCAGCACGACGTCGGCGAGCGCCGCCGTCTCCGAGAGCACGAAGTCGCACACGACGAGGAGGTCGAGCGCCGCGATGCCCGTGCGCACGGCGGCCACGTTCGGCGACGAGACCACGAGGTTCGAGCCGTGCACGAGCAGGGCGCGCACGCCGCCGGGCCTGCCGAGCGACTGCAGCAGCTCGACCGCGGGCAGCCCCGGCCCGGGGATCCGTTCGGGCGCGACACCCCACACGGCGGCGACGTGCGCGCGGGCGACGGGGTCGGTGATCTTGCGATAGCCGGGCAGCTGGTCGCACTTCTGTCCGTGCTCGCGCCCGCCCTGGCCGTTGCCCTGCCCCGTGAGGGTGCCGTACCCGCTGCCCGGCCGCCCGGGCAGCCCCAGCAGGAGCGCGAGGTTGATCGCCGCCGTCGCCGTGTCGGTGCCGTCGACGTGCTGCTCGACGCCCCGCCCCGTGAGGATGAAGGTGTTCCCGCCCGCGGCGAGGCGCCGGGCGAGCCGGCGGATGGCGGCGGCGGGCACCCCCGTCGCCGACTGGACGCGCTCGGGCCACCAGCTCGCGACGGAGCGCCGGAGCGCCGCGAACCCGAGCGTCCGCCGCTCGACGTAGTCGGCGTCGACGAGTCCCTCCGCGATGACCTGGTGGATGAGGCCGAGCAGGAGCACGAGGTCGGTGCCGGGCGCCGGCTGCAGGTGCAGGCCCCGCCCGTCGTCGGCGAGGCGCGCGGTCGCCGTACGGCGAGGATCGACGACCACGAGGCCGCCCGCCGCCTGCGCGCCCGCGAGGTGCCCGATGAACGGGGGCATCGTCGCGGCGACGTTCGACCCGAGCAGGAGGACGGTGTCGGCACCGTCGAGATCCTCGACGGGGAACGGCAGGCCGCGGTCGACGCCGAACGCCCGGTTGCCCGCCGCGGCGGCCGACGACATGCAGTAGCGGCCGTTGTAGTCGATGCGGCTCGTGCCGAGGGCGAGTCGGGCGAACTTGCCGAGCAGGTACGCCTTCTCGTTCGTGAGTCCGCCGCCGCCGAAGACGCCGACGGCGTCGGCGCCGTGCTGCTCGCGGATGCCTCGGAGCCGCCCCGCGACGAGGTCGAGCGCCTCGTCCCAGCTCGCCTCGGCGAGCACGCCGTCCGCGCCCCGCACGAGCGGCACGCGGAGCCGCGCGGTGCTGCCGAGGAGCTCCGCCGACGTCCACCCCTTCTTGCACAGCCCCCCGCGGTTCGTCGGGAAGTCGCGCGCGGAGACGCTCACCTGCGCCTGCGACGAGGCCGACGCCGCGGCATCCGGCTCGCCGAGTGTCATCGCGCACTGCAGCGCGCAGTACGGGCAGTGGGTGTCGGCGGCAGCTCGTGGCATCGGTGCTCGATTCAGATCTGCTGAGCGCGCGCACGGCCGGGGCGCACGTAGACGAGGGCGGTCAGGGCGAGGAGCACGGCGTAGCCGGCGACGAAGCCGAGGAAGGCGCCCGCATAGCCGCCCGTCGCCTGGAACGAGAGGTTGAGCGCCTGCGGGATCAGGAAGCCGCCGTACGCGCCGATCGCCGAGATGAGGCCCAGTGCCGCGGCCGCCTTGCGCTTGCGCGGCGTCTCGTCGCCGGAGGCGCGCAGCGCGAAGACGATCGGCACCATCCGATAGGTGGAGCCGTTGCCGGCGCCGGCCGCAGCGAAGAGCAGCAGGAACAGGCCGAGGAAGCCCCAGAATCCCGTGACCGGCAGTGCCAGGAGGACCGCGAGGGTGATCGCCGCCATCGCGGCGAAGGCGCACATCGTGATCCGGGCGCCGCCGAAGCGGTCGGCGAGGCGCCCGCCGTACGGTCGCGCCAGCGAGCCGACGAGTGCGCCGAGGAAGGCGAGCCCGATCGAGGTGCCGCCCACCTCGATCGCCCCGAAGGCGGGGAACTGGTCGACGATCAGCTTGGGGAACACGCTCGCGAAGCCGATGAACGAGCCGAAGGTGCCGATGTAGAGCAGCGACAGCACCCAGAGGTGCGGCTCCTTGAGGGCCGCCGCCGAGCCCGCGAGGTCGGCCTTCGCGTTCGAGAGGTTGTCCATGCGGCGCCAGGCGCCGACCATCGCGACGAGGATGAACGGCACCCAGATCCAGCCGGCGAGCGGCAGGTTGAGGGATGCCCCTGCGCCGATCGTGATGACGATTGGCACGACGAACTGGGCGACGGCGGCACCGAGGTTGCCGCCCGCGGCGTTGAGCCCGAGCGCCCAGCCCTTCTCGCGCTGCGGGTAGAAGTAGGTGATGTTCGACATCGAGCTCGCGAAGTTGCCGCCGCCGAAACCAGCGATCGCCGCGACCGCGAGGAGGACGCCGAACGGGGTCTCGGGGTTGCCGACGCAGACGGCGAGGGCGATCGCCGGCGCGAGCAGGAGCCCCGCCGAGATGATCGTCCAGTTGCGGCCGCCGAAGCGCGGCACGAGGAACGAGTAGGGGATCCGCAGCGTCGCACCCACGAGGCTCGGGATCGAGATCAGCCAGAAGATCTCGCCCGTCGAGAGCGCGAAGCCGGCCTCGGGCAGCGTCACCGCGACGATCGACCAGAGCTGCCAGACCACGAAGCCGAGGAACTCGGCGAAGATCGACCAGCGGAGGTTGCGGCGGGCGATCGCACGGCCGGCCGTCCGCCACTGCTCGTGGTCCTCGGGGTCCCAGTGGTCGATCCAGCGGCCCGGGCGCATCACGAGCGCGGGCGCGGCGCCGGCGGCGACCGCTGCGGCGGTGGCGGGTGCGGCGGCGGGCGCGGACTGCGGCTGGTGCTGCTCGGTCGTGACGGTGTCGGTCATCGGTGCCTCCGGTGCGGTCGTTCGTGCGCGGAACTCGTGCGGCCGACGCTACGGAGCCGGTGTTTCCGCCGATCGTGCCGCCCGTGAACGCCCGGTCTCGAGGTGCTCACCCGGTGCCCGGCGGGATGTGAGGCGAGGCTCAGACATCGATCCGGTACCCGCGCTTGACCACGGTCGCGATGAGCCCCGGCACCCCGATGGTCTGCCGCAGTCGGCTGAGCGCGACCTCGAGGGCGTGCGGGTCGCCGGTGCCCGGCAGGCTGGAGGCGAGCCGGTCGCGGGCGACGACGGCGCCGTGGGCGAGCACGAGGGCGCGCAGCAGGGCGAGCGCGACGGGGGCGAGGGGCACCCGCCGATCGTCGATCTCGAGCATCGCCCCGCGCAGGGCGAGCTCGCCGTGCCGGGTGTCGAGCCGGAGCACCCGGGACTGCTCGAGGTGCTCGCAGACGAGCCGGATGAGCGCGCCCATCCTGAAGCGCTCGGGCTGGATCGGCACGATCCCCGCGTCGAGCAGCGGCGCCGCGGTCACGGGGCCGACGGCAGCCGCGACGACGGGCCCGCACATCGCATCGACGAGCTCGTCGTAGCGACCGCGCGCCTCGGCGGCGCCGAAGAGCGCGTGCACGGCGGGCGCGCTCGTGAAGGTGACGGCGTCGAGGCCGCCCGAGCAGGCGGCGTCGATCAGGCGGTCGACGCGGTCGTCGTCGGCGTCGGTCTCCACCCATCGGTACGGTTCGACGGTGAGCACCCGCGGGTGCACCTCGCGCAGCCGGTCGAGCTGGTGCGCCTGGAGGAACCCGTGCAGCTGCACGGCGACCGTGAGGCCCGGCGGGTAGCGGTCGAGCACCTCGTCGATGAGCGACTCCGTCGTCTCCTCGGCGCTCATGCCGACGTCGTTCAGCCCGGCGGCCCGGATGCCGCCGCGGGCCTTCGGGCCGCGCACGAGGATCGCGGTCGGCTGCAGCGCCTCGACGAGGTCCTCGCCGAGCCCTGCCGCGTCGGCGACCTCGAACCAGCGCCGCACCCCGTAGGCGGTCGTCGCGAGCAGCACGTCGGGCCGGGCGGCGATGATCGCGCGGGTGTCGGCGATGACGGGGTCGTCGCTCGCGGCGTTCGCCATCCTGAGGGTCGGCGCGTGCAGCACCTGGGCCCCGCGCCGGGCGAGGGCGTCGATGAGGTCGGCGGACCGCCGGTCGCTCGTGACGCCGATGCGGAACCCCGCCAGCTGGTCGGGGCGGAAGCCCGGCGGGCACTCCGCGGCATCCGTCATGCGATCACCGACATCGCGGCCGCCCGGGCCATCAGCTCGCCCGCGGCCGCCTCCCCGTCATGCGCGAGGCGGACGACCTCGCCGACGACCACCACCGCTGGGGACGCGACGCGCGCCCGCGCGGCCGTCCCGACGATGTCGGCGAGCGTGCCGACCGTGGTGCGCTGCTCGGCGCTGAACCCGCGCTCGACGACGGCGACCGGATGCCCCGGCGGAAGGCCGTGCCTGGCGAGCCCGGCGACGAGCGAGGGCAGGGTCGCGATGCCCATGAGCACGACGATCGTGCCGCCGAGCCCGGCGAGGTGGGCGAGCTCCTCGTCGTCGAGCGGGGCGTGCCCCGAGACGACCGTGAACAGGCGGCTCACCTCGCGATGCGTGACCGGGATCCCGGCGGCACCCGGCACGGCGATGGCGCTCGTGACCCCCGGGACCACCTCGACGGGGATCCCCGCCGCGTGACAGGCGAGCACCTCCTCGCCGCCGCGGCCGAGCACGTACGGGTCGCCGCCCTTCAGGCGCACCACGTGGGCGCCGGATGCCGCGTACCGCACGAGCATCACCTCGATCTCGCGCTGCGGCACGGCGTGATGGCCCGGCGTCTTGCCGACGTCGACGATCTCGGCGTGCGGGGCGAGGGCGGCGAGCTCCTCGTGGGGTGCGAGCCGGTCGACGAGCACGACGTCGGCGTCGGCGAGGGCGCGCACGGCCCGGACCGTGAGCAGGTCGATCGCGCCCGGGCCGCCGCCCACGAGCGTGACGCGCCCGGTCACCCGAGCGCCTCCCTCGTCGGGATGGTGGCGCCGGCGATCAGGACGGCCCGTCCGTCGGCCCGCTCCTCGGCGGTGGCGGGCCGGAACTGCTCGCGCTCGGCGACCCGTGCGATCGAGGGGTCGGGCGTCTGCGGGGCGTTCACGAAGGAACGGAACCGGCGCAGTCGCTCGGGGTCGGCGAGCGTCGCCGCCCACTCGTCCTCGTAGTGGTCGACGTGGGTCGCGACCGCCGCCTCGAGTTCCGCGGCGAGGCCGAGGCGGTCGTCGACGACGACCTCGCGCACGTGCTCGAGGCCGCCCTCGAGGTCCTCCATCCATCGCGCGGTGCGCTGCAGGCGGTCGGCGGTGCGGATGTAGTACATCAGGTAGCGGTCGATGTAGCGGATCAGCGTCTCGTCGTCGAGGTCGCTCGCGAGGAGCTGCGCGTGCGCCGGCTGGAAGCCGCCGTTGCCGCCGACGTAGAGGTTCCACCCCTGATCCGTCGCGATGACGCCGACGTCCTTGCCGCGGGCCTCGGCGCACTCGCGAGCGCACCCCGAGACGCCGAACTTGAGCTTGTGCGGCGAGCGCAGACCGCGGTAGCGGAGTTCGAGCCGCACCGCCATCGCGACCGAATCCTGCACGCCGTACCGGCACCAGGTCGACCCCACGCAGCTCTTCACGTTGCGGAGGGCCTTGCCGTAGGCCTGGCCCGACTCGAAGCCGGCGTCGACGAGCTGCTTCCAGATGTCGGGCAGCTGGTCGAGCCGCGCGCCGAACAGGTCGATGCGCTGGCCGCCCGTGATCTTCGTGTAGAGGCCGAACTCCTGCGCGACCGCGGCGATGACCGCGAGCTTCTCGGGGGTGATCTCGCCTGCCGGGATCCGCGGCACGACCGAGTAGGTGCCGTCCTTCTGCATGTTCGCCATGGCCCGGTCGTTCGTGTCCTGCAGGCCGCCGCGGCCGCCGTCGAGGATGTACGAGCCGTGCTGGGTGGCGAGGATCGAGGCGATCACGGGCTTGCAGATGTCGCAGCCGCGACCGGTGCCGAGCCGCGCGACGATCTCGTCGAAGCTCGTGAGCCCGAGCACCCGCACCGATTCGAACAGCTCCTGGCGCGAGAGCTCGAAGTGCTCGCAGAGCGCCCGCGAGAGGGCGACGCCCGACTTCTTCAGCTCGCCCTCGAGGAGCTTCTTCACGAGCGGGACGCACGAGCCGCACTGGGTGCCCGCGCGGGTGCACGCCTTCAGGGCGCCGAGCTCGGTGCAGCCCTCGGCGTGCCCGTCGCCCGCGATCGCGTCGCGGATCGAGCCCGCCGTCACGTTGTTGCACGCGCAGACGAGCGCGGCCGGCGGCAGCTCGTCGCCCGCGGGCGGCTCGACCCCCGACGCCGAGAGGTACGCGGCCGGCTCGCTCGAGAGCTCGGTGCCGAGCAGCGGGCGCAGGCTCGAATACGGGGACGCGTCGCCGACGAAGACGCCGCCGAGGAGCGTCTTCGCGTCGCCGGTCATGACGAGCTTCTGGTAGAGCCCGCGAGCCGGGTCGGCGTACACGATCTCGAGCGCGTGCTCGGTGCGGGCGAGCGCATCGCCGAAGCTGGCGACGTCGACGCCCGAGAGCTTCAGCTTCGTCGCGTCGTCGACCGTGGTGAACTCGGCCGCGCCGCCGAGCAGGCGATCGGCGACGACCTCGGCCATCGCGTTCGCCGGGGCGACGAGCCCGGTGCAGCGCCCCTCGAAGCTCGCCACCTCGCCGATCGCGTGCACGTTCGGCAGCGACGTCGCGCAGGCCGAGTCGATCGCGACGCCGCCGCGGGGCCCCAGCTGGAGGCCGAGCTCGCGGGCGAGCTCGTCGCGCGGGCTGATGCCGATCGCGAAGACGACGAGGTCGCAGTCGATGCGCCGCCCGTTCGCGAGGTCGACCCCCACCACCGCATCGCCCTCGACGACGAGCGCGGTCGGACGAACGCCGAGGTGCAGGCCGATGCCCTGGCCCGCAATGATCCGGCCGAGCGCTCGCCCCGCGCCCTCGTCGAGCTGCGCCGACATGAGCCAGCCGCCCGAGTGCACGACGGCGGCGTCGGCGCCGAGTGCCGCGAGACCGCCGGCCGCCTCGAGCCCGAGGAGTCCGCCGCCCGCGACGACCACCCGGGCCGGCCTGCCTCGCTCCGCCGCGATCGCCGCCGTCTCCGCGACGAGGGCGTCGACGTCCTCGATGGTGCGGTAGACGCGGGCATGCTCGGAACCGGGGAGCTCGGGCACCGGCGCGCTCGAGCCGGTCGCGAGCACGAGCTCGTCCCAGTGGAGTCGCCGCCCGCTCGACGTCGTCGCGGAGCTCGCGTCGACGTCGATCGAGACGACGCGCTCGCCGACGACAAGCTCGACGTGCCCGTCCTCCCACATGCGGCTCGGCTGGAGTGCGAGGTCGACCGCCCCGTCCGCGAGACGGGTGCTGAGGGCGACCCGGTCGTAGGGGGCGTGCGGCTCCTCGCCGACCACCGTGACGCGCAGGGTGCGGCCCGCGTCCCTGGCATGCAGGCTGTCGGCCAGGCGGTGTGCGGCGGGTCCGCCGCCCACGATGAGGACGTCGCGCACCCCGGCGCCGCGGCGGTGCTCGGTCGTGCTGCCGGTCATGCTGCCTCCCCGGATCGGATGAGGCGAGCGTAGGAGCGAGTCGTTTCGGGGCTGTTTCGGCGCGGTAACCGAGATGCGCGTCGGACGCACCGCGGCCGTCGTCGGATGTGAGGCGGTCTTCACGGCGCCGAAACACCGCGACGGGCCGGCGGAAACGATCCGCCGTTAGCGTCGTGCGCATGCCTCGCCGGGCGGGAGCGCCCGGCACGACCCTGGAGGATCCGTATGACGTCGACCGCCACCGCCACGACGACCGCCTGGCTCACGGCCTGCGAGCTCGACGAGCTCGAACCCGGCTGGGGCGAGGTCGCGCTGCACGGCGACCGTCAGATCGCCCTCGTGCGGCTGCGGGCCGACGAGGTCTACGCGGTCGACCACCTCGACCCCCACACCGGGGCGCCCGTCATGGCGCGCGGCATCGTGGGGTCGCGGGGCGAGCGCCCGACGATCGCGTCCCCGCTGCACAAGGAGGTCTACGACCTCGGTACCGGCGAGTGCTTCACCGACGCGACGCTCGCGCTCCGCACCTACCGCACGAGGATCGTCGGCGGCATGATCGAGGTCGAGCTCGACCGCTGAGTCGGCTCGGCGCGGTCAGCCGCGCTGCGTGAGCACGATCGGGTCGCCGTCGGTGATGGCGATCGTGTGCTCGGAGTGCGCGCCGCGCGAGCCGTCGGCGCTGCGCAGCGTCCAGCCGTCGGGGTCGGTGAAGATCTCGTCGGTGGTCTGGAGGAACCACGGCTCGATCGCCACGACGAGGCCGGGCTTCAGCGGCAGCCCGCGGCCGGGCCGGCCGTTGTTCGGGATGTGCGGGTCGCCGTGCATGGTGCGCCCGACGCCGTGCCCGCCGAAGTCGGTGTTGATCGAGTAGCCGTCGGCCTTCGCCACATCGGCGATCGCGCGCGAGATGTCGCCGATGCGGTTGCCCGGTCGCGCCGCGGCGATGCCCGCGTCGAGTGCGCGCTGCGTCGTGTCGATGAGGCGCAGGTCCTCGTCGCGGGGGGTTCCGACGACGATCGAGATCGCCGAGTCGGAGACCCAGCCGTTCAGCGAGGCCGCGAAGTCGAGGCTCAGCAGGTCGCCGTCGCGCAGCTTGTAGTCGCGGGGGAGACCGTGCAGCACCGCGTCGTTCACCGAGGTGCAGATCACCTTGCCGAACGGGCTCGCGCCGAACGACGGGTGGTAGTCGATGTAGCAGCTCTCGGCGCCCGCCTTGCGGATCATCTCGTGCGCGAGCGCATCGAGCTCGAGCAGGTTGACGCCGACGGCCGCGGCCTTCGACGTCGCCTCGATCACGCTGGCCACGAAGCGGCCGGCGGGCCGCATCTCCTCGAGCTCGGCGGGGGTCCTCAGTTCGATCACGCTCATCCTCTCCGAGACCATTCTGTCGCCTCCGCCCTGAGTGAACACCCGGCGCGCTCGCAGCCGGCCCGGATTACGCTGGGCTCATGCTCATCCGGCGCCTCTTCTACCGCTGGCAGTTCATCGCGATCGTCGCACTGCCGGTGTGGCTCCTCGTGGGCTGGGCGATCTTCGGATCGGGCGGCTGGGGCACCCTCGGCCTCGTGATCGTGGTGCCCATCGCGTTCCTCACGCTCGGCGTCGTCGCCCTCCTCGTGAACGCGCGGCCGACGGTGCGGCGCGAACGGGCCGTCTCGTGGACGGACGTCGGCGTGATCGGCGCCTGGCACGCGGCCCTCATCGCCACGGGCTTCTACACCGCAGGAGCAGCGTTCTTCGGCATCCTCGCGATCGTCGCGGCGATCGCCGCCTTCTGGGTCTCGCTCTGGCAGCTCGTGAAGGACGGCGCGAAGCGGATGAACGCCTCGATGGCCGAGTTCGAGCGGCTCGCGGCCGAGCAGCAGGGCGGCATGCCGCGCCAGGATGCCCCGGGCGTCCGCCGTCCGCCGTTCGACGACGGCGACGACGACGTGATCATCATCCACGAGGTGCGCGACTGAGGCCTGCGGCGGCGACGCCGTGGCGTCCGCGCGGCGAGGCCGGCCGCTTTGCCTGCCGGGCACCCGGCATGGCACAATAGAGGATTGTGCCGCTGCGGGAGTGATCCCGCCGACGACTCTGCCTCCGGGGAGCATGCGACGCACGGGCTTCCGTGCGAGGCGGCACCAGACACTTTCCATTCAAGATCCGCGTTCGACCGGTTGCGGGCGCAGAGAGCGAACATCATGCACATTCTCGACCATGTCGACGCCGCGAGCCTGCGGTCGGACATCCCCGACTTCCGCCCCGGCGACACCGTCAAGGTGCACGTGAACATCATCGAAGGCACCCGCTCGCGCATCCAGGTCTTCCAGGGCGTCGTCATCGGCCGCTCGGGCGAAGGCGTGCGCGAGACCTTCACGGTCCGCAAGGTCAGCTTCCAGGTCGGCGTCGAGCGCAAGTTCCCGGTGCACTCGCCGGTCATCGACCACATCGAGGTCGTCACCCGCGGTGACGTCCGTCGCGCGAAGCTCTACTACCTGCGCAAGCTCCGTGGCAAGAAGGCCAAGATCAAGGAGAAGCGCGACGCCTGATCGTCTGCGCGAATCGCGGTCGTCCGCGAACTCCGACCGAGCTCCCCACCAATAGACTGGTGGGGAGCTCGGGCGGTTAAATGACAGAAGACACCACCATGCGCGAAGATCGCGCTGGTTCGGCATCGGCACGCGGCAGGCAGCGCGGGGTACTCCTCTTCCTGAGGGACCTGCTCGTCATCTTCGTGGTGGCGGTGCTCGTTTCGTTCCTCATCAAGACGTTCCTCATCCGGTCGTTCTTCATCCCATCGCAGTCGATGGAGATGACGCTCGTGAAGGACGATCGCATCATCGTGAACCAGCTGGTTCCCGAGGTCACGCCCATCTCGCGGGGCGACGTCGTGGTCTTCAAGGACCCGGGCGGCTGGCTGCCGGCCCGCGTCGAGGAGCCGCAGCCGCCGCTCATCGCCGCGATCGACTGGTTCACCGCCTTCGTGGGGCTCTCTGCGCCCGACTCGAACGATCACCTCGTCAAGCGCGTCATCGGCCTGCCGGGCGACCACGTCACCTGCTGCAACGCCCTGGGCCAGATGAGCGTGAACGGCGTGCCGCTCGACGAGTCGGCGTACGTCGCACTGCCGCCGGGCGAGACCAAGGTCTCCGAGGTCGACTTCGACGAGACCGTGCCCGAGGGCGCGCTCTGGGTGATGGGCGACAACCGCGGCAACTCCAAGGACTCGCGCTACAACGGCGACACGCCGCTCAAGGGCTTCGTGCCGATCGACAACGTCGTCGGCCGGGCGTTCGTCGTCAGCTGGCCGATCTCGCACTGGGCATGGCTCGACAACTACCCGACCGTCTTCGAGGGCGTCGACGAAGGCGAAGGGTGATGGCCGGACAGGCGATCCCGAACCTCCGCGCCGAGCGCGAGCTCTTCGACGAGGGGGCGCCGTTCGTGCTCGCCTGCGACGAGGTCGGCCGCGGCGCGCTCGCGGGCCCCGTGACCGTCGGCCTCGTCGTCATCGACCCCGCCGTGCGGCGGATGCCGGCGGGCCTGCGCGATTCGAAGCTCATGAGCGAGCCGCGTCGCGACGCGATGGCGCCGCGGGCCGGCGCGTGGGTGCGCGCCTGGGCGGTGGGGGAGGCCTCGGCGGCCGAGATCGATGAGCTCGGCATCATGGCGTGCCTCGGGCTCGCCGGCGCGCGCGCGTTCGCCGCGCTCGCCCCCGGCACGTCGCTCGCCGACGCGGTGGCCGGTTCGCCGCTCATCCTCGACGGCAACCACGACTGGCTGAGCCCGGCCATCGAGCGGCGGGTCGCCGTGCGCACCCGGATCAAGGCCGACCGCGACTGCGCCTCGGTGGCGGCGGCCTCGGTCCTCGCGAAGGTGCACCGAGACGGCGGGATGCGTCGCGCGCACGCCGACACCCCGCTCTACTCGTGGGACGAGAACAAGGGCTACTCGAGTCGCGCGCATTTCGCCGCGATCGACGAGCACGGCCCGAACGCACTGCATCGACGCACCTGGCTGCATGAGCGGGCGCCCGAGGCACCGGCCCTGTTCGACCTCGGCGTAGGATGAACCACGATGGATGAAGACGAGTTCGAAGACTACGACCGCGAGGTCGAGTTGGCCCTGTACCGCGAGTACCGAGACATCGTCTCGCAGTTCAAGTTCGTGGTCGAGACCGAGCGACGGTTCTACCTCGCGAACGAGGTCGAGCTCGTGCGCCGTGACACCGAGCACGACTTCTACTTCGAGCTGACGATGAAGGACGTCTGGGTCTGGGACGTCTACCGTGCCGACCGCTTCGTGAAGGCCGTGCGGGTGCTGACCTTCAAGGACGTCAACGTCGAGGAGCTGGCGGCTCGCGAGTTCGAGCTGCCGAAGGAGCTCGCGCTCGACGAGTAGCCGTCGGTGCGCCGCATCGGTCGGGTCGCGGTGCTGGACGGCCGCGCGTGCGGCACTGTCCGGATCGGTCATCGACGCCGCGCCCGCTGCTTCCAGTCGCCGTCGACGTCGCGGACCGCTCGGCGATCGACCTCGAGTTCGGCGAGCGTCGACATCACCAGGCCGGGCGCCATGCCGCTGCGTCGGGCGAGCTCGTCGACCGAGCGGGCGCTCCTCGAGCTGAGGGCATCGAGCAGTCGGACGGCGTCGGGCGAGGGATCGGGCGACGCCGGTGCCACGGCCGCCGAGCGGCCCGCCGCGCCGCCGTCGATGCCGAATCCCATACCGGCGGCGAGCTCGGCCATCTGCGCCGCGTCGACGACGCAGGTGGCATCGCGCTCGCGCATCAGCCGGTGGCATCCGGCCGACGACGGGCTCGTCACCGGCCCGGGCACTGCGCCGAGCGGGCGGCCGAGCTGCGTCGCGTGGGCCGCGGTGTTCAACGAACCCGACCGGAGCCCGGCCTCGATCACGACCGTCGCCTCGCCGGCGGCGGCGATGAGCCGGTTTCGCTGGAGGAAGCGCCACTTGGAGGGGGCGGTGCCGCAGGGCACCTCGGAGAAGATCGCGCCCGACTGGGCGATGCGGGTGAGCAACGACTCGTGGCCCGCGGGATAGAACCGGTCGATGCCGCCGGCGAGGAACGCGACCGTCGTGCCGTCGCTCGCGAGCGCCGCCCGGTGGGCGGTGCCGTCGATGCCGTAGGCGCCGCCGGAGACGATGAGGAACCCGCGATCGACGAGGCCGGCCGAGGCGTCGGCCGTCACATGCTCGCCGTAGCCGCTCGCCGCACGCGCCCCGACGAGCGAGATCGTCGGCTGCGCACCGGCGAGGGCGGCGGCGCGGCCGCGCACCCAGAGGGCGAGCGGGGCGTGCGCCCCGAGATCGTCGACGCCGGTCGGCCATTCCGCGTCGCCGGGCATCAGTAGACGCGCGCCCACGCGGGCCGCCTGCTCGAGCGAGCGCACGAACGCCCCGGCGTCGACGCGCGGGCGCCAGCGCTGGAGTCCGTGCTCGATCGACGACTCGGCGAGCGGCTCGCCCGAGGCGCGCAGGGCGGCGGCGAACTCGGCGGGCGCGGCGCCCGCGACGATGAGGTCGAGCACCGCGGGCGCCCCGACGGAGGCGACGAGGTGTCCGAGCACACCGTCGCCCGGCTCGGAGAGGAACCCGAGCGCTGCACGGGCGGCGGCCTCGGCGCGACCCTCCTCGTCGTCGGGCGTGCGGCCGTCGCGGACGGCGGCGATCGCGGAGGAATGGGCGGCGACGGTGCGCAGCGTGGCGCTCATGAGGTGACTCCCGACTTGAAGAACATGGCGCGACCGACGTGCTCGGCGCTCGGCGTGGTGCGCCCGGCGAGGTCCGCGAGGGTCCAGGCGACCTTCAGGATCCGGTCGTACCCGCGCATCGTGATGCCGCCCCGTTCGAGCAGGCGATCGAGGGTCGTCGTCGCACGGCTCCCGGGATGGAGCCGACCGGCCCCGCGGAGCCACGGCCCGGGCATCTCGGCGTTGGTCCGCCAGGGGGTGCCGCGCAGGCGCTCGGCGGCCGCAGCGCGCGCGGTCGAGACCATCGTGCGTCCCTGCGCGGTGGAGATTCCGCCGCCGTCGGCCATCCGCATCGCCGCGACGGTCACCCGGGGAACCCGCAGCTGCAGGTCGACCCGATCGAGGAGCGGCCCCGAGAGCCGCGAGAGGTAGCGGCGCTGCACCATCGGCGCGCACGTGCACGCGTCGGTGCCCGAGTTGCCGCACGGGCACGGATTCGCGGCGAGCACCAGCTGGAATCGCGCCGGGAAGGTCGCGACGGCGTTCGCGCGATGGATCGAGATCGTGCCCGACTCGATCGGCTGACGCAGCACGTCGAGGACGGCCCTCGGAAACTCGGGCGCCTCGTCGAGGAAGAGCACGCCGTGCGTCGCCCGCGCCGCCGCGCCCGGCCTGATCAGCCGGCTTCCCCCGCCGACGATCGCCGCGGCGGTGGCCGTATGGTGCGGCGCCTCGAAGGGCGGCCTGAACGAGAGCTGCGCGCCGGGCCGGCGACCCGCGAGCGAGTGGATCGACGCGACCTCGAGTGCGGCATCCGCGTCGAGGTCGGGAAGGAGACCGGGCAGGCGGGAGGCGAGCATCGTCTTGCCCGCGCCGGGCGGCCCGAGCATGGAGACGTGGTGCCCGCCGGAGGCGGCGACGAGCATTGCCTCGACCGCATCGCTGTTGCCCGCGATCTCGGCCAGGTCGCCGGCGGGCTCGGCGGCATCGGTCGCGGGCGACGGGCCGGGCACCGGGTCGCAGGCCCGCGGCTCGAAGGCGCCGCCGTGCCAGATCGCGGCGTCGAGGAGCGAGGCGACGCCGATGACCCGTGCGCCGGGCACGAGCGAGGCCTCCTCGGCGTTGGCCGAGGGCACCATGACGAGGTCGTGCCCCGAGCGGACGGCCGCGAGGACGGCCGGGAGGATGCCGTCGATCGGCCGGAGTCGGCCGTCGAGCCCGAGCTCGCCGAGGTGCACGACGCGGGCGACCGACTCGCTCGAGAGCTCGCCCGCCGCGGCGAGGCAGGAGATCGCGATCGCGAGGTCGAACCCCGATCCGTGCTTGGGGAGGGCGGCGGGCGAGAGATTGACCGTGAGGCGCCGGCTCGGCAGCGGGCAGCCCGCATTGCTCGCGGCCGAGCGCACGCGGTCACGCGCCTCGCCGAGGGCGGCGTCGGGCAGGCCGATGATGACGACGCCCGGCAGCTGCGCGGAGAGGTCGGCCTCGACCTCGACGATCGAACCGGTGAGGCCGAGCAGGGCGACCGAGGTCGTACGGGCGACGGGCATCAGCTCACTCCCTCGAGATGCTCGATGACGGCGGGTGCGTCGCGCGGCACGGTGATCGCGATCGCATCGATGCGGATGCGCGTGGGGCCGGTGCCGGACTGCTCGCACCAGGCGGTCGCGAGCCGGCGCAGCCGAGCGAGCTTCAGCGGCGTGATCGCCTCGAACGGATGCCCGTAGCCGCGACCGGATCGCGCCTTGACCTCGACGAAGACGACGACGCCGCCGTCGCGGGCGATCAGGTCGATCTCGCCGAGCCGGCATCGCCAGTTGCGCTCGATCACCGACATGCCGCGCGCCTCGAGATGGGCGGCGGCGAGTCGTTCGCCGTGCCGGCCGAGCTCCGTGTTGTGGGCCAAGTCGACCACCTCCACTTCGAGCGTGGCGCGCGGACCGAGCCGGTCGGCCCCGTCACCCGGTTCGGGGGAATGCCCGTGCGGGGGCGCACTGTGAGGGAGAAGTGCGCGGGGCGGCCCGTCGTCCCGACGCCTGTCGGTGCCGGATCGTAGGCTGGCCTCGAAGGGGGTGGGGAGATGGCGAGACTCGGCAGGTATCCGGCGGCGACGACCGTCATCGCGCACGTCAGCGACACGCACCTGCTCTCGGGCGGCGCCCCGCTCGGGGGTGCGGCCGACACGGTCGCCGCCCTCGCGCAGACCGCGGCGCAGCTCGAACGCCTCGGCTCCTCCCTCGACGCGATCGTCGTCACCGGCGACGTGGCCGACCTCGGCGAACCCGACGCGTACGTGCGCGCGCGTGCGGCGCTCGATCCGCTCGCCCGCGAGACCGGGGCGGAGCTCGTCTGGGTGATGGGCAACCACGACGAGCGCGCGGCCTTCCGGGCGGGCCTGCTCGACGAGGCGCCCGGCGGGGCGCCATCGTCCGACGAACCGGTGCACCGGGTCATCGACCTCGACGGGCTCCGGATCATCGCGCTCGACACCACGGTGCCCGGGTACCACCACGGCGAGCTCGACGCTCGCTCGCTCGACTGGCTGGCCGCCGTGCTCGCCGAGCCCGCCCCGCGCGGCACCGTCATCGCCATGCACCACGCGCCGATCGCGACGCCGCTGGCCCTGATGGACGTGCTCGAGCTCCGCGGACAGGACGGACTGGCCGAGGTCGTGCGCGGTCGCGACGTGCGGCTGTTCCTCGGCGGTCACCTCCACTACGCGACCCACGGCGCGTTCGCGGGCATCCCCGTCTCCGTCGCCGGGGCGACCGCCTACACGATGGACCTCTCGGCGCCGCCCCGCGAGCTCGTCGGCATCGACGGCGGGCGCTCCTTCTCGCTCGTCCACCTCTTCGAGGACGCCTTCGCGGCCTCGGTCGTGCCGGTCGGCCCGTTCGACGTCGTCACGAGCTTCGGCGAGGCGTACCTCGCCGAACTCGAGGCGATGACCCCGGCCGAACGACTCGAGCGCTTCTCGCGCAAGCCGCCGCCGTGACCTCGCCGCTCGACGTCGTCGTCGACGACTACCTCGCGCACGTGCGCACCGAGCGCGGCTACTCCGAGCACACGGTCGCCGCCTACCGGTCCGATCTCGCCGACCTCCTCCGCTTCGCAGAGGAGCACGGCGTCGCGGAGGCGGGCGAGATCGACCTCCCGGTCCTGCGCGACTGGCTCTGGGCGGCGACCGAGCGCGGGCTGGCCAGGGCCACGATCGCGCGCCGCGCCGCCTCCGCGCGCGGCTTCACGGCATGGATGACCCGCCGCGGCCTCGTGCCGATCGACCACGGTGCGCGACTGCGCGCCCCCAGAGCCCAGCGCGCGCTGCCGCGCGTCGTCGCGGCGCCCGCGCTCGACGAGGCGCTCGCCCGCCTCGAGGCGAGGGCCGTCGCGACGGACGACCCGATCGACGTCCGCGACGTCGCGATCGTCGAGCTCCTCTACGCCTCGGCGCTCCGCGTCTCCGAGCTCGTCGGCATCGACGTCCGCGACGTCGATCGGCGGCGCCGTACCGTCCGGGTGGTCGGCAAGGGGTCGAAGGAGCGGGTCGTGCCGTACGGCGCACCCGCGGCGCGCGCCCTCGACCGGTATCTCGAGCTCGGCCGCCCGGCGATCCTCGAGCGGGCGAGGAAGGGCGACGGCACGGCCGCTCAGAGACCGGCACGCACCACCTCGAACGCCGATGCGGCCTTCCTCGGCGCGCGAGGTGCGCGCATGGGTACCCGCAGCGTCTACGCGCTCGTGGCCGGTGTTCTCGCCGAGATCCCGGGGACGGGGCCGAGCGGTCCGCACACCTTCCGCCACACCGCGGCGACGCACCTCCTCGACGGCGGTGCGGATCTCAGGGCGGTGCAGGAGTTCCTGGGCCACGCGAGCCTCGGCACCACGCAGATCTACACTCACGTCTCGGCGGAGCGGCTGAAGGAGAGCTACCGCACCGCGCACCCGCGAGCCTGACGCGCGCCTCGCGCGTCAGGCCGACGGCAGCAGCACCGCACGCGGAAGGCCACCGAGGAACCGGAACGGCGAGACGTACTCGCCGTCGACCCTGACGCCGAAGTGCACGCAGTCGCCCTCGCAGTGGCCGCCCCGGGCGGCGGTACCGATCGCCGCGCCGGCCGCGAGCTCGTCTCCGGTCGCGACGGCGGGGTCGACGGGCTCGATCGCGCTCACGATCCCGCCGCCGTGGTCGATCGAGACCACCCCGCGGCCGGCGACCATGCCGGCGTAGCGCACGACGCCCGACTCGGCGGCCACGAGCGGCGCCCCCGGTTCGATCTCGAGGTCGATGCCGCGATGTCCGGAGGCGTACGGCGTCGGCGGGGCGCGGAACGGGGAGACCACGCGGATGGGGGCGGGCACCGGCCAGACCCACTGCGTCGTCGTCGCCCGCTCGGACTCGGCGGGCGTCGCGGCGGGCGCGAGTCCGAGCGCGAGCGCAACGGGCGGCGAGACGGCGGCGAACGCGACGGCGACCGCGAGGGCGAGCGTCGTGGATGCGAGCGTGGAGGCGAGAACGCGGCGCCGTCGCCGCACTGCTGGGGGCGGGAGAAGGGTCATGGCCACGATCCTGCGGCGGCTCCGAGGCATCAGCCCGTTCGGCCCCCGAGCACCGGGAGCGCGGCGGCGGGCGCGCGGTTGGGGAGGAGGAGTGCCGATGGTAGAGTGTCAAGAGCGCCTCGCCCGTCGAGGTGACTACGCGTGCCCATTCGGCGACCGACTCCATTCAGTCCGACCCCTGAGAAATCAGGGCGACGGCGGAGCCGTGCCGGGCACCAGGGCTCCCGGCCGCCGGCCGGTTGCGACAACTGAGAACAGAAGGAGAACGGCTCATGGCCGTCGTCACCATTCGCCAGCTGCTCGACAGCGGCGTGCACTTCGGGCACCAGACCCGCCGTTGGAACCCGAAGATGAAGCGCTTCATCTTCACCGAGCGTTCCGGCATCTACATCATCGACCTGCAGCAGTCGCTCGCCTTCATCGACAAGGCGTACGACTTCGTCCGCGAGACGGTCGCCCACGGCGGCACGATCCTCTTCGTCGGCACGAAGAAGCAGGCCCAGGAGTCCATCGCCGAGCAGGCGACCCGCGTCGGCCAGCCCTACGTCAACCAGCGCTGGCTGGGCGGCCTCCTCACCAACTTCCAGACGGTCTCCAAGCGCCTCGCGCGCATGAAGGAGCTCGAGGAGCTCGACTTCGAGGGCACCACGAGCGGCTTCACCAAGAAGGAGCTCCTCATCAAGAAGCGCGAGCTCGACAAGCTGCACAAGTCGCTCGGCGGCATCCGCAACCTGTCGAAGACCCCCTCGGCGCTCTGGGTGGTCGACACCAAGAAGGAGCACCTCGCGATCGACGAGGCCAAGAAGCTCGGCATCCCCGTCATCGGCATCCTCGACACCAACTGCGACCCCGACGAGGTCCAGTACCCGATCCCGGGCAACGACGACGCGATCCGCTCGGTGAGCCTGCTCACCCGCATCATCGCCGACGCCGCGGCCGAGGGCCTCATCGAGCGCCACCAGAAGCCCGAAGAGGCCGGCAACGTCTCGGCCGTCGAGCCGCTCGCCGAGTGGGAGCAGGAGCTCCTCCAGCAGAGCGCCGCGACCGAGAAGACCGCCGAGACCGAGGCCGAGGCCAAGGTCGAGGCCGCCGAGGTCGTCGACGAGGCAGCGACCGAGGTCGCCGCGACCGAGTCGGCCGCCGACGCCGAGGCCGCAGAGGCCGCCGCCACTCCCGCCGAATAAGTCCCCGAAGGAGACAGCCAGACATGGCAATCAGCATCGCTGACATCAAGACCCTGCGCGAGCAGCTCGGCACGGGCATGGTCGACACCAAGAAGGCGCTCGAGGAGGCCGACGGCGACCTCGAGAAGGCCACCGAGATCCTGCGTCTCAAGGGTGCCAAGGGCAACGCGAAGCGCGCCGACCGCTCGACCACCGAGGGTCTCGTCGCCGCCAAGCAGTCGCCGGCCGGCTACACGATGATCCAGCTCGCCTGCGAGACCGACTTCGTCGCGAAGAACGACAAGTTCGTCGCGCTCGCCGAGAAGGTGCTCGACGCGGTCGCCGCCGCCGGTGCCACCGACGTGCAGGCCGCCCTCGCGGCGCCCGTCGACGGCAAGACCGTCGGCGAGGTCATCGACGAGCAGGCCGCGACCCTCGGCGAGAAGGTCGAGCTCGCGAAGGCCGTCACCCTCTCGGGCGACGAGTTCGCGGTCTACCTGCACAAGACCTCGAAGGACCTGCCGCCGCAGATCGGCGTGGTCGTCGCCTACACGGGCGCCGACGCCGAGACCGCTCGCGCCGTCGCGCAGCACATCGCGATGTTCGACCCGCAGTACCTCACGCGTGAGGACGTGCCGGCCGAGCTCGTCGAGAAGGAGCGCGACATCGTCACCGAGATCAGCCGCAACGAGGGCAAGCCCGAGGCGATGCTGGAGAAGATCGTCGACGGCCGTCTCACCGGCTTCTTCAAGCAGATCGTGCTGCTCGAGCAGGGCTACGCCCGCGACGACAAGCAGCAGGTCAAGAAGGTGCTGGAGGACGCCGGTCTCACCGTGACCGGGTTCGCCCGCTTCAAGGCCACGGCGTAACACCCTGGTGAGGGAGTCCGGATCGTTCAGTCGATCCGGACTCCCTTTTCCATGCGCGGATGCTTCCGCGCCGACGTCATCCCGACGGCGGCGCGCCGCGCGCGACTCGCCCGGCACTGTGCCCGGGCGCGGCGAAGCACTAGTTTTGACACGGGTACCGGAAGGACGGCGGGGATGACGGAACGCAAGCGCAGAGTGATGCTGAAGCTCTCAGGAGAGGCATTCGGCGGGGGAGCGCTCGGGGTCAACCCCGATGTCGTGAGCGCCCTCGCCCGCGAGATCGCGGACGCGGCCAAGACGGTCGAGGTCGCGATCGTGGTCGGCGGCGGCAACTTCTTCCGCGGCGCGGAGCTCAGCCAGCGCGGCATGGACCGCGGCCGGGCCGACTACATGGGCATGCTCGGCACCGTGATGAACTCCCTCGCGCTCCAGGACTTCCTCGAGCAGGCGGGCGCCGAGACGCGCGTGCAGTCCGCGATCTCGATGACCCAGGTCGCCGAGCCCTACATCCCGCGTCGCGCCGAACGGCACCTCGAGAAGGGACGCGTCGTGATCTTCGGCGCCGGCGCCGGCCTCCCGTACTTCTCGACCGACACGGTCGCGGCGCAGCGCGCGCTCGAGATCGACGCCGAGGTCGTGCTCGTCGCGAAGAACGGCGTCGACGGCGTGTACTCCGACGACCCGCGCACCAACCCCGAGGCGACGAAGATCGACCGGATCAGCTACCAGGAGGCGCTGCAGCGCGGCCTCAAGGTCGTCGACTCGACCGCCTTCAGCCTCTGCATGGACAACGGCATGCCGATGCAGGTGTTCGGCATGACCCCCGCCGGCAACGTGACCGCTGCGATCCTCGGCGCCGACCTCGGCACCGTCGTGAGCAACGGCGTGGAGCCGACCAGTCGATAGACTGGCCCGAGTAGCGAACCGTAAGGAGTTCCCGTGATCGCGGATGTACTTTCCGATGCCACCACCCGCATGCAGAAGGCGGTCGAGGTCGCCAAGGACGACTTCGCGACCGTCCGCACGGGGCGGGCGAACCCGCAGCTCTTCCAGAAGATCATGGTGAGCTACTACGGCACCCCGACGCCGCTCTCGCAGCTCGCGTCGCTGCAGAACCCCGAGGCGCGCACGCTCGTCGTCACCCCGTACGACAAGGGCGCGATGAAGGACATCGAGCAGGCCATCCGCGACATGCCGAACCTCGGGGCGAACCCGACGAACGACGGCAACCTCATCCGCGTGACGCTGCCCGAGCTCACCGAGGAGCGCCGCAAGGAGTTCGTCAAGATCGTGCGCTCGAAGGGCGAGGACGCGAAGGTCTCCGTGCGGAACATCCGCCGCAAGGCGAAGGACGACCTCGACGCGCTGAAGGGCGAGGTCGGCGATGACGAGGTGGCGCGCGGCGAGAAGGAGCTCGAGCAGATCACGAAGTCGAACGTCGACGCGATCGACGAGGCGCTCAAGCGCAAGGAAGCCGAACTCCTCGAGGTCTGAGGGAGCGAGATGACAGGCGTCCCAGAAGAGGGCAAGTCGGACGCCGGGGGGCATGAACGGACCGCGCGTGGCGAGTTCCGCGCCCAGGTGAACGCACGCAAGGCCGGCCTCGAGCGTCAGTTCGAGGCATCCAAGGCGCAGTTCGACGAGGCCCAGGAGAAGATCAACGCGCGGACCGGTCGCAACCTGCTCGTGGCGATCCTGATCGGCCTCGTGTTCGGCGGGGCCGTGCTGCTGAGCCTCCTCGTCGTCAAGGAGCTCTTCATGCTCCTCGCCGTCGTGATCGCCGGCTTCGCGAGCTACGAGCTCGCGCAGGCGCTGCGCAAGGCCGAGTACCGCGTCCCGCGCATCCCGACGGTCGTCGTGGCGGTCGCCGCGGTGCCGGTGGCGTACTACGGCGGAGCGGGCGGCCAGCTGATCGCCGTGCTCGGCGGCATCGCGATCGTCACGGCCTGGCGCCTCGTCGAGCAGACGCTGCCGTCTCGTCGCACCGACGGGCGCGGCCTCGTGCGCGATCTCGCCGCCGGCGCCTTCGTGCAGGGCTACGTGACGTTCCTGGCGACCTTCGCCGTGGTGCTCACGGCGGCCGACGGGGGCGAGCTGTGGACGCTCGCGTTCATCATCGCGGCCGTCGCCGCCGACACCGGCGCGTACGCGTTCGGGCTCATGTTCGGCAAGCACAAGATGGCGCCGGTGATCAGCCCGAAGAAGACGTGGGAGGGCTTCGCGGGCGGCGCGGCGACCAGCATCGTCGCCGGCCTGCTGATCTCGCTCCTCCTGCTCGGCAACACCTGGTGGTTCGGGCTGCTGTTCGGCGCGGCGATCTTCCTCACCGCGACGCTCGGCGACCTCGTCGAGTCGCTCATCAAGCGCGACATCGGCATCAAGGACATGAGCTCGTGGCTGCCCGGGCACGGTGGATTCCTCGATCGCCTGGACTCGATCCTCCCGTCCGCCGCGGTCGCGTTCGTGGCGTTCCGGATCTTCGGCTGAGCGTGCGCGATACTGGTGCGGTGGATCCGACCTTCCCGCTCGCCCGAAAGCCCCGCCTCGGCTACAACACCGCACAGGTCGAGGCGTTCCTGCAGCGTGCTCGACGCGCGTACGACGGCGCCGCGCTGCCCGACGACGAGCCGCTGACGAGCGAGCAGATCCGGCTCACGGCGTTCGCGATGCAGAAGCGCGGCTACTCGACGGATCACGTCGATGCCGCGCTTGCGCGCCTCGAGGACGCCTTCGCCGCGCAGGAGCGCCAGGTCGCCGCCAGGTTGCACGGCGACGAGGCATGGCTGCGCGAGGCCAGGATGACGGCCCAGGTCGTCTCCAACCGCCTCGCGCGCCCGGAGGGCGAGCGGTTCGAGCGGATGAACCCGCTCGTGCTCGGGTACAGCGTGCGCGAGGTCGACCGCTTCACCGATCGCCTCACGCGCTACTTCCGCGACGGGTGGCCGATCTCCGTCGAGGACGTCCGCTCGGTGGTCTTCGCGACCCAACGCGGCGGCTATCGCGAGGCGCAGGTCGACCTCGTGCTCGACGCCGTCGTCGACGTGATGCTCGCCGTCCGATGACGTGCCGCGTCGCGGTCGACGTGCCCGCCCGCGCTCCGATACACTCGACGAATCGTGGGTAGACACAATGGATCAGACGCGGCCGTGCAGCAGGCGCCGGTGACGAGGAGTCGACCCACCAGGGGTCCGGTCAAGCAGGCCGCTTCGGTGCTCTTCGCCTTCTTCGCCGCGTCGGGCCTCGTGCTCGTCAACATCGTCGACCCGTACTCGGGCGCGACCGCCTCCGCCGAGTTCGCGTTCGACGGCGATCGCTTCGGAGGCGAGGCCGCGCAGTCGGTCGCCGCGGGCACCGGCTACGAGGTCACGCTCGGCGGCCCCGAGAACTACGTCGTCGAGGAGAAGCCCGAGGTCGTCGTCGTGCCCGCCTCCTCCGGCGAGGGCTGGGCGCCGCCCGCGGTGACGCCCGACCCCGGTTCGGCCCAGGCCTATGCCGCGGGCGCGGTGGCCGCACGCGGGTGGGGCACGGGCGAGTTCGACTGCCTCGTCGCACTCTGGAACAAGGAGTCCGGCTGGAACGTGAACGCCTACAACGCCGGCAGCGGCGCGTACGGCATCCCGCAGGCGCTCCCCGGCTCCAAGATGGCCACCGCGGGCGCCGACTGGGAGACCAACGCCGGGACGCAGATCGAGTGGGGCCTCGGGTACATCTCGGGTCGCTACGGCACCCCTTGCGGCGCGTGGGGTCATTCCGAGTCCGTCGGCTGGTACTGAGCCCGACGAGGGCGGAGGGCGGCTCGCGTCGCCCTAGACTTGACGGCATGGCGCGTTCGAACCGATCCCGGGGCCGCGCTGCTCGCGCACGCGAAGGGCATCCCGACCTCGACGTCGAGCGACTCACGGCCGGCTGGCGGCGCACCGAGGTGCACGCCGGCCGCGAGTGGAACGTCCAGCCCGTCTCGGAGGCGCAGGCGCTGAAGGCGTACCTCTGCCCCGGCTGCGGACTCGAGGTAGCGCCGGGCGTCGCGCACCTCGTCGCCTGGCGCGCCGACGGCGTCCTCGGCGACGCCGCCGACCTCGCGGGGCGGCGGCACTGGCACACGCACTGTTGGAGGTTGGGCGCACGGTGAGCGGAACAGACGAGTCGATCGAGATCCGGGCCGGTGTCGAGCTGCCCGCTCGCCGTGAGGAGATCGAGCTGCGGACGAGCGACGGACTGCGCCTCGTCGGCGAGCTCGCGCTGCCGGCCGAGCGCGACCCGGTCGCGACGCTGGTCACGCTGCATCCGCTGCCGACCGCGGGCGGCTTCATGGACTCGCACATCCTCCGGAAGGCCGCGGCGAGGCTGCCGGCGCTCGCCGACCTCGCCGTGCTGCGCTTCAACACCCGGGGCACCGCATCGCCGCGCGGAACGAGCGAGGGCGCGTTCGGCGAGGGCCTGGCCGAGCGGGCCGACGTGGCCGCGGCGATGGCGTTCGTGGCCGAGCGGGGGCTGCCGCATCCCTGGCTCGTCGGCTGGTCGTTCGGCACCGAGCTCGCACTCAAGTACGGGCTCGACCACGGCATCGACGGGGCGATCCTGCTCTCACCGCCGCTGCATCGCACGAGCGACGCCGAGCTCGCGAGATGGCGCGACGCGTCGCCGGCTCTCGTGGCCCTGATCCCCGAGCACGACGACTACCTGAGGCCCGCCGAGGCCGCCGAGCGGTTCGCGGGGCTTCCTCGCCTGCGGCGCATCGACGTCGCGGGAGGCCGCCACCTGTGGGTGGGGGAGTCCCAGACCCGGCGGGTGCTCGACGAGATCGTGTCCGCGGTGAATCCCGCTGCGGCGCCGCTGCCCGACCACTGGCCGGTGCGCGCCGGGGCCGCGAGCGAGTGACCTAGCGCTCGTTCTGCCGCGGGATCACGACCTGCTTGATGATCAGCAGGAACGCGGCCGCGACCGGGATCGCGACGAGCGCACCGAGGATGCCGCCGAGCGCGCCGCCCGCGAGTGCGGCGATGACGACGAGGGCGCCCGGGACCTTGACCGCGCGGTTCATGATGCGCGGGCTCAGCACGTACGCCTCGACCTGCATGTAGATCACGTAGTAGATCGCCGCGGCGAGGGCGGTGAGCGGCGAGCCGATGGTCGGGATGAGGCAGACGAGCACGATGATCACCGAGCCCGTCAGGGTGCCGACGAGGGGGATGAGCGAGAACATGAAGGCGAGGAACGCCAGCACCGCTGTGAACGGCGCGCCGATGATCGACAGGTAGATGAAGCTCAGCGCGCCGTTGACGGCCGCGAGCGAGACCTGCCCGAGCACGAAGCGCCCGACCGACTGGGTGATCTGCTCGGTGAGATCGGCGAATCGGGCGCGCTTCGACGCGGGCACCAGCTGGTAGGTCGCCCGCTTCATCGTGTTGAGCGAGGCGGTGAAGTAGAGCATCAGGATGAAGACGATGATGACCGCGAACACGCCGGTGCCGATCGCCACGGCGACCTGCAGCACGCCGCCCGCGAGCTCCGAGAGCTTGTCGGGGTTCGTGAAGAAGTCGGTGAGCGCCGCCGTCACCTGGTCGGCGATCTCCTCGACCTTGAGCAGCGGGAACTGCTCCTGGAGGAACTCGAGCCAGTCCTGGGAGCTGACCTGCTGGACGATCCGGGGGATCTCGTCGATGAAGTCGCTCACCTGCTCGACGATGGTCGGCACGACCGCGAGCACGAGCGCGGCGAAGATGAGCCCGACCCCGCTCATCACGATGAGGATGGCGGCCCAACGCGGAAGCCCTCGGCGCTCGAGCCAGCTGATCGCCGGATCGAGGCCGAGGGCCAGGAAGAGTGCTGCTCCGATGTAGGTGATGATCGCCGACAGGCTGACGATCGACGCCAGGATGAAGAGCCCGACGCCGACCCCCAGCGTGCCGACGAGGCCGATGCGGAACGCGTTCTGGATCTTCACGGGAAACGCGCTCCTTCGGGCCGGTCTACTTCGATTCGGCGGCGATCTGCTCTGCCTGAGTCAGGACGCCGCGCAGGCTCTCGAAGTAGCCGGCGACCGCGTCGCGCTCGATCCTAATCTGCGAGAGGCGGTCCTCCGCGTCCGCCACGAGGGCGCGCGTGCGCTCTTCGGCGTCGGCGATCAGCTTGCGGGCCTGGTCGTGCGCGGCGGCGACGCGCTCGCGCGCCTCCTCGTCGGCCTTGTCGCGGACGCCCGCGATCTCGGCGCGGACCTCGGTCTCGAGCCGCTCGGCCTCGGCGCGGCTCGCGGCGGTGCGGGCGACGGCCTCGGCCAGCTCGGCGTTCGCGTCCTCGAGGAACTGCTGCGTCTGGGCGACGGCCTCCTGGTGCGCGGTGAGGCGCTCCTGCTCGGACTCGTCGCGCTTCGCGGTGAGCTCGGACTCGAGGTCCAGGTGCGCCTTCTCGATCTCACGACGCATCCGGTTCACCTCGTGCGTCGTCTTCTTGCGCATCGCGGTCAGCTGGTTGTCGAGGTCGATGCGCGACTGCTCGGACTCGGCGTCGAAGTCGGCCCGGGCCTGCTCCTGCTCGAGGGCGAGGTCGGCGCGCATCTGGTCGAGGTCGGCGGCGTGCTTGGCCCGGATGCGGTCGAGCTCGTGCTGGAGCTTGAGGCGCGCGGCCTCGGCCTCGCGCTCGAGGTCGACCTTGGCCTGCTCGCGCTGCTCGGCGAGCTCGGCACGGCTGCCGGCGAGTTCGCGGTCGAGGTCGGTGCGCGCCTGCTCGAGCTCGTGCACGAGGGCGGCACGGCGCTCGGTGATCTCGGCCTCGATGTCGGCGCGGGCCTCGGCGGACTCGCGCTCGAGGTCGAGCTTGGACTGCTCGGTCTCGCGGGCGAGGTCGATGCGGGCCTGCTCGGTCTCCTTCGCGAGCTCGGCGCGGGCGCGGTCGAGCTCGATGGCGACCTCCGCGCGGGTCTGCTCGGTCTCCTGCGTGAGGCCCGCGGCGGTGGCGCGCGCCTCGCTCGCCTCGGTGTTCGCGGCGACGAGGATCTCGGAGGACTTCCGCTCGGCGGCCGACACGAGCGCAGCGGACTCGCGCTTCGCGGTGGTGCGCAGCTCGGCGGTCTCGGTGGCGACGGCGCCCCGGATCGCGGCGGCGTCGCGAGCGGCGTCCTGGCGCAGCTGCTCGCTCGTCTCGTGGGCGCGGGCGACCATGTCGTCGGCCTCGACGCGGGCGTTCTCGAGCACGCGGTTCGCCTGGGCGCGCGCCTCGGTGAGCGTGCGCTCGGCGAGCTCGTGGGCGTCGGAGCGCATGAGGTGCGCCTCGTCCTCGGCGGCCCGGCGGAGCTTCTCGGCGTCGATGTCGGCCTGCGCGATGAGGCGGGTGGACTGCTCCTCGGCGACGCGCAGCGTGTTCTCGAGCTTGGTGCCGAGACCCGAGAAGGTCGGGCTGCCGACCTCTTCGAGCTCCGCGGTGAGCTCTTCGATGCGCGCGAGCAGGCGCTTGTTCTCCTTCGCCGAGTCGGACGACTGGTTGTTCGCGGTGATGATGTCGCGACGAAGGCCGTTGATGGCCTTGTCGACCTCGTCCTTGTCGTATCCGCGGAACACCTGTGTGAACTCGGTCTCTTCGACGGCCATGCTTCCTCCGGGTCGTGTCCCGCGTTTGTGGGGGCTCATGCGGGAATCGTTCCGATTGTACGGGGCTTCGGGAGGCCTCGGGGTCCGCTCGTTGCCAGCGTTCGGTGAGGCGACTCACAGACTCAGCCGGTAGTGTGGAATGTCTTTGTCGGATGCCGCCACGCGCGGCTTTGGAGGTTGTTCGTGCGCTTCGCCCTCGCAATCGTGGCCTTCGTCGCCGCGGCCGTGATGATCGGGCTCGGCATCGCCCAACGCACGGTGTTCATGGAACCCGATCGGGTCTCGATGTCGGCGGAGTCCGACGGCGAGAGCGCGTTCCTCGTGATCGGTCCCGACGCGCTGGCCGCGAACCCGGGCAAGCAGGAGATCTCGGTGACGGGCGACGGGCCCGTCTTCATCTCCTACGGCCGCACGACCGACATCGAGGCGTGGCTCGGCGAGATCCCCTACGTGTCCGTGGGCTACGACCCCGAGGAGAAGGCGCTCGTGACCGAGACGGTCGCCGCCGCGCCGAGCGACGACCCGACGGCCGAGACCCCGGCCGAGACGCCCGCAACCTCCGCGCCGACCGCGACCCCGGCGCCGACGGCGACCGGGACGCCGGCTGCCACCGAGGCCGCACCCGACCCCGAGGCGCTCGCGGCGGCGACCCCCGTCGGCTCCGACCTCTGGCTCGACGAGTTCACCGGAGAGCGCTTCGTGACCACGACCATCGACGTCCCCGAGGGCATCTCCGTGCTCGTCGCGTCCGACGGGCTGTCCCCGGCCCCCGCCCGCGTGTCGCTCGACTGGCCCACCGACACCGTGACGCCGTGGGCCGGCCCGCTGATCGTCGGCGGCGCGCTCGTCTTCCTCGTGGGGCTCGCGCTGCTCGCGTCGGGGTTCATCCGGCACAAGCGATCGCGCGGCCCGCGACGCAACCTGCCGAAGGGCCCGCGCGGCCGGCTCCCGAGCGCACCGAAGCCGACCCGCAACCAGGTCGCCGGCGGCGGCCGCCGTGCCATCGGGCGCGCCAAGCGGGTCGCGATCGTGCCCGCCCTGCTCGTGCCCGCCCTCGCTCTCTCCGCATGCTCGGCCGACTACTGGCCGAGCTTCGACGGCGCGGGCGCCCCGGCGACGACCGCGCCGGCGACGCCGCCCGCCTCCGGCGACGCCGAGGCCGAGGCCGAGGTCGATCCCGAGGCGCCGACGGTCGAACCGGCGGTGACTGTGCCTCAGATGGAGCGGATCATGCGCCGCCTCGCGGTCTTCACGAGCGACGTCGACGAGTCCCGCGGGACGGAGGCCATCGCCGAGCGGTTCGTCGGTCCGCCCCTCCAGGCGCGCGTCGCCAACTACACCATCCGGGGCACGCTTCCCGATCACCCGCTTCCGCCGGCGATCCCAGCCTCCCCGGTGACGCTCACCCTTCCGCAGCAGTCCACGGGCTGGCCGCGCACGGTGCTCACGATCGCGAAGAACGCCGACGACGAGACGATCGCGCCGACGGCGCTCGTGCTCGTGCAGGAGACCCCCCGCGAGAACTACCGGGTCATCTCCCAGACCGCGCTCGTGCCCGACACCGACGTGCCCGAGGTCGCCCCCGCCTCGATCGGCGCCCCGCCGATCTCGCCCGAGTACAAGGGCCTCGTGATGCCCACGGGCCAGGTCGCCGCGGCCTACGCCGACATCCTGCAGAACGGCGCCGAGAGCGCCTTCGCCCCGATGTTCGCCCTCGACGACTCCGATCTCGACGAGGCGCTCAACGCCGCGACCCGCAAGAAGGCGGCGGAGACCGAGAACCCGACGGCGACCCTGACCGTGTCGACGGCCGCGGGCTCGATGGCGCCGATCTCGTTCGGCACGATCGACGCCGGCGCGATCGTCGCGGTCGACGTGCTCCGCGGCGAGAAGAGCGTGCCCAACGACGGCGGCACCACCGGCTTCCAGGAGGGCGGCAGCGCCGCGGCGCTCTCTGGCTTCACCGAGCAGAGCGCCAAGGGCGTCTCGCGGGCGAGCGGCATCCAGCTGCTCTTCTACGTGCCTGGCGTGAGTGCGGGCGAGAACGCGCAGATCCAACTCCTCGGCTGGTCCGAGAACCTCATCCGAGCAGCGGAGGTCAAGTGACGAACCCGATTCCTCCCTCAGGGGCGGCCCTCCGCGGCGCCGTCGACCTGTCGTCGCTCGTGCAGCGTCAGCAGTCGGCCGCAGCCCCCACCGGAGCGCACGCGCCGTCGTCGGCCGACCGGATCGTGGTCGAGACCGACGACGCGGGCTTCGGCGCCGTCCTCGAACTCTCGCGCACGGTGCCCGTGGTCGTGGCGCTGTGGGCCTCGTGGAGCGAGCCGTCGCAGGCGCTCCTCGGAGCCCTCGAACGGCTGGTGCGAGCCCGCGACGGCCGGCTGGTCCTCGCCGCGGCCGACGCCGACCGCAGCCCGCAGCTCGTGCAGGCGTTCCAGGCGCAGGCGATCCCGACGGTCGTCGCGCTCGTCGCGGGGCAGCCGGTGCCGCTCTTCGCGGGCGAGCAGCCCGACGACGTCATCTCGCAGCTCTTCGACCAGCTGCTCGACCTCGGGTCGCAGCACGGCGTGTCGGGTCGGGTCGAGCCCGCCGACGGCGAGACCGAGCCCGCGGCCGAGCCGGTGGAGGCGCCGCTGCCCCCGCTCCACCAGGAGGCGTACGACGCGATCGAGCGTCGCGACTACGACGCGGCCGCGTCGGCGTACCGTACCGCCATCGCACAGGACCCTCGTGACGCCCTGGCGGTCGCCGGCCTGGCCCAGGTGAACCTCCTCGGCCGGCTGGCCGGCAAGACCCTCGACGAGATCCGCCAGGCGGCAGCCGGCGCGCCCGACGACCTCGCCGCGCAGCTCGACGTCGTCGACCTCGACGTCTCGGGCGGTCATGTCGACGATGCGTTCGACCGGCTGCTCACGATGTTCCCGTCGCTCGACGCCGACGGGCAGAAGCTCGTGCGGGAACGGCTCGTGGAGCTGTTCGAGGTCGTCGGCACGGAGGACGCCCGCGTGGCGGCCGCCCGTCGCCGGCTCGCGAGCCTGCTCTACTGAGGCCACGACCCGCGATGCGATGACGGCGGTGCCGTGGGGCACCGCCGTCCGTCGTCACTCGAGCTCGAACCAGACCGCGCCGAGCGGCGGCAGGGTGAAGCTCGCCGAGGCGGGGCGCCCGGCCCACGGCACCGGTTGGGTGTCGACGCCGCCGAGGTTGCCGGCGCCCGAGCCGCCGAACTCCGCGGCATCCGAGTTCAGCACCTCGCGCCACCGACCGGTGAACGGCAGGCCCAGCCGGAAGCCCTCGTGGGGGCGCCCGGCGAAGTTCACGACGCAGAGCAGCGGGCGTCGCTCCCGGTCGAAGCGGAGGAAGGCGAGCACGTTCTCGGCCGCGGCGCCGCCCTCGACCCATTCGAAGCCGGCCGCGTCGTCGTCGAGCTGCCACAGTGCCGCCGTGTCGCGATAGCGGCGGTTCAGCGCGCCGACGAACTCGGCGAGCTGCCGATGGCTCGGCTGGTCGAGGATCCACCAGTCGAGCCCGCGCTCCTCGCTCCACTCGCTGAGCTGCCCGAACTCCTGGCCCATGAACAGCAGCTGCTTGCCGGGGTGCGCCCACATGAACGCGAGGTAGGCCCGTACGTTGGCGAGCTGCTGCCAGTGATCGCCGGGCATCTTCCGCACGAGCGAACCCTTGCCGTGCACGACCTCGTCGTGCGAGATCGGCAGGATGAAGTGCTCGCTGAAGGCGTAGAGGAACGAGAAGGTCAGCTCGTGGTGGTGGTGCGATCGGTGCATCGGGTCGCGACGGACGTACTCGAGCGAGTCGTGCATCCAGCCCATGTTCCACTTGTAGCCGAAGCCGAGTCCGCCCGACGAGGTCGGCGAGGTGACGCCCGGCCACGACGTCGACTCCTCGGCGATCATCACGATGCCGGGATTGCGCTTGTACGCGGTCGCGGTGGCCTCCTGGAGGAAGGCGATCGCCTCGAGGTGCTCGCGGCCGCCGTGCACGTTCGGCAGCCATTCGCCGTCGGCGCGCGAGTAGTCGAGGTAGAGCATGGATGCCACCGCGTCGACGCGGAGCCCGTCGACGTGCATCTCCTCCAGCCAGAACAGGGCGTTCGCGACGAGGAAGTTGCGCACGCGGGGGTTGCCGTAGTCGAAGACGAGCGTGCCCCAGTCCTGCTGCTCGCCGCGCCGGGGGTCGGCGTGCTCGTAGAGGGGTTCGCCGTCGAAGCGGGCGAGCGCCCACTCGTCCTTCGGGAAGTGCCCGGGCACCCAGTCCATGATCACGCCGATGCCGGCGCGGTGCAGGCGGTCGATGAGGTGCTTGAGGTCGTCGGGGGAGCCGAACCGGCTGGTCGCGGCGTAGTAGCCGGTCACCTGGTAGCCCCACGACCCGCCGAAGGGATGCTCCGCGAGGGGCATGAACTCGACGTGCGTGTAGCCCAGCCAGTCGAGGTACTCGATGAGCTCGTCGGCGATCTCGCGGTAGCCCCTGCCCGGCCGCCACGATCCGAGGTGCAGCTCGTAGATCGACATGGGGCGTTCGTGCGCGTTCGTCGCGGCGCGATGCGACAGCCAGTCGGCGTCGCCCCACTCGTAGGTGCTGACGTCGACGACCGAGGCCGTCGCCGGCGCCTGCTCGGCGCGCCGGGCCATGGGGTCGGCCTTCATGATCCAGTCGCCGGCGCCCGTGAGGAGCTCGAACTTGTAGCGCGCGCCCGGCTCGAGCTCGGGAATGAAGAGTTCCCAGACGCCGCTCGCGCCCATGCTGCGCATCGCGTGCCCGGCGCCGTCCCAGCGGTTGAAGTCGCCGACGACCCGCACGGCGCGGGCGCGCGGCGCCCAGACCGTGAACGCGGTCCCGCTGATCGAGCCCGAGACGCCCCAGTGCTCGCGGTGGGCCGCGCCGAGCGCTCGCCAGAGCTCCTCGTGACGGCCCTCGCCGATCAGGTGGAGGTCGAGCTCGCCGATGGTCGGGGCGAAGCGGTACGGGTCGTCCGCGAGCCACTCCTCGCCGTCGGCGTATCGGGCGCGGATCAGGTAGTCGCTCGGACCGAACGCCCCGGCTCCCGCCCAGATGCCATGGCCGACGTGCTCGAGCGCCAGGACCTCGCCCCCCGCGAGGACCGCGTCGACCGAGTCGGCGAGGGGGCGGCGGGTGCGGATCGCGGTGAACGGCCCGGGCTCGCCCCCGCGCGCGAAGCCGTGCTGACCGAGGACCGAGTGGGGGTCGGCGTGCCGCCCCTCGGCCACGGCGGCGAGGAGCTCGTCGGCGACGGCGGGCGCGGTGATCGGTTCAGGCATCCGAGGTCCTTCTCACGTGGAGGATGTGCGCGGGTCTGGTGAAGGCGTCGAGCCGCACGTAGTTGGAGGCGCCCCACGTCCAGGTGGCGCCCGTGACGAGGTCGTCGACCTCGAAGGCCGCGCCGTCGTCGAGCCCGATCGCCGTGAGATCGAGGTGCACCGTGGTCTCGCGGACCGAGTGCGGATCGACGTTCGCGACGACGATGACGGTGTCGTCGACGCCGTCGGGCGTGAATCGTCCGTCGAGGTGCTTCGAGTACACCAGCACCGAGTCGTCGTCGCTCGCGTGGAACCGCAGGTTGCGGAGCTGGCCGAGCGCGGGATGCTCGTCGCGGATGCGGTTCAGGATGCCGAGGTAGAGCGCGAGCGAGCGGCCGGCGGCCTCGGCGGCGGCGAAGTCGCGGGGCTTGTACTCGTACTTCTCGTTGTCGATCGCCTCCTCGGCGCCGGGGCGCGCGACCGACTCGAACAGCTCGAACCCCGAGTAGACGCCCCACAGGGGCGCCGCGGTCGCCGCGATCGTCGCCCGCACGGTGAAGGCGGCCGGGCCGCCGAACTGCAGGTACTCGGTGAGGATGTCGGGGGTGTTCACGAACAGGTTCGGGCGCATGAAGTCGGCCGTCTCCTGCGAGACGGAGGTGAGGAACTCCTCGAGCTCCTCCTTCGTGTTGCGCCACGTGAAGTACGAGTACGACTGCTGGAACCCGGCCATCGCGAGCGCCTGCATCATCGCGGGACGGGTGAACGCCTCGGCGAGGAACACGACCCCGGGGTCCTCGGCGTTGACCGCCGCGATCAGCCGCTCCCAGAAGACGAGCGGCTTCGTGTGCGGGTTGTCGACGCGGAAGATGCGCACCCCCTGCTTCATCCAGTGGCGGACGATGCGCAGGACCTCGTCGAAGATGCCCTGCGGGTCGTCGTCGAAGTTCACCGGGTAGATGTCCTGGTACTTCTTCGGCGGGTTCTCCGCGTAGCGGATGGTGCCGTCGGGCAGCTGCGTGAACCAGTCGGGGTGCTCGGCCACCCACGGGTGGTCGGGCGAGGCCTGCAGTGCGAGGTCGAGCGCGATCTCGATGCCGAGCCCGTTCGCGCGGCGCACGAACGCGCGGAAGTCGGCGAGGGTGCCGAGGTCGGGATGCACGGCGTCGTGGCCGCCCGCGCTGCCGTCCTTCATCGGTCCGCCGATCGCCCACGGCGAGCCGGGGTCGCCCGGGCCCGGGGTCAGCGTGTTGTTCGGGCCCTTGCGGTTCGTCACGCCGATGGGGTGGATCGGCGGCAGGTAGACGACGTCGAACCCCATCGCGGCGACCGCGTCGAGACGTTGCTGCGCCGAGCGGAAGGTGCCCGACTTCCAGGAGCCGTCCTTCAGGCGGCGGGCGCCCTCCGAGCGGGGGAAGAACTCGTACCAGGCGCCGACCCCGGCGCGCCGGCGCTCGACCACGATCGCGTGCTCGGCCGAGTCGCTCGAGAGCCGCGCGAGCGGGCGGGCGTCGAACTCGGCGAGCAGCGGGTCGTCGACGAGCGGCCGGCGGTCGGCGACGGATGCCCCGGGGTCGCGCAGGCGCCCGGCGAGCGCCGCGAGCCGGGCGCGCACGGCCTTCGGCCGTACGGTCTCGGCGGCGGCGCGGTCGAGGAGCCGCGCGCCGATCTCGAACATCAGGAGGGCGTCGACGCCCGCGTCGATCTTCACGGCGGCGTCGTGACGCCAGGTCGCGATCTCGTCGTCGAAGCCCGTCACGTGCCAGTGCCACTCGCCGAGCTCGTCGAGCCGCACGAGCGCCTCCCACCGATCGGTGCCGGGCGCCATCGGCGCCATCCGCTCGCGCCGCACCGCACCCGATGGGGAGGTGAGGACGAGCATCGCCCCGACGCGATCGTGGCCCTCGCGGAACACCGTCGCCCGGAACGGCACCACCTCGCCGTCGAACGCCTTCGGACGCCAGCGGGGATCGGGCACGGCCGGGGTGATCCGGGTCACGGGGATGCGGCCGGCGAGAGGGGAAGCGATGCTCACGTTCCGACCGTAGCGCGTCGCCCGGCGATTGAACCCCGCAGCACGCTGTTCACACGTTCGACACGGTCGCCTCCTAGTCTGAGGGAGTGAAGTCGATCCGGAAGTTCACCGTCCGTGCCGTCGTCCCCGCCCGCCTCGGCGCCCTCGAGGAGCTCGCGGCGAACCTCCGTTGGGCCTGGCACGAGCCGACGAGACGGCTCTTCGCGCACATCGACCCCGACGGGTGGGCGCGTTCCGAGCGCGATCCCGTGACCTTCCTCGGCGAGGTCGATCCTGCCCGGCTCGACGCCCTCGCGGGCGACGACGAGTACGTCGCCTGGGCGGACGCCGAGCGCGACGGCCTGCGAGCCTACCTCGCCGAGCCGCGCTGGTACCAGGGGCTCGGCGGCGAGACGCCACGGCTCGTCGCCTACTTCTCGCCCGAATACGGCATCGCCGCCGCGCTGCCGCAGTACTCGGGCGGACTCGGCATCCTCGCCGGCGATCACCTGAAGGCGGCCTCCGACCTCGGGGTGCCGATCGTCGCCGTCGGGATCTTCTACAAGGCCGGCTACTTCTCGCAGTCGATCTCGTCGGACGGTTGGCAGCAGGAACGGTACCCAGTGCAGGATCCCGACGGACTGCCGCTGAGCGTCCTCCGCCTCCCCGACGGCAGTCCGGTGCAGATCTCGATCGCGCTGCCCGGCGGGGCGCTGCTGGCGGCGCGCGTGTGGAAGGCCGCCGTCGGCCGGGTGACGCTGCTGCTCCTCGACACCGACGTCCCCCCGAACGCCGACGAGCTGCGCGGCGTCACCGATCGGCTCTACGGCGGCGGCAGCGAGCACCGGCTGCTGCAGGAGCTGCTGCTCGGGATCGGCGGCGTGCGGGCGATCCGCGCGTGGTCCGAGCTCACCGGCTCGCCCGACCCCGAGGTGTTCCACATGAACGAGGGGCACGCCGGGTTCCTCGGCCTCGAGCGCATCTCGAGTTATATCGGCGAGGGCCTCGCCTTCGACGAGGCGCTCCAGCTCGTGCGCTCCGGCACGGTGTTCACGACGCACACGCCCGTTCCCGCGGGGATCGACCGGTTCGACCGCGCCCTCGTCGAACGCTACGTCACGGCCGAGCTGCTGCCGGGCGTCGACCCGGCCGACGCGCTCGCGCTCGGCGTCGAGCCCGGCTCCGACCCGGTGACGAGCGCCTTCAACATGGCCATGATGGGGCTCCGCCTCGCCGGGCACGCCAACGGGGTCTCCGAGCTCCACGGCGCTGTGAGCCGGCGGATGTTCGGCGCGTTGTGGCCGGGCTTCGACGCCGACGAGGTGCCGATCACCTCGATCACCAACGGCGTCCACGCGCCGACGTGGACCGACCCTGCGCTCGTCGCGCTCGCCGAGCGCACCCTCGGCACCGACGACAGCGAGCACGCCGACTGGCTGAGCCCGGCACTCGCCGACGCCCAGCTCTGGGCGGTCAAGCGCGAGATGCGCACCCGTCTCGTCGACGACGCCCGCCGCCGGCTCGCCGCGGGCTTCGTCGAGCAGCACCCCGGGGCATCCGCACCCGACTGGATCACGGGCGCCCTCGACCCCGAGGTGCTCACCGTCGGCTTCGCCCGGCGGGTGCCGACGTACAAGCGGCTCACCCTGATGCTCCAGGATCCCGAGCGCCTGACGGCGATCCTCACCGACCCCGAGCGGCCGGTCCAGTTCGTGATCGCCGGCAAGTCGCACCCCGCCGACGACGAGGGCAAGCGGCTCATCCAGCAGCTCGTCCAGTTCGCGGCGCGACCCGGGCTCCGCGAGCGCATCGTCTTCCTGCCCGACTATGACATGGCCATGGCGGAGACCCTGTACCCGGGCTGCGACGTCTGGCTCAACAACCCGCTGCGCCCCCTCGAGGCGTGCGGCACCTCCGGCATGAAGGCGGCGATGAACGCCGCGCTCAACCTCTCGATCCTCGACGGCTGGTGGGCAGAGTTCGCCGCGGACGACTTCGGCTGGGTCATCCCGTCGGCCGATTCGGCCGGCGACGCGGGTGAACGCGACGCCCGCGAGGCGGCGGCGCTCTACGACCTCCTCGAGCACCGCATCGTGCCCGCGTTCTACGATCGGCCGGCCGCGGCCGATCCGGCCCAGACCGGGTACTTCGAGCGCGACGCCGACCGGGTCCCGGCCGAGTGGGTGCGGATGCTCCGTACCACCCTCGCCCGGCTCGTTCCCGAGCTCGGGGCCGACCGCATGGTGCGCGAGTACGTCGATCGCCTCTACCGGCCCGCGGCCGCGCGGTTCGGCACCATGCGCGCCGACGACGCACGGGCGGCGCGGGGCTTCGCGGCGTGGGCGGCGAAGGTGCGGGCCGCCTGGCCGCAGGTCGCGGTGCTGCACGTCGAATCGGGCGGCCTCGACCAGCCCGCGGTCGGCGACGAGCTGCACGTGCGCGCCGAGGTCGCGCTCGGCGGGCTCGACGCCGCGGACGTCGCCGTCCAGCTCGTCTCGGGGCGCAGCACGGCCGCCGACGACCTCGCCGATCCCGAGCGGACGCCGCTCGCATCGACCGGCGGCGGCAGCTGGGAGGGCACCGTGACCCTCGATCGGGCCGGCTCCTTCGGTTACACGGTGCGCGTCGTGCCCGCGCACCCGTTGCTCGCGGACCCGTCCGAGCTCGGCCTCGTCGCCGTCGCCGGCTGAGTCCGGCGTCGAGTCGGCTCAGCGGTCGCGGGCGATCGGCGCGTAGTGGCCGTCGGTGACGGCGATGAGGTCGTCGGGTGCGAGTTCGAGGTCGAGACCGCGGCGGCCTCCGGACACGTAGATCGTCTCGCACAGGATCGCCGACTCGTCGAGCACCGTCGGCAGCGGGGTCTTCTGCCCGATGGGGCTGATGCCGCCGACGACGTAGCCGGTCTTGCGCTCGGCGAGGCGCGGGTCGGCCATCTCGGCGCGCTTGCCGCCGAGCGCCGCTGCGAGCGCCTTGAGGTCGAGCTGCCGGGCGACGGGCACGATGCCGACGGCGAGCTCGCCGTCGATCTGTGCCAGCAGGGTCTTGAACACCCGGTCGGGGTCGAGGCCGAGCTTCTCGGCGGCCTCGAGCCCGTACGCCTGGGCACGCGGGTCGTGCTCGTAGGCGAGCGCCGTGAACGCGACGCCGGCGCGGGCGAGGGCGAGGGTCGCGGGCGTGCCGGCGGCGGAGGCATCCGTGCGCCTGGCCATCACGCGCCGCCCTCGGCGCGGAACAGCCGCATCGACGGCCCGGTGATCGCCACGCGCTCGCCGGGACCGTGCGGCGCGGCCGGTTCGGCGCCGCGCCCGCCCGCCGGAGACTCCTCGGCCGAGTCCCAGAGCAGCGTGTACCCGGTGAGGCCCGGCGCGGCGGGCAGCACGACCTCGGCCTCGGTCTCGCGCGCGTGCACGACGAGGAGGATGCGATTGGGCGCCTCCGTCTCGGGGGTCGACGCGGCCAGGTACTGGAGGGTCCGCTCGGCGGGGGAGTTCCAGTCGTCGGCGTCCATGGTCTCGCCGTCGGCGTTGAACCAGTCCATCTGCGACGCGCTCGGGATGCGTTCGCCGCTGCGGCCGAACCGGATCGGGCGCAGCGCCGGATTCTCGGCGCGGAGCCGCAGCAGGTGCCGCGTCGTGGCGAGCAGCTCGTCGGCGAAGCGAGGGCGGTCCTCCGCGGCCCACGCCAGCCAGGTGAGCGGGGAGTCGTGGCAGTACGCGTTGTTGTTGCCGCGCTGGGTGCGGCCGAACTCGTCGCCCGCGGTGAGCATGGGCACTCCGGCCGAGAGCAGCAGGGTGCCGAGCAGGTTCCGGATGCTGCGACGGCGCGCCGCTCGGATCGCGGGATCCTGCGCCTCGCCCTCGACGCCGTGGTTGTACGAGTTGTTGTTGTCGGTGCCGTCGCGGTTCTGCTCCCCGTTGCCGAGGTTGTGCTTGACGTCGAACGCGGTGAGATCGGCGAGGGTGAAGCCGTCGTGGGCGGTCACGAAGTTCAGGCTCGCGAGCGGGCCCCGCTCCTGCGAGAACGTGTTCGACGAACCGGCGAGGCGGGTGGCGAAGCGGCCGATGCCGCTGCCGGCCGAGCCCGTCTCGCGCTCGCGGCGCAGGTCGCCGAGCCAGAAGTCGCGCATGCGGTCGCGGTAGCGGTCGTTCCACTCGCTGAACCCCCCAGGGAAGTTGCCGGTTTGCCAGCCGCCCGGGCCCACGTCCCACGGTTCGACGATGAGCTTCGACGACCCGAGCACCGGATCGGCGAGCATGCGCTGTAGCAGCGGATGATCGGGGGAGTACGCGCCGTGATCGTCGCGCCCGAGGGTCACGCCGAGGTCGAGGCGGAACCCGTCGACCTGCAGCTCCTCGGCGAAGCAGCGCATCGAGTCGAGCACGAGCCGCACCGGTGCCTCATGTCCGAAGTCGAGGGTGTTGCCGCAGCCGGTCGTGTCGACGTAGTGCCCGTGCGCGTCGTGCCGGTAGTAGCTCGCGTTGTCGATGCCGCGGAAGCTGTACGTCGGCCCGCGCCTGCCCTCCTCGGCGGTGTGGTTGTAGACGACGTCGAGCACGACCTCGAGGCCCGCCTCGTGCAGGCGTCGCACCATGCCGGCGAACTCGCGCCGCACGGCGTGCGCGCCCTCGGCCTGCGCCGCGGCGCTCGCGTACGGCGCGTGCGGGGCGAAGAACGCGAGCGTGTTGTAGCCCCAGGCGTTCACCCGCCCCTGGCGCACGAGCCGCTGCTCCGAGACGAAGGCATGCACGGGCAGCAGCTCGACGGTCGTCACCCCGAGGCCGGTGAGGTACTCCAGCGAGGCGTCGTGGGCGAGCCCGGCGTAGGTGCCGCGCAACGCCTCGGGCACGGCCTCGTTGAGCTTGGAGAAGCCGCGCACGTGCGTCTCGTAGACGACGGTGCGGTCGAGCGGCACGCGGGGCTTCTGCACCCCGCCCCAGTCGAAGCCCGACTCCTCGAGCGGGCCCAGCACGACGCCGCGCCACGAGCCGTCGTCGGCGCGGGCGAGCCCGCGGGCGTAGGGATCGAGCAGCGTGTGCACGGGGTTGAACGCGTGGTCGAAGTCGGCGGGGCCGTCGACCCGGAGTCCGTAGTGGGCGCCGGGCACGAGCCGCGCCGACTCGCCCGACCACACGCCGTGCGCGTCGCGCGAGAGCGGCGTGCGCTCGACCGCCCAGTCGAGGTCGTCGGGGTCGAACACGACGAGGTCGATCGCGCTCGCATGCTCCGACCACACGCGGATCCGCCCGCCGTCGGCGCCGGCGCGGACGCCGAGGGCGTCGAGGGCGTCGGGCGCTGGCATGCGTTCTACAGTAGTTCTTGCGGGCGATCGGCCTGCAAGCGCGTGCAGGCGGCGCGCCGGAGCATCCCGCCTGTTCGTCGGAGCTCTCGGGAGGGTGCATGGTCTACCTCGACCACGCGGCGACCACGCCGATGCTGCCCGAGGCCGTCGCGGCGCTCACCGCGGCGCTCGCGGTGGTGGGCAACCCCGCGTCCATCCACAGCGCGGGCCAGCAGGCGAAGCGGGTGCTCGAGGAGTCGCGCGAGCAGGTCGCCGCGACCCTCGGCGCCGACGGCATCGAGGTCGTCTTCACGGGCAACGGCACCGAGGCGGTCAACCTCGCGATCAAGGGCCTGTGGTGGCAGCGCAGCGCGGTGGAGCCCGCCCGAGCCGGCGCGACCGGCGTCGCGCGCCGCCGCATCCTCGTCCCGGCCGGCGAGCACCACGCCACGATCGACGCCGTCGAGTGGCTCGCCGAGCACGAGGGCGCCGAGGTCGTCGAGCTCCCGATCGACGAGACGGGCCGACTCCGGCTCGACGTGCTCGCCGACGAGCTCGCCCGCGATGCGGCGTCCGTCGCACTCGTCACGATGCTCTGGGCGAACAACGAGGTCGGCACGATCCAGCCCGTCGAGGAGGTCGCTCGCCTGACCGCGGAAGCCGGCGTGCCGCTGCACGTCGACGCGATCGCGGCCTACGGGCAGGTGCCCGTCGACTTCCACGGCCTCCGCCGGTCGACCGCGGCGCCGCGCGGGGCGGGCCTCGTCGCGCTCAGCGTCTCGGCGCACAAGATCGGCGGGCCCGCCGGCATCGGCGCGCTCGTGCTCGACCGCTCGGCCGCGGTCGAGCCGCTGATCCACGGCGGCGGGCAGCAGCGCAAGGTGCGCTCGGGCACGCAGGACGTCGCGGCCGCGGCGTCGTTCGCGGCGGCGGCGACAGCGGTCGCCTCACGGCTTGGCGACGATGCCGCGAGGATGTCGGCGCTGCGCGACCGGCTCGTCGCCGGGGTCGCGGCCGCGGTGCCCGAGGCGCGCCTGTCGGGAGCCCACGGCCCGGGGGCGTCCGTCCGGCTGCCGGGCAACGCGCACTTCTCCTTCCCGGGGTGCGAGGGCGACTCGCTCCTCTTCCTCCTCGACGCGGCCGGCGTCGCCGTCTCGACCGGATCGGCCTGCCAGGCCGGCGTGCCAGAGCCCTCGCACGTGCTCATGGCGATGGGGCGGAGCGAGGCCGACGCCCGCGGCGCGCTGCGGATCACCATCGGGCACACCTCCACCGACGCCGACGTCGACGCGTTCCTCGCGGCGCTGCCCGCGGCGCACGCGCAGGCCGCGAAGGCCGGGCTCGCGGCGAGGGCGACCTCGTTCGACCGCTGAGCCCCGCCCGAGCCGGCTCCGCCGTCGCCGTCGCCGTCGCCGTCGCCGTCGCCGTCGCCGTCACCCGAATCGGGTGATGCACGCGGTGTCGCGCCCGTCCTAGGCTGCGGCTGACACTCGCATGCAGTCCGGCGACACCGAGGCCGCCGGCGAGAACCGGGGGGCGTGGAATGACCGATCAGCAGGTTGCGGCGATCGCAGCGCAGTACGACGACGAGGCGACGGCGAAGACCGACTTCGCCGAGGTCGCAGCGCACTTCAAGGACTCCGAGCACAAGCACGAGTCGTTCGACGCGGCACTCATCCGCCGTGGGCTGGGCGGCGAGCTCACCGTCGTCGAACGCGAGCTCAGCGGCCACCACAGCGCCCGGACGGGCCTCGGGGTCGGGCTCGCGACGGGACTCGCGGTGGCGCTGTTCCCCGCCGTCGCGCTCGGCGGCGCGCTCGTGGTCGCCGGCGGGTCGGGAGCGGGCATCGGCGCGATCGCCGGCCACCTCGCCCGCAAGTCGCCCTCGAAGGACCTCGCGGCGATCAGCGAGACCCTCGACGCCGGCAGCGCCGGGATCGTCGTGGTCGTCGACCCGGCGGACGCCGACGAGGTCGCGACGCTGCTCGCGAGCGCCGCGAAGGTGACGAGGAAGGACCTCGCGGTCGACCGCGACGAGCTCGACGACGAGGTCGACGAAGCGTACGAGTGAGGCCGCGGGGCATCCGTTCAGGCGGCCTGCCTACACTGGAGGGGTGAAGGTTCTCGCAGCGATGAGCGGCGGCGTCGACAGCGCCGTCGCCGCTGCGCGCGCCGTGGAGGCCGGGCACGAGGTCGTCGGCGTGCATCTCGCGCTCAGCCGCATGCCCGGCACCCTCCGCACCGGCAGCCGCGGCTGCTGCACCATCGAGGACTCGATGGACGCGCAGCGCGCCGCGAACGTGCTCGGCATCCCGTACTACGTGTGGGACTTCTCCGAGCGGTTCAAGGCCGACGTCGTCGACGACTTCATCGCCGAGTACTCGGCGGGGCGCACCCCGAACCCGTGCATGCGCTGCAACGAGCGCATCAAGTTCGCCGCCCTCCTCGAGAAGGCGCTCGCGCTCGGCTTCGACGCCGTCGCGACCGGCCACTACGCGAAGGTCGTCACCGGCGACTCCGGCGCGCTCGAGCTGCACCGCGCGAACGCCGAGTCGAAGGACCAGTCCTACGTGCTCGGCGTGCTCACCGCCGAGCAGCTCGCCCACGCCTACTTCCCGCTCGGCGACACGGCCTCGAAGCAGCTCGTGCGCGCGGAGGCGGCGGAGCGCGGGCTCAGCGTCGCGCAGAAGCCCGACTCCTACGACATCTGCTTCATCCCCGACGGCGACACGAAGGGCTGGCTCGCCGAGCGCGTCGGCACCGAGACGGGCGACATCGTCGACCGCTCGGGCGCCGTCGTCGGCTCGCACGAGGGCGCCCACGCGTTCACCGTCGGCCAGCGCCGCGGCATGCGCCTCGGCACCCCGGCCGCCGACGGCAAGCCGCGATTCGTGCTCGAGGTGCGCCCGAAGGAGAACACGGTCGTCGTCGGCCCGAAGGAGGCGCTCGCGATCGGGCTCATCGCCGGGTCGCGCTACTCCTGGGCCGGCCTCGGCCCCGTGGCATCCGGCCTGGTGACCGCCGACGGCGAGCCGTTCGACTGCGAGGTGCAGATCAGGGCGCACGCCGACCCGGTGCCCGCCTCGGCCGTACTCGAGGGCGGCGAGCTCGCCGTCACCCCGGTGCAGCCGCTCGATGGCGTCGCGCCGGGCCAGACCGCGGTGATCTACGTCGGCACGCGCGTGCTCGGCCAGTTCACCATCGACCGCACGGTCAGCGCGGTGCCGGTCGAGGCGTAGCGCCGTCGCTCCACCCCGCTGTCGGGGGCGCCTCCTATGATGGCGATGTGAGCGAGACCCCCGCCGAGAACGAACTTCCGACCGATTTCGCCGCGGCTCGTGCCGAAGCCGACGCGCTCACGACGCGCATCGAGGGCGCCCGTCTCGCCTACTACGGCGACGGCGACTCCCCGCTCTCCGACGCCGAGTACGACCTCGCGTTCCACCGGCTCGAGGCGCTCGAGCGCGCCTTCCCCGAGCTCGCAGGGCAGGACAGCCCGACCCAGCAGGTGGGCGCCGCGATCGTCTCGGCCGGCTTCCCCGAGCACGAGCACGCCGAGCGCATGCTGAGCCTCGACAACGTGTTCTCGATCGACGAGTTCCGCGAATGGGCCGCGAAGGCGCAGGCCGCGGCCGGGCGCCCCGTGCACTGGCTCTCCGAGCTCAAGATCGACGGCCTCGCCATCAGCCTCGCCTACCGCGACGGCGTGCTCGAGACGGCGACGACCCGCGGCGACGGCCGGGTCGGCGAAGACATCACCGAGAACATCGACCTGATCCCCGTGATCCCTCGACGGCTCGAGGGCTCCGGGTTTCCGCCTTTCTTCGAGGTGCGCGGCGAGGTCTTCCTCCGCACCGTCGACTTCGAGGCGCTGAACGAGCGCCAGCACGCGCTGCAGGCGGCGTTCGAGGCCGACTGGCTCGCGAAGGGTCGACCCGCCGACGCCGTGCCGACGCGCTACCCCGAGTTCGCGAACGCCCGAAACACGGCGGCAGGCAGCCTGCGCCAGCGACGTGAGAAGAAGAGCGGGTTCGAGCTCGAGCTCATGCGCGAACGGCTCGGCCGGCTCTCGCTCTACCTGCACGGCATCGGTGCGTGGGCGTCCCCCGAGGTCCAGGCGCAGTCCGAGATCTACGGGCTGCTCGCCTCGTGGGGGCTTCCGGTCTCGCCGCACTCCCGCGTGTTCCCGTCGGTCGACGAGGTCGCCGACTACATCGTCGACCGGGGCGAGCACCGCCACGACGTCGAGCACGAGATCGACGGCATCGTGGTGAAGATCGACGAACTCGAGCTCCACGCCGAGCTCGGGGCGACGAGCCGGGCGCCGCGCTGGGCGATCGCCTACAAGTACCCGCCCGAGGAGGTGCACACGAAGCTCCTCGACATCGTCGTCGGCGTCGGCCGCACCGGCCGTGCGACGCCCTACGCGGTGATGGAGCCCGTGAAGGTCGCCGGCTCGACCGTGCGTCAGGCGACGCTGCACAACCAGCAGGTGGTGCGCGCCAAGGGCGTGCTCATCGGCGACACGGTCGTGCTCCGCAAGGCGGGCGACGTGATCCCCGAGATCCTCGGCGCGGTCGAGCAGCTGCGCGACGGCAGCGAGGTCGAGTGGCACATGCCCGAGCGCTGCCCCGAGTGCGGCACGCCGCTGCGGGCCATGAAAGAGGGCGACATCGACCTGCGCTGCCCGAACGCGAAGTCCTGCCCAGCGCAGGTCCGGGGCCGCGTCGAGCACATCGGCTCGCGCGGAGGGCTCGACATCGAGGCGCTCGGCGAGGTCACCGCCGCGGCGCTCACCCAGCCGTCGGTGCCCGCCGAGCCGCCGCTCGCGACCGAGGCGAGGCTCTTCGACCTCACCCTCGATGAGCTCGTGCCGATCGAGGTCGTCGTCCGCGACGCCGAGACGGGCGAGCCGAAGTTCGACGAGACGAGCGGCGAGCCGGTGAGGCGTGCGCCCTTCCAGAAGGTGCGCATCACCTACCCGCCGGGCACCGAGCAGCTGACGCCGTCCGAGCGCCGCGCGGCGGGCGTGAAGAAGGACTTCCGCGACGTGGGTCCGTCCGAGGCGGCCACGAAGCTCCTCGCCGAGCTCGAGAAGGCGAAGACCAAGCCGCTCTGGCGTCTCATCGTCTCGCTCAACATCCGCCACGTCGGGCCCGTCGCGGCGCGCGCGCTCGCCGACTGGTTCGGCTCGCTCGACGCCATTCGCGCGGCGTCGCGCGACGAGCTCGCCGAGGTCGACGGGGTGGGCGGCATCATCGCCGACTCGCTGATCGACTGGTTCGGCGTCGACTGGCACGTCGAGATCGTCGACCGGTGGACGGCGGCGGGCGTGCAGTGGGCGACGCCCGGTCACCCGGGCCCCGGAGCGGCCGCCGCGGCCGGGGGAGTGCTCACCGGGCTCACCGTCGTCGCGACCGGCAGCCTCGAGGGCTTCACCCGTGAGGGCGCCCAGGAGGCGATCATCGCCGCCGGGGGCAAGGCGGCGTCGAGCGTCTCGAAGAAGACCGACTTCGTCGCCGCGGGCCCGGGGGCCGGGTCGAAGCTCGCGAAGGCCGAGGAGCTCGGCATCCGGGTGCTCGACGCGGCGCAGTTCGCCGTGCTGGTGAGCGAGGGGCCCGTGGCACTCGACTGAACGCGGGCGCCCGGGGGCGGCGCCGGAGAGCGGGGGACATGACGAACGAACCGGGCGAATCCGGCGCGCAGGAGGGCGAGGGCGCGGGTCCGGGCGGGGCAGCGGAGGTCGCCGCGACGCGACGGGACTTCCTGAAGCTCGGGGGCGCGGCGGCGGCCGGGGCGGTCGTGGGCGGTGCCGCGGGTGCGGCCATCACGTCCGCGGTCGCCGGCGCCGGGAGCCCCCCGCCGAGCGCGAGCCCCGGGGCATCCGGCGGCCCGATCGCCCACTGGGTGGTGCTCATGGGCGAGAACCGCTCGTTCGACAACCTGCTCGGCCGCCTCTACACCCCCGATGCCCCACCCGATGGCGCGGACTTCGCCGGGCTCGCGTTCGGCGACTTCGCCAACGACGACCGCGACGGCACCCGCGTCGCGGCGCACGTCTACGACGGGCCGACCGACGCGATCATGGGGCGTCCCGACCCCGATCCCGGCGAAGAGTACCCGCACGTGAACACCCAGCTCTTCGACGTCATCGATCCGGCATCGAACGAGGGCCGCGGGGTCGGGAGGATGACCGCCCCGTTCAACGCGCCGGACGACCCGTCGGCGCCGGCGATGAGCGGCTTCGTGCGCGACTACCGCTCGCATCTCACCGCCCTCCGCCGCGGCGCCGAGCCGAGCGACCACGAGGTGCGGCAGATCATGGGCGGCTTCGCGCCCGAGATGCTGCCCGTGCTCTCGACGCTCGCACGCGAGTTCGCGGTGTTCGACCATTGGCACTGCGCGGTGCCGTCGCAGACGTTCTGCAACCGCTCGTTCTTCCACGCCTCGACCTCGCACGGATTCGTGACGAACGTCGAGAGCGGCGGCTACCGCAAGTGGCTCGACGCGCCCGCGGCGCCGACGATCTTCAACCGCCTCGAGGAGGCGGGGCTCTCCTGGCGCGTCTACTTCGACGAGCTGCAGCTCATCTCGTTCACGGGCTTCCTGCACGCCCCGGTGCTCGAGAAGTACTGGCGCACCGAGCACTTCGCGACGATGGCCGACTTCGAGCGCGATGCGGCCGACGGCACCCTGCCCGTCTACGCGTTCATCGAGCCCCGCATGGTCTACGACCACAACGACTTCCACCCGCCGGTCGGGCGCCTCCGCGAGGGCGAGGCCGACGGCGAGCTCATCGTCGACAGCGCCGTCTCCGACGTGCGCGCGGGCGACGCACTCGTGCACCGGGTCTACGAGGCCGTGAAGAACGGCGCCTCGCCGACCGGATCGAACGCGCTCAACACCCTGCTCCTCATCACCTTCGACGAGCACGGCGGCACCTACGACCACGTCCCGCCGCCCGGGGCGACCCCGCCCGGCGCGAACGGCGACGACGAGCAGGGCGAGATGGGGTTCGCCTTCGACCGGCTGGGCGTTCGGGTGCCGGCGATCGCCGTGTCGGCGCACACCAGGGCCGGCACGGTCGTGAACGACGAGTACCACCACGCCGCGCTCATCGCGACGCTCGCGCACGAGCACGGCCTCCGCGAGCTGACCGATCGCGATCACGGGGCCCGGCGCCTCGACGCGGTGCTGAACGCCGACGCCCCGAGACATCCCTCGACGTGGCCGTCGCCGACGCCCCAGTACGTGCCGCCGAATCCCGAGGCCGCCGACCACCCAGGCAAGCAGCATCCCGACCGCCCGCTCAGCCCGCCCGCCCGGGGCCTGCTGGGCCTCCTGATGGCGAAGTTCGCGCCCGACGAGCCGGTGCCCGAGACCTACGCCGGCGCGCTCGATGCGCTCGAGCGGCACGGGCACGGCCTCTTCGGCGCACCCCGATAGAATCGTTGGATTCCCACCACGAGACGACGGAGCAGCATGTCCGAAATCAGTGCGGAGCAGGTCGCGCATCTCGCGAACCTCGCACGTATCGCGCTCACCGACGAAGAGATCGGGCACTTGACGACCGAACTCGCCCAGATCATGCACGCGGTCGAGAAGGTGAGCGAGGTGGCCACGCCCGACGTGCCGCCGACGAGCCACCCGATCCCGATGCAGAACGTGTACCGCGACGACGTCGTCGGCAACACGCTGACCGCTGAAGAGGCGCTCTCGGGCGCCCCCGAGTCCGACGGCTCGCGCTTCGTGGTCACCGCGATCCTGGGAGAAGAGCAGTGAGCGACGAACTGATCCGCCTGTCCGCCGCCGAGCTCGGCGAGAAGCTCGCCGCGGGCGACGTCTCCTCGGTCGAGGCGACGCGCGCGCACCTCGACCGCATCGCCGCCGTCGACGGCGCGGTGCACGCCTTCCTGCACGTCGAGGGCGAGCGCGCGGTCGAGACGGCCGCCGAGATCGACCGCCGTCGCGCAGCGGGCGAGGCCCTCGGCCCGCTCGCCGGCGTGCCGATCGCCATCAAGGACGTGCTCGTCACGAAGGGCATGCCCTCGACCTCGGGCTCCCGCATCCTCGAGGGGTGGATCCCGCCCTACGACGCGACCCCGGTCACGAAGGTCCGCGAGGCGGGGCTCGTCCCGCTCGGCAAGACCAACATGGACGAGTTCGCGATGGGCTCCTCGACCGAGCACTCGGCCTACGGCCCGACCCACAACCCGTGGGACCTCGACCGCATCCCCGGCGGCTCGGGCGGTGGCTCGGCCGCGTCGGTCGCCGCGTTCGAGGCGCCGCTCGCGCTCGGCAGCGACACGGGCGGCTCGATCCGCCAGCCCGCGCACGTCACCGGCACCGTCGGCGTGAAGCCGACCTACGGCGGCGTGAGCCGCTACGGCTCGATCGCGCTGGCGTCGAGCCTCGACCAGATCGGCCCCGTCACCCGCACCGTGCTCGACGCGGCGCTGCTGCACGACGTCATCGCCGGGCACGACCCGCTCGACTCGACCTCGCTGCCGATGACCTGGCCGTCGATGGCCGATGCCGCGAGGCGCGCGGATGTCTCGGGCCTCCGCATCGGCGTCATCAAGGAGCTCGACGGCGAGGGCTTCCAGCCCGGCGTGCGCCAGCGCTTCCACGAGGCGCTCGAGCTCCTCGAGCGAGGCGGCGCCGAGATCGTCGAGGTCAGCGCCCCGCACTTCGAGTACTCGATCGCCGCGTACTACCTGATCCTCCCGGCCGAGGCCTCGTCGAACCTCGCGAAGTTCGACTCGGTGCGGTTCGGCCTGCGGGTCACGCCCGACGGCGCCGGCACGGTCGAGCAGGTCATGGCCGCGACCCGAGAGGCGGGCTTCGGTCCCGAGGTGAAGCGCCGCATCATCCTCGGCACCTACGCCCTCTCCGCGGGCTACTACGACGCGTACTACGGCAGCGCCCAGAAGGTGCGCACGCTCGTGCAGCGCGACTTCGACGCCGCCTTCGAGAAGGTCGACGTGCTCGCCTCGCCGACCGCGCCGACCACGGCCTTCAAGTTCGGCGAGAAGCTGGCCGACCCGGTCTCGATGTACCTCAACGACATCGCGACCATCCCGGCGAACCTCGCTGGCGTGCCCGGCATCTCGGTGCCGACCGGCCTCGCCCCCGAGGACGGCCTGCCCGTGGGCATCCAGTTCCTCGCGCCGGCGCGCGAGGACGCCCGCCTGTACAACGTCGGCGGCGCGCTCGAGCAGCTGCTCGTCGCCGAGTGGGGCGGCCCGCTCCTCGGCAAGGCCCCCGACCTGTCCGCTCATGAGCTCTCCGCGACCGAGGAAGGCGCACTCTGATGGCCCGCGCTGAACTGATGGACTTCGACAAGGCCCTCGAGCTCTTCGAGCCGGTGATCGGACTCGAGGTGCACGTCGAGCTGAACACCACGACGAAGATGTTCTCGTCGGCGCCGAACCCCGCGAATTCCGCGTTCCACGGCGCCGAGCCGAACACGCTCGTCTCGCCGGTGTGCCTCGGCCTGCCGGGTTCGCTGCCGGTCGTGAACGGCGACGCCGTGCGCAAGTCGATCTCGCTCGGGCTCGCGCTCGGCTGCTCGATCGCCGAGTCGAGCCGCTTCGCGCGCAAGAACTACTTCTACCCCGACCTCGCGAAGAACTACCAGATCTCGCAGTACGACGAGCCGATCGCCTTCGACGGCGAGCTCGAGGTCGAGATCGAGGGCGGGAAGACGTTCATGATCCCGATCGAACGCGCCCACATGGAGGAGGACGCCGGCAAGCTGACGCACGTCGGCGGCGCGACGGGTCGCATCCAGGGTGCCGAGTACTCGCTCGTCGACTACAACCGCGCGGGCGTGCCCCTCGTCGAGATCGTCACGCGACCGATCTTCGGCGCCGAGGCGGACGCCCCGGCGCTCGCGAAGGCCTACGTCGCGACGATCCGCGACATCGCCCTCGCGCTCGGCATCTCCGAGGCGCGCATGGAGCGCGGCAACCTCCGCTGCGACGCGAACGTGTCGCTGCGGCCCCGAGGCCAGGAGAAGCTCGGCACCCGCACCGAGACGAAGAACGTGAACTCGTTCCGTTCGATCGAGCGCGCGGTGCGGTACGAGATCCAGCGGCAGGCGGCGATCCTCGCCAAGGGCGGCACGATCACGCAGGAGACGCGCCACTGGCACGAGGACACCGGCACCACGAGCCCGGGCCGTCCGAAGTCCGACGCCGACGACTACCGCTACTTCCCCGAGCCCGACCTCGTGCCCGTGGCGCCGTCGGCCGAGCTGATCGAGGAGCTGCGTTCGGCGCTGCCCGAGCCGCCGGCCGCCCGTCGCCGCCGGCTGAAGGCCGAGTGGGGCTTCACCGACCTCGAGTTCCAGGACGTCGCGAACAGCGGCCTCGTGAACGAGGTCGCCGAGACCGTCGCCGCGGGTGCCTCGCCCGCCTCCGCCCGCAAGTGGTGGACGGGCGAGCTCACCCGGCTCGCGAACGCCTCGGAGCGCGACGTCGCCGAGCTCGCCACGCCGGCGCAGGTCGCCGAACTCGCGGCGCTCGTCGATGCGGGCACGCTCACCGACCGCCTCGCGCGCCAGGTGCTCGAGGGCGTCGTCGCGGGCGAGGGCTCGCCGCAGGAGATCGTCGACGCCCGGGGGCTCGCGGTCGTCTCCGACGACGGGGCGCTCATCGCCGCGATCGACCAGGCGCTCGCCTCGCAGCCCGATGTGCTCGCGAAGATCCGCGACGGCAAGGTCCAGGCCGCCGGTGCCGTCATCGGCGCCGTGATGAAGGCGATGCAGGGCAAGGCCGATGCCGCACGCGTGCGCGAGCTCGTGCTCGAGCGGGCGGCCGCCGCCGAGTAGCGTCCGCCGACCGAGGGCCGGGCACGACGTTCGCGTCGGCCCGGCTCTCAGGCGTTTCCGGGGGAGGACCGCGAGAATCGAACTCCCCTTCACGATCAGCGAGGACACCATGGGATTCTTCGATCGACTCTTCGGATCACCCGAGCAGCCCGCACCGCGCCAGGTGCCGCCCGCACCGGCGCAGCGACTCAGCGACGACGAGCTCGCGCTCGAGCGCTACCGCTACCTGCTGCGCACCGCACCGCCCGAGTCGATCGAGCAGGTGCACGCCGAGGCCTTCGCGAAGCTCACGCCCGAGCAGCGGGCCGCCGTGTACCGTTCGCTCGCCGATCAGGCTCCCCCTGGGGCGCGCCTCGTGTCGGACGAGCCGTCGGCGCTCGCGCGGGCGGCCACGCGCGCCGAGCTCCGCGAGCCCGGCAGCATGGAGCGGGCGTTCCGCGGGGCGGATGCCTCCGGCGCACGCGCGGGCCAGGCCGGCCCCTCGTTCGGCCAGATGTTCGGCAGCTCGCTGCTCGGCACCGTCGCGGGGGTCGTCATCGGCTCCGCCGTCGCGCAGGCGCTGCTGCCCGACCCCTCGGCGTTCGAGGCCGGCGGTGCCGAGGCGGGCGCCGACGGCTCCGCCGACGCGGGCTCTGCGGACGCCTCCGCCGATGCGGGTGCGGACTCGGGCGGCGACTTCGGCGGATTCGGCGACTTCGGCGGCGGCGACTTCGGCGGCGGGGGCGACTTCGGGTTCTAGCCGTCGGCGAGCATCCCGGCGACGGCGCACGAGGGCCGCTCGCGCACGGGGCGGCCTTCGCCCGGGCGCGCCGCTCACGGGGCGGCCGTCGAAGCCGGGTGTCGGCGGGCTCGGTTAGGGTCGGATCATGAGCAAGCAGGACGGCTCGTCGCGGCAGGTGACGACGGGCCCCGTCGACGACTCTGCGACCCCGATCCTGCACGTCGACATGGACGCGTTCTTCGTCTCGGTCGAGCTCCTCAAGCGACCCGAGCTGCGCGGCAGGCCGGTGCTCGTCGGCGGTGCCGCCGGGCGGGGCGTCGTGTCGGCCGCGAGCTACGAGGCCCGCCGCTACGGGGTGAACTCGGCGATGCCGATGTCGATCGCCCTGCAGCGTTGTCCGAACGCGGTCGTGCTCCGCGGCGACTACGCGAGCTACTCGCGGTACTCGAAGGAGGTCATGCGCATCTTCGAGTCGATCACGCCGCTCGTCGAGCCGCTGTCGATCGACGAGGCCTTCCTCGACGTCTCGGGTGCGCGCCGCCTCCACGGGCGGCCCGCCGAGATCGCCTGGACGATCCGTCGGCGCGTGCACGACGAGACCGGGCTGACCTGCTCGATCGGGGTGGCCGCGTCCAAGTACGTGGCGAAGGTCGCGTCGAGCCGGGCCAAGCCCGACGGTCTCCTGGTGGTGCCGGCGGCCGACACGGTGTCGTTCCTGCACCCGCTGCCGGTCTCGGCGCTGTGGGGCGTCGGGCGGGTGACCGAGGAGTCGCTGACGCGGCTCGGGCTGCGCACGGTCGGCGACGTCGCGGCGATGCCGGCTGATGCGCTCGAGCGCGCGGTCGGTCCCGCCCTCGCCGGCCGGCTGACCCGGCTCGCGAACGGCATCGACCCCCGCGACGTCGAGACGGCCCGGTCCGAGAAGAGCATCGGGCACGAGGTGACGTTCGGGCACGACCTCACCGACCCCGAGCAGATCCGTCGCGAGCTGCTGCGGTTGTCCGACGACGTCGCCGTTCGCCTGCGGCGCGCCGGGCTGGTCGGTCGCACGGTCGTCCTGAAGCTCCGCTACGGCGACTTCCGCACGGTCACGCGTTCGCGCACGCTCGGCGAGCCGACCGACGTGGCGCGCCGCATCTACGACGAGGCGCAGTCGGCGCTGCCCGAGCTGCTCGGCGACGGTGCGCGCATCCGGCTGATCGGCGTACGCGCCGAGCATCTGCGTCCCTCGGGCGGCGGGGCGATGCTGTGGGACCCTGATGAGGAGTGGCGCGAGGCCGAGCGCGCGGTCGACGAGGTGACGGCGCGGTTCGGTCGCGGTGCGGTTCGCCCGGCCGCGCTTGTGCGAGCGGGCGAAGCCGCGGCCCGGGTCGAGTCGATGCGGCGCAAGGCCGCCGACCCCGAGGCGCGCGCGCGGCTCGCCGCCGAGCGGTCGGAGCAGTCGGAGGCCGCCGAAGGTCGCGCAGGGGTGGATCGAACCCAGTTCGGCGGGTAGCGTGGCGACATGGCTGATCTCGTACTCGAACTGGCAGAGACCGTCGCCGGCGTCGGCGTGAAGACCTCGTACGGCGATCCGGTCGACCTCGACGGCACCAAGGTCGTACCCGTGGCGTTGGGCTACTACGGCTTCGGCGCCGGCAGCGGCAGCGACGGCAGCGGCGACCAGGCCGGCGGCGGGGGTGGCGGGGGCCTGTCCATTCCGCTCGGCGCATACGTCGGTCGCGGCGGCGGAGAGGTGCGTTTCGAGCCGAACCTGATCGGGCTCATCCTCGTGGCCACGCCGCTCGTCTGGGTCACCGGCAAGGCGCTGCGCTGGGTCATCCGGGCGCTCAAGCACTGACCCGACCACGCACCCGTCCGCCGGGCGTATACTCGTCAGCGAACACGGGAGTCCGGTGAGCCGGGCTGAGAGGAAGGTTCTCAACCTTCGACCGTCGAACCTGATCTGGGTCATGCCAGCGCAGGGAGGGCAACCGATCTCAATATCCCGTGCCTCTTTCCACGAATCGAAAGGGCACGACAGTGCACACCTCCGCACCCATCACTCCGACCGCACGTGAAGCCGCGCCGAAGCGCAACTTCCGCTGGCGCGTCGTCGACATCGTCGTGGCGGCCGTCATCGCCGTCGCGACGGGCCTCCTGTTCCTGTTCTGGAACAACATCGGCTACACCTGGTTCGTCGCCGCCGACGCGGTGACGCCGGGGCTCGGCGGCATCGCCGTCGGCATCTGGCTCATCGGCGGCGTGCTCGGCGGCCTCATCATCCGCAAGCCCGGCGCGGCGCTCTTCGTCGAGCTCGTCGCGGCCATGGTCTCCGCACTGGTCGGCAACCAGTGGGGCATCGAGACGATCTACTCGGGCCTCGCGCAGGGTCTCGGCGCCGAACTCGTCTTCGCCCTCTTCCTGTACCGCCGATTCGGCCTGACGCAGGCGATGCTCGCCGGTGCAGCCGCAGGCGCCGCCGCATGGACGCTCGAGCTCTTCACCTCGGGCAACCTGCAGAAGTCGGCCGAGTTCCTCGCGCTGTACTTCGGCACCGTCGTGGTCTCCGGGGCGGTGCTCGCGGGCCTCGTGGGCTGGGTGATCGTGCGCGCCCTCGCGGCGACCGGCGCGCTCAGCCGCTTCGCCGCCGGCCAGGACGTCACCCAGCGGGTGTGAGCGTGCCACGTCCGTCGGCGTCGGCACCGGCCGCCATCGAGGCGCGCGGGTGGGGATGGCGTCACGCCTCCCGGCTCCGCCCCGCACTCGAGCATCTCGACCTCCACATCCACCCGGGGGAGCGGGTGCTCCTCCTCGGTCCCTCCGGCGCCGGGAAGTCGACCCTGCTGCACGCCCTCGCCGGCGTGCACGGCGGCGATGACGAGGGCGAGGAGTACGGCGAGCTCACGGTCGACGGGGCCGCCCCGTCGGCGGCCAGGGGGCGGGCCGAACTCGTCCTCCAGGACCCGGACTCGCAGGTGATCCTCGCTCGTGTCGGCGACGACGTCGCCTTCGGCTGCGAGAACCTCGGGGTGCCGCGCGACGAGATCTGGCCCCGCGTGCGCGCAGCGCTCGCGGACGTCGGGCTCGACCTCCCGCTCGATCACCCGAGTTCGGCGCTCTCGGGCGGCCAGAAGCAGCGGCTCGCCCTCGCGGGGGCGATCGCGATGCGTCCTGGGCTCCTCCTGCTCGACGAGCCGACGGCGAACCTCGACCCCGACGGGGTGCGCGAGGTGCGCGACGCGGTGGGACGGGTGCTCGACCGCACGGGCGCGACGCTCGTCGTCGTCGAGCACCGCGTCGACGTGTGGCTCGAGCTCGTCGATCGCGTCGTCGTGCTCGGCCGCGACGGGCGGCTCCTCGCCGACGGGGTGCCGGGCGAGGTGCTCGCCGAGCAGCGCCACGCGCTCCTCGACGCGGGAGTGTGGGTGCCCGGTGCGCCGCTGCCGGGCGCCGGAGCGGTCGACCGCGCCGGGGTCGGATCGGCCGGGTTCGCCGGGTCCGGGTCGATGATCGCACCTCAGGGCCCCGTCGATCGCGGGCCGGCGCTCACCGCACGCGGACTCGCCATCGGCCGGCGCGCGGGGGCGCTCGTGCAGCGGGGGCTCGACCTCGAGATCGCGGCGTCGGCGAGCACGGTGATCACCGGCCCGAACGGCGTCGGCAAGTCGACGCTCGCGCTCACCCTGGGCGGTCTGCTCCGACCGCTCGAAGGTCGCGTCGAGGCATCCGACGCCCTCGCCGGCGGGCTGAAGCGCGAACCGATCGGCTGGCGCTCGCGCGAGCTGCTCACCCGCATCGGGACGGTCTTCCAGGAGCCGGAGCACCAGTTCGTCGCATCGACGGTCGAGGGCGAGCTCGCCGTCGGACTCCGCGCGCTTCGGCTCGAGGAGGCGGCGATCACCGACCGGGTCGACGAGCTCCTCGGACGGCTCCGGCTCGATCATCTCGCCCGCGCGAATCCCTTCACCCTGTCGGGCGGCGAGAAGCGGCGGCTCTCCGTCGCGGCGGTGCTCGCGGCACGCCCGTCGGTGCTCATCCTCGACGAACCGACCTTCGGGCAGGACCGCTCGACCTGGATCGAGCTCACCGCGCACCTGCGCGAGCTCGTCGCCGACGGCCTCGCGCTCGTGTCGGTGACCCATGACGCCGCGTTCATCGCCGCGCTCGGCGATGAGCGGATCGCCCTCGCGCCGTCGACGGCGAGGGAGTTCGCATGAGCACCGTCTCGCTCGCGGCGCAGCAGGATGCCACGCGCCTGCGTTTCATCGACCGCGTGAACCCCGTGAGCCGCCTGGCCGCCGCGATGCTGCTCACCACGCCGCTCCTGCTCACCGTCGACTGGGTCAGCGCGGCGACCGCGCTCGGGATCCAGCTCGTGCTCTTCGCCCTCGCCGGGGTCGCGCCCCCGACGCTGCTCCGCCGCGCCTGGCCGGTGCTCGTCGCCGCGCCGATCGCCGGCATGAGCATGCTGCTCTACGGGGAGCCCTCGGGCGAGGAGTACTGGAGCTTCTGGCTCGCCCGCATCACCGACGGTTCGATCGAGCTCGCCATCGCCGTCACCGTGCGCGTGCTCGCGATCGGCCTGCCCGCGGTGCTGCTGTTCATGCACGTCGACCCCACCGAACTCGCCGACGGCCTCGCCCAGGTGTGGCGCCTGCCGAGCCGATTCGTGCTGGGGGCCCTGGCGGGCGCCCGGCTCGTCGGGCTCTTCATCGAGGACTGGCAGGCGATGTCGCTCAGCCGCCGAGCCCGCGGCATCGGCGACCGGGGGGCGTTGCGGCGATTCGCGACGATGGCCTTCGCACTCCTCGTGCTCGCGATCCGACGCGGGTCGAAGCTCGCCACCGCGATGGAGGCGCGCGGGTTCGGCAGCGAGGCGCCGCGCACCTGGGCGCGCGAGTCGAGGGTCGGTTGGCCCGATCTCGTGCTCGTCCTGCTCGCCATCGCGATCGCCGCCGTCTCGATCGCTGCGGCGGTCTGGGCAGGGACGTTCCACGCGGTGTGGTCGTGAGCGACGGAGCGCACCGCCGCACCGGGGCGGTGCGGCTCGTGCAGGCCGCGGTACGGCGATCGACCGCGGCCCATGCCGGCGCCGGCGCGATCGTGGCGATCGACGGCCCGAGCGGATCGGGCAAGAGCACCTTCGCGGATGCGATCATCGCGGAATGGGCGGGCGGGCGCGCCCGGATCGTGCGGCTCGACGAGGTCTACCCCGGCTGGCACGGCCTGGCGGCCGCCGCGGGCTCGCTCGATCGCACCCTGCTCGCCCCCCACGCCCGCGGCGTTCCGGGCGGGTGGCGGCGCTGGGACTGGGCGGCGGATCGTCGGGCCGACGCGGTCGTGCTTCCGCCCGTCGCGCCGCTCCTGGTCGAGGGCTGCGGAGCGTTCGAGGCGGTCGCGCGACGCCCGGGCGTCGTCCGAGTCTGGCTGCGCGCAGCCGACGACACCCGCAGGCAGCGTGCGCTCGCGCGTGACGCGGGGAGATTCGACCCCTATTGGGAGCTCTGGGAGACGGAGTGGCGACGCTACGTCCGACGCGTCGACCCGCTGCGATCGGCCGATCTCGTCGTCTCGCTGCCCGCCGTCGACTGACCGATTCGCTCCGAGCTTCGGGTGCAGAACGCCCGCCGAGGGCTACGGTGGACACATGAGTGCAGATTCGGTCGGGGCCCAGTACGTCGCAGAGTTCATCGACGGACCGCTCGAGGGCGAGTTCGACCACCGTGCCCTGGTGGGCGGCAAGGCCGAGCGCCGCATCGGCATGGTGGCGGCCGTCGACGGCCTCGAATCCCTGTTCTGGTACGACGCCGTCGACGAACGGCAGGTGGGTGGCGACCTGCGGGTGAGGTTCCGCTTCGACGCCGACGACTCCGACCCCGTCGAGTCCGACGACGAGAACGACTGAGCCCCGCGCTCAGTTCGCCTGCGCCCCGAAGAACGCCGCGATGAGCGGTGCCGGATTGACGAGGCGCCACAGCGGCCCCGGGTCGTCGATGTCGGCGGAGAGCTCGAGCTCGCTGCCGATGTCGCCGTTCGCCGTCGGCACCGTCACGCTTCCCACGGCGCGTCCGGCGGGTGCGGTCGTGAACGGTTCAACGAGCACGGATGCCTCGCCCGGATCGCTGCCCCACGCGGCATCGGTGCGGCCGGTGCGCGCGATCAGCGACGCGGTGTCGCCCCAGGCCGTGGTGACGGTGCCGTACTCGCCGCCCTCCGCGATCACCGCGACCGGCTGGGAGGCGGCGGCGACCGAGGCGACCGCCTCGGCGACGGCCGGGTCGAGCGTCTCGTAGTCGGGCATGGTCGTCATCGCCCCGGAGATGCGGACGGGCTCGCCGCCGTCGGCGGCCGGCAGCACCGTGCTGAAGATGAAGCAGACGCCGGCCTGGTCGGTATAGCTGCGCGAGAGTGCGCGCACCCCCTCCTCGCGGAGGCGGTCGATGACGTCGGGCACGTTGCGTGCGGTCGGATCCGAGGCCTCGGGCGCGGTGACCATCGCCGTGAGCGCCGGGTCGGCGTACACGAGCGCGCCGAGGCGCGCGAGCTCCTCGGCCGTGCCCACGTTGTCGCCTGAGAGCCCGGTCGCGTCGGCGACCCGGGTCGCCTCGAACCCGTTGGCCTCGAGCCACGCGTTCGCCTCGTCGACGTACGCCTCGGGGCTGCCGAACGCCCAGCGGACGAGGGTGTCGGCGTGGTTGTTGCTCGAGGCGAGCAGCGTGGCACGAACGACGTCGCGCTCCGACCAGGAGTCGCCGGGCGAGACCTGCAGCGTGCGGTTGCCCTCCTTCTCGTGGTCGAGGTAGTTCGTGTAGTCCTCGGGTCCGATCGTGATCGAGGGGCCGGGCCCGTTCGCCGGGAGGGGCAGTGAGTCGAGGGTCGCGAGCACTGCGACGAGCTTCGCGGCTCCGCCGATCGGGACGGGCTCGGGGTTGCCGCCGACGGCGAGGGTCTCGGCCGAGCCGTCCTCGCCGACGATCGCGAGTGCGCTCGCACCGGCGTCGGGGAGGACGATGGGGGCGGCGGGCTCGCCGGCGGTCGCGGAGGCGGCGTCCACGCGAACGGTGGCCTCGGGAAGCGGGCCGAGCAGCATCGCCGGTCCGTAGACGCCGATGGCGAGGATCGCGACGGCGCCCAGGGCGATACCGACGATCCGGCCGGGGGAGAGACTCATGAGAATCAGCGTAACGGTGCGCGAATCACGCCCAGCCCAGCTCGTGCAGCCGGTCGTCGTCGATTCCGTAGAAGTGGGCGATCTCGTGCACGAGCGTCACGTGGATCTCGTCGCGCAGCTCGTCTTCGTTCTCGCAGATCGCGAGCAGCGACTCGCGATAGAGGATGATGCGGTCGGGCATCTCTCCGAAGCCGTAGCGGTCGCGTTCGGTCAGAGCGAAGCCGTCGTAGAGGCCGAGGAGGTCGAGCGAGCCGTCCTCGGGGCGATCCTCGACGACGAAGACCACGTTCTCGAGTCCGTCGACCATGTCGTCGGGCAGCAGGTCGAGCTCGTCGACGACGAGCGCTTCGAAGGCTTCGGCGTCGAGCTCCATGATTCTCCTCCGTCGATGCGTGCGTCGTTGCGGTCGGTCATGCGTCGGATCTGCAGAAACGCGAAGCGCGGGCCCGTTCGGGACCCGCGCTTCGCGGACTTGGGGTGAGTAACGGGGCTTGAACCCGCGACCTCCTGGACCACAACCAGGCGCTCTACCAACTGAGCTATACCCACCATGTGTCGGACCGCCGTGGCGATCAGGCAACTAGAAGAGCGTACTACACCTTCTGCTTCTGCTCGAACTCGGCGACCACCTCGGCGGCGAGCGCCTGGAGTTCGTGGCTCGCGGGCCCAGGGTCGGCGACGAAGATCGCACGTCGGTAGTAGTGCAGCTCGCGGATCGACTCGAGGATGTCGGCGAGCGCGCGGTGCCCGCCGTTCTTCGCCGGCGCGTTGAAGTACGCGCGCGGGAACCACCGCTTGGCCAGCTCTTTGATCGAGGAGACGTCGACGTTGCGGTAGTGCAGATGCGCGTCGAGCCTCGGCATGAACTTCGTGAGGAACGCCCGGTCGGTGCCGATCGAATTGCCGGCGAGCGGCGCCTTCTGCTCGTCGGGAACGTGCTGGAGCACGTACTCGAGCACCTGGTACTCGGCGTCGGCGAGGCTGACCCCGTTGGGGATCTCTTCGATGAGGCCCGACTCGGTGTGCATGCGACGGACGAACTCGCCCATCGACTCGAGCGCACTCGCATCGGGCTTGATCACGATGCTGAGGCCGGCATCGACGGGGTTGAGGTCGTAGTCGGTGATGACGACCGCGATCTCGACGAGCTCATCGACCTCGAGGTCGAGCCCGGTCATCTCGCAGTCGATCCAGACCAGTCGGTCGCTCGAAGAAGCCATGCGGCGAGTCTACCGGGCAGCGCCGACACGCCCGCCGCGCGGTGCCCCCGGCAGGAATTGAACCTGCGACCAAGAGATTAGAAGGCTCCTGCTCTATCCGCTGAGCTACGGGGGCGGTCCTGGCAAGCATACCGGGCGCGGCAGCTCACCCCTCGGTCGGCACATGCACGTCGTCGGTGCGCGTGCGCTGTCGGGAACCGCCGCGCTTGCGCAGCGCGAGCGCGATGAGGGGGAACAGCAGGACCGAGAGCATCCCGGCGCCGACGAGGGCAGCGGCCGTGCCGCTCGCGAGGTCGCCGGCGTCGACGCCGATCGCCGTCACGGCGACGATGATCGGCAGCCCGGTCGCGCCGAACAGCGCGGTCGCGGCGAGATCGCGGGGGCCGGATCCTGCCGGTGCGGCCAGGAGCGACGGGAGCCCTCGGATCGCCAGGAGCAGCACGACGAAGACCGGGAGCATCGCGAGCGTCCGTCCATCGGCGAACAGCGCCTCGAGGTCGAAGGTGACGCCCGTGTTGATGAAGAAGATCGGGACGAGGAACCCGTAGCCGACCCCCTCGAGTTTGGATTCGATGGCCTCCGCGTCGTGCTTGGGCGCGCCGACGAGGAGCAGCCGATAGAGCACGCCGGCGGTGAACGCGCCGAGGAGCATGTCGAGGTCGAGCACGATGCTGAGGGCGACGAGCGCGAGCAGCACGAAGATCACGAGCCGCACCGCGAACTGGCCGCTCGTGTGCAGTGTCGCGGTGATCACCTGGTGCATCCGCCGCCCGACGCCCTTGGCGGCGAGCCAGATGGCGACGCCGGCGACGACGGCGAAGCCGAGCAGCACGATGGCCGCGACGAGCGGCGAACGCCCGCTCAGGAACAGCGAGATCGCCAGCAGCGGGCCGAACTCCCCGACGGCGCCGAGGGCGAGCACCGAGATGCCGAACGGCGAGGCGAGATCGCCCGAGTCGCGCAGCACGGGCATGATCGTGCCGAGCGCCGTCGAGGTGAGCGCGATGCCGATGAAGGCCGCGGCGGGGAGATCGGGGGCGAAGAGCGCGGCGATGCCGACGCCGGCGGCGAGGGAGATGATCCAGCCGATCGCGGCCCGGTTGAGCGGGCGGCCCCGGATGGCCCGGAAGTCGATCTCATTGCCGGCGAGGAAGAAGAGCATGGCGAGGCCGAACTCGGCGATCAGGCCCATGAAGTCGTCGGGCACGATCCAGCCGAGCACCGACGGACCGAGCAGCAGGCCCAGCACGATCTCGAACACGACGAGCGGGATCGCCACCCAGCGACCGAGCCCGCGCACGAGCAGCGGCGCGACGACCGCGATCGCCGGCACGAGCACCATGGTGCCGATCGAGACTTCCATGTGACCTCCCCCAGGGCAGCTTCCCTGCCGCGATGCTAACGGAGCCCCGGGGAAGGCGCCCTGCGGCGCGGCGCCGCCGCCGAACCGGCCCGCCCGTTTCCTCCTCGAAACACGACGGCGGTATCGTCGGGACATGCGAGACCTGCAGGCGCGAATCATCGCCGAGCTCAACGTCAGCCCGACCATCGACCCGTCAGCCGAGGTGCGCTCCCGCATCGAGTTCCTGAAGGACTACCTGCGGGCCACCCGTTCGAAGGGGCTCGTCCTCGGCATCAGCGGCGGTCAGGACTCGACGCTCGCCGGGCGACTCTGCCGGATCGCCGTCGACGAACTCGTCGCGGAGGGGGTCGAGGCGCGGTTCGTCGCGGTCCGGCTGCCCTACGGGGTGCAGCGCGACGAGGACGACGCCCAGCTCGCCCTGACCTTCATCGACCCGCAGGAGACGGTCGTCTTCAACATCAGGGGTGGCGTCGACGGGGTGGCGGACGACTTCGAGACCGCGCTGGGCGAGCCCATCAGCGACTTCGGCAAGGGCAACGTGAAGGCGAGGCTGCGCATGGTCGCGCAGTACGCGATCGCGGGCGAGGGCGGCCTGCTCGTCGTCGGCACGGATCATGCGGCCGAGGCGATCACCGGCTTCTTCACGAAGTTCGGCGACGGCGGTGCCGACGTGCTGCCGCTCTCGGGTCTCACGAAGCGGCAGGGGAGGGCGCTGCTCGAGTCGCTCGGTGCGCCCGAACGGCTCTTCCTCAAGGTCCCGACCGCCGACCTGCTCGACGGCCAGCCCGGCCAGTCCGACGAAGCGAACCTCGGCCTGCGCTACGCCGACATCGACGCCTATCTCGAGGGCGAGGCGATCGACGAGGAGGTCGCCGAGAAGCTCGAGGCGCGATTCATGCAGACCCGCCACAAGCGCACCGTGCCGGTGTCGATGTTCGACGAGTGGTGGCGGTAGCGCCGATCAGCGGGGCACGTCCGCCGACGGCACGCTCGCCGTGGAGCCGGTGCCCTCCGCCGCGATCGTCGGCGTGGGCGCGGTCGCGGCTCCTGCGGTGTCGGTGAGGGTCACGGCGTCGCGGTAGCGGTCGTGGTGCTGCTGGGCGACCCAGGCCTCCTGCTCGTCGATGGTCGACTGCTCGGGCGTCTCGTCGCGCTGGGTGCGCCACCGCGCGAGGTCGTTCTGGAACTGGCGCTTCGTGCGCGACGGGTGTCGCTGCCACTCGAGGAGGCGGTCCCGGAACTCGACCACCGCGGGGTCGAGCTGGTAGCCGAAGGTCGCCGACGCCCGCTTCAGCTCGTGCAGCTGGTGGGCGGCCCAGTTCGCAGCGATGTCGGAGCCGCGGATCGGCAGGAGCCGGACGAGGATGTCGGCCTGGCCGACCGCCCGGTCGGCGAGCACCTGCTCCTGCGGCGTGAGCGAGTTCCACACCGAGGCCTCGGTCGCCGCGTCGACGAGGGCGGCGATCGCGGCCGTCTTGGCCTCGCGATCGCGCTGCGCGACGACGCGCTTGACCGCGGCGCTCGAGATCCAGGCTGCGAGCAGCCCGGCGGCGAAGACCGCGACGAAGAGCACGATCGCGGTGAACACCGTCGACTGCGATTCGCTCGAGGTGAGCCAGGAGATGAGGTCGTTCCACCACTGCATGGCCGCAGGTTACCCCCGCGTGGCGCGTGCGCGATCGACCCCCGACGGCGCGCCCCGAATCGCGCCAGGACGCCGGCTCACCTGAAGAGCTCGGCCGCTTCTCGCGCCGACCAGAACTCGCCGAGCTCGGTCGCGCGCAGCGTGCCTGCGGTGAGTCGCCTCACCGCGAACCGCCCGTCGTCGCCGACCCCGCGGTGCTCGACGTGGCCGAGTACCGCGCCGTCGGCCCTCGCCACCCGCCAGAGGCCCGGCGCGGCGGGCGTGAACGCGAGCCCGGGGATCTCGATGGGGAACGGCTCTCGGATGCGCGGCTGCGGCGCGATGGTCGTCATGGTGCTCCTCTCGACGTCGCAGCCGGCCCTGCGGGTTGTCCTCGGAGACTAGGCGCGGCCACCGACATCGTCAGCCGAGGGCGGTGCCGTGCGCCGCGTAGGGCTCGATCCGGGCGATCTCCTCGTCCGTGAGCGGGGCCGCGTCGAGCGCCGCGACGTTCTGCTCGAGCTGGGCGACGCTCGATGCGCCGACGAGGGCGCTCGCGACGAGCGGCTGGCGCAGCACCCACGCGAGCGCGAGCTGGGCGAGCGACTGCCCCCGCTCGCGCGCGATCGCGTCGAGCGCGCGGGCCCGCTCGAGGTACGCGGGGCTGATCCGCTCCGCGGGCAGGAACCGGCTCGTCGCCGCGCGCGATCCGGCGGGCACCTCGCCCGAGAGGTAGCGGTCGGTCAGCAGGCCCTGCGCGAGCGGCGAGAACACGATGCTCGCGGCGCCCGCCTCCTCGAGTGCGGGGAACAGCCCGTCCTCGATGCCACGGTCGAACATCGAGTAGCGAGGCTGGTGGATGCACAGGGGCACGCCCTCCGTGGCGAGCGCCGAAGCGGCGGCCCGGGTCTCGTCGGGTCCGTAGTTCGAGATGCCGACGTAGAGCGCCTTGCCCTGCCTGACGGCCGTCGCGAGCGCGCCCATCGTCTCCTCGACCGGCGTCTCGGGATCGGGGCGGTGCGAGTAGAAGACGTCGACGTAGTCGAGGCCGAGGCGTCCGAGGCTCCGGTCGAGCGAGGCGAGGACCGACTTGCGCGATCCCCACTCGCCGTAGGGGCCGGGCCACATCTCGTATCCGGCCTTCGACGACACGATCAGCTCGTCGCGGTACGGCGCCAGGTCTCCGGACAGCATCCGGCCGAAGTTCTCCTCGGCGGATCCGGGTGGCGGCCCGTAGTTGTTCGCGAGGTCGAAGTGCGTGATACCGAGGTCGAAGGCGCGCCGAACGATCGCGCGCTGCGTCTCGAAGGGGCGATCGTGGCCGAAGTTGTGCCACAGCCCGAGCGAGAGCGCGGGCAGCTTCAGGCCGCTCCGGCCCACCCGGTCGTATCGCATGCGGTCGTAGCGGTCGGGGGAGGCGTTGTACGGCATCCCGCCACTCTAGGTCGCCGCGGTCGCCGGTCGTGCCGACGCCGCCGCGGGACGTCACCTCTCCTCGACAGCACGGCGGCATCGCTCCGAGTGCACAGATGGGCGACGGCGGTCCGGATGCCACGCTGCCCGCGCCGAGCATGGGGGCACGTGGTTCCGGGGCGGTGTCCGGCACGAGGCCGTCCCGGAGCCACGAGTCGCCGATCCGCGGCGGCGCCAGACCGAGGAGTACACATGAGCGACACCATCACGGTGACCGGCGTCGTCGGCACCGATCCCCACCAGCACGTCACGGGCGACGGGCTCGTCATCACGTCGTTCCGCGTCGCGTCGACCCGGCGCTTCTTCGACCGCGCCAAGGGCGAGTGGGCCGACGGCGAGACCAACTGGTACGGCGTCTCGGCGTTCCGTCAGCTTGCCCGCAACGCGAGCCTGTCCATCCGCAAGGGCGAGCGCGTCATCGTCCAGGGCCGGCTCCGCCAGCGAGCATGGGAGACCGCGACGAAGTCGGGCACCTCGGTCGAGATCGAGGCCGACGCCATCGGCCACGACCTCGCCTGGTGCGTCAGCACCTACGCGCGGGTGCAGGCTCCCAGGCCCGAGCCGACCGAGGGCGACGGCGCCGCTACGTCCGGGGCGGAGGCCGGGGCAGAGACCGACGGCAACCCCGGCGTCGACGACGGCGCGACCGACTGGTCGCTGCTCGAGGCCTCGATGACGGGCGACGGCGACGACGAGGCATCCGCCCTCGACGGCGTCGCGGCCGCCGGACACGACTGACCCGACGGCCGCGGCCGCCCGGTGCCGAGCGCGGTCGACCGCATAGACTCGGCTCGGGCGGTCGACACCGCGGTGAGGGGAAGCATGGCACGGCGGAACGGGACCACGGCGGCGCTCGCGCTCGCCGCAGCGGCGCTCACGCTCGGGCTCTCCGGGTGCAGCCTCTTCGGCGGCGATCCGTCGCCCTCGGCGGCGCCGTCGGCGACCGGCACGGCGACCCCCACGCCGACCGCGCCGCCCACGTTCCGCCCCGAGCTGTCGGCGTCCGAGAACCTGGCCTTCTTCAACTCGGTGAACAACGCCGTCGTGGCGGCGAACGCCGAGGCGGGGGGCCGCGACTTCATCGACGCGCTCGTCGCCGCCGGCTTCGACAAGGCGGCGATGGAGGTCACGGCCGATCGCACGACGGTCGACCTCGATGCCGACTCGGTGCAGTTCGCGGTCCTGTTCCAGGACGAATGCCTCGTCGGCCAGTACGGCCCCAAGTCGGGCGGGGTCCACGGGGCGGTGCGCCCGGCGCTCGGAACCGGCGACTGTCTCGTCGGCGAGACTCGCCCCATAGACTGGTAGGCGACACGGCGGGCCGCGTTCGGCCGCTACCGCATGGGGTTTGAGGGAAGATCTTGGCTGATTACATTTACTCGATGGTTCGCGCGCGCAAGGCGGTGGGCGACAAGGTCATCCTCGACGACGTGACCATGGCGTTCCTGCCCGGAGCGAAGATCGGCGTCGTCGGCCCGAACGGCGCCGGAAAGTCCACGATCCTGAAGATCATGGCCGGCCTCGACCAGCCGTCGAACGGCGAGGCCAAGCTCACGCCCGGTTACTCGGTGGGCATCCTCATGCAGGAGCCCGAGCTCGACGAGTCGAAGACCGTGCTCGAGAACGTGCAGGAGGGCGTCGGCCCCATCAAGGCCAAGCTCGACCGGTTCAACGAGATCTCGCTGCTCATGGCCGAGCCCGATGCCGACTTCGACGCGCTGCTCGCCGAGATGGGCACCCTCCAGGAGGAGATCGACGCGGCCGATGCCTGGGATCTCGACTCCCAGCTCGAGCAGGCGATGGACGCGCTCCGCTGCCCGCCGGGCGACGAGCAGGTCTCGGTGCTCTCGGGCGGTGAGAAGCGCCGGGTCGCCCTCTGCAAGCTGCTGCTCCAGAAGCCCGACCTGCTGCTCCTCGACGAGCCCACCAACCACCTCGACGCCGAGAGCGTGCTCTGGCTCGAGCAGCACCTCGCCAAGTACCCCGGCGCCGTGCTCGCCGTCACGCACGACCGGTACTTCCTCGACCACGTCGCCGAGTGGATCTGCGAGGTCGATCGCGGTCGCCTGTACCCCTACGAGGGCAACTACTCGACCTACCTCGAGAAGAAGCAGGAGCGACTCACCGTCCAGGGCAAGAAGGACGCGAAGCTCGCGAAGCGCCTGAAGGAAGAGCTCGAGTGGGTCCGCTCGAACGCGAAGGGCCGCCAGGCGAAGTCGAAGGCGCGCCTCGCCCGCTACGAGGAGATGGCCTCGGAGGCGGAGCGCACGCGGAAGCTCGACTTCGAGGAGATCCAGATCCCGGCCGGTCCCCGCCTCGGCGACATCGTGCTCGAGGTCAAGAACCTCAAGAAGGGCTTCGGCGACCGCGTCCTCATCGACGGGCTGAGCTTCTCGCTGCCCCGCAACGGCATCGTCGGCATCATCGGCCCGAACGGCGTCGGCAAGACCACGCTCTTCAAGACGATCGTCGGACTCGAGCCGGCCGACGGCGGCTCGGTGAAGATCGGCGAGACCGTGCAGATCTCCTACGTCGACCAGACCCGCGGCGGCATCGACCCCAACAAGTCGCTCTGGGAGGTCGTCTCCGACGGGCTCGACTACATCCAGGTCGGCAAGGTTGAGGTCCCGAGTCGCGCGTACGTCTCGACCTTCGGCTTCAAGGGGCCCGACCAGCAGAAGCGCGCCGGCATCCTCTCGGGCGGTGAGCGCAACCGGCTGAACCTCGCGCTCACCCTCAAGCAGGGCGGCAACCTGCTGCTGCTCGACGAGCCGACCAACGACCTCGACGTCGAGACGCTCTCGAGCCTCGAGAACGCACTCCTCGAGTTCCCCGGCTGCGCCGTCGTCATCACCCACGACCGGTGGTTCCTCGACCGCATCGCCACGCACATCCTCGCCTACGAGGGCACCGACGAGAACCCGTCGAACTGGCACTGGTTCGAGGGCAACTTCGAGGCCTACGAGGCGAACAAGGTCGAGCGCCTCGGCGCCGACGCCGCGAAGCCCCACCGCTCGACGTACCGCAAGCTGACGCGGGACTGACATGCGCCTGCACGTGCCCACGCCGTTGCGGTGGAGCGACCTCGACGCCTACGGCCACGTGAACAACGCCCGGATGCTGAGCCTCCTCGAGGAGGCTCGCATCCAGGCGTTCTGGGTCGATGAGCACGGCACCGCCGAGCACGCGGTCGGCGCCTCGACGGCCGTCATCGACGCGACCCCCGGGTCGACGACGATCACGCTCATCGCCCGCCAGGAGATCGAGTACCTCGAGCCGATCCCGTACCAGCGGCTGCCGCTCGACGTCGAGCTCTGGATCGGGCACATGGGCGGGGCGAGCCTCGATGTCTGCTACGAGGTCTTCTCGCCCGTCGGGGCTGAGCCGCGCGTCCGCTACACGCGGGCGGTGACGACCATCGTGCTCGTCGACGCGGCGAGCGAGCGGCCGCGGCGCATGACCGACGAGGAGCGCGAGGCGTGGGCTCCGTACCTGGAGGACCCGATCACCTTCCGTCGACGCTGAACTCGTCGCCGCAGTCGGCGCCGGGCGCCCGCGGCGGGTGCGCATCGTACGACGGCCGAGCCCGGAGGTCCGGTCGGCTCAGCGCTCGAGCGGATCCTCGCTGAACGACCCCTCCCAGACCGCACGGCTGCCGGCCTCGCCGATGCGCACCAGCGTCCACGTCGAGCCGACCGCCACCACGAGCGACGCGACGACCAGCACGATCGCGACCCCGATGCGCGCGCCGCGCGACGTCGGGCCGCTCGAACGCCGTGCGTCCGCGCGTTCGACGAGGGCCCATCCCGCGATCAGCACCGCCACGACGAGCAGGCCGATCAGCCACGGCGTGAGCTCCTCGCCCATGCCGGTGTGCTGCTGGATGAGCGGCGCCTCGGGCACCCGAGCCTCGAGCCACTTCCCGGCCTCGACGGTGACCAGGCCGAGGGGGAGGAGCAGCGCCGCACCGATCAGCGCCGGCAGCCACAGCACGCGCCGCGCCGCGGGCCAGGCGGCGAGCACGACGAGGATCAGCCCGACGAGCGGCGTGAGCACGATGACCGCGTGCACGAGCAGCACGTGGAGGGGGAGACCCGCGAAGCTGTACTCCATCTCGATCGCCCGGGCCTAGGACGCGGTGACGATCCGGTCGCCCGACACGGCGACGGCGATGGGCGTCAGCGGGTCGATCGCGGGGCCCTGCACCACCTCACCGGTCGCGGCCTCGTAGATCGAGCCGTGGCACGGGCAGTGGAACTCCTCGCCGGCAGCCGCGACGACGCACTGCTGGTGGGTGCAGATCGCGCTGAACGCGACCACCTCCCCGGCGGTCGGCTGCGCGATGAGTGCAGGCTCGCCGTCGATGGTCGCGTCGATGCTGCCGCCGACCGGCACGTCGGCGAGGGCGCCGACGTCGTCGCCCAGGGCCGGCGCATCAGGTTCGGTGCCGCTCGTCGCGGTCGGCTCGTCCTCGAGCGTCGGCTCGACGCTCGGGCTCGCGCTGCCGTCCGGCTCGTCCGCGGCGCACCCCGCGAGCGCGAGGGCGCTGCCGACCGCGCCGACCGAGCCGATGGTGAGCACCGCACGTCGCGTGAGATCGCTGGGTTCCGTCATCGCCGCACTCCTTCGTCCGCCGAGGGCGCAGTGGTACGCCCCACCTGTCCCTATTGTGCGGCACCGAGCCCGTCCGCGGCCGGATTGCCCGGCGTTCGGTCAGTCGCGCGGCGCAGGCACCCGGACCATGCCCTCCTGGGCGACGCTCGCGACGAGCACGCCGTCGCGGGTGTAGATGCGGCCGAGCGAGAGGCCCCTGCCGCCGCTCGCCGACGGGGATTCCTGCACGTAGAGCAGCCACTCGTCGACGCGGGCGTCGCGGTGCCACCACATGGCGTGGTCGAGGCTCGCCACCTTGAGCCCCGGGGTCGCCCAGGCGATGCCGTGCGCGCGCAGCACCGGCTCGAGGATCGAGTAGTCGCTCGCGTAGGCGAGGGCCGCGCGGTGCTGCTTCGGGTCGTCGGGGAGGCGGCCGAAGGCCTTCATCCACACGGCCTGGTGCGGCGCGCGCTCGCCGTCGACGCGGAGGTAGATCGGCGACGGCACGTGGCGCACGTCGAAGGCCCGTTCGTTCGACCAGTACCGTGCGACGTCGTGATCGAACTCGCCGAGCACATCGGCGGTCGACGGGAGCGACTCGGGGTCGGGCAGACCGTCGGGCATGTCGAGCTGGTGCTCGACGCCGTCGTCGTGTGTCTGGAACGACGCGATGAGGGAGAGGATCGGCTCGCCGTGCTGGTAGGCCTGCGTGCGGCGCGTCGAGAACGAGCGCCCGTCGTGGATGCGGTCGACGGAGAACGTGATCGGGTGCGCGACATCGCCCGGACGCAGGAAGTACCCGTGCATCGAGTGGATCGTGCGATCCTCGGGAACGGTGTGCAGCGCCGCGACGATCGACTGGGCGAGCACCTGGCCGCCGAAGACCCGGCCCAGCGGCATCCACTGCGACGGGCCGGTGAAGATGTCCTCCGTGGTGCGGGCACCGGTGTCGGTGAGGTTCAAGGTGCTCAACAGGCCGTCGATGGGTCCGTTCATCGTTCCTCCGTGTCGGTGGGCGGCCGCCGCCGGCGCCGTGGAACGCGGGCCAGCCGGAACAGCCCCGCTCACTTGGTAGTTTAGACAGGAGATGGTTCAACGACTCACGCTCGCCGACAGCCTGTCGCTCGGCGACCTGCACACGTACCTGCAACGGGCCGCCCGCGTCGAAGACGGGTCGGTGCGTCTCATCGCCGGCTCCGGAATCCTCGCCGTCTACACCGCGATCCTCTATCCGCGCGGCATCCTCGACGAGAGCCCGACCGTGCTCGGCCTCCGCACCTTCGCCCTCGCCGACACCGAGGAGTTCGACTCCGTCGTGCCGATGCGCTCGCTCGTCGAGCGCATCGTGCGAGCGCGCGGCGAGCTCGGCGAGGGCGACGAGTCGCGGCCGATCTCGATGTCGCGACCGCCCGAGGTGAACACCGTCACGTGGGCGGGCATCTCGCCGCCGCGCGGCGGCTGGCGCCCGCTCGGCGAAGCGGATCCCGCGGTGCTCGAGGCCGCCGCACGTGCCGGCATCGACGAGGTCGCCGAGGCGATCCCCGCGGGCACGGGCGAGCAGCTCGTGCAGCGCGTGCGCTCCGAGGTGTGGGGCCGTGGCGTCGACGGCGTCGAGTACGTGCCGACCGGGGCGGCCTTCGCCGCCTTCAGCCTGGGGTTCCTGGGCGACGACCCGGTGCAGCTGTTCGAGACCGGCCCGTGGACGAGGCTCTCGTCGCGTCGCGGCCACGTGCTCGTGCGGCGCAAGCCCTGGACGCTCAAGGCCTAGCCGGCCCGCCGCCCGCGGCCCGCCGGCCGCCGTCCGCCGAGCCGCACCGAGGCCCGGCGGTCCGGGCCTCGGTGGGCTCCGCGGCTACTCGCCGGCTGCCGCCGCGGCGATCGCCCGCCCGGCCGCACGGCCGCTGAAGAGGCATCCGCCGAGGAAGGTGCCCTCGAGCGCCCGGTACCCGTGCACGCCGCCGCCGCCGAAGCCCGCGGCCTCGCCCGCCGCGTAGAGCCCGGGGACGGGCGCGCCGTCGGCGCCGAGCGCCCGCGAGTCGAGGTCGGTCTGGATGCCGCCGAGGCTCTTGCGCGTGAGGATGTGCAGCTTCACGGCGATGAGCGGCCCGGCCTCGGGGTCGAGGAAGCGGTGCGGCGTCGCGACCCGGATGAGCTTGTCGCCGCGATACCGGCGCGCGCCGCGCAGCGCGGTGATCTGCAGGTCCTTCGTGAACTCGTTCTCGATCTCGCGGTCGCGGGCGTGCACCTCGCGCTCGATGTTCGCGGTGTCGAGCTCGACGTCGGGGGAGAGGCCGCGCATCCGCTCGAGGAGCTCGTCGAGGGTGTCGGCGACGATGAAGTCGACGCCGTGCTGCTTGAACGCCTCGACCGGTGCGGGTGCGCCGGGCCGCACGCGCTGGGCGAGCAGCTTCAGGTCCTTGCCGGTGAGGTCGGGGTTCTGCTCGCTGCCCGAGAGCGCGAACTCCTTCTCGATGACCTTCTGCGTGAGCACGAACCACGAGTACCCGTGGCCGGTCGCCGCGAGGTGCTCGAGAGTGCCGAGGGTGTCGAACCCGGGGAAGAGCGGCGGCGGCAGCCGGCGCCCCTCGGCGTCGAACCAGAGCGACGACGGCCCCGGCAGGATGCGGATGCCGTGCAGCGGCCACACCGGGTCCCAGTTGGTGATGCCCTCGGTGTAGTGCCACATGCGGTCGCCGTTCACGAGGCGCGCACCGGATGCCTCGGCGATGCCGAGCATGCGTCCGTCGACGTGCGCCGGAACGCCCGACAGCATCTCGGCGGGCGGTTCGCCGAGTCGGGCCGGCCACGCCGCGCGCACGAGCTCGTGGTTGCCGCCGATGCCGCCGGACGAGACGACCACGGCGGGCGCGCGCAGCTCGAAGTCGCCGACGACATCGCGGTTCGAGGCCTCGCCGCGCGCGGCGTCGTCGGGGGCCAGCACGGCGCCGCGGACGCCCACGACCGCTCCGCCCTCGACGATGAGCTCGTCGACCCTGTGGCGATGCCGGAACTCGACGAGGCCGGCGGCCTCACCCGCCGTCACCCGCGCGATGAACGGCGCGAGCACGCCCGGGCCGGTGCCCCAGGTGATGTGGAACCGCGGCACGGAGTTGCCGTGGCTGATCGCCTGCCCTGCGCCCCGCTCGGCCCACCCCACGACCGGGAAGAACCGCACCCCCTTCTCGCGCAGCCACGCCCGCTTCTCGCCCGCGGCGAACTCGAGGTACGCCTCGGCCCAGCGTCGCCCCCACTCGTCCTCGTCGCGGTCGAAGGCCGCGGTGCCCTCCCAGTCCTGCCGGGCGAGCTCGAGCGAGTCCTTCACGCCCATGCGCCGCTGTTCGGGCGAGTCGACGAGGAACAGGCCGCCGAACGACCAATGGGCCTGGCCGCCGAGGCTCGCCGCGGGCTCCTGGTCGACGATCACGACACGGCGGCCGGCGTCGACGAGCTCGGATGCCGCGACGAGGCCCGCGAGACCGGCGCCGACGATGATCGCATCGGGGGTGGATGCTGCTACTGCCACAGGGACTCCTTCGTCGCTTCGGGTGGTGGCGATGGGTCGTCAGTCGTCGAAGGTGTTCACCATCGCGAAAGCGGCTCGCTGGAGATAATCCCACAATGTCTCCTCGGCGAGCGGCGGGAGCTCGAGCGAATCGACCGCGGTGCGCATGTGGGCGAGCCAGCGGTCGCGGGCATCGGGGTTGACCTTGAACGGCTGGTGGCGCAGTCGCAGGCGCGGGTGGCCCCGCTCCTCGCCGTACGTCGTCGGACCGCCCCAGTACTGCTCGAGGAAGAGCAGGAGGCGCCGGGCCGCGGGCCCGAGGTCCTCCTCGGGGTACATCGGCTTCAGCACCGGGTCGTCGGCGACGCCGCGGTAGAACTCGTCGACGAGCTTCTCGAAGGTCGGCCGGCCGCCGACCTGCTCGTAGAACGACTGGATCTCGGTCATGCGGTGCCTCCGTCGGGCGAGCTCGGCGGCGTGGGCGTCGTACCGGCGCCACCGGTGGTGCGCGGCAGGCGGGGTGCCCGGTTCTTCGGCTTCTTCACGGCTTGCCCCGGCACGACCGAGTTCGGCGCGGTGCGCGGCGGCTTCGCCCCCTTCACCCGGGTGGCGCCGTCGAAGCCGGTGAGCACGACGCTCGCGAGGCTCGGCAGCTTCAGGTCCATGTCGTCGAGGGTGCGCTTCAGGCGCATCCGGAGCTCGCGGGCGACGTCGTCCTTCGCGGAGGACCGCACCTTCATGACGACCCGCAGCACCATCGCATCGGCGGAGATCGACTCGAGACCCCAGACCTCCGGCTTCTCGAGCACGCGCGAACGCCACTTGCTGGAGTGCGCCATCTCGGTCGCGGTGCGGAGCAGCTCGGCCTCCACCGACTCGACGTCGGCGTCGTACGGCACGGCGAGGTCGATGATGACGCGCGCCCAGCCCTGCGACATGTTGCCGACGCGCAGGATCTCGCCGTTGCGCACGAACCAGAGCGTGCCGTTGACGTCGCGCACCGTCGTGATGCGGATGCGCACCTCCTCGACGATGCCCGTCGCGGGGCCGAGGTCGACGACGTCGCCGACGCCGAGCTGGTCCTCCACGACCATGAAGATGCCGTTCAGGGCGTCCTTCACGATGTTCTGCGCGCCGAAGCCGAGGCCCGCGCCGACGGCCGCGGTCAACAGTGCGAATGAGCCGAGGATCTGCTCGTTGATCGTCGTGACGATGAGGAGCACGACGACGATGAAGAGCGTCACGTTGACGATGTTCGTGAGCACCGTGCCGAGCGTGCGGGTGCGTTGCACGACGCGCACCGCCGCGAGCGGCGACGCCTGCAGGGCCTGGGTGTCGGTGACGTCCTGCTTCTTCTTGACGCCGGTGACGATCTGCTTGACGACCCGCTCGATGACGAAGTGCAGCACCCAGCGGATCAGCAGGGCGATCACGATGATCATCACGATGGAGATCAGCTTGCCGAGCATGACGTCCCAGTTGTCGGCCCAGAACTGCGCGATGCCGGCCCAGAAATCACCGCTCACCGGGTTGTTCTCCGCCTCTTCGGGGGAGGGCTCTGCAAAACCGAACATGGTTGGCAAGTCTACTGAGCCTCACCCGAGAGCTCGCTGGCATCGCGGGCGCGCGCGGCGAGCGCCCGGTCGAGCTCGGCGAGGTGCTCCGAGACGATCCGGTGCATCGACGCGGGCTCGGGGTGCTCGGCGAGCCACGCCCGCGTGAGCTCGGCGAGCCCGGCGTCGACGAGCGGGGTCGGGAAGAGCCGGGTGGAGAGGATGGCGGCCATGTTGTAGGAGCGCCCCTCCCAGACCCCTGGCATCGCCTCGAGGTACTCGCGGGCGGCGCCGGCGAGCAGCTCGGGCGCGTTCGTGCGGCGCCAGCCCTCGGCGATCGCGCGGGCGAGGTCGTTCGACAGCGTCGTGTCGGTCATGGCGCGCCGCCACGCGGCATCCTTCACCGCCTGGTCAGGCCGCGCGGCACGCGCCGTCTCGGCGAGCTGGCGGCCCTTCGCGGTGTCGTCGGCGGCGAGCGCCGCGGCGAGCTCCTCGTCGTCGCCCGCGCCGAGCGCGGCACGGGCGATCACGAGCTCCCAGCGGAGGTCGAGGTCGATCTCGAGCCCGTCGAGCGCGATCGTGCCCTCGAGGAGGCTGCCGAGCACGTCGCCGTGCGCGGCGGTCGTCGCGAGCCGGGTGAAGGCCTTCACGAACTGCAGCTGCGCGTCGGACCCTGCCGGCGCGAGCTCGGCGAGCGCCCAGATCGCGTCGCCCGCCTCGGCGGAGAGTCGCTCGCGGTGCTCGTCGGCGAGGTATCGGCCGAGGGCGAGCTCGAGCCGGCCGAGCGCGAGCGACCGCGCCGACGACTGGGTCTCATGGCCGATCGAGGCGAGTACGAGGCGCACGAATGCGGCGGCGGGCAGTTCGGCGTCGCGCACGGCGTCCCAGGCGGAGCCGAGCACCACGGCGCGCGCCACGGGGTCGGCGAGCTCGGCGAGGTGGTGCACCGCCGTCTCGAAGGAGTGCGCGTCGAGGCGCACCTTGGCGTACGTGAGGTCGTCGTCGTTCACGAGGAGGAGGTCGGGCACGGTGCGCCCGACGAGTTCGGGCAGCTCGGTGCGCGCGCCGTCGACGTCGAGCTCGACGCGGAAGGTGCGGGTCAGCCCGCCGTCGCCGAGCGAGTAGCCGCCGATCGCGAGGCGGTGCGGGCGCAGGGTCGGATGCGACGGGGCCGCCGTCTGCTCGACGAGCGCGGCCGTGATCGTGCCCGAGCCGGTCGCCGTGGGCTCAGACTGTTCGACGACGGCGCGCAGCGTGTTGACGCCCGCCGTCTCGAGCCAGAGCTGCGACCATCGCGTGAGCTCGCGCCCGCTGGCCCGCTCGAGCTCGTCGAGCAGGTCGCGGAGCGTCGCGTTGCCGCCGGCGTGGGCGGCGAGGTAGGCGCCGACGCCGCGCTGGAACGCCTCGAGCCCGACCCAGGCGACGAGCTGCTTCAGCACCGAGGCACCCTTGTCGTAGGTGATCGCGTCGAAGTTCACCTCGACGTCCTCGAGGTCGCGGATCTCGGCGACGATGGGGTGGGTCGACGGCAGCTGGTCCTGTTCGGCGGCGTGCGTCTTCTCGTCGCTCGCGAAGGTCGCCCAGACACCGGTGAACTCCGTGACCTGCGAGGTCGCCAGGGTCGAGGCCCAGGTCGCGAACGACTCGTTGAGCCACAGGTCGTTCCACCACTTCATCGTCACCGAGTTGCCGAACCACATGTGGCTGAGCTCGTGCAGCACGACGATCGCGCGCTGCTCACGGCGGGCGTCGGAGACGCGCGAACGGAACAGGTACGACTCGTTGAAGGTGACCGCGCCGACGTTCTCCATGGCGCCCCAGTTGTACTCGGGCACGAAGATCTGGTCGTACTTGCCGTACGGGTAGGGCACACCGAAGGCGTTCTCGTAGAAGGCGAGGCCCGCCTGCACGGTCGAGAACATCATCTCGGGGTCGGCGTACTCGGCGAGCGAGGCGCGGGTGAAGAGCCCGAGCGGCACCTCGCGGCCGTCGATGCTCGCGGCGGTGCCGCGCCAGCTCGCGTAGGGGCCGGCGATGATCGCGACGATGTAGCTCGAGATGACCGGGCCCGTCTCGAAGGCCCAGACGGCCGCCGCAGTCGAAGCCGGGTCGGCCGTGCCGGGGGCCGCGGAGTCGGGGGCGGCGACCGGCTCGGGCGACGGGGCGTTCGACAGCACGCTCCAGTGCGCGGGGGCGGTGATCGTGAAGCGCACGCCCGCCTTGAGGTCGGGCTGGTCGAAGACCGCGTAGACCCGGTTCGCCTCGGCGACGGCGAACTCGGTGTAGAGGTACGTCTCGCCGTCCACGGGGTCGACGAAGCGGTGCAGCCCCTCGCCGCTGTTCGTGTACTTCGCATCGGCGACGACCCGCAGCACGTTCGAGGCTTCGAGACCGTCGAGGCGGATGCGGGTGCCGTCGCTCACCTCTGCCGGGTCGAGGGAGCGCCCGTTGAGCACGACCTCGTGCACCTGCGCGGTGCAGGCCTCGATGAAGGTCGACGCGCCCTCGACGCCCGTGAAGCGCACGGTCGTCTCGCTGCGGAACGTCTCGCCGTCGCCCGTGAGGTCGAGCACGACCTCGTAGCCCGGGGAGCCGACGATCGCGGCGCGCTCCTCGGCTTCGACGCGGGTGAGGTTGGCAGCAGGCATGGACGATCCCTTCGGTGATGACTCGTAGCGACGGTGCCCGGCAAGCCTAGCGAGCCGGGCGGTGCCCGTTCGGCGGCTCGAGCACGCCGTGCTCGTACGCGAGGATGACGAGCTGGACCCGGTCGCGCGCGCCGAGCTTCTGCAGCACCCGGCCGACGTGGGTCTTCACGGTCGACTCGGAGAGGAAGAAGCGCTCGGCGAGCTCGGTGTTGTTGAGCCCCTCGGCGATCGCCTGCAGGATCTCGCGCTCGCGGGCGGTGAGCGCGTCGAGCGGCCCGGGCGCCTCGGTCGCCGGTGCCCGGCCCTCGGAGCCCGCGGGAAGGTCTTCGGCGAAGAGCTCGAGCATGCGCCTCGTCACCCGCGGAGAGAGCGCCGCCTCGCCCGCGTGCACGGTGCGGATAGCGGTGACGAGCTCCTGCGGACGCACGTCCTTGAGCAGGAATCCGCTCGCCCCCGAGCGGATCGCCGCGAACGCGTACTCGTCGAGGTCGAAGGTCGTGAGCACGATGATGCGCGTCGCGGGATGCCTCGCGCTCACCTCCGCGGTCGCGGCGATGCCGTCCATGCCGGGCATCCGCACGTCCATCAGCAGCACGTCGACCTGCGTCGATGCGACGAGCTCGAGCGCGGCACCGCCGTCGGCCGCCTCGCCGACGACCTCGATGCCGGGCTCGGCGTCGAGCACGAGCCGGAACCCGGTGCGCACGAGCGCCTGGTCGTCGACGAGGGCCACACGGATCGGGGCGACGGGGGATCCGGCGGAGGGTGGGAAGTCGGTCGGGGCGTCGGTCATGCGTCGTCGTCCTTCGTCGTGTCGTCGGGGGAGCCTCCCGCGTCGGTCGCCGCGCGGCGGGGGAGCTGCGAGCCGTCGGGATGGCGGAGCACCGCGTGCAGCCGCCACCCGCGACCCGGTCGCGGCCCCGCCTCGAGGGTGCCGCCGTACAGGGCCGCGCGCTCGCGGAGCCCGGCGATTCCGCGCCCGGCGCCGTGCGTCGCGGCATCGGCTCCGCCGCCGTGCGGTGCGTCGTCGTCGACCGTGATCTCGACCCCGTCGGGGCCGTGCTCGACGCGCACGTCGACCTGGTGCGCGCGCTCGCCGTGGCGGAGGGCGTTCGTGAGCCCCTCCTGCACGATCCGGTAGACGGCGAGGCCCGAGGCCGTGTCGTCCGACGGCACGCCCACGGTGATGAGCGTCACCGGCATGCCCGTGTCGCGGAACCCCTGGACGAGGTCGGGCAGCGCGCCGAGGCCGGGCTGCGGCGCGAGCTCGGCCGGCTCGGCGTCGGGCCCGGTGAGCACCCCGAGCATCCGACGCATCTCGCCGAGCGCGTCGCGGCCGGTCTCGGCGACGCTCCGCATCACCTCGGCGGCGCGCTCGGGGTCGCGCGCGACGGTCGCCGCGGAGCCGTCGGCGAGCGTCACCATGACGGTGAGGCCGTGCGAGACGATGTCGTGGAGCTCGCGGGCGATGCGGCCGCGCTCGGCGATCGCGGCGAGCTGGGCCTGCTGGTCGCGCTCCCGGGCGAGGTCGTGCGCGCGGGCGATGAGCGCGTCGAGGTAGCGGCGGCGGTTGCCGACGGTCACGCCGATCAGGGTCGCGACGAGCATGACGACCGCGTACTGGGTCGACGCGGCCCCCGGGCCGCCGAGCAGCTCGGGGCTCTGCAGCACGCCGATCGACGAGAGCCAGTACGCGAGGTAGGCCGCCGCCGTCGAGACGGCGACCGAGCCGGCGAAGCCGATCCAGGCCGACTTCGTCGAGCGGTAGACGCCGAGCCCGTACAGCGCGAAGAGGATCGGGTAGACGTCGCTCGCGCCGAACGGGTAGACGAGGAGGCAGACGAGCCACGCCACCACGGTGACGAGCCACGGCCTCGACCGCCGGAACAGCAGCAGCGCGGCGGCCGCGATCGCGATGCCCACGAGCTGCACGATCGTGGTCCAGAGCGGCTGGGGCGGGTCGTCGGTCGCCATCACGATGGTGCCGATGAAGGTCGGCACGAGGTACGCGGCGGCGATCAGCGCGTCGGCGAGTCGCGGATGCCTCGCCCAGAACTGCCTGATCACCCCGGGAGGCTTCGGCAGACGCAGTTCTCCCCCGACCGCCGAAGCCGGGCGGCCGGGGGAGAACGGTGCTTCCGTCATAGGCAGGACTCTACGCGTCCCGCCGCTTGAGGAGCACGGATGCGCCGACGAGGGAGACCCCCACCCAGGCCAGCACGACCAGGAGGCTCTGCCACGCGTTCGGGCCGACGATCGTCGCCGGGTCCGCGCCGATGGCGGTGAACATCGTCATGCCCGCGTTCGAGAGCAGGTACGGGATCATGTCGGTCGCCCACTCGGCCGGGATGAGCTGCAGGATCGTCGGGACGAGGAGCAGCAGGCCCAGCACCGCGGCGATGCCGCCGGCGCTCGAGCGGAGCATGGTGCCGACGCCGAGGGCGAAGACCGACACGAGCGCGAGGTAGAGCGCGCCGCCGGCGAGGGCGAGCAGCACGTCGCCCTCGAACAGGTTCGCCGAGACGTCGACGCCCGCGAAGACGATCGAGGAGGTGAGGAAGGCGAGGAGGTTCGCGACGAGGCCGACGACGAAGGTGGCGACGAAGAGCACGACGCCCTTTCCGGCGAGGGCCGGGAGCCGCTTCGGCACCGCGGTGAGCGTCGAGCGGATCATGCCCGTCGTGTACTCGCCGCTGATGACGAGCACTCCGAGCACGCCGACGACGAGCTGGCCGAAGTAGACGCCGAAGACGGCGGACTGCAGGACCATCGTCGTCTGGTCGGCGGCCGGCATCGTCGAGCCGTCCATCGTGCCGTCGAAGCCGTACGCCATCGAGAACGACATCAGCGCGGCCATGCCGAGCGAGATCGCGATGACGATGAGGTACGACCACACCGTCGAGCGGAGGCTGCGGAGCTTCACCCACTCGGAGCGCAGCACGCCGCCGAAGCTCAGCCGCGTGGTCGGGGCGATGCGCGAGCCCTGCGAGGGGTGCGCCTGTGCGGGAGCGATGGTGGTCATCGGACGGCCTCCGTACGGTATTCGACCGCGTCGGCGGTCAGGGCCATGTAGGCCTCTTCGAGCGATGCGTTGAGGGGGGTGAGCTCGTGGATCGCGAGCCCGTTCGCCGCGGCGAGGTCGCCGATGCCGGACGCCTCGACGCCCGTCACCTCGAGCAGGCCCGCCTCGGAGCGGATCACGGCTACCTCGGGGGCGGCCAGGAGCTCCGCCAGCTGCGAGGCGTGCGGCGAGCGCACGCGCACCCGGAGCCGGGTGCCGCCCGCGACGATGTCGGCGACCGGCGCGTCGGCGATGATCTCGCCGCGGCCGAGCACGATGAGGTGGTCGGCGGTCTGCGCCATCTCGCTCATGAGGTGCGAGGAGAGGAACACGGTGCGGCCCTCGCTCGCGAGGTGGCGCACGAACTGGCGCACCCAGAGCACGCCCTCGGGGTCGAGGCCGTTGACCGGCTCGTCGAGGATGAGGGTCGCGGGATCGCCGAGCATGGCCGCGGCGATGCCGAGCCGCTGGCCCATGCCGAGCGAGAAGCCGCCGACGCGCTTGCGGGCGACCGACTCGAGCCCGGTGAGCTCGATGACCTCGCGCACGCGGCGCTTGCCGATGCCGTGCGTCGCGGCCATGGCGAGAAGGTGGTTCTCGGCGGTGCGGCCGGTGTGCACGGCCTTCGCGTCGAGGAGCGCGCCGACCTCGTGCAGCGGGGCGCGGTGCTCGGCGTACGGCTTGCCCCCGACGGTGACCGTGCCCTCGCTCGGGCGGTCGAGGCCGACGATCATGCGCATCGTGGTCGACTTGCCGGCGCCGTTCGGGCCGAGGAACCCGGTCACCTGACCGGGGCGCACGCTGAACGTGATGTCGTTGACGGCCGTCTTCTGGCCGTAGCGCTTGGTGAGCGCGGTTGCGGTGATCATGTCTTCGACGTTACGGATGACACCGCCTCCGGCGCGTCCGCCGTGGGAATGGTTCGGGGCGGCGGCGAGTGGTACCGGGGTACCACTCGCCGCCGCCCCGATGAGGCCGCGGTGCGACTACTGCGCGTCGCGGGCCTGCGCGGCGAGGGCGCGCTCGACGCCCGCGACGTTCTCGATCACGAGACGGCGCAGCGCCGGCGGGGCGTCCTGGTTCGCGTCGAGCCAGGCGTGGCTGGCGTCGACGAGGGCGCGGTTCGCGAGCGTGGCCGGGTAGAGCAGCTCGACGAGCTTCTCGGCGATCGCGTAGCTGCGGGTCTTCCAGACCTCGCCGAGCATGCCGAAGTAGCGTTCGACGAACGGCGCGAGCAGCGCCTGCTCGTCGGCGCGCACGAAGCCCGCCGCGGTCGTGCGCACGACCGAGTTCGTCGCCGTGTCGGACTCGACGATCGACGCCCAGGCGCGCTGCTTGCCCTCGGCGGTCGGCATCGCGGCGCGGGCGTGCGCCGCCGACTCCTGGCCGGTCGCGGTCTTGTCGGTCTCGAGGCGCGCGTCGATCTCGGCGTCGCCGGCGCGGCCCGCGGCGACGAGCGCGATGAGCAGCTCCCAGCCGAGGTCGGTGTCGATGTCGAGCCCTTCGAGCGCGATGGAGCCGTCGAAGAGCCCGGCGAGCGCGTCGACCTTCGTGCCGGCCTCGGCGATCGCGGCGAACGCCTTCACGAACTGGAACTGCGCGTCGCTGCCGGCCTCGGCCTGCTGCGCGAGCTGCCAGAAGCCGTCGGCGAGCGCCCGGCGCGCGTCGGCACGGTGCCCGGGGGCGACGTACGAGCTCGCGGCGAGCTGCGCGTTGGCGAGGATGATGCGGAGCGTCGTCGACTCGGTCTCGCTCGCGACGTTGCCCAGCACGAGGTCGAGGTACTCGCTCGCGCTCGTCTCGGCGTCGCGCGTGGCATCCCAGACGCTCGACCAGACGAGGGCGCGGGCCAGCGGGTCCTCGATCTTCGAGAGGTTCGCGATCGCGACCTCGAGCGACGGCTCGTCGAGGCGGATCTTCGCGTACGCGAGGTCGTCGTCGTTGAGGAGCACGAGGTCGGGGCGTGCGAGGCCGACCAGCTCGGCGACGTCGGTGCGCTCGCCGTCGACGTCGAGCTCGACGCGGTGCTCGCGGACGAGCTTGCCGTCCTTCAGGTTGTAGAAGCCGATCGCGAGGCGGTGCGCGCGGATGGTCGGGTAGTCGGGGTGGGCCGACTGCAGGACGGCGAACGAGGTGATCGCGCCGGAGGCATCCGTGGCGATCTCGGGGCGGAGGGTGTTGACGCCCGCGGTCTCGAGCCACTGGCCCGCCCAGCCCGACAGGTCGCGGCCCGAGGCCGTCTCGAGCTCGGCGAGCAGGTCGGCGAGGGTCGTGTTTCCCCAGGCGTGCTTCTTGAAGTACGCCGAGACGCCGGTGAAGAACGCCTCGATGCCCACCCACGCGGCGAGCTGCTTGAGGACCGAGCCGCCCTTGGCGTACGTGATGCCGTCGAAGTTGACGAGCACGTCCTCGAGGTCGCGGATCTCGGCGGAGATGGGGTGCGTCGAGGGCAGCTGGTCCTGCCGGTACGCCCACGCTTTCTCCATCGAGTTGAAGGTGGTCCAGGCGTGCTTCCACTCGGTGGCCTCGGCGGTCGCGATGGTGGACGCCCACTCGGCGAACGACTCGTTCAGCCAGAGGTCGTTCCACCACTTCATGGTGACGAGGTCGCCGAACCACATGTGCGCGAGTTCGTGCAGGATCGTGACGACGCGGCGCTCCTTGATCGCGTCGGTCACCTTCGAGCGGAAGACGTACGTCTCGGTGAAGGTCACGCAGCCGGCGTTCTCCATCGCGCCCGCGTTGTACTCGGGCACGAAGAGCTGGTCGTACTTGTCGAACGGGTACGGCACGTCGAACTTGTCCTCGAAGTACTCGAAGCCCTGCTTCGTCTTCTCGAAGATGTAGTCGGCGTCGAGGTACTGCGACAGGCTCTTGCGGCTGAAGACGCCGAGCGGGATGGTGCGGCCGTCGGCGCTCGTGAGCTCGTCGCGCACGACGTCGTACGGGCCCGCGACGAGCGCCGTGATGTAGCTCGAGATGCGCGGGGTGGGCTCGAACGCCCAGGTCGCCTTCGACACGTCGTCGGCGCGGCGGGTCGAGGGGAGCAGCTGCGGCTCGGGCGTCGGCTGGTTCGAGACGACCTGCCAGTGCGACGGGGCCGTGACGGTGAACCGGAAGGCGGCCTTGAGGTCGGGCTGCTCGAACACCGCGAACATGCGGCGCGAGTCGGGCACCTCGAACTGGGTGTAGAGGTAGACCTCGCCGTCGGCGGGGTCGACGAAGCGGTGCAGGCCTTCGCCGGTGTTCATGTAGCGGCCGTCGGCCTCGACGACGAGCACGTTCTCGGCTTCGAGGTTCGGCAGCTGGATGCGCACGCCGTCGCTCACCTCGGCCGGGTCGAGCGAGACGCCGTTGAGGGTGACCGAGTGCACCTTCGCGGTGATCGCGTCGATGAACGTCGACGCCCCCGGCGTCGCCGCGTCGAAACGCACGGTCGTGGTGGTCGTGAAGACCTCGGGGCCGACCGTGACGTCGAGCACGACGTCGTAGTCGTGCACCGTCACGAGCGCGGCGCGCTCCTCGGCTTCGAGTCGGGTGAGATTCTCTCCGGGCACGTGCGCTCCTTCGCAAGTATCGACGCGGCTCGTGGCCGCAGGCAACGCGTTCCAGCCTAGCCCTGCCTGCCTCGTGCAGGTGGGAATCGTGCTCGACGGGGTCGATGCGCCCGGCTTCCATGCGTGAGAATGCAGTGAGCATCCACCACGCACCCGGGGGAACCATGGCCTTGGAGTATCTCGGCGTGACCGCCGACGAGGAGTCCGTCTACCGCGCCCTCATGTCGCGCCCCGGCGCCCACCTGCTCGAGCTCGCCGACGCGCTCGCCCTGCCCCCCGGCCGGGTGCGCGTCGCCGCCGACGGTCTCGTCGAGCGCGGCCTCGCGGTGCCGGGGGAGGGTCATCGCTTCGCGGTGACCCCGCCGGATCTCGCCCTCGCCGCGCAGCTCGCCGAACAGCGCGCCCGGCTCAACGAGGCGGAGCTCGCGCTCGCCGAACTCGTCGGCACCTACCGGTCGAGCGCGCTCGGCAGCAGCGAGCGCGAGCTCATCGAGGTGCTCGAGGGGCCCGACGCCGTCGGCCGCCGGTTCCTCCAGCTCCAGCACTCGGCCCGTGAGCGGATCGACATCTTCGTCACCGGGCGCCCGCAGGTCGTCGGCGACGGCAACACCGAGGAGGCCGCCGCGCTCGCGCGGGGCGTCAGGGCGCGAGCGGTGATCGACCGCGACTTCCTCGTCGAGCCCGACGCGGTGCGCAACGTCGAGCAGTCGCTCGGCTCGGGCGTCGACGTCCGCACCACCGGGCAGATCCCCCTGAAGCTCATCGTCGTCGACAGCCGCCTCGCCATGCTGCCCGTCGCCGGTCGCGGCACCGGCGTCGACCCGAGCCTCGTCCTCCGCGGCGGCCCGGCGCAGCTCGCGCAGGGCCTCTTCGACGCCGTCTGGGCGAGCTCGCGCCCGTACGGCACGACGAACGAGGCGCTCGACGCCGACGACCACCGCATCATGCAGCTGCTGCTCGCGGGCTTCACCGATGCGGCGATCGCGACGCAGCTCGAGACCTCGGCGCGCACCGTGCAGCGGCGCATCAGCGGGCTGATGGCACGCGCGGGGGTGACGAGCCGGGTGCAGCTCGGCTGGCACGCGCGCGAGCACGGCTGGGGGTGAGCGTCGCGACCGGGGCGGATGCCACGGGCCGAGCGTGCGGCGTAGCCTGACCCCATGCGCATCACCGTCGACGAGCACGCACCGACCGCGGACCGCTACCGCGCGTTCGCCGAGGTCGAGGCGCGCGGCATGTCGGCGACGTACGACGCCTGGGCGCTCGGCGTCGCAGCCGACCCCGCGACGGTCGCGCTGATCGACGAGCTGCCGCCCGCCAAGCGCCAGCCGAACCTCGTCTTCTCCGCGGCCCGGTTCCACGGCGTCGAACCCGGGACGTACGAGACGTTCGCCGACTGGCTGCGATCGCATTGGCCCGAGGTGCGCGGGACCGCGGAGACCCACTCCACCCAGACGAACGAGGCCGGGCGCTGCGCACTGCACCTGCCGGTGCTCGCCGAGATCCCGGGGCCGCTCGCGCTGCTCGAGGTCGGCGCGTCCGCGGGGCTCTGCCTCTACCCCGATCGGTACGGCTACCGCTACTCGGGGCACGGACGGCTCGACCCCGCCGGCGGGCCGAGCACGGTCGTGCTCGACTGCGAGGTGCGCGACGCGGGCGGCGACGGGGTCGTCGCGGTGCCGTCGCGCCTGCCCGAGGTCGCCTGGCGCGCCGGCATCGACCTCAACCCGCTCGACGTGACGGACGCCGATGACCTCGACTGGCTCGACGCGCTCATCTGGCCCGAGCACCACGACCGGCGCGCGCGCCTGCGGGCGGCGGCGGCGATCGTGGCATCCGACCCGCCGCGCCTCGTCGCGGGAGACCTCAACGAACGTCTCGCCGCGCTCGCCGCGGAGGCGCCCAGGGACGCGACGCTCGTCGTGCTGCACACCGCCGTCATCGCCTACCTCGACGAGGCGGCCCGAGCGCGCTTCGCCGAGACCGTCCGCGAGCTGCCCGGGCACTGGCTCTCGGCGGAGGGCCGGGGGGTCGTTCCGGGCATCGCCGCACGCGACGACGTGCCGAACGAGTCGAGCGACTTCGTGCTCGCGCTCGACGGCGTGCAGCGGGCCTGGGCGCAACCGCACGGGCGAGCCCTCACCCGGGTGCCGAATCCCTAGAATCGCTGTATGCGCATCCACATCGCGACCGACCACGCCGGCCTCGAATTCAGCCGGACCCTGCAGGCCCACCTCTCGAACGCCGGCCACGAGGTGATCGACCACGGTCCGGTCGAGTACGACGCGCTCGACGACTACCCCGCCTTCTGCATCAACGCGGCGCTCGGTGTCGCCCGCGACCAGGCGGCCGGCACGAAGGCGCTCGGCGTCGTGTTCGGCGGCTCGGGCAACGGCGAGCAGATCGCCGCCAACAAGGTCGACGGCATCCGCGCCGCGCTCGTCTGGAGCATGGACACCGCCATCCTCGCCCGCGAGCACAACGACGCGAACGTGATCTCGATCGGCGCCCGCCAGCACACGGTCGAAGAGGCGATCCGCTACATCGACGCGTTCATCGCCGAGCCGTTCTCGGGCGACGAGCGGCACGTCCGCCGCATCGCCCAGCTCGCCGAGTACGAGACGACGGGCGACATCGCCGGCAAGGGCGTCGACGTCGCGCCGCACGCCGAGGCACCGGCGGAGTAGCAGGGTGCCCGAAGGCCACTCCGTCCACCGGATCACACGCCAGTTCGAGCGCAACTTCGTCGGGCACGTCGTGCACGCGTCGAGCCCGCAGGGCCGCTTCGCCGTGGGCGCCGCCGAGATCGACGGCCGGCGCATGACCGATGCCCGCGCCGTGGGCAAGCAGATGTTCCTCGGCTTCGAGGGCGACGTGTGGCTGCGCGTCCACCTCGGCATGTACGGGGCGTGGGACTTCGCGGGCGAGATCCTGATGGATGCCACGATCGCCTCCGCGAACGGGCGGATGGGCCAGACCAACCAGCGCGGAACGTTCCTCGACGCCCCGAACCCCGACGAGGTCGTGTTCGACGGGGCGGGCGAGAACTCGCTGCACTCGATCGGCGCACCCCGCAAGACCCGGCTGCGCATGGCGGAGTCCGAGAAGGACAAGGGGGCTGAGGCCTTCGACACCTTCCCGCCCGAGCCGATCGGGCAGGTGCGGGTGCGCCTGCTCACCGACACGATCTGCGCCGACCTCCGCGGACCGACCGCATGCGAGGTGCTCGACCCCGTGCAGGTCGAGCAGACGGTCGCGAAGCTCGGCCCCGACCCGCTGCTCGATCCCGGGCCCGACGCCGAGGAGCGCTTCACGAGCGTGGTCCGGCGCAAGCCCACCCCCATCGGCCTGCTCCTCATGGACCAGAACGTCGTCGCCGGCATCGGCAACGTCTACCGGGCCGAGCTGCTGTTCCGAGCCCGGCTGAACCCGCACACCCCGGGCAAGAAGGTGCCCGAGGAGCTCGTGCGCGAGCTCTGGCGCGACTGGGCGAAGCTGTTGCGCATCGGCGTCGAGACCGGGCAGATGATGACGATGGACGACCTCGACCCCGAGGCGTATCGCGCGGCCATGGCGAGCCGCGACGACCGGCACTGGGTCTACAAGCGCGAGGGCCTGCCGTGCCGGGTCTGCGGCACGAACATCGTGCTGGAGGAGATGGGCGCCCGCAAGCTCTACTGGTGCCCGTCGTGCCAGGCCTGAGCCCGGCGTCGCAGGCGGCGGAGCCGCTGCTGCTCGCGGGGGCCCGGCTGCCCGGTGTCGACGCGCCCGTCGACCTGCACCTCGCCGGCGGTCGCGTCGCCGCGATCCGGCCGGCCGGGAGCCGGCAGGACGCCGAAGTCCCGGGTGCAGCCGCCGCCGCAGCCGCCGACGTGGGGGGCGCCCGTCGCGTCGAGCTCGACGGGCGCTTCGTCGTCCCCGGCCTCCACGACCGTCACGTGCACGTCTCGCAGTGGGCGATGGTGTCGCGCCGCCTCGAGCTCTCCGCCGCCGCGAGCGCGGCGGAGGTCGCGGCGCTGGTCGCGGCAGCCGTCGCGGCCGGCGCGACCGAGGTCGCCGGGTTCGGCTACCGCGACGGACTCTGGGCCGACGCGCCCTCGTCCGCGCTGCTCGACGCGGTCGCGGGCGAGACGCCCGTCGTGCTCGTCGCCGCCGATCTCCACGCGTGCTGGCTCAACTCGGCCGCCGCGCGCCGGCACGGAGTGCAGCTGCCCGACGACGGCATCCTCCGCGAGGACGCGTGCTTCGCGCTCGTCCGTGAGCTCGACGACGTCGCCGACGAGCTCCTCGACGGCTGGGTCGCGGAGGCGGCCCGCCGGGCCGCGGAGCGCGGCGTCGTCGGCGTCGTCGACTACGAGATGCGCTGGAACCGCGACGACTGGGCCCGTCGTGCCGCCGGAGGGTTCCCGCTGCGGGTCGCCTTCGGCATCTACCCCCAGCACCTCGAGCGGGCGATCGAGCTCGGTCTCCGCACCGGCGACGAGGTCGAGGGCACGGGCGGCCTCGTCACGGTCGGCGGCGCCAAGGTCATCACCGACGGCTCGTTGAACACCCGCACGGCCTGGTGCTTCGACCCGTATCCGGGCCTCGGCGCGCACGAGCACCCGCACGGCCTCTCGACGGTGCCCTACGAGGAGCTCGTGCCCCACTTGCGACGCGCGCACGAGCACGGCATCACGCCCGCGGTGCACGCGATCGGCGACCGCGCGAACGCACGGGTGCTCGACGCCTTCGAGGCGGTGGGCTGCACGGGGTCGATCGAGCACGCCCAGCTGCTGCGCCACGACGACGTCGCCCGGTTCGCCCGGCTCGGCATCGTCGCGGGCGTGCAGCCCGAGCACGCGATGGACGACCGCGACGTGGCGGACCGGTACTGGCCCGGCCGCACGGATCGGGCGTTCATGCTCGCCGGGCTCGCCGCCGCCGGGGTCGAGCTCGCCCTGGGCTCCGACGCGCCGGTCGCGCCGCTCGACCCGTGGGTCGCGATCGCCGCCGCCGTGGGCCGCGCTCGCGACGGTCGCGAGCCGTGGCATCCCGAGCAGTCGATCGAGGCGCGGGCAGCACTCGCCGCCTCGACGAACCGCGCCGGCCACGAGGTGCGCACGGGCGCCACCGCCGACCTCGCGGTGATCGAGCTCGACCCGTTCGCGGTCCCGGCCGGCGAACTGCGCACGATGCCGGTCGCCGCGACGCTCGTCGCGGGCGCGTTCACGCACTCGACGCTGTAGTCCCACGGGGGAAAACCCCCGCCGCGATCCGGGCGCCCGCCGGGTGGGGCGCCTCGGCGCCGGTCGCGAGGCTGGAGTCATGCTTCGAACACGTCTCCGCCGCCCCGCTGCCACGCTCGGCAGCGCCATCGCGGCCGTCGCCGCCGGCGGCCTGGTCGCCGTGGCCTTCGCCGGGTGCGGCATCGTCACGCCCGGCCCGGTCTCGACCGTCGGAGAGGTCGACTTCGACCGCCCGCTCGCGATCCCGCCGCTCGCCGAGTCGAACGTCGACGCCGACGGAACGCGCGTCTTCGCCCTCGACGCCCAGGCCGGCGTCACCGAGTTCGAACCGGGTCAACCGAGCGACACGTGGGGCTTCAACGGCTCGTACCTCGGCCCGACGATCGTCGCCGAGCGGGGCGAGCACGTGCGCGTCGACGTGACGAACTCGCTCGACGAGCCGACGACGGTGCACTGGCACGGCATGCACCTGCCGCCCGAGATGGACGGCGGCCCCCACCAGATGGTCGAGCCGGATGCCTCGTGGTCGCCCGAGTGGGACGTCGACCAGCGGGCGGCGACGCTCTGGTACCACCCGCACCCCCACGGCGAGACCGAGGACCACGTCGCCCGCGGGCTCGCGGGAATGTTCCTCCTGCACGACGAGCACGAGCGCTCCCTCGGGCTGCCGGCCGAGTACGGCGTCGACGACATCCCGGTGATCGTGCAGGACACAGGATTCTCCGAGACCGGCGCCCTGGAGGGGAAGCAGCGGGGCTACGCCGGCGGGCTCGGCGACGAGCTCCTCGTGAACGGCACGCGCAGCCCGTACCTCGAGGTCGGCGACGAGCTCGTGCGGCTGCGACTGCTGAACGCCTCGACCGCCCGCACCTACGCCTTCACCTGGAGCGACGGGCGGCCCGTCCGGCTCGTCGCGACCGACGGGGGACTCCTCGAGGCCTCCGTCGACCTCGACCACGTGCGCCTCTCGCCGGGCGAACGCGCCGAGGTGCTGCTGCGGGTGACCCCCGGCGAGCGGCTCGTGCTGCAGTCGAGGATGACGCCCGGGATCGCCGGGCTCGTCGGCCCGGTCGCCGCGACGAACGGCGGAAGCGACGCGTTCGACGTGCTCGAGGTGCGCGCAGCCGAGACCCTCGAACCTGCGCCCGAGCCGCCGGCGCGGCTCAGCACGATCGCCGACTTCGACGAGACGCAGGTCGCCACGACGCGGCGCTTCGAGCTCGGCGACAGCTTCGAGATCAACGGCGAGGCGATGGACATGGGGCGCGTCGACGAGACCGTCACCGTCGGCAGCCTCGAACGCTGGGTCGTCGCGAACACGACGCAGCTGCCGCACAGCTTCCACGTCCACGACGTGCAGTTCCGCATCGCGTCGATCGACGGCGAGGCGCCGCCGGCCGAGCTCGCCGGCTGGAAGGACACGATCTTCACGGAGCCCGAGACGGAGGTCGAACTGCTCATGCGGTTCGAGGACTACACCGACACCGACACGCCGTACATGTACCACTGCCACCTGCTGTGGCACGAGGACCAGGGGATGATGGGGCAGTTCGCCGTCGTCGAGCCCGGTCAATCTGCCACGATGACTGGAGGAACCCACCATGAGCACTGAGATGACGAACCCCCGACCCGCTGCCGCGCCGACCGCGGTGCCGACCGCCGCCGAAACGACCCCGCCGACGCGCCGCCGCGGCTACTGGTCGATGTGGGCGACGGTGCCGCGCGAGTTCGGCTTCCTCTTCCTCACGATGCCGATCGCGATCATCGCGCTCGTGCTGCTGTCGACGACGTTCTTCACCGGTCTCGGCCTCATCGCCCTCGTGTTCGGCATCTTCATCGTCGTCGCCTCGCTGTACATGGCACGCGGATTCGGCACGCTCGAGCTCGTGCGGCTGCGCTGGGCGGGGCGACCCGAGACCGTCCAGCCCGCATGGGGCCGCGGCGATCGCGAGCAGGGCTTCTGGCGTGCGACGTTCGCGCCGTTCGTCGACGGCCACTACTGGCTCTACCTGCTGCACGGCATGGTCGTGAACCCGATCGTGAGCGTCATCAGCTGGAGCCTCACGATCACCTGGACCGCCGTCGCGCTCGGCGGCACGACCGGCTGGATCTGGCAGCGCTACATCCCCGAGTCGGGTCGCGACGCCTGGCCGGTCGAGTGGGTGCTCGAGTTCCTCTTCCCCGGCAACGGGTGGGACGTCGATCCGCGGGCAGCCGAGACGATCTTCGAGTTCGTCGTGGGGCTCGTCTTCCTCGCGACGCTGCCGCTCGTGTTCCGCGGGCTCACGCTGCTGCACGACGTCATCGCGCGGGGCATGCTCGGCGCCTGGCGCTCCGAGGCGCTCGAGCGCGAGGTCGCGCAGCTCGCCGCCTCGCGCGGCGCCGCGGTCCAGGCCGAGGACGCCTCGCTCCGACGCCTCGAGCGCGACATCCACGACGGCCCCCAGCAGCGCCTCGTGCGCCTGCAGATGGACCTCGCCGCGATCGAGCGCAAGCTCGACCGCGACCCCGCGTCGGCCCGTGAACTGCTCGGCGAGGCCCGCGACCAGGCCCGTGAGACCCTCGACGAGCTGCGTGCGCTCTCGCGGGGATTCGCCCCGCCCATCCTGCAGGATCGCGGGCTCGCGGTCGGCCTGCGCTCGCTCGCGGCGCGCAGCCCGGTGCCCGTCGAGGTCGAGATCGCACTGCCGGATGCCTCGCTGCCGGCGCCGATCGAGCGCAACGCCTACTTCGTCGTCGCCGAGCTGCTCACGAACGCGGCGAAGCACGCCGAGGCCACCGGGGTGCGTCTCGTCGTCTCGACGCGCGACACGGGTGAGACGGGGCACTGGCTCGATCTCTGGGTGACCGACAACGGACGCGGCGGGGCGTCGGCCATGCCCGGGCACGGGCTCGCCGGGCTCGCCGACCGGGTGCAGGGCCTCCAGGGACTCTTCGTGGTCGACAGCCCGCTCGGCGGGCCGACGAGCGTCGGGGCGCACATCCCGTACGTCCCGGTCGCCCCCGCCGAGGCGCCTGCGCAGGGCGCGTCGGCGTCCGAGGAGACGCCGGCGGTCGAGTAGCGCCGTAGGCGTCCGCGCCCGGTCCCGCCCCTCGATAGTGTGGGGCCATGACCGACCAGGACCGCCCCCTCCGCATCGTGCTCGCCGAGGACTCGGTGCTCCTGCGCGAGGGCCTCGTCCGCCTCTTCGACGAGGCGGGCTTCGAGACGGTCGCAGCCTACGGCGAGGCCGACTCGCTGCTCGCCGCGATCGACGAGACCGAACCCGACCTGGCGGTGCTCGACGTGCGCATGCCGCCGACGTTCCGCGACGAGGGCGTTCGGGCGGCGATCGAGCTCCGCCGTCGCCGGCCGAAGCTCGGGGTGCTGCTGCTCAGCCAGTACGTCGAGGGCACCTACGCCCATGAGCTCCTCTCCTCGGGCGAAGGCGGCATGGGCTACCTGCTGAAGGACCGGGTCGCCTCGCTCGACGAGCTCGAGGACGCGGTGGAGCGCGTGAGCGAGGGCGGCACCGTGCTCGACCCGCAGGTCGTGCGCGAGCTGCTGTCGCGGCGCAGCGATCCGCTCGCCTCGCTCACCCCGCGCGAACGCGAGGTCATGGAGCTCATGGCCGAGGGGCGCACGAACGCCGGCATCGCGAAGCAGCTCTTCATCGGCGTCGGCGCGGTCGAGAAGAACGTGACGTCGATCTTCCAGAAGCTCGCACTCGAGGACTCGGGCACCGATCACCGGCGCGTGCTCGCGGTGCTCACCTGGCTGCAGCGCTGATCGCAGCTCGCGAGCGCCGGCGACGGCGTGATCGGGCCCGTCAGCCCGCAGCCCGGCGGAGCGGCACGTGCGCGCCGACGACCTGCCGGTAGCTGCGGTACCCCTTCAGCATCCAGAGCACGAACTGCGCGAGCGAGACGACGACCCCTGCGGCGATCGACCAGCCGAGCGGGGCGCCGAGGGCGGCGACCACGACGCCGACGAAGAGGCCGATGAGCGCCGTGTTCACGACGAGCATGACCATCGCCGAGCTCGCGAACACCTGCGAGCGGTCGCGCACGGCGAACGGATAGTACGTCGTGCCGATGCCCGTCTCGTCGTCGCTCGTGCCCATCAGGAAGTAGGGCTCGAGGCCGGGGTCGAGATCGAGGTAGGCGCCCCGCAACCGATTCATCGCGAGCACGTACGCGAGATCCTCGGTCGCCGAGTTGAACACCCGGAGCTGCGTGATCGCACCGAGCAGCACGAGCAGCGCGAGGATGCCGAGTGCCGCGACCCCGAACCAGCCCCGGAACCCGGTCGCGTTGCCGAGCACTCCGAGCGTGACGAGCCCGGCCGACACCAGGGTGAGGAAGATCGCGATGCGCGTGAGTACCTCGCTCTGCGTCGTCGACCGCGAGGCGAGCAGGCTCCAGTGCTCGGTCGCGAGCATCTGGGCGCGCAACGACTTCTGCGCATCGCCGAGCGGTACGGCCTCCTCGCCGTCGGACGACGCGGTCCCCGGGGCATCCGCCGTCATACCCGCATTCTGCACCCGCGCCGCGCGACCCGCCATGGCGGACGTCGCGCGTTCAGGCCTGCTGCGGTCCGCGTCGGCCGCGATGGAGCTCGGTCACCTTCGACTCGCCGGGGGCGTCGGGATCGTCGGTGATCGCCTCGTCGGCCATGAACTGCCGGACGATGTGCGCGAGCTCGCCGGGGTGGCTGAAGTTGATCGCGTGCGCCGCCCCCTCCATCACGACGACGGTCACGTCGGTGTCGACGTGGGCGACGACCTCGTGCACCCGGCTCGGATCGGGCATGAGCGGATCGCGGTCGCCGATCACCGCCAGGATGGGCACGGGCAGCGAGAGGAGCCGCTCCAGGGTCGGATACCGGGTCAGCGCGCCGAACATCTTGACGGTGCTCGCGACCCCGAACTTCAGGTAGTCGGGTGCCGCGACCCGCACCATTCGGGTGGGCTCCCGCCCGCCGTCGCGCGCGAGCTGCGCCATCGCCCGCACGAGCGGCTGGTTGTGCAGGCCTCCGGCGGGCGACACGAGCACGGCGCGCTCGAGGCGGTCGGGGAAGTGATGGCCGAACTCGCAGATGACGGGGCATCCCATCGAATTGCCGAGGAGGGTGGCCTTCTCGATGCCGCGGTCGTCGAGGAACCGCGCCGCCGCCTCGGCGAGCGAGGTCAGGGTCAGTTCGGAGCGGGAACGGCGAGCGCTCCGACCGAACCCCGGCAGGTCTGGCACGAGCGTGTGGAAGTCGTCGGCGAGGAGCTCGGCCGTGGGCAGCAGGTAGTGGCCCGACAGCCCGAACCCGTGCACGTGCATGACGACGGGGGCGCCAGGAGGCGGCGACGGCGACTCGCGGTAGAACACGTCGAGTCCGTCGATGGTCGTCCAGTGCTCCGCGAGCGACGACTGCGGGCGCCGGGGCGTCTTGCGCTCCCGATGCCGGTTCGATGCCGCCTCGGCGTGCTCGGCACGCGGAGACGGCTCGGGCCCGGATGCTTCCGCCGTCATAACGGCATTCTGCACCCGGGCCCGGTCAGCCCGCCATCGAATCGCCTACTTGACGGCGATGTGCGAGAAGAGGAACCAGCGGTCCTTGTCGAGACCGCGCCGGATCTCGATGACGACGTCCTGGCTCGCCGGGTCGAGTTCGCCGAGCCCCTCGATCGCCGCATTGACCTTCTCGGTCGCGAGGTCGATCTGGGTGACGACGTCGGCGATCGCCTCGTCGTAGGGCAGGAAGCCGAGCTTCGGGTCCTTCGCGCCGCTCTTGGCGGCGACGGTGCCGAGGCGGCCGTCGATCGGCAGGCCCAGGGCGACGACGCGTTCGGCCGCGAGGTCCGACCAGTCCTGCGCATGTGCGACGACGTCGTCGAGCAGCTCGTGCACGGCGATGAAGTTCGCCCCGCGAACGTGCCAGTGGGCCTGCTTGCCGTTGACGGCGAGGGCCACGAGCTCGTGGACGACGGGGGTGAGGTACTGGGCGACGCCCGCGGCGACGTCGGCGTTCGATCCGGTCTTCGGTGCGGTCTGGATGTCGGTCATCGTGTCCACCTTCCCTGGAGTGATGTCGTGTTCAACGCTACGCAGATACCCGCGTATTTCAAGGAAGGGCAGGCAAGGCTCACCCGGGCTTGACTTCGCGCGTCATTCTTCCCCGTGGCCGCGGCAAACCGATAGTTTGTGCTCATTCCGATCGAGAGGGGTCTGCGCACATGTTCTTCCTCAACACTCTCTGGGACTGGTTCTGGTTCCTGTTCTGGGCGTTCGCGTACGTCGCGTACCTGTTCGCGCTGATCTACATCATCATCGACGTGTTCCGCGACCACTCGCTGAACGGCTGGCTGAAGGCCGTCTGGCTGATCTTCCTCGTGTTCGTGCCGTTCGTCACCGCGCTCGTCTACCTGATCGCGCGCGGCAGCGGCATGGCCGATCGGGCGGCGCGCAAGCAGCAGGAATACGAGGAGTACAGCGAGGACTACATCCGGTCGGTCTCGTTCGCGAGCCCCACCGACGAGATCGCGAAGGCCAAGGCGCTGCTCGACGCCGGCACCATCACGCAGGGCGAGTTCGACGCGCTGAAGAGCAAGGCACTCGGCAACAAGTTCTGATGGGCGGGCGGCGGCCGGAGCTCGCCGCCCCGCAGACGCGAAACGGCCCGCGACATCGTCGCGGGCCGTTTCTGCGGTTTCGGAGGGGATGACGGGAATCGAACCCGCGTAATCAGTTTGGAAGTCCGGATTCGGGTGTAGGGGAGTGGCGCGGCAGGTCGGGCAAGTTGCTGGCCAGCCCCGATTTCCATCGCAACGTCGTGCAGTCTCGCGCAACGTCGTGACACGCGCTTATGGCACGGCTTTGGCACGCGCTGGCACGCCCCCTACCCCTCCCGAATGGATGCAGGCGTGCTCGAATCGCTCGCTCGGCGTCTCGTCGTATGGGTTGGGTTCGGTCAGAATCCGGGATTCAGAACCCTGGCGCCGCTCCCGACAGCTACCACGAGTTCGCGCCAGCACGATGCAGGATGTCGGAATGGAGACCCCACACGACCGTGTACCGGATCGCGAACTCGTACGACGCGAGCTCACGTACGAGTTGGGCGTTCTGGACTATTGCTACTCGGCGCTGCTCGACGGCTGGGGACTTGGCGCGGAATCGAACTTGCCGCTCGGCACTCTCACAGCGCTTCTCGAATCATTTCTCGTGCACGTCCGGGTGCTCGACGAATTCCTCGGCGCGGGCGCAACGCGCTCCGACGACCTACGTGCGAAGCAGCTCGCGGCGGCATGGGATCGCCCTGGCTTTCTCGAACCCGAGATTCGCACGGCGATCAACAAGCAGCTCACTCACCTCACCGATCCGCGGGCAGACCGGCCACTCTGGGACGTTAACCGGCTTGCAGGCGAAGCGGGCCGATGCTTCCTCGCCTGGTTCGACACGCTCGACGACGAGACTGCCGACATCCTCCGCCCGACTGTCGAGAGCGCCACGCGCATCGTCGATCGGTCCAGCCAGGAATCCTGGCACCGGCTGAATCTTGGGTTCAGGTGGGAGACCAACTAGGCCGCGCTGGTCGAACGAGTCGACCGTCGAGAAGTGGCTATTCGATGCCGACCGCTTGCTCGCCCAGTTCTGTCAGGAAGAGACATAGGCCACCGCTTCCCGGGTCAGTCCAAACCGCGACGCTCCGAACGGACGCGATCGCGGCATCGCCCAAGTACTCATCTTCAGAGTTGAGCATGTAGGTGCCCACCAGACCTCGTTCGATCAGTCGTTGAAGCGCGTCGCGAGCGGTCGGAAGGTCGAGGGTAGGGAAATCTCGCTGGCGGCTGGTCGAGGTGATAACAAAGGACTCGGGCAGCAATTCGGCAACGTAACCCTCCTCCATTGCGGTGATCAGGATCTTGCGGTCGGCGATGCTCCGCTCCAGCCATTGCTCTTCACCCCGCGGCATGGCCTGAGCCTATGCGAATCGATCGCCCAGACGTTCTCAAGCGTGCTCTGGCGGAGTACCCTGGCGACGAGGAGAGACAGGTAAATGACAGCTGACCGGCACATTCTCCGCGCGGACCACGGCGACCGCGCATCGCGGGCATGGCGCATGCGCGTCGCAGGTACCAGTTGGAGCGAGATCGCACAGACGGTCGGCTACGCGAACGATGCCAACGTCATCCGGGCCGTTCGGGCGTATTTCGGCCTGGCATCGACGTGCCGCTGAGAGCGGCTCTGCCGGGTGCGAACTCGACCGCTAATGGCACGCAGCTGGCACGGGAGGCCAGCGCCGGGCTCGGCGGCTAGGTACCCAGATACGACGAAACCCCCGGCTGACCGGGGGTTTCGGGATCGGAGGGGATGACGGGAATCGAACCCGCGTAATCAGTTTGGAAGACTGAGGCTCTACCATTGAGCTACATCCCCGTGACCCGCTCGCGGGCACTGGATCATCGTAGTACACGCCGTCGGCCCAATCGTGCACGTCGGCGCCCGGCGGGCCGGCCCGAGGCCGGCCGCACCCGGCCGAATCGCTAGCGCAGCGCGCCGATCGAGCTGATGGTGCTGCGCGCGAGCCGCAGCTGGCGCTCGTACGTCGCCGCGAGCACCACGAGCAGGACCCCGGCGATGCCGAGCCACAGCCACCACCAGACGGCCTCGGAGAGCCAGGTGATCGCCGGCCACAGCTGCACGATCGCATGCACGAGCAGCACCCCGCCGCCCAGGACGAACGGCGCCTGGAGGCGTCGGACCACTCCGGCGAGCAGGGTCGCGAGGGCGACGACGCCGAGAGCGACGTTGCGCCACAGCTCGGGATCGAGGAAGTCGGCGAGCAGCGGCGGCACGAGCAGGATCGCGAGCCCGACGCCGAGCGCGGGCCAACTGCCGAGCTCGGGGGAGCGGCGCATCGCGACGGTGCCTGCTGCGACGAACGCGAGGCCGATGGGGACGGTGATCAGGTCGAAGGGGTCGACGGTGGCGCTCACGAGCGCGAGCACACCGCCGAGCACGAGGATGCCCCGGGTCGTCCAGGCGAAGACCGGGCCCGCGAACGGTCTGGCCCGGGTCGCGGCCCCGGCGACGTGTGCTGCGCCCACGACGGTGAAGAGCACGGCCGCGCGCAGCGACGATTCGTCGCCCGAGACGATCGCGAGCAGGGTCGGAAGCGAGGAGACGGCGAGCGACGCCGCAAGCCCCACCTCGGCGAGCTGCTCGGGGCGGGAGCCCGTCCGCGCCCACACCACGGTGACGACCACGCCGCACGCCAGTGCGATGAGGGGCCAGAACTCGGGCGGGAGCACGCCGTCCCCCGTGCGGGCGACCGAGAGGCCGCGCACGAGCGCGGGGCCCGTGACGGCGGTCCAGCCGGTGACTGCGGCGATCAGGCGCACGGGCACGCCGCGCCGCGACCGCGGGAGGAACCCCGCGGCGAGGGCGACGACGGCGCCCGCGGAGACGAGCACGAGCGTTCGCAGCTCGGAGTCGGCCGCCGACCCGATGCTCGGCAGCACCGCCACGCCCGCGGCGACGGCGAACAGCGCCGTGCGGCCGCGCGCGGTCGTGCCGGCCGGCGCGCGTCGCCAGGTGATGAGGAGGCCGCAGAGGATCAGCGCTGCGGCCAGCGGCAGCGTGTACGCCTCCACGACCTCGACCCCGTCGCCGAGCATCCGGCTCCAGACGGCCGCGACCGCCAGGGCGGCGGTCAGCCAGGCGACGTGCCGCTGGGGGCTCTCGCCGGCGATCGGGTCGCCCGCGAGCGCGGCGAGCACGATCGGGACCGGGGCGAGGATCGCGAACACCAGCCACGGTTCGCCGGCTCCCGCGAACGCCCACGTGATCGCGACGAGTCCGAGGAGTGCGACCGCCGCCGACCAGCCGATCATGGCCGCGTCACCGCGGCCGCGCGTGACGAGATGCGCGAGTCCGGAGCCCGCGAGGGCTGCTGCGGCCACGGTGTAGGCCACGGCGTCGTCGCCGGCGAGCTCGAGCGCGAGCAGCCCGCTCGCCGCGCCGAGGGCGAGCGGCGCGACGGCGGCGATGGCGATGCGGATCCCCGACGGCGCCGAACGTCGGAGCCAGGGCACCGAGGCGGCCGCGAGCAGCGTCGCCGGCAGCCACGACCACTCGGCGCCCGGTGCATCGACGACGAACTCGCCCGACGCGCCGACGGCGCTGCCGAGCACCGGCACGGCGAAGGCGATCCGGTCGCCCCTCGACCCGACCGGTGCGAGGCCGGCGACGCCGAGGAGCACCGCCGAGCCGACGCCGAGCACCAGCCAGGGGGCTGCGCCCGGCTCGTCGAACCGGATGCCGCGCGACTCGAGCCACCACACGACAGAGGCGAGCACGGTGATCGCGAGCAGAGCGGCGGCGACGACGTGCGCGAGGCCCACCGGGGTCGCCCGGGTGCCCCAGATCCGGCCTGCCAGCACTCGTCCGCCGATGACGGCGACGAGCGCGGCTGCGCTCGTCAGCGGCCAGACGTCGGGCGCGGTGAAGCCGAAGGTCACGGCGAGGATCGCGGACGAGACGCCCGCGATCACGAGCACCGCGAGCACCGCGGGGGTGCGGGGGGCGAAGCCCGCCCAGGCGAGCGCGCCGAGCGCGACGGCGACCCAGATCGTCGCGGCGAGCCAGGGTGCGTCGGCTGCGGCACCGGTCACGACGAGTGCCGCGAGTGCCGCACCCACCGGCACCGCGAGGAATCGGCGGAGCCGGCCGAGGATCGCGAGGGTCGCGGCACTGCCGAGGGCGACGACGACCGGAAGGAGCACCGCGCCGAGTTCGGTCGCGGCGTCGAGGGCGAGCGCGCCGCCGCGGCCGACCCCGGGTGCGGGCACGCCGGCGATGAAGCGGGCGCCGATCGCGGCGAGCCCGACGAGCGCGCCGGGCAGCGCCGAGCCCGCCGCCACGAGCGCGGCGCCGAGGAAGGCGCCCAGCTCGGCGCCGGGCCGAACGCCCCGACGGCGGAGGAGGACGGCGAAGAGGCAGAGCACCGCCCCGGTGACGGCCGGAGCCAGCCAGATGGCCGTCCCCGGCTCGACCTCGACGGCGATCGCCACCGCGGGGGCCAGCGCGGTGCTCAGGCCGAACGCCGAGGCCGCCACGAGACGCCACGCCGGGGCGACCGAGCCGGCGCGTGCGCCGAGCGCGACGACGAGGAGGAACCAGACCGCAGCGGCGCCGAGGAAGCCCCAGAGCGGATGCCAGGCCAGCTCGGGGATCGCCCAGGCCGCGGTGAGCGTCGCGAGCCCGCCGCCCGCGAACCCGGCGGCGAGCAGGATCGTCCGCTCGACGAGCGGCGGCAGGGCGAGCGCGGCGGCGCCGAGCGCGGCCACGGCGAGCGAACCGGCCCACACCCCGGTCGACACGTCGCTGTCGGGGGCGAACTGCGTCGCGAGGAGGTAGGTCGCGATCGGCAGGAGTGCGGCGCCGGCGACGCCGGTCGTGCGGATGCCCGTCAGGAGGCGGGCGAGGACGAGCAGCGCCGCCACGACGAGGAGCGCGCCGCCCGTGTACGCGACGACGTCGAGCGCGTCGGTGCCGAACAGCCCGTTGGCACGCACGATCCAGACGTCGAGCAGCAGCAGCACGACCGCGACGACCGCGACGCCCTCGGCCGTCCCGGGCAGCCGTCGCGCCCGGAGGAGCCAGGCGATGCCGAGCACCACGACGCTCAGGGCGGCGGTGATGATCGACCGCACCTCGAGGGTCGTCACGAGGTAGGCGTAGAAGAGGAAGACGATCGCGGTGATCGAGAGCAGCACGACGCCGAGTCCGAGCAGGAACACCTGGACGCCCGAACGGCGCGGGCGGTGATCGTCCGTGGCGGCCGGCGCCACGGATGCCGCCGGCTCGACGGGCGGCGCGGCGGCCGAGGTCGGCGACGCGGGCTGCGGTGCCGACATCGCGGGCGCCGCGGGCGCCGGCACGGCCGGCGGAGTCGCCGCGACCGCGGCGACCGTCGCCGATACCGAGGCTGCGGGGACATCCGTCGTCGGGGCGTCGATCGACGGTGTCGTGGTGCCCTCCTGTGAGGCCGACGGCTGCGTCGCGACCGAGACCTTCGGCGCCGCTTGCGCCGCACGCATGCCGGCGATGAGCGCGGCCCTCGACACGCTCTCCGCGTGGAGGCGGGTGCCGACCTCGAGCAGCTCGACGGAGGCGGGCACGCTGAGGTCGAGCCCGCACGCGGCGCAGCGGGGAGCGGGCAGCAGCGCGAAGCAGGCGGGGCAGCGCGTCGTGTCGACGAAGAACGCGGGATCGGCGGGCCAGCGGAGCACGCCGTTGGCAGCGGCGGTCGGTCGGTCGGTCATGGCGACACTCTGCCAGTCGAGCACCCCGGATCGCGCGATCGATCCACAGACGCGCCGCGAACCGCGCCCCGGGGCGATCAGCGACGGGCGTCGCGAGTGCAGTAGACTTTCGGGGGTCCACCCGCCTGACGTGTGTTTCGGCATGCCCGCGCGGGTGAATCGACGAGTTGAGTCGGCGACTCGGGGCGTAGCTCAGCTTGGTAGAGCGCCCGCTTTGGGAGCGGGAAGTCGCAGGTTCGAATCCTGTCGCCCCGACGAGTTGCTCGACTCGACACGAACTTCCACACAACAGGAGATCTTCCCCATGCCGACCACTTCGGTTGAGAAGCTGAGCCCCACTCGCGCCAAGCTCACCATCTCGGTGACGCCCGACGAGCTGAAGCCCAGCATCGCCCACGCGTACGAGCACATCGCCGAGCAGGTCAACGTGCCCGGCTTCCGCAAGGGCAAGGTGCCGCCGCCCATCATCGACCAGCGCGTCGGCAAGGCCGCCGTGCTCGAGCACGCGGTCAACGAGGGCCTCGACGGCTTCTACCGCGCCGCCGTCGCCGAGCACGAGCTGCGCCCGATGGGCCGCCCCGAGGCCGACATCGTCGAGTGGCCCAGCGAGAAGGACTTCTCGGGCGACCTGCTGCTCGCCATCGAGGTCGACGTGCGCCCCGAGATCGAGATCCCCGCGTACGACGGTCTCGAGCTGACCGTCGACACGGTCGAGGTCGGCGACGACGAGGTCACCGAGGAGCTCGACCGCCTGCGCAGCCGTTTCGGCACGCTCATCACGGTCGACCGCCCCGCCAAGTCGGGCGACTTCGTGACCCTCGACCTCGTCGCGACGATCGACGGCACCGAGGTCGACACCGCGAGCGGGATCTCCTACGAGCTCGGCTCCGGCGAGCTGCTCGAGGGCATCGACGAGGCGCTCGACACGCTCTCGGCCGGCGAGTCCACGACGTTCGCCTCGAAGCTGCTCGGCGGCGACCACGAGGGCGAGACCGCCGAGATCAGCGTGACCGTCGGCGCGGTCAAGGAGCGCGAGCTCCCCGAGGCCGACGACGACTTCGCGCAGATCGCGAGCGAGTTCGACACCCTCGCCGAGCTGACCGCGTCGCTCAAGGAGCAGGCCGGCCGCAACAAGGTCTTCGGCCAGGGCAACCAGGCGCGCGACCTCCTCGTCGAGAAGCTCCTCGAGCTCGCCGACGTGCCCGTCGCCCAGGGCGTCATCGACGACGAGGTGCACCGTCACCTCGAGGGCGAGGGCCGGCTCGAGGACGACGTGCACCGCGCCGAGGTCGCCGAGTCGAGCGAGAAGGCGTTCAAGACGCAGATCCTGCTCGACGCGATCGCCGAGGCCGAGAAGGTCCAGGTCAGCCAGGAGGAGCTCACCCAGTACCTCGTGCAGGGTGCGGCCCAGTACGGCATGGACCCGAACGAGTTCGTGCAGATCCTGAGCCAGCAGGGCCAGATCCCCGCCATGGTCGGCGAGGTCGCGCGCAACAAGGCGCTCGCGATCGCGCTCGGCAAGGCGAAGGTGTCGGATGCCGCGGGCAACCCCGTCGACCTCTCCGAGTTCACCGCCGTCGGCGACGACGAGGCCGCCGACGAGGCCGCCGAGGCGCCCGCCGAGGAGAAGAAGCCCGCCGCGAAGAAGCGCGCTCCGAAGAAGGCCGCCGCCGAGGCGCCGGCCGAGGAGGCCGCCGAGGCCCCCGCGGAGGAGAAGAAGCCGGCTCGCAAGCGCGCGCCGAAGAAGGCCGACGCGGAGTAATCCGCATCGTCGCGCGAAAGGGTCGAGCGTTCCCGCTCGGCCCTTTCGCCGTCTCCACCAGGCGCGATCACGACGGAAGAGGGAGTGGACCGGATGACCGAGGCGAGCGAGTGGCAGCGTCGAGTCGACGAGGTGTGGGCTGCGGCCGACGAGCTCGGCGACCTCGCCGTCATCGAGCGCATCGACGCACTGGCCGGCGAACGGGGAGACGACGACCCGCTCGCACTCTTCGAACGGGCCGGTGCCCGCGACTCCGCCGGGCTCGAGGCGGAGGCCGAGCCGCTCTACCGGCGAGCGATCGACGGCGGCCTGACCGGCTCCGAGCGGGTGCAGGCCCACATCCAGCTCGCCTCCACGATCCGCAACCTCGGGCGGCCACTCGAGTCGATCGCGCTCCTCGATGAGATCGAGCCCGAGGCGGGCGAGCTGCGCGACGCCGTCGTCGCGTTCCGCGCGCTCGCGAGGGTCGATGCGGGCGACGCCCGCCGCGCGGCATCCGACGCCCTCGCGGCCCTCGCACCGCACCTGCCGCGGTATCGCGTGTCGCTCGCCGCCTACGCGGCGGAGCTCGCGGCATCCGCCTAGGGCGAACAGCCCCGTTCGCGCGCGTTGCACCGGATAGATTCGATTCAACGCGACAACCGAAACGGAGCGACACATGGCCGAACCGACACCAGGCACCGGTGTTTTCGATCGACTGCTGAAGGACCGCATCATCTGGCTTGGCTCCGAGGTGCGCGACGACAACGCCAATGAGATCGCGGCGAAGCTGCTGCTGCTCGCCGCAGAGGACCCCAAGAAGGATATTTACCTCTACATCAACTCGCCCGGTGGCTCGATCACGGCCGGCATGGCGATCTACGACACGATGCAGTTCGTGCCGAACGACATCGTCACCGTCGGCATCGGCATGGCGGCCTCCATGGGGCAGCTCCTCCTCACCGCCGGCACGAAGGGCAAGCGGTACATCACGCCGAACGCGCGCGTGCTGCTGCACCAGCCACACGGCGGCTTCGGCGGCACTGCGAGCGACATCCAGACGCAGGCGCAGCTCATCCTCGACATGAAGCGGCGACTCGCCGAGATCACCGCGGCGCAGACCGGCAAGTCGGTCGAGCAGATCAACGCCGACGGCGACCGCGACCGCTGGTTCAACGCCCAGGAGGCCCTCGAGTACGGCTTCGTCGACCACATCCGCGAGTCGGCGCTCGACGTCGCCGGCGGCGGCGGAACCCAGGCGTAGGCATCGAGAGAAGAGAGAACGAGCGAATGAACATCCCTGCTTTCGGTGGCACCGCCTTCAACGGCGTGCAGGCGCCGGGCTCGCGCTACATCCTGCCGAGCTTCGAGGAGCGCACCGCCTACGGCTACAAGCGCCAGGACCCGTACGCCAAGCTCTTCGAGGACCGCATCATCTTCCTCGGCGTGCAGGTCGACGACGCCTCGGCCGACGACATCATGGCCCAGCTCCTGGTGCTCGAGTCGATGGACCCCGACCGCGACATCATCCTCTACATCAACTCGCCCGGCGGCTCCTTCACGGCGATGACCGCGATCTACGACACGATGCAGTACATCCGTCCGCAGATCCAGACCGTCGTGCTCGGCCAGGCGGCCTCCGCCGCCGCGGTGATCGCGGCTGCGGGCACCCCCGGCAAGCGCCTTGCGCTGCCGAACGCGCGCGTGCTCATCCACCAGCCCGCCATGGGCGAGGCGGGGCACGGCCAGGCGAGCGACATCGAGATCCAGGCGGCCGAGATCCTGCGCATGCGCGGATGGCTCGAGGAGACGCTCTCGCGCCACTCGAACCGCACGCCCGAGCAGGTCAACACCGACATCGACCGCGACAAGATCCTCTCGGCGGCCGAGGCGCTCGAGTACGGCCTCATCGACCAGGTGCTCACCTCGCGCAAGAGCCTGCCGGCGATCACCCGGTAGCCTCGCAGCGTGACGAACGCGGCGGATGATCGGCTGGACGACAGCCGGGCCATCCGCCGCGTTTCGCTGTATGCGGACGCGCCCGTCGACCGCGGGGTGTGGCCCGCGACGGTGCCGGCGGTCGCGCAGCTCATCGATGACCGCGGCCTCGACTTCATGCCCGGCCTCACCTTCCTCGTGGGCGAGAACGGCAGCGGGAAGTCGACACTGCTCGAGGGCATCGCGACCGCGTACGGACTCCCGCCCGAGGGCGGCAGCAACAACGGGGGGCGATCGACCAGACCGAGTGAGTCGCCGCTCGGCGAGTGGCTGCGCATCGAGCGCAGCCCGTGGGCGCCGCGGTGGGGCTTCTTCCTCCGGGCCGAGACGATGCACGGTTACTACAGTTACCTCGAGGATCTGCCAGACAGCCCCGATCGCCACCTCCACTCGTTGAGCCACGGCGAATCCTTCAACGACCTGCTCGACAACAAGCTCAACCACCCGCAGTTCGTGGCCGGGCTCGTCTGCCTCGACGAGCCCGAGGCCGCGCTGTCGTTCTCCTCGATCCTCGGCTGGATCGCCGGCCTCGATCGCATGGTCGCCCGGGGCACGCAGGTCATCTGCGCGACCCACTCGCCAATCCTCGCCTCCGTGCCCGGCGCGACGATCCTCGAGCTGGGCGAGTGGGGCATCCGCGAGACCAGCTGGGAGGACCTCGAGCTCGTGGCGCATTGGCGCTCGTACCTCGACGACCCGCGCCGATATCTGCGTCATCTCATCGACTGAGTCGGCGGTTCGCGGCGGGCGAACCCGCTGGCGTGTCGAATCGCTCGGGCTACGCCGCAACCGCCGGAACTCGGGCTAGGCTCGGAACAGACTCGTCGACAGGGAGGGTTTCGATGGCACGCATCGGAGAGAGCGCCGATCTGCTGAAGTGCTCCTTCTGCGGAAAGAGCCAGAAGCAGGTCCAGCAGCTCATCGCCGGACCCGGCGTCTACATCTGCGACGAGTGCGTCGAACTCTGCAACGAGATCATCGAGGAGCGTCTCGCCGAGGCTGGCGAGACCGAGGCCGGCGAGTTCGAGCTGCCGAAGCCGAAGGAGATCTTCGCCTTCCTCGAGGAGTACGTGATCGGCCAGGAGGCTGCGAAGAAGGCACTCGCGGTCGCGGTCTACAACCACTACAAGCGCGTGCGCGCGAAGGCGACGCTGACGACCGCCGACCGCGCCCACGACGACGTCGAGATCGCGAAGTCGAACATCCTGCTGATCGGCCCGACCGGCTGCGGCAAGACCTACCTCGCCCAGACCCTCGCGAAGCAGCTCAACGTCCCCTTCGCGGTCGCCGACGCGACCGCGCTGACCGAGGCGGGGTACGTCGGCGAGGACGTCGAGAACATCCTGCTGAAGCTCATCCAGGCCGCCGACTACGACGTCAAGCGGGCCGAGACCGGCATCATCTACATCGACGAGGTCGACAAGATCGCCCGCAAGGCCGAGAACCCGTCGATCACGCGCGACGTCTCGGGCGAGGGCGTGCAGCAGGCGCTGCTGAAGATCCTCGAGGGCACCGTCGCCTCGGTGCCGCCGCAGGGCGGGCGCAAGCATCCCCACCAGGAGTTCATCCAGATCGACACGACGAACGTCCTGTTCATCGTCGCCGGCGCGTTCGCCGGGCTGGAGGACATCATCTCCTCGCGCGCGGGCAAGCGCGGCATCGGCTTCGGTGCGCCGCTCCACAACAAGGAGGACGAGGCCGACATCTTCAGCGAGGTCCTCCCGGAAGACCTGCACAAGTTCGGACTCATCCCCGAGTTCATCGGCCGGCTCCCGGTCGTCGCGACGGTGACGCCGCTCGACCAGGAGGCCCTGATGGAGATCCTCACCGAGCCGAAGAACGCCCTCGTCAAGCAGTACCAGCGCATGTTCGAGCTCGACGGCGTCGAGCTCGACTTCGAGCAGGCCGCCCTCGAGGCGATCGCCGACCTCGCGGTGCTCCGCCAGACGGGTGCCCGCGGCCTCAGGGCGATCATGGAGGAGGTGCTCGGGCCGATCATGTTCGAGGTGCCGTCCTCGACGGGCGTGGCCCGCGTGGTCGTGACGCGCGCCGCGGTACTCGACAACGCGGCCCCGACGATCGTTCCCCACAAGCCGCGCCGCGCCGAGAAGTCGGCCTAGGCGAGAGCGCCGCCCATCTTCCACACCGTCGTCGCGGGCGTCATCGCCGCCATCACGGGGTTCGCCAGTTCGTTCGCGCTCGTCATCGCAGGGCTGGTCGCCGTCGGCGCCACCGACGCGCAGGCCGCGTCGGGCCTGTTCGCGCTGTGCCTGGCCACCGGCATCACCTGCATCGTGCTGCCGGTCCTCATGCGCGTGCCCGTGTCGTTCGCCTGGTCGACGCCGGGGGCGGCGCTGCTCGTCGCCGCGGCGAGCACGACCCAGGACTTCGCCGCGGCGACCGGCGCCTTCCTCGTCTGCGGTGTCCTCATCGTGCTCGCGGGGCTCTGGCCTGCGCTCGGCCGGGCGATCACGAGCATCCCGAAGCCCATCGCGAGCGCGATGCTCGCCGGCATCCTCTTCCCGATCTGCATCGCCCCGGTGACCGCGGCGATCGAGCAGCCGGCGATCGCGATCCCGATGGTGCTCGTGTGGCTGCTGCTCGCCAGGCTCGCGCCGCGCTGGGCGGTGCCCGCGGCCATGCTCGTGGCCGTCGTCGGCATCGCGGTCATCGCGGGGCCGGCGGTGCTCGGCAACGACGCGGTCGTCCCGCGCCTCGAGTTCGTGGCTCCCGTGTTCGATCCTCTCGTCATCGTGAGCCTCGGCCTGCCGCTGTTCATCGTCACGATGGCCGGGCAGAACGTTCCCGGGTTCGCCGTCATGTCGACGTTCGGGTACCGGCTCCGGCCGCGGCCGGTCCTGATGACGTCGGGGGCCGCCTCGATGGCGGCCGCACTGGCCGGCGGGCACGCGATCAACCTCGCCGCGATCACCGCTGCGATCATGGCGAGCCCAGAGGCGGCGCCCGATCCGCGGCGACGCTGGATCGCGACCGTCTCCTCGGGTGTCGTCTACCTGCTGCTCGGCGTGGGGGCCGGTCTCGCGGCCGCGATCGTGCACGCATCGCCGCCGATCATCATCACCGCGGTCGCCGGGCTCGCGCTGCTCGGCGCCCTCGTCACGGCGCTCACCACCGCGCTCGAGGCGCCCGGGCAGCGCATCACCGCGATCGGCACCTTCCTCGTGACCGCATCGGGCGTTGCCGTCGCCGGCATCGGCTCGGCGTTCTGGGGGCTCATCGTGGGCGGGGTGCTCATGCTGTGGCTGCGGCCGCGGAGCGCCGCGGATCCGGTCGTGCCGGCGCGCGAGGCGACCCGGCGTGCCGACGCGCCGACGGAAGACGTCGTCGACGACTAGTCGAAGAGGCGCACGATGCGCCATCTCGCGTCGTCGCCCGGTTCGTGCTCGACGTCGAAGACATGGGTCTCACCGTCGTCGGCGCTCGCCTGGAATCGCCACCCCGAGATCTCGAGCGGTGCGCGGCCGGGGGAGACGTCGTGCTCGGCGAACGGCCGCCACCACCCGCACGTGCCGACGAGGGCGGTCGGGGTGTCGCTGACCCGGAATCGCCGGGCTCGCCAGACCAGGCGCAGCGGCGTGCCCGCGTCGTCGGTCCACAGCTCGACGGGCTCCTCCAGCTGGGGCACGGGCACCTCCGATCGGGCCAGTCATTCGAACATGTGTTCGAATTCTAGCATCGCCGACGATGCGGCGACCGGGTCGGGCGGGGGCGGACGGCGCGTGCACGCCACCGACCGAGGGCCCGCGAGTCGCGGCGCACCCGCGAGCCGCGCCTGAACGTGCGACGGCCCCGGCAGCGCATCGCTGCCGGGGCCGTCGGTCGGGTCTGGATCAGGCCAGGTCGTCGTCGGTGCGGGCGCCGAAGACGATCTCGTCCCAGCTGGGCATCGATGCACGCCCCTTCTTCTGGCCTCGTGCTGCACCGCCGCCGTTCGCGGGCGAGGAGACCTTGCCCCACAGGCTGCGCGCGCCGGCGCCGGGCTGCTCGTCGGCGGCGGGCTCGGGCAGCGACTCGACGGACGCCGCGGGCGCCACGGGCGAGGGGGTCGGGGTGGGGGCGGGTCGCGGTGACTCCTGCTCGACATTCGCCGACTCGCGCTCGCCCCGTCGACGCCGCAGCGCTTCGAGGAGGTCGGCCGTCTCGCCGAGCGACTGCTTCGGCTCGTCGGCCCGCTTGATGGCCGCGCGCGCCACCGCGGGGCTCGAGGTCTGCGAGGTGCGCGCGTAGGGGAGCGGCTCGAGGTGGGGCGCCGTGTCGTTGTCGCCATGATCGATCTCGTCGAAGGTGAACGCGCCGCTGTCGAACCTCGACTCGTCGGAGTCGGGCCCGACGGCGCGGAGCCGGGGGATGAGCCCGCCCTTGAGCTCGCCCTGCTGCGACAGCGTGATCGCCTCGGAGTTCAGGGGCTGCAGCGACTGCTTGCGCGGCTCGAAGGTCCAGCGGGCGTCGTGGTCGATCGTGTCGGCGGTGAACTCGAGCTTGACGATCCAGCCGCGCTCCTCGTCCTTCCAGCTCGCCCAGCGCTCGCCCTGTGCGCCGAGCTTCGCGAGCCGGTCTCGGATCACGCCGCCGAAGGTCGCGGGCTCGTCGGCGGGGTCGGCCTCGACGCCGAGGTTGACGGGAACGGCGAGCGCCGAGGTGACGACGTGGTCGCGTTCGGCGAGCACGGGCCCCTCGAAACGCCGGATGTAGTCGACCGACGCACCGGTGACCTGCGCGACCTCCTCGGCCGACATGCCTGCACGAATGTGCGTCTGGATCTCGCGGGGCGAGGGTTTCGGCCCGGTGTGCTGTTCGGGCTGAGCCTGCCGGATCCGCGACTGGAGCACCTCGTCGATCTCGATCCGGAAGCGCGCGCCATCGTCGGAGGCAGCGAGCAACGCGCCGTTCTCGACTCCGATTACCTTGAGTTCCTGCATCGCGACAAGCCCTTCCGTGCTTTCGTCTCCGCCCAAGGATGCCACGTCGCCGACGGTGCTCGCGGGAATAGCGCGGGCGCGCCGGAAGTTGAGCACGTTGCATCCGGAACGGGCGTGCACGAGGGTTTGCTTACGTTCCCGTTTTGATGCAGACTATGGCCGCCGAATCTTCGGCGCATGAGGAAATGGATGGGAATGGCAACGGATTACGACGCCCCGCGGAAGACCGAAGACGACTCGGAGTCGATCGAGGCCCTCAAGGAACGCGTCCCCGACAAGATGTCGGGAGTGGTGGATGTCGACGATGCCGACAACCCCGGAGGATTCGACCTCTCCGGTGCAGACCTCTCCGACGTCGAGCTCGATGTCGTCGTGCTTCCGCCCCAGGCCGACGAGTTCACCTGCGTGAACTGCTTCCTGGTGAAGCACCGTTCGCAGATCGACCACGAGACGAAGCTCGGGCCGATCTGCCTGGAGTGCGCGTCCTAGGCGCTGCGCTCCTCACCTTCAGGCCGTCGTGATCCGTTGATCGCGGCGGCCAGTTCTTTGGGTCGGCGGCTCGACACGAGCCAGTAGGGCGTCGGGTCGGCGGGGTCGATGATCGGCACCCGCACGACCGGGCGCACCCAGCCCCGGATGACGAGGAACGCTCGGGCATCGAGCCCGGTACCGCGTTCGATGCGCGCCGCGGCCTCGTCGGCGGCGACCGCCTCGCCGAGCTGCTCGACGGAGATCTCGGCCCGTCCGGCACGGAATCGCCCGCTGCGGACCTCGAGGGTCGGGGCGGTGAGGGTCAGTGCGCCCACCGCCGCGACATAGAGGATGACTCCCGTGGCGATGCCGGCGGGCAGCGAGACGGGAGCAAGTACGAGGATGCTCGCGGGGATGAGCAGCAGGCTGGCGATGTAGATCCACGGCGTCGGCCAGAGTCTCTCGTGGTATTCGGGCATGGTCCTATCAGACCAGACTTCTGCGCCGCCCGGTGATCGGGCGGGGTCGGTGGCCGTGCGGCGTGCGCGCACGGACTTCTGCACTACCCTCGAACGGTGACCGATTCCGTCGATGTGCTGATCACCGCCGAACGCATCCCGAGCTACGCCCACAAGGGCGACGCCGGGGCCGACCTCCATGCCGCGGAGTCCGTCGTCCTCCAGCCGGGGGAGCGCGCCACCGTCGGCACGGGCGTCTCGATCGCGCTGCCCGAGGGCTACGTGGCCTTCGTCGTGCCGCGCTCGGGTCTCGCGTTCAAGCACGGCATCACGATCGTGAACGCGCCGGGCACGGTCGATGCCGGCTATCGGGGCGAGATCAAGGTCGCACTGCTCAACACCGACGCGCGCGACGCGTACTCGATCGAGGCCGGCGACCGCATCGCCCAGGTCGTCGTCATGCCCGTGAGTCGGGCGCGCTTCGTCGAGGTCGAGCAACTCCCGAGCAGTCTGCGCGGCGAGGGTGGATTCGGCTCCACGGGATTCGGGGAGCACAAGTCAGGAGTGAACGCGTGAGCGACATCGAGAACACCGACGGCGCGGTCGTCGACCAGCCCAAGTCCGCACCCGACGATCGCGCCAGCGCCGGCCCGTTCGACGAGTCGGAGGCCAATCCCGTCCGCCCGTACGTCGACCTGGGCGGCGTGAAGGTGCTGCCGCGCGAGGGCCTGCACCTCCGCCTCGAGGTCGAGGAGGGCACGAAGCGGGTCGTCGCGATCGGCCTCGACTACGCGAACTCGACGCTGCAGGTGCAGCCGTTCGCCGCACCGCGCTCGAGCGGTCTCTGGCACGAGATCCGTGCGCAGATCGCCGAGCAGATCGCGCGCCAGGGCGGCACGACGACGGTGCGGGAGGGCACCTTCGGTCCCGAGTTGCTCGCGCAGATCCCGGTCGCGGCCGGCGAGGGCCAGCAGGGCCAGATGCGTCTCGCGCGCTTCATCGGCGTCGACGGTCCCCGATGGTTCCTGCGCGGCGTGATCGCCGGCCAGGCCGCGGTCGATCCCGCCGCCGCGGCGCAGGTCGAGGACCTCTTCCGTTCGATCGTGGTGGTGCGCGGAGCGACGCCGATGCCGCCCCGTGACCTCATCCCGCTGCGGATGCCGGCGTCGTCGACCGGCGCCCCGACCGCGTAGGCATGACGCACCCGACGGGCGCCGAGCACCCCGAACCCGACGACGGGCAGGATGCCTCGGACGAATCCCGAACCGAAGCCGGCGAGTTCGGTCGCGCCTTCGCGGCCGCCGCGGAGAAGAGCGGACTGGGTGCGCTGGCGCGCGACGAGAAGCTGAGCGGACGAGATCTGCTGGTCGCGGTCGGCGGCGTCCGCGGCATCCTCGAGGCGCTGCTGCCCGGCCTCGTCTTCCTCGTCGTGTACAGCTCGCTCACGAGCTTCGCGGGACAGGATCCGCAGACCGCCCTCGTGCCCGCGCTCATCGCATCGGTCGGGCTCGCCGTCGTCTTCACGGTCGTCCGCGTCGCGACCAAGGGCCAGCCGACGCAGGCGATCGCCGGGCTGATCGGCGTGCTCGCCTCGGCGGCGCTCGCGCTGTGGACCGGCCGTGCGGAGGACAACTACGTGCTCGGCTTCTTCACGAACGCCGCGTACGCCCTCGCCCTGCTGGTCTCGCTCTTCGTGAAGTGGCCCGCGATCGGGCTCATCGTCGGCTTCCTCATGGGCGATGGGGTGGCGTGGCGCAACGACCGCCGCAAGTACCGTGCGATGCAGTTCCTGACGCTCGTCTGGATCGGGCTCTTCGTCGCGCGTCTCGCCGTGCAGCTGCCCTTCTACTTCGCGGGCAACGTCGAGGCGCTCGGCGCCTTCCGGCTGCTGATGGGGGTTCCGCTCTACGCGCTCGTGCTCGTCTTCTCCTGGCTGGTGGTGCGCGCCGTCTATCCGTCGTCGGCGCGCTCCGGCGAGTGATAGAGTTATCTCGACGTCAAGATAAATTCGCACGCAGTGCGAGGCCTGTCGGCTGGCGATCGGCTTAGGTTACCCTTGCTGGTACCGCCCCATGTCTGACGGAGAAGATGGAATGTCGTGCGCGTCGTCGCCGGCATCCGCGAAGGAGAGGACATCGTGTCTGCAGTGAACAGTTTCGGGGCGAAGGACACGCTCCGCGTCGGTGATGAGTCCTACGAGATCTTCCGGCTCGACACCGTGCCGGGCCACGAGAAGCTCCCGTTCAGCCTGAAGGTGCTGCTCGAGAACCTGCTCCGCACCGAGGACGGCGCGAACGTCACCAAGGAGCAGATCGAGGCGCTCGGCTCGTGGGACCCGCAGGCCGAGCCCGACACCGAGATCCAGTTCTCGCCCGCGCGCGTCGTGATGCAGGACTTCACCGGCGTGCCCTGCATCGTCGACCTCGCGACCATGCGCGAGGCGGTCACCGCGCTGGGCGGCGACCCGAACAAGATCAACCCGCTCTCGCCCGCCGAGATGGTCATCGACCACTCCGTCATCGCCGACCTCTTCGGCACCGAGAACGCCCTCGAGCGCAACGTCGAGATCGAGTACGAGCGCAACGGCGAGCGCTACCAGTTCCTCCGCTGGGGCCAGACCGCCTTCAACGACTTCAAGGTCGTGCCCCCGGGCACCGGCATCGTGCACCAGGTCAACATCGAGCACCTGGCCAAGGTCGTCTACGACCGCGAGGTCGACGGCGTCCTGCGCGCCTACCCCGACACCTGCGTCGGCACCGACTCGCACACGACCATGGTCAACGGCCTCGGCGTGCTCGGCTGGGGCGTCGGCGGCATCGAGGCCGAGGCGGCCATGCTCGGTCAGCCCGTCTCCATGCTCATCCCGCGCGTCGTCGGCTTCAAGCTCACGGGCGAGATCCCCGCCGGCGTGACGGCGACCGACGTCGTCCTCACGATCACCGACATGCTCCGCCAGCACGGCGTCGTCGGCAAGTTCGTCGAGTTCTACGGCGCCGGCGTCGCCTCGGTGCCGCTCGCGAACCGCGCCACCATCGGCAACATGAGCCCCGAGTTCGGCTCGACCGCCGCGATGTTCCCCATCGACGACGTCACCCTCGACTACCTGCGCCTCACCGGCCGCGACGAGGCCGCGATCGCGCTCGTCGAGCAGTACGCGAAGGTGCAGAAGCTCTGGCACGATGCCGACAACGAGCCCGACTTCAGCGAGTACATGGAGCTCGACCTCTCGACGGTCGTCCCGTCGATCGCCGGTCCGAAGCGTCCCCAGGACCGCATCCTGCTCTCGCGCTCGAAGGAGCAGTTCGAGGTCGACCTCACGAACTACGCCGACGTCGACCACGACCTCGTCGACCTGACGATCTCCGAGTCGTTCCCCGCCTCCGACCCGCCCGGGTTCACCCCCGAGGACGAGTCGAACCACCACGAGCACCACCACCACTCGCACGCACCGAAGACGGTCTCGAAGCCGACCCCGGTGACCGTTGCGGGCGGCCCCTCGTTCACGCTGAACCACGGTTCGGTCGCGCTCGCGGCGATCACCTCGTGCACGAACACCTCGAACCCGTCGGTCATGATCGCGGCCGGCGTGCTCGCCCGCAAGGCGCTCGAGAAGGGCCTCAAGTCCAAGCCCTGGGTGAAGACCACCCTCGGCCCGGGCTCGAAGGTCGTCACCGACTACTACGAGAAGTCCGGACTCGACAAGTCGCTCGAGGGACTCGGCTTCTACACCGTCGGCTACGGCTGCACGATCTGCATCGGCAACTCCGGCCCGCTGATCGAAGAGGTCTCCGCCGCGATCAACGAGAACGACCTCGCGGTCACCGCGGTCCTCTCCGGCAACCGCAACTTCGAGGGCCGCATCAGCCCCGACGTGAAGATGAACTACCTGGCGTCGCCGCCGCTCGTCGTGGCGTACGCGCTGGCCGGCTCGATGAACTTCGACTTCGAGACCGACCCGCTCGGCACCGACGGCGACGGCAACGACGTCTTCCTGAAGGACATCTGGCCCGCGCCCGAAGAGGTTCAGGAGATCATCGACTCGTCGATCTCGCGCGAGCAGTTCATCAAGCAGTACGCCACCGTGTTCGAGGGCGACGAGCGCTGGAAGACGCTGCCGACCCCGACCGGCCCGGTCTTCGAGTGGGACGCCGACTCGACGTACGTGCGCAAGGCGCCGTACTTCGACGGCATGTCGATGGAGCTCACGCCCGTCGCCGACATCTCGGGCGCCCGAGTGCTCGCGACGCTCGGCGACTCGGTGACGACCGACCACATCAGCCCCGCCGGCAACATCAAGGCGGGCACCCCGGCGGCGCAGTACCTGACCGAGCACGGCGTCGAGCGCAAGGACTTCAACTCCTACGGCTCGCGTCGCGGCAACCACGAGATCATGATCCGCGGCACCTTCGCCAACATCCGCCTGAAGAACCTCCTCGTCTCGGCCGTCAACGACGGCCAGGTCGTCGAGGGCGGGTACACCCGCGACTTCACGCAGGAGGGCGGCCCGCAGTCGTACATCTACGACGCGAGCCAGAACTACCAGGCGCAGGGCACCCCGCTCGTCATCTTCGGCGGCAAGGAGTACGGCTCGGGTTCGTCGCGCGACTGGGCGGCCAAGGGCACGAGCCTCCTCGGCGTCAAGGCGGTCATCACCGAGAGCTTCGAGCGGATCCACCGCTCGAACCTCATCGGCATGGGCGTGGTCCCGCTGCAGTTCCCGGCCGGCCAGAGCTGGGAGTCGCTCGGCCTCGACGGCACCGAGATCGTCTCGATCTCGGGCCTCGAGCAGCTGAACGAGGGCGTCACTCCGAAGACGGTCCGCGTGACCGCGGTGCCGAGCGAGTTCTCGGCCGAGGGCAAGCAGCCCGTCGAGTTCGACGCGGTGGTCCGCATCGACACGCCGGGCGAGGCCGACTACTACCGCAACGGCGGCATCCTGCAGTACGTGCTGCGCAGCCTGGTCTGACGCGACACGCTTTCGACGAGGGGGCGATCGGCGATTCCGCCGATCGCCCCCTCGTCTGCCCGGGCTCACAGCCTGCCCGGCGTAGACTCGTTCCGTTCGGCGGCATCGCCGCGTCACCCCGGAGGCACCACGCATGACCCTGCTCTCGACGATCTCTGGCCCGCGCGACCTCGATGCGCTGAGCCAGGAGCAGCTCGAGCAGCTCGCGCGCGAGATCCGCGAGTACCTCGTCGAGTCCGTCTCGAAGACGGGCGGCCACCTGGGCCCGAACCTCGGCGTCGTCGAGATGACGATCGCGATCCATCGGGTGTTCGAGTCGCCGCGCGACGCGATCGTGTTCGACACCGGGCACCAGTCCTACGTGCACAAGCTGCTCACCGGCCGTACCGACCTCTCGTCGCTGCGACGCACCGGCGGCCTCGCCGGCTACCCGCAGCGGTCCGAGTCCGAGCACGACATCGTCGAGAGCTCGCACGCCTCGAGCTCGCTCTCCTGGGCCGACGGCATCTCGAAGGCGTTCGAGATGACGGGCCAGGACGACCGCCACGTCATCGCGGTCGTCGGCGACGGCGCGCTCACCGGCGGCATGACGTGGGAAGCGCTCAACAACATCTCCGACGACAACACCCGCAAGCTCATCGTGGTGGTCAACGACAACGGCCGTTCCTACGCGCCGACGATCGGCGGCATGGCCCGCTTCCTCAATACCGTGCGCACGAAGCAGGGTTACCGCAACCTGCACCTCTCGAGCCGCCGCGCGTTCGACAAGCTCGGCGGGCCCGCCCGCGCGTTCTACCGCGGCGTGCGCGGCGGCCTCCACGGCTTCCTCAGCCGATTCACCGGCAACGAGGCGCTCTACTCGAACCTCGACATCAAGTACATCGGCCCGGTCGACGGGCACGACGAGCACGCGATGGAGGAGGCGCTGCGCCAGGCGAAGGCCTACGGCGCCCCCGTCATCGTGCACACGATCACCGAGAAGGGCCGCGGCTACGAGCCCGCCCGCCGTGACGTCGCCGACCAGTTCCACGCCGTCGGCCAGATCGACCCCGAGACGGGGGAGTCGCTCGAGGCATCCGCCGGGCCGTCGTGGACGAGCGCCTTCGCCGACGAGCTCGTGCGTCAGGCCGAGCAGAACGAGCGTCTCGTGGGCATCACCGCGGCGATGCTCCGGCCGACCGGGCTCCACCGCATGGCCGAGCGCTTCCCCAACCGGGTGTTCGACGTCGGCATCGCCGAGCAGCACGCGGCGACGGCGGCCGCGGGCCTCGCTTTCGGTGGGCTGCACCCGGTCGTCGCCGTGTACGCCACGTTCATCAACCGCGCGTTCGACCAGGTGCTGATGGACGTCGCGCTGCACAAGGCCGGCGTCACCTTCGTGCTCGACCGCGCCGGCGTCACGGGCCCCGACGGCCCGAGCCATCACGGCGTGTGGGACCTCTCGATCCTCCAGGTCGTGCCCGGCATCCGCATCGCGGCACCGCGCGACGCCGTCCGCCTGGCCGAGGAGCTCGGCGAGGCCGTGGCCGTCGATGACGCGCCGACGGTGCTGCGCTTCCCGAAGGGCACCGTCGGCGTCGACTACGACGCCGTCCGCCGCACCGACGACGGCGTCGACGTGCTCGCCGAGTCGGAGCGCAAGGACGTGCTGCTCGTGACGGTCGGGCCGATGGCCGGAATCGGGCTCGCGGTGGCCGAGCGCCTCGAGGCGCAGGGCATCGGCGCGACCGTCGTCGACCCGCGCTGGGTCGTCCCCGTGCCGCGCAGCGTGATCGACCTCTCGGCCGAGTACCGCATCGTCGTGAGCCTCGAGGACGGCATCCGGGTCGGTGGAATCGGCACCCGCATCCGCCAGGACCTGCGCGAGGCAGGGGTCGACACGGCCGTCACCGAGCTCGGCCTGCCCGACGAGTTCCTCGAGCACGGCTCACGCGCCGACATCCTCGAGCGCGTCGGGCTCACGCCGCAGCACATCGCGCGCGACGTGACGGCCATGGTCCTCGGCTCGAAGCTGCCGCACGCCCGGCCGGCCGGCGCCGAAGCGGCCGTGCCGACCGACACGAGCCCGCAACCCCGGGTCTAGCCGCGCACGCCGCCGGCCGGCGCGATGCCCCCCCGTGTGGCGCGATCGCGACGGCGCGCATCGGGCGGGCATCTCGGATGCCCCGGGCTCGCCCGTCACCACGGCAGGGCTCGAGGGCGTCCGCCCCGCAGGAAGCCAGCCGTCCGTCGAACACCGACCTCGCGGCATCCACCTCACGCGAACGCGGCCCCCGGCAGGAGCCGGAGGCCGCGTTCGCGTGCGGTCGTGCGTCGCCTAGGCGCCGACGCCCTTCACGGGCGGGTGGTGGAAGGTGTCGCCGAAGACGCGCTCGGAGGCGCCGACCCGGTCGAGGTACGGCGTGACGCCGCCCATCTGGAACGGGAATCCGGCGCCGAGCACCATGCAGAGGTCGATGTCCTCGGGCGCTGCGACGACCTCGCCGTCGAGCATGAGCTTGACCTCACGGGCCAGGCCGTCCTGCAGCGACACGAGGATCTCGTCGGCCGAGCGCGGGTTCTTGCCGCCGGCGACGATCTTCAGGGCGCCCTTGTCGAAGCCCTTGACCTTGCCCTTGTCGTCCTTCTCGAGGAGCTTGCCGTACTCGGCGAGCTTGTGCAGGTTCTCGCTGCGGTAGAACCGGTCGGGGAACGCCGCGTGGTGCGTGTCGAGCACGTGCGCGCCGACCTTGAGCCCGACGAGGTCGAGCAGCACCGACGGCGCCATCGGCAGGCCGAGCGGGGCGATCGCCTGGTCGACCGTCTCGAAGGAGGTGCCCTCGTCGACGGCGCGCATGGCCTCGCCGAGCAGCACGGCGAGCAGGCGGTTGACGACGAAGCCCGGGGTGTCGGCCGTGATGACGGCGTTCTTCTTCAGGTTCTTCGCGGCGACCATCGCGGTCGAGAGCGTCGCCTCGTCGGTGTGCGGCGTCTTCACGACCTCGATGAGCGGCATGACCGCGACGGGGGTGAAGAAGTGGAAGCCGACGAGCCGCTCGGGGTGGGCCAGCTTCGCGCCGATCTGCTCGACCGAGAGCGAGGAGGTGTTCGTCGCGAGCACGGCCTCGGGGGAGATGTGCTGCTCGATCTCCGCGAACACGTTCTGCTTGATCTCGAGCTCTTCGAACACGGCCTCGATGACCCAGTCGCAGTCGGCGAAGTCGGCCTTGTCGGTGGTGCCGGTGACGAGCGCCTTCAGCCGGTTCGCCTCGTCGGGCGAGATGCGGCCCTTGCCGAGCAGGGCGTCGATCTCGCCGGCGATGTAGGCCACGCCCTTGTCGACGCGCTCCTGATCGATGTCGGTGATCACGACGGGCACCCGCAGGCGGCGCACGAAGAGCAGCGCGAGCTGGCTCGCCATGTACCCGGCGCCGAGCACGCCGACCTTCGTGACCTTCTTCGCGAGGGCCTTGTCGGGGGCGCCGGCGGGGCGCTTCGTGCGCTTCTGCACGAGGTTGAACGCGTAGATCGAGGCCTGCAGCTGGTCGCCGGCGATGAGGTCGGCGAGCACCTCGTCCTCGCGCTGGAAGCCCTCGGCGCGGGTGCCGCTCTTCGCGGCCTTCATGAGTTCGAGCGCGGCGTACGGCGACTGCGGCACCGAGCCGATGCGGCTCTTCAGCATCTTCGTCGCGATGCCGATCGCGGCGTCCCACTTCACGAGCCGCTCCATCTTGCCGGGCTCGTTCGGGCGCTTGACCTTGATCCGGCCCGAGATGACGTCGTCGGCCCACCGGATCGAGTCCTCGAGGTAGTTCACCGCGGGGAAGATCGCGTCGGCGATGCCGAGCTCGAAGGCGTCCTGGCCCTTGAGCGTGCGGTTCTGCTTCAGCGGGTTCTCGATGACGACCTTGAGCGCGTTCTCGATCCCGATGAGGTTCGGCAGGATGGTCGCGCCGCCCCAACCGGGGATGAGTCCGAGGAAGACCTCGGGGAGCGCGAGGGCCGGCGCCGAGGCATCCACCGTGCGGTAGTCGGCGTGGAGGCCGATCTCGAGGCCGCCGCCGAGCGCGAGCCCGTTGTAGAACGTGAACGACGGCACGCCGACCTCGCCGAGCTTCGCGAGGGCGTAGTGGCCGAGCTGCACGAACTTCTTCGCCGTCTCCTTGTCGGGGATCTCGGCGACCTTCGACAGGTCGGCGCCCGCGGCCAGGATGAACGGCTTGCCCGTGACGGCGACCGCGTGGATCTCTCCGGCCGCAGCGCGCGCCTTCAGCTCGTCGAGCTTCGCCGCGTACTCGAGCAGCGTCGCCGCACCGAGCGTGTTCGGTCGGGTGTGGTCGCGGCCGTTGTCGAGCGTCACGAGCGCCAGCGTGCGGCCGCCGGAGATCGGCACGTCGCGGACGTAGGAGCGGGTCACGACCTCGTCGTCGCCGGCGAGGGCGACGAGCGAGGCGAAGTCGATGGTCGAGTAGTCGGTCATGCGCGCTTCTTCGCCTTCTTGTCGAAGTTCGGGTTCTCCCAGATCATCGTGCCGCCCTGGCCGAGGCCGACGCACATGCTGGTGATGCCGTACTGCAGTTCGGGGCGCTCGGCGAACTGGCTCGCGAGCTGGTTCATGAGGCGGACGCCCGAGGAGGCGAGGGGGTGGCCGACGGCGATCGCGCCGCCCCACGGGTTCACGCGCGGGTCGTCGTCGTCGATGCCGTAGTGGTCCATGAACGAGAGCACCTGCACGGCGAACGCCTCGTTCATCTCGAAGAGGTCGATGTCGTCGATCGTGAGGCCGGCCTTGCGCAGCGCCTTCTCGGTGGCGGGGATCGGGCCGATGCCCATGATCTCGGGGTCGACGCCGGCGAAGGCGTAGCTCACGAGCTTCATCTTCGGGGCGAGGCCGAGCTCCTTCGCGGTCGCGCCCGAGGCGAGCAGCGCGGCGGTCGCGCCGTCGTTCAGGCCCGATGCGTTGCCCGCGGTGATGCGGCCGTGGGGACGGAAGGGGGTCTTCAGCCCGGCGAGGCCCTCGAGGGTCGTCTCGGGGCGCATGACCTCGTCGCGCGTCGCGAGGCCCCAGCCCTCCTCCGTGCGGATGGCGACGGGCACGAGGTCCTGCTGGATCTTACCCGCCGCGTAGGCCGCGGCGGTCTTCTGCTGGCTCGCGAGGGCGAAGCGGTCGCTCCGCTCCTTCGTGAGCTGCGGGAAGCGGTCGTGGATGCGCTCGGCGGTCGCGCCCATCACGAGGGCGTCCTCGCCGACGAGGCGCTCGCTCAGGAAGCGGGGGTTGGGGTCGACGCCCGAGCCCATCGGGTGGTGGCCCATGTGCTCGACGCCGCCCGCGATGGCGAGGTCGTACATGCCGTAGCCGATCGAGCCGGCGAGCATCGCGGTCGCGGTCATCGCGCCGGCGCACATGCGGTCGATCGAGAAGCCGGGAACCGTCTTCGGCAGTCCGGCGAGGATCGCGGCGGTGCGACCGAGGGTGAGGCCCTGGTCGCCGGTCTGGGTGGTCGCGGCGATGGCGACCTCGTCGATGCGGTCCTTCGGCACGTTCGGGTTGCGTTCGAGGAGTCCGACGATCGCCTTCACGACGAGGTCGTCGGCTCGGGTGTTCCAGTACATGCCCTTGTCGCCGGCCTTGCCGAACGGGGTGCGGACCCCGTCGACGAACACGACTTCAGCTTGATCAGCCACGCTGCAGCTCACTTTCGATCAGGATGCCTCGATCCTACGAAGGGCGTTGCGGGCGCGTTGAATCGCTTGACGGTTCCTACGAATCGTCGGAGGTGGCGTCGAGCAGGGCTTGTGATGCCTCCACAAACGCAGCAGCGATAATCAGTGCGGTTGCGGCAACCTGCCACGGGCGGGCGCCGAGGTCCGCGAGCGCGGCGCCGATCGATTCGGCATCGGCGGGCTGCGGGGGAGCCCACGCCACGCGGCGCAGGAAGTCGGGCGTGAGGAGGTTCTCGACCGGCATCTCGAGCGACTCGGCGACCTCGGCCACGGCAGCCTTGGCGGTCTTCAGGCGCGCGTCGGCTTCGGGGTTGCGCCCCGCCCAGGCCCGCGGGGGCGGCGGGGCATCGTTCGGCACCCGGACGGCGGGGAGCTCGGTCGTCGTGAGCCCGCGCTCGACGGCCGTCCACCAGCGGTCGAGCTCGCTGCGGCTCTGGCGCCCGGTGAACTCGCGCAGGTCGGCGAGCGCGCGGCGCGTCGAGGGCAGGGACTTCGCCACCGCGACGATCGAGGCGTCGGGCACGAGCCGGCCCGGGGCCACGTCGGTGGAGGACGCGAGCTCGTCGCGGGAGAGCCAGAGCTCGCGGGCGACCGCGAGGTTCCGCCCGTTGCGCATCGCGTGGATGCCGGAGAGCCGGCGCCAGGGCTCGGCCGCGGCCGGTTTCGCCGCGCGGTGCAGCACGGCGTCGAACTCCTGCCCGCCGAGCTCGGTCTTGCCGGCCTCCGCGAGCCGGTCGACGAGCCGGTCGCGCACGTCGACGAGCAGTTCGACGTCGAGGGCCGCGTACTTCAGCCACGACTGCGGCAGCGGCCGGGTCGACCAGTCCGCCGCCGAGTGCTCCTTCGCGAGCCTGATGTCGAGCAGCTCCTCGACGACCGAGGCGAGGCCGACGCGCGGCATGCCGAGCAGGCGTGCCGCGAGCTCGGTGTCGAAGATCCGATCGGGGTCGAGCCCCACCTCGCGCAGGCAGGCCAGGTCCTGGCTGGCCGCGTGCAGCACCCACTCCTCGGAGTGGATGCCGTCCTGCAACGCGGAGAAGTCGGGGATCTGCGGCGGGTCGAAGAGGAAGACCCCCGAGCCGCGCCGGTACATCTGGATGAGATAGGCGCGCTGCGAGTAGCGGAAGCCGCTCGCCCGCTCGGCGTCGACCGCGATCGGTCCATCGCCGTCGAGGAGGCGCTTCACGGCGTCGTCGAACTCCGCGGGCGTCTCGATCACCCGGTAGTCATCCACGATTCGACCTCCGTCGGGGCAGTGCGGTCACCCCTTCGGAACGGGGCGGAAGCCCTGCGAGCATGCACAGCAACTCGCTCCAGCCTTCCACATGGGCCTTGATCTCGGCATCGAGGGGGGTCCAGGACGCCCGCAACTCGATCTGGGCGCCGTCGCCCTGGGCCGCCAGTTCGCCGAACCCGGTCGAGAGGATCTTGGTCGCCGTGCCCGAGGCGGCGATGTAGTGCGCCCCGCGAGCGTCGAGCGCGTCGATCAGCCACGACCAGGCGACCTCGGCCAGGAACGGGTCGAGGCCGATGTCGGTCTCGAGCGGCGCCTGCGCGAAGCACACCACGCGGAAGCGGCCGCCCCACGCCTCGGGCTCGCTGGGGTCGTAGAGCAGGATGAACCGGCCGGTGCCGAGCTCGGAGTCGTCGCCGTGGCGCGTGGGCGACACATCGGCGGAGAGGGCGGTCGCGTGCGGCGCGAGTCCGCCCGGCGCCGGGATCTCCGAGACCGCGAGCTCGGCGCGCGGGACGGCGGCTCGGATCGAGGCGAGTGCGGCCTCGAACTCGGCGGGAAGCGAGGACGGGTGGTCGGGCACGAGTGCAGACTAGAGTCTCGACCGGAGCCGGTGACGGCGGCACGCCGCATCGCAACGCACACGGGACGGTTGACGGGAAGGATGCCGATGACGCAGCGCGGAGAACGGGGCGGGGCGATACGGACGGCGGTCGGCGCCGCAGCCCTGCTCGCCGGGGTGATCGCCCTCGTGACCGGCGCGGCGGCCGCGGTGCTCGCCGTCGTCTTCGCCCGGAAGGTGGTGACTCCGCCGACCCGGCGGGAACAGGACCTCCGGATCCTCGGCGTGGACGCAGCAGCAGGCGAGATCACGCTCGCCGCCAACGAGGAGGCCCGCATGCGCGGCCGCTACGGACTCTGGTTCGAGCACGACTCGGGGCACGCCAGGCTCGGCGACGTGCTCGAGGAGCGCGACGGCCGGGTGCGCCGGGCGCTCGTCTCGACCGACTTCGGGCGCCCCGAGCGGGCGACGCGCGGCCGCATCAACGCGGCGTTCCACCTCGGCCCGTGGGAGCTCGACGCGCCCTACGAGGACGTGGTCGTCGAGACGCCGCTCGGCCCGGCGCCCGCGTGGCGGATCCCGGCAGAGCCGCCGAGCGATCGTTGGGTCGTCCAGGTGCACGGGCGCGGCGCCAAGCGCCACGAGGGCCTCCGAGCGGTGGAGGCGATTCGCGCCGCCGGGTGGGACAGCCTCCTCATCTCCTACCGCAACGACGGCGAGGCGCCGGAGAGCACCGATCGCCGCTACGGGCTCGGCGGCACGGAATGGGCCGACGTGGTCGCCGCCGTGCACTTCGCGCTCGAGCACGGGGCGCGCGAGATCGTGCTCATGGGCTGGTCGATGGGCGGCATGATCTCGCTGCAGGCGGTGCTGCGATCGGCCGAGGTCCGTGAGCACCTCCTCGGCGTCGTCCTCGAGTCGCCCGCCATCGACTGGGTCGACATCCTCCGCTTCCAGGGCGGCGCGCTCGGTCTGCCGCGCGGACTCGGCGACGTCGTCGCACGGGTCCTCGGCGCGCCGTACGGGGGAGGCCTCACCGGGCTCGCGGCGCCGATCTCGCTCGAGGAGCTCGATCCCGTCGCCCGCGCGAGCGAGCTCTCGGTCCCCATCCTGCTGATGCACAGCGTCGACGACGGATTCGTTCCCATCGACGGCTCGCGCCGGCTCGCGGCGGCAAGGCCCGACCTCGTCCGGTTCGAGGAGTTCACCGGTGCGCGTCACACCAAGCTCTGGAACCACGATCCCGAGCGGTGGAACGGGCTCATCACCGGCTGGCTCGCCGCGCGGACGGCCGACGACCAGGACGGTGCTGCGGTCGAGATCGTCGGCTGAGGCGGCGCCGTGCGCCGCGGGCGCGGTCAGCCGGCGGCGACGCGCTCGCGCAGCTGCCGCTTCGTGCGCGCCAGCATGCCCGTCATGCCGCGCACGCGCAGCGGCGAGACCGCCTCGCCGAGCCCGAGGGACTGCGGGTAGTCGGCGGGGATGTCGAGCACCTGCTGCACGGTGAGCCCCGCGAGGCCCTGCACGAGGATGGACGCGAAGCCGCGCGTCGTCGGCGACTCGGCGGGCGCCGTGGCGTAGAGGTGCACGATGCCGCCGTCGACCTCGACGAAGATGAACACGGGCGACTGGCACTCCTCGACCCGCTCGAGCAGGTCGGGGTGCTCGGCGTAGCGCTCGGGAAGCTCGGGCAGCTCGTTCGAGAACTCGAGCAGCAGTTGGAGCCGGTCGCGCACGCCGAGGGCGAGGAAGTCGTCGCGGGTCTCGGCGAGGCGTTCGGGCAGCGTGGTCTGTTCCATCGCCTCAATCCTCCCACGGCCGCGGACGCGCATGGCCGCGAGGGGCGAGCGCGGGGCGGCTCCCCGGGGTCAGCGCCCGGGCACCTCGCCGCGCTCGGTGCCGGTCACGATCGGCACGCGCACCGCGCTGCCCCACTCGGTCCAGGATCCGTCGTAGTTGCGGACCCGGTCGAAGCCGAGCAGGTGCGTCAGCACGAACCAGGTGTGGCTCGAGCGCTCGCCGATGCGGCAGTAGGCGACGATGTCGTCGCCGTCGGCGAGCCCGACCTCGTCGCGGTAGATCGCATCGAGCTCGGCCCGGCCCTTGAAGGTGCCGTCGCCGGCGGCGGCGCGGGCCCACGGCACGGATGCCGCGGTCGGGATGTGGCCCGCGCGCAGGGCGCCCTCCTCGGGGTAGGCCGGCGCCGTCGTGCGCTCGCCGCTGTACTCCTCGGGGGAGCGGACGTCGATGAGGGGGCTGCCGAGGTGGGCGAGCACGTCCTCCTTGAAGGCACGCACCCGGCGGTCGTCGCGCGCGACGACGGGGTAGTCGACGGGGGTCACCGCCGGTGCATCCGTCGTGATCTCGCGACCCTCGGCGATCCAGAGGTCTCGGCCGCCGTCGAGGAGCCGGACGTCCTCGTGGCCGAAGAGGGTGAAGACCCACAGCGCGTACGCCGCCCACCAGTTGCTCTTGTCGCCGTAGACGACGATCGTCGAGTCGCGGGAGATGCCCTTCGAGCCGAGCAGCGCCGCGAACTGCTCGTCGTCGACGTAGTCGCGCACGACCGGGTCGTTGAGGTCGAGGTGCCAGTCGATCTTCACGGCGCCCGGGATGTGGCCGGTCTCGTAGAGGAGCACGTCCTCGTCGGACTCGACCACGACGAGTCCGGGGTCGCCGAGGTGCTCGGCGAGCCAGGCGGTGGACACGAGCCGCTCGGGGTGGGCGTACTCGGCGAACTTCGCGGCGGAGTCGAACTCGGCGGGCATGGGGACCTCCTGGGATCGCCTGGTCGGCGGGGTGTGCGGGGGAGCGGACTAGGCTGATGACCTGTCCACACTCGAATCTACGCGGCCCGCGGGGCGCAGTCACGGCACCCGTCATCCGGTGCAATACGGGAGCTCACCAGCATGACCTCGGCCTCCAGCCACGTCCCCATCCGGCTCGTCGACCGCAATCCGGCCATCTCGGGCGCCGAGATCGCCTCCGAGCTCGTGCCGCCGCCGCAGTTCGAGCACGCCTCGTTCGAGTCGTACCGGCCCGACCCCGACTTCCCGTCGCAGCAGGCCGCCCTCGAGCGCCTCAACCAGTTCGCGGGAGCGTGGCGCGCGGCCCAGCGACCGGGCGGCTTCTTCTCGCGGAAGCGCCCCGCCCGCATCGAGCTGCCCGGCGTCTACCTCGACGGCGGCTTCGGCGTCGGCAAGACCCACCTGCTCGCGGCGCTCTGGCACGTCGCGCACGGACCGAAGTACTTCGGCACGTTCATCGAGTACACCGCGCTCGTCGGCGCCCTGGGGTACCAGCCGGCGATCGACCTCCTGCGAGGGGCGAAGCTCATCTGCATCGACGAGTTCGAGCTCGACGATCCGGGCGACACGATGCTCATGACCAGGTTCCTCGGCGAGCTCATGGCGAGCGGCACCCGAGTGGCGGCGACCTCCAACACGCCGCCCAACGCGCTCGGCGAGGGACGGTTCGCCGCGGCCGACTTCCTCCGCGAGATCCACGCGCTCTCCTCGAACTTCGAGACCCTGCGGATCGACGGCCTCGACTACCGCCGTCGCGACACCGAGGGGCACGCGGTCGCCCTCGCGACCGACGACGAGGTCGCGCGCACCGCGGGAGCGCTCGCCGAACGCGACCACCGCGTCTCGCTCGACACCTTCGACGAGCTCATCGCGCACCTCGCGACCGTGCATCCGTCGAAGTACGTGAAGCTCGTGCAGGGGCTCGACACCATCGCGTTGCAGGGGGTGCACGAGCTCACCGACCAGAACGCGGCCCTCCGGCTCGTCGCCTTCATCGACCGCGCCTACGACGCCGAGGTGCCGATCATCACGAGCGGGCTGGCACTCGACCGGGTCTTCGGCGGCGACATGATGTCGGGCGGCTACCGCAAGAAGTACCTGCGCGCGATCTCGCGCATGATCGCGCTGACCTCGGGCGAGCTTCCTCCGCACGACTGAGCGGTGCACGCCGCACGCCGCGCGACGCGCGCCGCGCGCTGCGACGCCGGGTCGCAGCCCGCGCACGGCGTTCTCCTCGCGTTTCGGCAGCATCCCGAAACGCGCTGTTCACACGACGCCGCGACCCGTAACGGGCCGGAAACATCGCACGATCCCTCTCGAAACGTCCCCTCGTGAAACTTGGGCGCACAGGGTCCCCCGCCCTGCAATCCGAGAGAGGTTCGAGAGATGGATCAAGGCAACACCGCGTTCCTGTTGATCGCCGCAGCCCTGGTGCTGCTGATGACCCCAGGGCTCGCGTTCTTCTACGGCGGCCTCGTCAAGGCGAAGAGCGTCATCAGCATGATGATGATGAGCTTCGGTGCGATGGGCCTCATCGGCGTGCTCTGGGTCCTCTTCGGCTACGCCGTCGCGTTCCCCGGCTCCGAGGGCCTCGTCGCGCCCTGGTCGATCGACTGGTCGGCGATCGGCCTCGAGAGCCTCCTCGAGACGCCGGAGGGCGCCGCGTACCCGCCGCTCGCCTTCGTCGCCTTCCAGGCCACCTTCGCCATCCTCACGGTCGCGCTCATCTCGGGTGCGATCGCGGACCGCGCGAAGTTCGGCGCCTGGATGGTCTTCGCCGGCATCTGGGCGACGATCGTCTACTTCCCGGTCGCGAGCTGGGTCTTCAACTTCGGCCTCGCCGACGACGGCAGCTTCGCTTACGGCGGCTGGATCACCTACGGCATGCAGGAGCTCTTCGGCGTCGGCGCGATCGACTTCGCGGGCGGCACGGCGGTGCACATCAACGCGGGCGCAGCGGCCCTCGCGCTCGCGCTCGTGCTCGGCAAGCGGGTCGGCTTCTCGAAGGGCGCCCACGTGCCCCACAACCCGCCGTTCGTGCTGCTGGGCGCGGGCCTCCTGTGGTTCGGGTGGTTCGGCTTCAACGCGGGCTCCGAACTCGCCGCCGACGGCACCGCGGCCCTCGCGTTCGTGAACACCATCGCCGCCCCGGCCGCCGCGCTGCTCGCCTGGCTCCTCGTCGAGAAGATCAAGGACGGCAAGCCGACCTCGGTGGGCGCCGCATCGGGCGCCGTGGCGGGCCTCGTGGCCATCACCCCGGCCTGCGCCTCGCTGACGCCCGTCTGGGCGATCGTGCTCGGTCTCGTCGCCGGCGCCGTGTGCGCCCTCGCGATCGACCTCAAGTTCAAGTTCGGCTTCGACGACTCGCTCGACGTCGTGGGCATCCACCTCGTCGGCGGCCTCATCGGCACGCTCTACCTCGGCTTCTTCGCGAACGGCACCGGCCTCATCTACAGCGGCGACTTCACGCAGCTCGCGGTGCAGGCGATCGCCGCAGTCTCGGTGCTCGCGTACTCGTTCGCGCTGACCTACGGGATCGGCACGCTCATCCAGAAGACCATGGGCTTCCGGGTCAAGAACGAGGACGAGATCGCCGGCATCGACACCGTCGTGCACGGCGAGGACGCCTACAAGCTCGAGACCGTCTGATCGGTCCCCGGCCGCCCGAGGGCGGTGGGGTAGTGTGCCCGGTGTGTCATACACCAGCCGCTTCCTCACCGCCCTCGGGCGCGTCCTGCGGGCGATCGTCTCTCCCGCCTCCACCCGCCCGTCGGCGGGCCCGCCGGCCGGCGCCTCGGCTTCGGGGGCGGATGCCTCGCGGCGCGCGCCGTTCGCCGATGGCGAGCCCTCGCCGGGGCGGTTCGGCGACGACGCGACGATCGAGGTCGACCCCGACCGGCTGCGGGGCGTCGAGCTGAGCTACGCACCGACTCCCGACGGCGACCCCGACCCGGGGGAGGTCGTCTGGACCTGGGTGCCCTACGAGGAGCGCGACGGGCGCGGCAAGGACCGCCCGGTCGTCATCGTGGCCGCCTCCAAGGCCGGCGACTACCTGGCGGTGCAGCTCACAAGCAAGGCGCACGACGGCGACCGCGACTACGTCGCGCTCGGCGAGGGCCCATGGGATGCCTCGGGGCGCCCCAGCTGGGCGAAGACCGACCGCGTGTTCCGGGTTCGCCCCGGCGGCATGCGCCGCGAGGCCGCGTCGCTCGACGAGCGCCGCTTCGACCTCGTGGCCGGGGCCCTTTCGCAGCGCTACGGGTGGCGCTGAGGCCGCTCAGCCGTCGGCACCGGAATCGTGGCGATCTCCGAGGTCGTGGCGCCGCATCCGCCGGGAACGCAGAACGCCCCCGACCTCGGTCGGGGGCGTTCTGGTCTCAGTGGGCGATGCCGGGCTCGAACCGACGACCTCTTCCGTGTGAAGGAAGCGCGCTACCAGCTGCGCCAATCGCCCTGAGGGATTCGCGGAACCTCTCGGTGACCGCGGACTCGATACTAGCCGACGATCGGGGACGTTTGCACATCGAGCGCCAGCTGAGGGGTGCTCGGCTGTCCGCGAAGGCTCGACACGCCCGGGAATCGACGTCGGAATCGCCCGTTGACCGGCCGGAACGGCGTTCGGCGGTCGCTCGGTTTGTGAATCGCCCGAAGTGTGTATAAAGTCTTCTCTGCACGCAGAAATGCGAAAGCAACGCGGATGTGGCGCAGTGGTAGCGCATCACCTTGCCAAGGTGAGGGTCGCGAGTTCGAATCTCGTCATCCGCTCTGATCAGGATCAAGCACATGCTTGACTCCTGTTCTTTTGGTGGAGAACCCATACGCGGTGGATTGGCCGAGAGGCGAGGCAGCGGCCTGCAAAGCCGTATACACGGGTTCGAATCCCGTATCCACCTCCAGATCGAGAGCCTCGCACTCGATTCTGGGCGATTGGCGCAGCGGTAGCGCGCTTCCCTGACACGGAAGAGGTCACTGGTTCGATCCCAGTATCGCCCACCACGGAAAGCCCCGGCATCAGCCGGGGCTTTTCTCGTTTCCCGACGCGTGCGGTTCGTTCCACCGCGTCGTCATCCGAACTGCTCGAAGACGAGCGGGGGATAGGCGATGCGGGTCGAGTACCACGCCCACGAGTCGCCCGCGGTCTGCTCGATCGCGGCCCAGCCTCCGTACGCGGGGAGGTTCTTCAGGGTGAGGCTCACGGTCTGCTTCCCGTTCACGCTCCTGGGCCCGGCCCCGACGACCGTGCCGGAGGCGGCGTAGCCGCTCGCGGCGAGCGTCACCGGGGCGCCCGACTCGACGGTGAAGGTGCACACGTAGGTTCCCACGCCGGTGATGCCGTAGGCGGCGGGCTCGAAATGGATCGAGACGGCGGGATTGCGCGTGGGCGACTCGCGCCGGTCGAAGCCGGCGTAGGGCGTGACGGCGTCGGTCTGCATGATCGTCGGGCGGATGAGGGTGAGGTTGGTTCTGCCCTTGCCGACGGTGTGCACGGGCGAGAGGAAGTCGATCGGGGCCCAGAAGATCGGCCCGAGCGCGAGCTCGCCGATCCGGTACTTCTCGATCCACTCCTCGAGGCGGACGTCGGGCTCGAAGTCGGCGAGTTCGACGACGCGCTCGTCGAACTCGGTGCGGGAGCCCAGTTCTTCGGATGACTCATACATGAGCGAAACTCTAGAACTTCGGGTGTCGGGCCGTCTCAGGGGCAGCACCGAGGAACTGCGGAGGAGATGGGCCGGATCCCGGTGACCGGCTTTCGCTTTCACCGGAACCCGGTGGTCCGGCCAGCGACCGGTCCACAGGGATTGTCCCCCGAATCGGGGTTGATGGGGTACACCCCCGTTCGGGTGGGCCGCGGCGCCCGGACGTCGATCCGGCCGGCTCGGCACCGGCGACGGGCGGTGCTCGCGCACGACTACAGTTGAAGGGTTCGTTTCGAGAATTCCAAGGAGTGGATCCAGGTGGCTGACGGCTTCGAGCTCTTCACCGACCGTTCCGTTGTCGCGATGCGCGTCAACGGCGAGCTCAAGGACCTCGCGACGACGGTGACGGACGCCGACGTCGTCGAGCCCGTCACCATCGACTCGCCCGACGGGCTGAACATCCTGCGGCACTCGGCGGCGCACGTGCTCGCGCAGGCCGTGCAGTCGATCAACCCCGAGGCGAAGCTCGGCATCGGCCCGCCCGTCACCGACGGCTTCTACTACGACTTCGACGTCGCGGCGCCGTTCACCCCCGACGACCTCAAGGCGCTCGACAAGGAGATGGCGCGGATCATCCGCGCCGGTCAGCGCTTCATGCGCCGTGTCGTGACCGACGACGAGGCCCGTGCGGAGCTCGCGAGCGAGCCGTACAAGCTCGAGCTCATCGGGCTCAAGGGCTCGGCCTCGACGGGGGACGACAACGAAAGCGTCGAGGTCGGCGGCGGCGAACTCACGATCTACGACAACGTCGACCCGAAGACCGGGGAGACGGTCTGGAAGGACCTCTGCCGGGGCCCGCACCTGCCCAACACGCGCATGATCGGCAACGGCTGGTCGCTCACCCGCATCGCGGCCGCGTACTGGCGGGGGTCCGAGAAGAACCCGCAGCTGCAGCGCATCTACGGCACCGCCTGGCCCACGAAGGACGAGCTGCGCGCCTACCAGCACCGTCTGGAGGAGGCCGCGAAGCGCGACCACCGCAAGCTCGGCCGCGACCTCGACCTGTTCAGCTTCCCCGAGGAGATCGGCTCGGGCCTCTCGGTCTGGCACCCCCGGGGCGGCGTCGTCCGCATGGAGATGGAGCAGCACGCCCGTCGCCGGCACATCGAGGGCGGCTACACCTACGTGTACACGCCGCACATCTCGAAGGAGGACCTGTTCCTCACCTCGAACCACCTCGTCACCTACAAGGAGGGCATGTTCCCGCCCATCGTGATGGACGAGGAGCGCGACGCCGAGGGCAACATCACCAAGCAGGGCCAGGACTACTACCTGAAGCCCATGAACTGCCCGATGCACATCCTCATCTACAAGGAGCGCGGGCGCAGCTACCGCGACCTGCCGATGCGGCTCGCCGAGAACGGCACCGTGTACCGCAACGAGCTCTCGGGCGCGCTTCACGGCCTCACCCGGGTGCGCGGCTTCACCCAGGACGACTCGCACCTCTTCGTCACCCCCGAGCAGCTCGAGGAGGAGGCGACCAAGGTCATCGACTTCGTCATCTCGATGCTGCGCGACTTCGGCCTCGACGACTTCGAGCTCGAGCTCTCGATGCGCGACGACGAGAAGGACAAGTGGATCGGCTCCGACGAGTTCTGGGAGTACTCCACGAACGCGCTGCGCAACGTCGCTCGTGCGAGCGGGCTGAAGCTCACCGAGATGCCCGGCGAGGCGGCGTTCTACGGCCCGAAGATCGACCTCAAGACCCGCGACGCGATCGGACGCACCTGGCAGCTGTCGACCGTGCAGGTCGACCCCAACCTGCCCGAGCGCTTCGAACTCGAGTTCACCGACCGCGACGGGCAGAAGAAGCGCCCGATCATGATCCACCGCGCGCTGTTCGGCTCGATCGAGCGGTTCTTCGCGATCCTGCTCGAGCACTACGCGGGCGCGTTCCCGGTGTGGCTCGCCCCCGTGCAGGTGGTCGGCATCCCGGTCGCCGACGAGTACGCGCCGTACCTCGGTGCGATCATCGAGCAGCTGAAGGGCTTCGGCGTCCGCGCCGACCTCGACGTGAGCGACGACCGCATGCAGAAGAAGATCCGCACGCACACCACGCAGAAGGTGCCGTTCCAGCTCATCGCGGGGGAGAACGACCGCTCGGCCGAGACCGTCAGCTTCCGGTTCCGCGACGGCACGCAGGAGAACGGCGTGCCGATCCAGTCGGCGATCGAGAAGGTGCGCGGCGCGATCGCCGAACGCCTCCAGGTCAACACCCGGGACGACCTGTTCGTATGAGCGGCGACGGGGCGAGCTACGGGGCCGGCGAGTTCGAGGGCGTCCCGACGGATTCCTCGGCCGACCTCGCCGGGGTGCCCGACGCGTTCCAGCGCCTCTGGACCCCGCACCGGCTCGTCTACATCCAGCACGGCCAGCAGCCCGACGAGCACTCGTGCCCGTTCTGCCGCGCCCCAGAGATGAGCGACGAGCAGTCCCTCATCGTCGCGCGGGGCGAGCACGCCTACGTGCTGCTGAACCTCTACCCGTACAACAGCGGGCACCTGCTCGTCTGCCCGTACCGCCACATCGCGACGTACGACGAGGCGAGCCCCGAGGAGGTCGCCGAGATCGGCCTGCTCACGCAGATCGCGATGCGGGTCGTGAAGGAGGTCTCGCACTGCGACGGCTTCAACATCGGCATGAACCAGGGCCGCATCGCGGGAGCCGGCATCGCCGAGCACCTGCACCAGCACATCGTGCCGCGGTGGGCGCTCGACTCGAACTTCTTCCCGATCATCGCCGGCACGAAGGCGCTGCCGCGCCTGCTCGGCGAGGTGCGCCAGGAGATCGCCGAGGCCTGGCCCGCGTCGGGCGAGTAGTTCGCACGAAGGGGGCGCCGCGAGATCCGATCTCGCGACGCCCCCTTCGTCGTCGGCGGGGGCGCGGTCAGCGCACCTGGCGCACCTCGAACTGCATGCGGGGGTGGGCGTAGAACTCCTGCGACTCGACGAGCTGCAGCTCGCGCTCGCCCGACTCGTGGGTGCGGGTGAGCAGGTCGAACACGCTCGAGGTGGTGCGCGCGAGCGCCTCGGCCGCGTCGCCGGTGCGACGGTAGTGCGCGGTGAAGAGGGCGGCCGTGACATCCCCGGAGCCGTTCGCCTTCATCGGCAGGCGCGGGGTCTGCACGATCCAGGCGCCGCGCTCGTCGACGGCGAGCATCTCGATCGTGCCGTCCTCGCGGTCGGGGCGTTCGACGCTCGTGACGAGCACCGTGCCCGGGCCGCCGGCGCGGGCGAGGTCGACCGAGGCGAGCGTCGACTCGAGCGTGTCGGGCTCGGTGCCGGTCAGGTAGCCGAGCTCGAACTGGTTCGGCGTGATGAGGTCGGCGGCGGGCACCACGCGCTCGCGCAGCAGGACGGGAATGGCGGGGGCCACGAAGCATCCGGACTTCGCATTGCCCATGACCGGGTCGCACGCGTAGATCGAGCTCGGGTTCGCGGCCTTCACCTTCGCGACGGCCTCGAGGATCACGTCGGCGATGCCCTCGCCGCCCTGGTAGCCCGAGAGCACCACGTCGATCTGCCCGAGGACTCCGCGGTCCTCGATGCCGGCGATGACCTCGCGCACGTCGTCGGGGGCGATGAGCGGCCCGCGCCACGCGCCGTAGCCCGTGTGGTTCGAGAAGTTGACCGTGTACACGGGCAGCACCTCGACGCCGATGCGCTGCAGGGGGAAGACGGCGGCGGAGTTGCCGACGTGGCCGTACGCCACCGCCGACTGGATGGAGAGAATCTTCACCGGTCGATCATCGCACTTCGCTCGCGCACGGCGCGCACCGAGGCGCCGAGGTCGGCGGCCAGCCGCCGTTGCTCGTCGTCGTCGAGCTCGTGCACGGTGAGGCGCAGGCGCTCGGATGCCCCGTGGTCGCCGAGTGCGAACTCGTCGCCCGGTCGCACGAGCCAGCCGCGTCGCATGAGCTGCTCGGAGACCGAGCGTGCGGGTGCGGCGAGCGGGACCCAGACGTTGAGTCCGTCGCCGGGGGTGGTGGGCAGGCCCTCTGCGGTGAGCAGCGCGGCGAAGGCGGCGTTGCGCGCCGCGTAGTGCTCGCCCGCCGCGCGGATGCGCGCGGCGACGTCGGGGTCGGTCGCGAGGGCGTGCACGAGGCGCTGCAGCAGGTGGCTCACCCAGGTCGTGCCGGGCGTGAGGCGCATCGCGAGACGGTCGGCGGTCTCGGGGTCGGAGGCCGTCACCGCGAGGCACATGTCGGGCCCGAGGAACTTCGAGACGGAGCGGACGAGCGCCCAGCGCCGGTGGTCGGCGCTGATGAGCGTGTGATGCGGCTGCTGCGAGAGGAGCGAGTAGTGGTCGTCCTCGATGACGAGCACGTAGGGGTGCTCCGCGAGCACGGCCCGCAGTGCCGCGGCCCGGCGGGCCGTGAGGCTCGCGCCCGTCGGGTTCTGGGCGCGCGGGGTGCAGATCACGGCGCGCACGCCCTGCTCGAGTGCGGCCCGGAGTCCCTCGACGGTCATGCCCTCCTCGTCGACAGGCACGGGTACCGGGCGGTAGCCCGCGACGCGCACCGTGTGGATGCTCGTGAGGAAGCACGGGTCCTCCAGGGCGACGGCGTCGTCACGGGTGAGCGCCTGGGCGAGCAGGCGTTCGACGGCGTCGGCTGCTCCGCTCGTCACCGTGAGCCGCAGGGCCGTGCCGTCGGGCAGGTCGGCGCCCATCCATGCGAGCGCCGAGCGTTCGAGATCGGGGTCGATGACGGGCTCGCCGTAGAGCACGGGCCGCCGGGCGATCCCGGGCAGGACGCCGGACGGGTCGGGGATGAACGCGGCGTCGGGGTTCCCGGTGCCGAGGTCCCTGAGCGCCGTGTCGGCGGCGAAGCCCTCCTGAGCGACGGGCGCGGCGCCGGCGACGCGGGTGCCGCCGCGGCCCAGTGTGACGACGACGCCGGCGTTGGTCAGCTGCCGGTACGCCGAGACGGCGGTGTTGCGGTTGACGCCGAGCTGCTCGGCGAGCGCACGGACGGGGGGCAGCGCGTCGCCGGGGCGCAGCTCGCCGCGCTCGATGAGGGTGCGCAGGCTCTCGGCGATCTCGGCCGCCGAGCGCCCCTCGATGTCGGTGATCACAGTTCGCCCTTCTCCATGTCTCAGGCCATGCTATCTTTTGGCCTAGGACAAACTCTCCCTTTGTCTGCAAGTTGCGCGCACGTCCCAGCGCACCGCCGAAAGGATTCCCCTGTGACCGTATCCGAGACGGGCTCCAACCGCGTGAAGCGCGGCCTCGCCGAGATGCTGAAGGGCGGCGTCATCATGGACGTCGTCACCCCCGAGCAGGCTCGCATCGCCGAGGACGCCGGCGCCGTCGCCGTCATGGCGCTCGAGCGCGTTCCGGCCGACATCCGCTCGCAGGGCGGCGTCGCCCGCATGAGCGATCCCGACCTCATCGACGCGATCAAGGCCGAGGTCTCGATCCCCGTCATGGCGAAGGCCCGCATCGGCCACTTCGTCGAGGCGCAGGTGCTCGAGGCGCTCGACGTCGACTACATCGACGAGTCCGAGGTGCTCTCGCCCGCCGACTACGTCAACCACATCGACAAGTGGGGCTTCAACACGCCCTTCGTCTGCGGTGCCACGAACCTCGGCGAGGCCCTCCGCCGCATCAACGAGGGCGCGGCGATGATCCGCTCGAAGGGCGAGGCCGGCACCGGCGACGTCTCCGAGGCGACGAAGCACATCCGCAAGATCTCGTCCGAGATCAACCACCTGAAGTCGATGACGCGCGACGAGCTCTACGTCGCCGCGAAGGAGCTGCAGGCCCCGTACGAGCTCGTGCTCGAGGTCGCCGAGACCGGCAAGCTCCCCGTCGTGCTCTTCGTCGCGGGCGGCGTGGCCACTCCGGCGGACGCCGCGATGATGATGCAGCTCGGCGCCGACGGCGTGTTCGTGGGCTCGGGCATCTTCAAGTCGGGCAACCCCGAGGCGCGCGCCGCGGCCGTCGTCAAGGCGACCACCTTCTACGACGACCCCTCGGTCATCGCCGATGTCTCGCGCGGCCTCGGCGAGGCCATGGTCGGCATCAACGTCGCCGACCTCGCGGCACCGCACCGGCTCGCCGAGCGCGGCTGGTGACGACGACACTCCGCGAGGAGTCCGTCGGCGCGGGGGAGTCGGCCGCGGCCGGCCCCCGCGTCGGCGTGCTCGCCCTCCAGGGCGACTTCCGCGAGCACGCCCGGGTGCTCGCCTCGCTCGGCGCGGACGTCTCGCTCGTGCGCCGGCCCGAGGAGCTCGCCGCCGTCGACGGGCTGGTGATCCCCGGCGGCGAGTCGAGCGTGATCGACAAGCTCTCACGCACCTTCGGCCTCGCGGGCCCGCTGCGCCAGGCGATCGCCGACGGCCTCCCGGTGTACGGCACCTGCGCCGGCCTGATCATGCTCGCCGACACGCTGCTTGACGCGATCGACGGGCAGCAGTCGCTCGGCGGTCTCGACGTCGTCGTGCGACGCAACGCCTTCGGCTCGCAGAACCAGTCGTTCGAGACCGAGCTCGAGGTGCCCGCGTTCGGCGTCGTGCCGGTGCGCGCCGTGTTCATCCGCGGGCCGGTGGTCGAATCGGTCGGCCCCGCCGCGACGCCGCTCGCGCGACTCGCCGACGGCCGCGTCGTCGCCGTCGAGCAGGGCAACCTGCTCGGCACGAGCTTCCACCCCGAGATCACGGGCGAGCACCGGTTCCACCAGTACTTCCTCTCGAAGGTGCGCGCCCGCGCCTGAGCGGGGCCCGGTCCGGGGCGGCCCCTCCGCCCCGCGAAGTGGGGGCGCCCGCTCAGTGCGAGCACCGATTCCGCCGCCACGCGGCGGACCTACCGTCGCGGGATGACCAGACGACTGCCGAGCACCGGCGGCGACGACCGCGTCGTCGACGAGACCGGATGCGACACCAGCGACATCTTCATCATCCACCGCATCTTCCGCTGGGGGTACCGCGAGCTGCCGCGACTCGTGCGGGCCGTGCCCGCGGGCGACCTCGAACGCGCGACGACCGTCGGCAACGCCGTCGAGCTCGTCGACCGGGGCCTGCATGTGCACCACGAGGGCGAGGACGAGCTGCTCTGGGACCGTCTCGAACGGCGCGAGCCCGGCTGTGCGATGCACGTCGACGTGATGAAGGCCCAGCATGCGCGGGTGTCCGAGCTGCTCGACGTCGCCGACGGGCTCCTCGCCGAGTGGCGGACGACGGCCGACCCGGCGACGGGGGAGCGGCTGGCGGCAGCGCTCGACGACGTCGGCACGACGCTCGGCGTGCACCTCGGACGCGAGGAGGCCGACATCGTGCCCGTCGCGGCACGCGTGCTCAGCCAGGCCGAGTGGGAGGAGCTCGGCGAGCACGGCCGAGGGGCGCTGCCGAAGGAGGCGATGCCGGTGCAGCTCGGGCTCATGATCGACGCGGTGCCCGAGGGCGAGCGTGAGGAGTGGCTCCGCGCGAACCTGCCTGCGCCGGTCCGGCTGCTCTGGGCGCTGCTCATGCGCCGGAAGTACACCGCCTGGCATCGCGCCCTCTTCCCCGAGGGGATGCCGGCCCTCGTCTGAATCCTGGCCCGCGTGTCGCCGGGCCGCGCTACGCTCCGCTCATGACCGAGTGGATCGCCCTGCTGCGCGGGGTCAACGTGGGCGGCATCACCGTGCGCTCCGCCGAGCTCGCCGCGCTCTTCCGGGAGCTCGGCCTCGACGGCGTGCGCACGGTGCTCGCGAGCGGCAACGTCGTGTTCGCGAGCGACGACCGCACGGCCGACGCGCCGGCGCTGAAGTCGCGCATCGAGCGGGCGCTCGGCGAGCGGTTCGGCTACGAGGCGTGGATCGTGCTCGTCACCCGCCGCGAGCTCGAGCGCGCGGTCGCCGCGTTCCCGTTCGACGCCGACGACGGGTCACGTCAGCCGTGGGTGATCTTCGGCTCGTCGAGCGAGGTGCTCGACGAGCTCGTCGCCGCAGCAGGGGAGCTCGGGCTCGACGCGTCGGTCGACCCGGTGGTGCGCGGCGACGGCGTCGTGTACTGGAATCCGGTCAAGGGCACGACGGTCGACACGCCGTTCGCGAAGCTCCTCGCGAAGGCGCGCTACAAGCCGACCACCACGAACCGCAACCTGCGCACGCTGCACAAGGTGCTCGGCTAGCGGCCGGGGCGCGAGACATCCCGCCGCCACCCGAGCGCGCGCGCCGCGCTCGTCTAGAATGGGCTCTCGGCGGGCGGACCCGTCGAGAAGCGGATACAGGAGAGTCATGTCCGGGCATTCCAAGTGGGCGACGACCAAGCACAAGAAGGCCGTCATCGACGCGCGCCGCGCGAAGTCGTTCGCGAAGCTCATCAAGAACATCGAGGTCGCGGCCAAGCTCGGCGGTGCCGACCTGAACGGCAACCCGACGCTGTACGACGCGGTGCAGAAGGCCAAGAAGACCTCGGTGCCGAACGACAACATCGATCGCGCGATCAAGCGCGGCGCCGGCATCGGCGGCGAGGCCGTCGAGTACCTGAGCATCACCTACGAGGCGTACGGCCCCTCGGGCGTCGCCCTCATGGTCGAGGTGCTGACCGACAACAAGAACCGCGCGGCCGCCGAGGTGCGCACGGGCCTGAACCGCAACGGCGGCACGCTCGCCGACCCGGGCTCGGTGGCCTACAACTTCACCCGCAAGGGCGTCATCGTCGTCTCGGGCGAGGGCACCACCGAAGACGACGTCATGATGGCGGCGCTCGAGGCCGGCGCCGAGGAGATCGAGCCGCACGCCCAGGGCTTCGAGGTCATCACCGACCCCTCCGACATGGTCGAAGTCCGCAAGGCGCTCCAAGAGGCCGGCCTCGACTACGAGTCGGCCGACATCGAGTTCGTGCCGAACCTCAAGGTCGAGATCGACGCCGAGACGGCGCGCAAGGTGTTCCGCCTCATCGACGCCCTCGAAGACAGCGACGACGTGCAGAACGTCTACAGCAACTTCGACCTCACCCCCGAGGTGCAGGCCGAGCTCGAGGCGGAGTAGGCCGATCGCCGTGCGGGTGCTCGGCATCGACCCCGGGCTCACCCGCTGCGGCGTCGGCGTCGTCGACGTCTCGCCGAACCGCACGGCGAAGCTCGTCGACGTCGTCGTGCTGCGATCGCCGACCGATGCGCCGATCGAGCGGCGGCTCGCCAGGATCGCCGACGGGCTCGAGGCGATCTTCGACGAGCACCGCCCGCAGGCGGTCGCCCTCGAGCGCGTGTTCGCGCGCTCGGACGTGTCGACGATCATGGGCACGGCGCAGATCTCGGGCGTCGCGATGCTCGTCGCCGCTCGACGCGAGCTGCCGGTCGCGCTGCACACGCCCTCCGAGGTGAAGGCCGCCATCACCGGGTACGGTCGCGCCGACAAGAAGCAGGTCGGCGCGATGGTCGCTCGCATCCTCGGGCTCGAGTCGGTGCCGAAGCCCGCCGACGCCGCTGACGCGCTGGCGCTCGCGATCTGCCACGCATGGCGCACCGGCGGGGTCGCCGGGGCCGCGATCCGCGAGGCCGCGGTCAGTGGGGCGTCCGGCGCGGCACCGTCGACGGATGCCTCGGGGCTGACGCCGGCGCAACGCGCATGGCTCGCCGCGGAGCGCTCCGCGGCGGTGTCGGGGGCGGCCCGTAGGCTGAAGGAGTGATCTCCTCCCTCCGCGGGCGCGTCCTCGCCGCAGCCGGCAGTTCGCTCGTCATCGACGTCGGCGGCGTCGGCTTCCAGGTCAACACCACCCCGGCGCTCGTGCTCGCGAGCCGTGAGGGCCACGAGCTCGCGGTGCACACCTCGCTGATCGTGCGTGAAGACTCGCTCACGATCTTCGGCTTCGCGACCCGCGACGAGCTCGAGGTCTTCGAGCTCCTGATCGGGGTCACCGGGGTCGGCCCCAAGTCGGCGCTCGGCGTGCTGTCGTCGCTCTCGCCCGAGCAGGTCGCCGAGGCCGTGCACACCGAGGACGACGCCGTGTTCCGCAAGGTCAGCGGCATCGGCCCGAAGACGGCGAAGCTCATCACCGTGTCCCTCACCGGCAAGCTCGCGCCGCCGGCGGCGCGCAGCACCGCGACGCCCATCGCCTCGGGCGGCGTCGCCGACAGCGTGCTCGCGGCGCTCACGGGTCTCGGGTGGACCGAGCGGGTCGCCGCCGAGGCGCTCGACGAGACGCTCGCCGGGGCGAGCGAGGTCGAGTCGGCCTCCGTGCCGACGATGCTGCGCCTGACGCTGGCCCGGCTCGGGCCCGCCCAGCAGGGCGGGAGGGGCCGGTGAACGGCGCCGACGACCTGACCGACCCCGAACTCGCCTCCGAGGCCGAGCTCGCGTTCGAAGGTGCGCTGCGCCCCCGCAGCCTCGGAGAGTTCGTGGGGCAGACGCGCGTGCGCGGCCAGCTGCAGCTCCTTCTGACCGCGGCCGCCATCCAGCAGCGCACGCCCGACCACATCCTGCTGGCCGGCCCGCCCGGCCTCGGCAAGACCACGCTCGCGATGATCGTCGCCCACGAGGGCGGGCGTCCGCTTCGCATGTCGAGCGGGCCGGCGATCCAGCACGCGGGCGATCTCGCCGCGATCCTCTCCTCGCTCGTGCCCGGCGAGGTGCTCTTCATCGACGAGATCCACCGCATGGCGCGCTCAGCGGAGGAGATGCTGTATCTCGCCATGGAGGACTTCCGCATCGACATCATGGTCGGCAAGGGCGCCGGCGCGACCTCGGTGCCGCTCGATCTCGCGCCCTTCACCCTCGTCGGCGCGACGACGCGCGCGGGTCTGCTGCCCAACCCGCTGCGCGATCGCTTCGGCTTCACCGCCCACCTCGAGTTCTACGCCGAGTCCGAGCTCGAGCAAGTGCTCGTGCGGGCGGCGGCGATGCTCGGCCTCGACACCGACCGGGCCGCACTGGCCGAGATCGCGGGCCGCTGCCGCGGCACTCCGCGCATCGCCAACCGGCTGCTGCGACGCGTGCGCGACTACGCGCTCGTGCATTCCGGCCGCGCCGACCTCGATGCCGTGCGCGCGGCGCTCGAGCTCTACGACGTCGACGCGCTCGGCCTCGACCGGCTCGACCGGGCCGTGATGGAGACGATCCTCACCCGGTTCGGCGGCGGCCCGGTCGGGCTCAACACGCTCGCCGTCTCCGTCGGCGAGGAGGCCGAGACGATCGAGGCGGTCGTCGAACCCTTCCTCGTGCGCATCGGACTCGTCACGCGCACCCCGCGCGGGCGGGTCGCGACGCCCGCAGCGTGGCGGCATTTCGGTCTCGCCGAGGCCGCTCCCGACGCGGCAGCGGCGCTTCCGATCGATGACCTATAATCCATTGAGGCTCGTCCCTCAACGCCACTGACTTCGTGCGCCCGCGCACACCGGAAGGTACTTCTCCCTCATGACGTTCGACCCGTTCACTCTCATCATGCTCGCCGTGCTCGCGGTGCTGATCTTCTTCATGTTCCGCAACTCGCGCAAGCGTCAGGCCGAGGCTCGTGAACTGCAGTCGAAGGTCCAGGTGGGCGCGAAGGTCATGACCAACTTCGGCGTCTTCGGCACCATCCTCTCGATGGACGAGGAGGAGAACCAGGTGCTCCTCGAGACCTCGCCCGGCACGATCCTGACCGTGCACCGTCAGACGATCGCGCGCGTGGTCGAGCCCGTCGAGGGCTCCGACGAGGCGCCGACGGCCGTCGAGGGCGAGCCCGAGTTCGGTGAGCGCGTCTCCGACGCCGCCGACGACGCCCCGACCACCGACGAGACGCCCGACACCAAGAAGTCGGACGACTAAGACTCACCCCCGAGGCTCGGCCCGCGCGATGCTGCGCGGGCTCCTGCAGAGAAAGCAGAACACGTGGCTGCACCATCGAAGCGGTCATCCCGGCCGACGCCCGTCCGCAAGGCATGGCGTTCCCTCACCTGGCTGGGTGTCATCATCGCGCTCCTGTTCGGTATCAACGCGGCGGGGGTGATCTGGGGCGAAGGCTCCTGGACCCCGAAGCTCGCCCTCGACCTCGAGGGCGGCACGCAGATCATCCTCGCGCCGAAGGTCGAGTCGGGCGCCGACGTCTCGCAGGAGCAGCTCGACCAGGCGGTGGCGATCATCCGCCAGCGCGTCGACGCCTCCGGCGTGGCCGAGGCCGAGATCAACACCGAGGGCGACAACGTCGTCGTCCGGATTCCCGGTGAGCTCGACGACCAGACCCGCGCGCGCATCGAGCAGTCGGCGAAGCTCGAGCTGCGGGCGGTCCTGCTCGCCGATGCGGCCACGAACCAGACGATCGAGCCGAGTGCGAGCCCGTCGCCGAGCGACGCACCCGAAGAGGAGCTCGAGTCGACGCCGACCGCGGTGCCGACCGACGGCAGCGACCCGGCATGGGTCACGCCGGCGCTCCAGGCCGAGTTCGACTCGTACGACTGCGCGCAGATGGACGAGACCACCGAGGTCGCCCCGGCCGACGAGCCGCTCGTCACCTGCGACGTGAGCCGCACGGCGAAGTACCTCCTGGGCCCGGTCGAGGCGAGCGGCGAGAACATCGTCGACGCCACCAACGGCATGGTCCAGACCCAGACCGGCGCCTCCACGGGCCAGTGGGCCGTCAACATCGTCTTCGACGACGAGGGCACCGAGGACTTCGCGAAGGTCTCGACCCGACTGTTCGGCCTCCAGGGCCAGACGCCCCGCGATCAGTTCGCGTTCGTGCTCGACGGCGCGGTGCTCACCGCCCCCGCCATGAACGGGGCGATCACCGACGGGCGCCCGCAGATCACCGGCAACTTCACGCAGGAGAGCTCGAAGGCCCTCGCCGACCAGCTGAAGTTCGGCGCGCTCCCCATCAGCTTCACGGTGCAGTCGACCGAGACCATCTCGCCGACGCTCGGCACCTCGCAGCTCCAGTCGGGCCTGCTCGCCGGCCTCATCGGCCTCATCCTGGTCGTGATCTACACGCTGTTCCAGTACCGGGCGCTCGGTTCGGTGACGATCGCCTCGCTCGTCATCGCGGCGATCATCACGTACCTCACGATCACGATCCTGTCGTGGCGCGAGGGCTACCGACTCTCGCTCGCGGGCATCGCCGGCCTCATCGTGGCGATCGGCTTCACCGCCGACTCGTTCATCGTGTACTTCGAGCGAGTCCGAGACGAACTCCGAGACGGCCGGCCGCTGGTCGGCGCCGTCGAGGCCGGATGGAAGCGAGCGTTCCGCACGATCCTCGCCTCGAAGGGCGTCAACCTCCTCGCCGCGATCGTGCTGTTCATCCTCGCGGTCGGCAGCGTCAAGGGCTTCGCCTACACGCTCGGAATCACCACGATCATCGACGTCATCGTCGTGATCCTGTTCACCCACCCGATGCTACAACTGCTCGCGCAGACACGGTTCTTCTCCAGCGGCAACCCCTGGTCGGGTCTCGACCCGAACGCGCTCGGTGCCGTCTACCGCGGCCGTGCCGAGTTCCGCAAGCCCACCGCCGAGGTGGCGGGCAAGAAGGCGGCCTCGAGCGCCAAGGAGGCGCAGCGGCGTCAGACGATCGCCGAGCGCAAGGCCGCGGCGGTCGGTGCCGGCGATACCTCGAACGAAGGGAAGGAGTCCTGATGGCGAACCGTCTGACCACCTTCGGCAATGACCTCTACACCGGCAAGCGCTCGTTCAACTTCGTCGGCGGCCGCAAGAAGTGGTACGCGATCATCGGCGTGTTCGTGCTGCTCTCGGTGGTCGTTCCCCTCTTCACCGGGGTGAACTTCAGCATCGAGTTCCGCGGCGGATCGCAGTTCCAGATCTCCGACGTCGAGAACGCCACCGCCGAGCCCGCGATCGAGGCCGTCGAGTCGGTGGTGCCCGAGGCGACCACGAAGGTCACCATCGTCGGCGGCACCGGCGTGCGCGTGCAGACCGACCAGCTCTCGCAGGACGAGTCGCACGAGGTGACCTCGGCACTCGCCGAGGCGTACGACGTGCCCGAGTCCGAGGTGACGAGCTCGTTCATCGGCCCGAGCTGGGGTGCCGACGTCACCCGCCAGGCCGTGGTCGGCCTGATCGCCTTCGTGCTGCTCGCCGCCGTCATCATGGCGCTCTACTTCCGCACCTGGAAGATGTCGGCCGCCGCGATCATCGCGCTCATGGTCGACCTCGTGGTCACCACCGGCATCTACGCCGCCGTCGGCTTTGAGATCAGCCCCGCCGCGATGATCGGTATCCTCACGATCCTCAGCTACTCGCTGTACGACACCGTCGTGGTCTTCGACAAGATCCGCGAGAACACCGCCGAGGACGGCGAGCAGTCCCGTCGGACGTTCGCGGAGTCGGTGAACCTCGCGGTGAACCAGACCCTCGTCCGGTCCATCAACACCAGCGTGGTCGCGGCCCTGCCGGTCGCGGCGATCCTCTTCATCGGCGCCGGGGTGCTCGGTGCCGACACGCTCCGCGACATCTCGCTGGCACTGCTCATCGGCATCCTCGTGGGCACGTGGTCGACCGTGTTCCTCGCCGCGCCGCTGTATTCGCAGCTGCGCGAACGGGAGCCCGCGATCCATCGCCACGACCTCAAGGTCCTGAAGGAGCGTGAGCGCGCCGGCGGCGCCTCGACCTCGGCTGAGGCCCTGCCGACCGCATGACGTTCGCCCCCGGCGTGCTTCGCCGTGCACGCCTCACCCTCCGGAGCGGTGATAATTGAGTTCTGGAGGTGAGGCGTGACGGAGACCGGGGTCAACTCAACCGCTTCGCTGCGCCGCCTGGTGCCGCGGATCTTCTCGAAGGCCCAGCCATCGGGTGCGGTCGACACGCTGCTGCGGACGGTGCGGATGCATCACCCGAAGGCCGACCTCGCGCTCGTCGAGCGTGCCTACACGGTCGCGGACCGTGCGCACGAGGGCCAGAAGCGCAAGAGCGGCGAGCCGTACATCACGCATCCGATCGCGGTCGCGCAGATCCTCGCCGACCTCGGCATCGGCTCGAAGACGGTCGCCGCCGCCCTGCTGCACGACACGGTCGAAGACACCGCGTACACCCTCGATGAGGTGCGGGCCGACTTCGGCGACGAGATCGCGATGCTCGTCGACGGCGTCACGAAGCTCGACAAGGTCAAGTACGGCGACTCGACCCAGGCCGAGACCGTCCGCAAGATGATCGTCGCGATGTCGAAGGACATCCGGGTGCTCATCATCAAGCTCGCCGACCGCCTGCACAACGCGCGCACCTGGGGCTTCGTGCCCGCCGCGTCGGCGAGCCGGAAGGCGACTGAGACGCTCGAGATCTACGCGCCGCTCGCGCATCGGCTCGGCATCCAGGCGATCAAGTGGGAGCTCGAGGACCTCTCCTTCGCGGTGCTCTATCCGAAGCTCTACGCCGAGATCGAGAGCCTCGTCAAGCAGCGCACCCCGCAGCGCGAGGAGTTCGTCCAGAACGTCATCGACCTGGTCAACGACGACCTCAAGGCGGCGAAGATCCGCGGCAAGGTCGTCGGCCGGCCGAAGCAGTACTACTCGATCTACCAGAAGATGATCGTCAGGGGCCGCGACTTCGACGAGATCTACGACCTCGTCGGCATCCGCGTGCTCGTCAACTCGGTCCGCGACTGCTACGCCGTGCTCGGCGCGATCCACGCCAGGTGGACGCCGCTGCCCGGCCGCTTCAAGGACTACATCGCCACGCCGAAGTTCAACCTCTACCAGTCGCTGCACACGACCGTCCTCGGGCCGAAGGGCCGCGCCGTCGAGCTCCAGATCCGCACGCATGACATGCACCAGCGGGCCGAGTACGGTGTCGCCGCACACTGGAAGTACAAGGAGCAGACGACCGGCAAGTCGTCGGGCGGCCCGGCGATGCAGAGCGAGACCGACATGGCCTGGCTCGCCCACATCTCCGACTGGCAGGCCGAGACCGCCGACCCGGGCGAGTTCCTCGACTCCCTCCGCTTCGAGATCGGCGCGAAGGAGGTCTACGTCTTCACGCCGAAGGGACGGGTCATCGGGCTGCCCGCCGGTGCGACGCCGGTCGACTTCGCCTATGCCGTTCACACCGAGGTCGGCCATCGCACGATGGGCGCCAAGGTGAACGGCCGGCTCGTGCCGCTCGAGAGCGAGTTGTCGAGCGGCGACGTCGTCGAGGTCTTCACTTCGAAGAACCCCGACTCGGGCCCGAGCAAGGACTGGCTCAACTTCGTCAAGAGCCCCCGCGCGCGCAACAAGATCCGCCAGTGGTTCACGAAGGAACGCCGCGACGAGGCGATCGAGCAGGGGCGCGACTCGATCGCCCGCGCGATGCGCAAGCAGAACCTGCCGCTGCAGAAGCTCATGAGCCAGGAGTCGTTCGCCGAGGTCGCGGCGCTGCTGCGCTACGACGATGTGTCCTCGCTCTACGCCGCGGTCGGCGAGGGGCATGTCTCGACGCAATCCGTGCTCGAGAAGGTGGTCGCGCTCGTGCGCGACGTCGACGACGTCGACGAGCCCGACCTGCCGCTGCCGGTGCGCACCCGCCCGTTGCCCCGGCACGCCGAGTCGGGGGTGCTCGTGCGCGGAGCGCCCGACATCCTCGTGAAGCTCGCACGCTGCTGCACCCCGGTACCCGGCGACGAGATCGTCGGCTTCGTGACCCGTGGCGCCGGCGTGTCGGTGCACCAGGCGAACTGCCACAACGTCCAGTCGCTCCTCCGCGAACCCGAGCGCATGATCGACGTCGAGTGGGCGCCGAGCTCGAAGAGCGTGTTCCTCGTGCAGATCCAGATCGAGGCGCTCGACCGGGCCGGACTCCTCTCGGACGTGACGCGCGTGCTCTCCGAGCACCACGTCAACATCCTCTCGGCGAACGTCTCGACCTCGACCGACCGCCTCGCGCTCAGCCGTTTCGTCTTCGAGATGGGCGACACGACGCACCTCGACCGCGTGCTCAACGCGGTTCGCCGGATCGACGCCGTCTACGACGTCTACCGCGTCAGCGACGGCTGACCCGGGAGTGCTCCGACACGGTCGACCCCCTCTGCCCGTGCGAATCGCCTGCGGGCCAGCGCGAGGTGCGGCAGCCGGTGCGCCGTCGCGATCCGCGCCCGCACCAGTTCGGCAACGCCCGCGTGCGCCTCGACGAGTCGCGCGACGGCGAGCTCGGCGACTCCGTCGTCGAGCCCCGGGTCGCGCAGGACGTCGACCGCGGTGCGCGCCGGCGTGGTGCAGCGCGCACTCCCGAGTGCGAGCACGTCGCCGGCGTCGATGACGACTTCGCGCACGCAGGTGCCCGGACCGGTGACCACCGCCACGCGTTCGTGCAGCGGGACGCAGAACTGCGCAGTTCGGGGCGGTGCGTCGATCGCGCCGTGCACCCACGCCGCCGAGAGCCGCTCGATGATGAGACGGCGCGGCACGCGGAGCGCCACCGCTTCGGCGCGGAAGGCCGGAAGATCGGGTTCGTCGACGGGAGCCCAGCCCTCGTCGATCACGAACAGCTCGCCGTCGATGCGTGCGGCGCAGAGCTCGGCGAGCGGAAGGTCGTCGGTGCCGAGCACCCGGGGGAGTCGTGCCATGCGCCCATGCTGGAGCATCCGATGGGCGAATGACGAAGGAGGCGGGATCCTGTGGAGAATCCCGCCTCCCTCGGAGCGGTTCGGAGCAGTCGGCGGGTCAGCCGCCGACGGCCTTGAGCCAGGCACGACGGGCGTCGAGGGCCTCGCGCGCGGCGGCGGCGGCCTTCGCGTCGCCGGCGGCCTCGGCGGCCGCGACCTCGGCCTCGAGTTTCTCGATCGCGTCGTTGAGCTGGCCGAGCATGCCCTCGGAGCGCGCCTTCTTCTCCGGGTCCTCGCGCTGCCAGCGCTCGTCCTCGAGGGAGCGGACGTGGTTCTCGACCTTGCGGAGCCGGTCCTCGACCGCGCGCACCTGGTCGCGGGGCACCTTGCCGATCTCGTCCCACTTGCGCTGGACGCGGTTCAGCTCGGAGCGCGCCTTCTTGGCGTCGGTCTCGGTCAGGAGCGCCTCGGCCTCCGTGAGCAGCGCGAGCTTCTCCTCGAGGTTGGCCCGGTACTCTTCGTCGTCCTTCGCGTCGATCTCGGCCTTCGCGTTGAAGAGCACGTCGCCGGCGGCCTTGAACTTCGCCCACAGCTGGTCGTCGAGCTTCTTGCCGGCACGGCCGGCCTGCTTCCACTCATCGAGGAGGCTGCGGTAGTCGCCGACCGCGTCGGCGCCGCGCGGGGCGAGCGCCTCGGCGCGCTCGATGAGGCGCTGCTTGCGGGTGCGTACGTCGCGGTGTGCGGCGTCGAGCTCGGCGAAGAACGCCTTGCGGTGCTGCTCGATCGTCGAGCGCGCGGCGCGGAACCGCTTCCACAGCTCGTTCGCCTCGTTCTTCGGCAGGCGGGGGCCGTCCTGCTGGTGGCGCTGCCAGCTCGCGAAGAGGGCGTCGAGCTCGGCGGTCGCCTGCTTCCACTGCGTCTTCGCCGGGTCCTGCGCGGCGAGCGCCTCGGCCTGCTCGACGATGGCGGTGCGCTCGGCGATGGCGCCGGCGAGCGCCGCCTTCGCCTCGGCCTGCTGCTGCTCGGTGAGCTCCTTCGTGGTGCCCGACAGCGCCTCGAGGCGGCGGGAGAGCGACTCGAGGTCGCCGACCGCGTGCGCGCCGGCGACCGACTCGGTGAGCGTCGAGACGGCCTTCGCGACGTCGGCCGCGGGGGCGCCGCGGCGCACGCGCTGCTCGAGCAGGCCGACCTGGCCCGCGAGGTCGGCGTACTTGCGCTCGAAGTAGGCGAGTGCCTCTTCAGGGGTTGCGTCGGGGTACTGACCGACCTCCCGCTCGCCGTCGCTCGTGCGAACGAAGACGGTGCCCGTCTCGTCGACGCGGCCCCACGGTTGCTGATCTGATTCGGTCACGGCCTCACCCTGTCGTAGGTCGGACGCCGCGGGCGGCGGCGATGTTGCGGTCAAGCCTATTGGCGGCGGTCACGGGCTGCGCCGCCGCGTCGTAGGTCGGGTGCCGCCATCGGCGGCGATCTTGCGGTCCAGCCTAATTGGCGGCGGTCGCGGGCTGCGCCGCCGCGTCGTAGGTCGGGTGCCGCCATCGGCGGCGTGTGCTGTCCAGCCTATTGCACCGCCCGGCGGCGGTGCCGTGATCACTCGATCGTGAAGCCGGTGATCGTCGTGGGCACGGCGGGTGCGCCGTCGCTGACGCCGCCCTCGGCGCCGGCGTCGGTGATGCCCGCCCGCAGCTCGTCGAGCCCGCTCGTGACGGTGCCGATGACGGTGTAGCCGCCCGCGCTGTCGGCCGGGAGCGTCGTGTCCTCGTAGACGATGAAGAACTGGCTGCCCTGGCTGCTGGCGTCGTTGGGCACACGGGCCATGGCGATCGTGCCCGCCGGGTAGACGCCGTCGGCCGGGGCGTTCTCGATGGGGCCGTAGCTGTAGCCGGGGCCGCCCGAGCCGTCGCCGTCGGGGTCGCCGCACTGCAGCACCCAGATCGTGTCCTTGGTGAGGCGGTGGCAGGCCACGCCGTCGTAGAAGCCCGACTGGATCAGGCTGATCTCGCTCGAGACCGCCTGCGGCGCTGCGGCGCCGTCGAGCTCGATGCCGAGCGGGATGTCGTTGAGGGTCAGCGTGCCCGTCCAGGTGCGCCCCTCGGCGAGGTCTGGGCTCGGCACCTCGCCGTCGTTCTCGCCCGCCGCCTCGGTGGGCGACGGGGTCTCGCTCGCAGTCGGCTCGGGGGCGCCGGGGCCGCCGCTGAAGAAGAACAGCTGCGCGCCGACCGCGAGGGCCAGCACGACCACCAGCGCGAGGACCGCGATCAGGTTGTCGCGACTGCGTCGCCGCTGCTTGCCGGCGTGGACCTCTTGCCGTGCCTGGTAGGTGCGCAGGCGCGCGCGCTCTTCGCGCGCCTGTCGGTCGTTCGATGCCACGCCTGCTCCTTCTCCGGAATCCTGCGAGCCGACTCTACTTAAGCCCGCGTGACCGCACCAATCGCCGCACCGGGAGCGCTCCACGGAGAATCGGTGTCGGATGCCGCGACTACGCTTGAATCCATGGTGGAATCCGGTCCGGGGCTGCGCTCGGGCGCGACGCCGCTCGCGGTGCGCATGCGTCCGACGAGTCTCGACGAGGTCGCCGGGCAGCGTCACCTGCTGACCCCGGGCTCGCCGCTCGTCGCCCTCGCGGGCGACCGATCGGGTGAGTCCGGGTCGGTGTCGGTGATCCTCTGGGGGCCGCCCGGCACAGGTAAGACGACACTGGCCCAGGCGATCGCGCGCTCGTCGGGCCGCAAGTTCGTTGAGCTCTCCGCCGTGACCGCCGGCGTGCGCGACGTGCGTCAGGTGATGGAGGAGGCCCGCGCCAGCCGCGATCTGTACGGGCTCTCCACGGTGCTCTTCCTCGACGAGATCCACCGCTTCACGAAGGCCCAGCAGGACGCGTTGCTGCCCGGGGTCGAGAACGGCTGGGTGATCCTGGTCGCCGCGACGACCGAGAACCCGTCGTTCTCGGTGATCTCACCGCTGCTGTCGCGTTCACTCCTCCTCACGCTCGAGCTGCTGAGCGACGACGACCTCGGTGTGCTCGTCGACCGTGCCGTCGCCGACGCCCGGGGCCTCGCGGGCAGGGTGACGCTCGATCCCGAGGCGCGGGCGGCGATCGTTCGCCTCGCCTCGGGCGATGCGCGGCGTGCGCTGACCGCGCTCGAGGCCGCAGCGGTCTCGGCTGCGGCGATGCCGGTCGAGCCGGCCGACGGGGCCGCCGACGCCGCGCCAGACGGTGACGCCTCGGGCGACGACGAAGCGGGGGAGCCGGAGTCCGACGGCGACGCCGGGGCATCCGCGCCACCCCTCATCACCGCCGACATCGTCGCGCGGGCGGTCGACCGCGCGCTGCTCAGGTACGACCGCAACGGCGACGAGCACTACGACGTCATCAGCGCTTTCATCAAGTCGGTGCGCGGCAGCGACGTCGACGCCGCCCTGCACTACCTCGCGCGCATGATCGAGGCCGGCGAGGACCCGCGCTTCATCGCCCGTCGCATCATCGTGCTCGCGTCGGAGGACATCGGGCTCGCCGACCCGCAGGCGCTCGGCGTGGCCGTGGCCGCGGCCGACGCCGTGCAGTTCATCGGCATGCCCGAGGGGCGCATCCCGCTCGCCCAGGCCGTCGTGCACCTCGCGACCGCACCGAAGTCGAACGCGGCGTACCTCGGCATCGACAAGGCCATCGCCGACGTGCGCGCCGGCAAGGCGGGGCGCGTGCCGAAGCACCTCCGCGACGCGCACTACCCCGGCGCGAAGCGGCTCGGGCACGGCAAGGGCTACCGCTACCCCCACGACGACGCGATCGGCGTGGTCGCCCAGGAGTACCTGCCCGACACGCTCCGCGGGGCGGTCTACTACGAGCCCACCGAGCACGGCAACGAGCGCGAGGTCTCGGCGAGGCTCGCGAAGCTCCGCCGGATCGTCCGGGGCGGCCGCTGAGCGGCCATGCCCGTCGTGGTACGATTGACGCTGGCCTGAAGCCAGATCCTCGAGCGCGGCTGCGAGAGGGTCACCGGCGAGCGGGTGCGATCTGTAGCCGATCCACCCCTGGCGAATCCCTCTGACACAGATTTCCGGCGCACGATCGCGCCGGCGATTCACTTGAGATTCTTCCGAAAGGACATTCGTGTCGAACCAGTCACGCAGCAAGACCCGCCTCTCCCGCGCGCTCGGCGTCGCCCTCACCCCGAAGGCCGCCCGCTACATGGAGAAGCGCCCCTACGCTCCCGGTGAGCACGGCCGCACCAAGCGCAAGCAGGACAGCGACTACGCCGTGCGTCTGCGCGAGAAGCAGCGTCTCCGCGCCCAGTACGGCATCCGCGAGAAGCAGCTGAAGATCGCCTACGTCGAGGCCAAGCGCACCGCCGGCCAGACCGGTGAGAACCTCGTCGAGCTGCTCGAGATGCGTCTCGACGCCCTCGTGCTCCGCGCCGGCTTCGCCCGCACCATCACGCAGGCCCGCCAGTTCGTCGTGCACCGCCACATCCTCGTCGACGGCCAGCTCGTCGACCGCCCCTCGTTCCGCGTGAAGCCGGGCCAGCTCGTGCACGTCAAGTCGCGCAGCGAGGGCACCGAGCCCTTCCAGGTCGCCGCGGCCGGCGGTCACGTCGACGTGCTCCCCAAGGTTCCGGGCTACCTCGAGGTCGAGCTCGACAAGCTCCAGGCGCGTCTCGTGCGTCGCCCGAAGCGCGCCGAGGTCCCCGTGACCTGCGACGTCCAGCTCGTCGTCGAGTACTACGCCGCTCGCTGACGCGAGTCGTCTCGAACAGGGGTCGCGGGGTTTCCCGCGGCCCCTGTTGCGTCTCCGGGCGAGGGCCGTCACCTCGCCACTAGACTGATTCGAGGCGTGCCGGGCGCCATCGCGCCGGTGAGAGATCGAAGAGGGAGCACACGTGAAGAGCATTCTGTGGTTCACCGTCGGCGTCGCGGCCGGTTTCGTGGTCGCGCACCAGGTCAACCAGACCAAGCAGGGTCGCGACTTCTTCTCGTCGATCGACGCGAAGGCGCGCGAGTTCGGCAACGCCATCGCCGAGGGCTATCACGCCCGCGACGCCGAACTGCGCGCCGACGGCGACGCCTCGGCCGCTCGCTGAGCCCTCACCCTTCACCTCCGGCCCGGTCGCACCGGGCTCGACCCCAGAACGGAACCATGCAGACTGCCGACATCCGCCAGCGTTGGCTCGACTTCTTCGCCGACCGCGGTCACACCGTCGTCCCCTCGGCCTCGCTCGTCTCCGACGACCCGACGCTGCTCTTCACCGTGGCCGGCATGGTGCCCTTCGTGCCGTACCTCACCGGCATCGTGCCCGCCCCGTACCCGCGGGCCACGAGCGTGCAGAAGTGCATCCGCACCAACGACATCGAAGAGGTCGGCAAGACGCCGCGCCACGGCACGTTCTTCCAGATGAACGGCAACTTCTCCTTCGGCGACTACTTCAAGGAGGGCGCCATCTCGATGGCGTGGGAGCTGCTGACCTCGGCCGAGTCGGCCGGCGGCTACGGCTTCGCGCCCGACGACCTCTGGGTCACCGTCTACGAGGACGACGATGAGGCGATCGAGATCTGGAAGCGCGTCGCGGGCCTGCCCGACGAGCGCATCCAACGGCTCGGCAAGGAGACGAACTACTGGCACACCGGGCAGCCGGGCCCCGCGGGCCCCTGCTCCGAGATCTTCTTCGACCGCGGCCCCGCCTACGGCATCGACGGCGGCCCTGCGACCGACGACGACCGCTACGTCGAGATCTGGAACCTCGTGTTCATGCAGTACCTCATCACCGACGTGAAGTCGAAGACCGACTTCACGGTCGTGAAGGAGCTGCCGAAGAAGAACATCGACACCGGCATGGGCCTCGAGCGCGTCGCGTTCCTCAAGCAGGGCGTCGACAACATGTACGAGATCGACCAGGTGCGCCCGGTGCTCGACCGCGCCGCCGAGATCTCGGGCCGCCGCTACGGCGCCGACCACGAGGACGACGTGCGCATGCGCGTCATCGCCGACCACGTCCGCTCCGCGCTCATGCTCATGAGCGACGGGGTGAGCCCGTCGAACGAGGGCCGCGGGTACATCCTCCGCAGGCTCCTCCGTCGCAGCATCCGCGCGATGCGCCTGCTCGGCGTGGAGGGTCCGACGTTCCGCGAGCTGTTCGCGGCGTCGCGCGACGCGATGAAGGCGGCGTACCCCGAGGTCGCGCGCGACTACGCGCACATCGAGCAGCTCGCACTCGGCGAGGAGGAGACCTTCCTCCGCACGCTCTCGGCCGGCACCTCCATCCTCGACCTCGCGGTCGCGAAGACGAAGGACGCCGGGCGCGAGGAGCTCGCGGGCGACACGGCGTTCCTGCTGCACGACACCTACGGCTTCCCGATCGAGCTGACGCTCGAGATGGCGGAGGAGGCGGGCCTCGCCGTGGACCGCACCGCGTTCGACGAGCTCATGACCGCGCAGCGCACCCGGGCGAAGGCCGACGCGAAGTCGAAGAAGAAGGTGCTCGCCGACCTCTCGGTGTACGCCGACTTCCGCGCGAAGGGCGAGACCGTCTTCACCGGGTACACCGAGCTCGCGACCGAGTCGAGCGTGCTCGGCCTCCTCGTCGACGGCCGGCCCGCGCAGCGTGCGGTCGCCGGTCAGACGGCCGAGGTCATCCTCGCCGAGACCGCGCTCTACGCCGAATCCGGCGGACAGGCGCCCGACCAGGGGCGCATCGTTGGCGACGGCTTCGAGCTCGAGGTGCTCGACGTGCAGAAGCCCGTGAAGGGGCTCATCAGCCACACGGTCAAGGTGACCTCGGGCGAGGTCGGCGTGGGCGAGCGGGCGACGAGCCTCGTCGACGAGGACTACCGCCGCGGGGCGACCCAGGCGCATTCGGGCACGCACATCGTGCACGCCGCGCTGCGCCAGGTGCTCGGCCCGAACGCCCACCAGTCCGGCTCGTTCAACAAGGCCGGCTACCTGCGCCTCGACTACGGCTGGAACTCGGCGCTGTCGGCCGAGACCCGCAGCGAGCTCGAGGAGATCTCGAACAGCGCGGTACGCGACAACCTCCAGGTCGTCACCCGCGAGATGCCGCTCGACGAGGCGAAGTCGCTCGGCGCGATGGCGCTCTTCGGCGAGAAGTACGGCGACGTCGTGCGCGTCGTCGACATCGGCGGCCCCTGGTCGCGCGAGCTCTGCGCCGGCACGCACGTGTCGACGAGCGCCGAGATCGGCATGATCAACATCGTCGGAGAATCCTCCGTGGGCGCGTCGAACCGTCGTGTCGAGTCGCTCGTCGGCCTCGAGGCGTTCCGCCGCTTCGCCGCCGAGCGTGCGCTCGTGAACGAGCTCACCTCCTCGCTGAAGACCCGCCCCGAGCAGCTCGTCGACCGCGTCGGCGAACTCGTCGCGAACCTGAAGAGCGCCGAGAAGAAGATCCAGGCCTTCGAGGCGAAGGCACTGAACGACCGCGTGCCCGCCCTCGCGTCGAAGGCCGGTCGGGTCGGCGAGGTGCTTCTCGTGGCCGAGTCGGTGGGGCAGCTCGGCTCAGGCGACGAACTGCGGTCGCTCGCCCTCTCCGTTCGCGGCCAGCTGGGCGACGCGGCGAGCGTCGTGGCACTCGCCGGCGAGGTCGGCGGCAAGCCGCTCGCGATCGTGGCGACCTCGCCCGCGGCGCGCGACCACGGCGCGAACGCCGGGGCCCTGGCGAAGACCGCGGCCGGCGTGCTGGGCGGCGGCGGCGGCGGCAAGCCCGACCTCGCCCAGGGCGGCGGCACCGACGTCGCGGCGATCCCCGCCGCGCTCGAGGCCGTGCGCCGCGGTCTCGGCGGGTAGTCGCGCCATGCGCTCCGGAGCGAGGCTCGGCATCGACGTCGGTCGCGCGCGCATCGGCGTCTCGCGGTGCGATGCGGGCGGGCTGCTCGCCGTGCCGATCGAGACGGTCGCCCGCGCGGCCGACGGCGACGCCGACGTGCGTCGCATCGTCGAGCTCGCGGGGGAGTACGAGGCGATCGAGTTCGTCGTCGGGCTGCCGCTCTCGCTCTCGGGCGGGTCGACGCCCTCGACCGATGACGCGCTCGAGTTCGCCGAGCGCCTCGGCCGTTCGGGTGGCGGCCTGCCGGTGCGGCTCGTCGACGAGCGACTCTCGACCGTCAGCGCCCAGCAGGCGCTGCGCGCGAGCGGCAAGTCCTCGAAGAAGCAGCGTCCCATCGTCGACCAAGTCGCAGCCGTTATCATTCTGCAACACGCGATCGACGCCGAGCGGGCCGCCGGCCACGCACCCGGGCGCGTGCTCGACCTCGACGAAGGGCCCTCACCCTTGTGACCCAGCTCCCCCCAGAGCGCTCCGACGCCGACGCCCTCGCCGCCGACTGGCGGGCGTTGCTCGGCACCGACGCACCGACGACGGGGTCGATCCCCGCGCCGTCGACCGGGGCGACTCCGGCTCCCGCACCGTCGACCGGGGCGACCCCGGCCCGCGGTCACGCTCCGTCGACCGGGGCGAGTCCCGCTCCCGCTGCTGCGCAGCCCATGACGCGCCGCGAGATCCGTGAGGCCGAGCAGCGCGCCGCCGCGCAAGCCGAGGCCGAGAGCGCTGCGGCCGCGGCTGCGGCCGGCACGTCTCCCTCCCCGCATCCGGCCGCGCCGGTGCAGCCGCAGCAGGAGCCGCTGCAGCAGTTGCAGCCCTTGCGGCGGCCGCAGACGGGGCCGTCGTTCGAGGAGCTCGCCGGTGCGCAGCATCCGGCGCCGGCTGCCCCGGCGCCGGCGCAGCCGCGCTCCGCCTTCGACGCGCATCTCGCCGGCGAGGCCCCGCCCATCGTGCCGCGTCCGGCCGCCGAGCCGGGGTCGGAACCTCCGCAGCCGACGTCCGCATCCCCGTTCGCCGACCTCCTCGGCGACCCGCACCAGTCGGTCGACCCGATGGCGGACGAGCTCGGGCGGCGCAAGCCCTCGCGCGCCGAGCGCCGGGCCGCGGCATCCGACCCCTACGACCAGCACCCCGACGAGAAGCCGCGCCGTCGCGGCGCATGGGGCTGCCTCATCGGCCTGCTCGTCGTCGCGGCCCTCGGCGCCGGCGCCTTCTTCTTCCTGCAGGGGCCGATCAACGCCGTGATCGAGCGGTTCCAACCCGCCGCCGACTACGAGGGCGCCGGCACCGGCGAGCTCGTCTTCATGATCCACGAGGGCGACACCGGGGAGTCGATCGCGTCGAACCTCGTCGACGCCGACGTCGTGGCCTCGACCGACGCCTTCATCGAGGCGGTGGCCGAGGCGGACCCCTCGCCCGTGTTCTACCCGGGTGCCTATCAGCTCGCCGAGCAGATGAGTGCGCAGGCCGCGCTCGATGCGCTCCTCGACCCGGCGAACAAGCTCGAGAACACCTTCGTCATCCCCGAGGGCACCGCGACCGTCGATGCCCTCACGCCCATCTCGGAGGGCACGGGCATCCCGCTCGAGGAGTTGCAGGCGGCCGCGGCCGAGCCGCCCGCGAGCTACGGCCTCCCGCCCGAGGCGACGAGCCTCGAGGGCTTCCTGTTCCCGGCGACGTACACGCTTGACCCGAACCTCGACGCGCACGCCGTCCTGCAGACCCTCGTCGACCGCCAGTTCCAGGCGCTCGACGAAGCGGGGGTCGCTCCCGAGGACCGGTGGAAGACGATCGTGCTCGCGGCCCTCGTCCAGCGCGAGGCCGGTCTCAAGGACGACTTCTACAAGGTGTCGCGGGTGTTCCTCAACCGGCTCGACCCGGCGAAGTGGGAGAGCGGGCTGCTGCAGTCCGACGCGACCGTCGCCTACGGCACCGGCAACACGCATCTCGTGACGACGACCGACGCCGAGCGCGCCGACGCGTCGAACCGCTACAACACCTACGTGCACCCGGGGCTGCCGGTCGGGCCCATCTCGAACCCGGGCGACCTCGCGATCGACGCGGCGCTGCACCCCGCCGACGGCCCGTGGCTGTTCTTCGTCACCTGGAACCTCGACACGGGCGAGACGATCTTCTCGTCGACCGTCGAGGAGCACGACGCCGCGGTCGCGAAGTGGCTCGCCTGGATGGAGGAGCACCCCGAGTATGGCTGAGTCGCCGTCCGCGATGCCGGGGGCCGCGCCGTCGGCCCGCCTCGCGGTGCTCGGCTCGCCCATCTCGCACTCCAAGAGCCCGTCGCTGCACCGCGCCGCGTACGCGCGGCTCGGCCTCGACTGGAGGTACTCCGCGATCGAGATGACCGGGGACCGCCTCCCGGCGTTCGTCGACGGGCTGGATGCCGGGTGGCGGGGCCTCTCGCTGACGATGCCGCTCAAGCAGGACGTGCTGCCCCTGCTCGACGAGGTCGACGAGCTCGCCGCGCTGACCGGTGCCGCGAACACCGTGCTCCTCGACGGCGGGCGCCGCCTCGGCTTCAACACCGATGTCGGCGGCATCGTGCGCACGCTCGCGGAGGCCGAGATCACGACGATCCGTCGCGGCGCGCTCATCGGCGCCGGGGCGACCGCCGCGTCGGCCCTCGTCGCGATGGCCGAACTCGGGGCCGAGGAGGTGCGGGTCCTCGTGCGCAGGCCCGGCGCCGCCGCCGAGCTCGAAGCGCTCGGGCATCGCGCCGGACTCGTCGTCACGGAGCATCCGATCGCCTCGCTCGCCGACGCCGACGCCGACGCCGACGCCGACGCCGCAGTGGCGCCCGAGGGTCGCCGCCACGAAGCCGCCGCCGACCTCGTCATCAGCACCGTCCCCGGCGGCGTCGATCTCGGCGTCGCGCCCTCGGCCGCGCTCGTGGCGCACGCCCCCCTCCTCGACGTCGCCTACGACCCATGGCCGAGCGCCCTCGGCCGGTCCTGGCTCGACGCCGACGGCACGGTCGTGCACGGCCTCGGAATGCTGCTGCACCAGGCGCTGCTGCAGATCCGCATCTTCGTGAACGGCGACCCCTTCTCGGAGCTGCCCGACGAGGATGACGTGCTCGCCGTCATGCGCGAGTCGGTCGCCTGACGCTGTGGAAGGATAGGAGGCATGCTCCGTTGGCTCACTGCCGGAGAGTCGCACGGGCCTGAGCTCGTCGCGATCCTCGAGGGTCTTCCCGCCGGTATCCCCGTCTCGCTCGATTCGATCCGCGCCGATCTGGCGCGCCGCAAGCTCGGCTACGGCCGTGGCGCGCGCATGAAGTTCGAACAGGACGAACTGGCGATCTCGGGCGGGGTCCGCCACGGCCTGAGCCTCGGCAGCCCGATCGCCGTGCGCGTCGGCAACACCGAGTGGCCGAAGTGGCAGGAGGTCATGAGCCCCGAACCGATCGACGCCGAGCGCCTCGGCCGCGGGCGCGGCGCCCCGCTCACCCGGCCCCGTCCGGGCCACGCCGACCTCGTCGGCATGCAGAAGTACGGCTTCGACGAGGCGCGCCCGGTGCTCGAACGGGCGAGCGCCCGGGAGACGGCGGCGCGGGTCGCGCTCGGCGCCGTGGCGAAGTCGTTCCTCGCCGAGCTCGGCATCCTGACGATCGCCCACACGCTCTCGATCGGCCCGGTTCGCGTGCCCGAGGGCGCCGCCCTGCCGTTGCCCTCCGACGTCGACGCGGTCGACGCCGATCCGCTCCGGTGCTTCGACGCCGAGACGAGCGCCCGCATGGTCGCCGAGGTCGACGACGCCCACAAGTCGGGCGACACCCTCGGCGGCGTCGTCGAGGTGCTCGCGTACGGCGTGCCCCCGGGCCTCGGTTCGCACGTGCACTGGGACCGCCGTCTCGACGCGCAGCTCGCCGCCGCGCTCATGGGCATCCAGGCGATCAAGGGCGTCGAGGTCGGCGACGGCTTCGAGACGACCCGTCGCCGCGGCTCGGTCGCGCACGACGAGCTGCACGCCGCCGACGGCCGCATCGTGCGTGCCAGCGATCGCGCGGGCGGCACCGAGGGTGGCATGTCGACCGGCACGGTGCTGCGCGTCCGCGCCGGCATGAAGCCCATCGCGACCGTGCCGCACGCGCTGCCGACGATCGACGTCACGACCGGCGATCCGGCGGCCGCGCACCACCAGCGCTCCGACGTGTGCGCCGTCCCCGCGGCGGGCGTCGTCGCCGAGGCGATGGTCGCGCTCGTGCTGGCCAACTCCGTGCTCGAGAAGTTCGGCGGCGACTCGGTCGCCGAGACCCGGCGCAACCTCGAGGCCTACCTCGCCGCCATCCCCGAGAGCCTGCGCACCGCCGGGGCGGAGGGCGTGGTCGACGCCGGTGTCTGACGACACCCGTCTCGGGCTTCCCATCGTGCTCGTCGGCCCGATGGGGGCCGGCAAGTCGCGCGTCGGCCAGCGGCTCGCCGCGACCGCCGGGGCGCCGTTCATCGACACCGACGCGCGCATCGCCGAGCGCTACGGCGCGATCGACGAGATCTTCGCCCGCGAGGGCGAGGAGTACTTCCGCGTCATCGAGCGCGAGGTCGTCGCCGAGGCGCTCCGCGAGGAGGCCGTCGTCTCGCTCGGCGGCGGCGCCGTGCTGCACGAGGACACCCGAGACGACCTCGCCCGGCTCGCGGTCGTGTGGCTGCAGGTCTCGCGCGAGGCCGTCGCCCCGCGGCTCGCGGGCGGCAACCGCCCGCTCATCGCCGACGGCGGCCTCGACCGCTGGACGGCCATCCTGGAGGCCCGGCGCCCGCTCTACGCGGCCGTCGCCGACCTCGCCATCGACACCTCCCGGCGCTCGGTCGGGCGGATCGTCGACGACATCACCGGGCACTTCGGAGGAGAACGATGACGGCAGACGACGAGCGCACGGCGATCCGGGTCGGCGGCGAGTCGGGCTACGACGTGGTCGTCGGGCGCGGCGTCCTCGCCGAGCTCGGCGACGCACTCGGCGGCGCGGTGAAGAAGGTGCTGGTCGTGCATCCCGCGACCCTCGGCGCCCGCGCCGCGGCGCTGCGCGAGGCGCTCTCCGACCGCTTCGAGGTGCTGCTCGCCGAGGTGCCCGACGCCGAGGCGGGCAAGCGCATCGAGGTCGCTGCGTTCTGCTGGCAGGTGCTCGGCCAGGCCGACTTCACCCGCAGCGACGCCATCGTCGGCTTCGGCGGGGGAGCGATCACCGACCTCGCCGGGTTCGTGGCGGCCACCTGGCTGCGCGGGGTCCGCGTCGTGCAGGTGCCGACGACGGTGCTCGGCATGGTCGACGCCGCGGTCGGCGGCAAGACGGGCATCAACACGAACGAGGGCAAGAACCTCGTGGGGGTCTTCCACCCGCCGGCCGCCGTGCTCTGCGACCTCGACCTGCTCGACACCCTGCCGAAGAACGAGATCCTCGCCGGCTTCGCCGAGATCGTAAAGGCCGGGTTCATCCGCTACCCCGAGATCCTCGACATCGTCGAGGCCGACCCCGAGGTCGCGACCGATCCCGCGACGCCCGAGTTCCGCCGCGTCGTCGAGCTCGCGATCCAGATGAAGGCCGACGTCGTGTCCGAGGACCTCACCGAGCAGGGGCTCCGCGAGATCCTCAACTACGGGCACACCCTCGGCCACGCCGTCGAGCACGCCGAGCGGTACCAGTGGCGGCACGGTGCGGCGGTCGCCGTCGGCATGATGTTCGCCGCCGAGCTGGGCCGGCTCTCGGGGCGCCTCTCCGACGAGGTGGCCGACCGGCACCGCCGGGTGCTCGACCTCCTGAGCCTGCCGACGAGTTACCCCGCCGGTCGCTGGAACACCCTCCTCGCGACCATGCAGCGCGACAAGAAGTCGCGGGCCGGCCAGCTGCGGTTCATCGTGCTCGACGACCTCGCGAAGCCGACGGTCATGCAGGCGCCCGACCAATCGCTGCTCTTCGCCGCGTACCAGGAGATCGGCTCGTGACCGAGCGACGGCTGCTGCTCGTCAACGGCCCGAACCTGAACCTGCTCGGCACCCGGGAGCCCGAGATCTACGGCTCGCAGACGCTCCACGACGTCGAGCGCATCGTCGCGGACACCGCAGCCGCGCGCGGCTTCGAGGTGCGGGCCGTGCAGTCCAACCACGAGGGCGTGCTCCTCGACGCGATCCACGCGGCGCGACTCGACTGCGCGGGCATCGTCATCAACCCGGGCGGACTGACCCACACCTCGGTCGTGCTGCGCGATGCCCTCGCGGGCGTCGACCTGCCCGTCGCCGAGGTGCACATCTCCGACGTCTCGCAGCGCGAGCCGTTCCGTCACCACTCGTATGTCGCGGACGTCGCGGTGGTGCACGTCGCGGGCGAGGGCGTCGCCGGCTACGCGACGGCGGTGCGGCTGCTCCTCGACGTCGTCACGGGGCGAGCCGAGGGCTGAGGCCGCCGGCGCGCCGCGCGCGTTCAGGCGCCGCGGGCGTACGCCAGGCTCTCCTCGACGATCGACACGACGACCTCGAGCTCGTCTGGGTCGCGCGGGCCGTAGACCATGAACTCGGTGCCGAAGTCCTCGTACTGGTGGGGCTCGGCCCAGCCGAGCTCGGTGAGACGGGCGCCGCGTTCGGCCGGCAGCACGAGGTGCACGCTGGTGTCGTCGACGCCGTGCAGGTGCACGGGCTCGAGCCGCCCGTCGGGGAAGAGCGAGGTCTCGGGCGCACGCCGAGCTCCTGCCCGACGAGGAAGACCGCACGGGACGACGTGGGCGAGACCTGACTGTGGCCCTCGACGACCCCGTCGAGGCCGAAGACGCCCGCCACCAGCCGACCCCACAGCTCGGGGCTCGCCCGCTGGTCGAGCTGGCACTGCGGCCCCTCGGTCGAGACGGTCGGGCGGGTGCCGGGGCGCGGGGTGTCGATCACCACGACAGGGTAGGGCATCGCGGCCGGCGGCGGCGCGGGGCATCCGGCTGCATTGGCGCGCCCGGAGCGCAGCGACTACACTCGATCGACTGAACTTTCTCTGGCCGACTCCGGCCGAGCCTCTTCGCAACTGAATGGATCGTATTCGCATGGCAAGCACCGCTGACATCAAGAACGGCGTCGTCCTCTCGATCGACGGCCAGCTCTGGAGCGTCATCGAGTTCCAGCACGTCAAGCCCGGCAAGGGCGGTGCGTTCGTGCGCACCAAGCTGAAGAACGTCGTCAGCGGCAAGACCGTCGACCGCACCTACAACGCCGGCGCGAAGATCGAGATCGAGAACGTCGACCGCCGCGACTTCACCTACCTGTACAACGACGGCGACGGCTTCGTCTTCATGGACGCGACCGACTACGACCAGATCACCGTCTCGTCGACCGTCGTCGGCGACGCCGCGAACTTCATGCTCGAGAACCAGGCCGTCACCATCGCCCTGAACAACGGCAACCCGCTGTACATCGACCTGCCGGCCTCGGTCGTGCTCGAGATCACGTACACCGAGCCCGGCCTCCAGGGCGACCGCTCGACCGGCGGCACCAAGCCCGCCACCGTCGAGACCGGCTACGAGATCCAGGTGCCGCTCTTCCTCGAGACGGGCACCAAGGTCAAGGTCGACACCCGCACGGGCGACTACCTCGGCCGCGTGAACGACTAGTGAGCGCCCGTACCAAGGCGCGCAAGCGCGCGCTCGACATGCTGTACTCGGCCGACATGCGCCAGGTGCCCGTCGAGCAGATGCTGGTCGTCGAGGCGCAGAAGGCGGCGAACGAGCCCGAGCGCGCCGCGTCGTGGCTGTACGCGCGCGAGATCGTCGACGGCATCGTCGACCACCGCGCCGAGATCGACGAGCTCATCGAGACGAACTCCCGCGGGTGGACGCTCGAACGGATGCCCGCGGTCGACCGCGCCCTGCTGCGCATCGGCGTGTGGGAGATCGTCTACAACGACGAGGTGCCCGATCCCGTCGCGATCTCCGAGGCCGTGGAGGCGGCGACCGTGCTGTCGACCGACGACTCCGCCGGCTTCGTGAACGGCCTGCTCGCGGCGATCTCGCACGCGAAGGCCTGACCGGCTCGACCACGTCCGACGCGGCCGACCCTGCTCACGCGGGGTCGGCCGCGTTCGTCATGAGCGCGGTCGTGAGCTCGACGACCTCGCGCGGGCCGTCGTGGTCGCGCAGGAGCCGCGCGAGCCGCCGGGCGTTCGCCGTGTAGGCGGGGTCGGCGGCGATCGTGCGGTACGCGCGCAGCACGGCCCGCGGCGACGGCCGGCCGGTGCGGAGATCGATGCCGGCACCCGACCGTCCGACCCGCGCGGCCGCCTCGGGCTTGTCGGCGTCGCCGCCCGCGACGATGAGCGGCACGCCCGCGGACAGCGCCGCGAGGATGCCGCCCCAGCCGCCGTTCGTGATCATGACGTCGACGTGCGGCAGCAGCTCGGCGTGCGGCACGAACCCCGCGATGCGCGCGTTGGGCGGAGCGGGGAACGGGAAGCCGGGTGCGTCGGCCCGGCCCGTCGTCGCGACGAGCAGCACCTCCTGCCTTCCGAGCGCGCCGAATGACGGGGCGACGAGATCGCGGGGCGCGAGGTGCTGCGTGCCCTGGGTGACGTGCACCACCGGCCGCTCGTGGGCGAGCAGCTCGGGCCACCACTCTGGGAGCGCTCGCGTGGGGCGCGTCGGCGAGGCATCCGGCGGTGGCGCCGAGAGCGCGCCCACGTATCGGACGCGCCCGCTGTCGGGGCGCGGCACGTCGAGCTCGGCGATGCCGCTGGCGCAGACGAGTTCGGGGGAGTAGCACGCTTCGTCGAAGGTGCGGCCGTCGGGCGGGAGTCCCGCGAGGGCGCGCTCCGACTCGTGCGCCCGCTGGAGCCGGCGCGTCAGCACGCGCAGCACGCCGATCAGCAGGCGGTCGCGAGCGCGCCCGAGCACGCCGCGGGCCGGCGGGATGCCGAACCCGGGCGGCGGGGTCCCCGGGTCGAGGAGCGTGAGCGGGGTGAGGCACACGGTGACCCAGGGCGTCGCCGTGCGATCCGCGGCGAACGCCGCGCCGAGGCTCGTCGACTCGGCGACGAGCACATCCCAGGGACGCGCCTCGTACGCGGCGAGGAGATCGCGGCACTGGGCGGCGCCGGTGCGGATGAACAGCTGCTCGATGTTGCGCATCAACTGGGCGAGGCCCGTGCCCGAGCCGAGCTCGGGGAAGGTCGCCGCGAGCTCGTGCTCGTCGAAGTCGGGGGCCTCCCGCCAGCGCACGACCTCGGCGCCGGCGGCCTCGAACGCCGCGGCATGGGCGGCGCCCGTGTAGACGCGCACGCGGTGGCCGGCGGCCGCGAAGGCCCCCGCCACGACCGCCATCGGCGCCACGTGACCGTGGAACGGCGTCACCGCGAGCATCACCTCGGCCATGCCGTCATTGCACCACGGGGCGCCTCGGCGGCGCGCCCCGCACTCGGGGGGTCCGGCGGTGGTGTCCCTGAGGGGGCGTTCGGGGGAGGCCACGAGCAGGATTCAGCGGTCGCCATGGCGACCACGGGACGCCGCGCCGATGTGATGGATGTGCTGCCGCATCCGGCTGCCACTCCCTCATCACTCCGTCAGAAAGGCATCACCATGTCCAGCACCGCACTCGGCACCGGACGCGTCTCGACCGCGACGGGTCTCGACTCCGTCCTCGAACGTGCCAACGCCGCGCAGGCCGTCGTCCAGCGCTTCCTCGCCCGCATCGCCGTCCCGGCGCTCCGCGTCTCGCTCGGCCTCGTCTTCCTCGTGTTCGGCGCGCTGAAGTTCCTCCCCGGGGCGAGCCCCGTCGAGGACCTCGTCATGCGCACCTGGAACTCGCTCTCGTTCGGCCTCGTCGACGGCTACGCGGCGATGGCGCTCACCGCCTCGCTCGAGGTCTTCGTCGGGCTCGCCTTCGTCACGGGCTTCCTGCTGCGCATCGGCCTCCTGGCCCTCGCCGGCACCTTCGTCGGCATCTTCTCGCCGCTCGTGTTCTTCACCGGCGAGCTCTTCACGAGCGCAGGTCCCACGCTGACCGCGCAGTACATCCTCAAGGACGTCGTGCTCGTCGCCGCCGCGATGGTCATCGCGGCCAAGGCGCTCACCCGCCCGATCGGCCGTCGCTGAGACCGGCGGATGCCCCGGGCCCGGCGTCGTTCGAACGCCGGGCCCGGGGCATCCGTCGTGTCAGGCGACCTCGTCGGCCCGCCGGCCCCATGCCGCGAAGGCCGCGGCCACGAGGCCGAGCCCGACGAGGCTGCCGTGCGGCCAGTAGCCGAGCACGACCGTCGCGACGACGATCACGGGCAGGGTGGCGGTGAGCAGCAGGCGCTCCCAGAGCGGCACGCGGCCGCGCGGCGCGACCGCGGCGACGATCAGCGCCCACACGCCGATGAGGAGGAGCGCGAACGCCTCGGCGCCCCAGAGGGCGTGCAGCGGGGCGTCGATCGGGTGGTTGGCGTAGGAGAGCACCGTGATCGGGGCGCTCGCGAGCACGATCCAACCGAGCACCCGGCCGCTCCAGCCGAGCTGCGCGAACGACGGGCCGGTCGCGAACCAGATCAGCACGAACGACAGCGCGGCGGCCGAACCGAACACCAGGTAGTCGTCGCGGAGGCCGGCGGCGTGCAACCCGCCGCGCAGGCCGTCGTACACGGGGGAGCCGTCGAGGGTCCTGAGCCAGGCGGGGGAGCCCGCGCCCGACCAGACCGCCTGCTGCGGCGGCAGCAGGAAGAACGCCCACGCGGCGGCGGCGAACGCCGAGACGACGGCCCAGGGCCGGGAGGGGATCGTGCGCATGCACGAACCGTACCCGCGAGAAGGGCCGGTGCGCGACGCGCGGGAGGCGACCTCCCGTGATGCGGGCGCCCCGCCGGGTCCGGGGCCGCTGGTAGACTCGTCCGAGTTGGCAACCTTTAAGGCCGTCCTGTGAGGCGGAGAAGGGAGTCGGTCCATGGCACGTGCTGTGCTCAATCAGGCTGACATCCAGCGGGCGTTGACCCGCATCTCGCACGAGATCCTCGAGTCCAATCGCGGATCGGACGATCTCGTCCTCCTCGGCATCCCGACGCGCGGCGTGATCCTCGCCCGCCGGATCGCCGAGACCATCGCCCGCATCGAGCCCGATGCGCCCGCCGCGCTCGCGGGGGCGCTCGACGTCACGATGTACCGCGACGACCTCGCGCACACCCGAATGCGCACGCCGTCGCCGACCGAGCTGCCGGCTGGCGGCATCGACGGCAAGACCGTCGTGCTCGTCGACGACGTCCTGTACTCGGGTCGCACCATCCGCGCCGCGTTCGACGCGCTCGCCGACCTCGGTCGAGCCCGCGCCGTGCGCCTCGCGGTGCTCGTCGACCGCGGCCACCGGGAGTTCCCGATCCGGGCCGACTTCGTCGGCAAGAACCTCCCGAGCTCGACGCGCGAACGCATCAACGTGCGGCTCGAGGAGATCGACGACGACGACGCCGTCTCCATCGAGGACGCCCCGTCCGAGGGAGGCGCACGATGAAGCACCTCCTCGGCACCCGCGAGCTGGGCCGCGACGCGGCCGTCGCGCTGCTCGACATCGCGGAGGACATGGCCGCCGTGCAGGAGCGCGAGGTCAAGAAGCTCCCGACGCTCCGCGGCAAGACCGTCGTGAACCTCTTCTTCGAGGACTCGACCCGGACCCGCATCTCGTTCGAGGCCGCCGCGAAGCGCCTGAGCGCCGACGTCATCAACTTCAGCGCGAAGGGTTCGAGCGTCTCGAAGGGCGAGAGCCTGAAGGACACGGCCCAGACCCTGCAGGCGATGGGCGCCGACGGCGTCGTCATCCGGCACCACGCCTCCGGCGCTCCGCTCACGCTCGCGACGAGCGGCTGGATCGACGCGGGCGTCGTCAACGCGGGCGACGGCACGCACGAGCACCCCACCCAGGCCCTGCTCGATGCCTTCACGATCCGTCGGCGACTGCACGGGGCGTCCTCGCGGGGGCGGGGTCTCGACGGGGCGCGCGTCGTCATCGTCGGCGACATCCTGCACTCCCGCGTGGCCAGGTCGAACGTGTGGCTGCTCTCGACCCTCGGCGCCGAGGTCGAGCTCGTGGCACCGCCGACCCTCGTCCCGGTCGCGACCGGCGCCTGGCCCGCCGCGGTCGGCTACGACCTCGACGCGGCGCTCGCCGGCGGCCCCGACGTCGTCATGATGCTCCGCATCCAGGCGGAGCGCATGCACGCGGCCTTCTTCCCGAACAGCCGCGAGTACGCCCGCACCTGGGGCCTCGACGACGCCAGGTTCGACCGCCTGCCCCCGACTACGATGGTCATGCACCCCGGGCCCATGAACCGCGGGCTCGAGATCTCGGCCCGTGCGGCGGATTCGCCGCGGTCCACGGTGCGAGAACAGGTCGCGAACGGAGTATCAGTGAGAATGGCCGCCCTCTACATGCTGCTGTCGGGCGAACGGGGTGAGAGCTGATGTCGATGCGTCACCTCATCACCGGTGCGACCCTCCCGAGCGGCGAGCGCGCCGACATCCTCATCGACGGCGGCGTCATCGCCGAGGTCGGCAGCATCCCGGGCGCCGCGGGCGCCACGGTGCACGACGCCGACGGCCTCATCGCGCTGCCCGGCCTCGTCGACCTGCACACCCACCTCCGCGAGCCCGGCTACGAGCAGAGCGAGACGGTGCTGACCGGCACGCAGGCCGCGGCCGCGGGCGGATTCACCGCGGTCTTCGCGATGGCGAACACCTTCCCCGTGGCCGACACCGCCGGCGTCGTCGAGCAGGAGGCGAGCCTCGGCAGCTCCGCCGGCTTCGCCACCGTGCAGCCGATCGGCGCGGTCACCGTGGGCCTCAAGGGCGCCGAGCTCGCCGAGCTCGGCGCGATGGCGCGCTCGCGCGCGAACGTGCGGGTCTTCAGCGACGACGGCTTCTGCGTCTCGGACCCGCTGCTCATGCGCCGCGCGCTCGAGTACGTGAAGGCCTTCGACGGCGTCATCGCCCAGCACGCCCAGGAGCCGCGGCTCACCGAGGGCGCGCAGATGAACGAGGGCGCGCTCTCGGGCGAGCTCGGCCTCGCCGGATGGCCCGCGGTCGCCGAGGAGTCGATCATCGCGCGCGACGTGCTGCTCGCCGAGCACGTCGGCAGCCGGCTGCACGTGTGCCACGTCTCGACGGCGGGCTCCGTCGAGGTGATCCGCTGGGCGAAGGCCCGCGGCATCGACGTCACCGCCGAGGTCACCCCGCACCACCTGCTGCTCACCGAAGACCTGATCAGGGGCTACGACCCGCGGTTCAAGGTCAACCCGCCGCTGCGCCGCACGGAGGACACGCTCGCGCTGCGCGCGGCGCTCGCCGACGGCACCATCGACATCGTCGCCACCGACCACGCACCGCACCCGGTCGAGGCGAAGGAGAGCGAGTGGGATGCCGCGGCGAACGGCATGGTGGGCCTCGAGTCGGCGCTCTCCGTGGTGCATGCCGCCGTCGTCGAGAACGGCCTGCTCGACTGGAACGACGTCGCACGGGTGCTCTCGCAGGCGCCCGCGAGGATCGGCCGACTGCGGGGTCAGGGCGAGTCCGTCGCCGTCGGCGCGGCGCCCGAGCTGACGCTCTACGACCCGAACGCCTCCGCGGTGTTCGACCTCGATCGGCTCGCCGGACGCAGCACCAACTCGCCCTACCTCGGCCGCACCCTGCCCGGGCGGGTCGTCGCGACCTTCCACGCGGGCTACGCCACGGCGCTCGACGGGCGCGTGCGCCCCGCCGAGGAGATCGCCGAGCTCGCGGCCGTCGCGAACGGGGGTGCGCATGGATAAGTGGATCGGCGCACTCGTCGCGGTCGCCGTGCTCGCGGTGATCGCCTGGCTCATGGTGCGTTCGTGGCGCCGGCGCGCGGCGCGCGACTCGGTGCTGTCGGCCTACCCGGTGCCCGCCGTGCGCGGCGAGGCCGAGCTCGAGGCCGAGGTGCTCTACGTCGCGACCACGCCGGCCGGTGAGCCGCTCGAACGGCTCGCCGTCCAGGGCCTCGCGTTCCGAGGCGCCGGGCGCGTCGAGGTGATGCCCGAGGGCGTCGCCCTCCGCATCGCCGGCGAGCCGGTGAGCTTCATCCCAGCCGACCGGGTCGTCGGAGCCGCGACCGCGAGCTACGCGATCGACCGCGGCGTCGAGCCCGAGGGGCTCATCGCCCTCAGCTGGATCGCCGCGACGGACGATGAGACCGAGGGCGTCGAGCCCCGGGTCGACAGCTACCTCCGAGCCCGGTATCCGGGCGACCAGGCCCGAATCCTCCGGGCCATCGAAGACATCGCCGCGGCGCCCGCCGCACCGCGGCCGGAACAACACGAGAGCGAGGCCTCGGATGACTGAGACCACCAACGCGGGCGAGCCGACCGGCACGCCCGAGACCGCCGAGGCGACCGCCGCGACGACGACCGCCTTCGGGCGCACGGGAGAGCCCGCCGTGCTCGTGCTGGAGGACGGCACGCGCTACGAGGGGCGCGCCTACGGCGCCCGCGGTCGCACGGTCGGCGAGGCCGTCTTCGCGACCGGCATGACCGGCTACCAGGAGACCCTCACCGACCCGTCGTACGCCGGCCAGATCGTCATGATGACGGCGCCGCACATCGGCAACACGGGCATGAACGACGCCGACGAGGAGTCGAACCGCATCTGGGTGGCCGGCTTCATCGTGCGCGACCCCTCCCGCGTGGTCTCGAACTTCCGCGCCCAGCGCAGCCTCGACGACGACCTCGTCGCCTCGGGCGTCGTCGGCATCTCGGGCATCGACACCCGTGCCCTCACCCGCCACCTCCGCTCTGCGGGCTCCATGCGGGCCGGCATCTTCTCGGGCGACGACGCCGCACTGAGCGCGGGCGAGCAGCTCGCCGTCGTGCAGTCGGGCGCGCAGATGGCCGGGCAGAACCTCTCGGGCGCCGTCTCGACGGTCGAGCCCTACTCGCTGCCCGCGACGGGTGAGCGGGTCGGCTCCGTCGCCGTGCTCGACCTCGGGGTGAAGACCTCGACGCTGAACTACCTCGCCGAGCGCGGCTTCGACGTGCACGTGCTCCCGCAGACGACGACCGCCGAGGAGGTGCTCGCGCTGCATCCCGACGCGCTGTTCTTCTCGAACGGACCGGGCGACCCCGCGGCATCCGACCAGCACGTCGAGATCCTCCGCACGGCGCTCCGCGCCGGCGTGCCGTACTTCGGCATCTGCTTCGGCAACCAGCTGCTCGGTCGCGCCCTCGGCTTCGGCACCTACAAGCTGCCGTTCGGCCACCGCGGCATCAACCAGCCGGTGCTCGACCGCGCGACCGGCCGCGTCGAGATCACCGCGCACAACCACGGCTTCGCGGTCGACGCGCCGACCGACCGGGTCAGCGAGTCGAGCGAGGGCTTCGGCCGCGTCGAGGTCAGCCACGTCGGCCTCAACGACAACGTCGTCGAGGGACTGAACTGCCTCGACATCCCCGCGTTCAGCGTGCAGTACCACCCCGAGTCGGCGGCCGGCCCGCACGACGCCAACTACCTCTTCGACCGGTTCCGCGACATGGTCATCGCGACGAAGTCCACCCCGACCCAGGAGGCCGGCAACTAATGCCCAAGCGCGACGACATCAACTCCGTCCTCGTCATCGGCTCAGGGCCGATCGTCATCGGCCAGGCGGCCGAGTTCGACTACTCGGGCACCCAGGCCTGCCGGGTGCTCCGCGCCGAGGGCGTTCGCGTCATCCTCGTGAACCCGAACCCGGCCACGATCATGACCGACCCCGACTTCGCGGACGCGACCTACATCGAGCCGATCACGCCCGAGATCATCGAGAAGATCATCGAGAAGGAGCGCCCCGACGCGGTGCTGCCGACCCTCGGCGGGCAGACGGCGCTCAACGCGGCGATCGCACTCGAGGAGGCGGGCATCCTCGCCAAGCACGGCGTCGAGCTCATCGGCGCGAAGGTCGACGCGATCCGCAAGGGCGAGGACCGCCAGCTCTTCAAGGAGCTGGTCGTCGAGTGCGGCGCCGATGTCGCCCGCTCGCACATCGCCCACACGATGGACGAGGTGCTCGCCGCGGCCGAGGACCTCGGCTACCCGCTCGTGGTGCGCCCCTCGTTCACGATGGGCGGCCTGGGCTCGGGCTTCGCCTACGACGAGGCCGAGCTCCGCCGCATCGCCGGCGCAGGCCTCCACGACTCGCCGACCACCGAGGTCCTCCTCGAGGAGTCCATCCTCGGCTGGAAGGAGTACGAGCTCGAGCTCATGCGCGACACCCACGACAACACCGTGGTCGTGTGCTCGATCGAGAACGTCGACCCGGTCGGCGTGCACACCGGCGACTCGATCACCGTCGCGCCGGCGCTCACCCTGACCGACCGCGAGTTCCAGAAGCTCCGCGACATCGGCATCGACATCATCCGCGCGGTCGGCGTCGACACCGGCGGCTGCAACATCCAGTTCGCGATCGACCCGGCCGACGGCCGCATCATCGTCATCGAGATGAACCCGCGCGTCTCCCGTTCGAGCGCGCTCGCCTCGAAGGCGACGGGCTTCCCGATCGCGAAGATCGCCGCCAAGCTCGCGATCGGCTACCGCCTCGACGAGATCCCGAACGACATCACGCGGGTGACCCCGGCGAGCTTCGAGCCGACGCTCGACTACGTCGTCGTCAAGGTGCCCCGCTTCGCGTTCGAGAAGTTCCCCGCCGCCGACCCGACCCTCACGACGACCATGAAGTCGGTCGGCGAGGCCATGGCGATCGGCCGCAACTACGCGACCGCGCTGCAGAAGGCGCTGCGTTCGCTCGAGAAGCGGGGCTCGTCGTTCCACTGGGGCGAGGAGTCGCGCTCGGTCGAGGAGCTCCTCGAGCAGGCGAAGGTGCCGACCGACGGCCGCATCGTGCTCGTGCAGCAGGCGCTCCGCAAGGGCGCGACGATCGAGCAGGCCTTCGAGTCGACGAAGATCGACCCCTGGTTCCTCGACCAGATCGTGCTGATCAACGAGGTCGCCTCGCACGTCGCCGCCGCCGAGGCGCTCGACCACGACACCCTGCTGCTCGCCAAGGACCACGGCTTCTCCGACGCGCAGATCGCCGAGCTCCGCGGCTTCGGGAGCGAGGCCGACGCCCGCGAGGTGCGTCACATCCTCGGCATCCGCCCGGTGTACAAGACCGTCGACACCTGCGCGGGGGAGTTCCCCGCCCTCACGCCGTACCACTACTCGAGCTACGACCACGAGACCGAGGTCGCCCCGAGCGACCGCCGCAAGGTCGTCATCCTCGGCTCGGGCCCGAACCGCATCGGCCAGGGCGTCGAGTTCGACTACTCGTGCGTGCACGCGTCGTTCGCACTCTCGGCCGCCGGGTTCGAGACGATCATGATCAACTGCAACCCCGAGACGGTCTCGACCGACTACGACACGAGCGACCGCCTCTACTTCGAGCCGCTCACCCTCGAGGACGTCCTCGAGGTGATCCACGCCGAGTCCCAGTCGGGCGAGCTCGTGGGCGTCGTGGTGCAGCTCGGCGGGCAGACCGCCCTCGGGCTCGCCAAGGGCCTCGAAGCGGCGGGCGTGCCGATCCTCGGCACCACGCCCGAGGCGATCGACCTCGCCGAGGAGCGCGGCCTCTTCGCCGGCATCCTCGAGAACGCGGGGCTGCTCGCGCCGCGCAACGGCACCGCGATCGACCTCGCCGGCGCCGTGCAGGTCGCCGAGGGCATCGGGTACCCGGTGCTCGTGCGCCCCAGCTACGTGCTCGGCGGCCGCGGCATGGAGATCATCTACGACACCACCTCGCTCGCCGACTACTTCGCGCGTATCGAGGGCCAGGGCATCGTCGGCCCGAGCCACCCGCTGCTCGTCGACCGCTTCCTCGACGACGCGATCGAGATCGACGTCGACGCCCTCTACGACGGCACCGACCTCTACATCGGCGGTGTCATGGAGCACATCGAGGAGGCCGGCGTCCACTCGGGCGACTCGAGCTGCACCCTCCCGCCCGTGACGCTCGGCCGCGCCGAGGTCGACCGCGTGCGCGAGGCGACGCGCGCCATCGCCGAGGGCATCGGCGTCCGCGGCCTCCTCAACGTGCAGTTCGCGATCGGGGCCGGCGTGCTCTACGTGCTCGAGGCGAACCCGCGCGCCAGCCGCACGGTGCCGTTCGTCTCGAAGGCGCTCGGCATCCCGCTCGCGAAGGCCGCCAGCCGCATCATGGTGGGCGCGACCGTCGCCGAGCTCATCGCCGAGGGTCTGCTTCCCGCCGCCGACGGCTCGCGCGTGCCGCTCGACGCGCCCGTCGCGGTGAAGGAGGCCGTGCTGCCGTTCCACCGCTTCCGCACCCGCGAGGGCATCATGGTCGACTCCGTGCTCGGCCCCGAGATGCGCTCGACCGGCGAGGTCATGGGCATCGACCGCGACTTCCCGCGGGCGTTCGCGAAGAGCCAGCTCGCCGCGTACGGCGGCATGCCCGAGACCGGCACGGTCTTCGTCTCGGTCTCCGACCGCGACAAGCGCGCGATCATCCTCCCTGTGCTGCGCCTGCAGCAGCTCGGCTACGAGATCACGGCGACCGAGGGCACCGCCGAGGTGCTGCGCCGCAACGGCATCGGCGCCCGCGAGGTGACGAAGTTCAGCGAGAAGCCGAACGACGACGCCACCTCGGTGGTCGAGCTCATCAACCGCGGCGAGGTCGACATCGTGGTGAACACCCCGAGCGGCCGCTCGGCGCGCGCCGACGGCTACGAGATCCGCGCCGCCGCGGTCGCCGCCGACATCCCGCTCTTCACGACGATCGCCGAGCTGTCGGCCGCCGTCGCGTCGCTCGACGTGAACGGCGACGGCTTCGAGGTCACGAGCCTGCAGGACTACCAGGCCAAGCGGGAGGTGTCGGCGTGAGCGACGAACCCCTGCCGTTCGGCGAACGGCTCGAGGCCGTCTTCGCCGCGTACGGCCGGCTCTGCGTCGGGATCGACCCGCACGCGTCGCTGCTCGCCTCGTGGGGCTACGACGACTCCGCCGCCGGCGTGCGCGAGTTCGGGCTGCGCACCGTCGACGCGGCGGCCGGCCGCGCCGGCATCGTCAAGCCGCAGGTGGCGTTCTTCGAGCGGCACGGGGCCGCCGGCTATGCGGCGCTCGAGCGCGTGCTCGCCGAGGCCCGCGACGCCGGCCTCCTCGTGATCGCCGACGCGAAGCGCGGCGACATCGGCTCGAGCGTCGACGCCTACGGAGAGGCGTGGCTCCGGCCCGGCTCCTCCCTCGAGGCCGACGCCATGACGATCAGCGCCTACCAAGGGCTTGGCTCCGTCGAGCAGGTCATGGTGGCGGCCGAGCGCGCGGGCAAGGGGCTCTTCGTGCTCGCGGCGACCTCGAACCCCGAGGCCGCCGCCGTGCAGCGCGCCGTCCTGCAGCAGTCGAGCCGCGCAGGCTCGACCGTCGCGGGTGCGATCACTGCGGGCGTCGTCGCGTGGAACCAGGGTCGGGCGGATGCCTCCGCGCGCTCCCTCGGCTCCGTCGGCGTCGTCATCGGCGCGACGGTCGACCTTCGCGCAGCAGGCCTCGACCGCGACGGCGAGCCGCCCCGCCCGGGCCTGCCGGTGCTCGCGCCGGGCTTCGGCCACCAGGGCGGCGAGCTTCGCGAGCTCCGGTCGATCTACGGCGCGTACAGCTCGGGCGTCATCGTGAGCGAGTCGCGGTCGCTGCTCGCCGCAGGACCCGACGGCCTCGCCGATGCCGTCGCCCGTCGCGTCGACGAGGTCGGGAGCGTCGATGTCTGAGTCCCGGCCCGCCGCATCGACCCCGCCCGACGTCGACCGCGTCGCCGCGTCGCGTGCCGCCGTCGCCGCGCGGCGCGCCCGAGCGAGCGTGAAGGCCGAGGTGGCCTCGGGCCGTCGCAGCCCGCTCGACGTGCTGCGCGTCGCGTTCGAGGAGCCCGAGGGCGTCGAGGGTCGCCTGCGCGTCACCGAGTTCCTCACCTCGATCCCCGCCATCGGCGCGACGAAGTCGACCCGCATCATGCAGGAGCTCGAGATCTCGACCTCGAAGCGCCTCGGCGGCCTCGGCCGTCTGCAGCGCCGGCGCCTCCGCGAGTTCCTCGCCGAATGGGTCGCCGCGCACGGCGGCACGGGCGACCGGCTCGTCGTGCTCGCCGGTCCGACGGCCGTCGGCAAGGGCACGGTCGCGAACCACATCCGCCAGCACCACCCCGACGTGAAGCTCTCGGTCTCGGCGACGACGCGGGCACCGCGACCCGGCGAGGTCGAGGGCGAGAGCTACTTCTTCGTCGACGACGCCGAGTTCGACCGGATGATCGAGGCGGGCGAGCTGCTCGAGTGGGCGACCGTCCACAACGCCTCCCGCTACGGCACCCCGCGCGGCCCCGTCGAGGACGCGATCGCCGCGGGCCAGAGCGTGCTGCTCGAGATCGACATCCAGGGCGCCCGCTCGGTGCGCCGTGCGATGCCCGACGCGACGCTGGTCTTCCTGCTCCCGCCCACGTGGGACGAACTGGTCCGCCGGCTCGTCGGGCGGGGCACCGAGACGGCCGCCGAGCAGCAGCGCCGGCTCGAGACCGCCAAGGTCGAACTGGCCGCGGTCGACGAGTTCGACCACCAGGTCGTGAACCACGAAGTCGGCGAGGCCGCCCAGAAGGTCGTAGACTTGATGAGACCTCGCAAGGGTCGTCGTTGAGCCGTCGCGGTTCGGGCACCCTCGCCACGAGCTTTCGCGCGCTCGGCGCGCACCACGAAACAAGGAGTCCTTCCATGGCTGAGAAGCTGTCCGGCATCATCGACCCGCCCATCGACGACCTGCTCTCGAAGGTCGACTCGAAGTACCAGCTGGTCATCTTCGCCTCGAAGCGCGCCCGCCAGATCAACGACTACTACGCCGACCTGCACGAGGGCAGCCTGTTCGACAACGTCGGCCCGCTCGTCGACTCGTCGATCGACGACAAGCCGCTGTCGGTGGCCATGCACGAGATCAACGAGGACAAGCTCCGGCTCCGCCCGCTGGGCGAGTGACCCCGGGGGCCGCGTGACCCTCAACATCGTCGTCGGCATCACCGGCGGCATCGCGGCGTACAAGGCCGTCGGCGTCGTCCGAGCCCTCGTCCTCGCCGGCCACGACGTGCACGTCATCCCCACCGAGGGGGCGCTGCGCTTCGTCGGCAGGCCGACCCTCGAGGCGATCTCGCGCAACCCGGTGCACACCGAGCTGTACGAGGGCGTCGCCGAGGTGCGCCACGTCGCGATGGGCCAGGCCGCCGACCTCATCGTCATCGCCCCGGCGACGGCGAACACGATCGCGAAGCTCGCGGCAGGCCTCGCCGACGACCTGCTCGGCAACAGCGTGCTCGCGAGCGAGGCGCCCGTCGTCATCGCCCCCGCGATGCACACCGAGATGTGGCGGCACCCGGCGACGCAGGCGAACATCGCGACGCTCGAGGGCCGCGGCGTCACCGTCGTCGGCCCCGCCGTCGGCCAGCTGACGGGCGCCGACAGCGGCCCTGGTCGCATGGAGGAGCCCGACGTCATCGTCGAGGCCGCACTCGCGGTCGCGGCATCCGCCGAGACGGCCGGCCGCGACCTCGCGGGTCGCCGCATCGTCGTGACCGCCGGCGGCACGCGCGAGCCGCTCGACCCCGTGCGCTTCCTCGGCAACCGCTCCAGCGGCAAGCAGGGCGTCGCGATCGCCGAGGCCGCCCATGCCCGCGGCGCCGAGGTCACCCTCGTCGCCGCGAACCTCGAGATCGCCGATCCCGCGGGCTGCGACCTCCGTCGCGTGTCGAGCGCGCTCGAGCTGCAGGCCGCCGTCACCGAGGCCGCTCGCGGCGCCGACGCGGTCGTCATGGCCGCAGCCGTCGCCGACTACCGGCCCGCGAACGTCAGCGAGCAGAAGATCAAGAAGGACGGCTCCGGCGACGGGATGACGATCGAGCTCGTCCGCAACCCCGACATCCTCGCCGGTCTCGGGCACGCGCCCCACGACGGCACCCTGCTCGTCGGCTTCGCCGCAGAGACCGAGCCCGACGACGGGCGCCTGCTCGAGCTCGGGCGGGCCAAGCGCCGCGCCAAGGGCGCCGATGTGCTCGTCGTGAACCGGGTCGGCTGGAACGAGGGCTTCGCGAGCGACGAGAACTCCGTCGTCATCCTCGGCGGCGACGACGAGATCGTCACACGGCTTCACGGAACGAAACGGTCGGTGGCCGGTGCCATCCTCGACGTGGTTGTCTCGAAGCTCGCGCACACCGCAGAAGACCGCACCACGAAAGAAGCCGACCCCGTATGAGCGCCCTCCGCCTCTTCACCTCCGAGTCCGTGACCGAAGGCCACCCCGACAAGATCTGCGACCAGATCTCGGACTCGATCCTCGACGCGCTGCTCGCCGTCGACCCGAACAGCCGGGTGGCGGTCGAGACCCTCGTGACGACGGGACTCGTGCACGTCGCCGGCGAGGTCACGACCTCGGGCTACGTCGAGATCCCGGCGATCGTCCGCGAGCGCGTCACCTCGATCGGCTACGACTCCTCCGACGTGTGGTTCGACGGCCGCTCGTGCGGCGTCTCGGTGTCGATCGGCGGCCAGTCGCCCGACATCGCCCAGGGCGTCGACCACGCGTTCGAGGCGCGCGAGCGCGCGAGCGACGACGAGCTCGACCGCCAGGGCGCGGGCGACCAGGGCATCATGTTCGGCTACGCCACGCGCGAGACGCCCGCGCTCATGCCCGTGCCGATCTGGCTCGCGCACCGCCTCGCCGAGCGCCTCGCGCACGTGCGCAAGGCCGGCGAGCTCGACTACCTGCGCCCCGACGGCAAGACCCAGGTCACCGTCGGCTACGACGGGCAGACGCCGAAGACGATCGAGACGGTCGTGCTCTCGACGCAGCACTCGCCAGCGGTCTCGAACGAGCAGCTCCGCGCCGAGGTCGAAGAGCTCGTCATCCGCCCGGTGCTCGACACGGTCGAGCTCGCGCGCCCCGAGCTGTCGGTGCTCATCAACCCGACCGGTCGCTTCGAGATCGGCGGCCCCCAGGGCGACGCGGGCCTCACGGGCCGCAAGATCATCATCGACACCTACGGCGGGGCGAGCCGTCACGGCGGCGGGGCGTTCAGCGGCAAGGACCCGTCGAAGGTCGACCGCTCGGCCGCGTACGCGATGCGCTGGGTCGCGAAGAACGCCGTCGCGGCCGGCCTCGCCGACCGGCTCGAGCTGCAGGTCGCCTATGCCATCGGCAAGGCCTCACCGGTCGGGCTCTACGTCGAGACGTTCGGCACCGGCACGCTGCCCGACGAGCAGATCATCGGCGCGATCCGCGAGGTGTTCGACCTCCGCCCCGCGGCGATCATCCGCGACCTCGACCTGCTCCGCCCGATCTACGCGCAGACCGCCGCCTACGGCCACTTCGGACGCGAGCTCCCCGACTTCACCTGGGAGCGCCTCGACCGCGTCGCCGAGCTCCGCTCCGCCGCCGGGCTCTGAGGTGACGGCCGGCCCGGTCGCCAGGGTGCTCGTCGACTCGCCGCTGCCGCAACTCGACCAGCTCTTCGACTACCGCGTGCCCGACCGGCTCGTCGACGAGGCGAGGCCGGGCGTCCGAGTGCGGGTCCCGCTGCGCTCGGGCGGGCGCATCGCCGACGGCTGGCTCGTCGAGCTCGCCGAGTCGAGCGAGTACGAGGGCCGTCTCGCCGAGCTCGACCTCGTCGTCTCGGAGGTGCCCCTGCTCACGCCCGAGGTGTGGGCGCTCGCACGCGCAGTCGCCGACCGGGCCGCGGGCAACGCGAGCGACGTGCTGCGGCTCGCGATCCCGAGCCGCTACGTGCGCGTCGAACGGGCCTGGCGGGGGGCCGAGCCCGACCCGGGCGAGCTGCCGCCGGCCACCGCCGTCACGGGCTACGAGGCCGGCGTCGTCGAGGCCGGCATCGCGGGCGGCGAACGGATGGCCCTCGCCGCCGACCCGCGTCCGGTGAGGCTGCCGTCGGGGGAGTGGGTCGGCGCTTGGGCGGTCACCCTCGCCGAGGCGGCCGCGGCGACGCTCGCCGCCGACCGCTCGAGCCTCCTCGTCGTGCCCGACTACCGAGACCAGGAGCAGCTGCAGGCGGCCCTCGCCGAGATCGTGGACCCCCGCCGGGTGCTGCGCACCGATGCGCGGCAGACGGGCGGCGCACGATTCCGGGCGTTCCTCGACGCCCACGGCGACCACGCCCGCATCATCGTCGGCAACCGGTCGACCGTCTACGCGCCGGCGGCGAGGCTCGGCCTCATCGCGCTGTGGGACGACGGCGACGCACTCATGAACGAGCCGCTGAGCCCCGGCGTGCACCCGCGCGACGTCGCGCTGATCCGCCAGGAGCAGTCGGGCGCCGCCCTCCTCCTCCTCGGGCACACCCGCAGCGTCGAGGTCGAGCGACTCGTCGAGATCGGCTGGGTGCGATCGGTCGCGGCGCACCGTCATACGCGTCCGCGCGTCATCCCGACCGAGCAGCAGGCGACGCCCGAGCCGGGCTCGGCGCGCATCCCGTCGGCAGCATGGCGCCAGGCGCAGGAGGCGGTCCGGGCCGGCCCGGTCCTCGTGCAGGTGGCCCGCCCCGGGCACACGCCGATGCTCTCGTGCGATCGCTGCCGCGAACCCGCCCGCTGCGCCGCCTGCGGCGGTGTGCTCGCGGTGCCGCGCGCCGGCGGCGCGCCTCGCTGCACGCTCTGCGGCACGAGTGCCGCGAGTTGGCAGTGCCCCGTGTGCGAGTCGACGAAGCTGCGCGCCGTGACGGTCGGCGCGAGCCGCACCGCCGAAGAGCTCGGCCGGGCGTTCCCGCGGGCACGGGTGATCCTCTCCGACGGCGAGCGCCCGGTGCTGCGGGTCGGCGCCGAGCCGGCGCTCGTCGTCGCGACCCGCGGTGCGGAGCCCGTCGCGGAGGGCGGCTACCGGGCGGTGCTGCTCCTCGACGGCGAGCGGATGCTGCTGCGCGAGTCCCTGCGCGTCGCCGAGGACTGCCTCCGGTGGTGGTCGAATGCCGCGGCGCTGGCCGCACCGGGTGCGCCGGTGTTCCTCGTCGGCGTGGCGGGCGCGCTCGCGCAGGCGCTCGCAGGTTGGCGGCAGCTCGAGTGGGCGGGCACCGAGCTTGCGGCCCGCCGCGCGCTGCGGTTCCCTCCCGCGGTGCGCGTCGCGAGCGTCACGGCGCCGCACGCGGGGGTCGAACGCGCCATCGACGCGGCGACGGCGGTGGCGCCCGGGGTCGACGTGCTCGGGCCGACGCCCGCCGACGACGAGCTCGAGCGGGCGATCGTGCGGTTCGACTACGGCGCGGGCGCCGCGGTGGCGCGCGCGTTGCGGGCGGAGATGATCCGGGTCGCCACCGAACGGCGGCGTCCGGTCGCCGGGCGGCGACCGCAGCGTCCGCGCGTGCTGCGCGTGCGCTTCGACGACCCCGAGGTGCCGTAGGCCTGGAGGCGTCTCCTTCCTGAGGAGGGAATCCGTCCTCCTCGCGACGGGGAGTCCGCGCGGAGCCTCGATCGGAGCGTCCGACCTCGTTAGCGTGACGACATGACCCGCGACCGACTCATGAGCCTGCTCCTGCAACTCGCCTTCCCCGCCGGCGGCATCGTGTACTTCGTGCTGTGGTGCATCGCCGAGGCGGGGCGTGGTCAGTCGCCAGCGATGATGCCGCCGCCCGAGTGGGCGGTGTTCGCCGGGTTCGGCACGGCGATCGGGCTCGCAGGGCGATTTCCACGAGCCGCCTCGTTGATCGCGGTGACGACGCTCGCGATGATGACGTTCGTGCCGGTGATGCGCCTCGAGGGTTCCGTCTGGGCGGCGCTGCTGGCGGTCCCGATCGTGGGCGTGGCCGTCGCTTCGGCGCATCGCCGCCGCATCTGGGCCGCCGCCTATGCCGTGGTCGTCGTCGTGCTCGTCGACATCTGGCTGGTGCTCGCCGGAATGCAGGAGGGGTTCCTCATCCCGGCCGCCGATTTCTGGGCGGCGGCGCTGTACACCCTGCTGAATCCTTTCGCGATCGCGACTGCCCTCGTGATGGCGGCGGCGTGGGCGATCGGGTGGGCGCTCGGGACGGTGCGAACCCGGTACGCCGAGCGCCTCGCGGCCGCCCGGCAGGCGGCCGAACTGCGCGAGGCAGAGCTCGAACTCGCCGCCGCACTCGAGCACGAGCGCTTCGCACGGGAGATCCACGACGTGGTCGCGCACTCGCTCGCGGGGATCGTCGCGCAGGCCGACGGCGCCCGCTACGCGGGAGACGAGCGGGGAGCGGCGAACGATGCGCTCGACGCGATCGCCGAACGCGGACGAGGAGCGCTCGTCGAGGTGCGACGGCTGCTCGACGGGCTCGACGACGCGGGGGAGTTCGAGAGCCCGGGCATCGACCGGCTCGACGAACTCGTCGCCGGCGCTCGTTCGGCCGGGCTCGACGTAGAAGTCGAGGAGCGTGGCGAGGCGTTCGAACTCGCATCCCCGCAGTCGCGCGCGCTGTACCGGATCATCCAGGAGAGTCTGACGAATGCCGTCCGGCACGGCGGCCGCACCGCGTCGACGACGGTGGTGCTCGACCGTCGCCGCGACGGCACAGGCTTCGAGATCGTGTCGCCGCGACGGGCCGAGCGCGACGGGGGTGTGCAGGGGCGCGGCACCGTCGGCATGCGCGAACGGGCGAGGCTCGCGGGCGGATGGCTCGGCGTCGACGCCGATGACGAACGAGGCTTCGTCGTCGCCGGGTTCCTGCCCGCCGTGCGTGCCGGAGGGGCGTCGGAGGGCGGCCACGCGTCGCCCGAGGCCGACGCGGCGACGAGCAGCGAGGCCGAGGCGTGAACGTGCGGGTGGCGATCGCCGACGACGAACGGCTCTTCTGCTCGGGCATCGGCATGCTCGTCGGCTCGCAATCCGATCTCGAGTTCGTCGGTGCCGTGCATCGGGGCGACGAGGTGCGCGGCCTCGTCGACGACGCACGGCCCGACGTGCTGCTGATGGACGTGCGCATGCCCGGGCTGGACGGCGTCTCGGCGACTGAGGCACTCCTCGGCGAGGGTGTCGACCGACCGCGGGTCATCGTGCTGACGACGCACCGTGGGGAGATCGCGGTGCAGCGGGCGTTGCGCGCCGGCGCACGCGGGTTCCTCATGAAGGATGGGACACCCGAGTTGCTGCTCGCGGCGATTCGCACGGTGCACGACGGCGGCACGGTAGTCGCTCCGGCCGAGCCGGGCAGCCTCGTGCGCGACATTCCCGATCGCCCGCGCGACGACGCTTCGATCGCGGCACTTTCGCGGCGGGAACGGGACGTCTACCTGCTCGCGGCGCGGGGGCGTTCGAATGCCGAAATCGCGGCGGAAGCGTTCATCTCCGAGACCACCGTGAAGAGCCACGTTTCGTCGGTGCTCGCCAAGCTCGGCCTCGCTTCACGCCTGCAGATCGTGGCGCACGCGTGGGAGCACGGACTGCTCGGCTGACCCGTATCCGGGAGAATGGGCGGGTGAACTCCCTACGCCTCGTCTTCGCCGGAACGCCCGCTCCCGCCGTCCCGAGCCTCGAACGGCTCGTCCGCGACGGACGGCACGAGGTGGTCGGCGTCGTGACGCGCCCCGATGCGCCGCTCGGGCGCAAGCGGGTGATGACGCCGTCGCCGGTCGCCGCCGCGGCGAAGGCGCACGGGCTGCCGGTCGTCAAGGCGGCCCGACTGGGCGACGAGGCCACGGCGGGGATCGAGGCGCTCCGCCCTGACCTCGGCGTGATCGTCGCGTACGGCGGGCTCGTGCGCGAACCGCTGCTCTCACTGCCGCGACTCGGCTGGATCAACCTGCATTTCTCGGTGCTGCCGGCCTGGCGTGGTGCCGCGCCCGTGCAGCACGCGATCATCGCGGACGACGCCGAGCTTGGGTCATCCGTGTTCCAGCTCGTGCCCGAGCTCGACGCCGGCGACGTCTTCGCGGCGCGCAGCTGGCCGAACGACGGAGGGCTGACGGCGGGCGCCGCCCTCGAGCTCCTCGCGGAGCGCGGCGCCGGGCTCCTCGCCGAGGTGGTCGACGGCCTCGCGGACGGCACGGCCCATGCGGAGCCGCAGTCGGGCGAGCCGAGTCTCGCGCCGAAGCTGACGATCGACGACGGCCGGCTGGACTGGCGCCTCGACGCGCGTGCGGTGCTCGCGCGGTACCGCGGCACCACCCCGGAGCCGGGTGCGTGGACGACCGTCGGCGGCGAGCGGCTGAAGGTGCTCGAGGCGCGCGCCGTCGAGGATGCGGACCAGGCCGAGCCGCTCGCTCCCGGCGAACTCCGCCCCGAGCGTCGTCGCGTGCTCGTCGGCACCGCCGACGCGCCGATCGAGCTCGTCCGCGTGCAGCCCGCTGGCAAGGGCGCGATGGCCGCCGCGGACTGGGGCCGCGGCCTCGGCGAGCTCGTCCGCACGCTCGGCTAGCCGCCCCGCGTACAGTTGACGGGTGCAGCAGCAACGCCCCGCCCGACGCCCCGACCGCGACCGCGACGCCCGTCGACCCCGCCAGGTGCGCGTGTCGCCGCCCCGGATCGTCGCCTACGAGGTGCTCGAGGCGGTGCGCACCGACGAGGCGTACGCGAACCTCCTGCTGCCCAAGCGCATCGAGCGGTCGAAGCTCGGCGAGGCCGACGCGGCGCTCGCGACCGAGCTGACCTACGGCACGCTGCGCATGCAGGGCTTCTACGACGCGGTCATCGAACTGGCCGCAGGGCGCCCCGCCGACCGCATCGATCCGCCGGTGCTCGACATCCTCCGGCTCGGCGTGCACCAGCTGCTCTCCACCCGGGTGCCGACGCACGCCGCGGTCAACGAGCAGGTCGTGCTCGCGAAGCGCATCGCCCCCGCCGCGAGCGGGTTCGTGAACGGCGTGCTCCGCACGGTCTCCAGGTCGAGCCTCGAGTCGTGGCGCGAGGAGCTCGCCGCCGAGCTGCCGAACGACGACGCCCGGCTCGCGGTGCTCGCCTCGCACCCCGAGTGGGTCGTCCGGGCGTTCCGCTCGGCACTCGTCAAGGAGGGGCGCGCCGAGGAGCTCGAGGCGCTCCTCGACGCCGACAACGTCGCACCGCGCGTGAACCTCGCGGTGCTGCCCGGGCTCGGCGACGAGTCGCCCGAGGAGCTCGGCGAGCCGAATCGCTTCTCGCCCATCGGGGCCACCGCGCCGAACCCGATCGCGCTCGTCGCCGCGCACGAGGGTCGCGTCCGCGTGCAGGACGAGGGATCCCAGCTCGCTGCGCTCGCGCTGTCGCGCGCCTCGGCCGTCGTGCCCGGCGAGCGGTGGCTCGACCTCTGCGCCGGCCCGGGCGGCAAGACCGCGGTGCTGGCCGCCGAGGCGCTCGCGAACGACGCGACCCTCGTGGCGAACGAACTCGTCCCCGCCCGCGCCGAGCTCGTGCGCCGGGCGATCGCCGGTGTCCCGCTCGAGGTGGAGGTCGCCGTCGGCGACGGTCGCGAGACGGATGCCTCGGCGCTGGGCTCGGCGGGCGGATTCGACCGCATCCTGCTCGACGCGCCGTGCACCGGGCTCGGTGCCCTCCGCAGGCGGCCGGAGGCGCGCTGGCGCAAGCAGCCCGCCGACGTGCCCGAGCTCACGCAGCTCCAGGGCGAGCTGTTCGACCAGGCGGTGCGGCTGCTCGCACCGGGCGGCGTGCTCGCGTACGTCACGTGCTCGCCGCACACGGCCGAGACGCACGGCACCCTCGCGGCAGCGCTCCGCCGCTGGGAGGGCGAGCTCGAGCAGCTCGACACGCGGGCCGTCGTGCAGTCGGTGGGGCGCGAACCGCTCGACCTCGCGGGCCCGCCCGAGACGGTGCAGCTCTGGCCGCACCGCCACGGCACCGATGCGATGTTCATCGCCCTCGTGCGTCGCACGGCCTGATCGCGGCAGGGAAGCCCCGCGGCATCCGCGCTCGATAGGCTTCGAGCCATGACGACGCGCATCAACCCGAGCATCCTCGCCGCCGACTTCGCGAACATCGAGCACGAGCTCGCCCGCATCGCGACGGCCGACCTCGTGCACGTCGACGTCATGGACAACCACTTCGTGCCGAACCTCACCTTCGGGCCGCAGATGGTCGAGCGCATCCGGGCGACGAGCCCGATCCCGCTCGACGTGCACCTCATGATCGACGACCCCGACCGCTGGGCGCCCGGATACGCCGAGCTCGGCGCCGAGAGTGTGACGTTCCATGTCGAAGCCGCCGCCGACCCCGTGGCGCTCGCCCGGCGGTTGCGCGAGATCGGCTCCCGCGCGGGCATCGCGCTGAAGCCGGGCACCGACGCCGAGCCGTTCCTCGAGGTGCTGCACGAGTTCGACCAGGTGCTCGTGATGACGGTCGAGCCGGGCTTCGGCGGGCAGTCGTTCATGCCCGAGACCATGCCGAAGCTGCGGCGCGTCGCCGACGCGGTGCGCTCGGCGGGGCTCGACGTGTGGCTGCAGGTCGACGGCGGGGTCACGGTCGACACGATCAGCATCGCGGCCGAGGCCGGCGCCGATACCTTCGTCGCCGGATCGGCCGTGTTCCGGGGCGTCCCCGAGCAGCAGATCGCGGCGCTGCGGGCGGCCGCGTCCGCGCACCCCCACGCGCACGGGTAGCCTAGAGAGCGTGAAGACCTTCGACGAACTCTTCGTCGAGCTGAGCGACAAGGCCCGCACCCGTCCTGAGGGTTCCGGCACCGTGCGCGAGCTCGACGCCGGCGTGCACGCCATCGGCAAGAAGATCGTCGAGGAGGCGGCCGAGGTCTGGATGGCCGCCGAGTACCAGAGCGACGCCGAGACCGCTGAAGAGATCTCGCAGCTGCTGTACCACCTGCAGGTGCTCATGCTCGCGAAGGGGCTCTCGCCGGCTGACGTGTACCGACATCTCTGATCACGCCCATGGCCGATCAGAACCGTCGACACGAAAGTACCGAAATGCTCAGAATCGCCGTGCCCAACAAGGGCTCGCTGTCCGAGACCGCCGCGCAGATGCTGTGGGAGGCCGGGTACACCGGTCGCCGCGACCCGCGCGACCTGCACACCGCCGACCCGCGCAACGGGGTCGAGTTCTTCTACCTCCGCCCCCGTGACATCGCCACCTACGTGGGCTCCGGCGCGCTCGATGTCGGCATCACGGGTCGCGACCTGCTGCTCGACTCCGGTTCCGAGGCCGCCGAGATCGCCCCGCTCGGCTTCGGCGACTCGACCTTCCGCTTCGCCGGGCCCGCCGAGGCGTTCTCCGAGCTCGCCGACCTCGAGGGCGTGCGCGTCGCGACGAGCTACCCGGGTCTCGTCGGCGCCTTCCTCGAGCGGCAGGGCGTCACCCCGGCGAAGCTCGTGAAGCTCGACGGCGCCGTCGAGTCGGCCGTGCGGCTCGGCGTCGCCGACGCCGTCGCCGACGTCGTGTCGACCGGTGCCACGCTGCGCGCGGCGGGGCTCGAGATCTTCGGCCCGGTCATCCTCGACTCGACCGCCGTGCTGATCGGCTCGGGCGTCGACAAGCCCGGCGCGGCGACCCTGCTGCGGCGCCTCCAGGGCGTGCTCGTCGCGCGCCAGTACGTGCTGCTCGACTACGACGTGCCCGTCGAGCACCTCGAGCGTGCGACCGCCGCGGCCCCCGGGTTCGAGTCGCCGACGGTCTCGCCGCTGCACGACCCCGAGTGGGTGGCCGTGCGGGTCATGATCCCGCGGGTCGACATGAACCACGTGATGGACGAGCTCTACGCGATCGGCGCACGGGCGATCCTCGTGTCCGCGATCCACGCCGCCCGGTTGTGAGGCTCCGCGCATGAGCCTCGCAGTGCGTGTCATCCCGTGCCTGGACGTGGCCGCCGGCCGCGTCGTCAAGGGGGTCAACTTCCAGAACCTCCGCGACGCCGGCGACCCCGTCGAGCTCGCGGCCCGCTACGCGGCGCAGGGCGCCGACGAGCTCACCTTCCTCGACGTGACGGCGACCGTCGACGACCGTTCGACGACCTACGACATGGTGCAGCGGGTCGCCGAGCAGGTCTTCATCCCGCTGACGGTCGGCGGAGGGGTGCGCTCCACCGACGACGTCGCGCGCCTGCTGGGCCACGGCGCCGACAAGATCGGGGTGAACAGCGCCGCGATCGCGCGCCCAGAGCTCATCGCCGAGATCGCCGACCGCTTCGGCGCGCAGGTCTGCGTGCTCTCGCTCGACGTGAAGCGCTCGGGTCGCACCGAGTCCGGCTTCGTCGTGACGACCCACGGCGGGCGCACCGAGACCGAGCTCGACGCGCTCGCCTGGGCGCGACGTGCGATCGAACTCGGCGCGGGCGAGCTGCTCGTGAACTCGATCGACGCCGACGGCACGAAGGCCGGGTTCGACCTCGAGCTCACGGGTCTCATGCACGAGCTCTCGTCCGTGCCGGTGATCGCCTCGGGCGGCGCGGGCCAGGTCGCCGACTTCGCACCGGCGATCGCCGCCGGCGCCGACGCGGTGCTCGCGGCGAGCGTCTTCCACAACGGCGAGGTGACGATCGGCGAGGTCAAGCGAGCCCTCGCCGACGACGGGAGGGTCGTGCGATGAGCGGGTTCTCGACGGCCGAGCAGGCGCTCGACCGCGCCGTCTTCAACGAGCAGGGGCTTCTTCCGGCGGTCATCCAGCAATGGGACACGGGCGAGATGCTCATGCTCGGTTGGATGGACCGGGAGGCGCTGCGCCGCACCCTGACGGAGGGCCGCGTCACGTTCTGGTCGCGCTCGCGCCAGGAGTACTGGCGCAAGGGTGACACCTCGGGGCACGCCCAGTACGTGCGCGAGGCCGCGCTCGACTGCGACGCCGATACCCTGCTGGTGAAGGTCGAGCAGATCGGCGCCGCGTGCCACACCGGCACCCGCACCTGCTTCGACGGCGACCCGATCGAGGTCGTCGCGGGCAGCCCGCCCGTCGACTGACCCGGCACGCCGACCGCATGCACGAGCCGACCGCCCACCGACGACGCGACGAGGAGACATGATGACCGCCGCCACGACGACGTTCGAGGAGTTCAGCGCGCTCCTGGCCGGTCGACGGGTCGTCCCCGTCGTCCGCGAGCTCTTCGCCGACGGCGAGACCCCCGTCGGCATCTATCGCAAGCTCGCCCAGGGGCGCCCGGGCACCTTCCTCCTCGAGTCGGCCGAGCAGGGCGGCATCTGGTCGCGCTACTCGTTCGTCGGGGTCTCGTCGTACGGCGTGCTCACCGAGCACGACGACGCCGTCGTCTGGCAGGACTACGGGCTCTCGGCCGAGCGGGCGCTCGGCGAGGCATCCGCGCTGCCCCCTCTCGCGGCGCTCGAGGCGCTGTTCGAGCGCTGGCAGACCGAGGACGTCCCCGGCGCGCCGCCGCTCACCGGCGGCCTCGTCGGCTTCATCGGCTGGGAGGCCGTGCGCCAGATCGAACACCTGCCGAACCGGCCGCCGGCCGAGTCGTCGATGCCGGGCCAGGCGTTCTCGTTCGTCGCCGAGCTCGTCGTGATCGATCACCGCACCGGCACGGTGCAGCTCATCGCCTCCGCCCTCAACGACGCCGACGCCACCTCCGACGAGCTCTGGCGCGAGGCGCAGGAGCGCCTCGACCGCATGCAGCGCGGGCTCGCCGAACCGGCGGAGGCGTGGCTCGCCGAGATCGACCTCGGCCGTCGTGCCGAGGCGACCCACCGCACCGAGGAGGCCGACTTCCTCGCGGCGGTCGAGCGCTCGAAGGACTTCATCCGCGACGGCGACGTGTTCCAGGTCGTCATCTCGCAGCGCTTCGAGCACGAGGCGACGGCGCCCGCGATCGACGTCTACCGGGTGCTGCGCAGCCTCAACCCGAGCCCGTATATGTACTTCGTGCACCTCGACGACGCCGACGGCGAGCCGTACTGGATCGTCGGCTCCTCGCCCGAGGCGCTCGTCAAGGTGCAGGACGGGCGCGTGTTCACCCATCCCATCGCCGGCTCGAAGCCGCGGGGCGCGACCCCCGAGGAGGACGCCGACCTCGAGTCGGAGCTCGTCGCCGACCCGAAGGAGCAGGCCGAGCACCTCATGCTGGTCGACCTCGCCCGCAACGACCTCGCGAAGGTGTGCGAGGCCGGCTCGGTCGAGGTGACCGAGTTCATGCGGGTCGAGCGCTTCAGCCACATCATGCACCTCGTCTCCTCGGTCGAGGGCGACCTCGTGCCCGGTGCCAACGCCATCGAGGTGTTCCGGGCGACCTTCCCGGCCGGCACGCTCTCCGGCGCGCCGAAACCCCGGGCGCTCGAGATCATCGACGAGCTCGAGCCCGCCCAGCGCGGGCTCTACGGGGGAGTGGTCGGCTACTTCGGCTTCGGCGGCGATGCCGATCTCGCCATCGCCATCCGCACCGCCACGATCTCGGGCGGCGTCGCCCGGGTGCAGGCCGGGGCCGGGCTCGTCGCCGACTCCGACCCCGTGAGCGAGTTCGAGGAGTCGCGCAACAAGGCCGCGGCGCCGTTGCGCGCCGTCGCCGTCGCGAACGCCATGCGGAGGGCCCGCTCGTGAGCCGTGCACGCATGAAGCTGCCCGCCATCGTCCTCACGATCCTCGGTGCGGGGCTCGGACTGCTCGCCTGGAGCCAGACCTGGTTCGAGCTCGTCCTCGCGAGCGGGGCGGGCGCGCACGTCACCGCCGAGGTGATCGCGGTGCCTGGCAGCGTCGCCTCGCCGGCGATCGCCGCGCTCTCGCTCGCCGGGCTCGCCCTCGCCGCGGCGCTCGCACTGGCCGGCCCGGGCATCAGGGTCGTCCTCGGCCTGCTCGAGGTGGTGCTCGGCGGATGTCTCGTCCTCGCCGCATCCCTCTCGCTCGGCGACCCCGTCGGCGCCGTGTCGCCCTCGGTGACCGAGGCGACCGGCGTCGCCGGCCGCGAGCCCACGGCCGAGCTCGTCGGCACCGCGGTCGCGACCGCCTGGCCGATCGTCGCGATCGTCGCCGGCGTTCTCGTCGTCGCTGCGGGCCTCGTCGTGCTCGTCACGGGCACGCGCTGGCCCGCCTCGACCCGCCGGTACCGCAGCGGCCTCGAACGCGCGGACGGCGACGGTGCGGCGCCTGGCGGCTCCGTCGACGCGCCCGAGCGTGCGGCGTCCGATCGCGCGATCGACGACTGGGACGAGCTGAGCCGCGGCGACGACCCGACCGATGACACGAACCACCCCGAACCGAACCGCTAGACTGGCGGGCGATACCCCCGCACGAAGGAGCAACATGAGCATCGAGACCGCAGACCCCGGCCACGGACACTCGCCCGCGGCGTGGACCGCCGTCACCATCATGCTCGTCGCGTTCGTGGTCGGCACGGTCGCCTTCTTCTTCGATGCGCAGTGGCTCGTCTGGGCGTCGGCCGGTCTCCTCGTCGTCGGCCTGCTCGTCGGCTGGGTGCTCGCCCGTGCCGGCTACGGCGTCGGCGGCTCGAAGGTCGCTGAAAAGGCGCACTAGGTGCTGGCCGAACTGACGGCGAACGCGGTCGCCGATGCGGTCGCACGCCGTGAGAGCCGTCCGCTCGCCGACGTCGAGGCCGCGGCGCTCGCCCGCCCGGCGGCGCTCGACGCCCTCGAGGCGCTGCGCCCCGCCGCGCACGTCAAGGTGATCGCCGAGATCAAGCGCTCGAGCCCCTCTCGCGGCCCGCTCGCGACGATCGCCGACCCGGCGGCTCTCGCCCGCAGCTACGAGCTCGGCGGCGCGAGCGCGATCAGCGTGCTCACCGAGGGGCGCAAGTTCGGCGGCTCGCTCGCCGACCTCGAGTCCGTGCGCGCCGCGGTCGCGCTGCCGGTGCTGCGCAAGGACTTCATCGCGACGCCGTACCAGGTGTTCGAGGCGCGCGCCGCAGGCGCCGACCTCGTGCTCCTCATCGTCGCCGCGCTCGACGACGCGACGCTCCGCGAGCTCTTCGACCTCATCGTCTCGCTCGGCATGACGCCGCTCGTCGAGACGCACTCGGCCGAGGAGCTCGACCGGGCGGCCGCGCTCGGCGCACGCCTGATCGGCGTGAACGCCCGCGACCTCTCGAGCTTCGAGCTCGACCGCGACCTCTTCGGCCGCCTCGCCGATCGCTTCCCCGAGGGTGCGATCAAGGTGGCCGAGTCGGCGGTGCTCTCGCCCGCCGACGTCGCGCACTACCGGGCGTCGGGTGCCGACGTCGTGCTCGTCGGCGAGGCCCTCGTCACGGGCGACCCGATTGCCAACCTCTCAGCTTTCCTGGCGGTGTGACATGGCGCTTCGCGCGCAGACCGGTCCGTACTTCGGCGACTTCGGCGGGCGCTTCGTGCCCGAATCCCTCGTCGCCGCCCTCGACGAGCTCGGCGAGGCGTACGATCTCGCGAAGCTCGACCCGGCCTTCGGCGCCGAGCTCGCCGAACTCGGTCGCAGCTACACGGGGCGTCCGTCGATCATCACCGAGGTGCCGCGTTTCGCGAAGCACGCGGGCGGCGCCCGCGTCATCCTGAAGCGCGAAGACCTCAACCACACGGGGTCGCACAAGATCAACAACGTGCTCGGCCAGGCGCTGCTCACGAAGCGCATCGGCAAGCAGCGCGTCATCGCCGAGACGGGCGCGGGCCAGCACGGCGTCGCGACCGCGACGGCGGCGGCGCTCTTCGGCCTCGACTGCACGATCTACATGGGCGAGGTCGACACCGAGCGGCAGGCGCTGAACGTGGCGCGCATGCGGCTGCTCGGGGCCGAGGTCATCGCCGTCACGGCCGGCTCGCGCACCCTGAAGGACGCGATCAACGAGGCGATGCGCGACTGGGTCACGAACGTCGCGACGACCAACTACATCTTCGGCACGGTCGCCGGTCCGCACCCGTTCCCCGAGATGGTGCGCGACTTCCAGAAGATCATCGGCGAAGAGGCGCGCCAGCAGGTGCTCGACCTCACCGGCGCGCTCCCGACCGCCGTGACGGCGTGCGTCGGCGGCGGATCGAACGCGATCGGCATCTTCCACGCCTTCCTCGACGACGAGGGCGTCGGGCTCTACGGCTTCGAGGCCGGCGGCGAGGGCGTCGACACGCCTCGTCACGCGGCGACCATCACGAAGGGCCGCCCCGGCGTGCTCCACGGCGCTCGCAGCTACATGCTGCAGGACGACGACGGCCAGACGATCGAGTCGCACTCGATCTCGGCCGGGCTCGACTACCCGGGCGTCGGCCCCGAGCACTCGTGGCTCTCCGCGATCGGCCGGGCGCAGTACCGCCCGGTCACCGACGACGCCGCCATGCAGGCGCTGCGCCTGCTCACCCGCACCGAGGGCATCATCCCGGCCATCGAGTCGTCGCACGCACTCGCCGGCACGCTCGAGCTCGGCCGCGAGCTCGGCCCCGACGCCACGATCCTCGTGAACCTCTCGGGTCGCGGCGACAAGGACATGGACACCGCAGCCCGGTACTTCGAGCTGTACGACGAGGAGGCCGGCGCATGACCGCTCGCAACACGGTCGGCCCGGTCATCGCGCGGCGCAACGCCGAGGCATCCGGTGCGCTCATCGGCTACCTGCCCGTGGGCTTCCCGACCCTCGACGAGAGCGTCGATGCCGCGGTCGCGCTCGTCGAGAACGGCGTCGACGTGCTCGAGCTGGGGCTCCCGTACTCCGATCCCGTCATGGACGGCCCGGTCATCCAGGCCGCCACGCAGCAGGCGCTCGCGAACGGCTTCCGCCTCGCCGACGGCTTCGAGGCGGTGCGCCGCGTCACCGAGCGGGTGGATGCCCCGGTGCTGATCATGACCTACTGGAACCCCGTGGTGCAGTACGGCGTCGAGCGCTTCGCCGCCGACCTGGCCGCCGCAGGGGGAGCGGGGCTCATCACCCCCGACCTCATCCCCGACGAGGGCGCCGAGTGGATCGCCGCCTCCGAGCGCGCCGGGCTCGACCGCGTCTTCCTCGCCGCTCCGACCTCGAGCGACGCGCGCATCGCGCAGGCCGTCGAGGCGAGCCGCGGGTTCGTGTACGCCGTGTCGACGATGGGCATCACGGGCGCCCGCAGCGATGTCGACGAGGCCGCCCGCACCCTCGTCGCCCGGCTCCAGCAGGCCGGCGCCCCGGCGAGCTGCGTCGGGCTCGGCATCTCGACGGCCGCGCAGGTGCGCGAGGTGCTCGACTACGCCGAGGGCGCGATCGTGGGGTCGGCGCTCGTGAAGGCCCTCGCCGACGGCGGGGTCCGGGCGGCGGGCGAGCTCGCCGCGGAGCTCGCGCGCGGCACGCGCGCCGAGTGAAGTACGCTGACTGAGGCCCACGCGGCCGACGTTTCTCCCGAGGAAAGGCAGCAGCCCGAGTGATTGCACCGCTCAGCATTCCGAGTCCCGACTACGAGTGGCAGGCTTGGGAGATCAACCTGTTCGGGTTGCAGCTCAACATCAACACCTACGCGCTCTGCATCCTCGTCGGCATCATCCTCGCCGTCGTGATCACCTCCCGCCGCCTGACCAAGCGCGGCGCCGAGCCCGGCATCGTGCTCGACATCGCGCTCTGGGCGGTGCCGCTCGGCATCATCGGCGCGCGCCTCTACCACGTGCTGACGCACCCCGACGACTACTTCTACGAGGGCGCGAACGTCTGGAACCCGTTCCAGCCCGGCGCCGTCTGGAACATCTGGGAGGGCGGCAACGCGATCTACGGCGCCCTCATCGGCGGCGCGATCGGTGTCCTCATCGGCTGCCGCTTCACCGGCATCCGGTTCCTCTCGTTCGCCGATGCGCTCGCGCCCGGACTCCTCGTCGCGCAGGCGATCGGCCGGCTCGGCAACTGGTTCAACCACGAGCTGTTCGGCGCACCCACCGACCTGCCGTGGGGCCTCGAGATCGAGGTCGACAACGCGGCCTGGCCGCAGGGACTCGCGGAGGGCACGCTCTTCCACCCGACCTTCCTCTACGAGCTGGTCTGGAACCTCGCGGGCGCGGCGCTCATCGTGCTCCTCGAGCGCCGGATCAACCTGCGCTGGGGCAAGGCCTTCGCCGTCTACCTGATCTGGTACGGCCTCGGCCGCTCGTTCTTCGAGTCGATCCGCGTCGACCCGAGCGAGATGTTCCTCGGCATCCGCGTCAACGTCTGGGCGTCGTTCGCCGCCGTCGTCCTCGGTATCGTCATCCTCCTCGTGCAGCGCCGTCGGCACACCGGAACCGAGCCGAGCCCGTACGTGCCCGGACGTGAATGGAAGGGCCCCGACGCTGAGGTAGACTCAGACGAAATCGAGTCCGACTCAGACTCTCTCGACGACGGCGTCGAGGGCGAGAACGAATCCCTGGGCGAGACGGCGGCCACAAGCCCGAGCCGTTCCACCTCTTAGGCAGCCGCCCCACACCACGTTCTCCGAACCGGCGCCGCACCATGCGTCGGACATCCCCGTGTAGGGCCGATGGCGTCCCCGCTTCCCACTAGTTGATGAGGACGGTCCCTGTGTCGCTCAGCCAACCCTTCTCGCGGTTCGGATCAGTCCCCGCCGCGCAAGGCATGTACGACCCCGCCGACGAGAAAGACGCCTGCGGGCTGGCGATGGTCGCCACGCTCCGCGGCACCGCGGGGCACGACATCATCACCGCGGCGCTCGACGCCCTGCGCCACCTCGAGCACCGCGGAGCCGTCGGCTCCGACGCGGGCACGGGCGACGGCGCGGGCATCGTGACCCAGATCCCCGACGAGTTCCTGCGTGCGGTGGCCACCTTCCCGCTGCCGGCGGCCGGGTCCTACATCGTGGGCAACGCATTCCTGCCCGTCGACCCGACCACGCGCAGCTCGGTCAAGCGGCAGCTCGGCGAGCTCGCGGCATCCGAGGGCCTCGAGGTGCTCGGCTGGCGCGAGGTGCCCGTCAGGCCCGAGGAACTCGGCACGCTCGCGCGCGCCGCCATGCCGGCGGTGCAGCAGCTGTTCCTGCAGTCGAGCGCGACGAACTCCAGCGGTGCGCGGCTCGAGGGCATCGCCCTCGACGTGCTCGCCTTCCGGTTCCGCAAGCGCGCGGAGCGCGAGCTCGAGCTGTACTTCGCCTCGCTGTCGTGCCGCACGATGGTCTACAAGGGCATGGTCACGACGCTCCAGCTCGAGCCGTTCTACCCCGACCTCTCCGACGAGCGCTTCGCCTCGAAGCTCGCCCTCGTGCACTCGCGGTACTCGACGAACACCTTCCCGTCGTGGCCGCTGGCGCAGCCGTTCCGCATGATCGCGCACAACGGGGAGATCAACACGATCCAGGGCAACCGCAACTGGATGCGGGCCCGCCAGTCCCAGCTCGAGTCCGAGCTGCTCGGCGACCTCGGCCCGATCCTCCCGATCGTGACCCCCGGGGCGAGCGACTCGGCCTCATTCGACGAGGTCGTCGAGCTGCTCACGCTCGCGGGTCGCAGCCTCCCGCACGCCATCATGATGATGGTGCCCGAGGCGTGGGAGAACCAGGCCGAGCTGAGCCCCGAGCGACGCGCGTTCTACGAGTACCACTCCATGCTCATGGAGCCGTGGGACGGCCCGGCGGCCATCGTCTTCACCGACGGCTCGCTCGTCGGCGCGACGCTCGACCGCAACGGCCTCCGCCCCGGGCGGTACGTCGTCACCGACGACGGGCTGGTGGTGCTCGCGAGCGAGATCGGCGTGCTCGACCTCGAGCAGTCCCGCATCGTCCGCAAGGGCCGGCTGCAGCCGGGCCGCATGTTCCTCGTCGACACCGAGGCCGGGCGACTCATCGAGGACGACGAGATCAAGTCGCAGCTCGAGTCGTCCGCGCCGTGGGGCGAGTGGCTCGAGGAGGGCCGGATCCGGCTCGCCGACCTGCCCGAACGCGAGCACATCGTGCACCCGCCGGCCTCGGTCAACCGCCGCCAGCGCACCTTCGGCTACACCGAGGAAGAGGTGAAGATCCTGCTCGCGCCGATGGCGCGCACCGGGCAGGAGCCGCTCGGCGCCATGGGCTCCGACACCCCGATCGCCGTGCTGTCCAAGCGCCCGCGGCTGCTCTTCGACTACTTCACGCAGCAGTTCGCGCAGGTCACGAACCCGCCGCTCGACTCGATCCGCGAGGCGGTCGTCACCTCGCTCGGCACCTCGCTCGGGCCCGAGCGCAACCTGCTCGACGCGGGTCCCGAGCACGCGCGCCAGGTCTCGCTCACCTTCCCGGTGATCGACAACGACGAGCTCGCGAAGATCGTGCACATCGATCCCATGCCGGGCCGGCGCACGACGGTGACCGTCCGCGGCCTCTACCGCTTCGACGAGGGCCCCGACGCGCTGCGCGACCGCATCGCCGCGATGTGCGGCGAGGTCGACGAGGCCATCGAGCAGGGTGCGAAGTTCATCGTGCTCTCCGACCGCGACTCGAACAAGGACCTCGCGCCGATCCCGTCGCTCCTCATGCTCTCGGCCGTGCACCACCACCTCATCCGCTCCGAGAACCGCATGAAGGTCGGACTCGTCGTCGAGGCGGGCGACGTGCGCGAGGTGCATCACATCGCCCTGCTCGTCGGCTACGGCGCCTCCGCGGTCAACCCCTACCTCGCCATGGAGAGCTGCGAGGACCTGGTGCGCGCCGGCGTCATCAGCGGGATCACCCCCGAGGACGCGGTCCACAACGTGATCAAGGCGCTCGGCAAGGGCGTCCTCAAGATCATGTCGAAGATGGGCGTCTCGACGATCTCGTCGTACGCAGGGGCCCAGGCGTTCGAGGCGGTCGGCCTCTCGCAGGAGTTCATCGAGGAGTACTTCACCGGCACGACGTCGAAGCTCGGCGGCGTCGGCCTCGACGTCATCGCCGCCGAGAACCTCGACCGGCATTCCAGGGCCTACCCGCAGGACGCGGCGGTGCGCGCGCACGAGCGTCTCGCGACCGGCGGCGAGTACCAGTGGCGCCGCGACGGCTCGCCGCACCTGTTCAACCCCGAGACGGTGTTCCGCCTGCAGCACTCGACGCGCAACCGGCGCTACGACGTGTTCCGCGAGTACACCTCGCTCGTCGACTCGCAGGCTGAGGAGCTCGCGACGCTCCGCGGCATGTTCGCGCTGCGCACGGGCACGCGTCCGGCGGTGCCGATCGACGAGGTCGAGTCGGTGGCGTCCATCGTCAAGCGCTTCTCCACCGGTGCGATGAGCTACGGCTCGATCTCGAAGGAGGCGCACGAGACCCTCGCGATCGCCATGAACCGGCTCGGCGCGAAGTCGAACACCGGCGAGGGCGGCGAGGACCTCGATCGTCTCCTCGACCCCGAGCGCCGCAGCGCGATCAAGCAGGTCGCCTCGGGCCGCTTCGGTGTGACGAGCATGTACCTCACGCACGCCGACGACATCCAGATCAAGCTCGCGCAGGGCGCCAAGCCGGGCGAGGGCGGCCAGCTGCCGCCGACCAAGGTGTACCCGTGGGTCGCGCGCACCCGTCACGCGACCGCGGGCGTCGGCCTCATCTCGCCGCCGCCGCACCACGACATCTACTCCATCGAAGACCTCAAGCAGCTGATCTTCGACCTCAAGCGGGCGAACCCGAAGGCGCGCATCCACGTGAAGCTCGTCAGCCAGTCGGGCATCGGCGCGGTCGCCGCGGGTGTCGCGAAGGCGCTCTCCGACGTGATCCTCGTCTCGGGGCACGACGGCGGCACCGGTGCGAGCCCCCTGAACTCGCTGAAGCACGCGGGCACCCCGTGGGAGCTCGGCCTCGCCGAGACGCAGCAGACGCTCATGCTGAACGGCATGCGCGACCGCGTCGTGGTGCAGGTCGACGGGCAGCTGAAGACCGGCCGCGACGTGGTCATCGGTGCGCTGCTCGGGGCCGAGGAGTTCGGCTTCGCGACCGCGCCGCTCGTCGTCGAGGGTTGCGTCATGATGCGCGTCTGCCACCTCGACACCTGCCCGGTCGGCGTGGCGACGCAGAACCCCGAACTGCGCAAGCGCTTCACGGGCAAGCCCGAGTTCGTCGTGAACTTCTTCGAGTTCATCGCCCAGGAGGTGCGCGAGTACCTCGCCGAGCTCGGCTACCGCTCGCTCGACGAGATCATCGGGCGCCGCGAACTGCTCGACGTCGACCGCGCGCTCGACCACTGGAAGGCCTCGGGCCTCGACCTGACCCCGGTGCTCGTCGGCCCCGACTTCTCGGAGTCCGAGCCGCGACGCAACGCCCGCGAGCAGGACCACGAGCTCGACGAGCACTTCGACAACGAGCTCATCCGTCGCAGCGGCATCGTGCTCGACGAGGGCGGTGCGATCGAGATCGCGCTGCCGATCAAGAACACCGAGCGCGCGGTCGGCACCATGCTCGGCCACGAGGTCACCGTCCGCCACGGCGAACAGGGCCTCCCGGCCGGCTCGATCGACGTGACCCTGACGGGCTCGGCCGGCCAGTCGCTCGGCGCCTTCATGCCGAGCGGCATCACGCTGCGGCTCGAGGGCGACTCGAACGACTACGTCGGCAAGGGGCTCTCGGGCGGGCGCATCGTCGTCCGGCCGTCGCGCGACAGCGGCTTCGTCGCCGAGCGCAACGTCATTGCGGGCAACGTCATCGGCTACGGCGCCACCCGCGGCAGCATGTTCATCCGCGGCATCGTGGGCGAGCGCTTCCTGGTGCGCAACTCCGGTGCCACCGCCGTCGTCGAGGGCGTCGGCGACCACGCGCTCGAGTACATGACGGGCGGCCTCGCGGTGATCCTCGGCGAGACCGGTCGCAACCTGGGCGCCGGCATGTCGGGCGGCACCGCGTACGTGCTCGGCCTCCGCGAGGAGCGCGTCAACCGCGAGTCGCTCACGAGCGGCGAGCTCGAGCTCCTCCCGCTCGGCAGCGCCGATCGCGAGATCGTCCGCGACCTGCTCGAGCAGCACGTCGCCGAGACCGACTCCGCGGTCGCCGCCGCGCTGCTCGCCGACGGCGACGCCGGGCTCGACCGCTTCACCAAGGTCCTGCCGCGCGACTACGCGGCCGTGCTCCGCACCCGCCAGAGCGCGGTCGACGAGGGGCTCGACCCCGACGGCGACGTCGTCTGGTCGCGCATCCTGGAGGTCACCAATGGCTGACAGGACGAAGGTCTGGTCGCGCGCGGTACCGATGAACATCCTGGAGGTCACCAATGGCTGACAGGACGAAGGTCTGGTCGCGCGCGGTACCGATGAACATCCTGGAGGTCACCAATGGCTGACAGGACGACGGTCTGGTCTCGCGCGGTACCGATGAACATCCTGGAGGTCACCAATGGCTGACAGGACGACGGTCTGGTCTCGCGCGGTACCGATGAACATCCTGGAGGTCACCAATGGCTGACAGGACGACGGTCCGGTCTCGCGCAGTATCGACGAACATCATGGAGGTGACGAATGGCTGACCCCAAGGGCTTTCTGAAGGTCACCGAGCGCGAGCTGCCGAAGCGGCGGCCCGTGCCGGTCCGGATCATGGACTTCAAGGAGGTCTACGAGCAGGGCGACCCCGCGCAGCTGCGCAGGCAGGCCGGCCGTTGCATGGACTGCGGCATCCCGTTCTGCCACCAGGGCTGCCCGCTCGGCAACCTCATCCCCGAGTGGAACGACCTCATGTACCGGGGCGAGGGCCGGGCGGCGATCGAGCGCCTGCACGCGACGAACAACTTCCCCGAGTTCACGGGGCGGCTGTGCCCCGCGCCGTGCGAATCGGCGTGCGTGCTCGGCATCAACCAGCCGGCCGTCACGATCAAGCAGGTCGAGGTCTCGATCATCGACCAGGCGTTCGGCAGCGGATGGGTGCAGCCGCAGCCGCCCGGGCGCCTCACCGGCAAGACGGTCGCCGTCGTCGGCTCCGGGCCCGCCGGCCTCGCGGCGGCGCAGCAGCTGACCCGCGCCGGCCACACGGTCGCGGTGTTCGAGCGCGACGACCGCATCGGCGGCCTGCTGCGCTACGGCATCCCCGACTTCAAGATGGAGAAGAGGCACCTCGAGCAGCGTCTCGCGCAGATGACCGCCGAGGGCACCCGCTTCCGGGCCGGCATGAACATCGGCGTCGACATCACCTGGGACCAGCTGCGCGAGCGCTACGACGCCGTCGTGGTCGCGACCGGCGCGATGGTTCCGCGCGACCTGCCGATCCCGGGGCGCGACCTGCCGGGCGTGCACTTCGCGATGGAGTACCTCGTGCAGTCGAACCGCCACGTCGCGGGCGACGAGGTCTTCGACCAGATCTCGGCCGAGGGCAAGCACGTCGTCGTCCTCGGCGGCGGCGACACCGGGGCCGACTGCATCGGCACGGCGCACCGCCAGGGCGCGCTGTCGGTGACGAACCTCGCGATCGGCAAGCAGCCGGGGGAGTCGCGCCCCGAGCACCAGCCCTGGCCGATGCATCCGACGCTGTTCGAGGTGCAGAGCGCCCACGAGGAGGGCGGCCGCCGCGAGTACCTCGTCTCGACGGTCGAGTTCGTCGCGAACGACTCGGGCGAGCTCCGGGCCATCCGGGTCGCCGAGACCGAGTACCTCGACGGCCGACGCGTGCCGAAGGCGGGCACGGAGCGCGAGATACCCGCCGACCTCGTGCTGCTGGCGCTCGGCTTCACCGGGCCCGAGAGCCGCGAGCTCGACGAGCAGCTCGCGCTGACGGTCACCGACCGGGGCAACCTCGAGCGCGACGCGGCCTACGCGACCGCGCAGCCCGGCGTGTTCGTCGCCGGCGACGCCGGACGCGGGCAGTCGCTCATCGTCTGGGCGATCGCGGAGGGCCGGGCTGCGGCCGCAGCCGTCGACCGGTACCTTGAAGGCGAGACCTCGCTGCCGAGCCCGATCCCGGCGAACGCGCGCGCGTTCGCCATCTGAACCCGGCGCGCCGCCGGCGGCGCGTCTTTCGTACCAACACCAGCGCTTCGGCGCGGAACACCGGGAGCACATACACATGAGACGAGCGAAGATCGTCGCCACCCTCGGGCCGGCGACGTCGAGCTACGAGCAGATCCGGGCGATCATCGATGCGGGCGTCGACGTCGCACGAATGAACCTCAGCCACGGCACGTACGACGTCCACGAGGGCGTCTACCAGAACGTGCGCAAGGCCGCGAGCGACTCGGGCCGCGCGGTCGCCGTGCTCGTCGACCTGCAGGGCCCGAAGATCCGCCTCGGCAAGTTCGCCGACGGCCCGCACGAGCTCGCCGAGGGCGACATCTTCAAGATCACCACAGAAGACATCCTCGGCACGAAGGAGATCGTCGGCACGACCTTCAAGGGCCTCCCGCAGGACGTCAAGCCTGGCGACTTCCTCCTCATCGACGACGGCAAGGTGCGCGTCGAGGTCGTCGAGACCGACGGCACGGTCGTCACGACCAAGGTCGTCGTCGCCGGCCCCGTCTCGAACAACAAGGGCATCAACCTGCCCGGCGTCGCGGTCAACGTGCCCGCGCTCTCCGAGAAGGACGAGGCCGACCTCCGCTGGGGCCTCGAGCTCGGCGCCGACCTCATCGCGCTCTCGTTCGTGCGGAACGCGGCCGACATCACCCGCGTGCACGAGATCATGGACGAGGTCGGCCGCCGCGTGCCGGTGGTCGCCAAGGTCGAGAAGCCGCAGGCCGTCGACGCCCTCGAGGAGATCACCGAGGCCTTCGACGCCGTCATGGTCGCCCGTGGCGACCTCGGCGTCGAGCTGCCGCTCGAGGCCGTGCCGATCGTGCAGAAGCGCGCGGTCGAGATCGCCCGCCGTCTCGCCAAGCCCGTCATCGTCGCGACCCAGATGCTCGAGTCGATGATCCACAGCCCCGTCCCGACGCGCGCCGAGACCTCCGACGTCGCCAACGCGGTGCTCGACGGCGCCGACGCCGTCATGCTCTCGGGCGAGACGAGCGTCGGCGAGTATCCGGTCATCACCGTGCAGACCATGGCGCGCATCGTCGAGTCGACCGAGCAGCACGGTCTCGACCGCATCGCGCCGCTCGGCACGAAGCCCCGGACGCAGTCGGGCGCGATCACCGCGGCCGCCGTCGAGGTCGCCGACTTCGTCGAGGCGAAGTACCTCTGCGTCTTCACCGAGTCGGGCGAGACGGTGCGCCGCATGACGCGTCTGCGCTCGAAGATCCCCATCCTCGCCTTCACGCCCGACCCCGCCATCCGTCGCCGCATGGCGCTCAACTGGGGCGTCGAGTCGTTCGTCGTCTCGCGCGTCACCCACACCGACCAGATGGTCGGGCAGGTCGACGAGGCGCTCGCGAAGACCGGCAAGGCCGTCAACGGCGAGAAGGTCGTCATCATCTCGGGTTCCCCTCCCGGAATCCCGGGCACCACGAACGACGTGCGCGTGCACGTCGTCGGCGAGGTGCTCTAGCGCATCCGCGAAGGAGCCGGCCCGCGAGGGCCGGCTCCTTCGTCGTTCCCGTCCGTTCGGGCAGCGGCGGATGCCTCGGCCTGCGACACTGCTGGGGTGGTCGTGCGATTCGAATGCAGGACGGTCCTGGCGATGCCCCGTGAGGCCGCGTTCGACCGGTCGCGCTCCATCGACCTGCACGTCGCCTCCCTGGCCCACACGGACGAACGGGCGGTCGGGGGCGTGACGTCGGGGGCGATCGGCCTCGGCGAGGAGGTCACGTGGCGGGCCCGCCACTTCGGCCTGCGCTGGCGCATGACGAGCCGGATCACCGAGTCCGACCGCCCGCACCGCTTCGTCGACGAGCAGGTGCGCGGCCCGTTCCGGTGGTTCCGGCACGTGCACCGTTTCGAGCCGGGCGCGGCGGGCGAGACGGTCATGATCGACGAGGTCGCCTTCGCGGCGCCCCTCGGGCCGCTCGGCCGCATGGTCGAACCGGTGCTCGGGCCGTATGTCAGACGCCTCATCGAGCGGCGGAACGTGCACCTCGCCGCCTCCGACGAGGCATGATCGGGGCAGTCGATCGAGTCGGTGCCGGTGGTGGGGGTCGAACCCACACGCCCTTTCGGGCAAAGCATTTTGAGTGCTCCGCGTCTGCCATTCCGCCACACCGGCCTGAGGCCTCGCCCAGAATACCGTAGGCTTTCCTGCGTGACAGACACCGAATCAACTCAGCCGGCAGCTCCGCGCCGCGTGGTCGTGGCGGAGGATGAGTCGCTCATCCGCCTCGACATCGTCGAGATCCTGCGCGACAACGGCTTCGAGGTCGTCGGCGAGGCGGGTGACGGCGAGACGGCCGTGGCGCTCGCGACCGAGCTCCGACCCGATCTCGTCATCATGGACGTCAAGATGCCCCAGCTCGACGGCATCTCCGCCGCAGAGCGGCTCTCGAAGGGCCACATCGCCCCGGTCGTCCTCCTCACGGCGTTCAGCCAGAAGGAGCTCGTCGAGCGCGCCAGCGAGGCCGGGGCCCTGGCCTACGTCGTGAAGCCGTTCACGCCGAACGACCTGCTGCCCGCGATCGAGATCGCGCTGGCCCGGCACGCCCAGATCATCGCGCTCGAGGCCGAGGTCGGCGACCTCGTCGAGCGCTTCGAGACCCGCAAGCTCGTCGACCGGGCGAAGGGCCTCCTGAACGAGAAGATGGGCCTCTCCGAGCCCGAGGCCTTCCGGTGGATCCAGAAGGCGTCGATGGATCGCCGCCTCACCATGAAGGACGTCTCCCAGGCGATCATCGAGCAGCTCGCCGCCAAGAAGTAGGGCCTCGAGCCCCGAACGACGGATGCCTCGACGACACGTGTCGTCGAGGCATCCGTCGTTCGCATTCGAGGGGCGCCAGGCGCGTCGGGGAGTGTCGGCGGCCGCTTGTAGGCTGGTGCGGTGACGGACGCAGACAAGCCCACCCTCCTCGTCGTCGATGGCCACTCGCTGGCCTTCCGAGCCTTCTACGCCCTCCCGGTCGACAGCTTCACCACTCGCGACGGGCAGCACACGAACGCCATCCACGGCTTCCTGTCGATGCTGCTCCTGCTGCTGCAGAACGAGAAGCCCACGCACCTCGCGGTGGCGTTCGACATCTCGCGGCACTCGTTCCGCACCCGCGAGTACCCCGAGTACAAGGGCACCCGCGGCGAGACGCCGGTCGAGTTCAAGGGCCAGGTGCCCCTGCTGCAAGACGCGCTGAAGGCGATGGGCGTGCGCACCCTCGAGAAAGAGGACTTCGAGGCCGACGACATCCTCGCGACGCTCGCCGCGCGCGGCAGCGCCGAGGGCTACCGCGTGCTGCTCGTCTCGGGCGACCGCGACACCATCCAGCTCGTCAACGACGACGTCACGCTCCTGTACCCGAACACCCAGGGCGTGTCGCAGCTCAAGCGCTACGACACCGAGGCCGTGCTCGAGCGCTACGGCGTGCGCCCCGAGCAGTACCCCGACATCGCGGCCCTCGTCGGCGAGACGAGCGACAACCTCATCGGCATCACGAAGGTCGGCGAGAAGACCGCGGTGAAGTGGCTCGGCCTCTACGGCGACCTCGACGGCATCCTGGAGCACGCCGACGAGATCAAGGGCGTCGTCGGGCAGAACCTGCGCGACCAGCGCGAGAACGCGATCCGCAACCGCCGGCTCAACCGGCTGGTCACCGACGTCGAGCTCGATCTCGGCATCGACGAGCTCGCGGCGAAGCCGATCGACATCGAGGCCGTCCGCCCCGTGTTCGAGCGGCTCGAGTTCCGCACGCTGTTCGAGCGGCTCCGCAAGCTCGCCTCGGGCGAGACGAACGGCAACGGCAGCGGCAACGGGGCGAGCGCCCCGGCGGCGGCCGTCGCGCCCGAGCAGGCCGCCCCGCCCATCCCGACGCCGAGGCTGCTGCTCGACGAAGAGCTGGAGGCCTGGCTCGCGAAGGCGGTGGCCGCCGAGCCTGCCGGTCTCGGGCTGAGCCTCGAGGTGGTCGACGGGCGGGTGATCGGCGCGGGCATCGCCACCGCCGCCGAGACGGTGCGCCTGCCGTGGCAGGCCGGTCGCAGCGACTACGCGCCGTTCGAGGCCTGGCTCGCGAGCGATTCGCCCAAGATCATGACCGACGCGAAGCCGCAGCTCGAAGCGCTCGAGCGTTCGGGTCTCGAGATCGACGGGCTCGTGCTCGACACGCTCGTCGCGGGCTGGCTCGCACGCCCGATCCTCGCCGAGAAGAGCCTCGCCGACCTCGTCGAGCGCTATCTCGGCGAAACCGTCCCGCAGGCCGATCCCTCGCAGCTCGTGCCCGAGGAGGGCGCCGATGCCGGCGCTCCCGAGTACGCCTGGTTCACCCTTCGCGTCGCCCCGGTGGTGCTCCGCGCGCTGCCCGAGGCCTCGCGCAAGCTCCTCGCCGAGGTCGAGATGCCGCTCGTGCCGGTGCTCGCCGCGATGCAGCTGCGCGGCGTCGCCGTCGACCACGCCGAGCTGGCGGCGCTGTCGGGCGAGCTCGGCGACCGTGCGGCCGGCCTCGCCCAGCTCGCCTTCGCCGAGATCGGCCGCGAGGTGAACCTCGGTTCGCCCAAGCAGCTGCAGGAGGTGCTGTTCGACCAGCTCGCGATGCCGAAGACGCGAGCGACGAAGACCGGCTACACGACCGACGCGAACGCGCTCGCCGACCTGCAGGAGTCGAACCCGCACCCGTTCCTCGGGTACCTCCTCGAGCACCGCGACGCGACCAAGCTGCGCCAGATCGTCGAGTCGCTCGACAAGTCGATCGCCGCCGACGGCCGCATCCACACGACGTACGGCCAGATCGGCGCGGCCACCGGGCGCATGTCGTCGAACGACCCGAACCTCCAGAACATCCCGATCCGCACCGAGGACGGCCGCCGGATCCGCAAGGCGTTCCGCCACGGCTCCGACTTCGCCGAGCTGCTCACCGCCGACTACTCGCAGATCGAGATGCGGATCATGGCGCACCTCTCGGGCGACCCGGGGCTCATCGAGGCGTTCAACGCAGGGGAGGACCTGCACCGGTTCGTCGGCGCCCGCGTGTTCTCGGTCGACCCCGCCGACGTGACCCCGCTCATGCGCACCAAGGTGAAGGCGATGTCGTACGGCCTCGCCTACGGTCTCAGCGCGTTCGGCCTCTCGAAGCAGCTCCGTATCGACCGCGCCGAGGCGACCCAGCTCATGAAGGAGTACTTCGAGCGCTTCGGCGCGGTGCGCGACTACCTGCGGGGCGTCGTCGAGCAGGCGAAGATCGACGGCTACACCGAGACGATCTTCGGCCGACGTCGCCCGTTCCCCGACCTGAACAGCCCCAACCGCGTGCACCGCGAGAACGCCGAGCGCGCTGCGCTCAACTCGCCCATCCAGGGCTCCGCGGCCGACATCATGAAGATCGCGATGGTGAGCGTCGAGCGCGAGATCGCCGAACAGGGGCTCGCGAGCCGCATGCTCATGACCGTGCACGACGAGCTCATCTTCGAGGTCGCGGCCGGTGAGAGCGAGGCGCTCGAGGCGCTCGTGCGCGACAAGATGGCGAACGCGGCCGAGCTCCTCGTCCCGCTCGACGTCCAGGTCGGGCGCGGCGCGAACTGGGAGGACGCGGGGCACTGATCGAGAGATCCTCGACGTCGACAGGGATGTCTCGGCTGTCCTAGGTTCGAAGGATGGCATCGAGTGAGCGCATCCCGTCCGACGTCGACCGAATCGCGGAGGGCTGGGTCGACACCCTCGTCGCCCTCGACCCGAGCATCGGCACCTACATCGGCCGCACGAGCCACGACGACCGGCTCGCCGACTACTCGCCGGCCGGCCACGAGCAGCACATCGCCGCGATCCGCGAGACCGCGGCGGCGCTGCGCGCCGCGACGCCGGCCGACGACGTCGACCGGATCACGGTCGCCGACCTCGGGTCCGAGCTCGCACTCGCGCTCGAGCGCCACGACGCAGGTCTCCACCTGCGCGACCTCAACGTGATCGCGAGCCCCGCGCAGGAGATCCGCGACGTGTTCGACCTCATGCCGACCGCTGAGGTCGACGACTGGTCGCGCGTCGCCGCCCGCCTCGGCGCCGTGCCCGGCGCGCTCGACGGCTACATCGAGACGCTCCGCGCCGGCATCGCGGCGGGAACCGTCCCCGCCGTCCGCCAGGTGCGCGAGGTCGCCGCACAGGCACGCCGCATCGCGAAGGCCGACGGGTTCTTCACGACCTTCGCCGCGGAGGCGAGGGCGGGGGAGTCCGAGCTCCCCGAGTCGCTCCGGCGCGACCTCGAGTCGGGCGCGGGCACCGCGAGCGAGGCCTACGGGCGGCTGGCCGAGTTCCTCGAGACCGAGCTCGCCCCCGTCGCCGGCGACGCCGACGCCGTCGGCCGAGACGTCTACGCCCTCGAGTCCCGGCGCTTCCTCGGCGCCGTGATCGACCTCGACGAGACCTACGAGTGGGGCATCGAAGAGCTCGCCCGCATGGTCGACGAGCAGGAGTCGATCGCGAACGAGATCGTGCCCGGGGCATCCGTCGCCGAGGCGATCGCGTTCCTCGACGCCGACCCCGCGCGCAAGCTCCACGGCACCGACGCGCTCCAGCGCTGGATGCAGGAGACGAGCGACCGCGCGGTGGCGGAGCTCGCGGGCACCCAGTTCGTCATCCCCGACGAGATCCGCGCCCTGGAGTGCATGATCGCCCCGACGCAGGAGGGCGGCATCTACTACACGGGGCCGAGCGACGACTTCTCGCGGCCGGGTCGCATGTGGTGGTCGGTCCCCGAGGGCGTGACGGAGTTCGACACGTGGCGCGAACTCACCACCGTCTATCACGAGGGCGTTCCTGGCCATCACCTCCAGATCGGCCAGGCGGTCGTGAACCGCGGGCAGCTGAACACGTGGCGCCGGCAGCTCGCCGGCACCTCGGGGCACGCCGAGGGCTGGGCGCTCTACGCCGAGCGGCTCATGCAGGGCCTCGGCTACCTCGACGACCCCGCCGACCGCCTCGGCATGCTCGACGGCCAGCGGATGCGCGCCGCCCGGGTCGTGCTCGACATCGGCGTGCACCTCGGCAAGCAGCGCCCCGACGGCCAGGGCGCGTGGACGGGGGAGTACGCCCACGAGTTCCTCTCGCGGAACGTGAACATGAACGAGGGCTTCGTGCGATTCGAGGTGAACCGCTACCTCGGCTGGCCCGGGCAGGCGCCGTCGTACAAGGTCGGCCAGCGCATCTGGGAGCAGCTCCGCGACGAGGTCGCGCGGCGCGAGCGGGCGGCGTTCGACATCCGCGACTTCCATCACGACGCGCTCGCGCTCGGCGGCGTCGGTCTCGACACCCTGCGCTCGGCGCTCCTCGGCTGAGCGGACGGAGCGCAGCGGCGCGGGAGCGCGGCCCGACGGCCCGGTTGCCGCGGGCCGCGTGAATCCGTTAGGATCGAACGTCACTCTTGTGACATCCCTGTCCGCATGCCCATCGCGGAACCAACTTACGCTCTACCGCGCGATGGGCTCGATATTGTCCTTTACGGAGCATTCACTACATGACAACCGCAACGACCAAGGCGCCCAAGCAGGTCGCGATCAACGACATCGGATCTGCTGACGATTTCCTCGCCGCGGTCGAGAAGACTCTGAAGTTCTTCAACGACGGCGACCTCATCGAGGGCACCGTCGTGAAGATCGACCGCGACGAGGTCCTCCTCGACGTCGGCTACAAGACCGAGGGCGTCATCCCCTCGCGCGAGCTTTCGATCAAGCACGACGTCGACCCCAGCGAGGTCGTCGGCGTCGGCGACACCGTCGAGGCACTCGTTCTCCAGAAGGAGGACAAGGAAGGCCGCCTCATCCTGTCGAAGAAGCGTGCTCAGTACGAGCGCGCATGGGGCGACGTGGAGAAGATCAAGGAAGCCGACGGCGTCGTGACCGGTTCGGTCATCGAGGTCGTCAAGGGCGGCCTGATCGTCGACATCGGCCTCCGCGGCTTCCTCCCGGCGTCGCTCATCGAGCTCCGCCGCGTGCGCGACCTCACGCCGTACCTCGGCCAGGAGATCGAGGCGAAGATCCTCGAGCTCGACAAGAACCGCAACAACGTCGTGCTCTCGCGCCGCGCGCTCCTCGAGCAGACGCAGTCCGAGTCGCGTTCGACGTTCCTCGCGAACCTCCACCCGGGCCAGATCCGCAAGGGCGTCATCTCGTCGATCGTCAACTTCGGTGCGTTCGTCGACCTCGGTGGCGTCGACGGTCTCGTCCACGTCTCCGAGCTCTCGTGGAAGCACATCGAGCACGCCAGCGAGGTCGTCGAGGTCGGCCAGGAGGTCACCGTCGAGGTGCTCTCCGTCGAGCTCGACCGCGAGCGCGTCTCGCTGTCGCTCAAGGCGACGCAGGAGGACCCGTGGCAGGTCTTCGCCCGTACCCACGCGATCGGCCAGGTCGCCCCGGGTAAGGTCACGAAGCTCGTTCCGTTCGGTGCGTTCGTCCGCGTCGCCGACGGCATCGAGGGCCTCGTCCACATCTCCGAGCTGTCGGGCAAGCACGTCGAGCTCGCCGAGCAGGTCGTGTCGGTCGGCGAAGAGGTCTTCGTCAAGGTCATCGACATCGACCTCGAGCGTCGCCGCATCTCGCTCTCGCTGAAGCAGGCGAACGAGGGTGTCGACCCCGAGGGCACCGAGTTCGACCCGGCGCTCTACGGCATGCTCACCGAGTACGACGAGCAGGGCAACTACAAGTACCCCGAGGGCTTCGACCCCGAGACCAACGAGTGGCGCGAGGGCTTCGAGGCCCAGCGCGAGAAGTGGGAGCAGGACTACGCTGCCGCTCAGGCTCGCTGGGAGGCGCACAAGAAGCAGGTCGCTGCTTCGCTCGCCGCCCAGGCTGCCGACGACTCGTTCTCGGCCGGCGGTGCCTCGTACTCGAGCGACTCGGCCGGCGCGGGCACCCTTGCCGACGACGCGTCGCTCGCGGCGCTGCGCGAGAAGCTCTCGAGCAACAACTGATCGCATTCGCGAGACGGAAGGCCGGTCCCCTCGGGGGCCGGCCTTCCGGCGTTTCAGGGTGTCGAGGGATGCTCCGCGCTCCGCCCGCGCTGCGTGCGGCGGCGTCGCACCAGGAGGACGACGGCGATCGTGAGGAGCACCGCGCCGAGCACGACGAGCACCGGGGCGAGGATCGCGGCGAAGGCGAGGGCGAAGCTTCCGGCATCCTCGACGGCGCTCGCGACGGGGGCGCCGACGCCGGCCGTGGCCGTGTTGATGACGGGCCGCGCGGCCGCCTTGCCGAGGTGCACGAGCAGTGCGAGCCCCACGCCGACGGCGAGCGGCACCCACTGCGACGAGGTGAAGAAGGCCTCGGGGTCGGTGACGGCCACCGTCTCGGAGCCGATGCCGGAGGCGAAGGCGAGCCCGCCCGCGGTCGGGCGCACGACCGTCTGCACGAGGTCGTTCACCGAGTCGAGGCCCGGGATCTTGTCGGCGACGAACTCGACGACGAGCAGCACGACGAGGATGAGCAGCACCCATTCGTTCGCGAGCCAGGCCCAGGCGGGCGGCAGCTCCACGAGCCCGGTGAACCGGTCGAGCGCCCCGAGGATCACGAGGGGGATCCACGCGTTCAGGCCGGCGGCGAGTGCGAGCCCCGTGCCGGTCAGCAGTTCGAGCATGCCGCCTCCTCTTCGAACGTGTCGAGTGTCGCACGATTAGAGTGGTCACGTGTATCTGATCGGCCTCACGGGCGGCATCGCCTCAGGAAAGTCCACCGTCGCGCGGCGTCTCTACGAGCACGGCGCCGTGCACCTCGACGCGGATGAGCTCGCGCGTCGAGTCGTCGAGCCCGGCACCCCCGGGCTGGCCGCGATCGTCGCCGAGTTCGGCGACGGCGTGCTGCGCGCCGACGGCTCGCTCGACCGGGTGAGGCTCGGCGAGCTCGTCTTCGCCGACGACGCGGCCCGCGCCCGTCTCAACGCGATCGTGCATCCCGCCGTCCGCGAGCTCTCGGGCAGGCTGATCGCGAAGGCCGAGGCCGAGAACCCCGACGCAGTGGTCGTGTACGACGTGCCGCTGCTCGTCGAGGCATCCGTCGATCACCCCTTCGACCTCATCGTCGTGACGAACGCGCCGCGCAAGACCCAGGTGAAGCGCCTCGTCGAGGAGCGCGGCCTCGACTTCAACCAGGCGGAGGCGCGCGTCGACGCCCAGGTCGACAACACGCGTCGACTCGAGATCGCCGACGTCGTGATCGACACCGACGGCACCCTCGCCCACACGATGAGTCAGACCGACGCCCTCTGGGCCGACATCGTCTCGCGCCGGGCCGCCCGCGCCTGACGGCACGTCGTCCGCGTCGACGGCGCGCCGGTGAGCGCCACGCGTCGGCGTGCCCCGTGGCGGGCGCGTGCGCCGCGGGCGAACGCCGGCCGCCGTGTCGGTGGGCGAACCTAGACTTGCAGGATGCAGGCCACGCGTTCAGTTCGTCCGTTCGAGGTCGTCAGCGAGTACCGTCCGAGCGGTGATCAGCCGCAGGCGATCGCCGAGCTGGCCGGTCGCATCAACGCCGGCGAGACCGACGTGGTGCTGCTCGGCGCGACCGGCACGGGCAAGTCGGCGACCACCGCCTGGCTCATCGAGCAGGTGCAGCGGCCGACGCTCGTGCTCGCGCACAACAAGACCCTCGCGGCGCAGCTCGCCACCGAGTTCCGCGAACTCCTGCCCAACAACGCGGTCGAGTACTTCGTGTCGTACTACGACTACTACCAGCCCGAGGCCTACGTGCCGCAGACCGACACCTTCATCGAGAAGGACTCGTCGATCAACGCCGAGGTCGAGCGCCTGCGCCACTCGACGACGAACTCGCTGCTCAGCCGGCGCGACGTCGTCGTCGTCTCGACGGTCTCGTGCATCTACGGCCTCGGCACTCCCGAGGAGTACCTCGGCGCGATGATGCCGTTGCAGGTGGGGCAGCGGGTCGACCGCGACTGGCTCATCCGCAAGTTCGTCTCGATGCAGTACCAGCGAAACGACGTCGACTTCTCGCGTGGCAACTTCCGCGTGCGCGGCGACACGATCGAGATCATCCCGATCTACGAAGAACTGGCGATCCGGATCGAGATGTTCGGCGACGAGATCGAGGCGCTCTACAGCCTGCACCCGCTCACCGGGCAGGTCGTCGCGAAGCTCGACGCGGTGCCGGTGTTCCCCGGCTCCCACTACGTCGCGTCCACCGAGGTGATGCAGCGGGCGATCGGCACGATCCGCACCGAGCTCGACGAACGGCTCGCAGAGCTCGAGCGCGAGGGCAAGCTGCTCGAGGCGCAGCGACTGCGCATGCGCACCACCTTCGACCTCGAGATGATGGAGCAGATCGGCTTCTGCTCCGGCATCGAGAACTACTCGCGGCACATCGACGGGCGCGAGCCCGGCGAGGCGCCGCACTGTCTGCTCGACTACTTCGCCGACGACTTCCTCGTCGTGATCGACGAGTCGCACGTCACCGTGCCGCAGATCGGCGCGATGTACGAGGGCGACTCGTCGCGCAAGCGCACCCTCGTCGAACACGGCTTCCGGCTGCCGAGCGCGCTCGACAACCGCCCGCTCAAGTGGAACGAGTTCAAGAACCGCGTCGGGCAGACCGTCTACCTCTCGGCCACCCCGGGCCGGTACGAGATGGGCGTCGCCGACGGCGTCGTCGAGCAGATCATCCGCCCCACCGGCCTCGTCGACCCGCAGATCGTGGTGAAGCCGTCGAAGGGCCAGATCGACGACCTGCTGGAGGAGATCCGCACGCGCGCCGAGCGCGACGAGCGCGTGCTCGTCACCACGCTCACGAAGAAGATGGCCGAGGAGCTCACCGACTTCCTCACCGAGGCCGGAGTCCGCGTGCGCTACCTGCACTCCGACGTCGACACCCTCCGCCGCGTCGAGCTCCTCACCGAGCTGCGCGCGGGCGTCTACGACGTGCTCGTCGGCATCAACCTGCTCCGAGAGGGACTCGACCTGCCAGAGGTCTCGCTCGTCGCGATCCTCGATGCCGACAAAGAGGGGTTCCTGCGTTCGGCGACCTCGCTCATCCAGACGATCGGCCGTGCGGCGCGAAACGTCTCGGGCGAGGTGCACATGTACGCCGACGTGCTCACCGACTCGATGAACCAGGCCATCGAGGAGACGACGCGCCGACGCGAGATGCAGCTCGAGTACAACCGGGCGAACGGCATCGATCCCCAGCCGCTCCGCAAGCGCATCGCCGACATCACCGAGGTCCTCGCGCGCGAGGAGGCCGACACCGCGGCGCTCCTCGCCGGCCGCGACGGTCGCAAGAAGTCGCCGGTGCCGAACCTCCGTCGCGAGGGCATCGCCGCCGAGGGCGCGAACGACCTCGAGGAGCTCATCCGCGATCTCAACGAGCAGATGCTCGAGGCGGCGGGCGAGCTGAAGTTCGAGTTGGCCGCGCGGCTCCGCGACGAGGTGTCCGAGCTCAAGCGCGAGCTCCGCCAGATGGAGAAGGCGGGGCACCTCGGGTAGCACCCGGGGGCGCCCGGCGGCGCTCCACCGCCCGCGTGTTCGCGTCGATCGAACATATGTTCGCTCAGAGCGCGTGCCGCCGAGCCGTCCGTGTCGGTGGTCCTCCTTAGACTCGTAGGGTGCCAGTTTCACGTCTCGATGCCCATTCGCGCCTGAGTGTCCGCGGAGCCCGCGTGCACAACCTGCACAACGTCGACGTCGAGATTCCTCGCGACGCGATGGTGGTGTTCACGGGGCTCTCGGGGTCGGGCAAGTCGTCGCTCGCCTTCGACACGATCTTCGCCGAAGGGCAGCGCCGCTACGTCGAATCGCTCTCGGCCTACGCGCGGCAGTTCCTCGGGCAGGTCGATCGACCCGACGTCGACTTCATCGAGGGGCTGAGCCCCGCCGTCTCGATCGACCAGAAGTCGACGAACCGCAACCCGCGCTCGACGGTCGGCACCATCACCGAGATCTACGACTACATGCGACTGCTGTGGGCGCGCATCGGCGTGCCGCACTGCCCCGTCTGCGGCGAGAAGATCCAGCGGCAGACCGTGCAGCAGATCGCCGACCGGCTGATGGAGCTCGAGGCCGGCACTCGGTTCCAGGTGCTGAGCCCGGTCGTCTCGAAGAAGAAGGGCGAGTTCGTCGACCTCTTCCGCGAGCTCGCGGCGCAGGGCTACTCGCGCGCCGTGGTCGACGGCGAGGTCATCCGGCTCGACGAGCCGCCGAAGCTGAAGAAGCAGGTCAAGCACGACATCTCCGTCGTCGTCGACCGCCTCGTCGCCGGGCCCGACGTGCTCGGTCGGCTCACCGACTCGCTCGAGACCGCGCTGCGGCTGACCGACGGGCTCGTCCAGGTCAACTACGTCGACGAGGAGGGCCCCGAGGCGTGGGCCACCTTCTCCGAGAAGCTCTCCTGCCCGAACCAGCACCCCATCCAGCTCACCGAGATCGAGCCGCGCACGTTCTCGTTCAACGCGCCGTTCGGCGCCTGCCCCGAGTGCTCGGGCCTCGGCACCCGCATGTCGGTCGACGAGGCGTTGCTGCTCGGCGATCCCGAGCTGAGCATCGCCGAGGGCGTCATCCTCCCGTGGACCTCGCAGGGCAAGAGCCTCTACAACTACTACGAGAAGCTGCTCGACGGCCTCGCCCGCGATCTCGGCTTCTCGCTCGACACCCCGTGGGAGCAGCTCGACGAGGGTGCTCGAAACGCCGTGCTCCGCGGCGACAACTTCGAGGTCAAGGTGCGCTGGCGCAACCGCTACGGCCGCGAGATGAGCTACAGCTCGGGCTTCGAGGGCGTCGTGCCGTACATCGAGCGCCAGTACCTGCAGGCCGAGACCGACGTGCAGCGAGCCCGGTGGTCCGAGTACCTGCGCGAGGTGCCGTGCCCGGTCTGCGACGGCAAGCGGCTGAAGCCCGAGGTGCTCTCGGTGCTCATCCACGACCACAGCATCGCCGACGTCGGCCTGCTGAGCCTGACCGACGCCCGCGCATTCATGGACCGCCTCGAGCTCACCGAGCGCGAGCAGAAGATCGGGGCGCAGGTGCTGCGCGAGATCAAGCTCCGGCTCGACTTCCTCATCAGGGTCGGCCTCAGCTACCTCGACCTGGCCCGCGCGGCAGGCACGCTCTCGGGCGGCGAGGCGCAGCGCATCCGTCTCGCGACGCAGATCGGCTCGGGCCTCACCGGGGTGCTCTACGTGCTCGACGAGCCCAGCATCGGCCTGCATCAGCGCGACAACCGCCGGTTGATCGACACGCTGATCGCGCTCCGCGACCTGGGCAACACGCTCATCGTCGTCGAGCACGACGAAGACACCATCCGCACGGCCGACTGGATCGTCGACATCGGGCCGGGCGCGGGGGTCAACGGCGGCACCGTCGTGCACTCGGGCAGCTACGCCGATCTCCTGAAGAACACGCGTTCGCTTACCGGCGACTACCTCTCGGGCCGTCGTGAGATCGCCGTCCCGGCTCGCCGTCGGGCGATCGATCGCGAGCGCATGATCTCGGTGCAGGGCGCCGAGGCGAACAACCTCCGCGGCGTCGACGTCGAGTTCCCGCTCGGCGTGCTGACGGCCGTCACGGGCGTCAGCGGCTCGGGCAAGTCCTCGCTCGTCAACGACATCCTCTACCGGGTGCTCGCCAACCGGCTGAACGGTGCCCGCAAGGTACCGGGCAAGCACCGCCGCGTGACCGGGCTCGAGCACCTCGACAAGGTCGTCCACGTCGACCAGGCGCCGATCGGCCGCACGCCGCGGTCGAACCCCGCGACCTACACGGGCGTGTTCGACCGCATCCGCACGCTCTTCTCCGAGACGAACGAGGCCAAGGCGCGCGGCTACCTGCCGGGCCGGTTCAGCTTCAACGTCAAGGGCGGCCGCTGCGAGGCGTGCTCGGGCGACGGCACGATCAAGATCGAGATGAACTTCCTGCCCGACGTCTACGTCGCGTGCGAGGTCTGCGGGGGCCAGCGCTACAACCGCGAGACCCTCCAGGTGCACTACAAGGGCAAGAACATCGCCGAGGTGCTCGAGATGCCGATCAGCGAGGCGGCCGAGTTCTTCGAGCCGATCTCGGCGATCCATCGCTACCTGAAGACCCTGGTCGACGTCGGTCTCGGCTACGTGCAGCTCGGTCAGAGCGCGACCACCCTCTCGGGCGGCGAGGCGCAGCGCGTGAAGCTCGCGACCGAACTGCAGCGCCGCTCGAACGGCCGCAGCGTCTACGTGCTCGACGAGCCGACGACCGGCCTCCACTTCGAAGATGTGCAGAAGCTCCTGAAGGTGCTCGGCAAGCTCGTCGACAAGGGCAACTCGGTGATCGTGATCGAGCACTCGCTCGACGTGATCAAGTCGGCCGACTGGATCATCGACCTCGGCCCCGAGGGCGGGTCGGGCGGCGGCCAGATCGTCGCGACCGGCACTCCCGAGCAGGTGGCCTCGGTGTCCGAGAGCCACACCGGGTACTTCCTCCGCGAGATCTTCGACGCCGCGGCCGACCGCGCCGACGTCGCCAGCTGAGGCGATGAGCAGCGCAGCGTCGTACGACCGGAGCGTCCCGTACCGGCCGAAGTCGGGCGAGATCCCGACCGAACCCGGGGTGTACCGCTTCCGCGACGCCGAGCGGCGCGTGCTCTACGTCGGCAAGGCGAAGAACCTGCGGGCGCGGCTCTCGAACTACTTCGCCCCGCTCCGCAGCCTCCACGAGCGAACCCGGCGCATGGTGACGAGCGCCGCCTCGGTCGAGTGGACGGTGGTCGGCAGCGAGGTCGAGGCCCTCCAGCTCGAGATCACGTGGATCAACGAGTTCCACCCGCCGTTCAACGTGCGGTTCAAGGACGACAAGTCCTACCCGTACCTGGCCGTGACGCTCGCCGACGAGGCGCCACGGGCGTTCGTCACGCGCAATCGCAAGCTGCGCGGCGCGCGCTACTTCGGTCCGTACCCGAAGGTGTGGGCGATCAACGAGACGCTCGAGATCCTGCTCAAGCTGTTCCCCATCCGCACCTGCAAAGACAGCGACTACCGGCGGGCGATGGCGAGCGGCAAGCCCTGCTTCGCCGGGCAGATCGGGCGTTGCTTCGGGCCCTGCTCGGGCAAGGTCACGATCGCCGAGCACCGCGAGAACGTCGAGCGATTCGTCGCGTTCATGCAGAACCAGGATCGCCGTATCCTTGGTGAGCTCGAGCAGCGCATGCGGTCAGCCGCCGCGGCCCAGGAGTACGAGGCCGCGGCCCGGTACCGCGACCGTCTCGTCGCGGCGAACGCGTTCTTCGAGAAGAGCGCGATGGTGCTCGGCGACTCGGTCGACCTCGACGTCTTCGGCATCGACCACGACGAGCTGTCGGCGGCCGTCCAGCTCTTCATCGTGCGCGGCGGGCGCGTGCGCGGCATCCACTCGTGGACGGTCGACAAGGAGCTCGACGTCCCGCTCGGCGAACTGGTCGACTCCGTCGTGCAGAACGCGTACGGCGACGGGCTCCGCCCGCCGGGCGAGGTCGTCGTCCCCGAGCTCCCCGACGACGCCGTCGCCCTCGAGGCGTGGCTCGGCGAGCAGGCGGGTCGCAAGGTGCGGCTGAAGGTCGCGCAGCGTGGCGACAAGGCCTCGCTCCTCCAGACGGCGACGCAGAACGCCAAGCAGACGCTCATGCTCTACAAGACGCGGCGCAGTGCCGACTTCACGACGAGGTCCCGCGCCCTGGAGGACATCCAGGAGGCGCTCGGTATGGCGGATGCCCCGCTCCGCATCGAGTGCTACGACGTCTCGCACCTGAGCGGCACGAACATCGTCGCGTCGATGGTGGTCTTCGAAGACGGCCTCGCGCGCAAAGACGAGTACCGCAGGTTCACGATCCCGAGCTCGACCGACGACACCGACTCCATCCATCAGGTGCTGACCCGCCGGCTCGCGTACCTCGCGGCGCCCGCCGACGCCGAGGCGGCGACCGCAGGGGCCGACGCCGGGGCCGACGACGGCGAATCGTCCGAGGCGGAGGCCTCCGACGCGCCCGAGGTGTCCGAGCGCCGCAAGAAGTTCGCCTACCGGCCGAACCTCCTCGTCGTCGACGGCGGACAGCCGCAGGTCGCCGCGGCGGCGCGGGCGCTCCGCGAATCCGGCGTCGAGGGCATCTACCTCTGCGGCATCGCGAAGCGCCTCGAGGAGATCTGGACCCCGGAGGCCGACTTCCCGGTGATCCTCCCGCGCAACAGCGACGCGCTCTTCCTCTTCCAGCGCGTCCGCGATGAGGCGCACCGCTTCGCGATCACGCATCAGCGGCAGCGCCGCAAGCGCGACATCGGCTCGGTGCTGTCCGAGATCCCCGGACTCGGCCCGTCCCGGGTGAAGGAGCTGCTGCGGCACTTCGGCTCCGTCGCCCGCCTGCGGGCCGCCGACGAGACCGCGATCGCCGAGGTGAAGGGCGTCGGGCCGACGCTCGCCGCGACGGTGCACGCCCGACTGCACGCCGACGAGGCCCCCGTGCCCCGATAGGCTGGGATGTCGGTATGCAGAAGGGGGTCGGGATGACGGCGGGGGAGCCCGAGGAGCAGGAGATGCTCATCGTCACGGGGATGAGCGGTGCCGGGCGATCGACGGTGGGCAACGCACTCGAGGACCTGGGCTGGTACGTCGTCGACAACCTGCCGCCGCAGATGCTGCGTCCGCTCGTCGAGCTGGTCGAGCGCGCCGGTACCTCGCTGCCGCGCATCGCCGCGGTCGTCGACATCCGCGGGCGCGACTTCTTCTCCGAGCTGCAGGACATCATCCAGGCCCTTCGCGCGGGCGTGAACGTCCGTGTGGTCTTCCTCGACGCGAACGACGCGGTGCTGGTGCGCCGGTTCGAGTCGGTGCGGCGCCCGCACCCGTTGCAGGGCAACGGCACGCTGCTCGACGGCATCGGGGCCGAGCGGGCGCGGCTCGCGACCCTCCGCGAGGCGAGCGACATCGTGGTCGACACCTCCGACCTCAACATCCACCAGCTCGCCAACCTCGTGACCGAGACCTTCGCGGGCGCCGACCACGCGGGCCTCAGGGTCACGATGCAGAGCTTCGGCTTCAAGTACGGTGCGCCGACCGACGCCGACCTGATCGCCGACGCCAGGTTCCTGCCAAACCCGTTCTGGAACCCCGAGCTCCGACACCTCACCGGCGAAGACGCCGCCGTGAGCGAGTTCGTGCTCGGCCAGCCCGGGGCGATGGAGTTCCTCGACGCGTATGCTCGCGCGCTCGAACCCGTGCTGGCCGGCTACCAGCGAGAGAACAAGCGACACGCGACGATCGCGATCGGCTGCACGGGCGGCAAGCACCGCTCGGTGGCCATGGTCCGAGAACTCGCCGAGCGTGTCTCGAAGATGCCCGGCGTCGTCGTGAGCGTCAAGCATCGCGACCTCGGTCGCGAATGACGCCGGGTCCCCGCAACACAGATTGGATGACGAGGTGGCATTGACCGCTGATGTGAAAGAAGAGCTCGCCCGGGTCGAGGTCTCCAAGACGAGCGTGCGCATCGCCGAGCTCGCCTCGGTGCTGCGGTTCGCAGGTGGGCTCCACATCATCTCGAATCGCATCGCGATCGAGGCCGAGCTCGACTCCAAGAACGTCGCGCGTCGGGTGACGCGCGATCTCGGCGAGATCTACGGAGTCCGACCCGATGTCTCGGTCGTGTCGCCGACCGGCGTGCGACGCACGAACAACTACCTCGTGCGCATCCTCGAGGGCGGCGAGACCCTCGCCCGCCAGACCGGCCTCCTCGACGCGCGTCGCCGCCCGGTCCGGGGCCTTCCGAACAAGCTGACCACGGGCTCGCGCGACGAGGTCGCGGCGATCTGGCGCGGCGCATTCCTCGCGCAGGGGAGCCTCACCGATCCCGGCCGCTCCGCGGCGCTCGAGGTGACCTGCCCCGGCAATGAGACCGCGATGGCCCTCGTCGGCGCCGCCGGCCGCCTCGGCATCGCCGCGAAGGCCCGCGAGGTGCGCGGCGTCCACCGGGTGGTCATCCGCGACGGCGAGGCGATCAGCGCCATGCTCGCCGCCATGGGGGCGAGCACGACGGTGCGCAACTGGGAGGAACTGCGCCAGCGTCGTGAGGTGCGTGCCACCGCGAACCGCCTCGTCAACTTCGACGATGCGAACCTCCGTCGCTCCGCGCAGGCGGCGGTCGCGGCCTGCGCCCGTGTCGAGCGTGCGATGGAGCTCCTCGGCGACGACATCCCCGACCACCTGAAGTACGCGGGCGAGCTGCGCCTCGCCCACCGCGAGGCGAGTCTCGACGAGCTCGGCCACCACGCCGACCCGCCCATGACGAAGGACGCGGTCGCCGGCCGCATCCGGCGCCTGCTCGCGATGGCCGACAAGCGCGCCGCCGACCTCGGGGTGCCGGGAACCGAGGCGAGCCTCCCCGCCGATCTCGACGAGGTCTGAGCGGGCGGCCGTCCGTTCCCCGAGCCGCTGCGCGGTCGCCCCGGAACCCGGAGCAGGAGATGCCTCCCGCTCCGGGCGTCCGTCGTACCTCCGGGCATCCGTCCTGCGCCCCGGGCGTCCGTCCTGCGCCGGGGCGTCCGCCCGTCATACGACGACGCCATCCCGACGGCGCCCCGGCGCGGCTCGGCCGCACGGGCATAGACTCGGAAATGCCGCCGCGGAGATCCGGGGAGACGCCCGGGTGCCCCGGCGCACCTGACAAGGAGAAGCAATGGCTGACTACACCCTCCCCGATCTCGCCTACGACTACGCGGCGCTCGAGCCGGCGATCAGCGGCACGATCATGGAGCTGCACCACTCGAAGCACCACCAGGCGTACGTGACCGGCGCGAACACCGCCCTCGCGCAGCTCGCCGAGGCGCGCGACTCGGGCAATCTCGCGAACGTGAACAAGCTCGAGAAGGACCTCGCCTTCAACCTCGGCGGTCACGTCAACCACTCGATCTTCTGGACGAACCTCTCGCCCGAGGGCGGCGACAAGCCGACCGGCGAGCTCGCCGCGGCGATCGACGACCACTTCGGCTCGTTCGACAAGTTCCAGGCCCACTTCACGGCCACGGCCCTCGGCGTGCAGGGCTCGGGCTGGGCGGTGCTCGCGTGGGACTCGCTCGGCCAGCGCCCGATCATCGTGCAGTTCTTCGACCAGCAGGGCAACCTGCCGGCAGGCCTCGTGCCGCTCCTCATGCTCGACGTCTGGGAGCACGCGTACTACCTCGACTACAAGAACGTCCGGGCCGATTACGTCAAGGCGTTCTGGTCGATCGTGAACTGGGAGAACGTCCAGCAGCGCTTCACCGCAGCTGGTGAGAAGACCTCAGGGCTGCTGCTACTGTCGTAAACGGATGGTGTCCTCGGACTCGTCCGGGGACACCGCCGTCCGATCAGTCCACCCGTGCAACGGCGCTGTGCGCGCCACGTCATCCAGGAGACATCTGTGTCAGTGAAGATCGGTATCAACGGATTCGGCCGCATCGGCCGCAACTACTTCCGCGCGGCGCTCGCCCAGGGGGCCGACCTCGAGATCGTCGCGGTGAACGACCTCACCGACAACAAGACCCTCGCGCACCTCCTGAAGTACGACTCGATCACGGGCCGGCTCGACGCGACGGTCGACTACGACGACGACCACATCATCGTCGACGGCACCGCGATCAAGGCCTTCTCGGAGCGCGACCCCGCGAACCTGCCCTGGGGCGAGCTCGGCGTCGACATCGTCATCGAGTCCACGGGCTTCTTCACGAAGGCCGCCGATGCGCGAAAGCACCTCGAGGCCGGTGCGAAGAAGGTGCTGATCTCGGCACCCGCCACCGACGAGGACGCGACGTTCGTGATCGGCGTCAACGAGCAGGACTACGACCCCGACCGCCACCACATCATCTCGAACGCCTCGTGCACGACGAACTGCCTGGCGCCGCTGGCGAAGGTGTTCAACGACGCCTTCGGCATCGAGCGGGGCCTCATGACCACGGTGCACGCCTACACGGCCGACCAGAACCTGCAGGACGGCCCCCACCGCGACCTCCGTCGCGCCCGTGCCGCCGCGCTCAACATCGTGCCGACGTCGACCGGTGCGGCCAAGGCCATCGGCCTCGTGCTGCCCGAGCTCGTCGGCAAGCTCGACGGCTTCGCGCTCCGCGTGCCGGTCCCCACCGGGTCGATCACCGACCTGACCGTGACTTCCTCGCGACCGGTCACGGTCGACGAGGTCAAGGCCGCCTACAAGGCAGCCGCCGAGGGGCCCCTGAAGGGCATCCTCAAGTACACCGAAGACGAGATCGTCTCCAGCGACATCGTCTCCGACCCGCACTCGTCGATCTTCGACGCCGGCCTCGTCCGCGTCATCGGCGATCAGGTGAAGCTCTCGAGCTGGTACGACAACGAGTGGGGCTACTCCAACCGTCTCGTCGACCTGACCGAGTACGTCGCCGACCGTCTCTGAAAGAGCACTGAATGACCCTGCGAACGATCGATTCACTCGGTCCGCTCGCCGGCAAGCGCGTCGTCGTCCGTTGCGACCTCAATGTCCCCCTGCGGGACGGGGTCATCACGGACGACGGCCGCGTGCGGGCGTCGGTCCCCACCATCCAGGCCCTCCTCGGCCAGGGCGCCCGCGTGATCGTGGTCTCCCACCTCGGGCGCCCCGAGGGCGCGCCCGATCCGAGGTACAGCCTCGCCCCCGTCGCGGCGCGACTCGGCGAGCTGCTCGAGGCGCCCGTCACCTTCGCGACCGACACCGTCGGTGCGGATGCCACGGCCAAGGCCGCCGCCCTCGCCGACGGCGAGGTGCTCGTGCTCGAGAACCTGCGGTTCAACCCGGGGGAGACCTCGAAGGACGAGGCGGAGCGCACCGCCTTCGCAGGCGAGCTCGCCGCGTTCGCCGATGCGGTCGTCTCCGACGGCTTCGGCGTCGTGCACCGCAAGCAGGCGAGCGTCTACGAGCTCGCCGAGCTGCGCCCGAGCGCGGCCGGCCTCCTCATCGCGGCCGAGCTCGACGTGCTCGACCGCCTCACCGAGAACCCCGAGCGCCCCTACACGGTCGTGCTCGGCGGCTCGAAGGTGTCCGACAAGCTCGGCGTCATCGCCCACCTGCTGCCGCGCGTCGACCGTCTCCTCATCGGCGGCGGCATGCTCTTCACCTTCCTCGCGGCCCAGGGGCACAAGGTCGCCTCGAGCCTGCTCGAGGCCGACCAGATCGACACGGTGAAGGGCTACCTCGCCGAGGCCGAGGAGCGGGGCGTCGAGCTCGTCCTGCCGAGCGACGTCGTCGTGGCGGCGGCCTTCTCGGCGGACGCCGAGCACGTGGTCGCCCCGGCGGATGCGATCGAGGACACGCCGTTCGGGGCATCCGGCCTCGGACTCGACATCGGGCCCGACACGGCGGCGGCCTTCGCCGCGCACGTGCGCGACTCGAAGACCGTGTTCTGGAACGGGCCGATGGGCGTCTTCGAACTCGCCCCGTTCGCCGCAGGAACCCGCGCGGTCGCGGAGGCGCTCACCGAGGTCGACGGCCTCAGCGTCGTCGGCGGCGGCGACTCGGCTGCGGCCGTGCGCCAGCTCGGATTCGCCGACGATCGATTCGGACACATCTCGACGGGCGGGGGCGCGAGCCTCGAGTTCCTCGAAGGAAAGAAGCTCCCCGGACTGGAGGTCCTCGGATGGCAGTGAAGCGCACCCCGTTCATCGCGGGCAACTGGAAGATGAACCTCGACCACCTGCAGTCGATCGCGTTCGTGCAGAAGCTCGCCTGGGCGCTGTCCGACGCGAAGCACGACTTCGCCGACGCCGAGGTCGCGGTGTTCCCGCCGTTCACCGACCTCCGCAGCGTCCAGACGCTCGTCGCGGCCGACTCGCTGCCGATCGGCTACGGTGCGCAGGATCTCTCGAAGCACGACTCGGGCGCCTACACGGGCGAGATCTCGGGTGCGTTCCTGAAGCAGCTCGACTGCGGCTACGTGATCATCGGGCACTCCGAGCGTCGCACGCTGCACGCCGAGACCGACGCCGACGTCAACGCGAAGGTGGTCGCAGCGCACCGCCACGGTCTCGTTCCGGTGCTGTGCGTCGGCGAGACCGCGGAGGACCTCGAGCAGCACGGCGCGAGCGCGGTGCCCGTCGCCCAGCTGCGCGCCGCGCTCGAGGGTGTCGACGCCTCCAAGGGGCTCGTCGTCGCGTACGAGCCCGTGTGGGCGATCGGCTCCGGCCAGGCGGCGACGCCGGCCCAGGCCGAGCAGGTGGCCGCAGCACTCCGTGCCGTCCTCGCGGAGATCGCGGGCGACGAGGTCGCAGCCGCGACGCGCATCCTCTACGGCGGCTCGGTGAAGGCGGCGAACATCGCCTCCTTCCTCCGCGAGCCGAACGTCGACGGAGCGCTCGTCGGCGGTGCGAGCCTCGACATCGACGAGTTCTCGAGCATCGTCCGCTTCAAGAAGCACGTCGGAGCGTGACCTTCTCGGGGCGGGGCGCGACGCCCCGCCCCGAGGTGTCACCCGGCTAAACTCGGCTGTGCTGATAGTCTGATTGGCGGCATCGACCCCCTGCGTCGTGCCCGGAAAGGTTCACCGTGGAGATTCTCCAGGTCGTCCTGCAGGTGCTGCTCGGTCTCACGAGCCTCCTGCTGACGCTGCTCATCCTGCTGCACAAGGGCCGTGGTGGCGGTCTGTCCGACATGTTCGGCGGCGGCGTCACCTCGAGCCTCGGCGCCTCCGGCGTGGCCGAGCGCAATCTGAACCGCATCACGGTGATCCTCGGGCTCATCTGGGTCACCTGCATCGTGGTGCTCGGGCTGATCACCAAGTTCGACACCGGAATCTGACGAGGAGCCGAGATGGCATCAGGTAACAGCGCCATTCGCGGCTCCCGCGTCGGCGCAGGCCCCATGGGCGAGCAGGACCGCGGCTTCCACGCCGATCGCGTCGCCATCAGCTACTGGGACGCCCAGGGCAACGAGACGGTGCGCTATTTCGCCGCGAGCCTCCCCGACGAGGAGATCCCCGCGGTCATCGACAGCCCGTCGACCGGCCTCCCCGCCGGCCGCGACCGCGAGAACCCGCCGTCGGTGTCGAAGCTCGAGCCCTACAAGACGCACCTCGCCTACGTGAAGGAGCGCCGCACCGAAGACGAGGCCGCACAGCTCCTCGACGACGCGCTGACGCAGCTCCGCGCGCGGCGCGGGCAGGCGCCGAAGGACTGATCACCGGTCATTCGACCGGAACGAGAGCGGGGCGGGCCGAAAGGCCCGCCCCGCTCTCGTCGTTCCGCCGATGGCGGATCGAGTCAGTAGTCGCGCGCGATGAGCGCCTCGGGCACTTCGGCCGCGGCATCGCCGTCGACGAAGAACACGGTGCGGCGACGCCCCTTGATGCCGGCGACGGGCACCTCGTCGCGGCTGGCACCGGCGAGGGCGAGGCCCAGCGCGGAGGCCTTGTCGGCGCCGGCGAGCACCATCCACACCCGCTGCGAGCTGTTGATCACCGGGCGGGTGAGGCTCAGTCGCTCGGGCGGTGGCTTCGGCGACTCGCGGACCGCGATGACGGTCTGGTCGGTGACCGCGATTCCCGAGCGGTGCGGGAACAGCGAGGCGATGTGCCCGTCGGGGCCGACGCCGAGGAAGGTGATGTCGAAGACGGGGTGTTCGAGCCCCTCAGCGGCGTGCTCGGCGAGCTCCGCCGCGTAGGCCGCCGCCGCCTCGTCGAGGGTCAGGCCCGAGTCGGAGGCCGGGAACGGGTGCAGGTTCTCGGCGGGCAGGTCGAGATCGTCGAGCAGGGCCTCGTGCGACTGCCGGTCGTTGCGGTCGGCGTCACCGGCGGGGACCCAGCGCTCGTCGCCCCACCAGAAGTGCACGCGCGACCAGTCGAGCGACATCCGCGCGGGGGAGGAGGCGACCGCCTCGAGCACCGCCGAGCCCATCGAGCCGCCCGTCAGGACGATGTGCACGATCGGCTGCGCGTCGAGCAGGTCGAGCGTCTTCGTGATGAATCGGGCGGCGACCGCCCCAGCCAGCGTGGCCTTGTCGGGGTGCACGAGCACCCGCCGTTCGTTCGTCACGCAGTGACCTCCTGGGCTCCGTCGAGGAGCGCCAGCCCCTTCGCGATCACTTCACCGTACAGCTCGTCGGGGTCGAGGCGGCGCAGCTCGTCGGCGAGGCAGTCGCGGAGGCTGCGACGGGGGAGCGCGACGTCGTGCAGAGGCTGGTCGGGCTGGCGGAGCGTCGCGATGCCCGGCACGTCGCGGACGAGCTCGATGACGCCGCTCGCGCGCTCGAGGCGGACGCCGTGGATGCCGTGCGACCCGTCATCGACGGAGGTGAGCTCGACGCCGGTCGCGCAGCGCAGCTGCAGGCGGAGCCACGCGCCGAGGAGCGTCGTGGACGGCGAGTCGATCGCGCCGCTCACGTGCACGTTCGTGATGGGCTCGTACGGCGGCTGGTCGAGCACGGCGGCGAGCTGGGCGCGCCACAGCGTGAGCCGCGTCCAGGCGAAGTCCGCGTCGCCGGGGGTGTAGCTGCCGGCGAGGGCGTGCAGCGCCGCCTGCGGATCGGGCTGCGCCGAGGCGTCGGTGATGCGTCGCTGCGCGATGCGGCCGAGCGGCGAACGCCCGGGCACCGCCGGCGCGGCGCCGGGCCACCAGGTGACGACCGGTGCATCGGGGAGGAGCAGGCCCATGACGAGGCTCTCCTCGTCGCGCGCGGCGTCGCCGCTCGCGCGGAGCACGATGACCTCGCTCGCGCCGGCGTCGCCGCCCACCCTGATCTCGGCGTCGAGGCGCGGCGCGACGGCCGTGGACTCGGTGCCCGGTTCGGTCGAGACCACGATGACGCGCATCGGGTGCTCGCGCGACGCGTCGTTCGCCGCCTCGATGGCCTCCTCCTCCTGGCCGGGGGAGGTGGCGATGACGAGGGTGAGCACGCGGCCGAGGGCGACGACGCCGCCGTCCTCGCGGATCTTCACGAGGGTCTTCGAGACCTGGCTCGTGGTCGTGTCGGGAAGTTCGACGATCATGGGCGCCTCCAGCTCCGTCCGTCTCGCGCGAGGAGCTCGTCGGCCGAGCTCGGGCCCCAGGTGCCGGGGCGGTACTGCTCGGGCTGGCCCTGCGTCGCCCAGAACTCCTCGATCGGGTCGAGGATCTTCCAGCTGAGCTCGACCTCCTCCTGCCGGGGGAAGAGCGGCGGATCGCCGAGCAGCACGTCGAGGATGAGTCGCTCGTAGGCCTCGGGGCTCGCCTCGGTGAAGGCATGACCGTAGCCGAAGTCCATCGTGACGTCGCGCACCTGCATGCCCGCGCCCGGCACCTTCGAACCGAACCGGATCGTGACGCCCTCATCGGGCTGCACGCGGATCACGAGCGCGTTCTGGCCGAGCTCAGACGTTTGGCTGTCGGCGAAGACTTGCTGCGGCGCGCGCTTGAAGACCACCGCGATCTCGGTGACCCGGCGCCCGAGCCGCTTGCCCGCACGGAGGTAGAACGGCACGCCGGCCCAGCGGCGGGTGCCGATGAGGAGCTTCATCGCCGCGTAGGTCTCGGTCGTCGAGTCGGGGTTCATGCCGTCCTCGTCGAGGAAGCCGATGACCTTCTCGCCGCCCTGCCAGCCGCCCGCGTACTGCCCGCGCGCGGTGCCCGTGGCGAGGTCGTCGGGAAGGCGGACCGCCGCGAGGATCTTCTCCTTCTCGGCGCGCAGGTCCGACGCGTCGAAGGAGATCGGCTCCTCCATGGCGGTGAGGGCGAGCAGCTGCAGCAGGTGGTTCTGGATCACGTCGCGCGCCGCGCCGATGCCGTCGTAGTAGCCGGCACGGCCGCCGACGCCGATGTCCTCGGCCATCGTGATCTGCACGTGGTCGACGTAGTTCGCGTTCCAGATGGGCTCGTACAGCTGGTTGGCGAAGCGCAGCGCGAGGATGTTCTGCACGGTCTCTTTGCCGAGGTAGTGATCGATGCGGAACACCGAGTCGGGCGGGAACACGCTCGCCACGACGTCGTTGAGCTCGCGGGCCGTCTGGAGGTCGGACCCGAACGGCTTCTCGATCACGACGCGTCGCCACTGCCCGTCGCGCTGCTCGGTGAGCCCCGAGCGCTTGAGCTGCTCGGTGACGAGCGGGAACGACTTCGGGGGGATCGACAGGTAGAACGCGTGGTTGCCCATCGTGCCGCGCTGCGCGTCGAGGTCCTCGACGACGGCGCGCAGGCGGTCGAACGCGTCGTCGTCGTCGAAGGTGCCGGTGACGAATCGGATGCCGCGGGCGAGCTGCTGCCAGACGTCCTCGCGGAACTCGGTGCGCGCGTACTGCTTCACCGAGTCGTGCACGACCTGCGCGAAGTCCTGATCGGCCCAGTCGCGGCGCGCGAAGCCCACGAGCGCGAAGCCCGGGGGCAGCAGCCCCCGGTTCGCGAGATCGTAGACCGCGGGCATCAGCTTCTTGCGCGACAGGTCGCCCGTGACGCCGAAGATGATGAGGCTCGAGGGCCCCGCGATGCGATTGAGGCGATAGTCCTTCGGTGACCGGAGCGGGTTGTGCTGCGCCGAGATCTCTGCCGAAGTCAATTCGGGTCCTTTCGTCGGTTCAGCCGACGGCGTCGACGAGCGCCGGGATGTTCGCGGCCGGGTCGGTGAGCGTCAGCGTGAGCACGGGACGACCGTGCTCGGCGAGGACGCTCGCATCGCCGGAGGCCTGGGCGGCGATGAGCTCGCCGAAGCTGAACGGCCGCTCGGGGATGGCCAGGTCGGCGCCGGGCGCCTGCGTGATCTGGAGGAACGCGCCGACGGCGGGGCCGCCCTTGTGGAACTGTCCGGTCGAGTGGAGGAAGCGGGGGCCCCAGCCGAAGGTGACGGGTCGTCCGGCGCGCGCCGCGAGGAGATCGCGCAGCTGCGCGAGCTCGGGGTGGGCGACCCGGTCGACGTAGGCCTGGATCGAGAGGTACCCGTTCGCGGGCAGCTCCTCGAGCAGCACCTCGATCGCCGACTCCAGGTCGCTCGAGGCGCCGATGACCTCGGGTGTGCCGCGGACCTCGATGCCGTCGGCTACGAACGCGGCGGGCTGGGGTGCGGGGCGGGCGTCGAGCAGGCCGCGCGCGGCGATCTTCGCCGACTCGACGTCGGGCTGGTCGAAGGGGTTGATGCCGAGGAGGCGCCCCGCGACCGCGGTCGCGTACTCCCAGACGAGCAGCTGCGCGCCCAGGGTGCCCGAGACGAGGATGTCGCCCGAGTCGTCGTCGCGGAAGATCTCGTCGCCCGCGTCGTCGACGAGGCGGACGATCTGCAGGTCGGGCAGGTCGGCGCCGAGTTCGGGCGCGGTCGTCTCGAGCACGACCGGGAGGAGGCCGGTGCCCTCCTTGCCGGTCGACTCCGCGATGAGCTGCTCGGCCCAGTCGGGGAAGCCCACGATGTGGGTGCCGTCGGCGACGATGCCGAGCTTGTCGCGGAGCGGCGCGGTCGCGGCGATCGCGGCGCCCAGCACGAGGCCCGAGTTCTCGGCGGTGTCGATCGCGAGCGAGAGCTCGATCGTCTCGGCCTCGTCGAGGATCTCCGAGATGTCGACGCCGGCGAGGCCCGACGGCACGAGGCCGAACGCGGTGAGCGCGGAGTACCGGCCGCCGACGTTCGGGTCGGCGTTGAAGACTCGGTAGCCCGCGGCACGGGCGGACTCGTCGAGCGGCGAACCGGGGTCGGTGACGATGACGATGCGCGAGACCGGGTCGATGCCCGCGTCGCGGAACGCCTGCTCGTACGCCCGGCGCTGACTGTCGGTCTCGACCGTCGAGCCCGACTTCGAGGAGATCACGAGCGCGGTCGTCGCGAGGCGGTCGGCGAGTGCCGCACGCACCTGGCCGGGCTCGGTCGAGTCGAGCACGGTGAGGTCGACCCGCGCCGTGCGGGTGATGACCTCGGGCGCGAGCGAGGAGCCGCCCATGCCGCCGAGCACGATGTGGTCGACGCCGGCCGACTCGAGTTCGACTCGGAGGGCCTCGATCTCGGCGACGAGGGGGCGCGAGATCGCGACGGCCTCGGTCCAGCCGAGGCGCTTCGATGCCTCGTCCTCCGCGGCGGCGCCCCAGAGCGCCGGGTCCTGCGCGGTGATGCCGCTCGCGACGAGGTCGGCGACCAGCGCGGGGACCGCGCGGCGCACGGCGTCGGCCGCCGCGCCGCCGACCGAGATGCGGAAGCTCATCGTGCGGCCTCCAGTGCGGTGCGGACGCTGTCGAGCAGCTCGCCCCACGACACGATGAACTTGTCGACGCCCTCGTTCTCGAGGAGGAGCGTGACGTCGTCGTAGTCGACGCCGGCGGCGGCGAGGGCGTCGAGCACCTCGCCCGCCTCCGCGTACGCGCCGGTCACGGTGTCGCCGGTGATGACGCCGTGGTCGGCGGTCGCCTCGAGCGTCTTCTCGGGCATCGTGTTCACGACGCCCTGCGCGACGAGTTCGGTCACGTAGAGGGTGTCGGGCAGGGCCGGGTCCTTCACTCCGGTCGAGGCCCACAGCGGGCGCTGCTTGTTCGCGCCGGCGGCGAGGAGCGCCGCGGCCCGCTCGCTCGCGAACTGCTGCTCGAAGAGCTCGTACGCGAGGCGCGCGTTCGCGACGCCGGCCTTGCTCTTCAGTGCGAGCGCCGCGTCGGTGCCGATCGCGGTCAGTCGCTTGTCGATCTCGGTGTCGACGCGCGACACGAAGAACGAGGCGACCGAGTGGATCGTCGAGAGGTCGAGGCCGGCCGCCTTCGCCTGCTCGAGGCCGGCGAGGTAGGCGTCGATGACCTGGCGGTAGCGGTCGAGGCTGAAGATGAGCGTGACGTTGACGCTGATGCCCGCGCCGATCGCCGCCGTGATCGCGTCGAGGCCCTCGACGGTCGCGGGGATCTTGATCATCGCGTTCGGGCGGTCGACCTTCGCCCAGAGCGCCTTCGCCTCGGCGATCGTGCCGTCGGTGTCGCGGGCGAGTCCGGGGGCGACCTCGATCGAGACGCGGCCGTCGTAGCCGTTCGAGCGGTCGTAGACCGGGCGGAACACGTCGGCGGCCGCGCGCACGTCGTCGGTCGTGATCTCGAAGACCGCGGTGTCGACGTCGGCGCCCGCCGCGGCGAGCTCGGCGACCTGCTCGGCGTAGCCGTCGCCCTTGGCGAGCGCGCCGGCGAAGATCGTCGGGTTGGTGGTGACGCCGACGACGTCGCGCTCGGCGATGAGGCGGGCGAGGTCGCCCGACGCGATGCGCGCGCGCGAGAGGTCGTCGAGCCAGATGCTGACGCCGGCCTCGGAGAGGGCGGCGGTGGGGGAGGTGGTCATTGGGATGTCTCCTTCGTGCGCGCGTCAGGCCGACGCGAGCGATTCCTTCGCGGCGGCGACGACGGCCTCGGCCGTGATGCCGAACTCGCGGAACAGGGTCTTGTAGTCGGCGGACGCGCCGAAGTGCTCGATCGAGACGGCACGGCCGCGGTCGCCGAGGTAGCGGTGCCACGACAGCGCGAGCCCGGCCTCGACCGAGACGCGTGCGGTGACCGCGGCGGGCAGCACCTGCGCGCGGTACTCGGCCGGCTGCGCCTCGAACCACTCGAGGCTCGGCGCCGACACGACGCGCGCGCCGATGCCCTCGGCGGCGAGCGTCTCGCGGGCTGCGAGCGCGAGCTGCACCTCCGAGCCGGTCGCGATGAGGATCACGTCGGGCGTGCCCGAGGCGGCCTCGGCGAGCACGTAGGCGCCCTTCGCGACGTTCGCGGCGCTCGCGAGGGTGTCGCCGGATGCCTCGCCGTCGCCCCGCTCGAACACCGGGATGTTCTGGCGGGTCAGCGCGATGCCCGCCGGGGCATCCTGCTGCTTCAGGATCTCGAGCCAGGCGTAGGCGACCTCGTTCGCGTCGGCGGGGCGCACGACCGCGAGCCCGGGGATGGCGCGGAGCGTCGCGAGCTGCTCGACCGGCTGGTGCGTCGGGCCGTCCTCGCCGAGCGCGACGGAGTCGTGCGTCCAGACGAAGATCGAGGGCACCTTCATGAGGGCTGCGAGGCGGACCGCGGGCCGCATGTAGTCGCTGAAGATGAGGAAGGTGCCGCCGAACGCGCGGGTCGGCCCGTGCAGCACGATGCCGTTGACGATCGCACCCATGGCGTGCTCGCGGATGCCGAAGTGGAGCACCCGGCCGTAGGGGTTGCCCGAGAACTCGTGCGTGGACCACTCGGCCGGGATGAACGACGGCGCGCCGTTGATCGTCGTGAGGTTCGACTCGGCGAGGTCGGCCGATCCGCCCCAGAGCTCGGGGAGCACCCCCGCGAGGGCGTTGATGACCTTGCCGGAGGCCGCGCGGGTGGACAGCTCGGTGCCGCCTTCGAAGACGGGCAGGGCCTGCTCGACGTCGGCCGGCAGCTCGCCCGCCTCGAGGCGGTCGAGGAGCGCCTTGCGCTCGGGGTTCGCCGCCGCCCAGGCGTCGAAGGCGAGCTGCCACTCGGCGTGCGCGGCCGCACCGCGCTCACTGGCCGCGCGGGTGTGGGCGATCACGTCGTCGGCGACGACGAAGTGCTGCTCGGGGTCGAAGCCGAGCACCTCCTTCGTCGCGGCGAGCTCGGCCGCGCCGAGGGCCGAACCGTGGATCTTGCCCGAGTTCTGCTTGCCGGGGCTGGGCCAGCCGATGATGGTCTTGAGGATGATGATCGAGGGCTTGGACTGCTCGCCCTTGGCCGCCTCGATCGCCTCGTTCAGCTCGGCGACGTCCTCGACGTACTCGCCCGTCTTCTTCCAGTCGACGGTCTGCACGTGCCAGCCGTAGGACTCGTAGCGCTTCGCCACGTCCTCCGTGAAGGCGATGTTGGTGTCGTCCTCGATGGAGATCTGGTTCGAGTCGTAGATGACGACGAGGTTGCCGAGCTGCTGGTGGCCTGCGAGGCTCGACGCCTCGCTGGTCACGCCCTCCTGCAGGTCGCCGTCGCCCGCGATGACGTAGACGAAGTGGTCGAAGGGGCTCTCGCCCGCGGGGGCCTCGGGGTCGAAGAGGCCGCGCTCGTAGCGGGCCGCGTAGGCGAAGCCGACCGCGGAGGCGAGACCCTGGCCGAGCGGGCCGGTCGTGATCTCGACGCCGTCGGTGTGGCCGTACTCGGGGTGGCCGGGGGTCTTGGAGCCCCACGTGCGCAGCGACTCGAGGTCGGAGAGCTCGAGTCCGTCGCCGGCGAGGTAGAGCTGCACGTACTGGGTGAGCGACGAGTGGCCGGCCGAGAGGATGAAGCGGTCGCGGCCGAGCCAGGCGTGGTCGGCGGGGTCGCGGCGCATCACCTTCTGGAAGAGGAGATAGGCGGCCGGGGCGAGGCTCATCGCCGTTCCGGGGTGGCCGTTGCCGACCTTCTCGACGGCGTCAGCCGCGAGCACCCGTGCGGTGTCCACCGCGCGATCGTCGATGGGATCCCAGTGCAGAGTTGCCACGAGGTGCAGTTCCTTCCGTTCGTGACGGCGACGGGAACCGATCGGCCCCGACCCGCCGAGGACGTTGCGGCGCGGTATCGCCGGGCGTGCGGTCCTGGTGGATGCCGGTGGGGGAATCGAGGATCGCGACGTCAAGCGCGCAATCCTCAGTATATGGAGTTCATGACCCGCGATGACGGGGTATGACTCACACTCGCCCATGCCCTTTGTGAGGCCCGGTATGCCCACGTCGGGGCATCCCGCCCGATGGCCTAGAATCGAGGGGAGGCGGCGCGGGGTCCGGCGATGGTTGGCGCGCGCACTCTAGAAGAGGAACGATGCAGGCAGCCGTAGAAACCCGTGAAGCCCGACCGGCGATGACCGTTCGGCGCAAGCTCGCCGCCTACCTCGCGCTCACCAAGCCGCGCGTGATCGAGCTGCTGCTCGTCGTCACCGCCCCCACCATGATCCTCGCGCAGCAGGGGCTGCCGAGCCTCTGGCTCATGATCGCGACCCTCATCGGCGGCGCCATGAGCGCGGGATCGGCCGGCGCGTTCAACTGCTACATCGACCGCGACATCGACCGGGTGATGAAGCGCACCCAGGGGCGCCCGCTCGTGACCGGCGAGCTCAGCGAACGCGAGGCGCTCGTCTTCGCCTACGGGCTCGGCGTGGCATCCATCGTGTGGCTCGGCGTGTTCACCAACTGGCTCGCCGCCGCCCTCTCGCTCGGCGCGATCCTGCTCTACGTCGTCTTCTACAGCCTCATCCTCAAGCGCCGCACCGCCCAGAACATCGTGTGGGGCGGCGTCGCCGGCTGCATGCCGGTGCTCATCGGCTGGGCCGCGGTCACCGGCGACCTCAGCTGGCCGCCGTTCATCCTGTTCCTCATCATCTTCCTCTGGACGCCGCCGCACTACTGGCCGCTCTCGATGAAGTACAAGGACGACTACGCCGCGGCCGGCGTGCCGATGCTCGCGGTCGTGCGCGGCCGCGCCCAGGTCGGACTGCAGGTCATCCTCTACGCGTGGGCGACCGTCGCGTGCTCGCTGCTGCTCATCCCGATCGCCGACATGGGGCTGGTCTACTCGACGGTCGCGGTCGTCACGGGCGTCTGGTTCGTGTACGAGACGCACCGCCTCTACAACCTGGCGATCCGGCACGAGCAGGTCTCGCCGATGCGGGTCTTCCACGGCTCGATCGCGTACCTCTCGCTGCTGTTCCTCGCCGTCGGCATCGACCCGCTGCTGCCCTTCTAGGGAGGCGCGCCGGGGCCGGGCCCCGCGGCGCGCGCGTCGAGCGCCCCAGCGGGTCGCCGTGCCGCGCGTGCATGCGGTGGTGCGGTGGAGCTGCGCGGCCTGTTGCGCGCGCCACAGTTTCGGAGATCAGCGCAACTTCGGGCGAACACCCCGAACCCCGGCCGAGTCTCCAGTGATCTCCGAAGCGCTGGCGGGCGCGGTCTGTCCTTCCCACCCCGCGGCAGCGACTCGAGTTCTCGGCATGGGTGCCCCGAGCCGGGTCCCGCGCGCGGAGCCCGTCACACTGGCGGGATGAGGGCACTCGAGCGTCGGCTCCACCGCAGCGGCGCGCCGGGTCAGGCTGCCGTGGCCTCGACCGGCGTCTGCACCGAGGCCGGCGCCGCGACGGGGCGCTTCAGGCGCAGGATCACGAGCGTCATCGCCGCCGCAGTGAGCGCCGCGAGCACCATGTGCACGCCGACCGCGAGCACGGGCAGGCCGTTGCGCGCCTGGTAGAGGCCGACCGCGACCTGCACGAGCTCGACGACGAGCAGAGCGATCGACCACCGCAGGGTCGGCAGCCCGCCGCGCCACGCCGCGATCACGAGCACGATCGTCATGACGAGGAGCGCGTAGCCGGGCCAGGCGTGCACGTGCTCGAGGATCTCGGAGTCGAAGCCGTTGCGGCCGGCCTCGGCGTCGCCCGAGTGCGGGCCCGATCCGGTGGTGAGCACGCCGAAGACGATCGAGATGAGCAGCACTGCGCTCGTGGCGTGCGTGAGGCCCGCGTACCAGCCGGGCACCGCCCGTTCGCGGGGGCCGGCAGGCTCGTCCAGCCGGCCGAGGAACGCGGCCGTCACGCAGACCAGCGCGAGCGAGGACACGTAGTGGAAGCCGACGATGAACGGGTTCAGGCCCGTCCAGACGGTGATGCCGCCGACGATCGCCTGCGCGACGATGCCGAGGCCGACGATGAACGAGAGCACGAAGAGGTCGCGGCGCTCGCGCCGGATGCGCCACACGAGCAGGAAGACGATGAGCGCGATGATGCCCACGACGCCCGTCATGAGCCGGTTCCCGAACTCGATGAGGGAGTGGTAGGTGAGCTCCTCCGTCGGCACGAGCGACTCGGGCGTGCAGGTGGGCCAGGTGGGGCATCCGAGGCCCGAACCGGTGAGGCGCACCGCGCCGCCGGTCGCGATGATCGTCACCTGCGCGACGAAGGAGGCCCAGGCGAAGAAGCGGAGAGAGCGGGGCACGCGGGTCGTTCCTGATCCGGATCGCTCTGAGACGGGGCTGGGAGTCCGGCCCGGGTGTCACTGCGACCCTATAGACTTGAGTGGTTGGCGCACCTGCTGCGACGCGCGTTCGCGCGGCAAGCGGGCACCAGCCATCTTAGGTTCGCACTGGAGCCACCCGCACATCACACCCCCTCACCGAGATCCTCGACCAGGCGCGGGGGATGAGCCGGACTGATAGCCGGTTGCACGGGAGGAGAAGAGGAAGAGTATGACGGACGTACTGATCGACCGCCCCGAGCTCGAAGGGCTCGGCAACTACGAGTTCGGCTGGGCCGACTCCGACGTCGCGGGGGCCTCGGCCCGACGCGGCCTGTCGGCTGAGGTGGTGGCCGACATCTCGCGGCTGAAGGACGAGCCCGAATGGATGCTCCAGCGCCGCCAGCGCGGCCTGCAGCTCTTCGAGCGCAAGCCCATGCCGACGTGGGGCGCCGATCTGTCGGAGATCGACTTCGACAACATCAAGTACTTCGTCCGCTCGACCGAGAAGCAGGCCCAGACCTGGGAGGACCTGCCCGACGACATCAAGAACACCTACGAGCGGCTCGGCATCCCCGAGGCCGAGCGCCAGCGCCTCGTCGCCGGCGTGGCGGCCCAGTACGAGTCCGAGGTGGTCTACCACCAGATCAACGAAGAGCTCGAGCGCCAGGGCGTCATCTTCATGGACACCGACACCGCGCTGAAGGAGCACCCCGAGTTCTTCGAGGAGTACTTCGGCACCGTGATCCCGGCGGGCGACAACAAGTTCGCCGCGCTCAACACGGCGGTCTGGTCGGGCGGCTCGTTCGTCTACGTCCCGAAGGGCGTGCACGTCGAGATCCCGCTGCAGGCGTACTTCCGCATCAACACCGAGAACATGGGCCAGTTCGAGCGCACGCTCATCATCGCCGACGAGGGCTCGTACGTGCACTACATCGAGGGCTGCACGGCGCCGATCTACAAGAGCGACTCGCTGCACTCGGCCGTCGTCGAGATCATCGTGAAGAAGAACGCCCGCGTTCGGTACACGACGATCCAGAACTGGTCGAACAACGTCTACAACCTCGTCACGAAGCGCGCCACGGCCGCCGAGGGCGCCACCATGGAGTGGGTCGACGGCAACATCGGCTCGAAGGTCACGATGAAGTACCCGTCGATCTTCCTCATGGGCGAGCACGCCAAGGGCGAGACCCTCTCGGTCGCCTTCGCCGGCCCCGGCCAGCACCAGGACGCGGGCGCGAAGATGATCCACATGGCGCCGTACACGCAGTCGTCGATCGTCTCGAAGTCGATCGCCCGCGGCGGCGGACGCGCCGGCTACCGCGGCGAGGTCCGCGTCGACGCGAACGCGCACCACTCGGCGAACAGCGTCGTCTGCGACGCGCTGCTGGTCGACACGATCTCCCGCTCCGACACGTACCCCGCGATCGACATCCGGGTCGACGACGTCAAGCTCGGTCACGAGGCCACGGTCTCGAAGGTCAGCGAGGAGCAGCTCTTCTACCTGATGAGCCGCGGCATCGACGAGACCGAGGCCATGTCGATGATCGTGCGCGGCTTCATCGAGCCGATCGCGCGCGAGCTCCCGATGGAATACGCGATGGAACTCAACAAGCTCATCGAGATGGGCATGGAAGGATCGGTGGGCTAGTAGTGACCGCCCAGATGACCAGCACAGCCATGCCCACGGCCGAGCAGCACGGCCTCGTCGCGCACTCCGACGGCGCCTTCGTGCCCGTGCAGACGCGCTCCGAGCGCTTCCGCTCGACGAACGTCGCCGACTTCGAGCCCGTCACCGGCCGCGAGCACGAGTGGAAGCTCTCGCCCGTCGCGACCTTCGCCGACCTGACGAGCGGCGAGCTCGACGGCGCCCGCCTCCCGATCGAGACGACGGATGCCCCCGGGGTCTCCACTTCGTACCTCTCGCGCGACGACGCCCGCATCGGCTCCGCCGGAATCCCCGAGGAGCGCGCGAGCGCGAACGCGTGGTCGAGCTTCGGCGAGGCGCTCCTCGTCTCCGTCACCGGCGAAGACCAGAAGACCGTGTTCGTGACCCGCTCGGGCCTCGGCGACGCGCCGCGCGCTGCACACACCGTGATCGAGGCGGCTCCCAACAGCCGCGCGCTCATCGTGCTCGCCGGGGCGGGCTCGGCCCGGCTCAGCGAGAACGTCGAGATCATCGTCGGCGACGGGGCATCCCTGACCGTCGTCTCGCTGCAGGAATGGGACGACGAGGCGGTGCACCTCTCGAGCCAGTTCGCCCGCCTCGGCCGCGACTCGTTCCTGAAGCACATCGTGGTCTCCCTCGGCGGCAAGGTCGTGCGGGTGAACCCGTCGACGCACCTCGCCGAGCAGGGCGCCGACATCGAGGCGCTCGGCCTCTACTTCGCCGACGCGGGGCAGCACCTCGAGCAGCAGGTCTACGTGCACCACGACGCCCCGCACACCAAGAGCCGCGTGACCTACAAGGGTGCGCTGCAGGGCTCGGGCGCGCGCACGGTCTGGGTCGGCGACGTGCTGATCGGCCAGAAGGCCACCGGCACCGACAGCTACGAGCAGAACCGCAACCTCGTGCTCACCGACGGCACCCGCGCCGACTCGGTGCCGAACCTCGAGATCGAGACCGGCGACATCGAGGGCGCCGGACACGCGAGCGCGACCGGTCGCTTCGACGACGAGCAGCTCTTCTACCTCATGGCCCGCGGCATCCGCGAAGACGAGGCGCGCCGTCTCGTCGTCCGCGGCTTCCTCACCGAGATCGTGCAGAAGATCGGTTCGCCCGAGCTGGAGGAGCGCCTCACCACGGCGCTCGAGTCCGAACTGCAGGGGGCCTGACGTGGCATCCGTTCGTGTCTGCGCGCTCGACGAGCTCGTCGAGAACCAGGCGTCCCGATTCGTGCTCGAGGGCGTGCCCATCGCCGTCGTGAAGGATGCGGCCGGCGACGTCTTCGCGATCGGCGACACCTGCACCCACGGCGACATCTCGCTCTCCGAGGGGTTCGTCGAGGAGGACACGCTCGAGTGCTGGGCGCACGGCTCGCAGTTCTCGCTGAAGACCGGCAAGCCCCTCACCCTCCCGGCGTACGAGCCGGTCCCCGTCTACCAGGTCGAGATCCAGGGCGGCGACGTCCACATCGACCCCGCGGTCACGCTGACCGTCTGACCCACGCTTCTCCGGCCCGCGGCCGGCAACCGAAAGAGATACCCCAGAACATGTCAGTGCTCGAGATCAAGAACCTGCACGTCAACGTCGAGACCGAACAGGGCACCCGCGAGATCCTCCGCGGCGTCGACCTCACGATCAACGAGGGCGAGATCCACGCGATCATGGGCCCGAACGGGTCGGGCAAGTCGACCCTCGCCTACACGATCGCCGGTCACCCGAAGTACACCGTCGTCGAGGGCGAGATCCTCCTCGACGGCGAGGACGTCCTCGAGATGTCGGTCGACGAGCGCGCTCGCGCGGGCCTCTTCCTCGCGATGCAGTACCCGGTCGAGATCCCCGGCGTCACCGTCACGAACTTCCTCCGCACCGCGAAGACCGCGATCGACGGCGAGGCGCCGTCGGTGCGCACGTGGGTGAAGGACGTCCGCGAGTCGATGGCGAACCTCAAGATGGACAAGGCGTTCGCCGAGCGCAACGTCAACGAGGGCTTCTCGGGCGGCGAGAAGAAGCGCAACGAGATCCTCCAGCTCGAGCTGCTGAAGCCGAAGTTCGCGGTGCTCGACGAGACCGACTCGGGTCTCGACGTCGACGCGCTGAAGATCGTCTCCGAGGGCGTCAACCGTGCCAAGGCCAGCACCGGCCTCGGCGTGCTGCTGATCACGCACTACACGCGCATCCTCCGCTACATCAAGCCCGACTTCGTGCACGTCTTCGTCGCCGGTCGCATCGCCGAGCAGGGCGGCCCCGAGCTCGCCGACCGTCTCGAGGAAGAGGGCTACGACCGCTACCAGGTCGCCGAGTCGGCCGCGGTCGAGCCGGCCGCGGCCGAGTAGGGCGCGGGTAGACTCCCACCATGGTCTCCTCACTCGCACCCGAGCGCTACGAGCAGGTCGAAGAAGCGCTGAAGGACGTGATGGACCCCGAGCTCGGGGTGAACATCGTCGACCTCGGCCTCATCTACGACCTCGGCTGGGACGACGAGAACGACGCGCTCGTCATCCACATGACCCTCACGAGTGCCGGCTGTCCGCTGACCGACGTCATCGAGGAGCAGACGGCCGAGGCGCTCGACGGCACCGTCGAGGCGTTCCGCATCAACTGGGTGTGGATGCCGCCGTGGGGCCCCGAGCGCATCACCGACGACGGCCGCGACATGATGCGGGCGCTCGGCTTCGCCATCTGAGGCGACGCCGAACCGTCGAACCGCGACGGAACGGATGCCCCGTGCAGCACGCCTGCACGGGGCATCCGCCGTCTGAGCGAACCGGAGCCCCGCCGGGGTCGGCCGGAGCCGGCCCTGCCCCGACTCAGGCGAGCCCGCGGCGTGCGAGCAGCGCGTCGATCACTGGCTCGCGCCCGAGCAGTCGGCGGATGGACTCGCGCGGATCGCGCGAGCCGCCCGGCTCGAGGATCTCGGCGCGGAACCGCTCGCCGAGCTCGCGTCGCGCACCGCCGTTCGCCTCGAACCAGGCCATGATGTCGGCGCCGGGCACCTCGCTCCAGACGTACGAGTAGTAGCCCGCGTCGTAGCCTCCGGCGAAGACGTGCGCGAAGTAGCCGCTCGAGTAGCGCGGCGGGATGCGCGGATCGGCGAGGCCCGCCGCATCGAGCGCGCGCTGCTCGAAGTCCGCGACGGCGTCGACGCCGAGGGCGGATGCCGCGTCGACGTCGAGCCGGTGCCACGCCTGGTCGAGTGCGGCCGCGGCGAGGTACTCGGTGGTCGCGAAACCCTCGCCGAAGGTGCGCGAGGCGATGAGTCGCTCGACGAGCCCGGCGGGGATGGGTGCGCCGGTCTCGTGATGCACGGCGTAGCGGCCGAGGATCTCGGGCCGCAGCGCCCAGAGCTCGTTGACCTGGCTCGGCAGCTCGACGAAGTCGCGGAACACGTTGGTGCCGGCCGCGCTCGGGAACTCGACGCGTGCGAGGAGACCGTGCAGCGCGTGGCCGAACTCGTGGAAGAGCGTCTCGGTCTCGTCGAAGCTGAGCAGCGTCGGCTCGCCCGCCGGGGGTTTCGGCACGTTGAGGTGATTGACGACGACCGGGAGCTCGCCCGTGAGATCGGACTGGTCGACGAGGGAGCTCATCCAGGCGCCGCCCCGCTTCGAGTCGCGCGCGTAGAGATCGAGCAGGTACAGCCCGACGGGCGCGCCGTCGTGCTCGGAGACCTCGTAGACGCGGGCGTCGGGGTGATGCGCGACGAGGTCGCGCCGTTCCTCGAAGCGCAGCCCGTAGAGCAGCGTGGCGGCGTGGAAGACGCCGTCGCGGAGCACCCGGTCGGCCTCGAGGTAGGGGCGCATCGCGCCGAGGTCGACCGAGTGGCGTTCTGCGCGCTCCCGCTCGGCGAGGTGCATCCAGTCGGACGCCTCGAGCGGCCGGTCTCCGTCGCGCTCCGCGAGCTCGGCGAGGTCGGCGGCTTCGCGGCGGGCGTTCGCCATCGCGCGCGGCGCCAGCTCGCCGATGAGCGCGGCGACGGCGCGGGGGGAGCCGGCGGTCTCGTCGGCGGTGACCGCGCCGGCGTGGTCGGCATGGCCGAGCAGCGCCGCGCGCTCGGCGCGGACCCGCACGAGCTCGAGCAGGATCTCGCGGGTGTCGTGGGCACCGCCGGAGGTGCCGCGTCCTCGTGCGGCGGTGAGGAGCCGATCGCGCACCTCCGCGGAGTCGAGCGCGGCGAGTGCGGGCTGCTGGGTCGGCAGCACCAGCGGGATCACCCAGCCCTCGAGGCCGCGCGCCTCGGCGGCGGCGCGGGCGGTGGCGCGGCGCTCCTCGTCGAGCCCGGCGAGCTCGTCGGCGTCGCGGAGGTGCAGCGCGCGGGTGTTGCCGTCGGCCAGCAGTTCGCGCTGGAACGCGGTCGTGAGCGCGGCGATGCGCTCGTTGAGCTCGGAGAGTCGCGCTCGGCCGTCGGCCGGGAGCCGGGCGCCGGCGAGCACCGCGGTACGGTGGCGGCGGCGCAGGAGGTACTCGCGCGCGGCAATGCGGTCGGCGGCGGGCGCGGCGGCGGGTTCCGCGTCGTCGGCACCGTCGTCGCCCTCGCCGTCGGCGCCGAGGTCGAGCTCGCCCGCGTCCAGGGCGGTGACGAGCGCCTCGAGGCGGGCGAAGAGCCGTTGGTCGAGGAGGACGGCATCGCGGAGGGCGGCGAGCTTCGGGGCGAACTCGGCCTCGAGCGCGTCGATCGCATCGTCGGCGTCGGCCGCGCTGCGGTTCTCGAACACGGGGAGCGCACGGCGCAGGAGGACGCCCGACCGTTCGAGCGCGACGATCGTGTTCGCGTAGGTCGGCGCCTCGGGATTCTCGGCGATCTCCGCGAGTTCGGCCTCCTGCTCGGCGATCCCGAGCGTCAGCGCCTCGCGGAAGTGCTCGGGGGCGAGGAGTTCGAACAGGGGGAGCCGGAACGGCAGTGGGCTCGGTTCCAGCAGCGGATTGCGCGTCGAGTCGCTCATTCGATCACCCTATGACGGGCGACGAGCGCCGCAGGGCCTCCCGCGCGTAGGCTCGGCACATGGCCAGTGAAACTCCCGCCCGCGACACCTACACCCACGGCCACCATGCGAGCGTGCTGCGCATCCATGCCTGGCGGACGGTCGAGAACTCCGCCGCCTACCTCGCGCCGCACCTGCAGGCCGGCGCCGCGGTCCTCGACGTCGGCAGCGGGCCGGGCACCATCACGATCGACCTCGCCCGGCGGGTCCGCCCGGGCCGCGTGTGGGGGATCGACGCCTCGGCCGAGGTCGTCGCCCAGGCGACGGGCCTCGCCGAGAGCGAGGGCGTGCACAACGTCGAGTTCGGCGTCGGCGACGCCTACGCGATCGAGGCGGCCGACGACAGCTACGACGTCGTGCACGCGCACCAGGTGCTGCAGCACCTAGCCCGCCCGGTCGACGCGCTGCGCGAGTTCCGTCGCGTGCTGAAGCCCGGCGGCCTGCTCGCGGTGCGCGACGTCGACTACGGCGGCGTGATCTGGAGCCCGGCGTCGGCGGGGCTCACCCGATGGCTCGAGCTCTACCACGACGTGCACGAGTGGAACGGCGGCGACCCGCACGCCGGCCGCCACCTCAAGCACTGGGCGCGCGAGGCCGGCTTCGGCGAGATCACCGCGAGCGGCACGACCTGGGTCTTCTCCTCGACCCTCGAACGCGAGTGGTGGGGCGGCTCATGGGCCGAGCGCGCCACCGAGTCGCAGTTCGCCGCGCATGCGATCGAGTCGGGCCACTCGCACCCCGACGAGTTGCGCTCGATCGCCCAGGCGTGGCGCGACTGGGCCGCCGACGACGACGGCTGGTTCCTCATGCCGCACAGCGAGATCCTCGCGCGCGCCTGACGCCGAGATCGTGCGTGCAGGTCACCAGTCCTCGTCGTCGTCGCGGACGTCGACGATGACCTCGCTCACGACGGTGCCGTCGTCGAGCTCGGCGATGGGGCGCCCCTCGAGCCAGGTCAGCGTCCAGTGGCGGTCGCTGCCGTCGCCCTCGAAGGCCGCCTCCGCCGCGGCGATGCGCGGGCGCAGCTCGATCGGCACCGAGACGGGCGGCTCGGTGCCGAACGCCCAGCGGGTGCCGAGCCGCATCAGGCGTCCATCTCGTACGTCACCCAGCTGGTGCGCTTGGCGATGCGGTCGTAGAGCTGCTGGGCCGTGGCGTTGTCGTCGGCGGTGATCCACGCGACGCCGCCGTGCCCGACCTCGGCGGCTCGAGCGTGCACGAACTCGATGAGGGCCTTGCCGGTGCCCGTGCCCCGGTGCGCGTCGACGACGTAGAGGTCGTCGAGGTACATGCCGAAGGTCGCGCTCAGCGTCTCGGGCACCTGTCGGAAGTGGGCGAGCCCGACGGGCGTGCCCTCCTCGTCGACGGCGAGCGCCGCCTGCAGCGGGTTGTGCTCGTCGCGCAGCCAGTTCCACACGATGAGCGCCTTGGCGTCGTCGAGCTCGGTCTCGTAGAACGTGCAGTACGCCTCGAACAACGGCAGCCAGCCGAAGAAGTCGTCGTCACCGGCGAGCCGGATCTCGTTGGTCATGGTTCCCCCTATTCGGCCGCCTCGAAGACGACGTCGCTGACTGCGAACTCCTCCGCCTCGGCGAAGACGAGCTCGGTGATGCGCCCCACGGCGCGCAGGTCGGATGCCACGGACTCGAGCAGGGCGATCGTCGCCGCCGAGGCGTGGATCGCCGCCTGGGCGACCGGGGTCTTCTGCGAGGCCTTCGCGTCGGTCTTCGCACGGCGGATGCCGGTGAGGGCGAGGCTCGCGATCTCGAGGAGTTCGCCGTCGGCGTCACCGCGTGCGGCGAGCTCGTCGGCGGTCGGCCACGCGGCGCGGTGCACCGAGCCCTCGTGCGACCAGCGCCAGGCCTCTTCGGTCGCGAACGGGATCACCGGCGCGAAGAGCCGCAGCATCACGCCGAGCGCCGTCTTCAGCGCAGCGACCGCCGAGGCCTGCTCGGGGCTGGCCTCGCCGTAGGCGCGCTCCTTGACGAGCTCGAGGTAGTCGTCGCAGAAGGTCCAGAAGAAGGTCTCGGAGAGCTCGAGCGCACGGGCGTGGTCGTAGCCCTCGAGCGCGCGGGTGGCGCGCTCGACGACCGTGGCGAGCTCGGCCAGCATGCTGCGGTCGACGGGCACGGTGACGGCGGCATCGGCGGAGCCGTCGAATCCGAGGATGAACTTCGCCGCGTTGAGGACCTTGATCGCGAGGCGACGGCCGATCTTCACCTGCGTCGGGTTCTGCGGGTCGAAGGCCGCGTCGGTGCCGAGCCGGGACGAGGCCGCCCAGTAGCGCACCGCGTCGGAGCCGTGCTGCTCGAGCAGGCCGGACGGCGTCACCACGTTGCCCTTCGACTTCGACATCTTCTTGCGATCGGGGTCGACGATGAAGCCCGAGATCGAGGCGTTCGCCCACGGTGCGACGCCGTGCTCGAGCTCGGCGCGCAGCGTCGTCGAGAAGAGCCAGGTGCGGATGATGTCCTGGCCCTGCGGGCGCAGCGAGTACGGGAACACGAGGTTCCAGAGCTCGGGGTCGCGCTCCCAGCCGCCGGCGAGCTGCGGGGTGAGCGACGAGGTCGCCCAGGTGTCCATGACGTCGTGCTCGCCGATGAAGCCGCCGGCCTGGCCGCGCTGCGACTCGTCGTAGCCGGGGGCGGGCGCCGACGACGGGTCGACGGGCAGCAGCTCCTGCGTGGCGACGATCGGCTGGTCGAACACGGGGTCGCCCTGCGCGTCGAGCGGGTACCAGACGGGGATCGGAACGCCGAAGAAGCGCTGGCGGGAGACGAGCCAATCGCCCGACAGGCCGCCGACCCAGTTCTCGTAGCGCACCCGCATGAAGTCGGGGTGCCAGTCCATCTCGCGACCGTGCGCGAGGAGGCGCTCGCGCAGCGCCTCGTCGCGGGCGCCGTTCGTGATGTACCACTGGCGGGTCGAGACGATCTCGAGCGGCTTGTCGCCCTTCTCGAAGAACTTCACGGGGTGCGTGATCGACTTCGGGTCGGCGAGCAGCTCGCCCGAGTCGCGCAGCTGCTGCACGACGGCCTGCTTGGCCGAGAAGGTCGTCTTGCCCGCGAGCTCCGCGTAGGCGGCGCGGCCGGCCTCGGAGGTGATCGCCTCGGGCGCCTCGGCGATCACGCGACCGTCGAAGCCGATGATGGCGCGGTTCGGCAGGTCGAGCTCGCGCCACCAGACGACGTCGGTCACGTCGCCGAAGGTGCAGATCATGGCGATGCCGGTGCCCTTGTCCTTCTGGGCGAGGTGGTGCGCGACGACGGGCACCTCGACGCCGAAGACGGGGGTCGTCACCGTCGTGCCGAAGAGGGGCTGGTAACGCTCGTCGTCGGGGTGGGCGACGAGGGCCACGCACGCGGGAAGCAGCTCGGGGCGGCTCGTCTCGATCTCGATCGTGCCGCCGTCGGCCTTGTGGAACGCGACGCGGTGGTAGTGGCCGGGCTGGTCGCGGTCCTCGAGCTCGGCCTGGGCGACCGCGGTGCGGAAGGTGACGTCCCACAGCGTCGGCGCGAGCGCCTGGTACGCCTCGCCGCGCTCGACGTTGCGGATGAAGGCGAGCTGCGAGGTGAAGAGCGCCTCGTCGGCGATGGTGCGGTAGCTCTGGGTCCAGTCGACCGAGAGGCCGAGCATGCGCCAGAGCGCCTCGAACTGCTGCTCGTCCTCGACGGTGAGGCGCTCGCAGAGCTCGATGAAGTTGCGGCGCGAGATCGGCACCTGGTCGGCCGCCTTCGTCGACTTGCCGTCGCCGCCCTCGAACGGCGGCACGAAGCCCTCGGTGTAGGGGAGCGTCGGGTCGCAGCGCACGCCGTAGTAGTTCTGGACGCGTCGCTCGGTGGGCAGGCCGTTGTCGTCCCAGCCCATCGGGTAGAAGACGTGCTTGCCGCGCATGCGCTGGAAGCGGGCGACGACGTCGGTGTGGGTGTACGAGAACACGTGGCCGATGTGGAGCGAGCCCGAGGCCGTCGGCGGCGGGGTGTCGATCGAGTAGATGCACTCGCGCGTCGCCGAGTCACGGTCGAACCGGTAGGTGCCCTCGCGCTCCCACGCGCCTCCCCAGACGGATTCGAGGCCTTCGAGAGCGGGCTTGTCGGGGATGCGCGCGGTGTCGGTCATGATGCTCCGGTTCGATATCTGCGGCACCGAGTCCGTGATGAGGTGCCTGAATGTGACGCTCAAGCCTAGCGGAGGGCGGCCGGGAATCGCCCGCGCAGGCCGGTGCGCGGCGCGGCGGCGGTCGCAGCCAGGGCGGAACCGCGGTGGTTCTGCGGGTCAGCGCACGAGGCGCGGGGCGTCCGCGACGAGCCGGGCGGTGTAGGCGTGGGCGGGTGCGGCGAACACCTGCTCGGCGGGCCCGGTCTCGACGATCCGGCCCGCCTGCATGACGGCGACCCGGTCGGCCATGTGCCGCACCACGCCGAGGTCGTGCGAGATGAAGAGCATGGCCAGGCCGCGCTCGCGCTGGAGCTCGTCGAGCAGGTCGAGGATCTGCGCCTGGATCGTGACGTCGAGCGCCGAGACCGGTTCGTCGCAGATCAGGAGCTCGGGGGAGGCGGCGAGGGCGCGGGCGATCGCCACGCGCTGCCGCTGCCCGCCCGAGAGGGTGAGCGGCTCGCGGCCGGCGACGGCGGCGGCGAGGCCGACCTGGTCGAGGAGTTCGGCGACGCGACGGGCGACGGTCGCACGGCCCGGGTGCTCCGCGTCCGCGCCGCTCGCGCCGCCCGCGCCGCCCGCGGCGCTGCCGGCGGCGTCCGCGAGGATACGACCGACCGTCCAACGGGGATCGAAGGAACTCAGCGCGTCCTGGTAGATCGCGCCGATGCCGGGACGGCGGGGTCGTCGCGCCCGCTCGTCGAGCGCCGACCACGGCTCGCCGTCGACCGTGACGACGCCGCGGTCGGGGGCGGTGAGCGCGAGGGCGAGCCTGGCCACGGTCGTCTTGCCCGACCCCGACTCGCCGACGAGGCCGACGGTCTCGCCGGCGTGCACGTCGAGCGAGACGTCGTCGACCGCGGTGAAGCGCCCAGCGCCGCGCACGGGGAAGGTCTTCACGACGCCGTCGAGCGCGAGGAGCGGGACCGGCCGAGGTGCCCGGGCCCGCGCCGCGTCGTGCGCGGGCGGCGCGGCGAGCGCAATCGGCGGGGTGCGCACGGGCGCGGCCTCGCCCTCGGGCCTGCTCAGCGGGGCCCCGCGCGGCACGTCTGCGGGCACCGCGGCGATGAGGGCGCGCGTGTACGGTTCGCGGGGTGCACCGAGCACCTCGTCGACCGGGCCCTGCTCGACCACCCGGCCCTCGCGCATCACCAGCACGCGATCGGCGAGCCGCGACACGACGGCGAGGTCGTGGCTGATCAGCAGGATCGCGGTGCCGCGGCCGCGGATCTCGGCGAGCAGCTCGAGCACGCGCGCCTGGACCGTCGCGTCGAGTGCCGTGGTCGGCTCGTCGGCGATGAGGAGCGGCGGGTCGAGCGCGAGCGCCGAGGCGATGAGCGCGCGCTGTCGGAGGCCGCCCGAGAGCTCGCCCGAGCGGCGGCGCACGGCGGCGGTCGGGTCGGGCATGCCGACGTCCGCGAGGACCTCGAGGGTGCGCGTGCGGCGTTCTGCGCGGGGCATCCGATCGTGGATGCGCAGCGCGTCGCCGATCTCGCGACCGATCGGTCGCAGCGGATCGAGCGCGACGAGCGCGTCCTGCAGGACGAGCCCGGCCTGGCGGCCGCGCACCTCGCGCCACTCGCGTTCGCCGGCGCCGCGGAGATCGCGTCCCGCGAGCCGGAGCGTCTGCGCCTCGACGCGCGCGCCGTCGCCCGCCATGCCGAGGAGGCTGCGCGCCGTGACCGACTTGCCCGACCCCGACTCGCCGACGATCGCGACGCACTCGCCCGCGGCGATCGCGAGCGAGACCCCGCGCACGACCTCGTCGCGCCCGAAGGCGACCCGGAGCTCTTCGAGCTCGAGCACGGGTGCCGTGCCGTTCGCCGTCATCGCGCGCCCCGCTCGCGTCGGGCGAGCGCACGGCCGAGCACCGTCGTCGCGATGGTCGTGCCGACGATCGCGAGGCCGGGGAACACCGTCATCCACCACGCCGTCTGGAGGTAGGTGCGCCCCGCCGAGAGCATCGCGCCCCATTCTGCGGCGGGCGGCTGCGCGCCGAGCCCGAGGTAGCTGAGCGCCGCCGCCCACACGATCGCCTGGCCGATGCCGAGGGTCGCGAGCACCACGAGCGGCAGGAGGGCGTTCGGCAGCAGGTGAGCGGTGAGGATGCGACGGGGCGGTCGCCCGAGCACGCGCGCCGCCTCGACGTACTGCGACGAGCGGATCGCGACGAGCTGGCCGCGGATGATGCGGGCGTAGCCCGGCGCCGTCGAGAGGCCGACGGCGATCGTCGCGGTCACCGGGCCGGGGCCCACGACGACGATGACGAGCAGCGCGAGCAGCAGGCCGGGGAACGCGAACAGCACCTCCACGAGCCGGCCGACCCCGAAGTCGAAGACCCGGCCGCCGAAGCTCGCGAGGACTCCGAGCAGCAGGCCGATGGCGAGTCCGATGGCCGTCGCCGTGACGCCGATGAGGAGTGAGGTGCCCGTGCCGGCGATGATGCGGCTGTACACGTCGCGGCCCGACTCGTCGGTGCCGAACCAGTGCGCGGCCGACGGCGGCTGGAACGCCTCGGCCGCCGAGATCGCGTTCGGGTCCTGCGTCGCGACGAGCGAGGGGACTGCCGCGGCGACGAGGAGGAAGACGACGAAGGCGCCGGCGACGAGCGTGCCGACCCGAGGCCGGCCACGCCGCGGAGCCTCGCGGTCGTGGACCGCCTCGGCGTCGACCGTCGTCTGACGGAGCTCGAGCTCGCTCATCGGTCGTCCTCCTGTGCGAGGCGCGGATCGGCGACGCGGGCGACGAGGTCGGTCAGCACGGTCATGAGGACGTAGACGACGGCGACGAGGAGCACGACGCCGGTGACGACGGGGATGTCGCGGAGCGTGACGGCCTGCAGCAGCGTGCGCCCGAGCCCCGGCATCGCGAAGATCGTCTCCACGACGACCGCGCCGGAGAGGAGCCACCCCAGCGCCCAGCCCGACAGGCTGATGCCGGGCAGCGCCGCGTGGCGGACCGTATGGCGGAACCGGATGCCGAGGGCGCTCTCGCCGCGCGCTCGCGCCGACACGACGAACGGCTGCCGCATGGCGTCGATGAGGCTCTCGCGCATGACCTGGGCGAGGAACCCCGCGAGCGGGATCGCGAGCGTCGTCACGGGGAGCACGAGCCCGGTCGGCGTGCCGGTCGCGACGGGCGGGAACCAGCCGAGGCCCGTGCTGAAGACGGCGATCAGCACCGCCGCGAGCCAGAAGTGGGGGAGGGCGGCGGCGACGAGCTCGATGCCCTGGCCCAGCGCGGAGGCGATGCGACCGCGCCCGGTCGACCAGAGCGAGAGGCCGAGGGCGAGTACCCAGGCCGCGGCGAGCGAGCACACGGCCAGGAGGAGCGTGCCTCCGATCTGCGCGCCGAGGAGCTCGGCGACGGGCACCTTGAGCGTGTACGAGGTGCCGAGGTCGCCGGTGAGCAGTCGGCCGAGCATCGCGAAGTACTGCACGACGAGGGGCTGGTCGAGCCCGTAGTCGCTGCGCACCTGGTCGAGCGCCTCCTGCGACGCCTGCGACCCCGGCCCGCCGAGGATCGCCTGCGCGGGGTCGCCCGGGATGAGGCGGATCGCGAAGAAGGTGAGCGTCGCCACCGCCCAGAGCACGAAGAGCGCACCACCGAGGAGCAGCGCGAGGTGCCGGCCCGCCAGGGCCCGGCGCGTGCGTCCGGGCGCCGCGACGCCCGTGCCGGCCGTGCGGCCGGTCACGGGCGGGGCCTCACTCGGCGAGCCAAGCGTCGGCGAAGCTCGGCGTCGACACGGTGGGCAGCGCACGGGCGCCCTGCACCTTCGGGCTGAGCAGGAAGCTGTTCTGCTGGTCGTAGAGCGGCAGCAGGTAGTGCCCGCCGAGGATCAGCCGCTGCGCCTCCTCGTACTGCTCGGCGCGCTCGGTTGGGTCGCTCGTCGAGGCGGCGGCCGTGAGCAGCGCATCGATCTCGGGGTCGTTGACCTGGGCGAGGTTCGCGAAGTAGCCGCTCGGCGCCGGCGTGATGCTGTCGGAGTGGTACAGGATCCGCAGCACGTCGGGGCCGACCTTCGTGTAGGGGGCGCTCACGATCTCGTACTCGTGGGCGAACAGCGCCCCGTACCAGCTCGAGAGGTCGAGGAGCGAGATCTGCACGTCGAAGCCCGCCTCCTTGGCGGTGGCCTGCACCTGCTCGAAGAGCGACTGCTCGGCCGGCACCGACTGGTTCGTGCTGACCGGGAAGCGCAGGACGAGGCGGGCGCCGTCCTTCATGCGGGTGCCGTCGTCGTCGCGCTCGGTCCACCCGGCCTCGTCGAGCAGCTCGTTCGCGCGATCGAGGTCGGTCGCGAAGAGCTCGGGCTCCGAGTACGCGAGCGCCTCGACCGAGGAGAGCGCCGAGTACGAGCGCCCCGCGGTGCCGAAGTAGAGCGCGTCGATGCCGTCGTTGACGTCGACCGCGGCGAGGAACGCCTCGCGCACGCGCTCGTCATCGAACGGCGCCTGGGACGAGTTCAGCTCGATGCGGTTCGAGGCGCCCGGCCGCGGCGCGTCGATCCACTCGAACGCGCCGCTCTCGTCGGCGGCGGCGATGGTGTCGGGCTGCGGGTTGTCGATCACGTCGACCTGGCCGCCCTGCAGCGCGGCGTAGCGCGACGCCGCATCGGGCACGAAGCGCCAGTCGATCGCCTCGAGGTGGGCGGGGCCCTCGTGCGCGGCGTCGGCGGGCGGCGAGACGTAGTCGTCGTTGCGCACGAGCGAGACCCGCTCCTGCTTGACCCAGCCGTCGACGACGAACGCGCCGGTGCCGATCGGCGCCTGGCAGTTCTCCTCCATGCCGCGGGCGAGGCCGGCGGGCGACTCGATCGCGAGCCAGGGCTGCGAGAGCGACTCGAGGAGGGCGCTGTCGGGTGCGGTGAGCACGAAGCGCGCCACGTCGGGTGCGACGACCTCGACGCGGTCGACCTTGCCGAGGGCGAGGTAGCCGGTCGAGGACTGCGTCGCGGGGTCCTTCAGGTGCTCCATGTTCACCTTGACGGCCTCGGCGTCGAACGGCGTGCCGTCGGTGAACTCGACGTCGTCGCGGAGCGTGAACTCCCACGCGAGCCCGTCGTCGGAGGACTCCCACGACTCGGCGAGCCACGGGATGATCTCGCCCGACTCGTCGCGGGAGACGAGCGACTCGAGGAACTGGCTCGCGAGCAGCGCCTGCGGGTAGTTGCCGCCGACGTGGGGGTCGAGGCAGCTCGGCTCGGCGTCGCCGCTCGCGTAGCGCAGGGTCCCGCCCGCGACCGGCTCGTCGGAGACGGGCGCCTCGCCGGCCTGGCAGCCGGCGAGCAGGACGCCGCCCGCGAGCGCGAGGGCGAGGAGGCCGACCGTGCGTGATCGGCGGGCGGTGGGCGGGGCAGTGCGCATCGGAATCCTTGCAGGAGGCGTGGGGGAGTTGGTCGGACGACGTCGGCCGGACTCATCCTGACACCGGCCGAGGGCTGCGACAAGCAAGTTGTTCTATTAGCCATAGAACAATAGATTTTGAGAGTGCTCATCCGCCTCGATCCGACTCTTCCGAGACCGCTCGCCGAGCAGCTCGCGGCCGGGCTCCGCGCCTCGATCATCGACGGGCGGCTCTCCGGCGGCGAGCGCCTGCCGGCCGCCCGCGAGCTCGCCGCCGACCTCGGGGTGAACGTCCACACGGTGCTCCGCGCCTACCATCGCCTGCGCGACGAGCACCTCATCGAGCTCCACCGGGGGCGCGGCGCGGTCGTCGCGGTCCGCATCGGCGGCCACGCCGCGCTCGCCGGCGCCATCCACGACCTCGTCGACGAGGCGAAGGGGCACGGCCTGCCCGAGGCCGCGCTGCTCGAGCTCATCCGCGAGGCGTACCGCTCGGCGCCGAGCCCCGCCGGCGTCGTCCGCCCAGCGCCGACACGGTATTCTTGACGGCAACGACATCGATCCGGCCATCACCGGGGAGTCTTCGGAAGAACGCGAACGGCGGCCACGTGGCATCCGATCGCCAGTAGAACCGGACGGGGCGGCCCGTCACAGCCGGCAATGAGGGGCCCTTCGAGCAGGAGGGCAAGCGAGGTGGTACCGCGGCGGAGGCTCGATCGAGCGGCCGGCGTCCTCGTGAGAGCATCCGTCCCACAAGGAGCGAGCGTGTACCCCCGTACCCCAGACGACCACGGTGTCGCCCCCTCACCCGACTTCCCCGCCGTCGAGCGCGAGGTCCTCGAGTTCTGGCTGAACGACGAGACCTTCCAGGCCTCGATCGACCAGCGCGAGGGCGCCCCCGAGTGGGTCTTCTACGACGGGCCCCCGTTCGCGAACGGCCTGCCGCACTACGGGCACCTCCTCACCGGCTACGCGAAGGACCTGTTCCCGCGCTACCAGACCATGCGCGGCCACCAGGTGCACCGCCGCTTCGGCTGGGACACGCACGGCCTGCCGGCCGAGCTCGAGGCCGAGCGGCAGCTCGGCATCACCGACAAGAGCCAGATCGAGGAGATGGGCATCGCGGCCTTCAACCAGGCCGCCCGCGAGTCGGTGCTCCGCTACACGAAGGAGTGGGAGGAGTACGTCACGCGCCAGGCGCGCTGGGTCGACTTCGAGCACGACTACAAGACGCTCGACGTCACCTTCATGGAGAGCGTGATCTGGGCGTTCAAGACGCTGTACGACAAGGGCCTCGCCTACGAGGGCTACCGCGTCCTGCCATACTGCTGGCGCGACCAGACGCCGCTCTCGAACCACGAGCTTCGCATGGACGACGACGTCTACAAGATGCGCCAGGACCAGACGGTCACGGTCACCTTCCCGCTCACGGGCGCGAAGGCCGAGTCGCTCGGGCTCACCGCCGTGCGCGCGCTCGCCTGGACGACGACGCCGTGGACCCTCCCGACGAACTTCGCGCTCGCCGTCGGCCCCGAGATCGAGTACGCGGTCGTCCCGGGCGGGCCGAACGGCACCCCCGACGCCACGGTGCTCCGCGAGGGCGCCGAGGGCGTCGCGAGCGACACCGAGGTGCTCGGCGCCGAGTACCTGCTCGCGATCGACCTCGTCGGCAACTACGCGAAGGAGCTCGGCTACGACTCCGCCGACGAGGCGCGCGCCGCGGTGTCGCGCACGGTGCGCGGCGCCGAGCTCGACGGCGTCACCTACGACCGCCTCTTCGACTACTACGCCGACGTCGAGGCGTACGGGCTCGAGAACGCCTGGCGCATCCTCGTCGCCGACTACGTCACCACCGAAGACGGCACCGGCATCGTGCACCAGGCGCCCGCCTACGGCGAGGAGGACCAGAAGGTCGGCGAAGCCGCCGGCATCCCGGTGGTGATCTCGCTCGACGAGGGCGGCCGGTTCCTCCCGGCGGTCACGGATGTCGCGGGGCTGCTCTGGAGCGACGCGAACAAGCCGCTCACGCAGATCCTCAAGGCCGAGGGCCGGCTCCTCCGCCAGGCGAGCTACGAGCACTCGTACCCGCACTGCTGGCGCTGCCGCAACCCGCTCATCTACCGCGCCGTCTCGAGCTGGTTCATCAAGGTGCCCGAGTTCAAGGGCCGCATGGGCGAGCTCAACCAGGACATCAACTGGGTGCCCGACAACGTCAAGGACGGCCAGTTCGGCAAGTGGGTCGCCGGCGCCCGCGACTGGTCGATCAGCCGCAACCGCTACTGGGGCTCGCCCATCCCGGTGTGGAAGAGCGACGACCCCGAGCACCCCCGCATCGACGTGTACGGCTCGCTCGAGGAGCTCGAGCGCGACTTCGGCCGACTGCCCGTCGGCCCGTCGGGCGAGCCCGACCTGCACCGGCCGTACATCGACGACCTCACGCGGCCGAACCCCGACGACCCCACGGGCCGTTCGACGATGCGCCGCATCCCCGACATCTTCGACGTCTGGTTCGACTCGGGCTCGATGCCCTTCGCCCAGGTGCACTACCCGTTCGAGAACCGCGAGTGGTTCGACTCGCACAACCCGGCCGACTTCATCGTCGAGTACATCGGGCAGACGCGCGGCTGGTTCTACGTCATGCACGTGCTCTCGACGGCGCTGTTCGACCGGCGTGCGTTCTCGAACGTCGTGAGCCACGGCATCGTGCTCGGCAGCGACGGGCAGAAGATGTCGAAGTCGCTGCGCAACTACCCCGACGTGTCCGAGGTGTTCGAGCGCGACGGCTCCGACGCGATGCGCTGGTTCCTCATGTCGAGCTCGGTGCTGCGCGGCGGCAACCTCGTCGTCACCGAGGAGGGCATCCGCGAGGGCGTGCGCCAGCTCATGCTGCCGCTGTGGAGCACCTGGTACTTCTTCTCCCTCTACGCCAACACGGCGAAGGAGGGCGGCTACGAGGCATCCCGCTCGACGACCTCGACCGACGTGCTCGACCGCTACCTGCTCGCGAAGCTGCGCGACCTCGTCGAGGCGGTCACCGCCGACCTCGACGACTTCGACTCGCCGCTCGCGGCGCAGAAGCTGCGCGACTTCGGCGACGTGCTCACGAACTGGTACGTGCGCCGCTCGCGCGACCGGTTCTGGGGCGGGGTCGCCGAGGACGGCTCGGGCCGGGAGGCGTTCGACACCCTCTACACCGTGCTCGAGACGCTCACCCGTCTCGCCGCACCGCTGCTGCCGCTCGTCAGCGAGAAGGTCTGGCGCGGGCTCACCGGCGGCCGGAGCGTGCACCTGACCGACTGGCCCGACGCCGCCGAGTTCCCGGCCGACCCCGCCCTCGTCGCCGCGATGGACGCCGTCCGCGAGATCGGCTCCTCGGCGCTGTCGCTCCGCAAGCAGTCGGGTCGCCGGGTGCGCCTGCCGCTCGCGAAGCTCACGGTCGTGAGCGCGGATGCCTCCGCGCTCGCCCCGTTCGAGGCGATCCTCCGCGACGAGCTCAACGTCAAGCAGGTCGAGCTCGTCGCGCTCGACGAGCACAGCGCCGAGCGCTACGGCGTGACCAAGCGCCTCACCGTGAACGCACGTGCCGCGGGCCCGCGCCTCGGCAAGCAGGTGCAGCAGGCGATCCAGGGCGCGCGCAGCGGTGACTGGTCGGTCACGGGCGACGCGGTCGTCGCGGGCGGCATCGCACTCGAGGCGGGCGAGTACGAGCTCGTGCTCGAGGCCGGCGCATCGGGCGACGGCGAGAACGCGCTCGCGCTGCTGGCGGACGGCGGATTCGTGCTGCTCGACACCGCGACGACCCCCGAGCTCGAGGCCGAGGGCCTCGCGCGCGACGTCGTCCGCGCGGTGCAGGAGGCGCGCAAGGCGGCCGGCCTCGAGGTCGGCGACCGCATCGTGCTCAACCTGGCGCTCGACCCGGCCGGAGCGGCCGCCGCCGAGACGCACCGCGCCCTCATCGCGGGCGAGACGCTCGCGACGACGCTCGACGTCGTCGCGTCGCCGGCCGCAGCCGAGTCCGCCGAGGCGAAGCCCGTCGGCGACGATTCACGACTCCTGATCGGATTGGAGCGCGCATGAGCGACGCCCACGACCACGACGCCGAGGCCGCCGACGCGGCCGACGCCGTCTACGCCTCGCTCATCGCCCGCGTGGGCGAGGGGGCGCCGCGCCCGCGTCTCGAGCCCACCCGTCGCGCCGTCGAGCTGCTCGGCGACCCGCACCGCGCCGCGCCGGTGATCCACCTCACCGGCACGAACGGCAAGACCTCGACGAGTCGCATGATCGAGAGCCTGCTGCGCGCCTCCGGCCTGCGCACGGGGCTCCTCACGAGCCCGCACCTCGTCCGGTTCACCGAGCGCATCCGCATCGACGGCGAGTCGGTCACCGACGAGGCGGTCGCCCGCAACTGGGAGGAGATCCTCCCGTTCATCGCGATCGTCGACGCCGAGCTCGAGCAGGCCGGCGAGTCGCCGCTCACCTTCTTCGAGGTGCTGACCGTGCTCGCGTTCGCGTGCTTCGCCGACGCCCCCGTCGACGTCGTCGTGCTCGAGGTCGGCATGGGCGGCGAGTGGGACTCCACGAACGTCGCCGACGGGCAGGTCGCCGTCTTCACCCCGATCGCGCTCGACCACCAGGCGCGTCTCGGCTCGACCGTGGAGGCGATCGCGCGCACCAAGTCGGGAATCATCAAGCCGGCCGCTGCGGTCGTGTCGGCGCGCCAGCCCGATGCGGCGCTCGCGGTGCTCGAGGAGGCCGCCGAGCTCACCGAGTCGACGCTCGCCGTCGAGGACGACGCCTTCGCCGTGCTCGAGCGCAAGGTCGCCGTGGGCGGGCAGCTCGTCTCGATCCGCGGGCTCGCGGGGGAGTACCGCGAGATCTTCCTGCCGCTCTTCGGGGCGCACCAGGCCGAGAACGCCGCCGTCGCGATCGCGGCGGTCGAGGCCTTCATCGGGGGCGGCTCCGTCCGCCTCGCCGACGAGGTCGTCGAGCGGGGCCTCGCCGAGGCGACCTCGCCCGGCCGGCTGCAGCTCGTCGGCATCGAGCCGACGATCCTCGTCGACGCCGCCCACAACCCGCACGGCGCCCGCGCCCTCGTGACCGCGCTCGGCGAGTTCTTCGACTTCGACGAGTGGGCGATCGTGGTCGGCGTCGTCGACGACAAGGACGCGGCCGGCATCGTCGACACGCTCGCCGAGCTCGACGGGCCGATGCTCGTCACCGCGCCCGACACCGAGCGGGCCCTGCCCGCCGCCGCGCTCGAGGCGATCGTCACCGAGCGCGTGGGCATGAAGCGCACGCTCGTGGTCGAGCGGCTCGACGACGCGCTCGAGGAGGCCCGCACCTGGGCCGCCGAGGCGCCGAGGCGCGCGGTGCTCGTGACCGGTTCCATCGTCCTCGTGGGCGAGGCCATGGCGATCGCCGACGACCGGGAGTGGGGCGCGGCATGAGCGACGCGTTGCAGGGCGGCGGAGAACCCGTGCCCGAGCCCGAGACGGCGGCGCCGGCAGCGGCCCCCCGGTCGATCCGGCGGAGCCTCGCCTCGATCGTCCTCGCCTTCGAGACCATCGTCGTCTTCCTCGCCGCACTCGTGATCTGGGGTCTCGCGCAGGGCGGTTCCGACCAGGCGCTGCCGTCGTGGGTCGCCCTCGCCGCGGGCGGCGTCATCATCCTCGGCCTGATCGCGACGATGGGCCTGCTGCGATTCGAGTGGGCCTACGTGCTCGGCTGGATCCTGCAGGCGCTCATCGTCGCGTCCGGCTTCCTCAACCCGGCGATGTTCGTCGTCGGGGCCCTGTTCGGCGGCATGTGGTGGTACTGCATGGTCGTCGGCAGCCGAATCGACCGACAGCGCGCGGCCTTCGCCGCGTCAGGAAAGGAACAGCAATGAGCACTGCGATCGAAGAGACCCTCGTGATCGTGAAGCCCGACGGGGTCGCCCGCAACCTCACCGGCGAGATCCTCCGACGCATCGAGGCGAAGGGCTACTCGCTCGTCGACATCCGTCTCGTGCAGGCCGACCGCGAACTCCTCGCGAAGCACTACGCCGAGCACGAGGGCAAGCCCTTCTACGAGCCGCTCGTCGAGTTCATGCAGTCCGGGCCGGTCGTCGCCATGCGCGTCGCGGGCAATCGTGTCATCGAGGGGTTCCGCGTGCTCGCCGGCACCACCGACCCGACGACCGCCGCTCCCGGCACCATTCGCGGCGACTTCGGTCGCGACTGGGGCCTCAAGGTGCAGCAGAACCTGGTGCACGGCTCCGACTCGGTCGAGTCGGCCGAGCGCGAGCTCGCACTCTGGTTCGCCTGAGCTACCCCGAACGCAGAACGCCCCGGCCGGGATCCCGGCCGGGGCGTTCGCGATCCGGGCTCAGCCGAAGAGGCCCTGCAGGTCGAGCATGACGCGGGGGATGGCGTTCATCTGCAGCTGCGCGAGCAGGATGACGACGCCGTAGCAGACGAGCGTGATGAGCGGGATCCACGCGAACCAGCCCGCCGCGAGCCGGCGGACGCGTGCCGAGGCGGGAATGCTTCCGGAGCGCAGGTTGTGGAGCGTCACCACCCAGAAGGTCGGGATCGTGACCGCCCACGTCAGCATGCACCAGGGGCAGAGCACGTCGAGCACGTAGATGCTCTGGTAGATCAGCCAGCCGACGAAGACCAGCGCGCCCGCCACGCCGACGTTGAAGCCGATCCAGAACCAGCGCGAGAAGGTCGCACCCGCGAGGATCGCCACGCCGATCGTGATCACGACCGGCCACGCCATGAGTCCGACGAACGGGTTCGGGAAGCCGAACACCGAGCCCTGCCACGAGGCGAGGTTCGTGCTGCAGCCGACGAGCACGCCCACGTTGCAGTTCGGCACGTGCGTCGGGTCCATCAGGGTGAGGACCTTCTCGAGCGAGAGCTCGAACGCGGCGAGGAGGCCGAGCGCCCCCGCGATGATGAGGAAGATCGCCGACGCGACTGGTCGGGATCCGCGAGGGGAGTCGGGCATGCTCGGATTATGGCACGCCGGTTCCCCACTGCGCTGTGAGACCATGCGATAATCGAGGGAGTCGCCCGGGCCGCGCCCGGCGCGGCGCCAACGAAGGCTTTGAGGATGCACCGCATCCGAGTGGGCGGGAGACACCCGCAAGACGTGGCGATCCAGGCACCCGCCGATCGCAGCAGTGAAGGTTCGGCGGTTCCGCACACGGTGGAACCGCTCCAGATGAGTAACGGAACGACGGCGCGGCCGTCGGGACCGGCGTAGGAGTGCACCAGAGATGGTGGAAGGCAACGAGAAGAACACGAACGAACCCGATTCGAGGGGCGCGAAGCGACGCGGCGGCCTGTTCGGCTCCCGCAGGGGCCGCGGCAAGGCGGCGCAGCCCGTTCCCGACGCGGTGACGCCCGCCGACGAGGCAGCGGGCGCTCAGCCCGTGGCCGAGCCCGAACCGGGCGGCGCGGCGCCCGCTGCGCGGCCCGAGGCATCCGTCGACGAGACGACGCCGCCGGCCGACGCGACCGAGACCGCCGAGGTCGACGCCGAGCAGGCCGAGGCCGAGGCCAAGGTCGAGGCCGAGGCTCCGGCCGAGCCGGCGATCTCGCCGATCCCGACCGCGCTCACGACGACCTCCCTGATCTTCCACGCGCCGCCCGTGTTCGCGGTGCCCGAGCGCGACGACCGCGCCGAGCGCGACGAGCGGCCGGCCGACGAGACGTCGAGCGTGCGCCGCCGCACGCGACGGCGCTCCGGCGAAGAGGGTCGCCCGTCCGGCGACGAGCCCGCCAACAACGTCGTGAAGGTGCGCAAGCCCCGCGAGGTCGAGCTCATCACCGAGCCGCAGAAGGTCAAGGGCTCGACCCGCCTCGAGGCGAAGAAGCAGCGCCGTCGCGACGGTCGCGACGCCGGCCGGCGTCGTGCCGTCATCACCGAGGCCGAGTTCCTCGCACGCCGCGAGTCGGTCGACCGCTCGATGGTCGTCCGCGAGAAGGGCGGCCGGATCCAGATCGGCGTCCTCGAGGACGGCGTGCTCGTCGAGCACTACGTGGCGCGCAACCAGGACGCCTCGCTGATCGGCAACGTCTACCTCGGCCGCGTGCAGAACGTGCTGCCGTCGATGGAGGCGGCCTTCGTCGACATCGGTCGCGGCCGGAACGCCGTGCTGTACTCGGGCGAGGTCGACTGGGACGCCGCCGCCGAGAACGGCGAGAAGAACCAGCCCCGCCGCATCGAGCTCGCGCTGAAGCCCGGCGACCGCGTGCTCGTGCAGGTCACGAAGGACCCGGTGGGGCACAAGGGCGCCCGCCTGACCAGCCAGATCTCGCTGCCCGGCCGCTACCTCGTGTACGTGCCGAACGGCTCGATGAACGGCATCAGCCGCAAGCTGCCCGACACCGAGCGCGCGCGCCTCAAGAAGATCCTGAAAGAGGTGCTGCCCGAGAACCAGGGCGTCATCGTGCGCACCGCCGCCGAGGGCGCGACCGAGGAGCAGCTCACCCTCGACGTCAACCGCCTCATCGCGCAGTGGGCCGACATCTCGAAGACGCTCGAGAAGGTCCAGGCGCCGGCCCTCCTGCACTCCGAGCCCGACCTGCTCATCAAGATCGTCCGCGACGTCTTCAACGAGGACTTCCAGAAGATGGTCATCGAGGGCGACGAGGCGCGCCAGACCATCGAGCGCTACCTCCGCGCCGTCGCACCCGACCTGCTCGAGCGCGTCGAGGCGTACGCGGGTGAGCGCGACTCCTTCGACGAGTTCCGCATCTCGGAGCAGATCGAGAAGGCGCTCGACCGCAAGGTGTGGCTGCCCTCGGGCGGCTCGCTCGTCATCGACCGCACCGAGGCGATGACGGTCGTCGACGTCAACACCGGCAAGTTCGTCGGCTCGGGCGGCAACCTCGAAGAGACCGTCACGAAGAACAACCTCGAGGCGGCCGAAGAGATCGTGCGTCAGCTGCGCCTGCGCGACATCGGCGGCATCATCGTCGTCGACTTCATCGACATGGTGCTCGAGTCGAACCGCGACCTCGTGCTGCGCCGACTCGTCGAGTGCCTGTCGCGCGACCGCACGAAGCACCAGGTCGCCGAGGTCACCTCGCTCGGCCTCGTGCAGATGACCCGCAAGAAGCTCGGCCTCGGGCTCCTCGAGTCGTTCAGCGAGCCCTGCGAGGTGTGCGCCGGCCGCGGCATCATCGTGCACCACGAGCCCGTGCTGAAGCACCGGGCGCCGCAGCAGCAGCCCGAGCGCCGTCGCAACCGCGGCGGAGGCAACTCGAACGGCGGCGGACAGCAGCAGAACGCCCAGCCCGCCTCGTCGAGCGCGCCGCACACCGGAACCCACGCGATCACCGACGACGTGAAGAACGCCCTCGCGCAGATCGCGGCGTCGACGATCCCGCACGCCGAGCCGAAGACGGGCGAGACGCCGGTCGTCGTGCCCGCAGACACCGCGCGCACGGACGATGCCCCCGCGGCCGACGCACCGACCGGCGGTCGCCGCCGCGGTCGCCACCGCCGGGTCTCGCAGGAGCAGGGCACCCCCGAGGCGAGCACCGCCCGCGACGAGCGCGCCGGTGCGGCCGAGGCCGCGGCAGGCACCGAGGTCGCTGCCCAGGCGGCCGCGCCCGTGGCCGAGCCGGCGCCGATCCTCGAGCTGCCCGCGCCGGCCGTCGAGCGCAAGCGCCCGGTGCACGCCGCCGAGGCCGAGGTGCTCCTCGACTCCGTGCTCGACGCGCTGCCCGCCCCGAAGAAGGCCGGGGAGGGTCGCGCCCGCAGCCGTCGCGTCTCGACGGCGGCGCTCAGCACCGGCGGAGCCCCGCCCGTCATCACCCGTGCCGACGACAGCGCCGGCGCCGAGGCATCCGACCACTCAGAGTGAGCCGTCGCGCCTGCGGGCGCGCCGCTCGCGCGGCGTGACCCGCAGGCCGCTCCTCGCGAGCCGCACGACGAGCTCGCGCGGTTCGACCGGGAGCGCGCCGGCGGCGACCAGCTCGTCGTAGCGCTCCACCGGCACGTCGTAGTGGTCGAGGTCGAACGATCGCGGCGGAAGCTCGGCGCGGCGCGCGAAGGCGTGCAGCTCATCGATCGAGGAGTCGCTCACGAGGTGGGCCCACACGGTGCCGTGCTTCGGCCAGAGCGGCGTGTCGATGAGGATCACGTGCGTCTCCGCTCCCGGCTCAACGGCCGTGCCGTCGTCGTGTGTCGATGCGTGCGGTCATACCGGGATCGTACGCGGGGGAGCGCGGCGACGCGCCGGGCGCGCTCGTTTGACCGCCTTCCACTCATCCGGTAAACTCGTCCGTTGGTGCCGCTGCTTATCCCAGTGGGCGCCGCTTTGCAGTTCGCTCTGCACATCGTTTTCTGGCAGTCACCACCCTTCTTCCCGCTGGGGCGACCGCGCAGTGACAATCCCTTCAGACAGTCGGAACCCCCCGGGTTCCCCAGAGATAGGTACGAGTAGTGGTTTACGCAGTAGTGCGCGCCGGCGGTCGGCAGGAGAAGGTCGAAGTCGGCACCATCGTGACGATGGACCGGATCCAGGCTGACAAGGACGGCAACGTCCAGCTCATCCCGGTGCTCCTCGTCGACGGTGAGAAGATCACCTCCGACGCCAAGTCGCTCGCGAAGGTCACGGTCACGGCCGAGGTTCTGGGCGACCTCCGCGGCCCGAAGATCGTGATCCAGAAGTTCAAGAACAAGACCGGCTACAAGAAGCGCCAGGGCCACCGTCAGGAGCTCACGCGCGTCAAGATCACCGGCATCAAGTAGCCCGCGGCGCCTCGAAGGAGAATCAGACATGGCACACAAAAAGGGAGCGAGCTCCACTCGCAACGGTCGTGACTCGAACGCGCAGCGCCTCGGCGTGAAGCGCTTCGGCGGCCAGGTCGTCAGCGCCGGCGAGATCCTCGTCCGCCAGCGCGGCACCCACTTCCACCCGGGCGCGGGCGTCGGTCGCGGTGGCGACGACACCCTCTTCGCGCTCGAGGCCGGCGCGGTGCAGTTCGGCAACAAGGGCGGCCGCAAGGTCGTCAACATCGTGGCGGCCGGCGAATAGTCGACCGACGGTCATTCGTGAGGGCGGGCTTCGGCTCGCCCTCACGTGTTTCATCGCTGGGAAGGGGTACGGAATGGTCAGCTTCGTCGACGAGGTGACGCTGTTCCTGCGCGCCGGGCACGGCGGCAACGGCTGCGTCTCGGTGCGCCGTGAGAAGTTCAAGCCCCTCGCGGGCCCCGACGGCGGCAACGGCGGCCACGGCGGCGACATCGTGCTCGTCGCCGACCCGCAGGTCACCACCCTCCTGGCGTACCACGGCCGGCCCCACCGCTCCTCCGCGAACGGGCAGCCCGGCCAGGGCGACAACCGCTCCGGCGCCCTCGGCGAGTCACTCGAGCTCCCGGTGCCGGTCGGCACCGTCGTGAAGGACGAGGACGGCACCGAGCTCGCCGACCTCGCCGAGCCGGGCCTGCGCTACGTCGCGGCCTCCGGCGGCCTCGGCGGCCTCGGCAACGCGGCGCTCGCGACGACGAAGCGCAAGGCGCCCGGCTTCGCGCTCCTCGGCACCGACGGCGACGAGCGCACCGTGCGGCTCGAGCTGAAGACCATCGCCGACGTCGCGCTCGTGGGCTACCCGAGCGCCGGCAAGTCGAGCCTCATCGCCGCGCTCTCGGCCGCCCGGCCGAAGATCGCCGACTACCCGTTCACGACCCTCCACCCGAACCTCGGCGTGGTGCAGGCCGGCGACCACCGCTACACGGTCGCCGACGTGCCCGGGCTCATCGAGGGCGCGAGCGAGGGCAAAGGCCTCGGACTCGAGTTCCTCCGCCACGTCGAGCGCTGCTCGGCGCTGCTGCACGTCATCGACTGCGCGACCCTCGAACCCGGTCGCGATCCGATCAGCGACCTCGACGTCATCCTCGGCGAGCTCGGGGCCTACCCGGTGCCCGAGGGCCAGGTGCCGCTGCTCGAGCGCCCGCAGATCGTCGCCCTCAACAAGGTCGACGTGCCCGAGGCCCGCGAGCTCGCCGAGTTCGTGCGGCCCGACCTCGAGGCCCGCGGCTACCGCGTGTTCGAGATCTCGACGGTGAGCCACGAGGGCCTGCGTCAGCTCGGCTTCGCCCTCGGCGAGCTCGTCGACCAGGCACGCACCGCGGCCGCCGCGGAGCCCGCGCCCGAGCGCATCGTCATCAGGCCGAAGGCCGTCGACGAGGTCGAGTTCGTCGTGCGGGCCGAGGGCGGCAGCTACGGCACGATCTACCGGGTGCTCGGTCGCAAGCCCGAGCGCTGGGTGCAGCAGACCGACTTCACCAACGACGAGGCCGTCGGCTTCCTCGCAGACCGCCTGGCGAAGCTCGGCGTCGAGGATGAGCTCGTCCGCGCCGGCGCCGTCGCCGGCTCGACCGTGGTCATCGGCAAGGGCCAGGGCGTCGTCTTCGACTGGGAGCCGACGCTCACCTCCACGGCCGAGCTCATCACCGCGCCGCGCGGCACCGACGCCCGCCTCGACGACAATCGCCGTGCGACCCGCGCCGAGCGCCGGAGCGGCTACCACGAGCGCATGGACGCGAAGGCCGAAGCCCGCGCCGAGCTCGAGCGAGAGCGCGAGGCAGGCCTCTGGGCCGACGGCGACGGCGACGCGGTCGAGCCCGGCTCGGAGGCGGGCTCGGACGAGGGCGAACGGTGACCGTCCGGTCGCGCGCCGACGTGGCGTCGGCGCGGCGCATCGTCGTGAAGGTCGGCTCCTCGTCGATCAGCGGTGAGAACGCGGGCCAGATCGCCCCGCTCGTCGATGCGCTGGCCGCCGCCCACGCCCGCGGCACCGAGGTCGTGCTCGTGTCGTCCGGAGCCATCGCGACCGGCATGCCGTACCTGCGCCTCGACTCGCGCCCCACCGACCTCGCCACGCAGCAGGCCGCCGCGTCGGTCGGGCAGAACCTGCTCGTCGTGCGCTACCAGGACGCGCTCGACCGGTTCGACATCATCGCCGGGCAGGTGCTGCTCACGGCGAGCGACCTCGAGAACGAGACGCCGCGACTCAACGCGCAGCGGGCGATGGACCGCCTGCTCGCGCTGCGCATCCTGCCGATCGTGAACGAGAACGACACCGTCGCGACCCACGAGATCCGCTTCGGCGACAACGACCGGCTCGCCGCGCTCGTCGCCGAGCTCATCGGCGCCGAGCTGCTCGTCCTCCTCTCCGACGTCGACGCGCTCTACACGAAGCCGCCCCACCTCGGGGGCGCCGAGCGCATCGCGCACGTGCCGTACGGCGACGAGCTGGCGGGCGTCGAGATCGGTTCGGTCGGCCGTGCCGGCGTCGGCACCGGGGGAGCGGAGACGAAGGTCTCCGCCGCGCGGATCGCCGCCGATGCGGGGGCCGCGGTGCTCATCACCGCGACGCCGCTCGTCGCCGACGCCCTCGCCGGCGCCGAGATCGGCACCTGGTTCGACCCGGCACCCGACGCCGCCTGAGCCGGCTGCCCGCGCCGTCACACTGCGCTCGGCGGTCGGTCGCTCGCCTAGGCTGGTGCCATGGAGCATCCCGACCTCGACCTCGCCGTGCTCGACGAGCGCTTCGCCGCCGCGAAGGCGGCCTCGCACCTGCTCGCGCGTGCCTCCACCGCTGAGAAGGACGCCGCGCTCGAGCAGGTCTCGACGCTCCTCCGTGCGCGTGCCGACGACGTCGTCGCGGCGAACGCCCTCGACCTCGAGGCCGGGCGCGCGAACGGGCTCTCCGACGGGCTGCTCGACCGGCTGACCCTCGACGCGCGCCGGGTCGAGTCGCTCGCCGACGCCGTGCTCGAGGTGATCGCCCTCACCGACCCGATCGGCGAGACCGTCAGCGGTCGCTCCCTTCCGAGCGGCGTGCGCATCGACCAGGTGCGGGTGCCGCTCGGGGTCGTCGGCGCCATCTACGAGGCGCGCCCGAACGTGACGATCGACATCGCGGTGCTCGCGCTGAAGAGCGGCAATGCCGTGGTGCTCCGCGGCGGCAGTGCCGCCGAGCAGACCAACCGCGTCCTCGTCGAGGTGCTGCGCGACGCCCTCGAGCTCGCCGGTCTCCCCGGCGACGCAGTGCAGACGGTCGACGACTTCGGCCGCACGGGCGCCCGTCACCTCATGCAGGCCCGGGAGTTCGTCGACGTGCTGATCCCGAGGGGGAGCGCAGGGCTCATCCGCGCGGTCGTCGACGAGGCGCGCGTGCCCGTCATCGAGACGGGGGCCGGCGTCGTGCACATGTTCCTCGACGAGAGCGCCCCCGAGCAGTGGGCGGTCGAACTCGTGCACAACGCCAAGGTGCAGCGGCCGAGCGTCTGCAACGCGCTCGAGACGCTGCTCGTGCACCGCGCCGCGGCCGAGCGGCTGCTGCCCGCGGTGCTCGACCGGCTCGAGGCGTCCGGCGTGACCGTGCACGCCGACGAGCGGGTGCGCGCCCTGCGCCCCGAGGCGGTGCCGGTCACCGAGGAGGACTGGGCGACCGAGCACATGAGCCTCGACATCTCCGTCGGCGTCGTCGACTCGATCGACGACGCCCTCCGGCACATCCGCCGGTACTCGACCAAGCACACCGAGGCCATCGTCACGAACGACCTCGGCAACGCCGAACGCTTCCTCAACGAGGTCGACGCCGCGGCTGTCATGGTGAACGCCTCGACGCGCTTCACCGACGGCTCGGAGTTCGGCTTCGGCGCCGAGGTCGGCATCTCGACGCAGAAGCTGCACGCGCGCGGGCCGATGGGACTGCCGCAGCTCACGAGCACCAAGTGGATCGTGCGCGGCTCGGGCCACGTGCGCGCCTGACCCCGGCCCGACCGCCGTTCTCGCTAGACTGTCGGGAGCGTTACCAGCAGGATTCGAAAGGAACGGCCGAATGAGCCTCATCACCGCAGCGTTGACCGGCACGGTGCTCACCGAGACGGTGCACGCACGGGAGCTTCCGATGGAGGCCTGGATGTACGGGCTCATCGCGCTGATCATCTTCGCCGCGCTCGGCATCGTGACCGCCTCGTACCGCGACGTCGCCAACCGTCACCGTGCGAAGGCCGAGGCCTACGCCGCCCGCCACACCGGAGACGGGCACGGCCACTGAGGCGAGCGGTCGCACCGTGACCGGCCCGGGCCGCCGGCCCCGCATCGGGGTCATGGGCGGCACGTTCGATCCCATTCACCACGGCCACCTCGTGGCCGCGAGCGAGGTCGCGCAGTCGCTCGACCTCGATGAGGTCGTGTTCGTGCCGACCGGGCAGCCGAGCTACAAGACGGTCGTCACCCCGGCCGAGCACCGCTACCTCATGACGGTCATCGCGACCGCGTCGAACCCGCGGTTCACGGTGAGTCGCGTCGACATCGATCGGCCGAAGGCGACCTTCACGATCGACACGCTGCGCGACATCCGGCGCGATCGCCCCGATGCCGACCTCTTCTTCATCACGGGTGCCGACGCGATCGCGCAGATCCTCTCGTGGAAGGACGTCGACGAGCTCTGGGAGCTCGCGCACTTCGTTGCTGTGAGTCGTCCGGGACATGTGCTGAGCGTTACTGGTTTGCCCGAGCAAGACGTAAGCTTGCTTGAGGTTCCGGCACTTGCGATCTCCTCGACCGATTGTCGGAGCAGGGTGCGCCGGGGTTTCCCGGTGTGGTACTTGGTCCCCGATGGGGTCGTCCAGTACATCTCCAAGCACCATCTCTACCGGAGTGTCGAATGACGTCGTCCAACGAACCGCAGCTCACGCGCCGTGAGTTGCGCGAGCTCGAGCGCCTGCGGGAACAGCAGGCCGGTGGAGCGACCCCGGAACAGGCTCCTCCCTCCGCGGCACCGACGTACTCGGCCCCGCCCGCGCAGGCTCCCGCCGCGCCGCAGCAGTACGTGCCGCAGCCGGTCGCTCCGCAGCCCGTCGCCCCCCAGCCGGTCGCCGCTCCCGTGATGCCCACGCCCGCGCCGGTCGCGCCGCAGCAGCCGGCGGCCGCGCCGTCGGCGTACGCGCCGCCCCAGAACTTCGCTCCGCCGCGCCCCGCCGGTGGCTACGAGCAGGCCGCACCGGTGACCGCGGTCCCGCAGCAGGCCCCGCAGAACCCGTTCGCCCCGCGTCCCTCGGCGCCGCACCCGGCTGACGCGGCGCCCCGGCCGGCGGCGCCTCAGCCGGCCGTACCCCAGCCGAATCCCGTCGCGCCGCAGGCCCCCCAGCCCGCTGCCGCCGTGCCGTCCGCTCCCGAGCGCACGCTGACGCGGCGCGAGCTGCGGGCGATGCTCGACGGCGCCCAGCTCGACGACTTCGACGACGAGTTCGACGACGAGCCGGCGGCTCCGATCGCGAACTCGGCGCCCGCAGCCCAGCCGGTGCAGCCGGTGCAGGGCGCGCAACCGCAGGCGCAGCGGCCCCCGCAGCCGATGCCCGCATCGCTCGCGACCCCGCAGCCGGCCCTGAACCCGATGCTCGACACGAGCGTGCCCAACCTCCCCGGCGTGAGCGCCGGCTCGCCCGGGCACTGGACGTCGCAGCTCAACGTGCCCGACACCGAGCAGCGCGCCGAGCCGTTCGACCAGATGCTCTCGCGCGGAGCGCTGAGCCACGGCGTGCCGACGACGACGAACGCGCTGATCCTGCCGTCGCTGCCCGACCAGGGCGCCTTCGGCAATCAGCTCTCGCAGTCGGGCGAGGTGCTCGCGACCGGCTCGATCGACCTGCCCCGCAGCTACGGCGCGACCGGCGTGCACCCGAGTCAGGTCGACTCCTCCGACGTCGACCGTCTCTTCGAACACCAGGTCGAGGACGTCGGCACCGGCGTCGCCCCCGTCGCGGCCACCCGTGCGATCAGCACGCAGGGCGCCGCGCGCACCATGATCTCTCCGCCGAAGAAGGAGGGCATGAACGTGCCCCTCGTCCTCGCTGTGACCGCGGGCGTGCTCGCACTCGGCGTCGTCGGCACCCTCGTCATCGGAGCGATGACCGGCCTGTTCTGACCGGTCCCCGCACCACCACTCGCACACCGGAAATGAGCGTATGACCGCATCCACCCAGGCCCTCGACTCCCTCGCACGCGCCGTTCGCGCGGCCGACGCGAAGGGCGGCGAAGATCTGGTCGCGCTGGATGTCTCGCGGCCGCTCCCGTTCGCCGACGTGTTCCTGCTCGTCACCGGCACCTCCGAGCGCAACGTCGTCGCCATCGCCGACGGCATCGAAGAGGTGCTCGGCCGCGCCGGTCGGCGCGAGGGGCACGCGGGCGGCCGATGGGTGCTGCTGGACTTCGGCGACCTCGTCGTGCACGTCTTCCACCAGGAGGAGCGCATGTACTACGGCCTCGAGCGCCTCTGGAACGATTGCCCGGCGCTGCCGGTCGAGCCGATCCTCGCGGCGAATCCCTGATCAGGAGGGCCCTCATCGGCTGAGGCTCGCTCGATTTCGTTTCGGGCGAGGGGCTGGTGTAAGCTCGAATCGTTGGGCCGCGAGAGCGAGAAACCAACGAAACGGGTCTGTGGCGCAGCTGGTAGCGCACCTGCATGGCATGCAGGGGGTCAGGGGTTCGAGTCCCCTCAGATCCACCAAGAACCCCTGAGGGTCGCAAGATTCTCAGGGGTTTTCTCGTTTGCAGAAGGCGTTCGGGCCCTTTCGGCTGTTGTGAGATCGGCCCGAGTTCCGACGGTGATGAGGTCGACGCCGACGGGTGGTCCTGTGCTTCACCGCTCGAGGAGGTAGAACCGGAAGGCGGCGAACCCGTCGATCGGCAGGATGCTGACGGCGGAGAAGCCTGCTTCGCGTGCGTAGCGTTCGAGCGTCGCAGGTCGCATGACGGTGCCGGTCGCGACGGAGTCCGGTGTCGACATCGAGTCGGGCAGGCAGATCAGCAGACTGTATCCATACATCGCCCGCTCGGTTTCGTCGCCGGGGGGCGAGAAGGTCTCGGCGACGGCTTCGTCCATCACGACGACGGCACCGTCGGATCGCACCGCGCGCCCGATCGAAGCGAGTACGGCGACGGGGTCCGGCATGTCGTGCAGTGCTTCGAAGACGAACGCGGCGTCATAGCGGTCGTCGCCCTGGTCGGCGAGCTGCTCTCCTCGGAGTTCGGAGAACGTCACATTCTCGAGCCCTGCGGCATGCTCCCGCGCCGCCTCGATGGCGGGGACATCGATATCGAACCCGTCGACGATCGCATCCGGGTACGCCCGAGCAAGACCGATCGTCGACCACCCGTGCCCGCACGCGACATCGGCGATCCCCGCATCGGGTCGCGACAGCACCTCGTGCACCCGCGGGACGGACGCGAGCGCCTTCGCAAGCGCATTCTCGAACCACGGGCGGTTGATGTCGCCCTGACCATCGCGTACGGCAGCGCCGAACGCCGCCCACGGAACGCCTTGACCCGTCCGGTAGGCGTCGGTGAGATCGGGCACACGCAGCGCGACCGCGGCGAACATGTCCGCCAGCGGCGCGGAGTACCCGAGAGATGCGCGATCGGTGAGCACCTCCGCCTGCGCGGCCGGCAAACGGAACCGCTCGTTGCCGTCGTCGCGATCGACATCGAGGATGCCCGCAGTCGCCTGCTGCTCGAGCCACTCGCGCGCGTACCGCCGATCGATGCCGGTCCGCGCGGCGAGCTCAGCCGGCGTGGCCGGCGCATCCCGGAGCGCCGCGTAGAGCCCGAGGCGGGAACCGATATGGATGGAGAGCGTCTCCATCGCGCCGAGGAACCTGTCGAACACCCACCCCGCGAATTCCGCGACCACCTGCTCATCGGCGTTCTCGCCGTCGCGATCCATCGTGTCGTCCATCGCGCACCCCCTCGCCTGATGTGACGGCATCAACCAGCGACATGCTAGAACTCGCGCCGCCCATCCACTAGGCCTCGGTGCTCACCCGCCGTCCTTCATCGACCCGTACGGGTCACGGTGACGTGTCGCGCGGTGATGCGCAGCGAGCGATCACGTCGATGAAGACGATGCGCACCGCGCACGTCGAGGTCTAGGTTGAGATCATGAGCACCCAGAAGACCGTTCCGACGGATGCGGACGTGGACGAGTTCCTCGCTGCGGCGACGCCCGGTCGCCGGGTCGAGGAGGGCCGGCGGATCGCCGAGCTCTTCCGCGAGGTCACCGGCACCGAGCCGGTGATGTGGGGGCCGTCGATGGTCGGCTACGGCAGCTACCGGTACATCTCGCCGGCGAACCCGCGCACGCGCGGGGACTGGCCGAAGGCGGGGTTCTCGCCACGCAAGGCGCAGTTGACCTTCTACGGGCTCAAGGACCTGCCCGAGAGCGCTGCGCTGCTGCCCGAGCTGGGCAGGTTCACCGAGGGTGCGGGCTGCATCTACGCCAAGAAGCTCGACGATCTCGACCTCGACGTGCTCCGGCGCCTCATCGAGATCGCCTGGAACCGAAGCGACGATCCCGACCCGCTGCGCCGAGACTGAGGCCGCGGAGCCGAGCGGGCGTTTCGCGATCACTCCCCATCACGACCGACCGAAGGGCCGGAAGGGTACCTCCTGCGAGGGGGCGATTCCAAGGCCCTCACGAACGCCGTCGACGTCGGCGACAATGGTGCTCCAGCGAACGGAGTCGCCATGACCGACCACGAGCGGCGCGAGGGCCGCAGCGCCGGCGTCGCCCCCGATGATGACCGCAAGCCCGACACACCCGCCGAGCTGACGAAACGATCGTGGAGCTACGTCGTCCGGAAGACGATGCGCGAGTTCGTGGCGGACGAGTGCCCCGACCGCGCCGGGTCGCTGACGTACTACGGCGTGCTCGCGCTCTTCCCGGGCCTGCTCGCGCTGGCCTCGCTGCTCGCGATCGCGGGGCAGGGCGATCGCGCCATCGACGCCGTGTTCCGCGTGCTGGAGCCGATCGCGCCGCAGGACGTGCTCGACACGGTGCGCGAGCCCCTCGAGCAGTTCAGCGCCTCGCCGGCGGCCGGCTGGGCGTTCGTCACGGGGCTCGTGATCGCGATCTGGTCGGCCTCGGGCTACGTCGGCGCGTTCAGCCGCGCGATGAACCGCATCTACGAGGTCCGGGAGGGACGCCCGTTCTGGAAGCTCCGCCCCATGCAGCTCATGGTGACGATCATCGCGCTCGTGCTCATCGTGCTCATCGCGGTGATCCTCGTCATCTCGGGGCCGATCACGGATGCCGTCGGCGCGACGCTCGGCATCGGTGAGTCCGTGCGTCTCGTGTGGTCGATCGCGAAGTGGCCCGTGCTCGCCGCCGCGGTCGTGCTGATCATCGCCGTGCTCTACTACGCGACGCCCAACGTGCGACAGCCGAAGTTCCGCTGGATCAGCCTCGGCGCCGTCATCGCGATCGTGGCGCTCGTCGTCGTCTCGGCAGGGTTCGGGCTGTACGTGGCGAACTTCTCGAGCTACGACCGAACCTACGGCTCTTTCGCCGGCGTCATCGTCTTCCTGCTGTGGCTCTGGCTGGCGAACTGCGCACTGCTGTTCGGAGCCGAGTTCGATGCGGAGCTCGAGCGCGGGCGGCAGCTGCAGGCGGGCATCGAGGCGGAAGCCGACATCCAACTGCCGCCGAAGGACACCCGGAAGGCGGACAAGGCCGAGGACCGGGAGCGCGAGGACGTGGAGCTCGGTCGCCGCATCCGCCTCGAGCATGCCGGCGACGCCGACGGCGGCTCCGACGGCGAGGGGAATCGCGGCCCGGGCGACGACGTCGACCGGGACGGGGAACGGGCCGACCGGGCCGACGGCGGCTCGTCCGTGCCCCGGTAACGGCAACGTCGCGAACGCGCAAGGCCCTGCCGGTGAGGCAGCGCCGAACGTAGCTTTCCGGTATGAGCGATCACCGTCGAGACCAGTACACGTTCAGCGACCCGTCGAAGCTCTACGCCGGCTACGACCCGAAGCGGCAGCACCAGCCAGAGCCGGGGCTCGAGGCGGAACTCGATCCCAGACCCGACCTCGGTGAGGAGACGTACCGGGGAACCGGCCGCCTGCAGGGCCGCAAGGCGCTCGTGACGGGCGCCGACTCGGGCATCGGCGCGGCGACCGTGATCGCCTTCGCGCGCGAGGGCGCCGACGTCGTCATGGCCTACCTGCCCGAGGAGGAGGCCGACGCGCAGCGCGTCGCGTCGATCGCCCGGGATGCGGGCGTGCAGGTGTTCACGATTCCGGGCGACCTCCGCGACGCCGCATACTGCCGCGACCTCGTCGCACGCGCGGCGGAGTCGCTCGGCGGACTCGACCTCGTCGTGAACAACGGGGGCAAGCAGGTCTACGTCGAGGACATCATCGCGCTCGACGACGAGCAGTTCGACGACACCTTCAAGACCAACGTCTACGCGATGTTCTGGATCACGAAGGCCGCAGTGCCGTTGCTTCCGCCGGGCTCGACGATCATCAACACGACGTCGATCCAGGCGTACGAGCCCTCGCCGATCCTCGTCGACTACGCCTCGACGAAGGCGACCATCAACGCGTTCACGAAGGCGGTCGCCCAGCAGCTCGCGCCGAGGGGCATCCGGGTGAACGCGGTGGCGCCCGGCCCCGTCTGGACCGTCCTGCAGGTGACCGACGGCCAGCCGCCCGAGAAGCTCGACGAGTTCGGCGAGAACACGCCGCTCGGCCGGATGGGCCAGCCCGCCGAGCTCGCCCCCGCGTTCGTGTTCCTCGCCTCGGCGGAGTCGAGCTACGTCATCGGCGAGACGCTCGGCGTCACAGGCGGAAAGCCCACGCCCTGACGATGTTCGAGTCGTTCCGGAGCACGGTCGTTGAGACCGGTGCGGCGGAGATCTTCGTGCGGCATGCCGGCGAGGGTCCGCCGGTGTACCTCCTGCACGGACATCCGCGGACGTCGGCGACGTGGCATCGCGTCGCTCCGCGACTGCTCACCGCGGGGTTCGGCGTCGTGTGCCCCGACCTCCGCGGGTACGGCCGATCGCGCGGGCCGGCGCCCGACGACGACCATGCGCCGCACTCGAAGCGGGCCGTCGCATCGGATGTCCGCGAGGTCGCCCGCCGCCTGGGGCACGAGCGGATCCTCCTCGCCGGGCACGACCGCGGCAGCTACGTCGCCATGCGGCTCGCGCTCGACCATCCCGAGCTCGTCGTGCGTCTGGCGGTGCTGGACTCCATCCCGCTCAGCGAGCACCTCGCGCGGGTCGACGCGCGATTCGCGACCGCCTGGTGGCACTGGTTCTTCTTCGCGCAGCCCGGGATCCCCGAACGTGTGATCACGGCCGATCCCGAGGCCTGGTATGCCCCAAAGGCGGACGCGGCGACCATGGGGGAGGCGAACCACGCCGAGCTGATGGCGGCCGTGCGCGACCCCGAGACGGTGCGCGCGATGCTCGAGGACTACCGTGCCGGGCTGACGATCGACCAGCGGCACGAGCTGGCCGATCGGGCCGCGGGCCGACGCCTCCGGATGCCGCTCCTCGCACTGTGGTCGGCCGAGGACGACCTCGAGGAACTCCACGGCGATCTGCGGCAGATCTGGCGGAGATGGGCCGACGACGTGCGCGGCCGGCGCATCCACTCGGGCCACCACATGGCCGAGGAGGCGCCGGCCGAGGTGGCCGACGCCCTCGCCGAGTTCTTCGCGCCGTCCGCGCGAGCGCGATGACGGACCGGCGCCCGCAGTCGCGCCGTCATCCGAGCAACCGGTCGAGGCCGACGAGCCGCAGCACCTCGTACCCGAGCGCGAGGGTGCAGTACAGCGTCAGCAGGCCCCCGAAGGCCTTCTCGCGCCACGAACCGGTGTCGCCGAGGAGCGGCAGCGCGAGGTACCCGTTCGGCAGCCACAGGCTCTTCAGCACGGGGATGTCGCCGACGATCTCGGGTGGTCGTGGCACCCAAGGCCACAGGAGCCCCGGGAGGCCGCCGGTGGTGAGCGCGTCGCCGGCGAGGTGGGCGACGAAGCCGATCGTCACGGCGAGCGGGAACCACGCGACCTGCTCGGGGGCGAAGAGCACGATGAAGAGGCCGAGCGCGAGACCCGCGAGCCAGGCGACGAGCCAGGTGTCGACGAGGTCGCGCGCCTTCACGGCGAAGGCGGTGAGCGCCGCGGTGCCGACGCCCGCGCCGATCGCGACGGTGCCCGGCTCGAAGCCCCCGATCGGCTCGACGGGCATGGTCAGCGCCGTCAGCGCCCACGCGGCCGCCGCGACGAGCAGGACGGCGACTGGGGAGTGCGCGCCGTGCCGGTGCCCGCCCGAGAGCGCGCCGATGGTGCGGGCCGTCAGCGGGCCCAGGATCGGCACCGAGCGGGAGATCGTCGCGCTGTGGTGGTCGGCGTCGGGCAGGAGCGCCGCGCCGGCGCACACGGTCGCGCCGGCGACCACGCCGACCGGGTCGAGGGGGTACGCCCCCGTCGCGAGCAGGGGAGCGGCGCCGGTGACCGCGACCCAGGCGGCGGCGCCGCTGATCGCGTGATTCATGCCCATCATCGATCGTCGATCGTATCCGCGGCCGCCCACATTCCCGGCTCGGCATCGTAGGCTCTCAGGGTGGACCTCCGAGACATCCCCCTGACGACCATCGACGGCGAGGCCGTCACCCTCGCCGACTACGCCGACGAGGTGGTGATGGTCGTGAACGTCGCATCGAAGTGCGGGCTCACGCCGCAGTACACGAAGCTCGAGGAGCTGCAGCGCGAGTACGGCGACCAGGGGTTCACGGTGCTCGGCTTCCCGTGCAACCAGTTCGCCGGCCAGGAGCCCGGCGGGGCCGCCGACATCAAGGAGTTCTGCTCCATGACCTACGGCGTCAGCTTCCCGCTGATGGAGAAGGTCAAGGTCAACGGCCGCAACCGCCACCCGCTCTACGAGGTGCTGACCCAGGTCGAGGACGGCCGCGGCAAGGCCGGCCGGGTGAAGTGGAACTTCGAGAAGTTCGTGATCCAGCCGGGCGGCGAGGTGTCGAGGTTCCGGCCGACGACCGAGCCCGACGACCCCGAGATCATCGCGGCGATCGAGCGCGGCATCTCGGAGCGGCGCGCCGCCTGAGGCCTCCGCTGCGGGCCGTCGTCGTTGCATGACCGCTCGCCCGGCTCGGCCGAGCATCGGTGGTCTCCGGCCACGGCCTCGAGACCGCTTCATCACGCACGCGGTGCCGTGCTGCCGGCTTCGGGATCGCCGACGCCGGATTGTTGACCAATCCTGTCGAGCATCGTATGTTGCAGAGATCGCGCACTAGGACAGCGTTGTCCTCGGACGAAGGGATCTCCATGAGAACCAGGATGCTCGCACTCGCCGGCTCGGTGGCCATCGCCGCCCCGCTGGCACTCGGCGCAGGGGTCGCCACGGCGGCACCGAACGACGATCCTCCCGTGACGCTCGTCGACGGGACGACGGCCCCGATCTACGACTACGCCGACGCCATCCGCGAGACGGTGTGGGTCACCACCCCCGACCTCGACGACGACGGCGTCGATGAGCGGATCGCCGCCGACATCATCCGGCCCCGCGAGCTCGACGGCACCGCACGGGTGCCGATCATCATGGATGCGAGCCCCTACTACCTGAGCTCCGGCCGAGGCAACGAGGCGGAGCGCAAGGTCTACGACGCCGACGGGAACATCGTCAAGTTCCCGCTGTACTACGACAACTACTTCGTGCCGCGCGGCTACGCCTTCGTCGCGGTCGACATGGCCGGCACCGCACGTTCGACCGGCTGCACCGACGAGGGTGGCCGCTCCGACATCGAGTCGGTCAAGGCCGTCGTGGAGTGGCTGAACGGCACGGGCGTGGCGCATGACGCCGCCGGCGACGTCGTCGACGCCGACTGGAGCAACGGGAAGACCGGGATGATCGGCAAGTCCTACGACGGGACCCTCGCCAACGGCGTCGCGGCCACGGGCGTCGACGGACTGGAGACGATCGTGCCGATCAGTGCGATCAGCTCTTGGTACGACTACAACCGCTGGCAGGGAGCGGTGAAGTCCAACAACTACCCGAGCAGCCTGTCGCGGTCGGTCGCCTCCAACCGGACGATCGCCACCGACTGCTCGGCGCGGCTGAACTGGATGAACGCGAACGACGGCGATGAGACGGGTGCCTACACCGACTTCTGGGCCGAGCGCGACTACCGGGAGGGCACCTTCTACGACGTGTCCAAGGTCACGGCGAGCGTGTTCATCATGCACGGCCTGCAGGACACCAACGTCAAGACGATGAACGCCTCGAAGTGGTGGGAGGCGCTCGGCGAGCAGGGCGTCGAGCGCAAGATGTGGCTCACTCGTCTCGGGCACGTCGACCCCTTCGACTCCGAGCGCGCACTGTGGGTCGACACGCTGCACCGGTGGTTCGACCACGAGCTCATGGACATCGACAACGGCATCGACCGCGAGCCCGCGGTCAGCGTCGAGACCGCCCCCAACCGGTGGGAGCAGTCGCCGACCTGGCCGATCTCGTCGGCCCGCACGCAGACCCTGAACCTGCACGCCGACGGCACGATGATGCTGGGCAAGCAGGACCGGACCAGCGTCAGCTACATCAACTCGGCGTCGCTGAGCGAGGCGAACGCGATCAGGATCGGCGACAACCCCAACCGCCTGCAGTTCCTCACCGGCACGACCAAGCACGAGCTCCGGATCTCGGGCACGCCGACCGTCGATCTCGAGGTCACGCACACCGTCCCGGTCGGGCAGGTGTCGGTCATGCTCGTCGACTACGGGGTGATGGACCGCATCATCACGACCGGCGACGGCGCGGAGACGCTGGCCACGGAGTCCTGCTGGGGCCCGGCGACCTCGACCGACGATGCCTGCTACAACGAGGTCGGCAAGCGGATCTCGAGCACCGAGCTCCAGGTGCTCGCCCGGGGATGGGCGCGCCTGGACGGGGCCGGCAACCACAAAGTCACCGTCGAACTGGCGGCCAACGACGTCGTCGTCCCCGCCGGTCACCAGCTCGGTCTCGTGATCAGCGGCAGCCGCAACGGCGTCCTCGCGGCCGACACCTCGTCGAGCACCTACACCGTCGGCCTCGGCGGTTCGCAGCTGAACCTGCCCGTCTCGGGCGCGATGGCCGGCTTCGGACCTGGGCACCTCAACGCGAAGGACACCGAGAACCTCACTCCGGGAACCCTGGCGGACCTCAACGAACTGATGTGGCCCGGTCACTGACCGGCGGGCGAGGAGGACGAGGCCCCCGGACGCCTCAGGCGTCCGGGGGTCTCGCCGCGCGCCCGAGGCATCCGTTCCGGCCCGGCGCGGTTCCTTGACCGCTCGTTCGGCTCGGCCCACAATTGGGGGGTCCAGCCGAATGCAGGGGAGCGGAGACCGAATGTCCGACGCGTACGCCCGTCCGAGTCACGACGACCAGCCGACGGTGCCCGACTTCGCACCGCCGCCCCTGTCCGTCGACGACGTGACCACCGCCAAGCCCGCCGACGCCGACGAGCGCCGCCCGTGGGGACGCGACCTGCGGTTCATGCTCGTCGTGCTCGCGGCGATCGTCGCGCTCTTCCTCGCGTTCGCGCTGCTCATCGCCTTCAGCCCGACCGGTGCCGCGATCAGCGCTCTCGCGATCATCGCCGCACCCATCGCCACGATGGTCGCCGCCTACTACGGCATCTCGCTCGCGCTGCGCCAGGTGCGCGACGCCCGCGACGCCGCCGAGTCGTCGGAGGCGCGTGCGCGCGCGGCCGAGACGAGCGCGCGCGAGTCCGACGCGTGGGCCGCGCAGATGGAGTCGGGGCTTCGCGTCTCGGTCGCCAAGCTGCGCGCGGCCGGCGTCGACACGCGCGACGTCGAGCGGGCCGCAGGCACCCCCGACGAGTTCTTCTGATCGACGCGCGCCGGCGCTGCGGCGTCGCGAACGAACGGCCTCGCCCACGACGGGCGAGGCCGTTCGCGGTTCAGAGCTCGGCGAGCAGCGACAGCGGCTGTTCGATGCAGCCCGCGACGAAGGTGAGGAACGCCGCCGCCTCGGCACCGTCGCACACGCGGTGGTCGAACGACAGCGTGAGCTCGGTGACCGTTCGCACGGCGAGGGCGCCGTCGACGACCCAGGGCCGTTCGACGAGTCGGCCGACGCCGAGCATCGCCGCCTCGGGGTGGTTGATGATCGCCGCGGAGCCGTCGACGCCGAGCGTGCCGTAGTTGTTCAGCGTGAAGGTGCCGCCCGAGAGCGCCGCCGGGGCGAAGACCCCGGTCGCGGCGGCTTCGGTCTGGGTGCCGATCGCGTCGCGCAGCTCGCGCAGGCTCATCGCCTCGGCGCCGTGCACCACGGGCACCATGAGGCCGCGGGGCGTCTGCGCCGCGAGACCGAGGTTGACGGCGCCGTGCAGCACGACCTCGTCGCGCTCGGCGTCGAAGCTCGAGTTGAGGCGCGGGTGCCGGCGGAGGCCCGCGACGACGAAGCGTGCGACGAGGGCGGTCGTGCCGAAGCGCTCGCCGGTCGCGGCGTGCAGCTGCGTGCGGCCCGCAACCAGGGCGGTCGCGTCGACGTCCATCCAGACGGTCGCCTCGGGGATCTCCCGGCGCGAGCGCGAGAAGTGGGCGGCGGCCGCCCGGCCGATGCGGTCGAGCGGGATCCGCTCGTCGCCGGCGGCGGTCGCGGCGGCGGGCACGGGCGTCGACGGTGCGGATGCCTCGGGCGCGGCCTGCGTCGTCGCGCCCTGCTGCTCGCCGATGAACGCCTCGACGTCGCGCCGCATGACCAGGTGGTCGGGGCCCGAGCCGTCGAGCTGCGAGGCGTCGAAGCCGTGCTGCCGGGCGAGCCGCCGCACGATCGGCGAGACCACGGGGGAGCGGCGCGCGCTGTCGAGGCGCGAGCGTGCGGCGACCCCGCCGACGGTGCCGGTACCCGGACCCGAGCCCGTCGCGGCGCCCGTGCGACGGCGGCCGAATCGCGCCGGCGCCGTCGCGGCGCGCTTGGTCACCGTCGAGGCGCGGGTGCCGTAGCCGATCAGCACGGCGCCCGACTCCTCGGTCGCGACGTCGGTCGGCGCGGCGACGCCGGGTTCGGCGGCGACCGGAGCCGGCGCTGCGGCGGATGGCGCGGCCTCGTCGACGGGTGAGCCCGCGGCCGACGCCGGCGCGGAGGCGTCCGTCGCCGGTGGATCGCCCGCCGCGACCGCGGTGCCGAGCGTCATGAGCACGGTGCCCGCGTGGAGCGTCTCGCCGACTTCGCCGCCGAGCGACTCGACGACGCCCGCGAACGGGGTCGGCAGCTGCACGACCGACTTCGCCGACTCGAGCTCGACGACCGGCTGGTCGATCGCGACCTCGTCGCCCGGGGCGACGAGCCACGCGACGATCTCGGCCTCGGTGAGGCCTTCGCCGAGGTCGGGCAGGATGAACTCGCGGCTCATGCGTCCCACTCCCAGGTGTCGAGGGCCGCGAGGATGCGGTCGGGGGTGGGCAGCTGGTGCTCCTCGAGCTTCGGCGACGGGTAGGGGATGTCGAAGCCGGCGATCCGCAGCACGGGCGCCGCGAGGTGGTGGAAGTTGCGCTCGGTCACCCGCGCGGCGACCTCGGCGCCGTAGCCGCCGAACTGCGCGGCCTCGTGGATGACCGCGGCGCGCGACGTCTTGCGCACCGACGCGCCGACGGTCTCGTCGTCGAACGGCGAGAGGCTGCGGAGGTCGACGACCTCGACCGAGAGCCCCTCGGCGGCGGCGGCCTCGGCGGCCTCCAGCGCAGTGCGGACCGTGGGCCCGTACGCGAGGAGGGTGACGTCGTCGCCCGTGCGCACGACCTCCGCGCGGTCCATCGGTGCCGTCGTGACGGGCAGCGCAATCGGCGCCTTCGACCAGTAGCGGCTCTTGGGCTCCATGAAGACGACGGGGTCGTCGCTCTCGATCGCCTCGCGGAGCATCGAGTAGGCGTCGGCCGGGTTCGAGGGCATCACGACGGTGAGGCCGGGCGTCGACGCCCAGTACGATTCGGACGAGTCGGAGTGGTGCTCGACGCCGCCGATCGCGCCCGCGCACGGGATCCGCACCACCATCGGCAGCGCGACCCGCCCCTTCGTGCGATTGCGCATCTTCGCGACGTGCGAGACCATCTGCTCGAACGCGGGGTAGCTGAACGCGTCGAACTGCATCTCGACGACGGGGCGCATGCCGTACATCGCCATGCCGACGGCGGTGCCGATGATGCCCGACTCGGCGAGCGGCGAGTCCCAGATGCGCTCCTCGCCGAACTCGGCCTGGAGGCCGTCGGTGATGCGGAACACGCCGCCCAGCGGGCCGACGTCCTCGCCGTAGACGACGACGCGGTCGTCGGCGGCCATCGCATCGCGCAGCGCGGCGTTGAGCGCACCGGCCATCGTGAGCTGCGTCGGTGCGGATGCCTCGGGGCGGGCGTCCTTCGTCGCGGTGGCGGTCATCGGGCGTCCTCCTGGTGGGTGCCTGCCGCGGCGAGCTCGGCGGCGAGCGCGGCGCGCTGCTCGGCGAGTGCGGCACGGGGGCGTGCGTAGACATGGTCGAAGAGCTCGAGCGGATCGAGCTCGGCCTCGGCGGTCATGACCTCGCGGGTCGCGGCCGCGAGCTCCTCGGCCTCGTCGGTGATCTCGGCGCGCAGGGTCTCGGTCAGCGCCCCCTCGGAGACGAGGTACTTCTCGAGGCGCTCGATCGGGTCGCGCCGCTTCCAGTGCTCGACGTCGCGGGCCGCGCGATAGCGGCTCGGGTCGTCGGAGTTCGTGTGCGGCTCGATGCGGTAGGTCACGCCCTCGATGAGGGTCGGCCCGCCGCCCGCGCGGGCGCGCTCGACCGCGGCGTGCGTGATGGCGTACATCGCGGCGACGTCGTTGCCGTCGACGTGGAAGCCCGGCATGCCGTAGCCGACGGCCTTGTCGGCGAGGGTCGCGGCTCGGGTCTGCTTCTCGAGCGGCACGCTGATCGCGAACTGGTTGTTCTGCACGACGAAGACGGTCGGCGTCTGCCAGACGGCGGCGAAGTTGAACGCCTCGTGGGCGTCGCCCTCGCTCGTGGCGCCGTCGCCGAGGAAGGTGAGGGCCACGATCGGGTCGCGGCGGAGCCGCGCGGCGTGGGCGAGGCCGACGGCGTGCAGCGCCTGGGTGGCGAGGGGCGTCGCCTGCGCGGCGGTGCGGAACGCGTGCTGGTCGTAGCCGTTGTGCCAGTCGCCGCGGAAGGACTGCAGGATGTCGGCGGGGGCGATGCCGCGGGTGAGCAGGGCGATGCTGTCGCGGTAGGTCGGGAAGAGCCAGTCCGTGCGGTCGAGCGACGCGACGGCGCCGATCTCGCAGGCCTCCTGGCCGTAGGCCGAGGGGTATGTGGCGAGGCGGCCCTGCTTGGTGAGCGCGGTGACCTGCACGTCGAAACGGCGGGCGACGACCATCTTGCGGTAGAGACCGAGCAGGGTGTCGGCTTCGGGCAGCGAGAAGCCGCCGGTCGCGTGGCCGGTGACGGCGTGACCCGCGTTGTCGAGAAGGCGGAGCGGCTTCTCCGATGGAAGGGTGCGGGTCGGGGCATGCTCGACATTGAGGCTCATGGAGCCATGGTGCGACATGCTCGACCCTCGAGGTCGGGCGTGTCATCCAAGCGTGAACGAACGGCTGCCGGCGGCCGAAACCGTTGCCATTCGTCCACCTGAGGCGCGGTCAGGTGCGCCAGATGTCCAGCGTCTGCGCGGGCGGGTGGCCCTCGATCTCCTCGAGGATCAGGTGCGACCTCGTCGACACGACCCCGGGCATGTCGTGGATGTCGCGGAGGATCGCCTGGCTCAGCTGCTCGTGATCGGGCGCGCTCACGGTGAGGATGATGTCGATGTCGCCCGAGACCGCCTGGACCTTCTCGACGAAGGGCAGCGTGGCGAGCTTCGCCGCGATCTCCTCCCACGAGACCTCGCCGATGCGCACCACGACGAGCGCGGAGATGTGCAGGCCGATCGAACGGCGGTCGATCTGCGCGCCGAACCCGGTGATGACCCCCCGCTGCTGCAGTTGCTGCAGCCGGTTGTGCGCCGCCGTGCGCGAGATGTGCACCCGGTCGGCGAGGGTTCGCACCGACAGCCGGCCGTCGCGGCTCAGTTCGGCCACGATCCTGCGGTCGATGCTGTCGAGTGGTTCGTTGCGGTGCGCTGCTTGCGGGGTCATCGTCGTCCTCATGCCTCTCGCTCAGCGTACCGGTTCCGGAGCCGCGCCCGTCGGAGCGATCCTCGCATCGGAGCGTGCCGCACGACGCGCGGCAGCAGCGGCCAGACGATCGCGATGCCGTGGAGCCAGGCGGCGCTGACGCGCTGCACCCGGGGCGTCCAGCGGAACCCGTATGCGGCTCGGATCGGCGCGGGAAGGAGCGCCGCGGTCGACAGCCGGGCGAGGGGCAGGAGGAGCCGTGTGCCGGGCGGCAGCGCCGCCGATCCGCCGAGCAGGGTCCGGGCGACGCCGCGCGCGTCGTCGCCGACGTCGAGTGCGGCGAGCCGCGCCCGCCACCACGACTCGAACTCGGCGCGGCTCTGGGGCCAGCCCTCGCGGCCCGCCTGCAGGCTGCCGCCGAGCGGAGCGTAGCCGCGCACGATCGCGTCGGCCTCGCGTTCGCCGAGCGGGCCCCAGAGCCGCTCCTCGACGGCGAGCGCCGTCGCGAGCAGGGTCGACGCGACCCAACGCTGCGCATCGGCGTCGAACGCCGAGTACCGGGCGGTGCGCGCGTCGCCCGCTTCGTCGGCGTCGGCGTCGACGTCGGCGGAGTCCGCGGCGTCGCCGCGCACCGGCGCGTGGCGCGCGTTCACCCGCCTGACCGCGGCGCGCCTGACCGCCTCGTCGCCGAAGCCCACCGCGTAGACGTAGTCGAGCGTCCCGAACAGCCGATCGAGGGGGCGTCCGGCGAAGTCGCTGTGCCGGGCGACCCCGCGGGCGACACGCGGGTCGGCGAGTTGCAGCAGGATGGCGGCGCCGCCGCCGAGCAGCAGGATGCCCTCGGCGGCGTGTCGTCGGAATCGGGCGTTGCCGGGGTCGGTGTCTGCGGCGGTCATCAGTACCAGTTGTAGCGCTCCGAGTGCGCCCAGGCGCCGCACGGCGCCCCGTAGCGATCACTGATGTACGACAGGCCCCACTCGATCTGGGTGGCGGCGTTCGTCCGCCAATCGGCGCCGGCCGAGGCCATCTTGCTTCCCGGCAGGGACTGCGGGATCCCGTACGCGCCGCTCGAGGCGTTGTAGGCGTCGGCGCGCCAGCTCGATTCGCGGGTCCACAGCCGTTCGAGGCAGTCGTACTGCCCCGCGCCCCACCCGTACCGGGCGACGGCCCGCGCGGCGTAGGCCTTCGCGGCCGCGGGGTCGACCACGACGCCCGGCGGCGGCGCCCCCGTGCCGCCGCCCGATCCTCCGGGCTCGTCGTCGGCTTCGGCGGCGGCCCGCTCACGGGCCTCGGCCTCGAGCCGGGCCTGCTCGCCGACCCGGTAGCGTCGCTCGAGCTCGACCGTTCGATCGCGCAGGCTCGCGAGCTGCGCGTAGAGGGTGTCGAGCGCCGTGCGCTGTTCGGCGAGCCTGGCCTCGGCGGCCAGATGGGCGTCCTCCGCAGCAGCCGAGGCGCGATCGGCCTCCTCCGCGAGCCGGGTCCGCTCCCGTTCGGCCACGTCGGCCTGCGCGCTGAGCGAGTCGTACTCGGCGCGTGCGGCCGCAGCGCCCGCCGCCACCCCCGAGTAGACGTCGGCGAGCCGGGCGCTGCGGGAGAGCCCGTCGAGCAGCTCGTCGGCATCGCCGTCGCCGGCCGCGAACAGCAGTCGAAGCGTGACGTCCGCCCCGCCTGTGCGGGCGAGCAGTCCCGTCAGCCGCCCGAACGCCGCCTGCGACTCGCGTGCGGCGGTCGCGGCCGATTCGGCATCGGCACCGAGCGCGGCGGCCCGCTCGGCCGCCTCGTGACGCGCGGCCTCCGCCGCGGCGGCGACGGCGGCGGCCTCGACCGCCGCGTCGCCGAGCACCGCCGCCTCACCCTCCAGGCGGTCGACCAGGGTCGTGATGCGCGCCGATTCCGCCTCGCGCGCGGCGACGCTCTGCTTGGCCGCCTCGACCTCGCCCCAGCTCGGGTACTCCTCGGCGGCGGCGGCCGGCGCGGAGACGGAACCGAGTGCGGCGATGAGCGCGAGCACGCTCGCCGCGCTCGCGATCGGGCGTCCTTGGCGCATCGACTCACCCCCTCGAGGCCGCGAGTCTACCCACGGCCCCGCTCAGCGGTCGGTCGGACACGCAGCGTACACTCGGCCCGTGCGTTCGTCCCGGCTGTCGGCCCTGCTCCTCGTGATGGCTTCGCTCACCCTCGCGGGGTGCGCGAGCGCGACACCGAGCACGCCGAGCCCGACGGCGCCCCCGCCGACGCCGACCGCTGCGCCGACGCCGACCCTCGATCCCCTCGCCGCCTGGGTCGACGAACGGATGGCCGAGCTCAGCACGCAGCAGAAGGCGGCCGCGCTGCTGATGCTGCACGCTCCCGGCACCGATCCTGCGCCGTCGCGCGCGCTCATCGACGCCGGTGCGTCCGGCGTCATCCTCATGGGCGACAACATCGCGGGCGACGCGCCCTCGCTCGCGGGCATGACGGCGGCGCTCGTCGCTGATCCCGAGCTGCCGCCGCTGATCGGCGTCGACCAGGAGGGCGGCGAGGTGTCGCGGCTCGACTGGGACACCGCCGCGAGTGCGGCGACCCTGCGGGAGGCGCCGCCCGCCGCCGCCAGAGAGGCCTTCGCCGCGCGCGCCGCGAGCGTGGCCGCCGGCGGAGCGAACGTCAACTTCGGCGTCATCGCGGACGTCACGGCCGATCCGGCCTCCTTCATCTCAGGCCGCGTGCTCGGCACCGAGCCGGCGGCGGCCGGTGAGCGCGTCGCCGCGGCGGTCTCGGGGGAGCGGGGCGTGGTGGCGAGCACCCTCAAGCACTTCCCGGGGCACGGTGCAGCGCCCGGCGATTCGCACACGAGCATTCCGACCGCGCCGCTGAGCCGTGCGGAGTGGCGAGCGGGCCCGGCACTGCCGTTCGCGGCCGGCATCCACGCCGGTGCCGAGCTCGTCATGACCGGGCACCTCGCCTACCCGGCGGTCGATGCTGCGCCGGCCTCGCTCTCGCCCGAATGGCACCGCGTGCTCCGGGAGGAGCTCGGCTTCGATGGCGTCGTCGTCACCGACGACATGCTGATGCTGCAGCACAACGGGCTCGCGGAGTACGCCGACCCCGGCGAGAACGCCGTGCGCGCTGTCGCGGCCGGTGCCGACCTGCTGCTCTACGTGCTGCCCGCGGACCCGTCCGAGTTCGGCATCTCGGTCGACGGGCTCGTCGCGTCGATCTCGGCGGCGGTCGACTCGGGCCGCATCTCCGAGGAACGTCTCGACGACGCGGTGCGCCACGTGCTCGAGCTCCGCCGGTCGCTCGCCTGAGCGATCCGCCGAAAGAAAATTTCCATGCATGGGAATAGATCTTCCCGTCGCCCGCGTTGACACCCGTATGAGCCGATCGGCTCGGAACCGAACACATGGGAGCAACCGCAACATGACGACCACCGCCTCGACGATCGAGATCCCCGGCTACCGCGTCGGCACCTGGACGATCGACCCCGCCCACAGCGAAGTGGCCTTCTCCGTCCGCCACCTCATGATCAGCAAGGTCAAGGGCAAGTTCGAGCGCTTCAACGCGACCTTCGTCACGGCCGAGAACCCGCTCGACTCGAGCGTGACGGCGTCGGCCGAGGTCGCCTCGGTGACCACGAACGAGCCGAACCGCGACGCGCACCTGCGCACCGGCGACTTCTTCGAGGCCGAGACCTACCCGACGATCGACTTCGTCTCGACCGGTGTCCGCGTCGAGAACGGCGACCTCAAGGTCGACGGCGAGCTCACGATGCGCGGCGTCACGAAGCCCGTGACCTTCGACTTCGACTTCGGCGGCTTCGGCGGCGACCCCTACGGCAACTACAAGGGCGGCGCGACCGCGAAGGCGGTCGTGAACCGCGAGGAGTTCGGCCTGAACTACAACGCGGCCCTCGAGACCGGCGGCGTGCTGCTCGGCGACCAGGTCACCATCACCCTCGAGCTGCAGGCGCAGCTCGACCAGTAATCGCTCGGCGATCACCACGACGGGCCGGATGCCAGGTGCACCCGGCCCGTTCGTCGTATCGGTCCGGGGCGACCCCCGACGGCGCCGCGAGCGCTCAGTCCTGGCGCACTGTGACGTCGCCGAGGGTCGTCGACCAGAACCCCGCCCACCGTTCGAATGCGGGAGCGAACTCGTCGGCGTCGACCGAGCCGCTGAACGGGGCGAGCTCGATCGCCGTCGAGCCGCGTCGCTCGGGCGCGCGGCGCCACTTGCCGACGACCTCGCCGTCGGCGACGAGGATCGGCAGGAACAGCCCGTTCTTGCCCGGGACGACGCGCACGGCGTCGGCCGCCGAGCAGTAGACCGTGCGGTCGCCGTAGCCGAGGAAGTACTCGTCGAACGGCGCGAGGACGTGCCGGCCGGTGGCGGCCCGGGCCGCAGGCCATGACGCGTCGACCGCGACGTACCGTTCGTCGCCGACGGCGACGACCGAGTCGCCCGCGGCCGAGACCGCGAGCCGGGCCTGGGTCAGCGTGAGGCCCGTCCACCAGGCGAAGTCGCGCACCGAGACCGGCCCGTGCCCGCGTGCGTACCCGGTGAAGAGCCGCGCGAGCGTCTCGTCGTCGTCGGCCGGCTCGTCCGCGCCGGCGGGCGACCACTCGTCGAGCAGCACGAAGCGCTGCCGCGCCCGGGTCTCGACCGGGCCGCAGCAGAGCAGGCCCTCGATCGCGAGGCGCCAGATCAGGTGGTACCCGCGCTGGCCCTCGATGGGGATGCCGGCGGCCGCCCACGCGGCCTGGAGTTCGTCGCGGGACGCCGAGCGGCCGCCCTCGAGCTCGCGGATCGCGACCGCACGCGCGGCCGCGTGCACCGCGTCATCGATGCCCTCGCCGAGATGGATCTTCGCCGCGCGCTGCATGAGCCGCGCGGCCGTCAGTCGAAGGATCGGGCGGAGCATCTCGGGTTCGACGAAGTGCAGTGTGCCGCGCATCGGCCAGGAGCGCAGCAACGAGCGGTCGTCGATCGCCCGGTCGATGCTCGCCGCGCTCGCCTCGCGGACCCTCGCGCCGAGCACCCACTTCGCGGCCGCGAGGTCTTGCGCCTGCACGCACACGAGCCGCTCGAGTGCCGCCGTGGGGGAGTCGAAGCCGTCGACGAGCCCCTGCGCGCTGAGGCGCGCGGCCCTGATCGAGGCGATCGAGGGGGCGCTCGGGCCATCCGTCGTCATGCTGCGATTCTGCCCGGCGCCGCCGACATCGGAGTTGACACGCGGCCGCGAACGATAGACTGGGCGGCTGTGCCGTTCGGCACCCACCCCCATCAACGCCCAGGAGGCCCGTCGTGCTCGCCGTCCACGATCTCGAGATCCGCGTCGGTGCGCGCCTCCTCATGGAGCACGTGAACTTCCGCGTCTCCGACGGCGACAAGATCGGCCTCGTCGGCCGCAACGGCGCGGGCAAGACGACGCTCACGAAGACCCTCGCCGGCGAGACCCTGCCCACCGACGGCAAGATCGATCGCACGGGCGAGATCGGGTACCTCCCGCAGGACCCGCGCTCCGGCGACCCCGAGATGCTCGCGCGCACGCGCATCCTCGACGCGCGCGGCCTCGGCTCGCTCGTGCTCGGCATGCACGAGGCATCCATGAACATGGGCAGCGACGACCCGGTCGTCGCCGAGAAGGCCATGAAGAAGTACGGCAACCTCACCGATCGCTTCAACGCGCTCGGCGGGTACGCCGCCGAAGCCGAGGCCGCGTCGATCGCCTCGAACCTGAACCTGCCCGACCGCATCCTCGACCAGCCGCTGAAGACGCTCTCGGGCGGCCAGCGCCGTCGCATCGAGCTCGCGCGCATCCTCTTCTCCGACGCCGACACGATGATCCTCGACGAGCCGACCAACCACCTCGACGCCGACTCGGTCGTGTGGCTCCGCGAGTTCCTGAAGGGCTACAAGGGCGGCGTCATCGTCATCTCCCACGACGTCGTGCTCGTCGAGGAGGTCGTCAACCGCGTCTTCTACCTCGACGCGAACCGCTCGATCATCGACATCTACAACATGGGCTGGAAGCACTACCAGCGCCAGCGCGCCGCCGACGAGGAGCGCCGCAAGAAGGAGCGCGCGAACGCCGAGAAGAAGGCGGGCGTCCTGCAGCTCCAGGCCGCGAAGTTCGGCGCGAAGGCCTCGAAGGCCGCCGCAGCGCACCAGATGGTCGCGCGCGCCGAGAAGCTGCTCGCCGGGCTCGAGGAGGTGCGCGCCGTCGACCGGGTCGCGAAGCTGCGGTTCCCGACGCCCGCGCCGTGCGGCCGCACGCCGATCACGGCGAGCGACCTGTCGAAGAGCTACGGCTCGCTCGAGATCTTCACCGCGGTCGACCTCGCGATCGATCGCGGCTCGAAGGTCGTCATCATCGGACTGAACGGTGCGGGCAAGACGACGCTGCTGCGCATCCTCGCGGGCGTCGACGCGCCCGACACCGGCCTCGTCGAGGCCGGGCACGGCCTCCGCGTCGGCTACTACGCCCAGGAGCACGAGACGATCGACGTCAAGCGCTCGGTGCTCGAGAACATGGTGAGCTCCTCGCCGAACCTCACCGAGACCGAGGCCCGCAAGGTGCTCGGCTCGTTCCTCTTCACGGGCGACGACGTGCACAAGCCCGCGGGCGTGCTCTCCGGCGGCGAGAAGACCCGTCTCGCGCTCGCCATGATCGTCGTCTCCGGTGCCAACGTGCTGCTGCTCGACGAGCCCACGAACAACCTCGACCCCGCGAGCCGCGCCGAGATCCTCGACGCGCTCGCGCACTACGAGGGCTCGGTCGTGCTCGTCTCGCACGACCCGGGCGCGGTCGAGGCGCTGAACCCCGAGCGCGTGCTCATCATGCCCGACGGCACCGAAGACCACTGGAGCCGCGAGTACCAGGAGCTCATCGAGCTGGCTTGACCTCGCGTGGCGCGAAGCGACACGCGAGGTCAAGGAAGGGGGCAGCCGTAGCGTTCACGGCGCGCCAGCGCCGGGCAGTGTACTCGGCAGACCATGGACCGGACGCTTGCCCGCAACCATGCGCATCGCGAACCTCACCGCCGGTCGAGCACCTGGTCCTCGTAGTCGGCGTCCTCGCCGCCCTTGCTCTGCGGCTTCGGCCGCTTCGGCGCGCGCGGCGAGACCTCTGCCTGCCCGGACGCCTCGGCGAGGCTCTTGCGCTCCTGGTTCGCCGCCCAGCCGAGCCCGATGAAGGCGAGCAGAGCGAAGACGTACCACTGCAGGGCGTACGACAGGTGCGGACCCTCGTCGCGCTCGGGGCGCGGGGCCGCGAGGGGCGGCTCGGCCGCGTCGTCGCCCGACTGCACGAGGATGCCGTACGCGCCTGTGTAGGCGGGTTCGCCGACGCGCCCGGCGAGCTCGTCGAGGTCGATCGTCGCGAACTCGATGCCCGTCGACGTGCGACCCTCGATGCGGCCCTCTCCGGCCTTCAGGCGGGCGGTCACCTCGACCTCGCCCGCGGGCGGCGCGGGGATCTCGCTCGGGCGACCGTCGGAGTCCTGCGGGATCCAGCCGCGGTCGATCATGAACACGGTGCCGTCGTCGAGCTGGAACGGGGTGATCACCTGGAAGCCCGTGCTGCCGCCCATCGGCCGATTGCGCACGACGACCTCCTCCGAGGGCAGGTACTCTCCCGAGAGCTCGACGACCTGCCAGCGCTGGTCGACGTCGAATCCGGCGGGGTCGGGCAGCGCCTCGGCGAGCGGGATCGGTGCGGCGTCGTAGTTCGCGTCGATGCGGGCGACCTCGGCGAGCGCCTCGGCGCGACGGTTGAGCTGCCAGGTGCCGAGCGCCGAGCAGGCGATGGCGAAGATCACGGTGAGCGCGAGGTAGCCCGCCCAGCGCGGCGTGAGGAGGAAGCGCCATTCGTTCACGCGCCGGCCTCCGCGGTCGAGCCTTCGGAGGAGGCGACGTCGAACGGTGCGACGGCGACCGGGAACGACCGCGCCTCGAGGAAACCGCGCAGGTAGTCGACGTGCTCATCGCACGCGAGCCACGTCTTTCCGCGCTCGCCCGTGTGGATGCGCGGATTGCGCCAGTCGATGCGCCACAGGGCGGCCTCGCGGCATCCGGATCGCGAACACGTGCCCTGCTCGGGCGCGCCGCCCAGTCCGCCGATCATGCGGCTCCTCGCTCGTCGTCGCGACGGTCGGTGGTCTCTGGACCGCCGGGAGCGGCGGACGGCGGGGGAGTGCGCCGCACGATGCCGCCCGGTCGGAGCACCCGGCTCGTGCGCTTCGGGCTGCCGACGTTCGCGAGGACGACGGCGAAGTAGGGGAGGAAGATCGCGCCGGCCGCGCAGACCGCCAGCCACCAGCCGTCGACGAAGAGCATCGCGACGATGCAGAGCACGCGGATCGACATGGCGATCGTGTACTTGATCATGCGCGAACGCCGCTCCGCCTCGGGCGAGGGCGGCAGCGTGGTGATCGACTGCTGCTTCATGGTGGTCGCCGCAGGCCTGACGGCGCTCCTCTTCACTCAAGCCTACGTCGATTCGAGCCCGTCGGATGCCCCGTCGGGCGAGCCTCTATGCTGGGACGGGCCGTACGGCCCCACCTGCAGAAACGGAGTCCAGCATGACGTCGAGCCGCACCGTCCTCGTGACCGGTGGCAACCGTGGCATCGGCTACGCGATCGCCCGCGAGTTCATCGCGCAGGGGCACCGCGTGGCGGTGACCGCCCGCTCGGGCGAGGGCCCCGAGGGCTCGCTCACGGTTCGCGCCGACGTCACCGACGCCGAGTCGGTCGACCGCGCGTTCACCGAGATCGAGGCCGCGCTCGGCCCGGTCGAGGTCGTCGTGGCGAACGCCGGCATCACGCGCGACATGCTGCTCATGCGCATGAGCGAGGACGACTTCACGAGCGTCGTCGACACGAACCTCACGGGCGCCTTCCGTGTCGTCAAGCGCGCCTCGAAGGGCATGCTCAAGGCGAAGTTCGGCCGCATCGTGCTCATCTCGAGCGTGGTCGGCCTCTACGGCTCGGCCGGCCAGGTCAACTACTCGTCCTCGAAGGCCGGCCTCGTGGGCATGGCCCGTTCGCTCACCCGCGAGCTCGGAGCCCGCAACATCACCGCCAACGTCGTCGCGCCCGGATTCATCGAGACCGACATGACCGACGAGCTGCCCGAGGCGCAGCAGGCCGAGTACAAGAAGAACATCCCGCTCGGCCGCTTCGCGTCGCCCGACGAGGTCGCGCGCGTCGTCGCCTGGCTCGCGGGCGACGACGCCGGCTACATCTCGGGCGCCGTCATCCCGGTCGACGGCGGCCTCGGCATGGGGCACTGACCGCAACGTCGTCGGCGGTTCGCCGACACCGCGGAGGGCCGGTACGCGATCGCGCACCGGCCCTCCGTTCGTGTACGAGGATCAGCCGCGCAGGCCGAGCACGGCGAGCACCGCGCCGAGGTCGGGGCGGTCGATCGCGAGATCGGCCTGAGCCCGCACCACGGGCTTCGCGCAGAACGCGATGCCGAGCGCGGCGCGATCGAGCATCCGCAGGTCGTTCGCGCCGTCGCCGACGGCGACCGTGCGCCCGAGCGGGATGCCGCCTGCCGCCGCCCACTCGACGAGCGCCGTCGCCTTCGCCTCCGCGTCGACGATCGGGCCGTCGACGCGGCCCGTGAGGCGACCGCCGGCGGTCTCGAGCCGGTTCGCGCGGCAGAAGTCGAGGCCGAGTCGCTCGGCGAGCGGGTCGAGCAGCTCGTGGAACCCGCCCGACACGACGCCGACGAGCCCGCCGGCCGCGTGCACGCCGTCGATGAGCTCCCGGACGCCGTCGGTCGGCGTCATGCGCTCGCGCGCGGCGGCGAGCACCGACTCGTCGAGCCCGGCGAGGGTCGCGACGCGCTCGCGCAGGCTGGCGGCGAAGTCGAGCTCGCCGCGCATCGCGCGCTCCGTCACGGCGGCCACGTGCTCGAGGCTGCCGGCCTCCTCGGCGAGCAGCTCGATCGCCTCCTCGCGGATGAGCGTGGAATCGGCGTCGAGCACGACGAGCGGGCCGCGCGAGCGGCCCTGGGCGGCGGGGTTCACGCGTGGGCCCGAACGCGAGAGCCCTTGCCGACGACCGTGATGCCGCTGTCGGTCACGATGAAGCCGCGGGCGAGGTCTTCGGCGCGGTCGACGCCGATGCGCGCCCCGGCCTCGACCACGACCTCCTTGTCGAGGATGGCCCGCTGCACCGTCGCCCGTGCGTCGATGCGCGCGCGATCGAAGAGGATCGAGTCGGAGACGTGCGCGCCCGAGCCGACGACGGCCCACGGGCCGATCACGCTGCGTTCGACGTGCGCGCCCGAGATCACGGAGCCGAGCGACACGATCGAGTCGATGACGGTGCCGAGGGTGCCCCGCGCATCGCGCGTGAACTTCGCCGGAGGGGAGTTGAGCTGCTGGCTGAAGATCGGCCACTCGCGGTTGTAGAGGTTGAAGATCGGCATCACCGAGATGAGGTCCTGGTGGGCCTCGAAGAAGGAGTCGATCGTCCCGACGTCGCGCCAGTAGTAGCGGTCGCGGTCGGTCGAGCCGGGGACGTCGTTCTGCTTGAGGTCGTACACGCCGGCGTCGCCCTGGGCCACGAACGCCGGGATGATGTCACCGCCCATGTCGTGGCTCGAGTCCGAGCGTTCGCCGTCGCGGAGCACCGCGTCGATGAGCGCGTCGGCGTCGAACACGTAGTTGCCCATCGACGCGAGCACCTCGCCGGGGGAGTCGGGCAGCCCGACCGGGTCGGTCGGCTTCTCGAGGAAGCGACTGATCCGCGCGGGCCGCTCGGGGTCGACCTCGATCACGCCGAACTGGTCGGCGAGCGCGATCGGCTGCCGGATCGCCGCGACGGTCGCCGAGGCGCCCGACTCGACATGCGCGTCGATCATCTGCGAGAAGTCCATGCGGTAGACGTGGTCGGCGCCGACGACCACGATCAGGTCGGGGCGCTCGTCGTAGATGAGGTTGAGGCTCTGGAGGATCGCGTCGGCCGAGCCAGAGAACCAGCGCTTGCCGAGCCGCTGCTGCGCGGGGACCGACGCGACGTACGAGTTCAGCAGGCCGCTCAGCCGCCAGGTCTGCGAGACGTGGCGGTCGAGGGAGTGCGACTTGTACTGGGTCAGCACGACGATCTGCCTGAGACCCGAGTTCAGCAGGTTCGAGAGCGCGAAGTCGATCAATCGGTACTGCCCGCCGAACGGCACTGCGGGCTTCGCCCGGTCCTCAGTCAGGGGCATGAGCCGCTTGCCCTCGCCACCAGCGAGGACGATGCCGAACACCTTGCGCGAAACCATGAGGCAACTGTAACCAGCCTGCGCGACTTCGCGCGTCCGGGTTTCGGCCCGTGTCCTCCGACCCTGCGCTACCGTTGCCAGCATGCGCGTCGACCTCCTCACCCGTGAGTATCCGCCCGAGGTGTACGGCGGTGCCGGCGTGCACGCCGCCGAGCTCGTCCGCGCGCTGCGCGCGAGCATCGACGTGCGCGTGCGCTGCTTCGGCGCGCCCCGCGACGAGGCCGGCACGCAGGCGTACCCGGTGCCGGGCGCGTTCGACGAGGCGAACGCCGCGCTGTCGACGATGGCCGTCGACCTGCTCATGGCCGGCGATGCCGCCGGCGCCGACGTCGTGCACTCGCACACCTGGTACGCGAACTTCGCGGGTCTCACCGCGAAGCGGCTGCACGGCGTCCCGCACGTCGTGACCGCCCACAGCCTCGAGCCGCTGCGGCCCTGGAAGGCCGAGCAGCTCGGCGGCGGCTACCGGCTGAGCTCCTGGATCGAGCGCACGGCCTTCGAGGACGCCGACGCCGTCATCGCCGTGAGCGAGGGGATGCGCCGCGACATCCTGCGCGCGTACCCCGCCCTCGACCCGTCGAAGGTCGACGTCGTCGTGAACGGCATCGACCTCGCCGACTGGGCCCCGTCGGAGGACGGCGACGCGGTGCGCGCACTCGGGGTCGACCCCGACCGCCCGTCCATCGTCTTCGTGGGCCGCATCACCAGGCAGAAGGGGCTGCCGTACCTGCTGCGCGCCGCGCGGCTGCTGCCGCCCGAGGTGCAGCTCGTGCTCTGCGCGGGCGCCCCCGACACCGAGGAGATCATGGCCGAGGTCACGGCGCTCGTCGACGGACTCCGGTCCGAACGCGACGGCGTCGTCTGGATCGACCGCCACCTTCCCCGCCACGAGCTGACCGCCCTCCTCACCGCGGCGACGACCTTCGTCTGCCCGTCGATCTACGAACCGCTCGGCATCGTGAACCTCGAGGCGATGGCGTGCGGCGCGCCGGTGGTCGGGACGGCGACCGGCGGCATCCCCGAGGTCGTCGACGACGGCGTCACCGGCGTGCTCGTGCCGATCGAGCAGGCCGACGACGGCACCGGCACCCCGCTCGATCCCGAGCGATTCGTGCGAGATCTCGCCGACGCGCTCACCCGCGTCGTCGCCGACCCGGCTCGCGCGGCCGAGATGGGCGCCGCCGGGCGCCGCCGCGCCGAGACGCACTTCGCGTGGGGCGCGATCGCCGCGCGCACGATCGAGGTGTACGAGCGGGTCCTCGCCCGGTGAACGTGCCGGCGGCCGCTCGCGTGCGTCGGGCGGGCCTCCGGCTCCCGATAGCATTGACGCATGGCGAGTGCGAGTACGGTCCTGCAGTTCCGCGACGTGTCGGTGGTTCGTGACGGCAACACGATCCTCGATGCGGTGACGTGGAGCGTCGCCTCCGACGAGCGCTGGGTGGTGCTCGGGCCGAACGGCGCGGGCAAGACCACGCTGCTGCAGATCGCCGCGGCCGCGATGCACCCCACCTCGGGCAAGGCCGAAGTGCTCCAGGAGGCGCTCGGCAAGGTCGACGTCTTCGAGCTCCGTCCCATGATCGGCTTCGCCTCGACGGCGATGGCGCGTCGCATCCCGCGCGACGAGACGGTGATCGACGTCATTCTCACCGCCGCGTACTCGGTGACGGGTCGTTGGAACGAGGAGTACGAGGGCATCGACCTCCGCCGCGCCGAGCGCGTGCTGAAGGAGTGGGGCCTCGACGGCTTCGCGGGCCGCCGCTTCGGCAGCCTCTCAGACGGCGAGCAGAAGCGCGTGCAGATCGCCCGCTCGGTCATGACCGACCCCGAGCTGCTCCTCCTCGACGAGCCGGCCGCCAGCCTCGACCTCGGCGCGCGTGAAGAGCTCGTGGGCCTCCTCGGCGGCTACGCGGCCTCGCCGTCGTCGCCCGCGATCGTCATGGTCACCCACCACGTCGAAGAGATTCCCGTCGGGTTCACCCACGCCCTCCTCGTGAAGAAGGGCGGCATCGTCGCGGCGGGCCCCCTCGCCGAGGCGCTCACCGCCGAGAACCTCGGTTCGACCTTCGACATGACGATCGAGCTCACCGAGCGCGACGGCCGATACGCCGCGCGCGCCGTCTGAGAAGTTCTCGCCCCGATTCTGCTAAACTCGTTAGCTGGCCCTACCGCCACCATGCTTTCCCGCCGCTGACCGACACCGCGAAGGTGTCGCAGTCGTGCGGCAGGAGCTCCAAATCCATCGTCCGCTCTCTCAATCGAAATCCAAGGAAGTCTCCATGAAGACCGACATCCACCCCGAGTACAACGCCATCGTCTTCCGCGACCTGGCTTCGGGCGCCACGTTCCTCACGCGTTCGACCGCCACGAGCGACAAGACGATCGAGCTCGACGGTGTCACCTACCCGGTCATCGACGTCGAGATCTCGAGCGAGTCGCACCCGTTCTACACGGGCAAGCAGCGCATCATGGACTCGGCCGGCCGCGTCGAGAAGTTCAACCAGCGCTTCAAGGGCTTCGGCAAGTAATCCAGCCGAACCGGAAGGGGCGGGCGACGTATGTCGCCCGCCCCTTCGTCGTGCCGGCCGCGCGGCTGATACCGTCGCCGAGTGACCAGGCGCGAGCGCGATGACGGGGGCCGTGCGCGGCTGCCGGAGCTCGGTGACGGCCGCGTGCGACTGCGGGCATTCGGGCCGCAGGATGTCCCGCTCGTCCTCGAGGCGTCCGCCGACCCGATGATCCCGCTCATCACGACCGTGCCGCAGTCCGCCGATCCGCGCTCGGCGCGGGCGTACCTCGCCCGCCAGGCCCGTCGGCTCGCGAGCGGCGAGGGCTACTCGTTCGCGATCGCCGACCACGACGACCGTGCCCGCGGACAGATCGGCCTCTGGCCGCGCCGCGACGATCGCGGTCGAGCGGGCATCGGCTACTGGCCGGCCCCGTCGGCGCGGGGCCGGGGGTTCGCCTCGGCGGCGGTGCGGCTCGTCGCCGACTGGGCGTGGACGCTCGGCACGATCGAGCGGCTCGAGCTGTTCACCGAGCCGTCGAACGCCGCCTCGATCGCGGTCGCGGAGTCGACCGGCTTCAGCCGCGAGGGGCCTCCTGCGGTCATGGATGCCCGTCGGCGGGACCCGGCGCGACATGCTCGTGTACTCAGCAGTCCGAGGCGGACGCGGTGCCGGGCGGATGCAGATCAGCGCACCGGCCACGCCCCCGAGGTCGTGAACTCGGGCTCGCCGTTGCGGCGGCGCCACGACTGGTAGCTCTCCGCCTGCTCGCGGCACCAGTCGACCTGGCGGGCGTGCAGCTCGGCGACGGCGACCGTCGCGAGCTCGGGGTGGGCGCGGGCGATCGCCTGCGCCACACGTCCCGCGGCGACCGCGTCGGCACCGGCGTTGTGCGCGTCGTCGAGCACGACGCCGTAGTGCTCGGCCGTCGCCGAGAGCGTTCGCTTGCCGCGACGGTACTTGTCGACCGCCTTGTCGATCACGAGCGGGTCGATGACCGGCCCCGGGCCCGGCAGAGGGGCGAGGCCGTATCGTGCGGCCTCGCGCTCGAGGATCGTGAGGTCGTAGGCCGCGTTGTAGGCGACGATCGGCAGGCCCCGCGCCGCCGCGTCGGCGAGCGCCGCGATGATCTCGCCGACGGCCGTCGGCGCCGCCTGCCCCTCGAGGCGGGCGCGCTCGGTCGTCACGCCGTGGATGAGCGACGCCGCCGTCGGGATCTCGATCCCGGGGTCGACCAGCCACTCGCGCTGCTCGAGCACCTCGCCGTCGGCGCCGAGCACGCCGACGTGGGCGGTCACGATGCGGCTCACGTCGACGTCGATGCCGGTGGTCTCGAGGTCGAAGACGGCGAGGGTGTTCGCCCACAGGGCGGCGTTCGTGGCATCCATGTGCGAAAGGCTATGCAGCGCCACCGTCATCACCGCGGCAGCGGGGCGCGTGTCCGCAGCATCCGCGACGCAGCGGCCGCCTGCGGGGCCCCCGTGCAGGCGGGATCCGTAGAATGGCGGGGATGATCGATTCGCCCTACGCCGCCGCGCTCGCCCGCATCCCCGTCAGGGCCCACCGGGTCGACGTCGACGGCACCGACACCGCGTGGTGGGAGTACGGCGACGCCGGCGCCCCCGTGCTCGTGCTCGTGCACGGCTTCCGCGGCGACCACCACGGCCTCGAGCCCGTCGTCGCCCAGCTGCCCGGCTACCGCATCATCTCGCCCGACCTGCCCGGCTTCGGCGAGTCGGCGACCTTCGCCGACCGCGAGCACGACATCGACGGCTACGCGCGCTGGCTCGGCGCCTTCATCGAGGCCGTCGGCATCACGGGCGACTACGACCTGCTGGGGCACTCCTTCGGCTCGATCGTGTCGTCGGCGGCCGTCGCCGGGGGTCTCGCGCCGCGCCGGCTCGTGCTCGTCAACCCGATCGGCGCCCCCGCGCTGCAGGGGCCGCGCGGCGTCATGACCCGGCTCGCCGTGCTCTACTACCGCGCCGCCGCCGCGCTGCCCGAGAAGGCCGGCTTCGCGCTGCTGCGCAACGGCGTCGTCGTGCGCGTCATGAGCGTGACCATGGCGAAGACCGGCGAGCGCGAGCTGCGCCGCTGGATCCACGACCAGCACGACCGCTACTTCTCCGACTTCGGCGATCGCGACCAGCTGCTCGAGGCGTTCCGCGCCTCCGTCAGCCACGACGTGAGCGAGTACGCCGAGCGCATCGCCGTGCCGACGCTCCTCGTCGCCGCCGAGCGCGACGACGTCACCCCGATCGAGGCGCAGCACCGACTCGTCGGGCGGTTCCCCGACGCGACTCTCGAGGTGATCCCCGAGGTGGGGCACCTCATCCACTACGAGACGCCCGGCGACGCCGCGGCGCGCATCGGCCGGTTCCTGCGCGCGGAGTCGCGCGCATGAGGGTCGTCATCGACTGCCGCTACACCCGCATCGGCCACCACGACGGCATCAGCCGGTTCACCGCGGGCCTCGTCACCGAGCTCGCGAAGCTGCACCCGGTCACGATGCTCGTGAGCGACCATCGGCAGCTCGAGATGCTGCCCGACCTGCCGTGGCAGCTCGTGAGCTCGCCGACGAGCGCCCGCGAGCCGTTCGTCGCCCGCCAGGTGCGGCGCCTGCGGCCCGACATCGTCTTCTCGCCGATGCAGACGATGGGGTCGTGGGGCCGCGACTACCGCCTCCTGCTCACCCTGCACGACCTGATCTACTACGAGAATCGCACTCCGCCGCGCGACCTCTCCGCGCCGGTGCGCCTGCTCTGGCGGCTCTACCACCTCGCGTGGTGGCCGCAGCGGCTCCTGCTGAACCGGGCGGACTCGGTGGTCACGGTCTCGGAGACCACGGCGGGCCTCATCCGCGAGCACCATCTCACCGATCGCCCGATCACCGTGGTCTCGAACGCCTCCGACGACCTGGGCGTGCCCGAGCTTCCGCGCACCCGCCCCGAGGGCCACCGCCTCGTCTACATGGGCTCGTACATGCCGTACAAGAACGTCGACACGCTCGTGAAGGCCGTCGCTGCGCTGCCCGACCACGAACTGCACCTCCTCAGCCGCATCGGCCGAGACGAGCGCGAGCGGCTCACGAGGCTCGCCCCCGAGGCGCGGCTCGTGTTCCACGACGGCGTGACGGATGCCGCGTACGCGGAACTGCTCTCGGGCGCCACCGCGCTCGTGCACGGCTCCAGGGCCGAGGGCTTCGGCATCCCGCTCATCGAGGCGATGCGCCTCGGCACGCCGGTCGTCGTGAGCGACATCCCGATCTTCCGCGAGATCGGCGGCGACGCCGCCCTCTACTTCGACCCGGGCGATGCCGACGACCTCGTGCGGGCGCTCGGCGACCTCGAGTCCGACGACATCTGGCAGGAGCACTCGGCCCGGTCGGTGGAGCGCGCCGCGCAGTACACCTGGGCGGGGTCGGCCGCGACCCTGCTCGAGCTCATGCGGCGCACGGTCGCCGAGCACGGCGGCCGCGGCAGTCGGCGGCGCGGCCGACGCCGCTGACGAGCCCGGCGACCGTGGGCAGGCGCCCCGGCTGAGCTCGCGTCTCAGGCCTCGGTGCCGGTGAGGAGCTCGGGCTCGACGAGCTCGAGCGCGCCGTCGGAGTGGCGCAGCAGGTGCACCGAGCCGTTCGTGATCGCGTAGCCGGCTCCTGGGAGCGTCCAGTCGCTCAGCTCGAGGATGAGCGAGTGGATGACGCCGCCGTGCGAGACGACGACGACGCTGCCGCCCGGGTGCGCGGCCGCGATCTCGGCGAGCGCGGCGCTCGCCCGGGCGATCACCGTCGAGCGCGGCTCGAGCCCCTCGATCGTCGCCGCCTGCGCCTCGACCGCCATGCGGCCGGCGTGGTCGAGGCCCTCGAGCACGCCGTGGCTGCGTTCGGCGAGCGAGCCCATGAGACGCGGCGCGGGCAGTTCGAGCACGTCGGCGATGATCTCGGCCGTCTCGGCCGCGCGCGACAGCGTGCTGGCGTAGACCGCGTCCCAGCCGTCGGCGGCGAGCCGGTCGCCGGTCGCGGCGGCCTGCGCGCGGCCGGTGTCGTTCAGGGGGATGTCGGTCATGCCCTGGATGCGGCGCTCGCGGTTCCACTCGGTCTCGCCGTGGCGGACGAGGGCGATGAGCGTCGGCTCGGGGTGGCGCGGGGCATCCGTCATGTCGACGACTCTCGCACGTCGCGGGCCCGCATCACGAACCGAGCGCCTCGGCGAAGGCGGTGAGCGTCTCGCTCGCGCCGGCGTCGATCTTCACGGCGGCGCGCGAGTCGCCCTTCGTGACCCCGCGGTTCACGACGATGATCGGCAGCCGGCGACGGCGCGCCTGCTCGATGAGGCGCACTCCCGAGTTGACGACGAGCGAGGACCCCGCGACGAGGAACACGTCGGCGCCCGCGACGAGCGAGGCGGCGGCCTGGAACGTCGGCACCGGCACGAACTCGCCGAAGAAGACGACGTCGGGCTTGAGGATGCCGCCGCACACCGTGCAGACGGGGATGACCATCGACTCGACGTCGTCGACGACCACGTCGCCGTCGGGGGCCTGGCGGATCGACTGCTCGAGGTCCATGCCGGGGTTCAGGAGCGTCAGCTCCTCGGCGATGGCCTGCCGCGCGTAGTGCTGTCCGCAGTCGAGGCAGACCACGCGGTCCATGCCGCCGTGCAGCTCGACGACGTGCCTGCTGCCCGCACGGCGGTGCAGCCCGTCGACGTTCTGCGTGACGACGCCGGCGACCGCCCCCGAGGCCTCGAGCGAGGCGAGGGCGAGGTGCCCGGCGTTCGGGCGGGCCGCGCCGAAGTGCCGCCAGCCGAGGTGGCTGCCGGCCCAGTAGCGCTTCCTCGCCTCCTCGGAGGCGAGGAACCGCTGCACCGTCATGGGCGTGCGCACCGGTGCGCCCTCGCCGCGGTAGTCGGGGATGCCCGAGTCGGTGCTCACACCCGCGCCCGTGAGCACCGCGACGCGCGCGCCGCGCATGAGCTCGATCGCTTCGCGCACCAGTTGCCCGGTGCCGGGCGTCGCGTCGATTCCGATCTCCACTGGAGCTCCATTCAGACGAGGTTGACCTGATTGTAAACACCGTCGTTTTCCGGTTTGTTTCCGAGGCTGGCACTCTTGAGGGGAGGAGACCCATGCACATCGAACGAGTCCGCGACGCGGCATCCGATTCCGTCGCCGACTACGCGCGGCTCACCGACGTGACCCTGCGCAGCGCGCAGGAGCCCGAGCAGGGTCTCTACATCGCCGAGTCGGCGAAGGTCATCGGCCGGGCGATCGCCGCGGGCCACCGTCCGCGCTCGGTGCTCATGGAGGAGAAGTGGCTCGCCGGACTCGAGCCCGTGCTCGCCCCGTTCGACATCCCGGTGCACCTCGCCGACCCCGCGCAGCTCGAGGAGATCACCGGGTACCGTGTGCACCGCGGCGCACTCGCCGCCTTCGAACGACCTGAACCGGCCGACCCGGCCGAGCTCCTCGCCGGGGCGCGTCGCGTGGTCGTCCTGGAGGACATCGTCGACCACACGAACGTCGGCGCGATCTTCCGTTCGGTCGCCGCGCTCGGCGCCGACGCGGTGCTCGTGACGCCGCGCTGCGCCGACCCGCTGTACCGGCGCAGCGTCCGCGTCAGCATGGGCACCGTGTTCCAGGTGCCGTGGACGCGGCTGCCCGAGTGGGGCGAGGCGTCGACGCTGCTCCACGAGGCCGGCTTCACGACCGCCGCCCTCGCACTCGCCGACGACGCGGTGCCGCTGCGCCGGCTCGCGGCCGACCCGCCCGAGCGACTGGCGCTCGTGTTCGGCGCCGAGGGCGACGGGCTCAGCCGCAGCGCGCTCGAGGCCGCTGACGCGGTCGTGACCATCCCGATGCGCCACGGAGTCGACTCCTTGAACGTCGCCGCCGCCGCGGCCGTCGTGCTCTACGCCCTCGCCCTGCCGGAGGAACCGACCCCGTGACCGAGACGTCCTCGCAGGCGCCCGCGCCCGTTCCCGCCGCCGCTTCCACGAGCGCGCCGCGGCCCGTCGACCCGAACGAGCGGCGCCGCGTCTACCGGCGTCGCCGCATCGTCGTGTTCGGCACGCTCGCCCTGCTGATCGCCCTGCTCGTCGGCGGCGGCGTCTACACCGCGAACGCGCTCGGCGCCCCCGTGCCGGCCGCAGCACCCGACATCGAGCAGCCCGCCCCCGTCGTCGCCGCGCCGCAGTCGCTGGCGCTTCCGGGCTTCGGCGGCTACGCCGTCGGCGCGATCGGCTTCGATGGGCTCCTCGCCGCGGGCAACGCGGATCAGCCGATGGCCTCCGCGAGCATCACCAAGGTCATCACCTCGCTCGTGATCCTCGAGCAGCACCCCGTCGCGGCGGGCGAGAACGGTCCCGACATCGAGTACACCGACGCCGACGTCGACATCTACTGGGACATGATCGCGCAGAACGGCTCGGTCGCCCCCGTCGAGGCGGGCGCGACGCTGAGCCTCCGCGAGAGCCTCGAGGCGCTGCTGCTGCCCTCGGGCAACAACTACGCGATCTCGCTCTCGAACTGGGCCTTCGGATCGGAGCAGGGGCTCGTCGACGCGGCCCGCACCTGGCTCGACGCGCACGGGTTCGCGAACACGCGCATCGCCGACGCCAGCGGGCTCTCGCTCGAGAACACGTCGACGCCCGCCGACCTCGTGAAGCTCGGCGAGCTCGCCCTCGCCGAGCCCGTGCTCGCCGAGATCGTCGCCACCCAGAAGGTCGACATCCCCGAGCTCGGCAGCCTCGAGAACTCGAACAAGCTGCTCGGCACGCACGGCGTCGACGGCATCAAGACCGGCACGACCGACGACGCCGCGAATCTGCTCTTCTCGGCCGACTACGCCGTCGGCGACACGACCGTCACCGTCGTCGGCGTGGTGCTCGGCGGCGAGAACCACGCGATGCTGCGCGAGGCGATCGCGAAGCTGCTCGACAGCGTCGCGCCGGGGTTCCACCAGGTCGCGCCGCTCGAGGCCGGGCAGGAGCTCGCGAGCTACGACACCCCGTGGGGCGACACCGCGCGCGCACGGGCCGCCGACGGGGCATCCGTCGTGGTCTGGAGCGACACCCCCGTCGAGGTCGAGGTGCGGGCAGAGCCGCTGACCCTCGCGAACGAGGGCGAGGAGGTCGGCACCGCCGTCGTGCGGGCGGGCGCCCAGGAGATCACCGTGCCGCTCGTGCTCGACGCCGAGATCGACGACCCGGGAACGTGGTGGCGGCTCGCCAACCCCGCGGGCCTCGAGCCCGCGACCGCTCAGTCGGGCAGCGAGTAGGGCGCCGCGTCGGGTCGCTTGGGCGAGATGAGGTCGCCCGACGACTGGTGCCGGATGCGCCGCACCACCCACGGAACGAGGTATTCGCGCGCCCACGCCAGGTCTTCGACGCGCGCCTGACGCCAGGTCGTCGACGGCAGCGGTTCGGGCTTGCGCGGCTCGAGGGAGTTGTCGACGTTCAGCGCGGCGAGCACCATGCGGGCGACCGTGTGGTGGCCGAGCGAGTTGAGGTGCAGGCGGTCGGCCGACCACATGCGCTGGTCCTGGATCTCGGTGAGCGCCCACTGGTCGGCGACGATGCAGTCGTACTTGGCGGCGATCGTGCGGAGGTTCTCGTTGTAGATCGCGACCTTGCCCCGGATGCCGCGGAAGACGGGGGAGAAGCCGACGTCGACGCCGGTGAACAGCACGATCGTGGCGTGGTCGCGCGACAGGCGCTCGATCGTGTACTCGAAGCGCGCGGCGATCTCGTCGGGATCGGTGCGCGGGCGGATGACGTCGTTGCCGCCCGCGGAGATCGTGATGAGGTCGGGGCGCAGGGCGAGCGCCGGTTCGAGCTGCTCGTCGATGATCTGCTGGATGAGCTTGCCGCGCACCGCGAGGTTCGCGTAGGCGAAGTCCTCGGTCCCCTGCGCGAGCACCTCCGCGACGCGATCGGCCCAGCCGCGGTGGCCGCCGGGGACGGAGGGCTCGGGATCGCCGATGCCCTCGGTGAACGAGTCGCCGATGGCGACGTAGCGCGACCAGGGATGCTGCTGGGTGACCATCCCTCCATTCTGCACAACGTGTCGGTTCGAGGATGTCGCAGGCCTCCGCTACCCTCGAATCCAGTGAGTACAGCGACACCATCCGGGGCCCATCATCCGGGCACCTCGGCGGCCGAACACCTCTCACCCTCGTTTCCCGAGCGCGCCGCATGGGGCACCGCGTCGAAGCTGCGGGCCTGGCAGGCCGAGGCGCTCGAGCTCTACCTCGACGAACAGCCGCGCGACTTCCTCGCCGCGGCGACGCCCGGCGCGGGCAAGACGACCTTCGCGCTCCGGCTCGCCGCCGAGCTGCGTGCGCGGCGCGTCATCGACCGCATCACCGTCGTCGCTCCCACCGACCACCTCAAGCGCCAGTGGGCCGACGCGGCCGCCCGCGTCGGCATCCGGCTCGACCCCGGGTTCCGCAACGCCCACGGTCGCACGGCTCGGCACTACCACGGCGTCGCGGTCACCTACGCGCAGGTCGCCATGCGCCCCGCACTGCACCGCGAGCTGACGCTCTCGGGGCGCTCGCTCGTGATCCTCGACGAGGTGCACCACGGCGGCGACACGCTCTCGTGGGGCGACGCGATCCGCGAGGCGTTCGAGCCCGCGACGAAGCGGCTGTCGCTCAGCGGCACCCCGTTCCGCTCCGACACCGCGCCGATCCCGTTCGTGGAGTACGTGCCCGACGCGCAGGGCGTGCGCCTCTCGAAGACCGACTACAACTACGGCTACGGCCGGGCGCTCGCCGACGGTGTCGTGCGTCCCGTCATGTTCATGGTCTACGCCGGGCACATGCGCTGGCGCACGAAGGCCGGCGACGAGATGGAGGCGAAGCTCGGCGAGGACAACACGAAGGACATCACCTCCTCGGCGTGGCGCACCGCGCTCGAGCCGAGCGGCGAGTGGATCCCGGCGGTGCTTCGCGCCGCCGACCGGCGCCTCACCGAGGTGCGGCAGTCGATCCCCGACGCCGGCGGGCTCGTGCTCGCCACCGACCAGACCGTCGCGCGCGCCTACGCCGACATCCTGCAGCAGATCTCCGGCGAACCGGTGACCGTCGTGCTCTCCGACGACAAGGAGGCGTCGGCGAACATCGAGGAGTTCTCGGGCAACACCCGGCGGTGGATGGTCGCCGTGCGCATGGTCTCCGAGGGCGTCGACGTGCCCCGCCTCGCGGTCGGGGTCTACGCCACGAGCTCGTCGACGCCCCTGTTCTTCGCACAGGCGATCGGCCGGTTCGTGCGGGCCCGTCGCCGCGGCGAGACGGCGTCGGTGTTCCTGCCGAACGTGCCCGTGCTCATGGCGCTCGCGGCACAGCTCGAGCGCGAGCGCGACCATGCCCTCGATCGTCGCGGCGGCGCCGACGCCGACGACGACGGGCTCGACGACAGCCTGCTCGAGTCGGCGAACCGCGAGGAGCGCGCGTCCGAGGAGATGGAGCTCGGCACCTGGGAGGCGCTCGGCTCCGACGCGTCGTTCGACCGGGTCGTCTTCGACGGAACCGAGTTCGGCACGTTGGCGGAGCCCGGCAGCGACGAGGAGTTCGACTTCATCGGCATCCCCGGCCTGCTCGAGCCCGAACAGGTCTCGGAGCTCCTGCGCCACCGGCAGGCCCGTCAGGCGCGCCGGGCGGGGGAGCGGCGCAAGCACGCCGCGGCCGCCCAGGGCGACGGCGAGGGCGGCGAGAGCGCCGCGGCCGAGCCGGTCGCGCTCTTCCGCACGCTGAAGGAGCAGCGCTCGCTGCTCAACAGCATCGTCGGGCTCTACGCCCGGCAGAGCGGCCAGTCCCACTCGAGCGTGCACGCCGAGCTGCGGCGCGCGTGCGGCGGTCCCGAGGTCGCGCAGGCGACGGTGACGCAGTTGCAGGCGCGCATCGAGCTCGTGCGGCGGCGGCTCTCCGGGCGATGATGGTCGCGTGAAGATCAACGGGTTCGCCGACGTGTGCCTGCGCACGTTGATGCTGCTGGGGGCGCAGCAGGGCGAGCAGCTCACGAGCCGCGAGATCTCCGAGCGCATCGGGGTGCCGTACCACCACGTCTCGAAGGCGGTGCTCGAGCTGCGCCGGCGCGGCGCGCTCGACGTCGCGCGCGGCCGCACGGGCGGGGCCCGCATCACCGAGGCGGGGCTGGGACTCAGCGTCGGCGCGCTGCTGCGCTCGCTCGACGGTCACCAGGATCCGCTCGACTGCATCACGAGCGACGGCGCGAGCTGCCCGCTGATCGCGGGGTGCCGGCTGCGATCGGCGCTGCACCGGGCTCGTGAGGCGTTCTACGCGAGCCTCGACGAGCTGACGGTCGAGGGGCTCACGGCGACCTCGCCGACGGTCGTGCTGCCGCTGCCCGGCGTGCGCGGGGCATCCGCCGACGCCTGAGTTGCGCCTCGATTTCTACAGGGTGTAGAACTGATCTCGGAATCTCGCATATCAAATGCGAGATACGACGTTCCGAGGAGAACCATGCTTTCCGAGCAGTCCCGTCCCGTCATCGAAGCCACGCTGCCCGTCATCGGCGAGCGCATCGGCGAGATCACCCCGAAGTTCTACGGCCGCCTGTTCGCTGCGCACCCCGAGCTGCTCGACGGCATGTTCAGCCGCGCGAACCAGCAGAACGGCACGCAGCAGCGGGCGCTCGCGGGCAGCATCGCGGCCTTCGCCTCGCACCTCCTCGCGAACCCGGGCACGCTGCCCGAGGCGGTGCTCTCGCGCATCGCCCACAAGCACGCCGCCCTCGGCATCCCCGAGTCGGGCTACCCGATCGTCTACGAGCACCTCTTCGCCGCCATCGCCGACGACCTCGGCGAGGCCTGCACCCCCAAGATCGCCGCCGCGTGGACGGAGGTCTACTGGCTCATGGCCGACGCCCTCATCAAGATCGAGCGCGGCCTGTACGCCCGCCAGGCGAACGACGTCATGTGGGCCGACTGGCGAGTGGCCGCCAAGGAGGCGGCGGGTGCCGGCTCCATCACCCTCCGCCTCGAGCCGGCCGACGCGACGCCCGTGACCCGGGCGACCCCCGGCCAGTACGTCTCGGTGCGCGTGCAGCTCGCCGACGGGTTGCACCAGGCCCGGCAGTATTCGCTCTCGGATCGGGTCGACTCACTCACCGAGCGCGTGTTCACCACGAAGCTCGACGAGGGCGGCGAGGTCTCGCCGTTCCTGCACGGGCGGGTGAACGTCGGCGACGTCGTCGAGCTCTCGAACCCCTACGGCGACATCGAGCTCGACGACAGCGACGCGCCCATCGTGCTCGCGACGGCCGGCATCGGCTGCACGCCTTCCGCCTCGATCCTGCAGTCGCTCGCCGGGTCCTCGTCCGAGCGCCGCGTGCTCGTGCTCCACGCCGAGCAGCGTGCTGAGAACTGGGCGCTCGAGGCGCAGATGCGCGAGGCCGTCGCGGCGCTGCCAAACGCCGAGCTGCGGCTGTGGCTCGAGGAGCCCGCGACCGCCGCCGACGCGGAGGCCGGATTCATGAGCCTCGACGGCGTCGAGATGCCGGCAGGGGCGAAGCTCTATCTCTGCGGCCCGCTGCCGTTCATGCGCTCGATCCGCTCGCAGGCGATCGCGGCGGGGGTGCCCGCGACCGACATCCACTACGAGGTCTTCGGGCCCGACGTCTGGCTCGCGGCGTAGTCGCTCGACCGGTCTGGGCGCCGACGGCACGTTCGTGCCGCGGCGCCCTTCGGCGTTCCCCGGGGCTTCGGCACCCCGGCCGCTCGTCGACGGGATGCCTCGCCTCGCGCCGCGGGAAGCGACGCGTCATCCCAGCCGGCGATAGCATTGCGCCCATGGCTCGCCGCACCCGGGTGCTCGTCATCGCGATCATCGTCTCGTTCATCGCGTTCCTCGACGGAGCCGTCATCAACGTCGCACTTCCCTCGCTCGCGGAGGAGCTCGGCGGCGGTCTCGCACTGCAGCAGTGGGCGGTCGACGCCTACCTGTTGACGCTCGGCGCGTTCATCCTGCTCGCCGGCTCGCTCTCCGACTCGTTCGGGCGCGCACGCATGATCCGGATCGGGCTCTACGGCTTCGGCGTCACCTCGATCGCGTGCGCGATGGCTCCCGACGGCGTGTTCTTCGTCGTCGCCCGGGCGTTCCAGGGGGCCGCCGGCGCCCTGCTCGTGCCGAGCTCGCTCGCACTCATCGTCGCGACGTACCCGCGCGCCGAACAGGGCAAGGCGATCGGCCGCTGGACGGCGTGGACGACGGTCGCGTTCCTCATCGGGCCGCTGTTCGGCGGTCTGCTCGTCGACCTCGTTTCGTGGCGGCTCGTGTTCTGGATCAATATCGTCCCGATCGTCGTCGCGCTCATCATGCTGCGCGGCATCGCCCGCGACGAACCCGTCGCCGAGCATGCCCCGATCGACTGGGTCGGGGCGGCGCTCTGCGTCGTCGGCCTGGGCGGCACCGTGTTCGCGCTCATCGAGGGCGAGCGCCTCGGCTGGGACTCGCCGTTCGTGCTCGTACCGCTCATCGGCGGCGTGATCGCGCTCGGCGTCTTCGTCTGGTGGGAGCGCCGCACGCCGCAGCCGATGCTGCCGCTCGGCCTCTTCAAGGCCAGGAACTTCGCCGCCGGCAACCTCGCCACGCTCTTCATCTACGCGGCGTTCTCGCTGGGACCCTTCGCGATCACGATCTTCCTGCAGGAGTTCGGCGGGTTCTCGGCCACGGCCGCGGGCCTCGCCACGCTGCCGCCGACGATCATGCTCGTGCTGCTCGGTTCGTGGTTCGGCGGGCTGTCGACGAGGTTCGGCCCCCGGATCTTCATGACGGCAGGGCCGATCGTCGTCGCCGTCGGCTACCTGATGACGCTCGCCGTGACCGAGGACGTCGGCTTCTGGACCGAGCTGCTGCCCGGCATCGTGGTGTCGGGGCTCGGCATGGCGATCACCGTCGCCCCCCTCACCGCCGCCATCCTCGGGGCCGTCGACCCTGCTCGCGCCGGCATCGGCTCGGCCGTCAACAACGCCGTCGCCCGCATCGCCGGCCTCGTGGCCATCGCCTCGATCGGCGTCATCGTCGGAACGACGCTCGAGGTCGAGGGGTACGAGCGCGCCGCGATCGCCACCGCGGCGCTGCTCGTGGTCGGGGGAGTCGTCTCCTGGCTCGGGATCCGCAACCCGCCTCAGGCGGCGCGGGTCGAGGAGGCCTCCTCGGCGTCGCCGGCCGACTGATCGGCGCCGGAACCGTCGGCGCCCGTCGCGCCTGCCGCGTCGAGCGCGGCGAGCAGGTCGGCCGCGAGGTCGTCGACGTGCTCGAGCCCGACCGAGAGCCGCACGATGGCGTCGCCCGGCTTCGCCGCGGCCGCGACGGGGCGGTGCGTGAGCGACGCGGGGTGCTGCACGAGCGAGTCGACGCCGCCGAGCGACACCGCGTGGGTGACGAGCTCGCACGACTCGGTGAATCGTGCCGCCGCGTCGAAGCCGCCGGCGAGCTCGAGGGCGATGATCGAACCCGGCCCCTCGAGCTGGGTGCCGACGAGGCCCTGCGGGTCCTGTCCGGGCGCTCCCGGGTAGTGCACGCGCGCGACGGCCGGGTGGCCGGCGAGGCGTTCGGCGAGCTCGCGGGCCGTCTCCTGCTGGGCGCGGACGCGCAGCGGCAGCGTGCGGAGGCCGCGGTGGAGGAGGTAGGCGGCCATCGGATGGAGGAGGCCTCCGGTGAGCGCCCGCACGCGGCGGAGCCGCTCGACCCAGTCTCGGTCGGCGGCGATCACGCCGCCCATGACATCGCCGTGGCCGCCGAGGTACTTCGTCGCGCTGTGGAGCACGAGCGTCGCGCCGTGCTCCACGGGCCGCTGGAGCACGGGGGTGGCGAAGGTGTTGTCGACGAGCAGCGGCACCTCGCCCGCGGCGTCGGCCAGGCGACGCAGGTCGACGAGCTCGAGGGTCGGGTTCGCCGGCGTCTCGACGATGACGAGCCCGGTGTCGTGCCGGATCGCCGCCGAGACCTCGCCGACCGTCGCCCACGTCACCTCGGTGCCGAGCAGCCCGCTCTCGAGCACGTGGTCGGTGCCGCCGTAGAGCGGACGAACGGCGACGACGTGCGGCTTGCCCGCCGAGGCCGTCGCGATGAGCACGGCGGCGAGCGCGGCCATGCCGCTGCCGAAGGCGACGGCGCCGTCGGTGCCCTCGAGCCCGGCGAGCGACTCCTCGAAGCGGGCGACCCCGGGCTGCCAGAGGCGCTGGTACACCGCGGATCGCCCCTCACCGAGGTCGTGGCCGGTCGCGAGCTCTTCGTAGGAGAGGCCGCCGGTCTCGACCGAACCGAGCGGGTTCGTGGTCGAGAAGTCGATGACGGGAACGTGGGATCCGCTCGCTCGGACTCCGCTCATGCCGCCGTGGACGGCGCGGGTCTCGAGGTGCGACGACGATGTCTGCATGGCTCGCACTGAAGCAGATTCTGCTGATTCTCTCAACTCGGCCTGCACGATCATTGCGATACTCTGGATGCCTCGCAGAATCTGCAGAATCGATCCGCTTGGAGTCCAGACATGGCGCAGAAACCAGAACTCGACCGCGTCGACCGCGCTCTCCTTCAGGCGCTCTCGACGAACGCGAGGGCCTCGGGTGCCGCACTGGCCGCCGAGGTCGGCGTCGCCGAGTCGACCGTCTCGCTCCGGCTGCGGCGGCTGCAGGCGCTCGGCACCGTGCGCGGCTACCGCGTCGAGGTCGACCTCGCCTCGCTCGGGGTGTCGCTCCAGGCGCTCATCGCAGTGCGGCTCGTGAAGCACGACCGCAGCGAGATCGACGCGTTCCGGGCGCAGGTTCCGCACCTGCCGGGCGTGCTCGGCGTCTTCCACATGGCGGGCGCAGAAGACTATCTGCTGCACGTCGCCGCCCGCGACGCCGAGGAGCTGCGCGAGTTCGTGCTCTCGCACCTGACCGGCCACCCCGCGGTCGCCCACACCGAGACCAACCTGATCTTCGAGCACGTCGACGGCGACGGCTGGAACAAGCTCGTCGGCTGAGGCATCCCCGCCGTGTCGTTCGGCGCTCCGAAATGCTGTCAATCCGGGCGAATCGGCCTGCTCGGGCTCTGGTCGCCGATAGCGTGAACGTCGGCCGTGACCGCGGCCGCGCACTGGCGCGGGTACCCGGCGGCCTCCCCATCCGCCGCTGCGCCCGCGACGCGGGAGGAGAGAGCACATGACCGACGAGCAGCCCCAGGGCACCCCCGCCGATCGCGACCGCTGGCGTCGCTACCTCGCCGCCGAGCGCGCCGAGGCCGCCGTCTACCGCGAGCTCGCCGCGCGCCGCGAGGGGGAGGAGCGCGACATCCTGCTCGCCCTCGCTGCTGCGGAGGGCCGCCACGAGGCCCACTGGCTGCGCCTCCTCGGCGGCGACGACCGCGGCGTGCCCCGCGCCGACCTCCGCACGCGGGCGCTGGCCTCGCTCGCCCGACGGTTCGGCTCGATCTTCGTGCTCGCCCTCGCCCAGCGCGCCGAGGCCCGCTCGCCGTATGCGAGCGACCCGCACGCGACCCCGGCGATGGCCGCCGACGAGCGCATCCACGGCGAGGTCGTGCGCGGGCTCGCCGCGCGCGGGCGTCGCAGTCTCGCGGGCACGTTCCGCGCGGCCGTCTTCGGGGCGAATGACGGCCTCGTCTCGAACCTCGCGCTCGTGCTCGGCATCGGCGCGACGGGCGTCGCCCCGGGCGTGGTGCTCTTCACCGGCATCGCGGGCCTCCTCGCCGGCGCACTATCGATGGGGGCGGGCGAGTACGTGTCGGTGCGTTCGCAGCGGGAGCTGCTCGAGGCATCCGCCCCCGACCCGACCGCCCGTGAGGCGCTGCCGCACCTCGACGTCGACGCCAACGAGCTCGCGCTCGTCTACCGGGCGCGCGGCATGGAGGCGCAGGAGGCCGTCGAGCATGCCGCTCTCGTCGTCGCGCGCGTGCAGGCGGCCGAGCAGGTGCACGCCCCGACCGACGCCCTCGCGGTGGCCGAGCACGACGACGAGGCGGTCGGCACCGGCTTGTCGGCGGCGATCTCGAGCTTCCTCTTCTTCGCCTCGGGCGCGCTCATCCCGGTGCTGCCGTACCTCTTCGGCATGACGGGGCTCGCGGCGATCGTCACCGCCACCGTACTGGTGAGCATCGCGCTCCTGCTCACGGGGGCGACGGTGGGGCTGCTCTCGGGTGCGTCGCCGCTCAAACGGGCGTTCCGCCAGCTCGCGATCGGCCTCGGCGCCGCGGCGGTCACCTACCTGCTGGGGCTCGCGTTCGGCACCACCCTCGCCTGACCCGGCGGGTTCAGCGACGCCGGCTCGCCGGCGCGGTGCGCGATGCCGGGCCGGTCGCCGGGCGGGCCGTAGCCCAGGGGAGAGGCGACGACGACGAGGCTCGCGACGAGCGCGAGCAGGGTGCCGAGCGCGCAGATCCGCACGACGATGGCGGTCGCCCGCACTCCGAGACGCCGACGGGCGAGCCCGAGCAGGCCGACGCCGACGAGCCCGCCTGCGGCGTTCGCGATCACGTCGGTCGAGTCGGTGCTGCCGACGGCGAGCGCGTACTGCAGCACCTCGAGCACGGCGCTGGCCGCCGCGGCGACCGCCGTGACCCGCCACCAGCGCCATGCCGGCGCCAGCAGTCCGAGATAGACGCCGAACGGAACGAAGAACACGACGTTCGCGAGCACCTCGCGCGGTGCGCTTGCGCCGAACTCCGCCGTGTCGGCGAACGGCACGAGCTTGATCACCCTGCGCGGGCCCTCGCCGATCCACGGGGCCTCGAACTTCCAGAGCACGATCCAGACGAGCAGGGCGAGGTAGCCGGCGAGCAGCACGATCACGAGCGCACGGGTCGAGGGGCGCAGCCGGGATGCCTCGGCGTCGCGCGCGACCGGACCGCGCGCGGTCGTCGCGGTCATCGCTGCATCCGAGGGTCTTCGGTGGGATCGGCGTACGGCACGGGGCATCCGTCGTCGATCGCCGCGGGGCGCAGCTCGAAGTGCCACGACTCGTTCGCATAGATCTGGCAGAGGCCGTAGGCGGCGCCGTGCTGCGAGAGCCAGTAGGTGGCGTCGAACGGGCCGAGGTCGATCGCGTCGCCGTGCACGTGCGGCGAGGTCTCCGCGGTCGCGACCCAGCGCGCGGCCTCCTCCGCCGAGCCGTACTCGGCGACGGCATCTCGCAGCAGTTCGTCCTGGTAGACGGCCGACCGCCATCCGCTGTTGACGACGAAGACGATGCCCTCGGCGGCCTCGGCATCCGTCGCCGCCCGGCGGACGGCGTCGAGGAGGGCGGGGTCGAGGTTGGCGATCGCCGACTCGCCGTCGTCGAAGACCGTCACGCCGTCGCCGACCCGGCCGTCACCGGCCATGAGCGCGTCGCCGCCGTCTGCTGCTCCTGCTTCTGCTCCTGTTCCTGGAAATGCTCCGCCGCCTGCACCCGGCGCAGCCGTCGACGATCCTCCGAGAGCACCGACGACCGCCGTGACGAGCAGCGTCGCGCCGATCGCGATCGCGAGCACGATGAGCAGGGCGAACGGGTGGCCGCGACGTCGGGCAGTGGGGCGCGGTGCGGAGTCGGCCGGGCGCAATGCCGAGTCGGCGGGGCGGAGCATCGAGTTCATGCGCTCCAGCCAACGCGGGCGCGTGTTGCCGGGGCGTATGCGGATTCGCATACGCCGGCGATATGCGCCGCCTCGTACCATCGGAAGCGTGCGCGTGCTGATCGTCGAGGACGAACCACTCCTGGCCGGAGCCATTCGCGACGGCCTGCGGCTCGAGGCGATCGCCGCCGACATCGCCGGCGACGGCGACACCGCGCTCGAGCTGCTGAGCGTGAACGCCTACGACCTCGCGGTGCTCGACCGCGACATCCCCGGCCCGTCGGGCGACGAGGTGGCCCGGCGCATCGTCGCCTCCGGCAGCGGGATCCCCATCCTCATGCTCACCGCGGCCGATCGCCTCGACGACAAGGCCTCGGGATTCGAGCTCGGCGCCGACGACTACCTCACGAAGCCCTTCGCCCTGCGGGAGCTGGTGCTGCGCCTGCGGGCGCTCGACCGTCGACGTGCGCACAACCGGCCGCCGGTGCGCGAGCTCGCGGGCCTGCGGCTCGATGCGTTCCGGCGCGAGGTGCACCGCGACGGCCGCTACGTCGCCCTCACCCGCAAGCAGTTCGCCGTGCTCGAGGTGCTCGTCGCCGCGGAGGGCGGGGTCGTCAGCGCCGAGGAACTGCTGGAGCGGGCATGGGACGAGAATGCGGACCCGTTCACCAACGCCGTGCGCATCACCGTCTCCGCGTTGCGGAAGCGCCTCGGCGAGCCGTGGGTGATCGCCACCGTTCCGGGTGTCGGCTATCGCATCGACACCGGACCGGCGGCCGACGACGGGCGGGCGAGCGGTGGATCGCCCGCCGGTCGGACCGAGGACGACGGGGCAGGACGACATGGATAGGGCGCCGGGAATGAGCGTCCGCCTCAAGCTCACCCTGAGCTATGCGGGATTCCTCATGGTCGCCGGAGCCCTGCTGCTCTCGGTCGTGTGGCTCTTCCTCCTCCGCTACGTGCCCGCCGAGGCCATCGTGACGATCGGCGGGTTCGTGCCGGGGCGCGACGACCTCATCCGCGCCTTCGTGCCCGCCGTCGCGTGGGCGCTGCTCTTCCTCCTCGTGCTCGGGCTCGCGGGCGGATGGTTCCTCGCCGGGCGGATGCTCGCACCGCTGCGCCGCATCACGAAGGCCACGCGCAGGGCGGCGACGGGCTCGCTCTCGCACCGCATCGAGCTGGAGGGCCGCCGCGACGAGTTCCGCGAGCTCGCCGACAGCTTCGATGCGATGCTCGCGCAGCTCGAGGCGCACCTCGACGAGCAGCGCCGATTCGCCGCGAACGCCTCGCACGAGTTGCGCACGCCGCTCGCGATCTCCCAGGCGCTCCTCGAGGTCGCCCGCGACGACCCGCAGCACGATGCCGCGGCCCTCCTCGAGCGGCTCCAGGCGGTCAACACCCGGGCGATCGACCTGACCGAGGCGCTGCTCCTGCTCAGCCGCGCCGACCAGCAGTCGTTCGCCCGGGAGCCGGTCGACCTCTCGCTGCTCGCCGAGCAGGCCGCCGAGACCCTGCTGCCGCTCGCGGAGGAGCGGCGCATCGCCCTCGACACCTCCGGCGAGGTCGCGGTCGCCCAGGGCTCGCCGGCGCTCCTGCTGCAGCTCACCACGAACCTCGTCCACAACGCGATCGTCCACAACCTGCCCGACGGCGGCGTGGTGCGGGTCACGACGGCGTCGCGCCCCGGGGCGGCCGCCCTGGCGGTGGAGAACACCGGCGCGCCGCTCGAAGCCGAGCTCATCTCCACGCTCACCGAACCGTTCCGGCGGGGCGGCGAACGCCTCAGGAGCGATCGGGCCGGCGTCGGCCTGGGCCTCGCTATCGTGAAGAGCATCGTCCGCGCGCACGGCGGCTCGCTCGAGCTCGCGGCTCGCGACGGAGGAGGGCTCCGCGTCGTCGTGACGCTGCCCTCCTCGCCCTGACGCGTTCGTCGCCGACGCGACCGAGCTTCTCGAGGAGGACCATGACCCGCCCCGTCGCCCTCATCACCGGTGCAGGCCGCCGCAACACGATCGCCTGGGCGATCGCGACCGCACTCGCCGCCGACGGCTGGGACATCGCGTTCAGCCACCTCGGCGACTACGACCGGCGGATGCCGCTCGGCGGCGACCCCGATCGCGACCCGACCGCGCTCGAGGCGGAACTGCGGTCGCTCGGCGCCCGTGCGGTCGCGCTCGACGCCGACCTCGCCGACCCCGAGGTGCCCGCCCGGCTCCTCGCGCGCGCGGCCGAGCTCGGTCCGGTGCGCGCGCTCGTGCTCTCGCACGCGCAGAGCGTCGACTCGGGCATCCTCGAGACCTCGGTCGAGAGCTTCGACCGGCACGTCGCCGTGAACGCGCGCGCCGCGCTGCTGCTCGTGCAGGGGTTCGCCGCGCAGCTCGAAGGTGCCGACGGCGACGCCGACGGTGGTGCCGACCGCGACGTCCGCGGCGACGCGGTGGGGGAAGGCGGCCACGAGCGCGTCGGCGGTCGCATCGTCGCCCTCACGAGCGACCACGTGGTCGGCAACGTGCCCTACGGCGCCTCGAAGGGGGCGCTCGACCGCATCGTGATCGCCGCGGCGCGCGAGCTCGCGCCGCTCGGCATCACCGCGAACCTCGTGAACCCGGGCCCGGTCGACACCGGCTGGATGGACGACGCGACCCGCGAGGCGCTCACCGCCCAGCAGCCCACGGGTCGGCTCGGCATTCCCGAGGACGCGGCCAGGCTCGTGCGCTTCCTCGTCTCCGACGAGGCGCGCTGGGTCACCGGCCAGCTCATGCACAGCGACGGCGGATTCTCGATCTGAGCCGTCGTGCCGCGCGACGCCTCAGGCGGGCGTCGTGACGAAGTCGATGAGCTCCTCGACCCGGCCGAGCAGGGCCGGCTCGAGATCGCCGTAGCCGCGCACCTGCCCGAGGATGCGCTGCCAGGCGCGCGCGATGTCGGCCTGGTCCTCGTGCGGCCACCCGAACGCCTCGCAGATGCCGTGCTTCCATTCGGTGCCGCGGGGAATCGTCGGCCACTCCGCCTTGCCGATGCGCGCGGGCTTCACGGCCTGCCAGACGTCGATGTACGGATGCCCCACCACGAGCACGTGCGCGCCGTGCGGGCCGCGCGCCACGGCGTCGGCGATGCGCTGCTCCTTCGAGCCGGGAACGAGGTGGTCGACGAGCACGCCGACCCGGCGCCCGGCTCCCGGGCGGAACTCGGCCAGTGTCTCGGGCAGCACGTCGACGCCCTCGAGGTACTCGACGACGACGCCCTCGACGCGGAGGTCGGCACCCCAGATCTTCTCGACGAGCTCGGCATCGTGGCGTCCTTCGACGAAGATGCGGCTGGGCAGCGCGACCCGCGCGGGTGCGGCCTCCGCGACGAACGAGCCCGAGGCCGTGCGCAACCGGCCCGTCGGCGCCTTCGGCTTGGGTGCGACGAGCTGCACGGCTCGCCCGTCGACGAGGAAGCCGTGGCCGAGCGGGAACATCCGGTGCTTGCCGAAGCGGTCCTCGAGGGTCACGGTGCCCTTCGCGACGCCGACCACTGCGCCGCAGAAGCCCGACTCGGCGAGCTCGACGACGAGCTCGGGTTCGGCCTCGACCGTGGGGATCACCGTGCGGCCGCGCGCGCGCCAGTCGCCCGAGAGCACATCGGCGCCGTAGCGGTCGGTCGGGTCGTGGTCGAAGGGAGGCGTTGCGGGCACCGGTCGAGGCTATCGGAGGCCGGGCGTCGTGTCCGTGCGACACGAGCAGGTGCCCCGCAGCCGCTCGGCGACGCTCACCGGAAGTCGCGCGATCGCGCGGGCGCCGCGACGGTGAGCGACTCGAAGCGGTCGACGACGAGGTTCGTCACCCCCTCCTTCGACCGCTCGAGGATGCCGCGCACCACCATCGCGGGCGCCTCGCGGGCGATGCGCCGGTACCGGTTCCAGACGCCGACCCCGGCGATCACGTTGAGGGTGCCCGACTCGTCTTCGAGGTTGAGGAAGGTGATGCCCGAGGCGGTCGCGGGGCGCTGTCGATGCGTCACGACGCCGCCGACCTCGACCCGCCGACCCGACTCGACGTCGCGGAGACGGTCGATGCGGATCGCCCCGCGCTCGTCGAGTCGCTCGCGGATGTGCCGGATCGGATGGTCGTCGGGGGAGATGCCGGTCGACCAGAGGTCGTAGACGACCTGCTCGGCGGGCGAGAGCATCGGCAGGAGCGGCGGCTGCACCACGACGACCGAGCCCGGCAGGAACTCCGCGCGGTCCTGCGCCGCCTCGCCGGCGAGCCAGAGCGCCTCGCGCCGGGCGAGCCCGAAGCCGTCGAAGGCGCCGGCGGCGGCGAGCGCCTCGAGCTGCTCGGTGTCGAGCCCGCCCCGCCGCGAGACATCCGCCATGTCGCGGTAGGGCCCGTTGGCCTCGCGCTCGTCGACGATGCGCTGCGCCACCTGCTCGCCGATCGCCTGCACATCGGCGAGGCCGAGCCGCACGGCGAAGGCGGCATCGCGCCGGTGCTCGGCAGAACGGTCGGGCGCCGAACGGTCGAAGTCGCCGATCGGCGGCTGCTCGGCATCAGTGCACGCGTGGAGCCCGCTCGGCGGACGGCGGCGGTCGTCGGGCGACCACGCGGCATCCGCCCCGCCGTCTGCACCGAGCACCTCGAGCCCGGCGTGCGCACCCGAGCGCAGCACGTCGGGGCGGAGCACGCGCACCCCGTGGCGCCGTGCGTCGGCGGTGAGGGTCTGCGGCGAGTAGAAGCCCATCGGCTGCGCGCGCAGCAGCGCGGCCAGGAACGCGGCGGGGTAGTGCAGCTTGAGCCACGAGCTCGTGTAGACGAGCAGCGCGAAGGCGAGGGCGTGGCTCTCGGCGAAGCCGAAGTTCGCGAAGGCCTCGATCTTCTCGTAGATCGCCATCGCGTCGTCGTCGGAGAGGCCGTTCTGCGCCATGCCCTCGAAGAGCTTCGCGCGCAGCTTCGAGATCTTCTCGACCCCGCGCTTGGAGCCCATCGCCCGCCGCAGCAGGTCGGCGTCGGCGGCGGTGCAGCCGCCGACCGCGACCGCCATCTGCATGAGCTGCTCCTGGAAGAGCGGCACCCCCAGGGTGCGTTCGAGCACCGGCTTCAGATTCGGGTGCAGGTAGCTGACCTCCTCTTCGCCGGTGCGCCGCCTGATGTACGGGTGCACCGCGCCGCCCTGGACCGGGCCGGGCCTGATGAGGGCGATCTCGACGACGAGGTCGTAGTAGCGGCGCGGCTTCAACCGGGGGAGCGTGCCCATCTGCGCCCGGCTCTCGACCTGGAACACGCCGATCGAGTCGGCACGGCAGAGCATGTCGTATACGGCGGCCTCTTCTTTGGGAATCGACTGCAGCTCCCACACCTCGCCCGTGTGCTCGCGCACGAGGTCGAAGGTGTACTGCAGTGCGGCGAGCATGCCGAGCCCGAGCAGGTCGAACTTCACGAGCCCCATCCAGGCGCAGTCGTCCTTGTCCCATTGGAGGACCGTGCGGTTCGGCATGCGGGCGTGCTCGATGGGGCAGACCTCGCCCACCGGCCGGTCGGTGAGCACCATGCCGCCCGAGTGGATGCCGAGGTGCCGCGGGAAGCCGAGCACCTGCTCGGCGAGCGCGATCACGGGCGCGGGGATGTCGTGGTCGTCGGTCTCGACGACGGCGCCCCAGCGCTCGACCTGGCGCGACCACGCGTCTTGTTGCCCGGTGCCGTAGCCGAGCGCCTTGGCCATGTCGCGCACCGCGACCTTCGGCCGGTAGCTGATCACGTTCGCCACCTGCGCGGCGTTCTGCCTGCCGTACTTCGCGTAGACGTACTGGATGATCTCCTCGCGGCGGTCGGAGTCGAAGTCGACGTCGATGTCGGGCTCCTCGTCGCGCAGCGCCGAGAGGAAGCGCTCGAAGGGCAGGTCGAACTTGATCGAGTCGACCGCGGTGATGCGCAGCGCGTAGCAGACGGCCGAGTTCGCGGCCGAGCCGCGCCCCTGGCAGAGGATGCCCCGTCGCCGGGCCTCGCTCACGAGGTCGTGCACGATCAGGAAGTAGCCGGGGAAGTCCTTCTGCTCGATCACCGCGAGCTCGTGCTCGAGGCGCGCGCGCACGTGCTCGGGCACGCCCGGGTAGAGCTCGGCGGCCCCCTGCCAGACGAGCTCGCGCAGCCAGCTCATCGGGGTGTGCCCCTCGGGCACCTCTTGTCTCGGCAGCCGCGGACGCGCGCTGCGCAGCGTGAAGCCGAGCTCTTCGGCGAGCACCACCGAGTGCGCGACCGCGCCCGGGTAGCGGGCGAAGCGGGCCTGCATCTCGGCGCCGCTGCGCAGGTGCATGCAGTCGGAGGCCGGCAGCCATCCGTCGAGCTCGTCGAGGCTGCGCCGGGCGCGCACCGCGGCGAGGGCGTTCGCGAGCCGGTGCTCGGGCGGGGTCGCGTAGTGCACGGCGTTCGTCGCGAGGAGGGGGAGCCCTGCCCGTTCGGCGAGGCCGGCGAGCACGTCGTTCGCGCGCTGGTCGGCCGGAGACCCATGGTCGAAGAGCTCGACGACGACCTGCTCGCGCCCGAAGAGCGCGACCAGGCGGTCGAGCTCGCGCCACGCCGCATCGGCGCCGCCGTCGGCGAGGGCACGGCGCACGGCGCCCTTGCGGCAGCCGGTGGGGATGACCCACTCGCCGCCCGCGTGCTCGGCGAGCGCCTCGAGCGCGTAGACCGGGCGGCCCTTCTCGCCGCCCGCGAGCTGCCCGGCGGTGATCGCAGAGGCGAGCCGGTGGTAGCCCTCCTCGCGCCGGGCGAGCACGAGCAGGTGCTCGCCCTCGGGGTCGGCCGCACCCGTCTGCGGGGCGCTGAGCCCGAGCGAGAGCTCGGCGCCGAAGACGGTGGCGAGCTCGGGGAAGCTCTCGGCGGCCTCGGCGAAGCGCACGATGCCGTAGAAGCCGTCGTGATCGGTGATCGCCATGCCCGAAAGCCCGAGGCGATGCGCCTCCTCGACGAGCTGCTCGGGTGCCGAGGCGCCGTCGAGGAAGCTGTAGTTGGAGTGCGCGTGCAGCTCGGCGTAGGGCACCACGGGCCCGACGGGTGCCGTGAGGCCCTCGCTCGGTCGATACGGCTGGCGCTTGCGGCTGAACGCCGGGCCGTCGCCGCCGTCGGCGATGAGCTTCGACGCGCCCGGGTTCGGGCGGCGCCGGTCGGAGAGCGTGCGCTCGAGCTCGGACCAGGGGATCTCGGGGTTGTTCCAGCCCATCAGTCGTACCTCGCCTCGGCCCACCAGCCCTCGTCGTCGCGCACGAGCAGCCACGCGCACCCGTCGTGGTCGACGAGCTGGAAGCGGTGCACGCGACGGGCGCGCTCGGCGTCCCACCAGCGTTCGACGACGGGCCACGGCCCCGCCCACGCCCGCACCTGCGCGGGGGCGCCGCGGCCGACCGCGAAGCGCTCGGGCGGCGCCGAGATCGCACCGCGGTCGTCGATCGCGACGGGGGCGCCCGCCGCATCGAGCAGGGCGACCGGATGCCGCTCGCGGAACACGCTCGCCGGTGCGAGTTCGGGCAGGCTGCCGGGCCACGGCGCCTCACGGCGCTCGGGCGGGCGATCGCCCCAGGGCACGAGCACCTGACGGTCGGCGAGCATCCGACCGCCGCCGACCGCCGCCGTCACCACCCCCTCGTGCCCGAGCATGCTCTGCACCCGGGTCAATGCGTGGTGCACGCGCTCGTCGGGGCCCTGGCCCCAGAGCCCCGTCTCGTGGTTCGCGGTGCCGTCGACCCGCTCGGGGATCACCCGCAGCCTCGTGATCGGCGAGGCGAGCCCGGTGTCGGCGGTGCCGGCGCCCTGCAGCTGCCAGCGAACCCGGTCGACCACGTCGGCAGGGGTGAACCAGCGCGGGTGCAGCCAGCTGCGGGCGGAGTGCCCGCCGCGCTCGTCGTCGAGCTCGACCCTGATCGCCGTGCACACGAGCCGCGCCGCCCGCATGCGGTCGATGAACTGCTCGGCCGGCACGCGGAACGCGAAGGCGAGCTGGTCGATGCGGTCGAGGGGCGGCTCGAACTCGGCCGTCGTCTCGAACTCGGGCGGAGGGGTGCGCGCCGCGACCGCGGTCGCCTCGCGCCCGGCGGCCCGATCATGGCCGAACGCCCCGGCCGCGCCGAAACGCCGGCGTACGTCGCCCTGCGGCAGCGCCGCGAACTCGCCGAGGGTGCGCACGCCGAGCCGGTTGAGCAGCGTGCGGGTGCGTTCGTCGACGACGAGGCCCACGGGCAGGGGTGCGAGGAACGCGGCCGAGCCGCCCGCCGCCACGATGCCCACGGGCGAGGAGCGCACGGCCCGTGCCGCCTGCTCGGCCGCGAAGGGGCCGTCGGCGATGCCGACCCTGGCGCCCTCGACGCCGAGCCGCTCGACGGTCTCGAGGAGCGCCTGCGCCGCGGCATCCTCACTGCCGTAGTACCTCGCCGGCCCGCGCGCCCGCATCGCGAGCGTGCCCGGCCGCACGATCTGCACCCCGGGCACGGTCTGCTCGACCTGCCGCACCACCGGCTCGAAGGCGCGCACGTCGAGCACCGGGTCGTAGGGCAGCACCGTGATCGCGGGGGAGCGGTACTGCGCCTCGCGCAGCCGCAGCCCGCGCACGACCCCGTCGCGACGTGCGGCCGCCGAGCACGAGTGCACTGCACCGCCCTCGGTCAGCGCGAGCGGCGCCCCAGGGTCGAGCCCCGCCTCGCGGGCGGCCGCGAAGACCGGCCAGTCGGGGCACCAGAGCACGATCGCACGGGCGGCGGAGACGGCGGTCATGCCGGCCTCCGGAAGTCGGGGTGGAGCACGGGGGCGAGCCTCGGGGCCGCTGCCGGGCGGGCCGGGCCTGCGTCGCCCGCCGCGTCGGCGGCCACCGCGAACCCGAGCGCACGGTCGGGCAGGCGAAGCCTCGAGCGTCGCCGCTTCGCGAACCCGCCCCGGCCGGCCGCGCTCACGACGACCTCGCGCTCGTCGAGCAGCCCGTGCCCCAGCTCGAGGCCGTGCCACTCGCTCACCTCGACGCCGAGGCTCGCATCGGCGCCGGGCCAGGCCCCTGCGGCGATGAGCGTGGCCCCGCGCTCGCGCAGGCGGGCCGAGAGGCGCGACGCCTCGGCGGGGCTGACCCGCTCGGCAGGCCGGACGGCGACGACGGGGATGACGTCGGCCAGGGCCGCCACCACCGCGAGCCACTGCCGGCCGGGCTCGGGCACGAGCACGAGCCGGTCGAGTTCGATGCCGAACCGGTCGGCCGCCTCGACGCCGAACTCGGGCATGCCGACGACGGCGACCCAGCGCCCGCTCGCCGAGGGCGCCGCGAGCAGGGCCATCACGAGGGTGGTCGACCCCTGCGCCTCGACGACGGTGCCCTCACGGAGGCTGCCGCCCGGCAGGAGCCCCGCGAAGGCCGGGTGGGTGGGCACCGCGCGGGTCTCGAGCCGGATCGACTGCATGCCGTGGATGCGCGCCTGCAGCTCGTCGACGCGCTCGAGGCGAGCGGTCGAGGAGGGGAGCGGAGCAGCCGGTGTCACCACTTCAGTTTCGAACAAATGTTCGAAGGTGGCAAGTCGGATGCACCGTCCGTCCACCCGGCTCGGATGTCGGCGGGGCGGGGTAGCCTGACCGCATGTGCGGACGCTTCGTCATCTCCGATACCGCCCCCGACCTGGTCGAGCTCTTCGACGTCGACACGGTCGGCGAGGGGCTGCCCGAGCCGAGCTGGAACGTGCGGCCGACCGAGCAGATCCCCGTCGTCATCGAGTCGAACAAGGAGGGGCCGGTGGTGCGGCGCCTCGAGTCGGCCCGCTGGTCGCTCGTGCCCTCGTTCTCGAAAGAGCTGAAGCTCAAGTACCCCACCTTCAACGCGCGCTCCGAGGGGGTCGCGACCTCCTCGGCGTTCCGGGCCTCGCTGCAGGGCAAGCGGGCGCTCATCCCCGCCGACGGCTACTACGAGTGGCACACCGTCGGCAAGCGCAAGACGCCGTACTTCATCCACGCAGAAGAGGGGCCCATCGCCTTCGCGGGGCTGTACTCGTGGTGGCGCGACCGCTCGAAGGCCGACGACGACCCCGACCGCTGGGTGCTCACCGCGACGATCATGACCGCCGACGCGACGGGCGGGCTCGCCGACATCCACGACCGCATCCCGGTCATGCTGCCGCCCGAGTTCTGGTCGACGTGGCTCGATCCAGAGACGAAGGGGGACCAGTCGCTCGTCGACCAGGCGGTCGCCGCGTTTCGGCCGATGGTGCCCGAGCTGCGGTTCCACGAGGTCGCCCCGCTCGGCGACAACGGTCCTGAGCTCATCGCGCCCGTCGAGCCGAGCGAGACGCTCTGACCGGCTCCGTATTCGCGACGGCTCCGAGCCATGCACGGGGAGAGCCCTGAAACGCGAGAAGGCCGGATCAGCATCTGATCCGGCCTTCTCGACACAAGCGTGCGCGAGGGGGGACTTGAACCCCCACGCCCGTTAGGGCACTAGCACCTCAAGCTAGCGCGTCTGCCATTTCCGCCACCCGCGCTTGTGTCTTCCGCTGATCTCTCAGCGGCCGTAGAAGAGATTAGCACGGTTCCGAGGGGGTGTTTGACCAAACGGCGTGCTGCGGTGCCCATGGAAGGCGAAACCCCGGATCGCGCCGGAGAAAACAGGTTTCCGGCGCCCGCGACGACCGCTGCGGAGGCCCGGATCGCCGGGCGGGCGGGACCGGCCGGGTCAGCACGGGTCGCCTGCGAGCCACGACGGGGGAGCACCCAGTACCGTGGACGCATGGCCGAGGCATCCGCGACCCCAGAGACGAACGCAGCGACGGACACGGCGGCGACACCGCCGGTGCTCGACGAGACGGCCGTGATCGCCCGCGATCTCATCCGCTTCGACACCTCGAACTACGGTTCGGGCCGCGCGAACGGCGAGCGCGAGGCCGCCGAGTACGTCGAGGCCAGGCTCGCCGCCCTCGGGCTGGCGCCGCAGCTGTTCGAACCCGAACCCCGGCGCACGAGCGTCGTCGCACGCGTGCCCGGCCGCAACCCCGAGAAGCCGGCGCTCGTCGTGCACGGCCATCTCGACGTCGTGCCCGCTGACGCGCGCAACTGGAGCGTCGACCCCTTCGCCGGCGAGATCCGCGACGGGCTGCTCTGGGGCCGTGGCGCCGTCGACATGAAGGACATGGACGCGATGATGCTCGCCGCACTCGGCGACATCCTGGGCTCGGGGCGGCTGCCAGAGCGCGAGCTCGTGTTCGCCTTCTTCGCCGACGAGGAGGCGGGCGGCGGCGCCGGCTCGAGCTGGCTCGTCGATCACCACCCCGAGCTCTTCGCGGGGGCGACCGAGGCCATCAGTGAAGTCGGCGGCTATTCGATCACGGTCGGCGGGCGGCGTGCCTACCTGCTGCAGACGGGGGAGAAGTCGCTGCTCTGGATCAAGCTCGTCGCGCGCGGCGTCGCGGCGCACGGGTCTCGCCGCATCCGCGACAACGCGATCACGCGCCTCGCCGAGGCGGTCGCGGTGCTCGGCCGGACCGACTGGCCGATCCGGCTGACCGACACGACGCGCGAGCTCCTCGGCGAGATCGCGGGCGTCCTCGGCGTCGACCCCGAGCAGGTCTCGCCCGACGAGCTCGCCCTCGCGACCGGTTCGGCATCGGGGTTCATCACGGCGACGCTCCGCACGACCTCCAACCCGACCCTCCTCGAGGCGGGCTACAAGCACAACGTCATCCCCGACCGGGCCGAGGCGCTCATCGACATCCGCACCCTCCCGGGCGAGGAGGAGGCGGTGCTCGCCGAGGTGCAGGCGCTCGTCGGCGACGACGTCGAGATCGAGATCGTGCACCGCGACGTGGGGCTCGAGAGCCCGACCTCCGGCAGCCTCGTGGACGCGGTGAAGCGCTCGCTCGAGCAGCACGATCCGGGAGCCCCGGTGTTCCCGTACCTGCTCTCGGGCGGCACCGACAACAAGGCTCTCAGCCGGCTCGACATCGCCGGCTACGGCTTCGCGCCGCTCCGGCTGCCCGAAGGCTTGGACTTCCCTGCGATGTTCCACGGCGTTGACGAGCGGGTGCCGCTCGACGCACTAGTCTTCGGGAGGCAGGTCCTCCGCGACCTGCTCCTCGAGTACTGACCGGCCCGTCGAGGCCGAAGCAGAGATCCGCCGCGCGCGGAGACGGAAGGCGACAACAACCACGTGATCGAAGCGCTCATCCTCGGACTCGTCCAGGGCCTCACCGAGTTCCTCCCGATCTCCTCGAGCGCCCACCTGCGCATCCTGGGGGAGTTCCTGCCCGGGGCGCAGGATCCGGGGGCCGCCTTCACCGCGATCACCCAGCTCGGCACCGAGACGGCAGTCGTCGTGTTCTTCTGGCGAGACATCGTGCGCATCATCTCGCACTGGTTCGGCTCGTTCACCGGTCGCGTGCCCCGCAACGATCCCGACGCGCGCATGGGCTGGCTCATCATCATCGGCTCGATCCCGATCGTGGTGTTCGGCATCCTCTTCCAGGACGCGATCGAGTCGACGCTCCGATCGCTCTGGATCACCGCGACGATGCTCGTCGTCTTCGGCATCATCCTCGGCCTGGCCGACTGGGCGGGGGCGAAGCGCCGCAAGCTCGACCAGCTCACGTACCCGCACGGCGTGCTGTACGGCTTCGCGCAGTCGCTCTCGCTCATCCCGGGCGTCTCGCGGTCCGGTGGCACGATCACGATGGGGCTCCTGCTCGGCTACGAGCGTGCCGCCGCCGCCCGCTACGCCTTCCTCCTCGCGATCCCGGCGGTGTTCGGCAGCGGCTTCTTCCAGCTCGTGAAGAGCCTCGACGAGCCCACGGTCTACGGCCCGATCGAGACCGCGGCGGCGACCCTCGTCGCGTTCGTCGTCGGCATCCTCGTGATCGCGTTCTTCATGAGCTGGATCTCGAAGCACAGCTTCCTGCCGTTCGTGATCTACCGCATCGTGCTCGGCGGCGCGCTGTTCGCGATGCTCGGAACCGGCGTCATCCAGGCCTGACCGCCGCCGCGACCGTGCGGCCGCATCGCGGCACGCGTGCGTCGCACGCCCCTCAGGGAGCGACCGGGCCGCCCCGCCCGTCGGCGCGCCCCTCGGGGCCGTCGCCGCGGCGGCGGAGGTAGCGTTCGAACTCCTGCGCGATCGCCTCGCCGCTGGCTTCGGGAGCGTCGACCGCGTCGCGCGCCTGCTCGAGCTGCGCGATGTAGCCCGCCATCTCCTCGTCCTCGGCGGCGAGCGCGTCGACGCCGGCCTCCCACGCCTGCGCGTCGACCTCGAGGCTGCCGCGCGGGATGGAGAGGCCGGTGAGCTCCTCGAGCTTGCCGAGGAGGGCGAGCACGGCCTTCGGCGACGGCGCGTTGTGCACGTAGTGCGGGACGGACGCCCAGAGCGACACGGTCGGGATGCCTGCGCGCTCGGCCTGGTCGGCGATGACGCTCAGGATGCCCACGGGCCCCTCGTACGTCGAGCGCTCGACGCCGAGCGCACCGCGCACCTCGGGGTTCTCGCTCGAGGCGAAGACCGTCAGGGGTCGGGTGTGCGGGGCGTCGGCCAGCATGGCGCCGAGCAGCACGACGCCGTCGACGTCGGCGGCGAGCGCCGCGTCGACGAGCTCGGCGGCGAATCCCTTCCAGCTGCGCGCGGGCTCCGCGCCGATGAGCACGTGCAGGCCGGATGCCCCGGGGCCGGTCACCGGGTCGTCGAGATCGACCCGGCCGCTCGGGCCGAGGATCGCGGCGCCCGGCCACTCGAGCCGGCGCGCGCCGTCGTCGCCGGTGACGATCGTGGGGCGCGTGAACTGGTAGTCGAAGTAGATCTCGGGGTCGACCGCGGCGATCTCGACGAGGCCGAGGCGCTCGCTCAGGAGCTTCGCGGCTCCGGTCGCCGCCTCACCGGCGTCGTTCCAGCCCTCGAAGGCCACGACGAGCAGCCTTCGAGCTTCGAACCCGGCCGGCTGATTCACTGGTGGTGCCCCGCTTCCCGCCCCGGACGCCCGGGGTCCTCTCCACAATAGGGCGTGCCCGTAGACTTGGGGGTTGTGACCACACGCCTGCCTGCCGCCGCCCTCTGGGACATGGACGGAACCCTCGTCGACACCGAACGCTACTGGATGGCCGCCGAGGAGGAGCTCGTCGAGGCCTTCGGCGGCAGCTGGAGCCACGAGGAGGCCCTCGCGCTCGTCGGCAGCGGGCTGTGGGAGTCGGCCCGGGTCTTCCAGGCGAAGGGCGTCGACCTCGACGCCGACACGATCGTGAATCGCCTCACCGCACGGGTCAGCGAGATGCTCGTCGAGCACGGCGTTCCCTGGCGTCCAGGGGCCCGCGAGCTGCTCGAGGCGCTGCGCGAAGCCTCCGTGCCGACCGCGCTCGTGACGATGTCGCTGCGCTCGATGGCTGACGAGATCATCTCGGCCATCCCGTTCACCGCGTTCGACGCGATCGTCACGGGCGACTCGGTCGAGCACCCGAAGCCGCACCCGCAGCCGTACCTCCAGGCCGCCGAGATGCTCGGCGTCGACATCGCCGAGTGCGTCGCGTTCGAGGACTCGCCCGCGGGGCTCACCTCGGCCTTCGCCGCCGGCGCGATCGCCGTCGGCATCCCCAACATCCTCGAGCTCGACGACGTGCCCTCGACGGTCATCTGGCCGACGCTCGAGGGGGCGTCCGTCGCCGACGTCGCCGCGCTCCTCACCGCAGAGGAGGTCGCACGATGAACGCGAGCCGTGGCGAGCAGAGCGGGCCGTTCCGCGTCGGCGACCGGGTGCAGCTCACCGGCCCCAAGGGGCGCATGCACACGATCACCCTCGAGCCCGGGCAGATGTTCCACTCGCACAAGGGCCTCATCGCGCACAACGACCTCATCGGCCGGCCCGACGGCTCGGTCGTCGCGAACCAGGTCGGCATCGAGTACCTCGCGCTGCGCCCCCTGCTGAGCGACTTCGTGATGTCGATGCCGCGCGGCGCGGCGATCGTCTACCCGAAGGACGCCGCCCAGATCCTCGCGCAGGCCGACATTTTCCCGGGCGCGACGGTCGTCGAGGCCGGCGTCGGCTCGGGGGCGCTCTCGCTCTGGCTGCTGCGGGCGATCGGCGCGACCGGGCGACTCCACTCCTTCGAACGGCGCGACGACTTCGCCGAGGTGGCCCGCGGCAACGTCGCGACCTTCCACGGCGCGGTGCCCGAGAACTGGTCGATCGGCCTCGGCGACCTCGCCGAGGTGCTGCCCGAGTCGGTCGACGACGCGTCGGTCGACCGGGTCGTCCTCGACATGCTCGCCCCGTGGGAGTGCCTCGGCGCCGTGTCGGCCGCCCTCAAGCCCGGCGGGGTGCTGCTCTGCTACATCGCAACGGCGACTCAGCTCTCGCGCGTGGCCGAGGCGATCCGGGCGACGGGCGAGTACACCGAGCCCCAGTCGTCCGAGACGATGGTGCGCGGCTGGCACGTGCAGGGCCTCGCGGTGCGACCCGACCACCGCATGATCGCGCACACCGGGTTCCTCATCACGGCTCGCCGTCTCGCGCCCGACACGGTGCTGCCCGAGCTCAAGCGACGCCCGTCGAAGACCGAGTTCAGCGAGGAGGACGTCGAGGCGTGGACGCCCGGCGCCCTCGGCGAACGGCAGGTCAGCGACAAGAGTCTCCGCAAGCGCGTTCGCGCGGCGGGCGCCGCCGCGCGGAAGTCCAGTGCCGCCGAGGCCGAGGCCGACGCCGAATCGTCCGACTCGGACGGGTAGGCTTTCAACGCCCCTCCGCGACCCATCGAAGAATCGAGGATCAGTGCGCTCGTCATTCGCGCTCATCGCCACGGCCGGCCTCGTCGCCGTCGCCCTCTCCGGCTGCACCGCCCCGGCGCCCGCGCCCGAGGCCACCACCGGCGGCTCGTCCGAGCTCGTCGAGGCGACCGGTGAGTTCGGCTCGGCGCCGAAGGTCGACTTCCCGACGCCGCTCACGCCGAGCGACACGGAGTGCACCGAGATCATCGAGGGCGAGGGTCCGCTGCTCACCGAGGGGCAGATGAGCCTCGTCGGACTCGCCGTCTACAACGGCGCGACCGGCGACGAGCTGCAGGTCACGGGCTTCGGCGACGAGGACCCGGTGCCGCTCACGGTCTCCGACACGACGCTGCCGGGCCTGAAGCAGGGCCTCACCTGCGCCCGCGAGGGCTCGCGCGTCGCGGTCGTCATCCCCGAGAAGGACGGCTTCGGGCCGAACGGCAACGAGTCGATCGGCATCGCCCCCGGCGACAGCCTCGTCATGGTGATCGACGTGAAGCAGGCCTTCCCGTCGCGCGCCGACGGCGCCGTGCGGCTCACGCGCGACGGCTTCCCCGCGGTCGTGCTCGCGCCCGACGGGCGTCCCGGCATCACGGTGCCGAAGAACGACCCGCCCGAGCAGACCGAGGTCGAGGTGCTCAAGCAGGGCGACGGCGAGGTCGTCGAGTCGGGCGACACGGTCGTCGTGCAGTACACGGGCGTCCTCTGGGACGACAACAGCGTCTTCGACTCCAGCTGGGAGAACGGCAGCCCCGTGACCTTCACCGTCGCCGAGGGCGAAGGGGCGCAGGTGATCCCGGGCTTCTCGAAGGCGATCATCGGCCAGACCGTCGGCTCGCAGGTGGGCGTCATCGTCTCGCCCGAAGACGGCTACGGCGACCAGGCGAACGCGAAGATCCCCGCGGGATCGACGCTCTTCTTCGTCGTCGACATCCTGGGCGTGCTCTGATCGCGCCTGCGCGTCCGAGCTGCGCGAGCGGTTCAGTATGATCGCTCCTGTGGCCGGGGGAGAGCGCAGGAGCGAAGTGAAGGTACCGGTCGAGGACCGTCTGTTCAGTCTGGTGCTGGCACTGCTCGCGACCGAGACGGGGCTCCTCAAGTCCGAGATCCTCTCGACGGTGCGCGGCTACGCCGAGCGCTTCGACGCCTCGGGCGCGAACGCCAATCTCGAGCGGCAGTTCGAGCGCGACAAAGACGACATCCGCGAGCTCGGCATCCCGCTCGAGACCGTGGAGTCGCCCGACCGGCCCGGTGACAACCAGGCGCTGCGCTACCGCATCCCGAAGGGGCAGTACGAGCTGCCCGAGGAGGTGCGGTTCACCCCCGACGAGCTCGCGCTCCTCGGGCTCGCGGCCGAGGTCTGGCGCGAGGCATCCCTCTCGGCCGATTCGCAGCGCGCCCTCACGAAGCTGCGCTCGCTCGGCATCGAGCCGCATGAACCGGTCATCGGCTACGCGCCGCGGCTCCGCGTCCGCGACGCGGCGTTCGAACCGCTCCGGCAGGCGCTCGATCGCCGTCAGGCGGTGCGGTTCCGCTACTTCAAGCCAGGCGAGCAGGCCCCGCGCCAGCGCACGGTCAACCCGCTCGCGGTCGTGCTGCACGAGGGCCGCTGGCATCTGCACGCCTTCGACCTCGACGCGCAGGAGGCCCGCACCTTCCTCCTCTCGCGCATCGTCGGCGAGGTGACCACGGTGCCCGGCTCGAGCTTCGAGGCGCCGCCTCCCGGCATCCAGGACCAGGTGATCGCCGACCTCAGCGCCCTGCGCCTCGCGAACGCAGCAGATCTCGCGGTCACCGCGGGCAGCGACGCCGAGGTGCGCCTCGGCAAGCGCGCGGCGCTCCGCGACGAGGATGCCGGGGTCATCCGGCTGCACTACACCGACGCGGCGATCTTCGCCGACGAGCTCGCGGCCTACGGCCCCGAGGTCAGGGTGCTCTCACCGAAGTCGCTCCGCGACGCCGTCAGGGAGCGGCTCAGGGCAGTCGCCGAGGCCCATCGCGAAGGAGACATCCGATGAGTGCGAAGCGCGCTCGCCCGCTGAAGGCCCCCGACAAGCTCGTCTTCCTGCTCTCGTTCGTGCCGTACCTGCTCGAGCAGCAGGTCGTCGACGTCGACGAGGCCGCCGCGCACTTCGGCATCGGCGCGGAGGAGATCCGTGACGCCGTGCGGCTGATCGCGACGTCGGGACTGCCCGGCGCGACCGGCACGTACCAGCCGAACGACCTCTTCGACATCGACTGGGACTCCTTCGAGGACGACGACGTCATCGTCATCGTGCACCACGTCGCGATCGACGACGCGCCGCGGCTCTCCGCACGCGAGGCGTCCGCGCTGATTGCCGGCCTCCAGTACCTCTCCGCGCTCCCCGAGAACGCCGGCAGCGCGTCGCTCGCGGCGCTCATGCAGAAGCTGACCGCCGGGGCGTCGGCGGTGCCGAGCCGGCTCGCCGTCGCCGAGTCGGAGGCCGACGCCTCGCTCGCGCGCATCCGCGAGGCGGTCGCGGGCGGCCGCCAGCTCGAGTTCGACTACCGCAACGCGCTCGGCGTCGCGGGGCGCCGCCGCGTCGACCCGCTCCGCATCCTCTCGCAGGACGCCGACTGGTACCTGCAGGCCTACTGCCACACCCGTGAGGACGTGCGCAACTTCCGGGTCGACCGCATGAGCGAGCTCGTCGTGTCCGAGGAGCCGATCGACGAGCACCCCGAGCGCGAGGTCCCCGACACGCTGTTCCAGACCTCCGAGTCCGACGTCGACGTCGTCGTGGACGTCGCGCCCGAGGCGCTGCCGCTCCTGGCCGACTACCTCGCCGATTCGACGACCGCCGAGGTCGACGGTCGCCTCCGCGTCACACTGCGACTCGCGCACGTGCACGGCCTCAAGCGGCTCGTGGCGGGTCTGCCCGGTCTGGTGACCGTCGTCGGCCCTCCCGAGGCTCGCGCCGCGGTGGCCGGGTGGGCCGACGCGGGGCTCGCGGGCTACACCGACGCCGAGGCATCCGCGCGCCCCGACGACCCTCCGCGCTGATCCGGCCGGCGCGACGCGCGGGCATCCGTCCACAGGAGTGGACGCACGGAAACCTCCGACAGGTAGACTGTCGCCAACATCCCCCGAGAAACGGACGAATACCTATGTGGCAAGGCTTCACCGGTTGGCACGCGCTGATCATCCTCGTGGTCATTCTGCTGCTGTTCGGCGCCCCCAAGCTTCCGGCACTCGCCCGCAGCCTCGGGCAGTCGATGAAGATCTTGAAGACCGAAGTGCGCTCCGACAAGGGCGACGGCGACGCAGCCGCGCCTGCTGACGAGCAGACGAAGTCCGAAGAGCCGGGTTCCGGCAAGAGCGCCTGACCTCGATGACCGCGGTGAAGGATCGCGGAGAGAAGAACCGCGAGAAGCGGATGTCGCTCGGCGCGCATCTCATCGAGCTGCGCAAGCGACTGTTCATCTCCGCGATCGCGATCGTCGTCGGCATGGTCGCCGGCTGGGTGCTCACCGACCTGTACGTGTGGGACGCACTCCAGGACCCGGTGCAGCGGGTCGCCGAGGCGCGAGGGGATGACACGGCGATCGTCTTCCAGACGATCTCGAGTTCGTTCGACCTCATGCTGCAGATCTCGCTGACGCTCGGCATCGTGATCTCGAGTCCGGTCTGGCTCTACCAGATCTTCGCGTTCCTGGTGCCCGGCCTGAGCAGTCGTGAGCGGAAGTTCACCTTCGCCTTCTTCGCCTCGGCGATCCCGCTGTTCTTCGCGGGATGCTTCGCAGGGTGGTTCGTGCTCCCGAACATCGTGAAGCTGATGACGAGCTTCGTGCCGGAGGGCGGCGAGACCCTGCTCACCGCGAAGGAGTACATCGACTTCGTGCTGAAGCTCGTCGTCGCGATCGGCATCGCGTTCGTCGTGCCGGTGTTCATCGTGCTGCTGAACTTCGCAGGGGTGATCAGTGCGGCCTCGATCATCAAGTCGTGGCGCGTCGCGATCCTCGTGATCGTGCTGTTCACGGCGATCGCGACGCCCTCGGCCGACGTCGTGTCGATGTTCATGCTCGCCATCCCGATGATCGGGCTGTACTTCGCGGCGTGGTTCATCGCGAGCCTGCATGATCGCCGTGTCGAGCGTCGCAACCGCCTGGAGTTCGGCGAGCCTGTCTAGGCTGGAGGGGTGATGAGCCTCTCGCCGGCCGAGCGCTATGCGCTGTCCCGCCAACAGCGTCGGCAGCCCCGGCTCGCCGAATTCGCTGCCTCGGTGCGCTTCGACCTCGATCCGTTCCAGCGTGCCGCCTGTGCGGCGCTCGACGAGGGCCGCAGCGTGCTCGTGGCGGCACCGACCGGGGCTGGCAAGACCGTCGTCGCCGAGTTCGCGGTCTACCTCGCCATGCAGGAGCCCGGCGCCAAGGTGTTCTACACGACGCCGATCAAGGCGCTCTCGAACCAGAAGTACCAGGAGTTCGTCGACGCCTGGGGCGCCGAGAACGTCGGCCTGCTCACCGGCGACACCAACGTCAACTCGGGCGCCCGCATCGTCGTCATGACGACCGAGGTGCTGCGCAACATGCTCTACGCCGAGTCGGCCCTGCTCGACCGGCTCGCCTACGTCGTCATGGACGAGGTGCACTACCTCGCCGACCGCTTCCGCGGGGCGGTGTGGGAGGAGGTCATCATCCACCTCCCCGAGGCCGTGCGGCTCGTCTCGTTGAGCGCGACGGTGTCGAATGCCGAGGAGTTCGGCGACTGGCTGCAGGCCGTGCGCGGCGACACCGACGTCATCGTCTCCGAGGATCGCCCGGTACCGCTCGAGCAGCACGTGCTGGTGAAGCAGAAGCTCGTCGACCTCTTCGACTCGTCGGGGCAGGCGGCGACCCACCGGGTGAACCCCGAGCTCAAGCAGCTGGCGCGCATGAGCGGCGGGCGCTCGATCTCGCAGCGGTCGCAGCGCGGCGGCGATCGCGGACGGTTCCACCAGGGCGGCCCCGGTTCGGGGCGGCTCGACCGTCCCGAGGTGGTGGCGCTCCTGCAGAGCAAGAACCTGCTGCCCGCGATCGTGTTCATCTTCTCGCGGGCGGGATGCGACCAGGCGGTACGCCAGGTGCTCCGATCGGGCATCCGGCTGACCGAGGCGCACGAGCGCAGCGAGATCCGGGCGATCGTCGAGGAACGGGCCCGGATGCTTCGCGACGAGGACCTCGCGGTGCTCGGCTACTGGGAATGGCTCGAGGGCCTCGAGCGCGGCGTGGCCGCCCACCATGCCGGGATGCTGCCCGCGTTCAAGGAGATCGTCGAGGACCTCTTCCAGCAGAAGCTCGTGAAGGTCGTCTTCGCGACGGAGACGCTCGCCCTCGGGGTCAACATGCCCGCCCGTTCCGTCGTGCTCGAGAAGCTCGAGAAGTTCAACGGCGAGGCGCGGGTGCCGATCACGCCGGGGGAGTACACCCAGCTGACCGGCCGTGCGGGCCGGCGCGGCATCGACATCGAGGGGCACTCGGTCATCCAGTGGGTCGACGGGCTCGACCCCGAGTCCGTCGCGGCCCTCGCCTCGCGGCGCAGCTACCCGATGAACTCGAGCTTCCGACCGACGTACAACATGGCGGTGAACCTCATCGACCAGTTCGGCCGCGACCGAACACGCCAGATCCTCGAGCTCTCCTTCGCGCAGTTCCAGGCCGACCGCGCCGTCGTCGATCTCGCCCGCACCCTGCGCAAGCAGGAGGAGTCGATGGCCGGGTTCGAGGAGGCGATGCGCTGCCATCTCGGCGACTTCGCCGAGTACGCGAGCCTGCGACGGGAGATCGGCCGGCTCGAGCGGCAGAGCTCGAAGGGCAACCCGTCGCACGCGCAGCGCGAGCGCCTGCAGCGCGAGCTCGTCGCCGCTCGCAAGGCGCTCCGCGCCCACCCGTGCCACGGCTGCGCGGAGCGCGAGCAGCATGCGCGCTGGGCCGAACGCTGGTGGCGGCTGAAGCAGGAGCACGACGATCTGCTCCGACAGATCCGGACGCGGACCGGGCAGGTCGCGAAGCGCTTCGACAAGGTCGCCGAGGTGCTGACGCGGCTCGGCTATCTCGAGCGCGATTCGCGTGGGGAGGTCGTCTCGACCGCGGCGGGTCGGACGCTCAAGCGCATCTACGGCGAACGCGATCTGCTCGTCGCCGAGTGCCTCCGCCAGGGCCTGTGGAACGGACTGGACGTCGCGGGCATCGCCGCGATGGCGGCGTCGCTCGTCTACGAGCCGCGGCGCGACGATCGCAACGTCGACTTCCGGCTGCCGCGCGGTGGGTTCCGCGAGGCCTTCGATCGCACGCTCGACGTCTGGAGCGAGCTCGACGACCTCGAACGCGACCATCGACTGCCCGGCAGCGACCAGCCGTCTCCCGCGCTCGCCTCCGCGATGTTCTCCTGGGCGCGCGGCGGCGATCTCGGCGGAGTCCTGGAGGACACCGAGCTCGCGGCGGGCGACTTCGTCCGGTTGACGAAGCAGGTCGTCGACCTCCTCGATCAGATCTCGATCGTCGCCGACGCCGACCTCGGCGCCACGGCGCGCGCGGCCATCGATGCCGTCCGCCGCGGCGTCGTTGCGTACGGCTCGGTCGCCTGACGCCGCCGCTCCGGCGCATGGCACCGGGGCGCGTCGCTTAGGCTGATCTGGTGCCCGAGAGCCCCACACGCCGACTCCTGCCCCTGCCGCTCTGGGCCGCCGTGCTCGCCGCCGCGGTGGGCGGCTCGGTCTACGACATGGGGTTCCCCGGGCTCGGCATCTGGCCGCTCGCCTTCGTCGGCATCGCGCTCGCGCTCCTCAGCCTCATCGGCCGACGAACCTGGGGTGCGGCCCTCGTCGGACTCGTGTTCGGACTCGCGTTCTACCTGCAGCAGGTGTCGTGGACGTCGCTCTACCTCGGGCCGATCCCGTGGCTCGCGCTCTCGCTCCTCGAGTCGCTCTTCGTCGCGGGCGGGGCGGTCCTGATCACGCTCGCGTACCGGTGGGTGCCGCGAGCGAGCGGATCGCGCTGGGTCCGGCTGCTCGTGCTTCCGCTGCTCGTGGCCGGCCTCTGGATCGTCCGCGAGACGGCGAACGGCACGCTGCCCTACGGCGGCTTCCCGTGGGGCCGTGCCGCACTCAGCCAGGCCGAGAGCCCCTTCGCCGAACTCGTCTCATGGGTCGGCTCGACCGGTCTCGGCTTCGTGATGGTCGCGATCGTCGCCGGCCTCATCGAGTGGGTGCGGATGCGCGGGTGGCGCGACCTGCGTACGGCGATCCCGGTCACCGCGCTGCTCGTCGTCGCCGTCGTGCTTCCGGCCTGGCCGACGACCGCGATCGGCGAGCTCAGGGTCGCGAGCGTGCAGGGCAACGGTCCCTCCGGCTACTTCGACGAGCGGACCCAGGGCGACGTGCTCGCCGCCCAGCTCGAGGCGACCGAGCCGATCCTCGACGAGGAGGGCGTCGACGTCCTGCTCTGGCCCGAGGGCGGTTCCGACATCGATCCGACCCGCAGTGCCGCCGCAGCCGAGGTGTTCGACTCGCTCGGCACCGCGCTCGACGCCCCGGTCGTGCTCAACACCGTCACGGTGCGCGGTGACGAGTACTTCAACACCTCGCTGCTCTGGCGTGCGGGGGAGGGAGCGGTCGACAGCTACGACAAGCGGCATCCGGTGCCCTTCGGCGAATACATCCCCGACCGCTGGTTCTACGACGCGATCGTGCCCGACCTCACCGGGCTGGTGCAGCGCGGTTACTCGCCCGGCGTGAACCCGCCCGTGTTCGACCTCGGCACCGCCGTCGCGGGCCTCGCGATCTGCTTCGACGTGATCTACGACGAGGTCATCTGGGAGGGCGCCCGCGACGGGGCGGAGGTGTACCTGTTCCAGACGAACAACGCCGACTTCCGCGGAACGGACGAGAACCAGCAGCAGCTGGCGATCGCACGGCTGCGTGCGATCGAGACGGGCCGCTCGGTGGTGAACATCTCGACGGTCGGCACCAGTCAGGTGATCGACCCGGCGGGTCGCACGATCGACGCGCTGCCGGCCGACGAGCCCGGCGCGATGGTGACCGACGTCGAGCTGCGCGAGGGCATCACGCCGTCGGTGGCACTCGCGGGATGGGTGCCGATCACGATCGTGCTGGCGTCGCTCGCGGGCCTCGTCGCGGCGGGCGTGCTCGCGACGCGGAACGCACCGCGTCGGTCGAAGCGCGACTGACGCTCGTCGCGGACTGGCGCGACCGGGTCCTCGCCCAGACCCTCGGCTCAGGCGCCGATCTTCTGCTGGCCGCGACGGGCCCGCAGGTAGGTGAGTCGCTCCTCGAGGAGCTCCTCGAGCTCGGCGCGCGTGCGACGCTCGAGCAGCATGTCCCAGTGGGTGCGGGCGACCTTCTCGCCCGAGCGGTCGATCTCGACGGGCTTCGAGTCGACGAGGAGGGTGGCGGCGGCACCGCACTGACGGCACTCCCACGTCTCGGGGAGCTCGGCGTCGGCCGAGAAGGTCATCACCGTCTCGTGGCCGCAGGCCTCGCATCGATACGTGTGCTCCGCACGGTCGGCGAACACCACGCCGTCTTCGCTCTGCAGGCTCTGTGCGCCGATTCGCATGCCTCGAAGGCTCCGGTCCGCCATGGTGTGCTCCTCTACTCGATCGTCTGACATTGTCAACGATCAAGCTGGGCGTTCCCTTTCCGCGGGCTGAAGTTTTGCGGGGAATTCTCAGCTTCGGGCGGAGACGATCTCCATCGCGAGGTCGGCGCGATCGGTCACGAGCCCGTCGACGCCGAGATCGAGGAGCCTCGTCATGTCGTCGGGATCGTTCACCGTCCAGACGTGCACCTCCGCACCGACGCGGTGGGCGAGGTCGACGAGCGGACGCGTGACGAGCCGCAGGGGGCCGGTCCGTTCGGGGATCTGCAGCGCGAGGCCCCCGCGGAGTGCACGGGTCGCCGAGGCGGGGGAGCGGAGGAAGGCGGCGTTGCGGAACCGGAGGACGCCCGCGCCGCCGACGGAGGTGACGGCACCCGGCGCGAGCTCGGCGAGTCGCCGCCGCCGGCGCTCGGAGAAGCTCGTCAGGAGCACTCGGCCCGCCGATCGCGTGCGCGCGATCGCCGCGATGGTCGGCTCGACCGCCGCCGACTCCTTCACGTCGATGTTGAAGCGAGCGTCGGGGAACGCGTCGAGCGCCGCTTCGAGCGAGGAGAAGTTCTGACCGTGCCCGAGGTCGATGCGTCCGAGCTCGTGCATGGTGAGTTGCCCGACGTCGACCTTGCGCCCGGCCACCCGCTCGAGCGACGGGTCGTGCGAGACCACGGCGATGCCGTCATGGCTCGCGTGCACGTCGGTCTCGAGGTAGTCGGCACCGACCGCGATCGCCTTCGCGAACGCGAGCAGGGTGTTCTCGGGTGCGTCGAGCGCAAGGCCCCGGTGCGCCAGCACTCGGGGCCCTGCGGGTTCGAAGTAGGTCGAGGCCACTCGGTCGCTCACGCCTGGGGCGGGTACGTGCCCGGCGGCGGTGCCACGGGCGGCGCGGCCTGAGCAGACGGCGCGGACGGCACCGTGCCGGGACCGGCCGCGGGCGTGGGACCGGCAGCCGGGGGAGTGAAGGCCCGGCCGATGCCCTTGAGCGCCTCGGTCAGCTCGCTCGGGATGACCCAGAGCTTGTTCGCGTCGCCCTGCGCCAGCTGGGGGAGCATCTGCAGGTACTGGTAACCGAGCAGCTTCGGATCGGGGTCGCCCTTGTGGATGGCGTCGAAGACCGTGAGGATCGCCTCGGCCTCGCCCTGCGCCCGCAGCACGGCCGCCTTCGCGTCGCCCTCGGCCTGGAGGATGGCGGCCTGCCGCTCGCCCTCGGCGGTGAGGATCGCCGACTGCTTCGTGCCCTCGGCGGTGAGGATGAGCGCGCGACGGTCGCGCTCGGCGCGCATCTGCTTCTCCATCGAGTCCTGGATGGAGACGGGCGGGTCGATGGCCTTGAGCTCGACGCGGGAGACGCGGATGCCCCACTTGCCGGTGGCCTCGTCGAGGACGATGCGGAGCTGGCCGTTGATGTTGTCGCGGGAGGTGAGCGCCTCTTCGAGGTTCAGGCCGCCGACCACGTTGCGGAGCGTCGTGGTCGTGAGCTGCTCGACGGCGCCGAGGTAGTTCGCGATCTCGTAGGTCGCCGCCCGGGCGTCGGTCACCTGGAAGTACACGACGGTGTCGATCGAGACGACGAGGTTGTCCTCGGTGATGACCGGCTGCGGCGGGAACGAGACGACCTGCTCGCGCATGTCGACGAGCGGACGGAGCCGGTCGATGAACGGCACGAGGATGTTCAGGCCGGGCGTGAGCGTCTTGTGGTAGCGACCGAGCCGCTCGACGACGCCCGCGTAGGCCTGCGGGATGATGCGGACCGATCGTGCGATGACGACGATCACGAAGATGACGATCGCGGCGACGACGATCGACACGATGATGCCGGACACGTCCATTACTCGGCTGTTCCCCTCTCTACCGGCACGACGACGGCCGTCGCGCCATCGATGCCCGTGACGAGCACGCGCCCGCCGACCGCGACATCCGCCTGCTCGGTCGCCGGCGACAACCGGGCCGTCCAGGTCTCGCCGTTCTGCAGCCTGACCTGGCCGCCCGCGGAGCCCACGGTGTGCACGACGGTGCCCTCCGCCCCGATGAGCGCATCGATATTGCTGCGCGCAGGGTCGGAGCCGCGTCGGAGCGCGCGGAGCAACGGCGGTCGGAGCACGAGGATCAGGGCGACCGAGACCACCGCGGCGATGACGAACTGCGCCCACCACGGGATGCCGAAGAGACCAGACAGGAGCCCGGCCACGCTGCCGAGCGCGAGCATCAGGAAGGTCATCTCGAGCGTGAACACCTCGATCGTGGCGAACGCGAGAATCAGCACGAGCCATGCGATCCACGCGTACTGGGTCAGCACATCCAAATCGGGTCTCCTTCGCACGCGGCCGGCTGATTCGAAACTATCAGTGCCGGGGTCGGCATGGGGGAGTTGATAGTCTCGGTTCGCCGCGCCGACGCTCGTGCGCCGGCCCGCTCTGAACTTCGAGGAGACCTCCAGTGACCAACCCTCTCGCTCCCGGCTCGCTCGCCGGCCGCGTCGCACTCGTGACCGGCTCGTCGCGCGGAATCGGCGCCGACACCGTCCGATCCCTCGCCGCCGCCGGCGCCTCGGTGGTCGTCAACTACCGCAGCAAGGCGCCCCGCGCCGAGAAGGTGGTCGCCGAGATCACCGCCGCGGGCGGAACGGCGATCGCCGTCGGCGCCGACCTCACCGACCCCGCGTCGGTCGCGGCGATGTTCGAGCGCACGGTCGCCGAGCTCGGTCCCATCGACGTGCTCGTCCTGAACGCCTCCGGCGGCATGGAGACCGGCATGGGCGAGGACTACGCGATGCGCCTCAACCGCGACGCGCAGGTCAACGTCGTCGAGGGTGCGCTGCCGCACCTCGCCGAGGGCGCCCGCATCGTCTTCGTCACGAGCCACCAGGCGCACTTCATCCGCACCACGCCGACGATGCCCGAGTACGAGCCCGTCGCCCTCTCGAAGCGCGCCGGCGAGGACGCGCTGCGCGCGAAGCTCCCCGAGTTCGACGCCGCGGGCGTCGAGTTCGTCGTCGTGTCCGGCGACATGATCGAGGGCACCATCACGGCGACGCTCCTCGAGCGCGCGAACCCCGGCGCGATCGACGCACGCAAGCAGGACGCGGGCCGCCTCTACAACGTGGCGGAGTTCGCCGCGGAGGTCGCGGCGGCCGTCGTCGACCCCGTGCCCGCCGACCACACGCGCTACGTCGGCGACGTGTCGGGCTTCGCTCCCGAGGCCTGACCCCGCCTCGGTCGCAGCACGAGAAGAAGGCCGGCCCCGGAGCATCCGGGACCGGCCTTCTTCATCGCAGTGCGGCGGTCGTTCAGACCTTCGCGCCGCGGCCGAAGGTGAAGGCGCGCACGATCTGCACGATGCCGAGCACGATGAGCGCGATGCCCGCGATGACGAAGAGCACGACCGCGCCCCAGATCGGCGAGAAGAGCAGCACGATGCCGGCGAGGATGCTGAGCAGGCCGAAGAAGATCGCCCAGCCCTTCGAGGGCGCGTCGCCGATCTGGACGAGGGCGACGACGCCCTCGACGATCCACAGGACGCCGATCAGGATGGCGATGAAGACCGCGAGGAACGCGGTCGTCGCACCGAGGTTCGCGAAGGCGAGCACCGCGCCGAGGATGAACAGGACGCCGAGGATGATGTCCAGCGCCCTCGCGCCGCCCGAGATGCCCCTCGAGAAGATGCCGAGGCCCAGGTAGGCGATACCGGCGATGAGGAAGTACACCGCGAGGATCGCCGTGAGCACGACCGCCGAGTCCTTCGGCCAGAAGGTGATCAGGATTCCGACGATGAGCGCGACCGCGCCGCTGATCCCGAGGGTCGCGCGGACGGTGTTGATCGCGGACTTCGAGAGCTCTTCGGAGTCCAGCGAGAACGTGGCGAAGAGCCCGGTGCTCTGCGGGTTCGACATGGTGTGTCCTTTCGTGGGCAGGTTGAGGCAAGGCTATGACCGAATGCAAGCTGTGCATCGGATGTGAATGCGCGCGTCGCAATGCGACGGAGTGCGACGAACGGCAGTGAGGACGCCGGTCGCGACGCCGATCGGTCATGAATCGAGAAGCACCGGATGCCACGTGCGAACTACCGTGACGGCATGTGCCTCATCGTCCGCGCCCGTGACCTGCCCGCCGACCATCCCGCGTTCGCCGAAGGCGCGAACGCGGCACCCGCCGATGTCGGTGCGAACTGCTTAGATCGAGGGATCGACCTCGAACCGGGTGAGCACCGCGCGCCGGATGCGCGCGTGCCCGACCCACGACTCGCGATGGAGACCCGATGAGCACCGCCTCACCGCACCAGGCCGACCGCCACGACCTCATCCGCGTGCAGGGGGCGCGCGAGAACAACCTCAAGGACGTCGACGTCGAGATCCCGAAGCGCCGGCTGACCGTGTTCACCGGCGTCTCGGGCTCGGGCAAGAGCTCGCTCGTCTTCGACACGATCGCCGCCGAGTCGCGGCGCATGATCGACGAGACGTACAGCGCCTTCGTGCAGGGGTTCATGCCTTCGGTCCCGCGCCCCGACGTCGACGTGCTCGACGGCCTCACGACCGCGATCCTCGTCGACCAGGAACGGCTCGGGGCGAACCCCCGTTCGACCGTCGGCACCGTGACCGATGCGAACGCGATGCTGCGCATCCTCTTCTCGAAGCTGGGCACGCCCCACATCGGCGGGCCCACCGCCTTCTCGTTCAACATCCCGACGCAGAAGGCGAGCGGGGTGATGACCGGCCCCGGCGGCGAGAAGAAGATCGTGAAGGACGCGATCTACCTCGGCGGCATGTGTCCGCGGTGCGAAGGGCGCGGCTCGGTCTCCGACCTCGACCTCGCCCAGATCGTCGACGAGTCGAAGTCGCTCGACGACGGTGCGATCATGGTGCCGGGCTACACGGCCGACGGCTGGATGGTGAAGGGCTTCTCCCAGTCGGGGTTCTACCCGGCCGACAAGCCGATCGAGCAGTTCACCGAGAAGCAACGGCACCTGTTCCTCTACGGCGAGGTCACGAAGGTCAAGATCAGCGGCATCAACATGACCTACGAGGGGCTGATCCCGAAGATCACGAAGGCCATGCTGTCGAAGGACCTCGACGCGCTGCAGCCGCACATCCGTGCATTCGTCGAACGGGTCGCCACCTTCGCGCGCTGCCCCGAGTGCGACGGCACCCGCCTGACCGAGGGCGCCCGCTCGTCGAAGATCGACGGCGTCAGCATCGCCGACGCCTGCCGCATGCAGGTCACCGACCTCGCCGAGTGGGTGCGGGGGCTCGAGCTGCCCGAAGCGGGCCCGCTGCTCGCGGCGCTCAGTGCGAACCTCGACGCCTTCGTCACCCTCGGCCTCGGCTACCTCAGCCTCGAGCGGCCGAGCGGCACCCTGTCGGGCGGTGAGGCGCAGCGCATCAAGATGCTCCGCCACCTCGGCTCCTCGCTCACCGACGTCACCTACGTCTTCGACGAGCCCACCATCGGGCTGCACCCGCACGACATCCAGCGCATGAACACCCTCCTCCTGCAGCTGCGCGACAAGGGCAACACCGTGCTCGTCGTCGAGCACAAGCCCGAGACGATCGCGATCGGCGACCACGTCGTCGACCTCGGCCCCGGTGCGGGGCGCAACGGCGGTGAGATCTGCTTCGAGGGCACCGTCGACGGCCTCAAGGCCAGCGGCACCCTGACCGGGCGGCACCTCGACGACCGCGCGACGCTCAAGGCCGAGGTTCGCGGCTCCGAGGGCGCGATCGAGGTCCGCGGCGCCGACGAGAACAACCTCGACGACGTCGACGTCGACATCCCGCTCGGCGTGCTCACAGTCGTCACCGGCGTCGCCGGGTCGGGCAAGAGCTCGCTCATCCACGGCTCGGTCGCGGGGCGCGAGGGCGTCGTCTCGATCGACCAGGGCGCGATCAAGGGCTCCCGGCGCAGCAACCCCGCCACCTACACCGGGCTGCTCGAGCCGATCCGCAAGGCGTTCGCCAAGGCGAACGGGGTGAAGCCGGCGCTGTTCAGCGCGAACTCGGAGGGCGCGTGCCCGAGCTGCAAGGGCGCGGGCGTGATCATCACCGAGCTCGGCTTCATGGACACGATCGAGACGCCCTGCGAGGACTGCGGCGGCAAGCGTTTTCAGGCGGCCGTGCTCGACTACAAGCTCGGCGGGCTCGACATCACCGAGGTGCTCGACCTGCCGGTCGCGCAGGCCCACCGCTTCTTCGACTCGGCCGAGGCGAAGCTCCCCGCGGCCGTGAAGATCCTCAGCCGCCTCGAAGACGTCGGGCTCGGCTACCTCACCCTCGGTCAGCCGCTCTCGACGCTGTCGGGCGGCGAGCGGCAACGCGTCAAGCTCGCCATCGCGATGGGGGAGCCCGGCGAGGTCTACGTGCTCGACGAGCCGACGACCGGCCTGCACCTCGCCGACGTCGAGAACCTGCTGGGCCTGCTCGACCGCCTCGTCGACTCGGGCAAGACGGTGATCGTCATCGAGCACCATCAGGCGGTGATGGCGCACGCCGACTGGATCATCGACCTCGGCCCGGGCGCCGGCCACGACGGCGGCCGCATCGTCTTCGAGGGCGTGCCCGCCGACCTCGTGGCGTCGCGCTCGACACTCACGGGGCAGCACCTCGCCGACTACGTCGGCGCATGAAGCAGGCCCGCCCCGCATCCCCCCGCATCGATGCACTCGTCCTGACCGACCTCGGCGACGGCGACGACGCCGATCTGGTGGCCGGCGCCGTCGTCGAGGGTCGTCGCTTTGCCGCCGCTGATCTCAGCGAGCGCGATCTGACCGGCCTCCGGGTCGACGAGTGCGAGTTCGGGGGAGTGGCGGCTCACGAGACGAGGCTGCGCGGCGTGGTCATCAGGGAGACGCTGATCGAGCGGCTCGAAGCACCGGTGCTGCACGCCCCTCGCGCCGAGCTGCGCGACGTCGTCATCACGGGCTCACGGCTCGGCTCGGTCGAGTTCATCGACAACCGGTGGCAGTCGGTGCGGCTCGTGGGGTGCAAGCTCGGGTTCGTGAACCTCCGGGGTTCCGAGATCCGTGACGTTCGCTTCACCGATTGCGACATCGAAGAGCTCGACCTCGGAAACGCGCGTGCTGAGCGGGTGGCGTTCGACGGATGCGAACTGCGGGCGCTCGCAGTGACCGGGGCGACGCTTCGCGATGTCGACCTTCGAGGGCTCGACTTCGCCGCGATGTCGTCGCTCGAGGGCGTCGCCGGCCTCCGCGGCGCGACGCTCGACAGCATGCAGGTCGCGCTGCTGGCGCCGAGCCTCGCGAACCACCTGGGAATCCGAATCATAGACTGATCAGGTATTTCCAAGCACGCGCGATCCGCGGGGAGGACTCGTACGGAGTACCCTGTGGCGCGCGAACACTCGGCGCAGCTTCCACCGGCCTTCTCGCGAGGCGTCGACGACGCGGGGGAGTGGGTGGGCATCCGCCCGGTGGCGCTCTCGCCTCAGGGGTGGCTTCACAGTGAAGCGGCCGCTCGATCGGTTCCGATCGCTGGTCAGGCCCGATCTCGCGCGTTGCCATCGGCCGACGGGGGAGTTCGCCTGATGGATGTCGTCTTCTGGTTACTCGGCTTCATCGTGGTGGGCGTTCGCCTCGCGACGCTGATCTCGCTGCGAGACCACCGCCGAGCGCCCCTCGACGCGGCGATCGCGAGACGGGCCCAAGAGCTGACGCTGACGCGGCCGGCGGACGCGGGACATGCCCCGGCGGTGAAATCTGCAGATTATGTCCGAACGGGTCGTCGACGTGAGCCCGGACGCTTCAGTCGCGCGTAGCCTCGGCGAGCAGCAGTTCGGTCTGCACGTGCCGGTAGCGGGCGAGCGCGGACACCGCCTTCGCCGCAGCGATGAGGAAGACGATGAGACTCACGACCGCGGCGAGCACCACGAGGGCGAAGACGACCCAAACAAGACTGTAGAGCGCACTGAAGTCGACGAGTTCGTACATGCGTCGAACCTAGCGGTGGGGCGGACTGCGCGACACCGGTCCAGAGAACGAGTTTCAGCGATCATGCGTCGGTCGGATCTGAGCCGATGCACCCAGGAAATGGCCCAGTGTCAGAACCGATAATGCACATTATGTCGGAACAAGAAGGCATTGTTTGCAGCGGATGCACGATTCGGGCGCTGAACCGCCTCCCCATCCGGCCACCGCCGCGAGGTTGTTTTCCTCGGTGTGATCTGTGGTTTCTGTAAACCGCGCACCTGCTGAAGTCCTCCGCCCTAAAGTCGGCTGCGACAAAAAGGCGGAGATGCGGACGATGCTCACGTTTCCCGGACAGCCGCAACTGATCGACGAACGGTCGGCCGCGTTCCGTCCAGCCCCGAGATCCGACTCGAGATGCAGGTCGGTCATTCCGGTCGGAACAGCCGACACCGCTCCCCCGGCCAGGACGCTCCGTCGGATGTGGGCCGTCAGGCGTCGAGGAACTGCGCGACGCCGGTGAGCGCGCCCGGGACCAGCTTGTAGTATGCCCACGAGCCACGGCGCGTCCGCGACAGGAAGCCCGCTTCGCTGAGGATCTTCAGGTGATGCGACACGGTGGGCTGGCTCAAGCCGACCGGTTCGATGAGGTCGCAGACGCACGCCTCCTGCTCGTCATGAGCGGCGACGATCGACAACAGGCGAAGGCGGGTCGGGTCGGCGAGCGCCTTCATCTTCTGGGCGAGCTGCTCGGCGTCGGAGGCAGCGAGCGGCTCGCGTACGAGCGGTGCGCAGCACACGTCGGCAGTGACATCCGTGACCTCGAGCATCGTGACCATGACATCGATACTACTCGATATTGACAATCATCGATATGCGAGTCATTCTGATATCGAAATCCATCAATATCAGGAGGATGCAGTGACGCTGCTCGACTTGACGACCCGGCCCGTGACGAACGACCGGCTCTCCACTCTTCCCGTCGTCATCATCGGCGCCGGCCCGATCGGGCTCGCCGCGGCGGCGAACCTCGTCGAGCGAGGCATCGACTTCGTCGTTCTCGAAGCCGGCGCAGACATTGCGGACAGTGTGCGAGCCTGGGGCCACACCCGCCTGTTCTCCCCCTGGAAGCATCTCGTCGATCCGGCCTCGCGCCGCCTGCTCGAGGCCGAGGGGTGGGAACTGCCCGCACCCGAGCGCGCGCCCTCTGGTACTGAGCTCGTCGACGCGTATCTCGTGCCGCTCAGTCGCCTCGAGGCGATCGCCTCGCGCATCCGCACCGGCGCCGAGGTCGTCGCCGTCAGCCGCGAGGGCATGGACCGCACGCGCACGACGAACCGGTCGGCGACGCCGTTCCTCGTGCGCCTGCGCACTGCGTCCGGGATCGAGGAGCTGACCGCCCGCGCCGTGATCGATGCCTCCGGCACGTATCGCACCCCGAACTCGCTGGGCTCGTCGGGCTTGGGCCTGCTCGGCCTCGACGACATCGCAGACCGGGTGCAGCCCGCGCTCCCCGACGTGCTCGGCCGCGACCGTGACGCCTTCGCGGGGCTGCACACGACCGTCGTCGGCGCCGGGCACTCCGCCGCCAACACCTTGCTCGGGCTCGTGCAGCTCGCCCGCGAGGTGCCGAGCACCCGCGTCACCTGGCTCATTCGAAACGCGCAGGCTGTGCGCGTGTCGTCGTCGGCCGACGACGAGCTCGCCGACCGCGCGAAGCTCGGCGGCCGCGTCGACGGGGCGGTGCGACGCGGCGACATCGAGCTCGTCGACGGGTTCGAGATCCTCCGCGCTCGCCGCTCCGGCGACGGGGTCGAACTCGTCGGGCAGCGGTCCGGGGAGCTCGCGGTGCACACGACGGACCTCGTGGTGAACGCGACCGGCTTCCGACCGAACCTCGATCTGCTGCGCGAGGTCCGGCTCGAGCTCGACGAGATCGTCGAGGCGCCGAAGCGACTGGCCCCGCTGATCGACCCGAACGTGCACTCGTGCGGCACGGTCGAGCCGCACGGCTTCGCCGAGCTCGCCCATCCCGAGAGCGGATTCTTCATCGTCGGCATGAAGTCGTACGGCCGCGCGCCCACTTTCCTGCTCGCGACGGGTTACGAGCAGGTGCGCTCGGTCACTGCGTGGCTCGCGGGCGATCTCGCATCGGCGATGAACGTCGAACTCGTACTGCCCGCGACCGGCGTCTGCTCGACCGACCTCGGCGGCTCGTCGAGCTGCTGCGCTGGCTCCGGGTGCTGATGCGCCCGTGACTCGCGAATGAGGGCCCCCGGTCGATGAGGTCCTCGACCGGGGCATCCGTGGCCATCGCGAGCAGGAACGGGTGCGCCCGTCACCCGCTCGCCTCCTGTGGAACCAGCTCGGCGAGCAGCGCCTCGACGCGTCCGCGGATCTCGTCGCGGATCGGGCGCACGGCCTCGATGTCCTGGCCCGCCGGATCGTCGAGCTTCCAATCCTCGTACCGCTTGCCGGGGAAGATCGGGCACGCGTCGCCGCAACCCATCGTGATCACGACGTCGGAGTCGCGGACCGCCTCGGTGGTGAGCACCTTCGGCACGTTGTTCGTGATGTCGATGCCCTCCTCGGCCATCGCCTGCACCGCGACGGGGTTGATCCGGTGCTTCGGCTCGGAGCCGGCCGAAAGCACGTCGACGCGGTCTCCCGCGAGCTCGCGCAGGAAGCCGGCGGCCATCTGCGAGCGACCGGCGTTGTGCACGCACACGAACAGAACAGTGGGCTTCTCGGACATCACAGACCCTTTCCTCAGGCTCGACCCTGTTAACCATAGATCATGATCTATATATCAATCGAGCTGAGCCGGCGTCGTTCAGTGAGTGTTCACGAAGCGGGCCCCACCAGGTCGGAGATGAGTCCACGCACGCGCAGGTTGATCTCGTCGCGGATCTCGCGAACTCGCTCGATCGGCTGCCCGACGGGATCGTCGAGTTTCCAATCGAGATATCGCGTGCCCGGGTAGACGGGGCAGGCGTCGCCGCAGCCCATCGTGACCACCACATCCGCCGCCCGCACGACCTCGTCGGTCAACGGTTTCGGGAAGTCGCCGCCGACCGAGACGCCCACCTCTTCGAGGACGGCCCTGACCGTGGGAGCGATCACGGCCGCGGGCGCCGAGCCGGCGGTGCGTACGCGCACTCGGTCGCCGGCGAGCCGGCGGAGGAGGCTTGCCGCCATCTGCGAGCGTCCCGCATTCTGCACGCAGACGAACAGGACTTCGGGCACCCGACCCGGCCGCGCGTTCCGTGCGGCGACCGCCTCGAGACGCTGAGCGGCGAACTCGGCCGTGCGCGATGCCCGGCGGCCGGAATCGACCGATGGCTCGAGGAGCGCACGGCTCTCCTCGACGAATCGCGCCACCGTCTCGCGGTTGAAGATCCCGGCGAATCGGTCGGACAGGTCCTCTGCGATCCGCTCGAACACGGCCGGGTCGGTCTCTTCGGGGCCGGGGCCACCGAGCACCTCGACCACCCGATCGAGGTGCTCCGCCGACACCGAGTACCAGACCCGCCTGCCCTCGGGACGTCGCTCGAGCACACCCGCCTCGGTCAAGACCCGAGCATGGTGCGTGATCGTCGGCTGCCTCAAGCCGAGCTCGCCCGCGAGCCGCGTCACGGTCGACCGCCCGTCGAATTCGGCGAGGATCAGTCGGAGCATGCGAGCGCGGGTCGGGTCTGAGACGAGCGCGGGCGCGAGCGGAAGCGAACCCATAGACAGGAGTCTATGCTGACCTGCGCGAGATGGGGCGTGCCGACACGATCGACGCCCCGCGGTACGGCGAGCGACGGCGCGGCCCCTCGCCGACGTGCAGTCGGATCGCCTCCCTTGTGAAATGTCGGACGAGGTCGGCAGACTGGCAGCACCGAGCCGAGGAGCCTGCCGTGGCCGTTGAGGACGTTCCCACCGGAAGCACGCCGGCGAAAGCCGTGCCGCGACCGCGGACCGCGATTGCGCGCCGCACGGGCGGCGACGCGCGGAGCGTGACGTTGCGATGACGACCACGACGCCTGCGCATGTGATCAAGCCGCTCACGCTCGACACCTTCCCCGCCTGGCTCGCACTCGCGCAGAAGCACAACGGCGTCTGGGGCGGGTGCTACTGCTCGTACTTCCACGACGACACCGAGCACACCGTCAAGGAGGAGGTCGACCGCCCGACGTTCAAGCGGCGACTCGTGGCGGAGGGAGTCGCGCACGCCGCGCTCGTGTTCGACGGCGACGACGCCATCGCGTGGTGCGAGTACGGCAGTCCGGCCGAGCTGCCGAACATCTACCACCGCAAGCAGTACGACGCCGGCGAGACCCGGCCCGCACCCTGGCGCATCACGTGCTTCTTCGTCGACCGCGACCACCGGAGGTCGGGCGTGGCACGGGAGGCGCTGGACGGCGCGCTCGCGCTGATCGCGGCGGCCGGAGGCGGCGAGGTGGTCTCGTTCCCGAACGAGCTCGTCCCCGGCAAGCGCACGTCGTCCTCATTCCTCCACAACGGCACGCGGGCCATGTTCGAGAAGGCGGGATTCACCTTCGAACGCCACATCGGCAAGAGCAAGACCGTGATGCGCAAGACGGTGCCGCCCGCCCGCGGCTGACCGGTCCCTCGACGAGAAGAGCCACAGATGAGACCGCTTCGCTACTCGATCAACGTCACGCTCGACGGCTGCTGCCATCACGAGGCGGGACTGCCCCCTGACGAGGAATCGATGCGCTACTGGACCGCTGAGATGGAGCGAGCCGATGCGCTGCTCTTCGGACGGGTGACCTACGAGATGATGGAGGCCGCCTGGCGGAGGCCGGCCACCGGCTCGTGGCCCGACTGGATGGATGAGTGGGAGATCCCGTTCGCCGAGGCCATCGACGGAGCCGAGAAGCACGTCGTGTCGAGCACACTCGACGAGGTCGACTGGAACGCCGAATTGGTGCGTGAAGACCTGGCCCACGCGGTTCGCCGGCTCAAGCAGGAGCCGGGCGAGGGCCTGTGGGTCGGCGGCGTGACACTCCCCCTGGCATTGGCCGATCTCGGCCTGATCGACGAGTACGAGTTCCTCGTGCAGCCGGTGCTCGCCGGACACGGACCGACCTTGCTCGCCGGTCTCCGCGAGCGCATCCGGCTCGAGCTCGTGGATCGGCGGGAGTTCCGGTCAGGTGCGGTCGCGATGCGATTCCGTCCGGCGCGAGCGGCGGAGTGAGCTGCGCCCCTCCGCCACCCGATCGCATCGAACCGCGATAATCGGGTGCGAACGCGCAGCCGCGGCGAGGCTGGACGTCGAAGGAGGGACCGTGATCGCGATACTCAACCGGGTCGTCGACGAGGTCGAGCGTCACCTCGCCGGCGACCTCGATCTCGCGGCGCTCGCGCGCAGCCTCGGCACCACCGAGTACCACGTCCGCAGAATGTTCTCGTCGCTCGCCGGCATGCCGCTGTCCGAGTACGTCAGGCGACGGCGCATGACCGTCGCCGTCGCCGAGGTGCTCGGCGACGGCGAGCTGCTCACCATCGCGGTCGGCTACGGCTACGGCTCGACCGAGGCATTCGGTCGCGCGTTCCGGGCGGTGCACGGTGCCGGCCCGAGCGACGTCCGTCGTGACGGCGGCCCCCTTCGCACGCAACCGCAGCTCAGGTTCCGCCTGACCGTAGAAGGGAACACCCCGATGGACACCCGCATCTCAGATCGCCCCGCATTCCGTCTCGTCGGACACGCCGTTCGCGTGCCGCTCATCCACGAGGGCGTCAACCCTCACATCCAGGCTCACATCGCCGCGCTCCCCGTCGAGGAGCACGCCCGCCTGAAGCGCCTGAGCAGCAGCGATCCCGCCGGCCTGCTGCAGGTCAGCGCCGACGTCGACCCCGACTACACCGAGGGCAGTGAGCTCACCTACCTGCACGGCGTCGCGGTCGGCGACGGTGCGGAGTTCCCCGAGGACCTCGACGTGATCGACGTGCCGGCGGGGACCTGGCGGTGTTCGACGCCGAGGGCGCGTATCCCGGCGTACTGCAGTCGACGTGGGCGGCGACGGCGACCGAGTGGTTCCCGTCGAACCCGTGGCGACTGCGTCCGGGTCCGTCGATCGTCGCGGTGCTCGACCGCTCCCCCGACTTCAGCACGGCCACGTGCGAGCTGTGGCTGCCCGTCGAGCGCTCCGAGCGGTGAACGGCGAGCGGTCGCGCGTGCCGGTCAGAGGGACTTGCGCATCTGCTGCGTCGTGACCTCGTAGCCGGCGGAGTCGTAGAGCGAGATCGCGGCGCGGTTCGGGCCGAAGACGTTGAGCTCGAGGGCGGGGACGCCGGCCTGGCGCACGACGTCCTCGACCGCGGCGAGCAGTGCCCGGCCGTAGCCGCTCCCCCGTCGCGACGCGAGGACTTCGATGTCGTAGAGGAAGGCGACGTCGGGCGCGCCGCGCGGGTGGTCGAGGCCGACCCAGGCGCGCCCGACGGGTTCTCCCGTTCCGTCGATGCCGCGCAGCACGAGCATGCGCGGCGTCTCGGGCCCCTGCGGCAGCAGCCGGGCATTTTCGTCGCGCGCACGTTGCACGGCGCCCTCCTGGGGCCATCGGCCCGCCGAAACCTGCTCGTCGGCATAGGCCTCGGCGATGTCGCGCTGCCAGTCGTCGTACTCGTCCTGCGTCATCACACGTACGGTCACGGTCGCCATCACGCCATGCTGGCACACGATGGAGGCGGCTCGGGAATCTGAGCGGACGACGGGGTTCGAACCCGCGACCTTCACCTTGGCAAGGTGACGCGCTACCAGCTGCGCTACGTCCGCATCGGGGACTTCGCCCCGCGTCGGCCGCTCGGGCCGACTCCTTCAGTATACCGCTTTCGGGATACGCCCATTCACCACTCGGCATGTGTCGCGCTGGCGTGGCGACGCCGGACGCCGAGTTCGGCGCGATCCGTCACAGGCGCCGGTGTCCCGCGTCCTTCTTCACGAGCCCCGCACGAGCCGGGCTCGCCTCCCTGAAAGGACATCGAACATGACGACGCCGATCACCTCCCTCGACCAGCTCAACCTCGCGTTCGCAGCACGGTTCAACGCCCGAGACGTCGAGGGACTCCTGGCGCTGAACGCGCCCGACGCGGTCTTCGTGCCGGCGCCCGGACAGCCGGTCCAGGGCACCCAGCAGGTGCGCGCCGCACTCGAGCAGTTCCTCGCCCTCGGCCTGCCGATCGACATGACGGTCCGGCACGCCATCGTGAGCGGCTCCACGGGACTCGCGATCGCCGACTGGACGATGCAGGGCACCGGCCCAGACGGGAACGAGATCGCACTCGGCGGCACCACCTCGGACGTCGCCGCCTACGACGAGGTCGCGGGGTGGCGCTTCGTCATCGACAACCCCTTCGGCACCGCGTGATCGAGACTCGCCGGCCCGCGGTCAGTCCGCGGGCCGGCGAGACGCGCTCGACTTCCGAGCGGCGACCGGATGCCCCGCCAGCGCCTTGCGCGCCCGAGACACCCGCTGTCGCGCCGCCGCCGCGCTGATGCCGAGGCGATCCGCGATCTCCCCCGACGAGAGCCCGTCGACCGCGCTCATGAGCAGCGGCTCGCGCAGCTCGGGCGCGAGCGCGCGGATCGAACGCAGCGCCGCGGCGAGGCGCGCCTGCGTCTCGACCTCGCGCTCGACGTCCTGCGCGGCCAGGAGCCGATCGCACTCCACCTCGCCGTCGGTCGGCGGGGTACGGCGGTGGAGGTCGATGGCCGTGCGTCGCGCGATCACGTCGAGCCAGGAGCACATCGCACCGGGATCCGTCGCCTCGAGCGCGTCGATCGATCGCCACGCGCGCATCGCGGCGATCTGCGCCGCGTCGTCGGCGTCGTCGGGCCGCACCCCCAGCGAGATGCTGCGGCGCCGAAGCCGATGCGGCTCTGCTGCCAGCATCGCGGTGAGCGCCTGCCGACGGTCGGCGGCGGCGAGTCCACCCCGCGGGTGCTGCCCGGTCGCGCTGTCCTCGCCCATGCAGGTGACCTCCGAGTCATCCGGATCGATTCATGCATTTGCATGCTATCGGCCGGATGACCGAGTTCGCGCTCCTCGCGCGAAGCGAGTGCCGTCGTTCAGGGCGTGGACGAGGATGCCGTGCGCTCGGCTCGACGCCCCGTCAACGGCATGCCGAGCTCGTTGAGCGGCGCATTCGTCGCCCGCTCGGGCAGCCGCTCGTCGGTCGGGCACGTCATCACGATGTTGCCATTCGTATCGTCGAAGCGATGCTCGGCGATCGCGTGCCCGCAGACCGGGCACGGTCTCGCCTGCAGCTCGGCCGGGTCGTCCTGTTCGACCCCCTCGGTGAGCGGCGGGGCGCCGAAGATCGGCTCGAGTGCGTGATCGACTCGATCGAAGAACCTGGTGAATGCGTTGCCGTCGTCAGGGCGGCTCGCTGCGTCGCGTGCCATACCGCAGATGGTACGCCTGAGGCATCCTCATGACCAGAGGCGCGCCGTAGGCTTGCCCCATGACGGATGCTTCGCTCCCCCGCCCGGTCACCATCATCACCGGCGCCAGCCGTGGCATCGGCGCCGCCATCGCCGAGCGCCTGGCCGCCGAGGGGCACGACCTCGTGCTCACCTATCGCGAACGGGCCGACGAGGCCGATGCGATCGCGCAGCGCTGCAGCGCCGCGGGGGCCAAGGTCCTCCTCCTCCAGGCCGACCTCGGCGACCTCGACGCGGCGGCAGGGATCGTGCCCGCCGCGATCGCCGCGTTCGGGCGCGTCACCGGCCTCGTGAACAACGCGGGGATCACCGGCCGCATCGGCCCCTTCCTCGACGCGCCGCTCGACGAGACCGAGCTCCTCTTCCGGGTGAACGTGCTCGCCCCGATCGTGCTCACGCGCGCCGCGATCGAGCACATGGCCACCGACCGCGGCGGCGCCGGCGGATCGATCGTCAACATCTCCTCCGGTGCCGCGAAGTCGGGCTCCCCGAACACCTACATCCCCTACGCGATGAGCAAGGCCGCGCTCAATGCGCTCACCACCGGCGCCTCGAAGGAGTTCGCCCCGGTCGGCGTGCGCGTGAACACGGTCTCGCCCGGCACGACCCGCACCGAGATCCACGCCGCGGCCGGCCGCCCCGACGCGCCCGACGAGCGCGCGCCCGGCATCCCCATGCGCCGCCCGGGCGAAGCGCACGAGATGGCCGGCGCCGTCGCCTACCTGCTGTCCTCCGACGCGAGCTACACCACTGGGGCCGACATCCGCATCGCGGGCGGCAACTGAGCGCTCCGCACCGCCCGCGCGCCGACCGTCGCACGGGCGTGCGGGCATTGCGACGGGCTCAGTGCTCGCCGAACCCCGACGCGGTGAGCTCTGCGAGGGCGTCGACCTCGGCCGCACCGGCCACGTCGTCGGTGGCGATCTCGACCTCCGCACCCTTCGTGAGGCCGAGCGACATGATGCCCAGCAGGCTCTTCGCGTCGGCGCCGTTCACCGTCACCCGGTGGTCGAAGGTCGCGGCGAGCTTCACGAGCTCGGCCGCCGGCCTCGCATGCAGGCCATCGGCGTTCACGAGCGTCACCCTCCGCGAATAGCCGGATGCCTCGGTGCCGGTGCCGGCCTGCTGCGCTTCACCCGTGGGCGGCCCGGCAGACGAGTCGTCGACCGGGACGCCGCGCGCCGACTCGGCTGCGGCGACCACCGCATCGAGCGGATCCCCGGCCTCGGCGGCCACCGAGGCGGCCACCCCGCCCTCGACGAGCGGCGCATCGACGAGGCGCACGCGGGCGCGCAGCTCGTCGTCGAGGAAGTCGAGCGCGGTCTCGGTCGTCAGGATGGCCGAGCCGAGATCGCACAGCACCACGACGCCGCTGCCCGAGTCGGCCGCCACGATCGCCGTCGAGACGAGGTCGAAGCTCGTCCCGATGCGCCCGTCGTCGGTGCCGCCGGCTGGTGCGAGCGCCGTCGTCGGTGCCATCTGGCGCGCGAGTTCGACGAGCCCCGCCGCGATCTGCGACGAGTGCGAGACGAAGACGAGACCGACCTTGCCCTGGGCTCCCCCGCTCATGCCCCTGCCCCGTCGGCCGCGGCGTCGGCCCCGGCCCGCAGGAGAAGTGCACTCGACTCGGCGCCGGGGTCGCGGTGCCCGGCCGACCGCTCGCCGAGGTAGCTCGCCCGGCCCTTGCGGGCGACGAGCGGCTCGGTGGCGACCGCGCCGGCTTCCGCGGCGGCGGCGGCCGCGGCGAACACCTCGGCGGCATCGGCACCCGCGCTCGCCGCAGCCTCGGCCGCGTCGACCGCCGGAGTCCACGCGTCGACCATCGTCTTGTCGCCCGGCTCCGCCTTGCCCCGGCTGACGATGCCGTCTCGCGCGGCGGCGAGCAACCCGGCGACCGCGGCGCCGTCGAGCGACGTCGCACCGCCGACCGCGCCCGAGGCCTTGAGGTACGCCGTGCCGTACAACGGCCCCGCGGCCCCGCCGACCGTCGAGATCAGGGTCGTCGCGACGAGCTTCAGCACGTCGCCGGGAGTCGAGCCCGCGGGCAGGTCGTCGAGCTTCGCCACCACCGCCTGGAATCCCCGATCCATGTTCTCGCCGTGGTCGCCGTCGCCGATCTCCCGGTCGAGCGTGATGAGCTCGACGCGGTGCTCGGAGATGCCGTCCGCGCTCCGCCTGACCCAGTCGACCGCCCAGGTGATGTCCAATCCCACCGGTTCCCCCTCGCCTTCCCTGCCTACCGGCCCCACCGGAGTGCAGCCGTCTGCACCGGGGCATCCCAGAGTTCGATCATCTCGTCGTCGAGCTTCAGCAGCGTGATCGACATCCCCTGCATCTCGAGCGAGGTGATGTAGTTGCCGACGAGCGACCGTGCGATCGGGATGCCGCGTTCCGCGAGCACCTCGGCCGCCCTCCGGTAGGCGAGGTAGAGCTCGATCTGCGGCGTGCCGCCCATGCCGTTCACGAACAGCAGCGTGCGCTCGCCGGCCGCGTACGGGAGGTCGTCGAGGATCGGCTCGAGCAGCCGGTCGACGAGCCGGTCGGCCGGCTCGAGCGCGACGCGCTCGCGCCCCGGTTCGCCGTGGATGCCGATGCCGATCTCGATCTCGTCCTCGGCGAGCGTGAAGCTCGGCTCGCCGGCGTGCGGCACGATGCACGGGGTGAGGGCGAGCCCCATGGAACGGGCTCCGGCGTTCACGCGTTCGGCGATCGCAGCGACCTCGTCGAGCGAGTCGCCGCGTTCGGCGGCCGCGCCGGCGATCTTCTCGACCAGCACCGTGCCGGCGACGCCACGGCGCCCTGCCGTGTACAGCGAGTCCTTCACGGCGACGTCGTCGTTCGTGACGACCGCACGCACCGTGATGCCCTCCGCCGCGGCGAGGTCGGCGGCCGTCTCGAAGTTGAGCACGTCGCCCGTGTAGTTCTTCACGATGTGGAGGACGCCCGATCCGCCGTCGACCGCCTTCGTCGCCGCGAGGATGGGATCTGGCGTCGGCGAGGTGAACACCGCTCCCGGCACCGCGGCATCCAGCATGCCGAAGCCCACGTAGCCGGCGTGCAGCGGCTCGTGCCCGCTGCCGCCGCCGCTCACGATGCCGACCTTGCCGGCGATGGGCGCATCGGCACGCACGACGTGGATCGGGTCGGTCTCGACCCTCACCAGATCGGCATGCGCCAGCGCGAACCCTGCGACCGACTCGTCGACCACGCGCTTCGGGTCGTTGATGATCTTCTTCACGGACACCCCTTCCGCCGCGGCTGCCTGCGGTCGTGCGACCGTGCATCGACCCCGACGCAGCACTCCCTCGCAAACCTACGCCCGCGGCCGCCTCCGACGTAAGGGGCTTCGAGCCGATTCCGGCTGGGGCATTCCGCCCGACGGTGCCGCGCGGCTATCGTGACCAGTGAGCGGGGGCGACGAAGCTCCCGCATCGGAGGGGGTTGAAATGAATCTCGGAGTCATCTTCCTTTCGGAGATGGTCGGCACGGCGATGCTGGTGCTGCTCGGTTGCGGCGTCGTCGCCAATGTCGCGCTCATCAGGAACAAGGGCCACAACGGCGGGTTCCTCATGGTGAACATCGGCTGGGGCCTCGCGGTCTTCGCCGGCGTCATCGTGTCGTACGCGTCCGGGGCTCACCTCAACCCGGCGGTCACGCTCGGGCTCGCGGTGAATCGGCTCGGCAAGGGCGAGGGCGAGTTCGTGCCCGGCATCCCCATCGACGGTGCATCCATCGCGACCTATATCGGCGCGCAGATGGTCGGCGCCTTCATCGGTGCGATCTTCTGCTGGCTGGCGTACAAGCAGCACTTCGACGCCGAGCCCGAGGCCGCGAACAAGCTCGGCGTGTTCTCGACCGGCCCCGCGATCCGCTCGTACGGCTGGAACCTCGTCACTGAGATCATCGGCACCTTCGTGCTCGTGTTCGTCATCCTCGGGTTCAGCTACGGCGGCACCCCGGCCGAGCTCGGCGCGATCCCCGTCGCGTTCCTGGTGATCGCGATCGGCGCCTCGCTCGGTGGTCCGACCGGCTACGCGATCAACCCGGCGCGCGACCTCGGTCCGCGCATCGCGCACGCCGTCCTGCCGATCAAGGGCAAGGGCGGCAGCGACTGGTCGTACTCCTGGGTCCCGGTCGTCGGCCCGATCGTCGGCGGACTCATCGCCGGCTGGGCGGCACTCGTGCTGCTCCCCGTGCTCGGGTGACCTCGTGCGGCGGGGCCCGCTCGGCCCCGCCGCACGAACGCCCAGCCACTGAACCGAGCGTGCGCGGCGACCGGCCCCGCACGTATGAATGAGAGGAAGTCATGGCCGACTACATCCTGGCTATCGACCAGGGCACGACGAGTTCCCGCGCGATCATCTTCGACAAGGCCGGATCGATCGTCTCGACCGGGCAGCTCGAGCACGAGCAGATCTTCCCGAAGGCGGGCTGGGTCGAGCACGATCCCGCCGAGATCTGGCGCAACACCCGAGAGGTGATCGGCCAGGCCCTGGGCAAGGCCGACCTGACGCGCCACGACATCGCCGCGGTGGGCATCACGAACCAGCGCGAGACCGCGGTCGTGTGGGACAAGAACACCGGCGAGCCGGTGTACAACGCGATCGTCTGGCAGGACACCCGCACGCAGCCGATCGTCGACCGCCTCGCGGCCGACGGCGGCGTCGAGCGCTTCAAGCAGCAGGTGGGTCTCCCGCTCGCCACGTACTTCTCGGGCACGAAGATCGTCTGGATCCTCGAGAACGTGCCCGGCGCCCGTGAGAAGGCCGAGGCCGGCGACCTGCTGTTCGGCACCACCGACACCTGGGTGCTCTGGAACCTCACCGGCGGTCCGGAGGGCGGCGTCCACGCGACGGATGTCACGAACGCGAGCCGCACGATGTTCATGGACCTCGAGACACTCCAGTGGGACGACGGCATCCTCGCCGCGTTCGGCGTGCCGCGCTCGATGCTCCCGGAGATCAAGTCGTCGTCCGAGGTGTACGGCACCGTCGAGCCGTCGAGCCTGCTCCGCGAGGTGCCGGTCGCCGGCATCCTCGGCGACCAGCAGGCGGCGACCTTCGGGCAGGCCGCCTTCGACCCCGGCGAGTCGAAGAACACCTACGGCACGGGCAACTTCCTCATCTTCAACACCGGCGAGGAGATCGTCCACTCGAAGAACGGCTTGCTGACGACGCTCGGGTACAAGCTCGGCGACCAGGCGCCGCACTATGCGCTCGAGGGCTCGATCGCCGTCACGGGGTCGCTGATCCAGTGGCTGCGCGACAACCTGGGCCTCTTCGCGAGCGCCCCCGAGGTCGAAGACCTCGCGAAGTCGGTCGAGGACAACGGCGGCGCGTACTTCGTGCCGGCGTTCTCGGGCCTGTTCGCGCCGTACTGGCGTCCCGACGCCCGCGGCGCCCTCGTCGGCCTCACCCGCTTCGTCAACAAGGGGCACATCGCCCGAGCCGCACTCGAGGCGACGGCGTTCCAGACCCGCGAGGTGCTCGACGCGGTGAACGCCGACTCGGGCGTCGAGCTCACCGAGCTCAAGGTCGACGGCGGCATGATCGCGAACAACACGCTCATGCAGTTCCAGGCCGACATCCTCGGGGTGCCGGTCGTGCGCCCGGTCGTGGCCGAGACCACCGCGCTCGGCGCGGCCTACGCGGCCGGCCTCGCGGTCGGGTTCTGGTCGAGCCTCGACGAGCTCCGCGCCAACTGGCAGGAGGACTCCCGCTGGGAGCCCGCGATGGACGCCGCCGAGCGCGACCGGCAGCTCCGGCTCTGGAAGAAGGCCGTCTCGAAGACCTTCGACTGGGTCGACGAGGACGTCAAGTAGCACTCGCCGAACACCGAGCGCGGGCCCCGTGGATGCCACGGGGCCCGCGCCGCTGTCGGTCGGGGCTCAGCGCCTGGTCGCCGCGATCCACTCGTCGAGCTTCGCGGCGGCGGCACCGCGGTCGATCGTCTCCTCGGCGATCGCCATCTTGTCGCGGAAGCGGTCGAGGATGGGGCGCTGGAACTGCGACGGGTCCTTCGCCAGTTCGAAGGCGACGAGACCGGCCGCGGCGTTCAACACCACGATGTCGCGGACCGGTCCCTTCGCGCCGCCGAGCACTTCGTGCACGATCGCGGCGTTGTGCGCCGCGTCGCCGCCGGTGAGCTGGTCGATGCTCGCGCGAGGGATGCCGAGGTCGCGCGGATCGAGGTCGTGCTCCTTCACGGTGCCGCCCGAGACCTCCCACATGTGGCTGTGTCCGGTGGTGGTGAGCTCGTCGAGTCCGTCGTCGCCGCGGAACACCAGTGCGGTGGCGCCCCGGGTCTGGAACACGCCGACGATGAGCGGGACCCGGTCGAGCTGCGCGACGCCGACCGCCGAGGCCTCGGGGCGGGCCGGGTTGCAGAGCGGGCCGAGGAAGTTGAAGACCGTCGGCACGCCGAGCTGGGCGCGCACGGCCCCGGCGTGACGGAATCCAGGATGGAACGCCGCGGCGTAGGCGAAGGTGATGCCCGCTTCGTCGAGCACCCGCGTCACGCGCTCGGCGGGAAGGGCGAGGTCGAGCCCGAGCGCCGCCAGGACGTCGGACGAACCCGACGCGGAGCTCGCTGCACGGTTGCCGTGCTTGATCACGGGCACGCCCGCGGCCGCGGCGACGATCGAAGCCATCGTCGACACGTTCACCGTGCCGAAGCGGTCGCCGCCGGTGCCGACGATGTCGAGCGCCATCGGGTCGGCCTCGAGCGGCACGGCGTGCTCGAGGACGGCATCGCGGAAGCCGACGATCTCGTCGACCGTCTCCCCCTTGATGCGGAGGGCGACGAGGAACGCCGCGAGCTGGGCCTCCGTCGCAGTGCCCGTCATCACCTGCTCCATGCACCACGCGGCATCCGAAACGCTCAGATCTACCCCCTGTAGAAGGGAGTTCAGGATGTCGGGCCAATTCTGGTGAGCGGGCATGTCCCGATCTTATCCGCCCGATTCGCGGCGGATTCACGGGCTTCCCACAGCCCGACTTAGGGTTCCCTTACTCGTCTCGCACGACACGGTCCGCGCGGATGACGAAAACTCAGGCCTGATTTCGGCCATAATGGGGGGGTGACGAGCACCTCAATCACTTATCAGGCGAGCGCGCCCGTGATCAATCGACCGAACACCGTAGCGGTGGGAACGATCGTCTGGCTGGGCAGCGAGGTCATGTTCTTCGCCGGCCTCTTCGCGATCTACTTCACGCTGCGATCGACGTCGCCCGAGCTCTGGGCGTTCGAGGCCGATCGACTCAACTTCCCGTTCTCGCTGACGAACACGATCATCCTCGTGCTCTCGTCGTTCACGTGCCAGTTCGGCGTCTTCGCGGCGGAGCGCATGCAGCCGTACGCGACCGGCGCGTGGTACAACCTCGCGAAGTGGGGCATGGTCGAGTGGTTCTTCCTCACCTTCGCCATGGGCTCGATCTTCGTCGCCGGCCAGGTCTGGGAGTACGCAACCCTCGTCTCCGAGGGCATCGCGATCGACTCCAACGCCTACGGCTCCGCCTTCTACCTGACGACCGGCTTCCACGGCCTCCACGTCACGGGCGGACTGATCGCGTTCCTGCTCATCATCGGCCGGGTGTTCGCCGTCAAGAACTTCGGCCACCGCGAGGCCACGAGCGCGATCGTCGTCTCGTACTACTGGCACTTCGTCGACGTCGTCTGGATCGGCCTCTTCCTCGTCATCTACGTACTGAAGTAAGCCGCCCCAGAAGCGTCAACCCTCATGCCCGTGAACAGGAAGAACCACATGACTCGCTCGAAGCGACGCGCCGGACGCCGGCACCCGCTCGCCACCGTCGCGCTCCTCGCGCTCGGACTCGTCTTCACCGGCGGCGCCTACGCAGCGCTCAGCACCGGCACCGTCGCCCAGGCCGAAGTCGACCCGAACTCGCAGCAGACCATCGAGGAGGGCAAGAAGCTCTTCCAGGCGAACTGCGCGACCTGCCACGGCCTCGAGGCCCAGGGCACCGAGAACGGACCGAGCCTCATCGGCGTCGGCGCAGCCTCGGTCGACTTCCAGGTCGGCACCGGCCGCATGCCGATGCAGATGCAGGGCCCGCAGGCGCAGCAGAAGCCCGTGCAGTTCACCGACGAGCAGGTCAAGCAGCTCGCGTACTTCGTCGCCTCGCTGGGCCCCGGCCCCGAGATCCCGAGCGACCACCTCGTCAACGGCGGCGGCGACGCCGCGAACGGCGCCGAGCTCTTCCGCATCAACTGCGCGATGTGCCACAACGTCGCCGGCGCCGGCGGCGCACTGACCGAGGGCAAGTTCGCTCCCCCGCTCACCGACGTCTCAGGCGTCCACATCTACGAGGCCATGGTCACGGGCCCGCAGAACATGCCGGTGTTCAACGACCTGAACATCTCGCCCGAAGACAAGCGCGACGTCATCACGTACCTCAAGTACGTCCAGGACAACCGTTCCCCCGGCGGATTCGAGCTCGGCTCGCTCGGCCCGGTCGCGGAGGGCCTGTTCATCTGGATCTTCGGTCTCGGCGCGATCGTCGCGATCACCGTGTGGATCACGGCGAAGTCCAACTAGCGCACGCCCGGCACTGAAGAAGCTACGAAGGAGAACCATGGCACAGGACGACCACAGCAGCGCGGAGATCGCCGCTGCCGACTCGTCGCACGCCGCGCACGATTCAGCCGTCTCGCCGGGTACCGCGGTCATCGCCGCCGACGCGTTCGAGAACCCCGGATTCCCGCCGCACCGTCCCCGCGTCACCGACGAGGACCCCCAGCGCGAGAAGCGTGCGCAGCGCACCGTCTACACGCTCTTCTACCTGTCGATCCTCGGCAGCGTCTGGGCCATCGCCGCCTACATGCTGTTCCCGATGGAGTCGAACAACGTCGGCGACGTGCGACTGAACAACATGTTCATCGGCCTCGGCGCGACGCTCGCCCTGTTCGGCATCGGGTTCGGCGCCGTCCACTGGGCGAAGTCGATCATGACCGACGTCGAGCTCGCCGACGAGCGCCACCCGATCGGCGGCTCGCCCGAGACGCAGGCCGCGGCCGCGCAGGTCTTCGCCGACGCCGACCGCGAGTCGGGCTTCACCCGCCGCGCGGCGATCCGCAACAGCCTCATCGGCGCCCTGCTGGTCTTCCCGCTCCCCGCCGTCGTGCTCTTCCGCGGCTTCGCCCCCCAGGACCAGATCCCGGTCGAGCTCCTGAGCCACACCATGTGGAAGAAGGGCACCCGCCTCGCGCTCGACCCGTCCGGAACGCCGATCAAGGCCTCCGACGTCACCATCGGCAGCGCGTTCCACGTGATCCCCGAAGGGCTCACCGAGCTCGAGCACGGCAAGCTGGAGGAGAAGGCGAAGGCAGCAGTGCTGCTCATGCGCCTGAACCCCGAGGAGCTCAACCAGCTCCCCGAGCGTGAGAGCTGGTCGTACGAGGGCATCGTCGCCTACTCCAAGATCTGCACCCACGTCGGCTGCCCGGTCGCACTGTACGAGCAGCACACGCACCACCTGCTCTGCCCCTGCCACCAGTCGCAGTTCGATGTGGCGAACCACTGCGAGGTCATCTTCGGCCCGGCCAAGCGGCCCCTGCCGCAGCTGCCGATCGCCGTCGACGACGAGGGCTACCTCATCGCGCAGAGCGACTTCACCGAACCCGTCGGCCCGAGCTTCTGGGAGCGCCATTGAGCACCGCACCGTCCGCCACAGCGCCGCAGAAGCGGTCGTTCACCGCGGCAGCCTCCGTCTACGTCAACGAACGGACGAGTGTCGCCGGCTTCGTCAAGGAGCTCGGTCGCAAGGCGTTCCCCGACCACTGGTCCTTCCTCCTCGGTGAGGTCGCGCTCTTCGCCTTCGTCGTCGTGCTCATCTCGGGCACCTTCCTGACGTTCTTCTTCCAGGCGTCGATGGCCGAGGTCCACTACGACGGCTCCTACGTGCCGCTCAAGGGCGTCGAGATGTCGGTCGCGATGGCGTCGACCCTCGACATCTCGTTCGACATCCGCGGCGGCCTGTTCGTGCGCCAGATGCACCACTGGGGCGCGCTGCTCTTCGTGGCGGCCATCGGCCTCCACATGCTGCGCATCTTCTTCACCGGTGCGTTCCGCAAGCCGCGCGAGCTGAACTGGGTGATCGGTTTCATCCTCTTCATCCTCGCGATGGCCGAGGGCTTCACGGGCTACTCGCTCCCCGACGACCTGCTCTCGGGCAACGGCCTCCGCATCATCGACGGCATGATCAAGGGCATCCCGCTGATCGGCACCTGGACCTCGTTCCTCCTCTTCGGCGGCGAGTTCCCCGGCACCGCGATCGTCGGACGTCTCTACACGCTGCACATCCTGCTGCTCCCCGCCCTCGTGGTCGCGCTCGTCGCGCTCCACCTCGTGTTCGTGGTCGTGCACAAGCACACCCAGTACGCGGGCCCGGGCAAGACCCAGCAGAACGCGGTCGGCCCGCCCATCCTCCCGATCTACGCGGCCAAGGCCGGCGGGTTCTTCTTCATCGTCTTCGGTGTGCTCGCGCTCATCGCCTCGATGTTCACGATCAACCCGATCTGGAACTACGGTCCCTACGACCCGTCGCCCGTCTCCGCGGGTACCCAGCCCGACTGGTACATCGGTTTCGCCGACGGCGCCCTGCGACTCATCCCGCCGGGCTGGGAGTTCGTGTGGCTCGACCGCACGTGGTCGTTCAACATCCTCGTGCCGCTCATCGTGCTCGGCGGATTCATCGTCACGGTGCTCATCTACCCGTTCATCGAGGCCTGGGTGAAGGGCGACAAGCGCGAGCACCACATCGCCGACCGTCCCCGCAACAATCCGACCCGTACCGCGATCGGCGCCGCCGGCGTGACGTTCTACGCGGGCCTCTGGGCCGCGGCGAGCTCCGACATCCTCGCCACGCACTTCTGGCTGACGATGGAGGGCGTGATCCACGCGCTCCAGGCCACGGTCATCATCGGCCCGTTCATCGCGTACTTCATCACGAAGCGCGTCTGCATCGCACTGCAGAAGAAGGATCGCGAGATCGTCCTGCACGGCTTCGAGTCGGGTCGCATCGTGAAGCTGCCCGGCGGTGAGTTCATCGAGGTGCACCAGCCGCTCGACGAGTACGAGCGCTGGCGTCTGGTGAGCTTCGAGAGCTACGAGCCGCTCATGATCCGTCCGAACGCCCGTGGCAAGATCACGGTCGGTCAGCGCATCCGTGCCGCGTTCTCGCGCTGGTTCTTCGAAGACCGCATCGCGCCGGTCACGAAGGGCGAGCTCGAGTCCGGCCACGACGGCCACCACTGACGCACGCGTCTGACGGTTCCGGGCACCGAACCATGTCGATCGATTCGACGTGGCTTCGGTGCCCGAACTGTTTCCTCGACCTCTCCCCCGTCGACGATCGGACGTTCGGATGCGCGGCCGGTCATCGATTCGATCGGGCGAAGCACGGCTACCTCACGCTGCTTCCGCCGAAGGCTCCCCGAACGATCGGTGACGATCCGGGAATGCTGAGGGCGCGCGCCGACCTCCTCGGCAGCGGCGCCTTCGCCCCGATCTCCGATGCGCTCATCACGGCGGTGCGTGCATCGCTCGAGTCTCCGAGCGGGCACGGCGGCCAGAACGCTGCCGGCTCGACCCTCCCGTTCCGCGTCGCCGATCTCGGATGCGGGACTGGGCACTACTCGGCGGAGCTGGCGCGCGCCATCCCAGAGCTCGAGCTGCTTCTCGCGGATCGCTCCCCCGACGCAGTGCGTAGCGGCCTCCGCACGCTCCGCTCGGCGACCGGGATCGTGCTCGACATCTGGCGGCCGCTGCCGCTCCGCACCGATGTCGCCGACGTCGTCCTGAACGTCTTCGCGCCGCGCAACCTCGAGGAATTCGCGCGGATCCTCCGCCCCGGTGGCGAACTGCTCGTCGTCGTGCCGACCGAACGGCACCTGCAGGAGCTGCGCCGCGACGGGCTCGTGCTCGACATCCCCAGCGGCAAGTCCGCCAGGCTCATCGAGCAGTTCACCGGCGCCGGATTCGCGCTGCGTTCGAACACGCCGATCGAGTACCGGCTCGAGGCGAGCGGGCCCACCCGCCTGCTGCTCGCCGACATGGGCCCGTCGGCGCACCACACCGACGTGCTCGCCCACGACGACGCCGCCGAGGTGCCCGCGTCGCGCGACGCGACCGAGCCGGTCACCGTCTCGGTCGAGCTCGTGCGCTTCGAGCTCATGGCTCCCGCCTGAGACGACTGGCACGAGTCGCGTGCGCCCGGGCGCGCCGGGCTCCATACTGGCGGCGTGGATGACTGCTGCAGTGCCGGCGGAGAGTCGCGAGCGCCCGACCGTCTGGCGGACGGCCGCTACGACGCGGTGTTCGACGAGCGCTTCGCTCAGCGCATCGCCCGGCAGTACTCCAAGCGAGGGCTGACGCCCTCCGAGCGGCACATCGTCGACTACCTCGCAGACGAGGTCGGCATCGTCGGTGCGCGAGTCCTCGAGATCGGCGGAGGCGTCGGCGAGCTCCAGTTGGCGCTGCTCGAACGTGGAGCCGCGAACACGGTCAACCTCGAGCTCTCAGCCGCCTACGAGGCGACAGCCGAGCGACTCGCGGCCGAGGCCGGTGTCGGCGATCGGGTGACCAGGACGGTCGGCCTCGACCTCGCCGAGCGTCCGACCGCGGTGGACGAAGCCGACATCGTCGTGCTCCACAGAGTGGTCTGCTGCTACCCCGACGCGGATCGGCTGCTCTCCGCGGCCGCCGATCGCGCGCGACGGGCGCTCGTCTTCAGCCACCCTCCGCGGAACCTGGTGAGCAGGGCAGGTGCCGTCTCCGTGAACCTGATGATGTGGCTCGTCGGGCGGAGCTACCGGGGGTTCATCCACTCCCCCGACGCCATGGTCGACGTGCTCGCGGGTCACGGACTGCAGGCGCGCTACCGGCATCGCGACCGCGGGTGGTGCATCGTCGGCACGCAGCGCTGACGGGGCGCCCACGGGTACGACGAAGCCCCCGACGCCGTGAGGCGTCAGGGGCTCCGAACGATCGAACTCAGCGGGCGAAGTTGCCGCGGTAGTACTCGTACACCCAGCCGACGAGGCTGATGAGGCCGATGCCGACCGCGATGAACGAGATCCAGAACCCGACGGCGAGGCCGAGGAAGAGGAGCGCGGCAGCGCCGGCGAGCATGATCGGCCACCAGCTCCACGGGCTGAAGAAGCCGAGCTCCGCGTCACCGTCGTCGATGTTGGCGTCGAGGCGGTCCTCGGGGAGCTCAGCGCCCTGGGCCTTGTGCACACGACCGAGGTAGAACGCGATGAACCCCGACAGGATCGCGCTGAGGCTGATCGCGACGGTGCCCGCCCACTCGGGGTGGTTGAGCCCGTGCGCGAGGTTGTCGGCCCAGCTCCACGCCGTGTAGACGCCGGCCATGATCACGAAGAAGACCGTGAGGATCCAGAACAGGATGACGTTGGCGCGCATTACTTGATCTCCTCCGTGGCGGCGTCGTACGTCGGTGCCTCAGGGGCGTCCTTCGCGGGACCGATGCCGACCGGGATGCCGGCCTCGGGGTGGTTCAGGTCGAAGGCAGGACGCTCGGAGCGGATGCGCGGGATCGACGTGAAGTTGTGGCGCGGCGGCGGGCAGCTGGTCGCCCACTCGAGCGAGCCGCCGTAGCCCCACGGGTCGTTGACCGTGACCTTGGGCGCGCGGCGAGCCGTGATGTAGACGTTCAGGAAGAACGGGATGAGCGAGATCGCGAGGATGCCCGCGCCGATCGTCGACAGCTGGTTCATCCAGGTGATGTTGTCTTCGGGCAGGTACGAGTAGTACCGGCGGGGCATGGCCACGACACCCAGCCAGTGCTGCACGAGGAACGTGGTGTGGAAGCCGATGAAGAGCAGCCAGAAGTGCCACTTGCCGAGCGTCTCGTTCAGCATCTTGCCCGTCCACTTCGGCCACCAGAAGTAGAAGCCGGCGAACATGGCGAACACGACGGTGCCGAAGACCACGTAGTGGAAGTGGGCGACGACGAAGTACGTGTCGGAGACGTGGAAGTCGAGGGGCGGCGACGCCAGGATGACGCCGGTCAGGCCACCGAACACGAAGGTGATGAGGAAGCCGAGCGACCAGATCAGCGGCGTCTCGAACGTGATCGATCCACGCCACATCGTGCCGACCCAGTTGAAGATCTTCACGCCGGTCGGGACTGCGATGAGCATCGTCATCAGGGCGAAGAACGGCAGCAGGACCGAGCCGGTGACGTACATGTGGTGGGCCCAGACGGTGACCGAGAGGGCGGCGATCGCGATCGTCGCGTAGATCAGCGTCTTGTATCCGAAGATCGGCTTGCGGCTGAAGACCGGGAAGATCTCGGAGACGATGCCGAAGAACGGCAGCGCGATGATGTACACCTCGGGGTGGCCGAAGAACCAGAAGAGGTGCTGCCAGAGGATGACACCGCCGTTGGCGGGGTCGTAGATGTGGGCGCCGAAGACGCGGTCGGCCGCGGCGGCGAGCATCGCGGCAGCGAGGACCGGGAACGCCATCAGCACGAGGATCGAGGTGACGAGCGTGTTCCACGTGAAGATCGGCATGCGGAACATCGTCATGCCGGGCGCGCGCATCGTGATGATCGTGGTGATGAAGTTCACCGCACCGAGGATGGTGCCGAAGCCCGAGAGGCCGAGGCCGATCATCCAGAGGTTGCCGCCGACGCCCGGTGAGAACGTCGTCGACGCGAGCGGCTGGTACGCGAACCAGCCGAACGACGCGGCGCCCTGCGGGGTGAAGAAGCCGGCGACCGCCATGAGCGAGCCGAAGTTGAAGAGCCAGTACGCGAAGGCGTTCAGTCGCGGGAACGCGACGTCGGGCGCACCGATCTGCAGCGGCATCAGCACGTTCGCGAAGCCCGCGAACAGCGGGGTCGCGAACATCAGCAGCATGATCGTGCCGTGCATGGTGAACAGCTGGTTGTACTGCTCGCGGGTCTGGATGAGCTCGAGACCGGGCTCGAACAGCTGGGCGCGGATGATCAGCGCCATCACGCCGCCGATGCAGAAGTAGATGAAGGCCGTGATCAGGTACATGTACCCGATCACCTTGTGGTCGGTGGAGGTGATCCACTTCACCAGGATGTTGCCCTTGCGTTCGACCTTCGAGGCGCCGAACGGCAGGCCGCTCGACTGAGGTCGAGCCGGTGCGGTCGTGGTGCTCATTCGGCTTCGTGCTCCTCGTTCAGTTCAGGCGCGCCCTTGCCGGGCAGGTTCTGATTGCGGTCGTACTCGCTCGACAGCTGGCCCTCCTGGCCCGCGTCGCGGAGCGACTCGATGTAGTCCTCGTACTCGGCCTCGGAGACGACCTCGACGTTGAAGAGCATGAGCGAGTGGTACTCGCCGCAGAGCTCGGCGCACTTGCCGGCGTAGGTGCCCTCGCGCTCGGGGACGAACGACATGTAGTTCGTCTTGCCCGGGAACATGTCCTTCTTGTAGAGGAAGTCGACGACCCAGAACGAGTGGATGACGTCGCGCGACTCGAGCTCGATCTCGACGTTCTTGCCGACGGGCAGGTAGAGGGTCGGCAGCTCGGACTGGACGAGCGAGCCCTTGGGGCCCTCGTCGTCGAGCTGGCCCTGGATGCCGGGCGAGTAGACGTCCTCGTTCACGTAGTTGAAGTCCCAGGCCCACTGCTTGGCGATGACCTCGACCTTGACGTCGATCTCGTCCTCGGCGAAGCGCTGCTCGATCGCCTGCTGGTCACGCGCGGTGAACGCGAAGAACCCGAGCACGAGGATGAGCGGCACGATCGTGTAGAACACCTCGATCGGCATGTTGTAGCGCAGCTGCACCGGCAGGCCCGTCTGGCCCTTGCGGCGGCGGTATGCGATGACCGCCCAGATCGTCAGACCCCACGTGATCACGCCGACGATGAGCAGCACGATCCACGAGGTGACCCACAGGCCCGAGATTCGCTCGGTGTGGTTCGTGACCGGTGCCTCGCCCTCGACGAAGCCGGGGAGGAATCCGTTCAGCTGAGCCTGCGTGCACCCGGCGAGTACGAGGCTGAGTGACGCTGCGATCGGGATAGCAGCCCATCGGAGACGGCGATTGTGGCGCACCGGTGACCTTTCGGGAGACTCGAAGGCGCTTCACAGCGAAGCGCGTTGATCGTTGTCTAGCCTACTCCGACTCCGCCCCCGAGGTGTGCATCCGGGCGCGGTGTCGGGCGTGCCGCGGCCCGAAAATCACCTTCGATCTGCAGAAAACACGAAAGGAGGCCGCTTTTCGCGGCCTCCTTTCGGCGGTATGAGGTATGGCTCAGTGGAACGAGTCACCGCACGCGCAGCTGCCCTGCGCATTCGGGTTGTCGATCGTGAAGCCCTGCTTCTGGATCGAGTCCTCGAAGTCGATCGAGGCCCCGTCGAGGTAGGGGACGCTCATCTTGTCGACGACGACCTCGACACCCTCGAAGTCGACGACGGCGTCTCCGTCGAGCAGGCGCTCGTCGAAGTAGAGCTGATAGATCAGCCCCGAGCAGCCGCCGGGCTGCACTGCGACGCGCAGACGCAGGTCGTCGCGGCCCTCCTGCGAGAGCAGGCTGCGCACCTTGTCGGCGGCGGGGTCGCTCAGCTTCACGCCGTGCGTGGTGTCGGTGATCGTGTCGCTCATGTCTCTCCTCGATGCGTCTGGAAACGCGTGTTCCTCATCCAATGGTAACCGCCGGAAACCGGCCGACGGCAGGAAGCGCTCAGGAATCTCCGTCGCGCGCGTCGAGGCGGGCGAGGAAGAGCGCCTCGGCGAGCAGCGCACGCTGGAAGACGCCCAGGTGCAGGGACTCGTTCGGGCTGTGGGCGCGCGAGTCGGGGTCTTCGACGCCGGTCACGAGGATCTGCGCCGACGGGAACTCGTCGACGAGCTCTGCGATGAACGGGATCGACCCGCCGACGCCGATCTCGACCGGGGCCGTGCCCCAGGCGTCCTCCATCGCGCCGCGGGTCTCGGCCACCGCCCATCCGGTCGTGTCGACGAGGAAGGGCTGCCCCGTGTCCACGTCCTCGAAGGCGAGCCGGGCACCGAAGGGCGCGTTGCGCTCGAGGTGCGCCCTGATCGCCTCGTACGCCTCGCGGGCGTCCTGGCCGGGTGCCACGCGCGCGCTGACGCGCACGCGGACGCCGGGCACCAGCGTGTTCGAGGCGTTGGCGATGTCGGGCGCGTCGATGCCCGTGATCGTGATGGCCGGCTGCGACCAGATGCGCGACAGGATCGTGTCATTGCCGACGGGGGCGACACCCTCGAGCAGTCCCGTCTCGGCGCGGAGCTGCGCCTCGTCGTACTCGGGCGTCTCGAGGCCGGCCGAGGTGAGGCCCTCGACGGCGACGGAGCCGTCGTCGGCCCAGAGGGTGTCGAGCAGGCGGATCGCCGCGAACATCGCGTCGGGCACCGCGCCGCCGAACATGCCCGAGTGGGAGGCGTGCGCGAGCGTGTCGATGCGGAGGTTGAACGCGACCGCGCCGCGGAGCGCGACCGTGATCGCGGGCGTCTCGAGGTCCCAGTTGCCGGAGTCGGCGACGATGATCGCGTCGGCGGCGAGCAGTTCGCGGTGCGCGTGCAGGAAGTTGCCGAACGACTGCGACAGGTACTCCTCCTCCCCCTCGATGAAGAGGGCGAGGCCGAGGTCGAGGTCGTGTCCGAGCACCGAGGTGAGGGCGCGGATCGCCCCGACGTGCGCCATGATCCCGGCCTTGTCGTCGGCGGCGCCGCGTCCGTACAGGCGGTCGCCGCGGAGCGTCGGCTCGAACGGCGCCGAGTCCCAGTCCTCGTCGCGTCCGGGCGGCTGCACGTCGTGGTGCGCGTAGAGCAGCACCGTCGGCCGGCCGTTGCGCGCCGCGCGGTGGGCGATCACGGCCGGGGAGCCGAGCTGCGGGTCCTCGTCGTGCTCGGCGCCGGCGACCGGCGCACGGCGGACGTCGACGAGGTCGAAGACGCCGAGGCCGCGCACGAGTTCGGCGACGGCGTCGGCGCTCGCCTGGAGATTGGCGGGGTCGAAGGCGGGCCACGACACCGAGGGGATCTTCACGAGGTCCGTCAGGTCGGCGATCGTCGACGGGAATCCGTCGGCGACGGCGGCCCGGATCGCCTCGACCTGCGGGTTCGCCGCATCGGCTCCGGCGACAGTGGGGAGAGAGTGGGTCATGCCGGTAATCTTAAGGGGAACCGATTCGAGGACCCCGTGGCCAAACACCCCAACAGCACCGAGCAGCCGAGCGCCGAGACGCTCGAAGAGACCCAGGCACGCCTGAAGAGCGGCGGCAAGGGCGCGCCGACTCCGACCCGCGCCGAGCGCGAGGCCGCCAACAAGCGGCCTCTCGTGCCGAACGACCGCAAGGAGGCGGCGAAGCAAGCGCGCGTGAAGGCCGCCGACGCCCGAGAGAAGGCCCGCGTCGGCATGGCGATGGGCGACGAGCGCTACCTGCCCGCCCGCGACCGCGGCCCCCAGAAGAAGTACGTGCGCGACTACGTCGACGCGCGCTTCAGCATCGGCGAGGTGCTCATCCCGGTGATGTTCGCCGTCATCGTGCTCACGTTCATCCCGAGCGCCGAGGTGCAGGCCATCGGCATCATGTCGCTCTGGGCGTTCTTCCTCGTCGCGGTGATCGACGTGATCATCCTGGGCCAGGTGCTCACCCGCAAGCTGGCGGCGAAGTTCGGCGCCGACAAGGTCGAGAAGGTCCGCTGGTACGCGGCGATGCGCGCGCTGCAGCTGCGTGCGCTGCGCCTGCCGAAGCCCCAGGTCAAGCGCGGCAAGTACCCCGCCTGATCGTCGAGCTCTGAGGATGCCACGTGGCCGGCCGGCCACGTGGCATCCTTGCGTCTCGGGGGCGTCAGGAGCGCTCGTACGCACCGCGACGGATGAGCGGAACCCGCGCCTCCTCGTCGCTGAGCGAGCCGTGCTGGCCGATCATGGCCTCCGCCTGCCGGTCGGCGGCGCGCCGATCGTAGTACGCGATGCCGGATCGTGCGGCGACGAGGAGGTCGCCGATCCGCGACTCCGCCTCGGGCGCGACCTCACCGAAGAGCCCCGCGGCGATCGCCTCTCCGCAGGTCATCACCCACGAGCGGCCCGACTCCGACTCGCGCCACCGCGCGACGAGGCGCTCGCGCGACGCCGCGTCGAGCGCGTCGTCGACGTAGAGCTGGAGGAACCGGGGCTCGCCGCCGACGTGGCGGACGCCGTCGACGAGCTCGGGCTTCGCATCGACGAAGACGTGCCGGTGGGCGGGCACGTCGATCACGCCGTGGTCGGCGGTGACGAGCAGTCCCGTGCCACGGGGCATCCGGCGCTCGAACGACGCCGTCTCGGCGTCGAGCTGCTCGAGGAGGCCGAGCCACCGGTCGGATTCCCAGCCGGAGGCGTGGGCGGCCTGGTCGAGCTCGGGGATGTAGAGGTAGACGAGCGCCGGCGCTCCCCCGTCGAGCACGTCGAGCGCGGCGTCGAAGCGATCGGCCATGCTCGTGCCCGGGACGTAGCGGGCGCCGCGCAGCACGGCGCGGGTGAATCCGGAGTCGGCGTAGCGCGGCGCACCGATGACGACGGCGTCCACGCCCTCCGCGGCGGCCGCCTCGAAGATCGTCGGGCGCAGCTGCCACGTCTCGGGACGCATGCCGGCGTCCCAGCCGTTGAGCTGGTTCACGAGCCGGTCGTGCGCGCGATCGAGGGTGCGATAGCCGACCAGGCCGTGGGAGCCGGGCATGGCACCGGTGGTGAGGCTCGCGAGGGCGGCCGCGGTCGTCGTGGGCACGACCGTGTGGATGACGTCGCGCTTCGCCATGGCGCCGGCGAGGTGGCGCGCATGACCCGCGCGCTGACGCAGGTTCGCGGCGCCGAGGCCGTCGACGAGCACGACGACCGCGCTGCGCGCCGGTGCGAGGCCGAGCGGGTTCGGCGCCCCGGTCAGGCTCGCGAGCGAACTGCCGAGCACCGCGGTGAGGCGCGGTGCCGTGTCGGCGGGCACCGGTAGCATGGCAGACATCGCGCCCAGTCTGGCACAGGCCGGGCGCGCCCCCGTTCCCCCGCGTGCCCAGCACGCACGGCACAGAGACCACGGATGACCCGAGCCACATCGCAGCCCGCCGACGAACCGATCGTCGAGCACATCGAAGACGTCGACGTCGCCACCGAGATGCAGGGCTCGTTCCTCGAGTACGCCTACTCGGTGATCTACTCGAGAGCCCTCCCCGACGCCCGCGACGGACTGAAGCCGGTGCAGCGACGCATCCTCTACCAGATGAGCGAGATGGGCCTCCGGCCCGACAAGGGCCACGTCAAGTCGGCCCGCGTCGTCGGCGAGGTCATGGGCAAGCTCCACCCGCACGGCGACACCGCGATCTACGACGCGCTCGTGCGCATGGCGCAGGCCTTCACCCTCCGCGTGCCGCTCATCGACGGCCACGGCAACTTCGGCTCGCTCGACGACGGCCCGGCCGCGCCGAGGTACACCGAGGCACGACTCGCGTCGACGGCCCTCGCGATGACCGAGGGCCTCGATGAGGACGTCGTCGACTTCGTGCCGAACTACGACGCCCAGCTCACCCAGCCCGAGGTGCTGCCGGCCGCGTACCCGAACCTGCTCGTGAACGGCGCGGCGGGCATCGCCGTCGGCATGGCCACGAACATGGCACCGCACAATCTCATCGAGGTCGTCGGTGCCGCCCGACACCTCATCGCGAACCCCGACGCGACGCTCGACGACCTCATGGCGTTCGTGCCGGGGCCCGACCTGCCGACGGGCGGCACGATCGTCGGACTCGCGGGCGTGAAAGACGCGTACGCCACCGGGCGCGGCAGCTTCAAGACGCGCGCGAAGGTCTCGGTCGAGCAGATCACGGCCCGCAAGACCGGCCTCGTGGTCACCGAGCTGCCCTACCTCGTCGGCCCCGAGAAGGTCATCGAGAAGATCAAGGACGGCGTCAACGCCAAGAAGATCAACGGCATCTCGGACGTCACCGACCTCACCGACCGCACCAACGGGCTGCGGCTCGTCATCGGCATCAAGACCGGCTTCAGCCCCGACGCGGTGCTCGAGCAGCTGTACCGACTGACGCCCCTCGAAGACTCGTTCAACATAAACAACGTGGCGCTCGTCGACGGCGGCCCCCAGACGCTCGGCCTCCGCGAGCTGCTCCAGGTCTACGTCGGCCACCGCATCTCCGTCGTCACGCGCCGCTCCGAGTACCGTCTCGCGCGTCGCCGCGAGCGGCTGCACCTCGTCGACGGCCTGCTCATCGCGATCCTCGACATCGACGAGGTCATCCAGCTCATCCGCGGGTCCGACGACACCGCGGCCGCCCGCAGCCGGCTGATGGAGGTCTTCGACCTCAGCCAGGTGCAGGCCGAGTACATCCTCGAGCTGCAGCTGCGCCGCCTCACGAAGTTCTCGCGCATCGAGCTCGAGACCGAGCGCGACAAGCTGCGCGCCGAGATCGCCGAGCTCGAGGCGCTGCTCGCCAGCCGCCACCGCATCGAGGCGCTCGTCTCCGACGAGCTCGCCGAGACCGCCGAGCGCTACGGCACGCCGCGCCGCACCCTGCTCACCGACGCGCGTCCGTCGATCGCCGGCGCCGCCGCGAAGCGCGCGGCCGCAGCCGCGCTCGAGGTGGCCGACGTGCCGTGCCGCGTCTTCCTCTCGGTGACCGGCCGCATCGCGCGCGTCGACCTGCCCGACGGCGCAGAGGGCGCGCCGACGATCACCGTGCCGGCGCGACGCAGCAAGCACGACGCGATCGCCTCGTCGCTCGACACGACGAGCCGTGCCGAGATCGGCGCGGTGACGAGTCGCGGCCGACTGATCCGGTTCACCCCCGTCGACCTCCCGATGCTGCCGCCGACCTCGGTGCAGCTCGGTGCCGGCGTCAAGGTCGCCGACTACCTCGCGCTCCCCAACCGCGACGAGCGGGTGCTCGCGATCGTGTCGCTCACGTCCGACCGGTCGATCGCGCTCGGCACGAAGCAGGGGGTCGTGAAGCGCGTCGCGACCGGCGCCTACCCCAACAAGCCCGAGTTCGAGGTCATCGGCCTCAAGGCCGGCGACGAGGTCGTCGGCGCCGTCCAGGGCGACGAGAGCGACGAGCTCGTCTTCGTCGCCTCCGACGCGCAGCTGCTGCGATTCCCCGCGGGCTCGGTGCGCCCGCAGGGTTGCCCCGCCGGCGGCATGGCCGGCCTGAACCTCGGTTCGGGGGCGCACGTCATCCACTTCACGAGCATCTCGGCCGACGAGGCAGCGAACTCCGTGGTGGTGACCGTCGCCGCGTCGACCGACACCCTGCTCGGCACCGACCCCGGCAGTGCGAAGGTCAGCGACTTCGCCGAGTTCCCGGCGAAGGGCCGCGCGACCGGAGGCGTCCGCGCCCAGCGGTTCCTGAAGGGCGAGGACGCGCTGCACCTCGCCTGGGTCGGGCCCTCCCCTGCGCTCGCGGTCGGCCCCGACGGCAGCACCCGTGAGCTGCCCGACTCCGGGGCGAAGCGCGACGGGTCGGGCCAGCCGCTCGAGTCGGTCGTCGCCGCGGTCGGCCGCCGGGTCGGCTGACCGCGCGAAGCAGAGAAGGAGGCGGGCACCCGGTCGGGTGCCCGCCTCCTTCGCGTTCGGAGCGGCGAGGCAGCGGGGCTCCCGCCCGGTCGAGGTCGCCCGACGCTGCCCGGCGCCGTGAGGCTCAGGCGTCGATGCGGTCGCGCTCGAGCGCGTCGGAGCTCTCGATGATGAACTCCTTTCGGGGCGCGACCTCATTGCCCATCAGCAGCTCGAAGACTCGCCCGGCGTTCTCGGCGTCGCCGATGCCGACGCGGCGCAGGGTGCGGTGACGGCGGTCCATCGTGGTCGTCGCGAGCTGGTCGGCGTCCATCTCGCCGAGGCCCTTGTACCGCTGGATCGGGTCTTGGTACCGCTTCTTCTGCTTGTCGAGCCCCGCCAGCACGCCCTTGAGCTCGGCCTCGGAGTACGTGTAGATGGTCTCGTTCGGCTTCGAGCCCGGGTTGACGACCACGACGCGGTGCAGCGGCGGCACGGCGGCGAACACGCGCCCCTCTTCGATCATCGGGCGCATGTAGCGGAAGAAGAGGGTGAGCAGCAGCGTGCGGATGTGCGCACCGTCGACGTCGGCATCGGCCATCAGGATGACCTTGCCGTAGCGGGCCTGGGCGAGGTCGAAGCTGCGCCCCGAGCCCGCCCCGATGACCTGGATGATCGACGCGCACTCGGCGTTGCCGAGCATGTCGGCCACGCTCGCCTTCTGCACGTTGAGGATCTTGCCCCGGATCGGCAGCAGGGCCTGGTGCTCGCTGTCGCGAGCGAGCTTCGCCGTGCCGAGGGCGGAGTCGCCCTCGACGATGAACAGCTCGCTGTGCGCGACATCGTTCGAACGGCAGTCGACGAGCTTCGCCGGCAGCGACGAGCTCTCGAGTGCGTTCTTACGACGCTGCGTCTCTTTGTGCGCGCGGGCCGAGATGCGGGACTTCATCTCGGCGACGACCTTGTCGAGCAGGAGGGCCGACTGCGCCTTGTCGTCGCGCTTCGTCGACGCGAAGCGGGCGCCGAGCTCTTTGGTGAGCACGCTCGAGACGATGTTGCGCACGGCCGGCGTGCCGAGCACCTCCTTGGTCTGGCCCTCGAACTGCGGCTCGGGCAGCCGAACGGTGATGACCGCCGTGAGGCCGGCGAGCACGTCGTCCTTGTCGAGCTTGTCGTTGCCGGCCTTGAGCCGCCGCGCGTTCTGCTCGACCTGCTGGCGCAGGAACTTCAGGAGGCCCTGGTCGAAGCCGGTCTGGTGCGTGCCGCCCTTCGGCGTCGCGATGATGTTCACGAACGAGCGCACGACCGTGTCGTACCCGGTGCCCCAGCGCAGCGCGATGTCGACGTCGCAGGTGCGGGTGAGCTCGGTCGGCACCATGGCGCCTCCCTCGCTCAGCACGGGCACGGTCTCGGTGAAGTTGCCCGTGCCGCTCAGTCGCCAGATGTCGGTGATGCCCGAGTCGGGCGCGAGGTGGTCGACGAACTCGGAGATGCCGCCGTCGAACTGGAACGACGTCGTGTGCGCGACCTCGCCGCGCTCGTCGGTCACGTCGATCGCGAGCCCGGGCACGAGGAAGGCGGTCTGCCTGGCGCGACCCAGCAGCTCGTCGGTCTGGAACTCGGCGCCCTTCGTGAAGATCTGCCGGTCGGCCCAGTAGCGGATGCGCGTGCCGGTGACGCCCTTCTTGACCTTGCCGACGACGCGGAGCTCGCTGCGCTCCTCGAAGGGGGTGAACGGTGCGTCGGGCGACGGAGCACCCGAGTCGGCGAAGACGCCCGGCTCGCCGCGGTGGAACGACATCGCGTACGTCTTGCCGTCGCGGTCGACCTCGACGTCGAGGCGCTCGGAGAGCGCGTTGACGACCGAGGCGCCGACGCCGTGCAACCCGCCCGACGCCGCGTACGACCCCGAGCCGAACTTGCCGCCGGCGTGGAGCTTCGTGAACACGACCTCGACGCCGGTGAGCCCGGTCTTCGGTTCGACGTCGACCGGGATGCCTCGCGCACGGTCGCGCACCTCGACGCTGCCGTCGGCGTGCAGCAGCACCCCGATCTCGGAACCGTGGCCCGCGAGCGCCTCGTCGACCGAGTTGTCGATGATCTCCCAGACGCAGTGCATGAGACCGCGGGAGTCGGTCGAACCGATGTACATGCCGGGGCGCTTGCGCACCGCCTCGAGCCCTTCGAGGACGGAGAGATGGCGGGCGGAATAGTCGGAGCTCACGTCGATCAAGCCTAGTGAGCCGCACCGACAGCTTCGTGCAGGCGCTACGCGCTGAGCGAAATGCCCTGCCACATGGAAGGGAGGCGGTCCCCCGCGTGTTTTCATTGATGAACGGAATCCATGAGCACGGAGGAGGAGCCATGACCCAGTACACCGAGACCACCGGTGCGGTCGATGAACTCGAGACCCCCTACGAGCTCACTGCGCTCGACCGCTGCGACGCCTGCGGCGCGCAGGCCTACATCCGCGTCGTCGTCGCGAGCGGCGAACTCCTCTTCTGCGCCCACCACGGCCGCAAGCACCAGGAGAAGCTCTCGCAGATCGCGCACAGCTGGCACGACGAGTCGAGCCGCCTGCTCGCCGACGACAAGCGCTGAGCGCACCGATCGCATGAGGAACGCCCCGGGGGAACCCGGGGCGTTCCGTCGTTCGAAGGGCTCACCGAGCCGATCGGGTGATCAGTGGGCGGATGCCTCGACGCCCGCCGCACGGAGCTGCGCGGCGCGCGCCGCGGCGGCGTAGCCGTCGACCTCGCCGGCCCGCCCGCCCGGGGCGTACGCGACGCCCGCGCGCTGGGCCATGATGCCGAGCAGGTGATCGGCGAACGCGGGGTTCTTCGCGAGCACCGGCCCGTGCAGGTGCGTGCCGAAGACGGCGCCCATGACGACGCCCTCCTGGGCGGACTCGCGACCGTTCCCTCCGCCGGCGCGCACGCGGCCGAGCGGGGAGCCCTCGGCGCCGAGGTAGTCGCGGGCGTGGTTCTCGAAACCGACGAGCATGCCGAGCAGCGGCGACTTCACGACGAGGTCGCCGGTGACCCGGCCGTCACGCGGCACGGCCCGCCCGGGCAGGATGCCGAGGCCCTCGATGCTGCGCCCGTCGCCCGTCTCGACGCCCCAGCTGAGTAGCTCCCAGCCGGTGCCGACCGCGAGGACGGGCACGCCCTCGGTGCCCCACCGCCGGAGTTCGTCGTGCATCCCGAGCAGCGCTTCGCGGCTCGCCTCGAGCGAGGCGTCGCTGCCCGACCCGAGGACGACGGCGTCGACCCGCTCGGGGAGCGCCGAGCGGTCGTCGACGGCCACGACCTCTGCCTCGAGGCCCGCCCATCGGGCGCGCCGTGCGAGCACGTCCGCGTTCTGCGCGTCGCCGTTGGTGTTCTGCAGCGTCGGCAGCAGCGACACGATGGTGAACGTCATTCCGATCCCGTCAGTCCGAGGTGGGCGCGCGTGCGCCGCATCGAGTCGGCGGAGAAGACGATCGTCTTCACGCCGCGCTCGGGCGCGGGCGCGGCGAGGAAGTCGTCGAGCGCGACCCCGAGCTCGGGCTCGACCCGCTCGATCTCGACTCCGTCGTAGGCGAGCATGAGCGCCGCCTCCGCGGCCTTCGAACCGCTCACGATCTTCACGCGTTCGAGCGAGGCGGCGTCGGCCGGCCAGAAGTACGACGGGTCGCGCACGTCGGAGCCGATCGCGAACAGGATGTCGCTCGTCCCGGGTTCGATGCTGTCGACGTTGAGCTGGTAGCTCGCCGGGTTCTGCACGAGCACGAACTCGACTTCCTGGCCGCGCACGGTGACGCGCTCGCCGCGGCCGAAGACCGCGGGGATGGCCGTGAGCGCGCGCGCGGCGACCTCGGCCGAGAAGCGGTCGCCGAGCACCGCCGATGCGGTCGCGTAGGCCGCGGCGGCGTCGACGGCGTAGTGGATGCCTCGCGCGGGCAGCCCTGCGCGCACCGGTGCGCCGCGGTCGTCGAGCACGACCTCGCGCCCGTCGACCGCGTCGATGACGAGGCCGTCGCCCGGCGTGAGCCGGTGCGTCGACGTCTCGGTGTAGCCGAGGCCGCGCGGGGCGGAGTCGAGCACCGCCTGGGAGACGCCGAACCGGTGCACCGCGACGTCCGGTCGGAGCCTGGCGGCCAGGCGCTCGAGGTACGCGTCGTCGGCGTTCACGACGACCGCCTCGCCGGCGCGTGCCGCGATGCGGCCGAGCATTCCGGCGACCATCTCGGAGTCGTGGAAGCGGTCGATCTGGTCGACCATCACGTTCGTGAGCGCGACGACGCGCGCGTCGACTCCCTGCATCACGAGGGCGCCGTGGCCCTCGTCCATCTCGAGCACCGCGACCTCGCCGGGCACGCGGCCCCGCCAGTCGGCCTGCTCGAGCAGCGCAGAGGTGAGCCCCTGGCTGATGTTCGCCGTCGACGGGTTCGTGAAGACGTCGACGCCGTGCTCACGGAGGATCGCGACGAGCATCTTCGTCGTCGTCGACTTCCCGGCGGAGCCGGACACGACGACGAGCCCCTGCGGGAAGCCCGACAGTGTGCGCTTGAGGTACTTCGGGGCGATGCGGTTGACGACGAGGCCGGGGACGGCCGAACCGCCGCCCGGCTTGCGCAGCCGGGCGGCGAAACGGGTGAGTCGGCCGACGAGGATCGCCGGCGCGTAGCGCACCTGCGGCCTACTCGAGGTAGTCGCGCAGCGACTGCGACCGCGACGGGTGGCGGAGCTTCGCCATCGTCTTCGACTCGATCTGGCGGATGCGCTCGCGCGTGACGCCGAAGGTGTCGCCGATCTGGTCGAGGGTCTTCGGCATGCCGTCGCCGAGGCCGAAGCGCATGCGGATCACGCCCGCCTCGCGTTCGCTCAGCGAGTCGAGCAGCGACTCGAGCTGCTTCTGCAGCATCGTGAAGCCCACCGCGTCGGCCGGGACGACGGCCTCGGTGTCTTCGATCAGGTCGCCGAACTCGCTGTCGCCGTCCTCACCGAGCGGGGTGTGCAGCGAGATCGGCTCGCGGCCGTACTTCTGCACCTCGATGACCTTCTCGGGGGTCATGTCGAGTTCGCGGCTCAGCTCTTCGGGCGTGGGCTCTCGGCCCAGGTCCTGCAGCATCTGCCGCTGCACCCGGGCCAGCTTGTTGATGACCTCGACCATGTGCACCGGGATGCGGATGGTGCGGGCCTGGTCGGCCATCGCGCGGGTGATCGCCTGGCGGATCCACCACGTCGCGTAGGTCGAGAACTTGAAGCCCTTGGTGTAGTCGAACTTCTCGACCGCACGGATGAGGCCCAGGTTGCCCTCCTGGATGAGGTCGAGGAACTGCATGCCGCGACCCGTGTAGCGCTTGGCGAGCGAGACCACGAGGCGCAGGTTGGCACCCAGCAGGTGGCTCTTGGCGCGCTGGCCGTCCTTCGCGACCCACTGCAGCTCGCGACCGAGCTGCGAGCGCTTCTCGGCGTCGGTCATCGCCGACAGCTTCTCTTCTGCGAAGAGACCCGCCTCGATGCGCATCGCGAGTTCGACCTCTTCGGCCGCGTTCAGGAGCGCGACCTTGCCGATCTGCTTCAGGTAGTCCTTGACGGGGTCGGCCGTGGCGCCCGTGATCGCGGACGAGTAGACGGGCACTTCGTCCTCGTCGTCGGCGGCGCGCAGCACGAGTGCGCCGGTCGGGTGCGGCTCGACCGCGACGGGCTTCGCGTCGTCGTCGCTCTCGTCGGCGCCGTCGCCGTCGACCTCGACCTCGTCGAGCTCGACCGGCTCGACGTCGTCCTCGTCCTCGTCCTCGGACGCCTTGCCCTTCGCCTTCGTGCGGGGCTTCGCCGCGGCCTTCGCGGTCGCGGTGCGGGGCGTCTTGGACGCCGTCGTCGTCTTCGCCGCGGCCTTGGCGGCGGGCGCCTTCGCGGGCGCCTTGCTCGCGGCCGACTTCGCGGCGGTCTGGCGCTTCGCGGCGGGGGCCTCAGCCTCGCCGGCCGCCTTCGCCTTCGTCGTTGCCATACGTATGAACCTCTCCTACCGTCGGCCGGCGTGTGCCCTCGGCGGAGGGCGCGGCTCGAGCTGTCGGTCCGGTCGTTTTCGGACACTATGAGGACCCATGTCAAGTCCGCGTGTCGGTGCGACCTCGATCGCACCCGCGGACCCGAACGGGTCCTGCCTTAATTATACAGGCCCCGAACGGCGCGAACGCACATTCGACACCCCGACCTACACCAGTGGTCAACGCCCGGCGGCGCCCGGGAATTCCTTCGGCCCGCTCCCGGTCAGCCCGCGCGCGGCGGCTCGTCGTCCCGGGAACGCCGGAAGGCGAGGAACTTCTCGAGCTCGGCGGCGATCTCGTCGGCGCTCGGCAGCTCGCCGTCCTCGTCGGTGAGCGGCGAACGCAGCGTCGTGCCCTCCATGTAGGCGTCATGACGCTCTTCCAGCGTGCCGACGAGCTTCGCGAGCTCGCCGTTCTCGCCGACCTGCTCGTCGATGCGCCCGAGGAAGTCGCGCCCCTGCTCGCGAAGCGCGTCGGTCGGGAAGATTCGCCCCGTCGCGGCGCTGATCGCCTCGAGCGCGGCCACCGCCGCCGACGGGTACTCGGCGTCGGCGAGGTAGTGCGGGATGAGGAGCACGAACCCCGTCGTCGGATGGCCGAGCTCGACCAGGCGGTACTCGATCAGGTGCAGGGCGTTCGACGGCACCTGCGTCGTCGGCCGCCAGACCGACATCGTCTCGATGAGCTCCTCACGGTTGCCGCTCACGGTGACGCGAATCGGCCTCGTGTGCGGCACCGGCATGGGGATCGAGTTCACCCACGTGGTCGACGAGACCTGCAGCTCGTCGATGAGCAGGAGCACCGCGGCGCTGAACTGCTCCCACCGGAAGTCGGGCTCGAAGCCCGTGAGCAGGAGGAACGGACGACCGAGCTCGTCGCGGGCGAGCTCGAGCGCGAGCCGGGGCGGCGTGTAGTCGCTCAGGTGGTCGCCCTCGAAGAGGATGATCGGGCGGCGCGCGCGGTAGTCGAGGAGCTCGTCGATGTCGAAGCTCGCGACGAGCGTGGTGTCGAGGGTCTCCCTCAGGTACTCGGTCGTCTGCGCGACGGCGCCGCCCGCGTCGGCGGAGCCGGTGAGTCCCGCGACGAGCGGCAGGCCCGGCGGCACCGCGACGTCGGCGTTCAACTCGAACAGGGAGCGGGGATCGCGCATGATTCCAGCCTACTGACGCGGCCGGGGCGCCCTCCCGAACCGGGCGGCCGGCCTTCATGCCGAGAGCGAACACGTACGATCGGGAGTCATGACCGTTCCCACGCTCTCCGTCTCCGCCTCCCCCGCATCCACCGCCGACGCCGACGTCGTGCTGCTTCTCGCGACGAAGGGCGCCGACGGTCCCGAACTGGTCGCCGCCGACGGATTCGAGTGGGTCGGCCCCCAGCTCGTCGCGCTCGGCGCGACCGGGGCGAGCGAAGAGCTCACGCGGGTTCCCGGCGTCGCGGGCGGCGCCCGTGTCGTCGCGGTCGTCGGGGTCGGCGAACGGTCGGATGCCTCGAGCCTCCGCCGTGCGGCGGGCTCCGCCGTGCGCCGCCTCACCGGCACCGAGTCCGTCGCGATCGCCGCGACCGTCGACGACGCGGCCACTGCCGCGGCGGTCCTCGAGGGCGCCGCGCTCGGCGCCTACGCGTACGACGAGTACCGCAGCGAGCCCAAGCCGCCGGTGTCGCGCCTCGAGCTGCACACCGGGTTCACCGCCGACGAGGTCGGCCTCGACCGCGTCCGCTCGGTCGTCGCGGCGGTCGCGCGCACGAAGGACCTCGTGAACGCCTCGCCGTCGGAGCTCTACCCCGAGTCCTTCGCCGCGCTCGCCGTCGAGGCGGCGACCGCCGTCGGCGTGACCAGCAAGGTGTGGGACGAGGCGGCGCTCGCGGCCGACGGCTTCGGCGGCATCGCCGGCGTCGGGCAGGGGTCGAGCCGCGGGCCCCGGCTCGTGCGCCTCGAGTGGGCCCCCGACGGGGCATCCACCCATCTCGCCCTCATCGGCAAGGGCATCACCTTCGACTCCGGCGGCCTCTCGCTGAAGCCGATGGCCTCGATGGTCGGCATGAAGACCGACATGGCGGGCGCAGCGGCCGTGCTCTCCGCGATCGTCGCGATCGCCGAGCTCGGGCTGCCGATCAAGGTCACCGGCTGGTTGTGCCTCGCCGAGAACATGCCGTCCGGCACCGCCATCCGCCCGAACGACGTCCTGCGCATCCGCGGCGGCAAGACCGTCGAGGTCGTGAACACCGACGCCGAGGGCCGGCTCGTGCTCGCCGACGCCCTCGTGGCCGCGAGCGAGGAGCAGCCCGACGCCATCGTCGACGTCGCGACGCTCACCGGCGCCCAGGTCGTCGCCCTCGGCCACCGCATCACCGGACTCATGGGCGACGACGAACTCGTCGCCCGCGTGCGCGCGGTCGCCGACGCCGTCGACGAGACCACGTGGCCGATGCCGCTCCCCGCCGACCTGCTCCCCCTCCTCAAGTCCGACGTCGCCGACCTCATGAACACGAAGCTCGGCATGACGGTGCCCGGCATGCTCCTCGCCGGCGTCTTCCTGCAGCAGTTCGTCGGGAAGAAGGACGCCTCCGAGGACCGCATCCCGTGGGCCCATCTCGACATCGCGGGCCCCGGCCACAACGGCGGCGCAGGGTGGGGATTCACCGGAACGGGCGCCACCGGCGCGGCCGTCCGCACCCTCGTCGCGCTGGGCGAGGAGCTCTCCGCCAAGTAGTAAGGTCGTATGGGCGAGAACGTCGCCCATACGCCCTGCCGCGGCGACACGCCGGCGGCGGTCCGTGACGCAGATCAGATGCGCAAGGGAGATTGCGGTTGTCCGAGCAGAACTTTGACATGGTCGTCCTCGGCGGAGGCAGCGCGGGTTACGCCGCTGCGATTCGCGCCGTCGAACTCGGACTCACCGCGGTGGTGATCGAGAAGGACAAGCTCGGCGGCACGTGTCTCCACCGCGGGTGCATCCCGACCAAGGCGCTGCTGCACGCGGCCGAGGTCGCCGAGGTCTCGAAGGACGCCGCGAAGTATGGCGTGAAGACGGCGTTCGAGGGCATCGACATCAACGGCGTCTCGGCGTACCGCGAGGGCATCGTCGCCAGCAAGTGGAAGGGCCTGCAGGGCCTGCTCAAGGCCCGCGGCATCCCCGTGGTCGAGGGCGAGGGCCGCCTCGTCGCCGCCGACACGGTGCAGGTCGGCGACGACCGCTACGTCGGCAAGAACGTCGTCCTGGCCACCGGCTCGTACTCACGCTCGCTGCCGGGCCTCGAGATCGGCGGCCGCGTCATCACGAGCGAGCAGGCGCTCGAGCTCGACTTCGTGCCCAAGAAGGTCGCCGTGCTCGGCGGCGGCGTCATCGGCGTCGAGTTCGCGAGCGTCTGGCGCTCCTTCGGCGCCGAGGTGACCATCATCGAGGCACTCCCCCACCTCGTCCCCAACGAGGAGGAGTCGATCTCGAAGCAGCTCGAACGGGCCTTCCGCAAGCGCGGCATCGACTTCTCGCTCGGCGTCCGGTTCCAGGGCGTCACCCAGGACGAGCAGGGCGTCGTCATCACGCTCGAGAACGGCCAGAGCTACGACGCCGAGCTGCTGCTCGTCGCGGTCGGCCGCGGCCCCTCGACCCAGGGGCTCGGCTTCGAAGAGGCCGGCATCTCGATGGATCGCGGGTTCGTGCTGACGAACGACCGCCTCGCCACGAACGTCCCGGGCGTCTACGCCGTCGGCGACATCGTCCCCGGCCTCCAGCTCGCCCACCGCAGCTACCAGCAGGGCATCTTCGTCGCCGAGGAGATCGCGGGCCTGAACCCGATCGTCGTCGAAGACGTGAACGTGCCCAAGATCACCTACTGCGAGCCCGAGATCGCTTCGGTCGGCTACACCGAGGCAAAGGCGGCCGAGAAGTTCGGCGCCGAGCAGATCAGCTCGTACGACTACAACCTCGCGGGCAACGGCAAGTCGAGCATCCTCGGCACCGGCGGCTCGGTGAAGGTCGTGCGCGTGAACGACGGCCCCATCGTCGGCGTCCACATGATCGGCGGGCGCGTCGGTGAGCTCATCGCCGAGGCCCAGCTGGCCGTGAACTGGGAGGCGTACCCCGAGGACATCGCCCCGTTCATCCACGCCCACCCGACTCAGGCCGAGGCCTTCGGCGAGGCAGTGCTGAAGCTCGCCGGCAAGCCGCTGCACGCCATCTGAGCCCCGCCGCCCGCCCAACGACTGCAATAAGCTAGAAAGCGTTCCCACGCTGTGAAGGAGACAAGCGCATGAGCGAATCCGTCAGCCTCCCGGCACTCGGTGAGAGTGTCACTGAAGGCACGGTCACCCGCTGGCTGAAGAATGTCGGCGACCGTGTCGAGGTCGACGAGCCGCTGCTCGAGGTCTCGACCGACAAGGTCGACACCGAGATCCCGTCGCCCGTCGCGGGTGTCATCGAGGCGATCCTCGTCCAGGAGGACGAGACCGTCGAGGTCGGCACCGCGCTCGTGACGATCGGCGACGGCTCCGGCGCTGCCGCACCCGAGGCCGCGGCACCCGAGGCGGCGGCTCCCGCACCCTCGGAGGCTCCGGCCGCCGAGGCCCCGCCCGCTCCCGCAGAGCCGGTCGCCGCGCCGCCCGCTCCCGCGCCCGAGCCCGCCGCCGCACCCGCTGCCCCGGCACCCGCGCCCGAGCCCGCCGCCGCACCCGCTGCTCCGGCACCCGCGCCCGAGCCCGCCGCCGCACCCGCGGCTCCGGCTCCGGCTCCGGCTCCCGAGCCTGCCGCGGCACCTGCGGCTCCCGCTCCCGAGCCGGCAGCACCGGCCGCGCCCGCCGCTGCTCCCGCGCCCACCGCGGGCGCCCACGCGGGCCCCTCGGGCTACGTCACCCCGATCGTCCGCAAGCTGGCGAACGAGCAGGGCGTCGACCTCGCCAGCGTCACGGGCACCGGCGTCGGCGGCCGCATCCGCAAGCAGGACGTGATCTCGGCGCAGGCGGCTCCGGCTGCTGCCGCGGCCGCTCCCGCCGCGCGCACCCCGCTCGAGACCTCCCCGCTGCGCGGCACCACCGTTCCGATGACGCGCCTGCGCAAGGTCGTCGCCGAGCGCGCCGTCGTCTCGATGACGTCGACGGCGCAGCTCACCACTGTCGTCGAGGTCGACGTCACGCGCGTCGCCCGCTTCCGCGACCGCGTGAAGGGCGACTTCCTCGCGAAGACCGGCAACAAGCTCTCCTTCCTGCCGTTCTTCGCCCTGGCTGCGGCCGAGGCGCTGCGCGCGTACCCGATCATCAACTCGACGGTCGACGGCGACAGCATCGTCTACCCGCCGCAGGAGAACATGAGCATCGCGGTCGACACCGAGCGCGGCCTGCTCACGCCGGTCATCCGCAATGCGGGTGAGCTCGACATCGCCGGCCTCGCCGCGCAGATCGCCGACCTCGCCGACCGCACGCGCAACAACCAGCTGAAGCCCGACGAGCTCGCGGGCGGCACGTTCACCCTCACGAACACCGGTTCGCGCGGCGCCCTGTTCGACACGCCCGTCGTGTTCCTGCCGCAGTCGGCGATCCTCGGCACCGGCATCGTCGTCAAGCGGCCGGTCGTCGTCAGCCAGGACGGCGCCGACGCGATCGCCGTCCGCTCGATGGTCTACCTCGCCCTGTCGTACGACCACCGCATCATCGACGGAGCCGACGCCGCGCGCTTCCTCACGGCGGTCAAGGATCGCCTCGAAGAGGGCGCGTTCGACGCCGACCTCGGCATCTAGTCGAAGAGTTCTCGAAGACGCCAACCGGCCTCGCCCCTCATCACGAGGAGCGAGGCCGGTTCGCGTTCGGGATCGGCGTACGGCACGGTCATGAGCACGGCATCCCCCATCTCCGCCGCGATCGCGACCGCGTCGAGCGCGAAGGCGCCCGGTGCGATCGGGTCCCCTTCGCGCGCACCCGAGAGCGCAGCGAGGTCGGCCCGCTCGATCGCGGAACCGGCTTGGTCGACCTGCTCGAGGCAGGCGGCGTCGAGGGTGCCGAGGCAGTCCTCGCGGAGCGCGAGCAGCGCCCTGGTCGCGCCGATCGGGTCGGCTTCGCTCGCGGCGCCGCCGGGAGCCTGCGCCTCGGCCGCCGTCGCGCCCTCGGGGACGTGGTCTTCGGCGGACTCCACCGCGGTCTCGCCGGGCCCACCTGCCGCGGCGTCGTCGGTGCCGGGCCCGTCGGCCGCAGCAGTCGACGCCGACGCGCCGGCCTCCACCTCGCCGGCGCCGCCCGCTGAGCCCGTGTCGGCCGGAGGCACGAGTGCGAGCAGGAGCACCAGCGCGGCACCGCCCGCGAGGGCTGCGACGAGCACGGCCCGTCGGCGTGCGGCGAGAGCACGCCGCAGGCGCGCGGCGAGCGACGTCACGGGGCCGACGTCGGCGAGGCGGGCCCCGTGCTCGAACGCGTCCGCCGGCAGCTGAGCGAGGGCCGCGAGCGTTCGGAGCATGCCGGGGCGAGCTGATGGCTCGGGAGCACTCGCCGGTGTCGCGGCGTCGAGCGGCGAGACGGGCTCCGGCCCACCCCCGTGGCCGCCGTCGTCGACCTCGCCGGTGCCGGGCGGCCGGGTCCACGACGATGAGTGCGCAGTACCCGCGAGGACGCCACGGACGGGCGACGCGGCGGCCGACTCGAACAGCGTGCGCTCGAGCAGCGCTTCACTGCGGACGAACGGACGCGCGGCGGCGGCGTCGCGGATCGCGGCGACGGCTCGGTCGAGGCTGCCCTGGGGTCGCGTCGCCTCCGCCACGACGGCGACGAGCTGGGACAGCGCGGCATGGCCCTCACGGAGCAGTTCGGTACGCTCGATCGCGCTCGACACCTCGTCGAGCCGTCGGACTGCGCCGAGCCCGATGAGCCTCGGCCGACCGACCCCGTCGATCAGCACGTCGTTGGGGGCGAGCCTCGTGTGCACGAAGCCGGCCTCGGCGAGCCCGGCGACCGCGACCGCGATGGGCGCGAGTATGGTGACCGCCTCCCCCGGCTCGAGTGCCCGCTCGGTGAGCAGCCTCGCGAGCGTGGGACCGCCGACCCGCTCGACGGCGAGCACGCAGCGGCCGTCGTCGAGTGCGGTGACATCGACGAGCGCAGGGAGGGTGCCCGTGGCATCCGCCGTCATCGCCGAGATCTCGACCGAGACGCGCGCGTCGTCGCACCCCGCCTCGTAGATGCGCAGGGCGACCGGCGCCGCCGGAGACGACCCGCTCTCAACGGGATGGAGGCTGCTCGCGAGGTAGACCCCGGCGCGATCGCCCGAGGCGAGGCGACGGAGGAGTCGATAGCCCGAGATGACCGCGCGGCCGTCGCCGAGCGGGGCCGCGGGCGCCGGCACGAGGTCTGGGCGGGAACGAGGAGCCCCGGCCGAGCGGCTGCGCGAGTGACGTCTCATCCCAGAACTCTGCTCGCCGAGCGCCGTCCTGACGTCGCCTGCGGGCGGATCGGGCGGGCTGCGGTGCCGGGATCAGCTGTGGAGGACGAGTCGCCTAGACTGGCCGAATGCTCGACATCGTCGTCACGGGGCTAAGCGCCAACTCCGTGCCGTACATCGAGGGTCTCGACCTTCAGCGCGCCGTCCATCGCGCGGTCGTCGCGGGCGAACGCCCCGACACCGTCCTCCTCCTGGAGCACCCCTCCGTCTACACCGCCGGGAAGCGAACCTCTCCCGACGAGCGGCCGACCGACGGAACCCCCGTCATCGACGTCGACCGCGGCGGCAAGATCACCTGGCACGGTCCGGGCCAGCTCGTGGGGTACCCGATCATCCACCTCGCCGAGCCGATCGACGTGGTCGGCTACGTCCGCCGCCTCGAGGGCGTCCTCATCGACGTCCTGCGCGAGCTCGGCGTCGACGGCCGACGCGTCGACGGCCGATCCGGCGTCTGGGTGGGTGACCCCGGCCTCGAGGACAAGATCGCGGCCATCGGCATCCGCGTCGCCGACGGCGTCACGATGCACGGCTTCGCGCTCAACTGCTCGAACTCGCTCGAGCCGTACGATCGGATCGTCGCCTGCGGCATCCGCGACGCCGGCGTGACGACCGTCAGCCGCGAGGCGGGCCGCACGATCACACCGGCCGACCTCGTCGACGCCGTGAGCGACCGCCTCCGCCTCGAGTTCGAGGCGGCGATCGCCGCATGAGCACCGCTCCCGAGGGACGCAGGATGCTGCGCCTCGAAGTCCGCAATGCCCAGACGCCGATCGAACGCAAGCCCGAGTGGATCAAGACCCGGGCGAAGATGGGCCCCGAGTACCGTGCGCTGCAGTCGCTCGTGAAGAGCGAAGAGCTGCACACGGTCTGCCAGGAGGCCGGCTGCCCGAACATCTACGAGTGCTGGGAGGACCGCGAGGCGACCTTCCTCATCGGAGGTTCGCAGTGCACCCGTCGCTGCGACTTCTGCCAGATCGACACCGGTAAGCCGGCCGACTTCGACGCCGACGAGCCGCGCCGCGTCGGCGAGTCGGTCGTGCGCATGCAGCTGCGCTACTCGACCGTGACGGGCGTCGCCCGCGACGACCTGCCCGATGGCGGGGCGTGGCTCTACGCGGAGACGATCCGCGAGATCCACCGCCAGTCCCCCGGCACCGGCGTCGAGATCCTCGTGCCCGACTTCAACGGCGAGCCCGAGCTCCTGCGTGAGGTGTTCGACGCCCGGCCCGAGGTCTTCGCGCACAACGTCGAGACGGTGCCGCGCATCTTCAAGCGCATCCGCCCGGCCTTCCGCTACGAGCGATCGCTCGACGTGATCACCCAGGGCCGCGACGCGGGGCTCATCACGAAGTCCAACCTCATCCTCGGCATGGGCGAGGAACGCGAGGAGGTCTCGCAGGCTCTCCGCGACCTCCACGACGCGGGCACCGACATCATCACGGTGACCCAGTACCTGCGTCCGAGCCCGCGCCACCTCCCGGTCGCGCGCTGGGTGCGCCCCGAGGAGTTCCTGGAGATCAAGGCCGAGGCCGAGGAGATCGGCTTCCTCGGCGTGCTGGCGGGCCCCCTGGTGCGCTCGTCGTACCGCGCCGGCCGGCTCTGGGCGCAGTCGATGCGGGCGAAGGGCCGAGAGCTCCCCGACGAGCTCGCCCACCTCGCCGACGCATCGCTCGGGTTCGCGCAGGCCGTCGGCTGATCCGGCGCCGCGGGTAACCGGCCTGCTCGGAACGCGACGTCCCACGCGGTCCGAGCAGGCCCCCGCCGCCGGTATCCTTGGAACCATGGCACGCACCAAGGACGCATCGAAGGCTCAGAAGGAGCCCGGCCGCCTCAAGCAGATGTGGCAGGTCTTCCAGATGACCCGCCGCTACGACTCGACCGCGCAGTGGCTGATGCTCCTGGCGTTCCTCGGGCCGATCATCGTCGGTCTCGCGCTCGCACTGCTGCTCAGCGAGGGCAACGGCTTCACCATCGCCCTCTGGATCGTCGCCGGCGTCCTCGCGGGTCTCCTCCTCGCGCTCGTGGTGCTCGGCCGTCGTGCCGAGCGCGCCGCTTACTCGCAGATCGACGGCCAGCCGGGCGCCGTGGGCGCGGTGCTGCGCAGTGGCCTGCGCGGCAGCTGGGTGGGCAACGAGATGCCGGTCGCCGTCAACGGCAAGACCCAGGACGCGGTGTACCGCGCGGTCGGCCGCGGCGGCGTCGCGCTGATCAGCGAGGGCCCCGTGAGCCGCACGCAGCGCATGCTCGACGACGAGCAGCGCAAGGTCGCGCGCGTGCTTCCGAACGTGCCCATCACGCTCATCTCGGTGGGGCACGACGAGGGCTCGATCGAGCTCTACCGTCTGCCCGCGACGCTCCGCAAGACGAAGAAGGCGCTCACGAAGCCCGAGGTCCTCGCCGTCTCGAACCGGCTCAACTCCCTCCAGATGGCACTGCCGATCCCGAAGGGCATCGACCCGATGAAGGCCCGGCCGCAGCGCGGCAAGATGCGCTGAGCGCACGACTTCGGCCACGCGGCATCCGTCTCGACTCGACGGGTGCCGCGTTCGTCGTTGCAGCGCGAGGGCGGCGGGCGGATGCCTCGTCGCAGGCTACGACCGGATGAGCACCGTGCGGGCGACCTTGTCGTGGAAGCCGCGCTGGTCGGAGTCCCAGACGAGTGCGGGGATCACGAGGAGCAGCAGGCCCGTGCGCACGATCGGGCGGACGAAGCCGACCCAGCCGCCCTCGACGGCGACGACGTGCATGCCGAGCAGACGGTGGCCGGGGCTGCCCCCGATCGTCGGGATGAAGACGATCTGCAGCACCGCGAACACGAGCGGCGTGACCCACGTGTAGGCGACCGACTCGTAGGGCGTCACGAGCAGCGAGAGCAGCATCGCGCTGCCCCAGTCGAGCAGGAGCGCCGCGATGCGACGGCCGGCGCGAGCGACCGAACCACGCCCCGTGTCGGGGAGCCCGAGTCGTTCGCCGGGCCAGCGACTCGGTTCGAGATCGCCGAATGTCTGAGGTTTCGCGTCGGGCACCAGATGATTCTACCGAAGCCGTCCCGGCGTAACATGGCCGAAACATTCCGGTCATGGTCGGGAAACGGCGCGCGGATAGCGTCGCTCGTGGCTGTGCAAGACCGTTCCGCTAACCCGCCCCCGTTGGAGACGCCGAAACATGTTCACTGATTCGTCCGAAGTCCTCAAGTTCATCAAGGAGACGGATGTCAAGTTCCTCGACATCCGCTTCACCGACCTCCCGGGCGTGCAGCAGCACTTCAACATCCCGGCCTCGACGGTCGACGAGGAGTTCTTCACGGTCGGCCAGCTCTTCGACGGCTCCTCGATCCGCGGCTTCGCGAACATCCACGAGTCCGACATGCAGCTCATCCCCGATGTGACGACCGCGTACATCGACCAGTTCCGCGCCGAGCGCACGCTCGTCATGGTCTTCGACATCTACAACCCGCGCAACGGCGAGATCTACTCGAAGGACCCGCGCCAGGTCGCCAAGAAGGCCGAGAAGTACCTCGCGTCGACCGGCATCGCCGACACCGCCTACTTCGCTCCCGAGGCCGAGTTCTACATCTTCGACGACGTTCGCTACGAGATCAACCAGCACTCGAGCTTCTACTCCGTCGACTCCGAGGAGGGCGCCTGGAACAGCGGCCGCACGGAGGACGGCGGCAACCTCGGCAACAAGACGCCGTTCAAGGGCGGCTACTTCCCCGTCAGCCCGGTCGACAAGACGGCGGACCTGCGCGACGACATCTCGCTCAAGCTCATCGAGGCGGGCTTCCACCTCGAGCGTTCGCACCACGAGGTGGGCACCGGCGGACAGCAGGAGATCAACTACCGCTTCGACACGATGGTGCACGCGGCCGACGACATCCTGAAGTTCAAGTACATCGTCAAGAACACCGCCGACCAGTGGGGCAAGACGGCGACCTTCATGCCGAAGCCGCTCTTCGGCGACAACGGCTCGGGCATGCACACCCACCAGTCACTCTGGAACGACGGCAAGCCGCTGTTCTACGACGAGGCCGGTTACGGCGGGCTCAGCGACATCGCGCGCTGGTACATCGGCGGCCTGCTGAAGCACGCGCCCGCCGTGCTCGCCTTCACGAACCCGAGCGTCAACTCGTTCCGCCGCCTCGTGCCCGGCTTCGAGGCGCCCGTCAACCTCGTGTACTCGGCCGGCAACCGCTCGGCGTGCATCCGCATCCCGATCACCGGCACCAACCCGAAGGCCAAGCGCATCGAGTTCCGCGTGCCCGACGGCGCGAGCAACCCCTACCTCGCCTTCGCGGCCCAGCTCATGGCCGGCCTCGACGGCATCAAGAACCGGATCGAGCCGCACGAGCCGGTCGACAAGGACCTCTACGAGCTCCCGCCCGAGGAGGCCAAGGCGATCCCGCAGCTGCCGGGCTCGCTCGGCGAGGCGCTCGACGCGCTCGAGGCCGACCACGACTTCCTCCTCGAGGGCGGCGTGTTCACCAAGGAGCTCATCGAGACCTGGATCGACTACAAGCGCGAGAAGGAGCTCAAGCCCCTCGCCCAGCGCCCGCACCCGTTCGAGTTCGAGCTCTACTACGGCGTCTGATCACCCCGCAGCCCCCTGCTGCTCCGGAAGGGCCGTCCCGCGCATGCGGGGCGGCCCTTCCGCCGTTCGGGATGCGACGTGCTCGGCCGCAGCGCGGCTCAGATGCTCGTGCCGCGCGACGCCGCCCACGCGACGGCTCGGGGACCGAGCGCCCTGAGGTGCGGCCACGGACGGTGACCGGAGCGCTCGTACCTCGCTTCGATGAAGGGCTCCGCCTTCGTCCAGGTGCGGGCGAGCACGTCGCCCCACTCCTCGAGCGCGAGCTCCTCGCTGATGTACCGCCGGTTGACGTACATCGCGAAGACGTCGAACATCGCGAGCGAGCGGTTGATCTGCTGGTACCCGTCGAGGTCCTCGTCCTGGATGGTGCCGAGTCGACTCTCGTCGAGCACGTGCAGACGTCGCCGTCCCTCCTGCAGCTCGGGTTCGATGAGCGTCCGGTGCAGGTTGAGGAAGAGATCCCGACGATCCTTCGCACGTTGCAGCACGTACGAGAGCAGCGAGAATCCGAATGCGGCGATGGAGATGGCGAGGGCGATCGCGCCGGGGATGTCTGACATTGCCGTGAGCCTATCGGCGCGCCGTCGCCGTGCGCACGACCCCAGCTCGGGGCGTTCACGTCGTGCGAGCCGCGTCGCGAGCCGGATGCCACGGGTCGGCCCGGCGGCATCCGGCCGCCGACGAGGTCGACGGTCAGACGGTGGGTTCGCGCTTCGGCTCGAGCCCGTAGAACCCGCGCTCGAACACCGCGCGGGCGCGTCGGGTGAGCTGGAGGTAGTCGTGCTCGAGCTGGGTCGCCGAGCCGGCCGGATAGCCCATGATGCGCGCGACGCCCTCGAGCTGCGAGCGCTCGACGGGCAGGACGTCGGTCGTGCGGTCGAGCCAGAGCGTGAGCGCGGAGCGGGCGCGGGACGAGAACACCCAGGCGGCGCGCAGGGTCTCGGCGTCGTCGGCCTCGACGAGGCCGGCCGCGGTCGCCGCCTCGAGCGCGCCGAGCGTCGAGGTCGTGCGGAGCGCGGCGATGTCGGCGGCGTGCTGCAGCTGCACGAGCTGCACGAACCACTCCACGTCGGAGATCGATCCGCGACCGAGCTTCAGGTGGCGGGTCGGGTCGGCGCCCTGCGGCAGGCGCTCGTTCTCGACGCGGGCCTTGATGCGCTTGACCTCGCGCACCGCCTGCTCGGCGATCTCACGGGGATAGCGAACGGTGTCGGCGAGCTCGGTGAAGTCGGCGATGAGCGGCGCATCGCCGGCCACGCCGCGGGCGCGCAGGAGCGCCTGCGCCTCCCAGGTGAGCGACCAGCGCGAGTAGTACGCGCGATACGCGTCGAGCGAGCGGGCCACGACCCCGTTGCGCCCCTCGGGCCGGAGGTCGGCATCGAGCTCGAAGGGCAGGCGTGCGTCCTCGGAGAGGCGCACGAGCTCGCTCACGATGCGGAGGGCGCGCGAGTGCGCGGCATCGGCCTCGGCTCCCTGCAGCCGGTACACGTAGATGATGTCGGCGTCGGAGCCGATGCCGAGCTCGCGCCCGCCGAAGCGCCCCATGCCGATCACGGCGAACTCGATGCCGTCGGGCTCGTCGCCCCGGATCGCGGAGACGAGCGCGGCGATGTGGTTCTCGGCGAGGTCGCTGAGCCCGTGGCCGAGCTCCTCCACGGTGCAGACGTCGAGGATGCCGGCGAGGGCCAGGCGCAGCATCTCGCGGCGGCGGATGGCACGGAAGATCTTCGCGGCGTCGTCGGGTTGTTCATGACGGCGGAGCACCGCGCGGGTCTCGTCCTGGAGGGCGGCGAGCGAGCGGGGCCGCAGCTCCTCGAGATCCTCGAGCCACGCGACGGCCTCGGGGGCGCGCTCGAGCAGCTCGGCCGCATAGCGGGAACCCGAGAGCACGCGAGTGAGGCGGAGCGCTGCGTCGGACGAGTCGCGCAGCAGACGGAGGTACCAGTGCGTCGTGCCGAGCGTGTCGCTCAGGCGCCGGAACGAGAGCAGGCCGAAGTCGGGGTCGGTGCCCTCTGCGAACCACGAGATCAGCACCGGCATGAGATGCCGCTGGATCGTCGCGCGACGCGAGAGGCCCGAGGTGAGCGCGGCGATGTGCGCGAGCGCCCCGCGCGGGTCGCGGAACCCGATCGCGGCGAGGCGGGCCTCCGCATGGGCGCTCGTCAGCTCGAGACCCGACGCGGGCAGGGCGGCGACGGCCGACAGCAGCGGCCGGTAGAAGAGCCGCTGATGGAGGCCCCGCACGCGTTGCCGGGTCGTCTGCCAGACGCGGGTGAGCTCAGCGGCGTCGCGCCCGAGTCCGGACGCCCGTGCGAGGACGCGGAGGCGATCGGCGTCGCGCGGCATCAAGTGGGTCCGGCGCAGGCGTTCGAGCTGAAGCCGGTGCTCGAGCACCCGGAGCACGCGGTAGTCGCGCGAGAACTCCCCCGCCTCCTCGCGGCCGACGTAGCCGCCCTCGGCGAGGGCGGTGAGCGCGAGCAGGGTGCCACCCTGCCGGATCGATTCGTCGCTCGCGCCGTGCACGAGCTGCAGCAGCTGCACCGTGAACTCGATGTCGCGGAGACCGCCGGGGCCGAGCTTCACCTGCACGTCGACCTCGTCAGCGGGAATGTGCTCGGTGACCCGCTCGCGCATGCGCTGCACGGACTCGACGAAGCCCTCGCGGCTCGAGCTCGACCACACCATGGGCGCGACACCGGCGATGTACCGTCCGCCGAGCTCGAGGTCGCCTGCGAGCGGGCGGGCCTTCAGCAGCGCCTGGAACTCCCAGCTCTTCGCCCAGCGCTCGTAGTACTGGAGGTGCGACTCGAGGGTGCGTACGAGCGCGCCGTCCTTGCCCTCGGGGCGGAGGTTCGGGTCGACCTCCCAGAGCGGCGGCTCGATGCCGGGTTCGCCGATCAGGCGCATCGCGACCATGGCGATGCGGGTGGCGATCTCGATCGCACGCGGCGTCGACACGACGGCGTCGTCCGCCGACTCGCCGACGAAGATGACGTCGACGTCGCTGACGTAGTTCAGTTCGCGGGCGCCCGCCTTGCCCATGCCGATGATCGCCAGCCGGGTCGCCTCGACCTCGGCGGCCGGGTAGCGCCCGGGTGCCGCCGGAGCGCCCTCGCCGCGGGAGACGATGCGACGCGCCCCCGCGACCGCCGCGTCGAGGGCAGCGCCGGCGAGGTCGGCGAGGCCTGCGGCCACGACGTCGACGGCGTCGACGGCGTCGTGCCGGGTGAGGTCGTAGACCGCGACGCCCGTGAGCAGGCGCCGGTACCGCGCACGGATCGCGGCGGCGACGGCATCGGGATCGGCGGCCCCCGGGGTCTCGTCGACGGCCGCGAGGAGCAGGCCGCGTGCCTCGGCGGACGTCGGCGGCGGCATCGGCACCGCACGCAGCAGTGCGATCTCGGCGGGATGCCGACTCAGGAACTCGGCGAGCCCACGCGAGGCGCCGACGAGCCGCGCGAGGCGTTCGGCCGCCGCGGGCTCGGCGAGCACCGCGACGAGTTCGGCGGGAGCACGGTCATGGAGCCGCTCGAGCTCGGCGAGGGCGGAATCGGGGTCGGCCGCGGTGCCGAGCGCCTCGAGCAGGGTCTCGCCGTCGACACCGGTCGCCTCCGCGAGCCTGCCGAGGCCGGCCGCCGCCCGGTCGAGGTCATCGAAGCCCGCCCGCGCGAGCCGACCGAGCGTCGGAGCCTGTCGAGACACGTCGCGGGTCAGAGGATCTCGAGGTTGCGCTGCAGCTCGAACGGCGTGACCTGCGAACGATAGTCGCGCCACTCCGCCCGCTTGTTCGCCAGCACGTAGTTGTAGACCTGCTCGCCCAGCGTCTCGGCGACGAGCTCCGAGCCCTCCATGTACTCGATCGCGTGATCGAGGCTCGCCGGCAGCGGGTTGTACCCGAGCGCGCGACGCTCGCTGTCGGTGAGGGCCCAGACGTCGTCCTCAGCCTCGGGCGGCAGCTCGTAGCCCTCCTCGATGCCCTTCATGCCGGCCGCGAGCAGCAGCGAGAACGCGAGGTAGGGATTGGCCGCCGAGTCGATGGCGCGGTACTCGACGCGGGCGCTCTGACCCTTGTTGGGCTTGTAGAGCGGAACGCGCACGAGCGCGGAGCGGTTGTTGTGGCCCCAGCAGATGAAGCTCGGCGCCTCGTCGCCGCCCCAGAGGCGCTTGTACGAGTTCACGAACTGGTTCGTGACGGCCGAGATCTCGTTCGCGTGGCGAAGAAGGCCGGCGATGAAGTGACGGCCGATCTTCGAGAGCTGGTACTGGGCGCCGGGCTCGTAGAAGGCGTTCGTGTCGCCCTCGAAGAGCGACAAGTGGGTGTGCATGCCCGAACCCGGGTACTGCGAGAAGGGCTTCGGCATGAACGTGGCGTAGACGCCCTGTTCGATGGCGACCTCCTTCACGACCGTACGGAAGGTCATGATGTTGTCGGCCGTCGTCAGCGCGTCCGCGTAGCGGAGGTCGATCTCGTTCTGGCCCGGCCCCGCCTCGTGGTGGCTGAACTCGACCGAGATGCCCAGGTCTTCGAGCATGCGCACCGAGCGCCGGCGGAAGTCGTGGGCGGTGCCGCCGGGCACGTTGTCGAAGTAGCCGGCCGAGTCGACGGGGATGGGGCCGTCCTCGCCGAACTTCGACGAGCGCAGCAGGTAGAACTCGATCTCGGGGTGCGTGTAGAACGTGAATCCGCGGTCGGCGGCCCGCTCGAGCGTGCGCTTCAGCACGTTGCGCGGGTCGGCCACGGCCGGCTCTCCGTCGGGCGTCGTGATGTCGCAGAACATGCGACCGGTGGGGTCGATGTCGCCGCGCCAGGGCAGCGTCTGGAACGTCGACGGGTCGGGGTAGGCCAGAAGGTCGGACTCGAAGGTGCGGCTGAGCCCCTCGATGGCGGAGCCGTCGAAGCCGATGCCCTCGGTGAAGGCCCCTTCGACCTCGGCGGGGGCGATCGCGACCGACTTCAGGGTGCCGACGACGTCGGTGAACCAGAGCCTGACGAACTTGACGCCCCGCTCCTCGATCGTGCGAAGAACGAAGTCACGCTGCTTATCCATCCACACCCTCTCTCGCACCCTCCAGCGTACTGGCTCGTACCCCCCTCACCGCGACGTTCGGCGCCCGGATGCCTCGACCGCGTGTGCGAGGATGGCGGCATGTCAGGCGAGCCCACGACCGCAGCATCCGACGACCAGCCCGTTGAGCAGAACCCGTACGGCGGCGCACCGACGCCCGGGGCGCCGAAGCGGGTGCGGACGAGGCACTTCCAGAACGCGAAGCGCGACGGCATCAAGATCACGGGCCTCACGAGCTACGACCAGCTCACCGCGCGCATCTTCGACGAAGCGGGCATCGACTTCCTCCTCGTCGGCGATTCCGCCGGCAACAACGTGCTGGGCTACGAAACCACGCTTCCGGTGACGGTCGACGACCTGATCCCGCTGACCCGCGCGGTCGCGGGGGCCGTGAAGCGCGCCTTCGTCGTCGCCGACATGCCCTTCGGCTCATACGAGAACGGCCCCGAGGAGGCGCTGCACACCGCGGTGCGCTTCATGAAGGAGACCGGCGCCCACGCCGTCAAGCTCGAGGGCGGCGAGCGCAGCCAGAAGCAGATCCGCCGCATCGTCGGCGCCGGCATCCCGGTCATGGCGCACATCGGCTACACGCCGCAGAGCGAGCACGGGCTCGGCGGCCACGTCATCCAGGGCCGCGGCGATGCGGTGAAGCAGCTGCTCGCCGACGCGCAGGCCATCCAGGACGCGGGCGCCTTCGCCGTCGTCCTCGAGATGGTGCCCGCCGACGCCGCGCGCCAGGTGACCGAGCTCCTCGACATCCCGACGATCAGCGTCGGCGCCGGCCCCCACACCGACGGCCAGCTGCTCGTCTGGACCGACTGGGCGGGCCTCACGATCGGCCGCGTGCCGAAGTTCGTGAAGCAGTACGCCGATCTCTCGGGCATCCTGAGCGGCGCGGCGAAGGCCTGGCGCGACGACGTCGAGTCGGGCAGCTACCCGAGCGCCGAGCACTCGTACGAGTAGGCGCCGCGGCCGGGCGCCGACACGTCAGCTCTCCTCGGCGTCCTCCTCGGCCCACTTCGCGCTGTTCGCCCGCAGGATCTCGAGCGCCCGCTCGGCCTCCGCGTGCGTCTCGAAGGGGCCGACCCGATCGACCGACGGCGAGACGAAACCCTGCTCGACCTCGCCGGTCTTCAGGTTGTACCAGTACCGGTGCTCGATGTCCTCGGCCATAGGCTGATCCTATGCCCAAGGACGCCTCCGGCCACCTGTTCCCCGGCCGACTGTCACCGAACCGCGCCGTCCCGGCGTCGATCGCCCGGCCCGAGTACGTCGGCCGCGCCGCGCCGTCGGCGAACCGCGACGGCGACCGCTACTCCCCCGACGAGGTCGAGCGCATCCGTGCGGCCGGGCGCGTCGCCGCAGGCGCCATCGAGGCAGCGGCTGCCGCGATCCGACCGGGCGTCACGACCGACGAACTCGACCGCATTGCGCACGAATACGTCGTCTCGCACGGCGCGTACCCGTCGACGCTCGGCTACCGCGGCTACCCGAAATCGAGCTGCACCTCGGTCAACGAGGTGATCTGCCACGGCATCCCCGACGACACGGTGCTCGCCGACGGCGACCTCGTGAACCTCGACGTCACCGCGTACCTCGACGGCATGCACGGCGACCTCAACCACACCTTCCTCGTCGGCGAGGCGAGCGAGGAGGCGTCGCTCCTCGTCGAGCGCACGCGCGAGGCGCTCGCGCGAGGCATCCGCGCCGTCGCCCCCGGCCGCCAGGTGAACGTCATCGGGCGCGCGATCGAGGCGTACGCGAAGCGCTTCGGGTACGGCGTCGTTCGCGACTACACGGGCCACGGAGTGGGCCGCACCTTCCACACCGGACTCGTCATCCCCCACTTCGACGACCCGGGCGCGACGACCGTGATCGAACCGGGCATGGTGTTCACGATCGAGCCGATGCTGACCCTCGGCGGCATCGAGTGGGACGTCTGGGCCGACGACTGGACGGTGGTGACCCGCGACCGCTCGCTCACCGCGCAGTTCGAGCACACCCTCGTCGTCACCGAGCGCGGCGCCGAGATCCTGACCCTGCCCTGAGCCTCGACGGCCGCCCCGCCCGCTCGGGATAGTGTGAACCGCATGAGCACGGAACTCGCGATCGGCATCGACATCGGCGGCACGGGCATCAAGGGGGCCGTCGTCGACCTCCGCGCGGGCGAGCTCGTCTCCGACCGCATCAAGGTGAAGACCCCCGAGGGCGGTCGGCCCGACGACATCCTCGCGGCGACGGAGGAATTGCTCACGAGGCTCGCGGCCGACTTCGACGACTCGCTCCCCCTCGGCGTCTGCTTCCCGGCGATCGTGAAGCGCGGGCGCACGCTCTCGGCGGCGAACATCTCGCACGAGTGGATCGGCCTGCCCGCCGAAGAGCTCTTCGAGCAGACGTTCGGCCGCGAGATCCACTTCATCAACGACGCGGATGCCGCCGGCTACGCCGAGTCGCGCTACGGCGCGGCGGTCGACGCCGACGGGCTCGTCATCCTCACCACGCTCGGCACCGGCATCGGCTCGGCCTTCCTCTACGACGGCGTGCTCGTGCCGAACACCGAGCTCGGGCACATCGAGCTCGACGGGCTCGAGGCCGAGAAGCGGGCGGCCTACTCGGCGATGGAGCGCGAGGACCTCGACTGGGCGCAGTGGTCGGAGCGGCTGCAGCGCTTCTACGCGCACGTCGAGTTCATCTTCTCGCCCGACCTGTTCGTCGTGGGCGGCGGCGTCTCGAAGCACCACGAGCAGTTCCTGCCGCTGCTCGAGCTGAAGACGCCGATCGTGCCGGCGGTGCACCGCAACAACGCGGGCATCCTCGGTGCCGCGTCGCTCGCGGCGAAGTAAGGGCGAGCGGGCCGGCTGATACGCCGGGTTCTGTTCACCGGGCGCTTGCGCGACACCGGCTGGACGGCCATCTCTCTCGGGGACACGTTGCCGTGACCCTCCAGCGGCCTACCCGGGAACGGGACGGGCAGCCCCATCGTTCCCTGTCTGGCCTTGCTCCGGACGAGGTTTACCGAGCCGACCGCGTCACCGCGGCCGCTGGTGGGCTCTTACCCCACCGTTTCACCCTTACCCGGCGCTCGCGCACCGGGCGGTCTGCTTTCTGTGGCACTGTCTCGCGGGTTGCCCCGGGTGGGTGTTACCCACCGTCCTGCCCTGTGGAGCCCGGACGTTCCTCGGCGCACGATCGGAACCGTGCGACGCGACCGTCTTGCCGACCCACTCGCCCCTGCAGTCTACCGTCAGAGGCCCGACTCGTCGGTGCGCACGAGGATGCGGTCGCACTCGGGGCACTGCACGACGTCGTCGGGCGCCGAACGCCGCACCGACTCGAGGTCGGAGCCGGTCAGGGTCATCGTGCAGCCGCCGCAGGTGCGCTGGCGGAGCAGGGCCGCACCGACGCCGGCGCCCTTGGCGCGACGCTGCTCGTAGAAGGCGAGCAGCACGGCGGGGACGCCGGCCGCGACGACCTCGCGGTCGCGCTCGGTCTGCTCGCGCTCGACCGCGAGCGTGCCGGCGGCTTCGTCGCGCTCGGCCTCGAGCGCGGTCACCTCGGTGACGATCGCGGCACGCTGGAGGTCGATGCTCGACACCGCGACCTCGGCCTCCTCGACGCGCTCCATGACCACGAGCTCTTGGTCCTCCAGGTCGGAACGGCGCTTCGCGAGCGAGGCGAGCTCGGCCTCGAGCGCCGTGACGTCCTTCACTGAGGAGGTGTGCTGCAGCCGCTCGCTGTCGCGGGTCATACGCGCCTCGACGAGCGCGACGTCGGACTCGAGGCGGGCGAGCTCGGCCTTCGCGTCCTCGAGGACGCCGACGGCCTCGGCGCGGGTGCCGCGCACCGCGGTGTCCCGCTGGGCGAGCTCGGCGAGCGGGGCGGTCTGCGGCAGCGCGCCCAACCGGTGCGCGAGCTGCGCCAGGCGGGTGTCGATCGACTGCAGGCGCAGCAGTTCCTGCTGCTCGGCGGGGCTGGCCTTCACGTGGTGCTCCTCGAGGGGGTCGGGGTGGAAGAAGTCATCATTGCACGACCTGGAAGTCCCAGGGGTCGGTGCGGATCTCGCTCACCGCGACCTCGACCCCGGGTAGCGCCGCGCGCAGCTCGGCGGCCGCAGTGTCGAGCCACAGCCATTCGCTGGCCCAGTGCGAGACGTCGACGAGCGCGGGGCCGCCGCCGACGAGCGCCTGCTCGCGCGCCTCTGAGGCGGGGTGGTGGCGCAGGTCGGCGGTGACGTAGACGTCGGCGGCACGCACGAGCGGGTGGCCGAGCAGCGAGTCGCCGGCGCCGCCGCACACCGCGACGGTCTCGACGGGGTCGTCGAAGCCGCCCGCGACGCGGACGCCGGTCGCGGTCGGCGGCAGCAGCTCGGCGAGGTGGCGGGCGAGGCGGCCGAGCGTGGTCGGCTCGCCGAGCCGGCCCACGCGTCCGATGCCGGTCGCGCCGTCGTCGGATGCCTCGATGGGCTGCGTCTCGACGAGCCCGAGCCGCTCGGCGAGCACCGCCGAGGTGCCCGTCGCGACGACGTCGGCGTTCGTGTGCGCCGCGAGCAGCGCGCAGTCGGCGCGGATGAGCTTGGCGAGGAGCGCGCCCTTGTAGCGGTCTTCGGCGACGCTCGTCACGCCGCGGAGCAGCAGCGGGTGGTGCGCGATCAGGAGATCGGCGCCCTGGTCGACGGCCTCGTCGACCGTCGCGGCCACGGCGTCGACCGCGAGCAGGATGCGCTGGACGGGAGCGTCGAACGCTCCGGAGACGAGCCCCGAGGCATCCCACGGCTCGGTGCCCGATGCCGGCCACAGCCGTTCGGTGACGGCGAGGACATCGGCGAGCTGCTGGGGCACCCGTCAAGCCTAGCGTCGGGCCCCCGCGGCGACGAGCGACCCGGCCGCCGGGCCGGCGGCGTCTCGTCAGGCGGGTGCGCCGCCGACGCGCACGAGCATCTTGCCCGTATTGGCGCCGCGCATCATCGCGAGGAAGGCGTCGACCGTGTGCTCGATGCCGTCGACGACCGTCTCGTCGTACGCGATGCGGCCCTCGGCGAACCAGCCCGTCATCCGTTCGGTGAACTCGGGCGCCAGGTGCAGGTACGCCGCGAGGGTGAACCCGGTGACCGTGAGGCCGCGGGTGATGATGTTCGCCAGGTTGTCCGGCCCCGGCACCCGCTCGGTGCTGTTATAGCCGGCGATGGCGCCGCAGAGCGCGAGCCGCCCGCCGTCGTTCATCACGTCGAGCGCCGCCTCGAGGTGGTCGCCGCCGACGTTGTCGAAGAAGACGTCGACCCCCTCGGGCGCGAGCGCGGCGAGCTGCTCGCGCACCGGGGCATCCTTGTAGACGAACGCCGCGTCGTAGCCGTACTTCTCGGTGAGCAGGGCCGCCTTCTCCGCGGTGCCGGCCGATCCGATCACCCGCTTCGCGCCGAGGAGCTTCGCGATCTGTCCGACGGCGGTGCCGACGGCTCCGGCCGCACCCGAGACGAAGACGGTGTCGCCCTCCCGCAGACCGGCGATGGCGGTGAGACCGACGTAGGCCGTCAGTCCCGTCATGCCGAGGATGTGCAGCCGGAGCGACGACGGCACGCCGGGCACCTCGGGCACCGCCCGGAAGGACGCCGCCGGCGCCTGGACGGAGTCGGCCCACCCGTGCTGGTGCAGCACCACGGTGCCCACCGGCAGCTGCTCGGCCGACGAGGCGACCACGCGACCGATCGCGCCGCCGGCGATCACCTCGCCGAGTGCGTAGGGCGCGACGTAGCTGCGCACGTCGTTCATCCGCCCGCGCATGTACGGGTCGACGGAGACGAACTCGTTGGACACGCGCACCTCCCCCGGCGAGAGCTCGGGGTGCACGACGGTGACCGTGCGGAAGTCGTCGTGCGTCGGCCAGCCCTGCGGGCGGCGCGCGAGGTGGATCTGCGTGCTGGTGGAGTTGCTCATGGCTCTTCTCTGCGAATGCTGCGAGGGCAGGTCGGGTCGGGCGGTGGGAAGTCTGAGATCGGTCGGACGGTCGGCTCGCGTCAGATCGCGAGTCCGATCGCGAGCGCGAGGACGCCGAGCGCGGGGATGACCCCCTGCTTGAGCGCCGCGCCGGCCTTGTCGGGGCTCGACAGCAGCAGGACGAGGCTCGCGGCGACCATCGAGCCGGCGCCGGTGAAGACGAGGGTCGCGCCGATCGTCGCATCGCCGACGGCGAAGAACACGATGCCGAGCACGACTGCGACGGCCAGGAAGAGGTTGTAGAACCCCTGGTTGAACGCGAGCTCCTGCTGCACGGCGGCCTGTTCGACCGTGCCGGTGCCGAAGATCGCCCTGGCTCGCTTGCTCGTCCAGGCGATGGACTCGAGATAGAAGATGAAGACGTGCACGAGCGCCGCGATGCCGGCGAGCACGAGTCCCGCGATGACCATGTGGGGAGTCCTTTCGAAGCGGCGGGGTGCCGACGATGATTACTGTACCGTTCGATCCAATATATACTGGACCGACCGGTACGCAAATCGAGATGGGGTCGCCGATGGGACGCACGCAGACGTTCGACACGGGCGACGTCGTGCGCGCCGCACGCGCGGTGTTCTGGGAGCACGGCTTCGAGAGCGCGGCGCTGCCCGAGCTCGAGCGGGTCACCGGGCTCAGCCGATCGAGCATCTACCACGCGTTCGGCTCCAAGCGGGGCCTGTTCGACGCAGCGGTCGACAGCTACCTCGACGAGGTGATCCGCCCCCGGCTCGCGCCGCTGACCGCCGACCCGGTCGCCCCGACCGCACTCGAGGAGTACCTGACGGGCCTGCGCGGGGCGCTGACACGGCACGACACGCTGCCGGCATCGAGCGGTTGCCTCCTCGTCAACGCCTCCGCCTCCCCCATCGGGCACGACGACGCCGTCGCGCGCACGATCGCCTCGTACCGGGCGGAGTTGCGCGCGGCGTTCGGCAACGGCGTTCGAGCGCGCGTCGGCGCCGCGACGCCCGATGAGCAGCGGCTCCTCGCCGACATCTGCACCGGGCTCGTCATCTCGGCCTTCGCGTCGGTGCGCGTCGACCCCGAGGCCGCGATCGGATACCTCGACAACGCGAGGGCCCTGATCGCCGCGCACTCCGACTGACAGGCGACGTCGACGACGGGGCGGCGAGAACGTAGGGGGTGGGCCCTGCCGGGCTCGAACCGACGACATCCACGGTGTAAACGTGGCGCTCTACCAACTGAGCTAAAGGCCCGTCGCGTGTGCGACGCATCCGCAATGCTATCGTGGGCGGCGCTCCGCCGCGGGCACGAGCAGCCCGCTCAGCCCGCGCGCAGCAGCTCGAGCGCCGTGCGGTACTGCTCGATCGAGCGCGGCTCACCGGGTCCTGTCTCGAACGCCGCGCGGACCACACCCGCCTCGTCGATGACGAAGGTCGCACGGGCCGCGTAGCCGCGGTCCTCGCCGAATGCGTCGTACGTCCTCGCGACCTCGCCGTGCGGCCAGAAGTCGGCGAGCAGCGGGAACTCATAGCCCTGCTCCTCGGCCCACGCGCGCAGCGCGAACTTCGAGTCGACCGAGATGCCGACGAGCTGAACGCCTGCATCGTCGAACATCGCGAGTTCGTCGCGCAGTGCGTTCAGCTCACCCTGACACGTGCGGGAGAAGGCCAGGGGGAAGAAGACGAGCACGACCGGTTTCCCGGCCAAGAGCTCGGCCAGCCGGACCGTGCGGCCGAGGTGGTCGACGAGTTCGAAGTCGGGGGCGGGAGCACCGATCTGCAGCGGCATCCGATCTCTTCTCTGCTTTGTGGGAAGGCTGAGCGAAGCCACAGCCGACCGAGCCGAAACGTTGTGCGAATGTCACTAGTATGGCCAAGTGTGATCGGTCGAAACCCGGCCGTTCGTCGTGCGCGCAGCACCCCGCGCGCCGTAGATCTGCCGTAGAGAAAGGTCGAGTGTGACTGTCAACGACCAGGACCCTTACTCCGTCGAGGCGATGGACGCCGATCCCGAGGAGACGAGCGAGTGGGCCGAATCCCTTGACGCCCTCGTCGCCGAGAAGGGCCACCAGCGCGGGCGCGAGATCATGCTCAGCCTGCTCAAGCGCTCGAAGGAGCTCCACCTCGGCGTGCCGATGGTGCCGACGACCGACTACCTGAACACCATCGCGCCCGAGAACGAGCCCGAGTTCCCCGGTGATGAAGACATCGAGCGCCGCTATCGCGCCTGGCTCCGCTGGAACGCCGCCATCCTCGTGCACCGGGCGCAGCGCCCCGGCATCGCCGTCGGCGGCCACATCTCCACCTACGCGGGCGCCGCCTCGCTCTACGAGGTCGGGCTCAACCACTTCTTCCGCGGCCAGGACCACCCCGGCGGCGGCGACCAGATCTTCTTCCAGGGCCACGCCTCCCCCGGCATGTACGCTCGTGCCTTCCTCGAGGGTCGCTTCGACGGGAACGACCTCGACGGCTTCCGCCAGGAGAAGTCGCGTGCCCCGCACGGCCTCTCGAGCTACCCGCACCCGCGCCTCATGCCCGAGTTCTGGCAGTTCCCGACCGTGTCGATGGGCCTCGGCCCGATCAACGCGATCTACCAGGCGCAGCTCAACAAGTACCTCACCAACCGCGGCATCAAGGACGCCTCCGACCAGCAGGTCTGGGCGTTCCTCGGCGACGGCGAGATGGACGAGGTCGAGAGCCGCGGCCAGCTCCAGGTCGCCGCGAACGAGGGCCTCGACAACCTCAACTTCGTGATCAACTGCAACCTCCAGCGCCTCGACGGCCCGGTGCGCGGCAACGGCAAGATCATCCAGGAGCTCGAGAGCTTCTTCCGCGGCGCCGGCTGGAACGTCATCAAGGTCGTCTGGGGCCGCGAGTGGGACGACCTGCTCGCGCGCGACCACGACGGCGCACTCCGCAACCTGATGAACGTCACCCCCGACGGCGACTACCAGACCTACAAGACCGAGTCGGGCGCCTACGTGCGCGAGAACTTCTTCGGTCGCGACCCGCGGGCGCTCGAGCTCGTCTCGCACCTCAGCGACGACGAGGTCTGGGGCCTCAAGCGCGGCGGCCACGACTACCGCAAGATCTACGCGGCGTTCAAGGCGGCCACCGAGCACAAGGGCCAGCCCACGGTCATCCTCGCGAAGACCATCAAGGGGTACGGCCTCGGCAAGTCCTTCGAGGGGCGCAATGCGACGCACCAGATGAAGAAGATGACGCTCGACAACCTCAAGACCTTCCGCGACGAGATGCGCATCCCGATCTCCGACGCGCAGCTCGAGGAGAACCCGTACCTTCCGCCGTACTACCACCCCGGCCAGGACGACGAGGCGATCCAGTACCTGCAGGAGCGCCGTCGCGAGCTCGGCGGCTACGTGCCCGAGCGTCGCGCGAAGCACGTCGCGCTCAGCCTGCCCGACGACTCGACCTACGCGATCGCGAAGAAGGGCTCGGGCACGCAGGAGATCGCCACGACGATGGCCTTCGTGCGCCTGCTGAAGGACCTCATCCGCTCGAAGGACTTCGGCCACCGCATCGTGCCGATCATCCCCGACGAGGCGCGCACCTTCGGCATCGACGCGTTCTTCCCGACCGCCAAGATCTACAACCCGAACGGCCAGCACTACACCTCGGTCGACCGCGAGCTCCTGCTCGCGTACAAGGAGAGCCCCCAGGGGCAGATCGTCCACGTCGGCATCAACGAGGCCGGTGCGTTCGCCGCGTTCACGAACATCGGCACCTCGTACGCCACGCAGGGCGAGCCCCTCATTCCCGTGTACGTCTTCTACTCGATGTTCGGCTTCCAGCGCACGGGCGACGCGATGTGGGCGGCCGGCGACCAGATGGCGCGCGGATTCATCATCGGTGCGACCGCCGGACGCACCACCCTCACGGGCGAGGGCCTCCAGCACGCCGACGGCCACTCGCCGCTGCTCGCCTCGACGAACCCCGCGGTCGTCTCGTACGACCCCGCCTACGGCTACGAGATCGGGCACATCATGCGTGCCGGCCTCGAGCGCATGTACGGCGGCAGCCACGCCGACCCGAACGTCATGTACTACCTCACGGTGTACAACGAGCCGATCGTGCAGCCCGCCGAGCCCGAGGGGGTCGACGTCGACGGCCTCCTCCGCGGCATCCACCGTCTCTCCGAGTCGGGCGTCGCCGGGCCCAAGGCCCAGCTGCTCGCCTCCGGCGTCGCGGTGCCGTGGATCCTCGAGGCGCAGCAGCTCCTCGCGGACGACTGGGGCGTGTCGGCCGACGTCTGGTCGGTCACCAGCTGGTCCGAGCTGCGCCGCGACGGCCTCGCCGCCGACGAGCACAACTTCCTGAACCCCGACGCCGAGCGTCGCGTCTCGTACCTGACGCAGAAGCTCGCGGGGGCCCGCGGCCCGTTCGTCGGCGTCTCCGACTACATGCACGCGGTGCCCGACCAGATCCGCGCCTACGTGCCCGGCCAGTACGCGACGCTCGGCGCCGACGACTTCGGGTTCTCCGACACGCGTCCGGCCGCGCGCCGCTACTTCAAGATCGACGGCCCGTCGGTGGTCGTCCGCACGCTCGAGCTCCTCGCCGAGCGCGGCGAGGTCGACCGTGCGCTGCCCGCGCAGGCGATCGAGAAGTACCGGCTGCACGACGTGAACGCCGGCACGACCGGATCGGCCGGCGGCGAGAGCTAGCGGGCGACGAGGTGGCGACGAAGCCGAAGACGAAGGCGGAGACGCTCGCGTGGTTGCGGACCATCGCGGGCGAGCTCGCGACCGCGACGCTCAAGCGACTCGAGGACACGTTGCCGTGGTACGGCGACATGCCCCCGAGCCGCCGCTCCGCCGTCGGCCTCGTCGCCCAGGCCGGCATCTCCTCGTTCATCGCGTGGTTCGACGACCCTCGATCGACGCCCTGGATCGCCGCCGACGTGTTCGGCGCGGCTCCGCGCGAGCTGCTGCGATCGGTGAGCCTGCAGCAGACGCTGCAGCTCATCAGGGTGACGGTCGAGGTCGTCGAGGACCGCGTGAAGGACGGCGGCGAGCCGCTCCGCGAGGCGATCCTGCTCTACTCGCGGGAGATCGCCTTCGCCGCGGCCGACGTCTACGCGCGCGCCGCCGAGGCGCGCGGCCTCTGGGACGCCCGCCTCGAGGCGCTCGTCGTCGACTCGATCCTCTCGGGCGAGGCCGACGACGAGCTGCCCAGCCGGATCGCCGCGCTCGGCTGGCACGGGCACGGCGAGGTCGCGGTGCTCGTGGGCACGGCGCCGAAGCAGCTCGACGTCGACCACGTGCGACGCGCGGCCCGGCACATGCACGCCGACGTGCTCATCGGCGTGCAGGGCAACCGGCTCGTGCTCGTCATCGGACGGGCCGACCCGCTCGCCCGCGAGGCGGACGAGTCGATCGGCACCGCGCCGGCGCTCACCTTCATGGAGATCGCCGCGCAGCTCGAACCGCACTTCGGCCCGGGGCACCTCGTGCTCGGGCACGCGGTGCCGAACCTCGTCGACGCGTCGAAGAGCGCGAAGGCCGCCCTCGCGGGCTTCGCCGTCGCCCGATCCTGGCGCCACGCGCCGCGGCCGGTGCACGCCGACGACCTGCTGCCCGAGCGCGCCCTCGCGGGCGACCCGCTCGCCCGTGCGACCCTCGTCCACCGCATCTACCGCCCGCTGCGCGCGCACTCGACCGAGCTGCTCACCACGCTGTGGAGCTACCTCGACAACGGCCGCTCGCTCGAGGCGACGGCCCGCGAGCTGTTCGTGCACCCGAACACCGTGCGATACCGCCTGAAGCGCGTCTCCGACGTCATCGGGTGGGACGCGACGGGTGCCCGTGAGGCGCTCATCCTGCAGTCGGCCCTCATCATCGGCTCGATGAGCGATCACGAGCACAGCACGCCGCGACGCCCCTGATCGCACCCTCGGGCCGATCGCGCCGCTCGGGCCGATCGAGCCCACCGCGTCCGCGCCGCTGTGTCGTCAGCACAAGGGTTTCGCGAAGAGCTTGTAGCGTGTGCACACCACATGCGGCCCGCTGATTGGCAGACTGGGGTGGTGATCGTCGTCGTCTGCCCTGGACAGGGCTCTCAGACCCCCGGATTCCTCGCCCCCTGGCTCGACGTGCCCGGCTATGCCGAGCGCCTCGACGCGTTCTCCGCCGCCGCGGGTCTCGACCTGGCCGCGCACGGCACCGTCAGCGACGCCGACACGATCCGCGACACCGCGGTCGCGCAGCCGCTCATCGTCGCGGCGGGCCTGCTCGCCCTCGGCGGGCTCCTCGCCGACGGCCGCGCCGAGCGCATCGGCGGCATCGCAGGCCACTCGGTCGGCGAGATCACCGCCGCCGCCGGCGCCGGCGTGCTGAGCGACACCGACGCGATCGGCTTCGTCGCCGAGCGCGGTCGTGCCATGGCGGATGCCGCGGCGCAGGTCGCGACCGGCATGAGCGCCGTCATCGGGGCCGACGAGGCCGAGCTGCTCGCACGCCTCGCCGTGCTCGGGCTCGAGCCCGCGAACTTCAACGGCGGCGGGCAGATCGTCGTCGCCGGCGCGCTCGACGCGCTCGAGCAGCTGAAGGCCGAGCCGCCGGCCGGAGCGCGCGTCATCCCGCTGCAGGTCGCCGGCGCCTTCCACACCCGCTACATGCAGCCCGCGGTCGAGCGTCTCGCGCAGGTCGCCGCGACGCTCGCTCCGGCCGACCCCGCCCTCCCGCTGTGGACGAACCGCGACGGCGGCCGCGTGGCATCCGGTGCGACCTTCCTCGAGCTGCTCGTCGGCCAGGTCTCCTCGCCGGTCCGCTGGGACCGCTGCATGGAGTCCTTCGGCGAGGCCGGCGTCACCGGCATCATCGAGCTCGCGCCGGCCGGCGCGCTCGTCGGGCTCGCGAAGCGCGCCCTCAAGGGCGTGCCGACCGTCGCCGTGAAGACGCCCGACGACCTCGCCGCCGCGATCGACCTCATCGACCAGGCCGCCTGATCCCCCGCAGCCTGATCGCCCGCATCACGAGAAAGCCGAGCATGACGAGACCTACGCTCCAGCAGTCGCACGGACCCGCGTACACCCGCATCTACGCCCTGGGCGCCGCCCGCGGTGAGCACGCGGTGCCGAACGACGACCTGATCGGCCCGATCAACTCCTCCGACGAGTGGATCCAGCAGCGGACGGGCATCATCACCCGCACCCGCGCCGGCGCCGAGGTGTCGGCGCTCGACCTCGCGACCGACGCGGCGAAGGAGGCGATCGAGCGATCGGGCGTCGCTCCCGAGCTCATCGACCTCGTGATCGTCGCGACGATCTCGAACGTGCAGCAGACCCCGTCGATGGCCGCCGTCGTCGCCGACCGGGTGGGGGCGAACCCCGCCGCGGCCTACGACAGCAACGCCGCGTGCGCGGGCTACGCCTACGCGGTCGCGCAGGCCGATGCCCTCATCCGCACGGGCGCGGCGCACTACGCGCTCGTCATCGGCGCCGAGAAGCTCTCCGACGTCGTCGACCCGACCGACCGCAGCATCTCGTTCCTGCTCGGCGACGGCGCGGGCGCCGCGGTGATCGGCCCGAGCGACACGCCCGGGATCGCACGCACGGTGTGGGGCTCCGACGGCTCGAAGGCCGGCGCGGTCGGCATGAACGGCACGCTCGTCGAGTTCCGCGACGGTGCCGCCGAGTGGCCGACGCTGCGCCAGGAGGGCCAGACGGTCTTCCGCTGGGCCGTCTGGGACATGGCGAAGGTCGCGAAGCAGGCACTGGATGCCGCGGGCGTCACGAGCGCCGACCTCGCCGCCTTCATCCCGCACCAGGCGAACATGCGCATCATCGACGAGTTCGCGAAGCAGCTGAAGCTGCCCGAATCCGTCGTCATCGCCCGCGACATCGCGACGACGGGCAACACCTCGGCCGCGTCGATCCCGCTCGCGACGCACCGTCTGCTCGAAGAGCACCCTGAACTCTCCGGAGGCCTCGCCCTCCAGATCGGCTTCGGCGCCGGCCTCGTGTTCGGCGCCCAAGTGGTGGTTCTTCCCTGAACCGCCGACCCCTGTCCATCTAGACTGTCTCTCGGTCAAACGAGACACCCCTCAAGGAGAAGAACCATGGCATTGTCCACCGAAGAAGTGCTTGCCGGCCTGGCCGAGCTCATCAACGACGAGACCGGCATCGCAACCGACACGGTTGAGCTGGACAAGTCGTTCACCGACGACCTCGACATCGACTCGATCTCGATGATGACCATCGTCGTCAACGCCGAAGAGAAGTTCGACGTGAAGATCCCCGACGAAGAGGTCAAGAACCTCAAGACCGTCGGCGACGCCGTCAGCTTCATCGTCAAGGCCCAGGCCTAGTCGCCGCGACGAGCGGGCCGCGGCATCGCCCGGCCCGCTCGATCCGTATTCCTTCGCCTTCCTCCCGGAGTGTTTTCGTCATGACCAAGAAGATCGTCATCACGGGTATCGGTGCGACCTCGCCCATCGGCGGCACCGCTCGTGACAGCTGGAAAGCCCTGCTCGCCGGCGAATCCGGCGCCCGTGCCCTCGAGCACGACTGGGTCGCCGAGCTCGAACTGCCCGTGACCTTCGCCGCGACCGCCAAGGTCGCCGCCTCCGAGGTGCTCGAGCGCCACGAGATGAAGCGTCTCGACCCCTCGAGCCAGTTCGCCCTCATCGCCGGCCGTGAGGCCTGGGCCGACGCGGGCGCCCCCGAAGTCGAGCCCGAGCGGCTCGCCGTCGACTGGGCGACCGGCATCGGCGGCGTCTGGACCCTGCTCGACGCCTGGGACACCCTGCGCGAGCGCGGCCCCCGTCGCGTGCTGCCCATGACCGTGCCGATGCTCATGCCGAACGGCCCGGGCGCGGCGGTCGGCATGGACCTGCACGCCCGCGCCGGCATCCGCACCGTCGTGTCGGCGTGCGCCTCGAGCACGGAGTCGCTCGTCAACGCCTACAACCAGCTGCAGGCCGGTGAGGCCGATGTGGTCATCGCCGGCGGCTCCGAGGCGGCGATCCACCCGATCACCATCGCCTCGTTCGCGTCGATGCAGGCGCTCTCGAAGCGCAACGACGACCCCGCGACCGCCTCGCGGCCGTACGACGTGAGCCGCGACGGCTTCGTGATGGGCGAGGGCGCCGCCGCGCTCGTCGTCGAGACCGAGGAGCACGCGAAGGCCCGTGGCGCCCGCATCTACGCCGAACTGCTCGGCGGCTCGGTCACGAGCGACGCGTACCACATCACCGCGCCCGATCCCTCCGGTCTCGGGGCCTCGCGCGCGATGCGCGCGACGCTCGAGGCGGCGGGCCTCCAGCCCGGCGACGTCGCGCACGTGAACGTGCACGCGACGAGCACGCCGGTCGGCGACATCGCCGAGTACACGGCGCTCCGCGAGGTCTTCGGCGACCACCTCGACAACATCGCGATCAGTGCGACCAAGGCGTCGACCGGGCACCTGCTCGGCGGTGCCGGCGCCATCGAGGCGATGTTCACGGTGCTCGCGCTCCACGAGCGCACCGCTCCCCCGACGATCAACGTGGCCGAGCTCGACCCCGAGATCCCGCTCGACGTGGTGCGCGAGCCGCGCACGCTCGCCGACGGCGAGCTCGTCGCGATCTCGAACTCGTTCGGCTTCGGCGGGCACAACGCGGTCGTCGGGTTCCGTTCGGTCTGACGCCATCCCGCATGACGAAGGTCCCGGTGCGAATCGCACCGGGACCTTCGTCGTCGCCGGACCTGCTGCTTCACTCGTACGTCTGCCGGGGACTCCTCCGTCCGACCTCCGCGTCGCGCCGCAGCGGGCCCGTGGTCGAGGTCACCCCACCTGGTGCAGCCAGACGACGGGGGCGAAGTCGCTCGCGTGGCGGAACGGCTCGAGCTCGTCGTCCCACGCCTGCCCGAGCGCGAGCCGCAGCTCGCGGTGCACCTCGAGGGCGTCGAGCCCGCCGACCTCGAGGGCGTAGCGGATGCGGTCCTCGGGGATGACGGTGTTGCCCGCGGCGTCGGTCTGCGCGAAGTAGACGCCGAGGTCGGGCGTGTGCATCCATCGCGCGCCGTCGTTGCCGGGCGTGGGGTCTTCGCTCACCTCGAAGCGCAGCTGCTCCCAGCCGCGCAGCGCCGAGGCGATCTTGGCGCCCGTGCCGGGCTCGCCCTCCCAGTAGAACTCCGCGCGCATGGCGCCGCGGAGCACGGGCTGCTCCTGCCAATCGAAGTTCACGGGTACGCCGAGGGCACGGCCAGCCGCCCACTCGACGTGCGGGCAGAGCGCCCGCAGCGAGGAATGCACGAACAGCACACCCCGCGCGGAGCGTGCGGCCCGCGCGACCGTCTCTGCCATCTCCTTCTCCGTTCTGCTGAGGTGCGTCTTCCCCTACGACCTCTGAACGGCGGGTGGCCGGATCTTCGATTGTGCGCGACAGGTGCCGCATCGCCGATTATGCCCCGGATCAGGGCGGTTCACAAGAGCACCGGCCCGGCGGTGCGCCAGGTTCCGGTGATCACTATGCTCGGTGAGGTATTCGCCCGACATCGAAGGAGTCGCGGATGGCCGTTCGTGAGGCACTGCTGGCGTCGCTCATCCCCGGCCCCGGCTACGGATTCCAGCTCCACGGCGCGCTCGCCGTGCGGACCGGCGGCCGGCGCCAGGTGAACGTCGGGCAGAGCTACGCCACGCTCGAGCGCGCCGCGAAGGCGAAGCTGATCGAGTCGGCTGGCGCCACCGACGACGGGCTGCCGCTCCACCGGCTCACCGCCGTCGGTCGAGCCGCCGCCGACGCCTGGTTGAACGGTGAGGATGCCCCGGGCGCCGACCCGTGGGACGAGACGGTCGACCGTGTGCTCATCGCGGCCTCCCTGCCCGGGATCGACGCGTCGTCGATCGCCGCCGCCGAGGCGCAGCGGTGGCGTGAACGGCTGGCCGCGGCCGAGCTCGATGCGGGCCCGACGTCAGTGGGCGCCGAGCCCGCGCTCGCGTCGCTCGCGCGTGCGGCCGACGCCGCGCGGGCCCGGGCGGCCCTCGACTGGCTCGAGCGCGCGGCCTCGGCCGTGGCATCCGGCCCGTCGCTCGAACTCGTGCCGAGCACCGAGCGCCCCCGGCGCGGCCGTCGCCCTTCGGCCGCCGGGCGCACGGCGGACGCCGACGCTCAGCCCTCGGCCATCGCGTAGCTGTCGACCACCGCGAGCTCGAGCGGGAAGTCGACCGGGAAGTCGCCGAAGAGAAGCCGCCCCGAGCTCGCGGCGCACTCGAGCACCGCGGCGGCGACCTCGTCGGCGCGATCGGCGGGCGTGTGCACGATGATCTCGTCGTGGAGGAAGTACACGAGGTGCGGGACCTCCGCGAAGGCCGTGCCCGAGCGGGGCGCCCGCGTGTACGACGGCGGAAGCGCGCTGAGCCGGGTACGGAGCGCCGCCATCCAGCAGAGCGCCCATTCGGCGGCGCTGCCCTGCACGACGAAGTTGCGCGTGAAGCGCCCCCATTCGCGCGCCACCGAGCGCGCGCGCCGCTCGTCGACGGCGGTCGCCTCGGGGTCGCTCGCGCGCGCCTGCGTCTGACGCCACGAGGCCGGTGGCGGCGGTGAGGAACGGCCGAGATTCGTGGTGACCCGGCCTCCGCGCTCCCCCACCGCAGCGGCGCGGTCGACGAGGGCCATCGCACGCGGATAGGCCCGCGCGAGCCGGGGAACGAGCCGACCGCTGTCGCCCGTCGTCGCGCCGTACATGGCCCCGAGGATCGCGACCTTCGCCTGGTCGCGCGTCTCGACGACCCCCGCGTCGACGATGCCCCGGTAGAGGTCGGTGCCGCGGGCTGCGCCGGCGAGCGCTTCGTCGCGGGCGAGTCCGGCGAGGACGCGCGGCTCGAGCTGGGCGGCGTCGGCGACGACGAGCTTCCACCCGGGGTCGGCGACGACCGCGGCGCGCACGTTCTTCGGCAGCTGCAGGGCGCCGCCGCCCGAGGTCGCCCACCTGCCGGTCGCCGTGCCGCCCGGTACGTAGTCGGGCCGGAAGCGACCGTCCACGATCCATTCGTCGAGCCAGGACCACCCGTTCGCGCTGAGCAGCCGAGCGAGTCGCTTGTAGGCGAGCAACGGCGTGATCGCCGGGTGGTCGTGCTCACGCAGCTCCCACTTGGCGGTCGAGGCGACCTGGATGCCCGCGCGCCGCAGGGCGCGGAGCAGCTCGACCTGGGAGTCGAGGTTGACGGTCGGCTGCTCGAGGGCGGCGCGCACCTCGAGTGCGAGCGCCTCCATGCGGGCGGGCTTCCACCCGGGCTTGGGCTTCGGGCCGAGCTCGCGCTCGAGCACGGCCTCGTGCACCGCCCGATTCCAGGGCAGGCCGGCCGCCTGCAGCTCGACGCCGATGAGCGCGCCCGCCGACTCGGCGGCGAGCAGGAGCCGCATCGCGCGCGGCCGCGCGCTCGCCTCGACGAGGCGCATCTGCCGCAGGTACTCGGCGACGACGGCCTCGACCGGGACCTCGCCCGCGAGTTCATCGGATGCCGCGGCGAGACCCGCTGACGCCCCGGGCGAACTGGTGCTCGCGGACGCCGAGTCGCCTCCGACGTCGAATTCGGCCGGCGCCACGGCGTCGTCATCGAACCCCTCGAACTCGTCGAACTCGAACAGCGCGGTGGCCCGTGCCGCCGTGGCGGGAGCGGCAGCGGCGGCGGCAACGCCGTCGTCTCCTGCGAGATTCGGCGCCGCCGCGAGCCAGCGCGGGCGAGGCTCGTCGTCGGCCGCGCGCGCGGCGACGACGTCGGCGGAGCCCTCGACGATGGCTCCGGCGAGCAGGAGGTCGTGGCAGCGCTCGACGCGCACGCCCGCGGCAAGCAGGGCGGGATACCAGCGCCGGACGTCGCTCCACACCCACCGGGGACGCTGCTGTTCGAGCTCGGCGACCGTGCCGGGGAGCTCGTCGGGCGCGACCACGGCGAGCGGCCGGGCGGGTTCGTCGGGATCGACGAGCGCGACCCGGCCGCGCGGCGCCGTTCCGATCGCGATCCGCATCCCACCATTCTCGTGCCGGGCACCGACAGCGATGCACCCGGATGCCGCGACCGACCTGGTGTCGGTGGCGTCGGGGATGATCGTCGGCATGACGAGCACAGGAGGCGGCGCATGGTCGCGGTGAGGTTCCGCTGCGGGCACGGGGCGACGTCCGGCGACGGCACCGTGACGATCTCGCGCGGCTGCCCCGTGTGCATGCTCGTCGACGAGACGCAACGTTCGCGCAGCGAGCTCATTCGCAGGGTGGCCCCCGCGCAACGCGCACGGCTCGCAGTCGAGACTCGCATCGGCGCCGAGTACGACTGGCGGTGCGAGCGTGGGCACGACCGCTACACCGCGACGGTCCGCGAGGCGCTGACCAGTCCCGGCTGCCCGAAGTGCCGTCGCAACGCCGCCGGGCCGAGCGCCGCCCGCGAAGCTGGACTCGCCTACATGAACCACGGGCTGCGCACCCGGACCTCGGCGACCGAGCAACGACTGCGCATCCTGCTCGGCGAACGCATCCGCCTGCACCATCGGGTGAACGCCGTGCGCATCGCCCGCACGTTCTACGGCCGGCAGGAGGTCTGGCCCGACATCCTCGTGCCGCAGCTGCGCATCGCCGTCGAGTACGACGACCCCGGTCGCTCGCGGCGGGCGCATTCGGGCCTGAAGGCCGCGTCCGACCTCGAGAAGGACGAGGCGCTGCACGAGGTGGGTTGGGACGTGATCCGCATCCGCGCGGGAGGTCTCGAGTCGATCAGCCCGACGAGCATCGTGTGTCGCGCGCTGACGGTCGAGGTCGTCGACGAGGTCGTCGCGATCATGCGCCGGCTTCGCGGCGATGCTGCGGTCGATGCGCTCGCGGTCACCGGAGTCGCACCGGTCGCCGCGTCATCGTGAACCGGCTGCCGTGAGTCGACTGCACTGAGCGGTGCCTTCCCCATGGCGGCGACTCCGCACCGGCGGCATGATGAAGTCACGCATCGATGAAGGGGGCACCATGCTGATCTACTCGATGAGCGCCTCGGTCGACGGCTACATCGCCGACCGCGACGGAGGGTTCGACTGGTCGGTGCCGAGCGAGGAGCAGTTCCGCTTCCACCTCGAGGAGACCCGTTCGCTCAGCGGCGTGGTGTGCGGGAGGCGGCTCTACGAGGTGATGCTCCCGTGGGAGAACGACCCGTCGCTGCGCGACGAGGAACTCGGTGCCGAATTCGCCGAAGCGTGGAATGCACTTCCGAAAGTGGTGTTCAGCCGCACCCTCGACCGCGTGGAGGGCAACGCGCGGCTCGCGGAGGGGGCGCTCGACGAGGAGATCGGCGCGATGCTCGCCGCCACCGACAAACACGTCGAGATCAGCGGTGCGGGCCTCGCCGGCCAGGCCATCGAGCTCGGGCTGGTCGACGAACTCCGCATCTTCCGCAACCCGGTCATCGTCGGCGGCGGCACCCCGCTGCTGCCGGCCGTGACCGGGCAGATCGACCTCGAACTCGTCGAGACGCGCACGTTCGCGTCTCGGGTGGTCTACGAGCGCTACCGGCTCGCCGGGCGAGGCGCCGCGTGACGCGCAGCCCGCACACGAGTGCGCCCTACTCCACGAGCTGCGTGAACAGCTCGTAGACCATGAAGGCCGGCCAGAAGATGCCTTGGAAGAACGCCCAGATGAACAGCCAGAACTCATCTGCTCGTTGGAAGAAGAACACCCACGCACCGATGACGCCGAGCCCGTAGATGGCGCCGCCGCCGGCGAAGCATCCGGTGTTGGAGCCCTTCTCGTTCATCTCGCGCCTCCCCGCATCGATGGCTCGTCCGTCAGCTGCAACCTACTCCGAGCCGATGCCGACGGAAAGGGCGATCGCGTCCCGAGTCCCGGCATGTCGGCCCGGGGCTCCGCAAGGCCGATCCGGGGCTTCGTCTTGGCTCTGCGAGACCTCGTCTGCTAGGAAGGGTGCGCCCCCTATCGGCACGACGATTGGACCCGACGATGAGTTCCTCCACCCTGCAGACCGAGCCCGAAGCCCTCAGCGACTACGCCGCAGTCGGCGGCGCCCCGGCGATCACCGCAGTGGTCAACCGCTTCTATGAGCTGGTGCTCGGCGACGACGACCTCGTGCGCTACTTCGACGGCATCGAGATGGTCCGCCTCAAGCGGCACCAGGTCGCGCTCGTCTCGCACGTGATGGGCGGCCCGGTCGTCTACGAGGGCCGCGACGTGCGCACGGCGCACGCCGGCATGGGCATCTCCGCCGACGACTTCGCGGCCGTCGCGGGGCACCTCGTGACCGCGCTGACCGAGGCGGGCGTGCCGGCCGAGATCATCGACCGCACCGTGAGCGCGGTCGCGGCGACGCAGCCCGACATCGTCGAGGTCACCTCGACGCAGGAGTGATGCGGTGGACACCGCCGCACTGAAGCACAGCTGGTCGCTGGCCGAGTCGCTCGGCGACGAGGTGCCGCTGTTCTTCTACTCACACCTCTTCTACACCCACCCCGAACTGCGGGGGATGTTCCCGGTGTCGATGGCGACCCAGCGCGACCGGCTCGTCGGCGCGCTGGGACGCATCGTGTCGAACGTCGACCAGCTCGACGAGGTCACCGCGTTCATCCAGCAGCTCGGTCGCGATCACCGGCGCTTCCAGGTGGTCGCCGGACACTACGACGCGGTCGGCCTCTCGCTGCTCACGACGCTGAAGCACTTCCTCGGCGAGCAGTGGACCCCCGAGCTCGCGGCAGACTGGGCAGCGGCGTACGGCGTCATCGCCACCGCGATGGTGCAGGCCGCCGAGGAGTCGGAGAGCGACAGTCCGGCCTTCTGGGAGGGCCTGGTCACCGCCGTCGAACGACGAAGCATGGAGCTCGCGGTCGTGCAGGTGCGCCCCGAGCCTGCGCTGGCCTTCGAGCCCGGTCAGTCGGTCGCAGTCGAGACGAGCTACGCGCCTCGACTGTGGCGGTATCTCAGCATCGCGAACGCGCCCCGACCCGACGGCTCGCTCGAGTTCCACGTGCAGCTCGTGCCGGGCGGCCAGGTGTCGAGCGCGATCGTCCGCAAGCTCAAGGCCGGCGACGTGCTGCGCCTCGGGGCGCCCGTCGGCAACGAGCTCACCCTCTCCGCCGACGAGTACGGGCGCGACCTGCTGATGGTCGCCGGAGGCACCGGGTTCGCGCCGCTCCGCGCGCACCTGGAGCGCATCGACCTCGACTGGCAGCAGACGGGCCGGGCCCCCAGCGTCCACCTCTTCCACGGTGCGCGCGTGCCGTGGAACCTCTACGAGCACCGCCTGCTGCAGAGCCTCGCCGGCCGACCCTGGTTCACCTACACGCCGGTCGTCTCCGACGACCCGAGCTACCCGGGTCGCACGGGACTGGTCGGCGAGGTCGCGGTGGCCGAGGGGCTTCGTCCCGACGCCCTGGCGATGGTCTGCGGCTCCCCCGCCATGGTGCGGCACACGCTCACGCAGCTCCGCAGCGCCGGACTGAAGGCCGGTGATCTCCGATTCGAGCAGTTCGCGACGCTCGAAGACGACGGTGCGAGCGGACCCCGTCGCGACATCCGAGATGGGCAGCCGTCAGCGCAGCCCGCCGAACGATTGGGAAGTGCACGATGACGCCCGACCCTGACAACGAACTGCAGCCCGACGCCCTTCCGACGCCGGCGCCCGCTCCCGGCCCGGTCGCCGTGGTCGACCTCGCCCATGCCATCGCCCGGCTTCCCAAGACCGACCCGGCGAAGTTCACCGTGCGCCACATCGGGGCGGGCTACGACCGCTCCGAGATCGACGAGTTCCTCGCCGAGCTCAACGAGGCGATCGACACCGTGCGCGCCGCGGCCGAGCATGATCGCCGCGAGATCGACGCACTGCGCGCCGAGAATGCGCGACTCAGCTCGACCGCCGAGGCGAAGCACGACGAGGAGGTCACGCTCGGCGCCGTCGACCTGCTCTCGCAGGCGCAGACGATCGCCGACCGCGCGGTCGCCGACGCCGAGCAGTACGCGCGAGACCTCGTGCTCGCCGCGCGCGAGGAGTACCGCGATGTGCTCGAACGCGCCGCGCGCGCCGAAGAGGCGCACGCCGTGGCCGGTGCAGCCGCACCCGATGCCGCATCTCACGGTTCGATGCCCGAGATCGAGTACGTGCGCACCTACGCGAAGGTCGCGCAGGTGCAGCTGCGGTCGGTGCTCGAGGCCCTGACCGAGCAGGTCGACCGGCTCGGAAACCTTCCGCATCCCGAGAGTGCGCCGACGAGCGCCTCGCCGCCCGCCGCGGTCGACGACCGCGAGCTCGTCGACGAGGAGCCCGACTGGCTGCCCGCGGTGCCGCCCGAACCCGCCATTCAACGGCAGACCTACATCAAGCCCTGATCGCGACCGTGCGGCGGTCGGGGCGTCGGACGCCCGCGCGGACACCGATCCCCTGCGACGCGGCCCGAGTCTGAATCGACTCGGGCCGCGTCGCGGCCTGTTCGGTCAGAGACGCCCCGTGGCGCCGGGCTGACCGGCGACGGGGTCGGTCCGCATGCCCTCGACCGCGTCAGCGCCTTCCTCCTTGACGGTCTCGACCGCCTCGGCTGCTCTGTCCTTGACCGCGGTCGCAGCATCCTGGGCCGGTGCCTTCAGGTGCTCGGCGGAGTCCTTCACCGCATCCTTCACCTCGTCGACGAGCGGCTCGGCGGCCTCCTTCGCCTTCTCGGCGACCCGTTCCTCGGCCCTCGAGGCGGGGATGAGCGAGGCCGCGAGCAGGCCTGCACCGAACGCCATCAGTCCGACGGCGATGGGGTTGCCCTGTGCGGTGGCGGCGACCTTCTGCGGTGCATCGGCGATGGCCGACCCCGCGTCCGACAACGCGTCCCGCGCGTCGTGGCCGGCGTCGGACGCCGCCCCCATCACGCGGTCCTTCAGCCTCGTGAACGCGTGCTTCACCTTGCGTCCCTGTCGCTCGGCGACCTTGCTCGGGTTCACCTTATCGGCGAGGGCGTCGACGTCCTGGCCGAGTTCCGTCCGCGTGCGTTCGATGTCTTCGCGGATCACGTCGGGGTTGCTCATCGGTTCTCCTCATTTCGCTTCAGTGCGTCGGGAATCTCCTTGATCGTCTCCACGGTCTCGGGCATGCCGGTGATCGACTCCATCTCGCGCTTCCCGACGAGCGCGAGCACGAGTGCCACGATTCCCCAGACGGCCGCGACGATGACCGCGGACCAGGCGTTGCCCATCACGTACCCGAGCCCCCACCACACGGCGATCGACAGGAACGTGAGCGCGAGGAAGCCGGCGACGCCAGCGCCGCCGAACATGCCGGCGCTCTTCCCCGCCCGCCCCGCAGACTCCTTGAGCTCCGCCTTGGCGAGCTCCACCTCCTGACGCATGAGCGTCGAGATGTCGCGGGACACCTCGGAGAGGAGCTGCCCGATCGTGCTCGCCTCGGCCTGTCGTTCCGACGGCGTGCGCGGGTCGTGGAATCCCGGGTCGCTCACCGCAGATCACCCGCTTCGCCTGCCGTACCGGGTGCGGGTCCCCCGCTGCCGGTGCCCGTGACGCCGACGGTGGTGGCGCCGCGCGCCGGGGCCTCACGGAGCGGCGGCACGCTCGGCGCGCCGAAGGGGTCGCTCGGCACCGAGTCGCCCGATCGAACACCGGTCGCGGCGCCGGGCCTCGCCGTGGAGCCGGAGCCGAGCGCCCCGGCCGTCGAGCCCGACGGCCCGTCGTTCGACGACGAGGCGAGCGCGCGAACCAAGCGCCCGACGACCAGGCCGGCGCCCACGGCGACGGCGATGAAGACGCCGGGGCGCCGGCGGGCGAACCGCTTCACCTCGTCGACGACGCCCGCCGGGTCACGGGTGCCGAGCCACGTGGCCACGGCATCGACCCGCTCGCCTGCGGCTCGCACGAGCTGCGGTGCGTAGCCACCGTCGTCGGAGCTGTCGGCCATCTTCGAGAACGAGGTCCCCGCCGCATGCAGGGCGTCCGCGGCGCGCGTCTGCTGCTGCGCAGCCTGCCCTCGGAATTCGTCGCCGACCTGACCGGCGAGCTTCTTCGCCTGCCGGCCGACCTCCGACGCGACCGATCGCGTCTCCTGCTTCGCGGCGTCCACGACGTGGTGCGCCGCATCGCCCGCATCCGCACCGGCCGACTGCGTGCCGCGGTTGCGGTCGTCGCTCGGGCGCATCGCCCCGGTGGTGTCGGCGGGCCAGCCGCCCTCGGCGTCCGTTGCATCCAGATTGCTCATGGGCCTGCCTTCCTTTCGTGCTTCACGGTCACGTTAGGTCGGAGAACTTTTCTGGAGGAGGGACTTCCCATCCGTGCGATCAGCGCGTATAACCGCGCGAGGCGCAGCGTGGGACCCGGCGTCGTGCCTCGACCTCGTCGAGCGGTCGACGGGGGCTCGGTGTCAAGCCCCTACTCCACATGCCGCTCCGCAACTACCGTGAGCGCACCGTCGGGCGCGGCGCGTCTCCGCCGACCTGCATCCGACCATCGCGGCGAGGAGGTGCCGATATGATCTGCCGGAACTGCCGGGCCCCGGGCGTGCGGATCATGCGGGCGTCGCCCGCGAAGGCCGACCTTCCTCGGCCGCCGTCGATGGCCGTCTGCGTGCGGTGCGGTGAGACGTGGGTCCTGCTCCAGCCGAGCGACGGCGGGCGCTAGCGCGAATGCTCCCGACGTCCCACCGCCTGCCGTCACGACTCGCCGTTCCTCCGGCGCCCCCGGCGCGAGCGGCGAGCCGATGCAGCGCCTCGCGGTGCGCAGATGCTGGCGCGGGTCGGTGAGCGCCTCCTCACGAGGACGGCGCACCGCGGCGCCTCAGGAGACGGCGTGCTCCCGGTCGGGACTCGGCTCGCGGACCACGGAGGGAGCGTGTTCGAGCGGCTCGTTCACGATGCGCAGGACGCCGGACATCCCGGCGACGTCGGAGAGCGCCTCGAGCCAGGCGTGGTTGACCGACGGCACGCGATTGCCGGCGTACACGAACTCGAGGGGCGACCGAGGGGTCAGCCAGATCGTGATCGCGCGCCCCTGGTGCCGGAAGCTCGCGGCGAACCGCTCGTCACGCCGGAACTTGTCGATGATCACGATCTGCAGATGCGTGAGTGTTCGATCTTCGATCTCGATCTCGAGCGTCGAATTGTAGATGAACGTGCCCATGGCCGTTCGCCTCCGTGCAGGTTCTGCATGGAACGGTCACCGGGGCCGATACCGATATGCCGAGAGAACTTCGCGACGGAGCTGATACAAGGTCGACGCTATTCGCTCAAGCCCCAATTCGGGGGATTCGAGGGACGTTCGGTACGTCCTGCCTCGGCGGCCGTCCTGCAGGACCGCACGCGCTCACCCCAGCCCGAACTCGTCGAGATCGTCGAAGTCGTCGACCGACTCGGGCTGCGGTCGAGCGAGCCAGGACTCGAGCGCATCGACGCTGACCTCCTCGTCGTCGACGTCGTCGACCTCGACCACTTCGACGGAGAGCGTCATGCCTGGGGAGACGAAGATGCTCACCCTCCTCGTGGCGGTGTGCAGCGTCTCGACGAAGCCGCCGCCCGCGCGCACCAGCGCGGTAATGTTCGCCATCACGACCTCGGGGTCCTCGTCCTGCGGAAGAAGGTACTCGCGCCCGTCGAACCTGACCCGGACCTGTTGCATCTGCTCACGATCCTCTCTCGCTCGCCGCGCGCCACGCCGTGCTCAGTCGTCGATCGCGGGGTCTTCGACGGGTACCAGCGACAGGAGCACCCCGGGGGTGATGAGCAGGTCCGCCGCCACGTTGCGGCCCTCCCCGATGTTCGCGCGGAGCCACGTGGGCCCGGCGGCCATCGCGGCGAGCACCTCCTCCCGGACCTCGTCGTAGTCACGACCCGAGATCGAGTAGTGCTGTCCCCCGTAGTAGACGTCGATCCGCTTCATGATTCGCCCCCGCTCCTCGCCTGCTCGTCCGGTTCCGGCACGAGGTGCAGGCCCGAGCTGGAGTTCGCGGCCTGGCTCAGCGCCTCGATCCAGGCACGATTGATCGCCGGCGGCCTCGAGCCGTAGTACTTGTACACGATCGTCGCCGACGGATGGATCCAGATCGTGGTTCGGCCGTCGCCGATCGACGCGTCGTCGCGCCAGGAGAAGTGGAAGGACTCGCCCCGGCGCAGCTTCGCCCCGATGACGTACTGCAGATGAGCGAGGACGCGATCCTCGAAGTCCACGCGAAGCGCCTCGTACATGAACTTGCCCATGGCGGACTCCCTTCTTCCGGTTGCGATCGGGCACAGTCTCACACCGTTTCGCGGCCGCGCAACCCCCCTTGCGCCGCGGGCCGATGCGCGCATACTCGGGGCATGAGGCGACTCCACTACGCGAACGGGCATCTGATCACCCCGGATGCCGTGAGCAAGGCCGTGCTCCGGTACGCCCGGGCCCTCGCCGACGTGCACACCTCCGACATCGTGACGATTCCCGTGCTCGGCGAGGGCGGATCCGTCATCTCCGCACACCTGCTCATCGGCCCGGCGAGCCAGCTCTACTCCACGCCCATCGCCGATTCCATCGAGGAATTCACGGATCCCGAACTCGTCGAGGACCTCGAACGCAGGACTCGCGAGATCCAGCCGTCGACCGTCGCATGGCCCGACGAGATGCTCGACATCGGGCTCGACCCCGACGACCTCGAGGGCCCGTTCGGGAGGTGACCGCGGTGCGCCCGGCGGCACATCGACCGATCGGTGGATTCCGAGATCAGCCGGGGCCGCCGAGATCGGCACCACCGGGCCGATGACGGCCGACGGCAATGGCGCGAGGCTCGAGTCATGCCAGTCATCGACGTCATCGAACTCACCAAGCGCTACGGCGGTCGCACCGTCCTCGACGGAATCTCGCTCTCGGTCGAGGAGGGAGAGATCTTCGGCATCCTCGGACCGAACGGCGCGGGCAAGACCACCCTGGTCGAGATCATCGAGGGACTCCGCACGGCCGACAGCGGCTCGGTGCGCGTGCTCGGGCTGGACCCCGTCGACGACGGTCGTCGGCTGAAGCAGCACATCGGCGTGCAGCTGCAGCACACCGACCTGCCCGACCACCTGAAGGTCTGGGAAGCGCTCGACCTCTACGCCGCCTTCTACGAGCACCCGCGCGACTGGCGCGAGCTGCTCGAGGAGTGGGGTCTCGCCGAGCTCCGGAACACCCGTTTCGCCAAGCTGTCGGGAGGCCAGCAGCAGCGCCTCATCATCGCGCTCGCGCTCGTGGGCGCGCCGCGGGTCGCGTTCCTCGACGAGCTCACGACCGGACTCGATCCTCAGGCCCGCCGGACGACCTGGGAGCTCATCGAGCAGGTCAGGGCGAGCGGCGTGACGGTCGTGCTCGTCAGCCATTTCATGGACGAGATCGAGGAACTGTGCGACCGCGTCGCGGTCATCGATCGCGGGCGCGTCGTGGCGCTCGACACGCCGGCCGGGCTCATCGACGGCGTCGACGCCGAGCATTCGATGCGATTCCGCCTGGCATCGGATGTCTCCGACGAGCCACTCGTCGCCGTGCGCGACCTGCCCGGCGTCACGTCGGTGCGGCGCAGCGGCGCCGTGGTGACCGTCTCGGGCCGGGGCGACTTCGCCACCGGCGTGACGTCGCTCCTGGCCCGGGAGCACGTACTCGTCTCGGACCTGCGCATCGAGACGCGCACCCTCGACGACGCCTTCGCCGCCCTCACCGGCCGCGACTTCGACGCCTGAGCCCGACGCATCCGCCCCGAAGCATCCGACCCCGTTCTCTGGAGGCCCCCATGTCTGCAACCGCGAAGCTCGCCGTCGTCGAGACCAAGCTGCTCGCCCGCGAGCCCGGCTCGTTGTTCACCGTCCTCATCCCGATGTTCATCCTCATCGTCTTCGGCAGCTCGATCGGCCCCGACGACACGACCCTGCTGCCGATGACGATCGCCGTGGCGATCGGCCTCGTCGGGCTCTATCTCATGCCCACGGCCCTCGCGACGTACCGCGAGAAGGGCATCCTCCGTCGGCTCTCGACGACGCCCGTGCGACCGGCGAGCCTGCTGGCGGTGCAGCTCCTCCTCCAGTTCGTGCTCGCGCTCGTGAGCTGCGGCGCACTGCTCGCCGTCGCCGCTGCCGTGCTCGGCGCGCGGCTCCCCGCGAACGCCATGAGCTTCATCGCCGTGTTCGCCCTCGGCACGGCGACGATGTTCGCCATCGGACTGCTGATCGCCGCCCTCGCGCCGAGCGGTCGCGCCGCGAACGGCATCGGCGTCCTCCTCTACTTCCCGATGGCCTACCTCGCCGGACTCATGCAGCCGGTCTCGCAGATGCCCGCTATCTTGGTGGAAGTCGGGGAGTTCACCCCGCTCGGTGCGTTCCGCCAGAGCTTGCACGAGGTCTGGACGGGAGCGGCGCCCGATCCCCTGCTGCTCGGGGTCATGGCCGGCTTCGCGGTGGTCGTGAGCCTCGCAGCAGCCAGGTTCTTCCGTTGGGAGTGAGCACGATGGCGGTGACGGCGAAGCAGCTCGCACTGCGCGAGCAGCGGCTGCTGCGCGTGATGGCCGTCGCACCGTACCTGCTGCTCGCCGCGTCGACCGCGCTGGCGATGCTCACCGGGTCGCACGACTGGGGCGACCGGCTCATCACCCTGTGGCTCGTGCTGCTGGCGGCGGCCTGGATGTGGCTCATGAGCCGGCGACGCACACCCGGCGCCGTGTACGTCGCCGGTCTCCTCCTGCTCATCGCCGTGCTGTGCACCAGGGACGCGTGGTTCGCGGGCCTCTTCGGCTTCGTCGGGTACCTCCACTCCTGGCAGTACCTCCGCGGCTGGTGGCGGCTCGTGGGGTTGACGGGAACGGCCGCGATCACCGTGACGACCTACATGGGCGGACTCCCCGAGCCTGCACCGGTGCCCGTGCTCACGTATCTCCTCTTCATCCGCGCCATCGTCGCGCTCGTCGTGCTGTTCAGCAGTCTCGGCGACGCCACGAGCGCGCAGAGTGCCGAGCGCGAACGCGTGGTGGCGCAGCTCGAGGAGACGATCCAGGAGAACGCGGGCCTGCACGCGCAGTTGCTCGTCCAGGCCCGCGAGGCGGGCGTCCTCGACGAGCGCCAGCGGCTCGCCCGCGAGATCCACGACACCATCGCCCAAGGGCTCGCCGGCATCGTCACGCAGCTGCAGGCCGCCGACCGCGCCGGCGAACTCGGCAGCGACGACGTGCGGCGCCGCCACCTCGCGAACGCCGAGGCGCTCGCCCGCGAGAGCCTCGCCGAGGCTCGCCGCTCAGTGCATGCGATCGCTCCGCCGGAACTCGAATCGGCGCGGCTGCCCGACGCGATCACGGGCGTCGCGACCGAATGGGGGCGGCGGCACGAGATCGCCGTCGAACTCGCCACGACGGGCGAGGTCCGGCCGCTGCATCCCGAGGTCGAGGTGACGCTGCTGCGCGTCGCGCAAGCGGCACTCGCGAACGCCGGCGAGCATGCCGCCCCGAGCAGGGTCGGCCTGACCCTCTCGTACATGGACGACCTCGTCACGTTGGATGTCCGCGACGACGGCGCGGGCTTCGACGCCGCGCGGTCGAGCAGCGAGGCCGATCGAGGGTTCGGACTGACCTCGATGCGTCAGCGCGTGGCCCGCGTCGGAGGCGCACTCGAGATCGAGTCGGAGCCGGGTGCCGGCACCGCGATCTCCGCGAGCGTGCCGATCGCGTCCCCCCCGGCCCCGCCGACGACGAGGAGTGCCGATGCCTGAGTCCGTCATCCGCGTGCTCATCGCCGACGACCACCCGATCGTCAGGGACGGCCTTCGGGGCATGTTCGCCGGCGACCCCCGCTTCGACGTGGTCGGCGAGGCCGCCGACGGTGCCGAGGCGGTCGCCCTCGCGCGCGCGCTCGAGCCCGCGGTGGTGCTCATGGACCTGCGGATGCCACGCGTCGACGGGGTCAGCGCGATCAAGCAGCTCAGCGAGCTCGGACTCACGACGCGCGTGCTCGTGCTCACCACCTACGACACCGACAGCGAGGTGCTCCCCGCGATCGAGGCCGGCGCGACCGGCTACCTGCTGAAGGACGCGCCGAGCGACTTGCTCATGCGCGCCGTCGAGTCCGCGGCCCGCGGCGACGCCGTGCTCTCCCCCGCCGTCGCGACGCGGCTGATGGGCCGTCTGCGCGAGCCCGAGTCGCCGCTCAGCGCCCGTGAACTCGAGGTGCTGCGCCTGATCGCGGTGGGCACGACGAATCGAGAGGCCGCGGCCCGCCTCTTCATCAGCGAGGCGACGGTCAAGACGCACATCCTGCACATCTACGCGAAGCTCGACGTCAACGACCGTGCCGCTGCGGTCGCCGTCGGGTTCCAGCGCGGGCTGCTCGACTGACTCAGGCCCTGCGCACCGGGAACGAGCCGGCCCGCGACCCCCGCGCGGACGCTCTCTTGGACGAAGAGGCCCGTCAGCGCAAGGGGTTGGGCGGTCGCGACCGCGTTGCTACGTTCGTGACATGTCATCACTTTCCGAGCTGCTGACTCCCGCCCTCGACATCGACGCCCGGCTCACCGAGATCGAACGGCGCGTGAACCTGCTCGTCAACCTCACGCCGGTCAACGCGGCGGAGGCATGGGCGGACTTCGAACGCAGCGACTTCAGCACCGCCCCGACGCTGCGGCTGCGCCCGTTGGACTTCGATCCCGACCTGACGCACCGCGAGCTGTACGACCTCGAGGTCGAGAACGTCGACGACCCCGCGCTGCACACGCTCTTCCGGGCGAAGCGCGACGAGATCACCCGGCAGATCACCGCCCTGGAGGACCGCGACACCTCGAGGTTCCTGTACGGGTCGCTGCAGCTCTACGGAACGGTGTCCCCGCCGCTCACTTCGGCGGCGGAGGAGCTGCTCGAGACCATCCCCCCGCAGGCGCCCAGCACCCAGACGGTGACCGCCGGCGCGTTCGCCGACGCGGCACGTGCGGAGTTCGAGCGGTACCGCGAGCTCTACCCCGATTTCCCGGTGCACGTCGAGGTCCGCGACGATGTCGCCGATCTGATGGTGTCGTTCGGCCATCTGCTCATCCCCGAGTCCGCGGCCTTCCGGGCCGACCGGGTCGAGCCGCTGCTGCATCACGAGGTCGGCACCCACGTGGTGACCTACCAGAACGGCGCCCGGCAGCCGCTGACGCTGCTCACCATCGGACTGCCCGGCTACGACGAGACCCAGGAGGGCCTCGCCGTGCTCGCCGAGTTCCTGACCGGCGGTCTCGACCCGCGGCGGCTGCGCGTGCTCGCCGCCCGAGTGGTCGCCGTCGGCAAGATGCTCGAGGGTGCCGGGTTCCTCGACATCTTCGAATCGCTGCGGGCCGACCACCACATCCCGGCACGCACCGCGTGGTCGATCGCCGTCCGCGTCGTCGTCGGCGGGGGTTCGGTGAAGGATGCGATCTACCTCCGTGGGATCACGCGCATCCTCGATGCGCTCGCCGAGGGCAGTCGCCTCGAGGTCCTGCTCGTGGGCAAGCTCTCCCTCGACCACATCCCGTTGGTGCAGGACCTGCTCGACCGCGAGGTGCTGCACGAACCCTGGATCCGACCGCGCTGGCTCGACGTGCCCGGGGCGCAGGAGCGCTTGGAGAAGCTGCGCGCGGGCGCGACGGTCACCGACCTCTACCGGGAGGGGATGGCGGCATGAAGCTCGCATTCCTCGTCAACGACGTCGACACCGAGATCGACGAGTACACCACCACCCGACTCGCCAGGGCGGCCGCCAGGCGCGGACACGAGACCTGGTACCTCGGCGTCGGCGATCTCGAGTTCGGCAGCAGCGACGGGCTGTTCGCCGGCCGCGCGCGCGCCGCGAGGTGGAAGGACGACGACACGCTCGCGAGCTTCATGGAGGGCATCAAGGCGCGCGACGCCGAGCGGATCGTGCTGGACGAGCTGGATGTGCTCGTCCTGCGCAACGAGTCGATCGACGACCTTCAGGAGCGACCGTGGGCCAGCCCGATGGGCGTGGTGTTCGGCCAGATGCTCGCGGCACGGGGCGTGACGGTGGTCAACGACCCGAACACCCTCCATCGTGCGACCAGCAAGCTCTACCTCGAGGAGTTCCCCGAGCGGGTCCGGCCGCGGTCGCTGGTGACACGCAGCCCCGAGGCGATCCAGCAGTTCGTCGACGAGGTCGGTCACAGTGTCGTCAAGCCGCTGTACGGGGCGAAGGGCCGCAACGTCTTCATGATCGAGGGCCCCGAGGAGACCAACCTCGCGCAGATGACGGAGGCGGTCCTGCAGGACGGCTACGCCATCGTCCAGGAGTTCATCGATGGAGCCAAGGACGGCGATGTGCGGCTGTTCCTGCTCGACGGCCGCATTCTCGAGCGCGACGGCAGGCCGGCGGCCTTCCGACGTGTGCCCACGGGCAACGACCCGCGCGCCAACATCAGCGCGGGCGGCCGTTCGGTGCCCCTCGAGCTGGGTGCGAACGAGCTCGGCATCGTCGAGGCGATGGGCGCCAAGCTCCGCGCCGACGGCATGTTCCTCGTCGGCATCGACGTGATCGGCGACAAGGTGGTGGAGATCAACCCCGAGAGCCCGGGCGGGTTCCAGAGCGTCGAGCGGCTGTACGGCATCGACATCGCCGACACCGTCGTCGAGGCCCTCGAACACCGCGTGAACGCCGGCGCCTGAGGCGCGCATGCGCCCGCCATCCCTGTCAGTGGGTGGTGAAGCCGCCGTCGACCGGCAGCGCGACGCCGATCACGAAGCTCGCGGCAGGGCTGCAGAGCCACATGACGGCGGCCGCGATCTCATCCGCCTTCCCGAGGCGACCGATCGGCTGCTGCTGCATGATCCCGGCCATGGCCTCGGCCTGGCCTTCGAGCATCTCGGCGACCATGGGGGTCTCGATGACGCCGGGGCAGATGGCATTGATCCGGATGCCTCGTGGTGCGTATTCGACGGCCGCACTCTTGGTCAGGCCGATCACTCCATGCTTGGAGGCATGATAGGCCGCTCGCTCGGGCAGTCCGACGAGGCCCCCGAGGGACGAGTTGTTGACGATCGCGCCGGATCCCTGGGCGCGCATCTGCCGCAGCTCGTGCTTCTGGGCGGCCCAGACGCCGCGCAGGTTGACCGCGGTGACTCGGTCGAAGTCCTCTGCTGCCTCGTCGGCTGCGTCGGCCGGGGGTGCCTGGATGCCGGCATTGTTGAAGGCCGTGTCCAATCTGCCGAAAGCCTCGACCGTTCTGTCGACCATTGCCGCCGCTTGCGCCTCGTCAGTGACGTCGCAGACGACGCCGAGCGCCTGATGGCCTGCATCGATGAGCGACTGGGTGGCTCGGTCGACCGCGTCGTGATGGAGGTCGGCGAGCACGACCGCTGCGCCGGCCTCGGCGAAGGCCCGGGCCGCCGCCAGCCCCATTCCAGAGGCGGCGCCGGTGACCAGGGCCACCTGCCCGCTGAAGTCGTAGCGCGGGTTCTTCGTCGACATGATCGTCCTTTCATTTGTGGGAATAGTCAGCTCTTTCATGGGAATAGCCAGGCTCACGACTGCGGGGTTCACGCTGTCACTCGCGAGCCACGGTTACGGGGTCACGAGGACTTTGAGGCTCCTGCGGTCGTCCATCTCCTGGTAGCCGGTCGGCACGCCATCGAGGTCGGTGGTGGCGTCGAACACCCTGCCGGGGTTGATCTTCCCGTCGAGGATGTCGGGCATGAGCTCGTCGATATAGGCGCGGACCGGCGCCGGTCCCCCGGCGAGGCGGATGTTGTGGCGGAAGAGACTGCCCATCCCGATCGGAGCATCTTCGTACTGAGGCACGCCCACGCGGCTGATGACGCCACCGCGGCGGACGACGCCGAGGGCCTGCTCGTAGGCGGACATGTACCCGACGGCTTCCAGGACGACATGAGTCCCGTGCCCACCGGTGAGCTCGCGCACCTTCGCGATGCCCTCGGCGCCGCGGGTCGAGACGACGTCAGTGGCGCCGAACTCGCGCCCGAGGTCGGTGCGCGCCTGGTGCCGGCCCATCAGGATGATCTGCTCGGCACCGAGTCGCTTCGCCGACAGGACTCCGAGTAGGCCGACCGCACCGTCACCGATGACGGTGACGGACGTGCCGGCGCCCACGCCTCCGGCGATAGCGGCGTGATATCCGGTGCCGAGCACATCTGACAACGTCAACAGGGACGGGATCAGCGCAGAGTCGGCCGCAACGGGCAGCTTCACGAGCGTGCCGTCCGCGAGGGGCACGCGAACGGCTTCCGCTTGACCACCCTCGTCTGGAATGCCGTCCCAGAAATTGGCTTCGTGGTGGAGGCACGAGGTCTGAAGGTTCGCTTCGCAGATGGCGCAGGTGTTGTCGGAGACCGCGAAGGGCGAGACGACCAGGTCGCCCTTCTTCACCGTGACGACGTCGGCGCCCACCTCTTCGACGATGCCGATGAACTCGTGTCCCATGCGGGCGGGCCCACTGGCCGGGTCCATCGAGTGGTAGGGGTGCAGGTCGGATCCGCAGATGCAGGATGCCGTGATCCGCACGAGTGCGTCGGTCGAGTTCTTGATGCGGGAGTCCGGGACGTTCTCGATGCGAACATCGCCGGCGCCGTACATGAGGATTGCGCGCATGATGCTTCTTCCTTCGCTGATCGGTGAGGGGTGGGGTTGTCACTGGCGCTGGCCGCGGCCGCGGAGCACGGCTGAAACGAGCGTGAGAGCGACGACGGCCGCGGAGCTGGCGGCGACATCACCCATCCCACCCGCCTTCTGGGCTGCGCGGGAGGTCGCGGTTATCGGGGGGACAACCTCTCCCCCCGCACGGCCCGGCGTGCGGGGCTACCGTTGATGTCATGGACATCCCGAGCACCAACCGAGACGACATTCGGGACTTCCTCGTCAGCAGGCGAGGACGTCTCGCCCCTGAACAGGTCGGGCTCCCTGCCGGAAGCCGCCGTCGCGTCCCAGGCCTCCGCCGCGAGGAGGTCGCCGTGCTCTCCGGGGTCAGCACTGAGTGGTACACGCGCCTCGAGAAAGGACATATCACCGGCGTCTCGGAAGAAGTCCTCACTGCCGTCGCGCGCGCGCTGCAACTCAACGACGATGAACGTGCCTACCTGCTCGATCTCGCCAAGGCGGCGCGACCGACCATCAAGCCCGCGGCTCGCCCGAAAGACGTGAACGTCGAGGGTTCCGTCAAGTGGCTCATCGACTCGGTCACCATGTCCGCTGTGTTCCTCCGCAACGGCCGCCTGGACGTCCTTGCGAGCAACTCACTCGGCCGTGCACTCCATGCACCTATGTTCGACAGCCCAACCACCATCGGGGGAAGAGCGAACTTCGCCCGTTTCCACTTCCTGGACCCCGCCTCCCGTGACTTCTTCGTCGACTGGGAGGGCGGCGCATCCGCGACGGTCGCTCTTCTGCGAGCCGAAGCCGGACGTGAACCCAACGACCGGACGTTGCGCGAGCTCATCGGGGAGCTCTCGACCCGAAGCCACGATTTCACTCGCTTGTGGTCCTCGCACGACGTCCGCAGCCGTCATGAGGGAATCAAGCGACTCGACCACCCGGTGGTCGGGTACCTCGAGCTCACCCTCCGCAGAACTGGCCGACCCGAGCCGCGCGGCCCGCACGCTCAACATCTACACGGCCGAGCCCGGGACCCCTCACGAGGACCGGATCAGACTCCTCGCCAGCTGGGTCGCCACGCCGGCCGCAATCAGTACCGACCTCCCCACGTGACCACCTCGGACGACAGGTCGAGCGAAGTTCCGTGAAGCCGACACTCAGCCTGGTCGTGAAAGACTGGTCGCCTATGTCGAACGAATTGGAATCGAACGTCATGACCGATGACCGACCCGACCTGAGCGGCGACTGGGACATCGACCCGGCGCACACCCGCATCGGCTTCTCGGCGAAGCATGCGATGGTGACCACCGTCCGCGGTGCGTTCAACGAGGTGACCGGCAGCTTCCACGTCGACTTCTCCGACCCGAGCGAGTCGACCGCGGAGATCACGCTCAAGGTGGCCAGTGTCGACACCCGCAATGCACAGCGCGACGAGCACCTGCGCAGCGCCGACTTCTTCGACGCGGAGAAGTGGCCCGAGATCACCTTCCGCAGCACCCGGATCGAGGAGGTCGACGACAACGCCCTCGTCGTCTCGGGCGACCTGACGATCCGCGACGTCACGAAGCCGGTCACCATCCCGATCGAGTTCACGGGCGCGCAGACCGACGCCGCCGGCGAGCTCCGCGCCGGCTTCGAGGGCACTCGCCGGATCGACCGCCGCGAGTACGGCCTCGAGTGGAACATGCCGCTCGACACCGGTGGCCTGCTCGTCTCGGAGAAGATCACCCTGGAGTTCGAGATCTCGGTGATCAAGCGCACGGGCGACGCTGAGGGCGCGGCCGAGGCGAGCTGACCCCGGCCGGCCGGTTCACGCGGCGCGATCCCGAGTCCGCTGCGTGCTCGGCTCAGGTCGTTCGACGACGCACGCGATAGCGCAGGTGAAGTACCCGGTTGCCCTGGACGACGATGTCCGGCCCCTCCAGCAGATGCTGCGTGTCGACTGATCCGAAATAGCGCTTGCCGGCCCCGAGCACGACCGGCGCCACGTCCAGGCGTACCTCGTCGACGAAACCGGCGGCGAGCATCTGGCCGCCGACGTCGCCCGCAGCGACCTCGACGATACGGTCGCCCGCGAGCTCCTTCGCGGTTGCCATGGCCGCCTCGATGCCCTCGACGAAGTGGAACGGCGTACTGGCATCCCAGCCGTCGGGCGCGGGCCGGTGCGTCACGACGACGACGTGATCGATCCCGCTCGGAGGCTGCCCGTCCCAGCCGTCTGTGAGGTCGAAGACGTGGCGGCCGGCGATCGTCACCCCGATCTCATCCCAGTACGGACGGATGTGATCGTAGGACGCTTGCGACACGTTGAGCACGCCGCTGTCGTCCAACGGCACGTCGCCGCTCACCAACCATTCGAACAGTGGACCGGGATCGTCGTTCTCACCAGCGATGAAGCCGTCCAGCGAGACCGACGCATTCATGACCACGTTGCCCATGGGTTCCTCCTCTGCCGGTTCCCGAGTCTCGCGCATCGGGCGTGGTCGCGCTTGTAAGAAATCACTCGGCCGGCAGCGGCCAGCCCTCGAGCGCATGGTCGGGATGTTCGCGAAGGAAGCGCTGCCGGACCTCCACGTACCGGGTGGGCGTGAGCCCGGTGAACTCCCGGAACTCGTGGACGAAATGGGCCTGGTCGAAGTAGCCTGCGCGAGCGGCGACGTCTGACCAGTCGATCGGCGCCGCCACGTCGATCGCGAGCACGGTGGCGGTGAACCGGTAGCTGCGCGCCAGCCGCTTCGGCGTCACGCCGACGATCTCCTTGAACCGCATCGCCACGTACGTGCTGCTGGGGCGCGAGGCCACGTCGAGGTCGCCGATCGGCACCGCTCCGCCGGTCTCCGCGATGGCGCCGCTCATCCGGCTGACGAGGTCGAGGCCGTTGATCGGGCGCAGCCGTCGCACCAGTTCCTCCTCGAGCAGCACCAGCATGTCGTGCGGTGCGTCCGCTGCGCTCAGTCGGTCGCGCAAACCGGCGACAGCGGGCCGGCCCCAGATCTGCTCGAGCGTCACAGGTCGGTCGCACAACTCGGCCGCGGGCATCGGGATGAACGGTGCCAGCCCCCACGGCTTGAAGTGGACGCCCACGGATCGAGTCGGCGTCGGGTAACCGAACTCCCACGCGCGGGTGGGCGTGGCGACCGCGCAGCCGTCGGCGTACTCCACGGCACCGACGTCGTTGCCCGCTCGGACGAGGAACAGCGGCCCGAGGTTGACGATGAGCAGCGGCGCGGGCGCCGCCGGCAGCATCAGCCGGGAGTACGGCGGGACGCCCTCCAGATAGTAGAGGTCGTCGATCAGCCCGTCGAGCGGTGGGCCGGGCACTCTGGACAGGTACTCCACGCTGACAGTATGGCCGAGGCATCCTGCGGATTCGGGCGTCGGCGGCTTCGTTCGCCGTCAGATACCCGGATGAAGCGAGGTTCGTAGGGCGGACGGGACTTGAACCCGTGACCGATGGATTATGAGTCCACTGCTCTGACCGGCTGAGCTACCGCCCCGCGCGCCGCGTCACTCGGGGAGCGCTGCCGGTGCGACATCGGTGACCGGGTCGGTCACCGGCCTCCCACGATACAGGCTCTCGAACGTCGAGAGCGTGCGCTGGATGTCGTGCGCGGCGATGAGCCGGATCGACTCCTCTTTCAGGCGCCGGTACTCCTCGGGCGAGGCCTCGAGCACGGTGCGGAGCTTCGCGGCGAGGTCGTCGGGGTTCGACGGTTCGAAGAGGTAGCCGTTCTCGCCGTCGTGCACGAGGTGGGGCAGCGCCATCGCGTTCGCGGCGACGACGGGCAGCGCCGAGGCCATGGCCTCCATCGTCACGATCGACTGCAGTTCGGCGATCGAGGGCATGGCGAGCACGGATGCCCGGTGGTACGCCTCGCGCAGCTCTTCGTCGGTGACGTAGCCGGTGAAGGTCACCCGGTCGGCGATGCCCAGCTCGACCGCGAGGTGCTCGAGGTTGCGCTTCTGGTCGCCGCCGCCGACGATCTCGACCTTCGCGTCGAGCGAGGCGGGCAGCAGCGTCAGGGCGCGCAGCAGCACGTCGATCTGCTTCTCGCCGGTCACGCGGCCGACGAACAGGATGCGGTTCTCGGTGCGGGGCTCCCAGTCGGGCGAGTACTTGTGCGCGTCGATGCCGCAGGAGATCGCATGCACGTTCTCGAGGTCGGTGTGGCGTTCGAGGAACTGCGCGGCGCGACGGGTCGGCGTGGTGACGGCCTCGGCGCGACCGAGGGTGCGACCGGCGGCCTTCCACGCGAGCCCGACGGCCCATTCCTGCCAGGCCTTCGGCACGAGCGAGAACTCGAGCATGTTCTCGGGCATGACGTGGTTGGTGCCGATGATGCGGATGCCGCGCTTCTGCGCCTCGATCGAGAGACCGCGACCGACGACGAAGTGCGACTGGAAGTGCACGACGTCGGGCTTGACCTGGTCGAGCACGCGGGCGCTGTTCTGCTTGATGCGCCACGGCAGTGCGAAGCGCAGCCAGTCGTGCGGGTACCAGCGCCAGCTCAGCAGGCGGTGCGCGGTGAGCTCCTGGCCCTCGTGCACCTCCTTCCAGGTGCCGTGCTTGCGGCTCGCGGCCGGGGCCATGACGTGCACGTCGTGGCCGCGCTCGACGAGGCCTGCGGCGAGGCGCTCGGCGAACCGGGCTGCCCCGTTGACGTCGGGGGCGAAGGTGTCGGCGCCGATCAGGATCTTGAGGGGGCGATCGGGCTCGGCGCCGGCGGGCGTACTCGCACCGGGGGTGTCAGACACGGGTCGTGGTTCCTCACAGTTCTGGGGGCGGGACGGTCGGTCCCGTCGAGTGCGCGGCGCGCGCGATGGGCGCGGCGGACTGAATCCGACCTTAGTCTACGCAGCGCAGCCGAGCGGGTGCCGTGCGCGCATGTCGGAAGCTCGCCGCGAGCGGTGCTCAGAGCCGCGTCTGCGGATGGTTCTTCGCGAGCTGGAAGACGCCCCACACGGCGATCGCGCCCGACACGATGTAGATGATGATGGCCCAGAGCGGCGCTTGGGATGCCTCGCCCAGCACTGCGATGCCGATGACGACCGCGACGAGCGGGTCGACGACGGTGAGGCCGGCGATGACGAGGTCGGGCGGGCCCGAGGCGTAGGCGTTCTGCACGAAGTACGCGCCGATGGCGGTCGCCGAGAGCAGGCCGCCGATGCAGAGCACGGTGAGCCACCCGAACTCGCCCTGCTCGATCTTGCCGAGCACGACCTTCGCGAGGGTCGCGACGAAGCCGTAGACGATGCCCGCCATGATCACGTAGTAGATCGCCCGGATCTTCGCGCGGAAGAGCACGAAGGTGATGCCGGCGATCGCCAGGACGACCGCCAGGATGATGAGGATGATGATCAGCTGACGGTCGGTGACGGGCTTGTCGACGGCGGTGAACGCGGCGACGCCGACGAAGAGGAACACGCCGCCGACGCACATGATGATCGCGATGATCGACTTGCGGTTCAGCTTCACGTGGTTGACGCGCGAGTTCACGATCGAGGTGACGACGAGCGCGATCGCGCCGAGCGGCTGCACCACGATCAGCGGCGCGAAGTAGAGGCTCGAAAGCTGGAACACGATCGCGAGACCGAGCATGAGCGTGCCGATGACCCACGACGGACGGGCGAGGAGCAGCGCGAGCTGCTTGAGGTTGAGCCCCTTGCCGAGGGTGTCGACGGTGTTCGACTCGACCTTGACCACGCCGCGGTGCTGGAACTGCGCGCCGAGCGAGAGGAAGACCGCGCCGATGAGCGCGAGCGGGATGCCGATGAAGGTCTGCGGGTCGAGCGGGATCTGCTCGACGATTTCGGTCAGGTCGGGATCCACGCAACGACCCTACCCGTTCACCGCCAGATATCCTTGCCGAATGGCCGTGCTCCCCATTCGAATCTCCGGTGATCCGGTGCTGCACTCCCCCGCCCGCCCCGTCGAGACCATCGACGACGAGCTCCGCACGCTCGTCGACGACCTGTTCGAGACGATGGACAAGGCGCCCGGGGTCGGGCTCGCCGCTCCGCAGGTCGGCGTCGGCCTGCGCCTCTTCACCTACGGCTGGGTCGACGAGGAGGGCACGAAGTGGCGCGGGGTCGCCATCAACCCCGAACTGTGGATCACTCCCCCGCCCGCAGGCGAGCCCGACCTCGACGAGGAGTCGGAGGGCTGCCTCTCGTTCCCGGGCGAGCGCTTCGGGCTGCGCCGCGCCGAGCACGCGATCCTCCGCGCCACCGACCTCGACGGCAAGCCCTTCGAGATCGAGGCGCACGGATGGCTCGCCCGCATCTTCCAGCACGAGTTCGACCACCTCGACGGCACCCTCTACACCGACCGGCTCGGTGAGCGCGACCAGAAGATCGTCGCGAAGATCAGCCGCAAGCTCGGTTGGGGGCGCCCGGGCCAGCAGTGGATGCCCGGCGTCGACGACCTCGAGGGCTGACCTCGCCGGCGGATGCCGCGCGCGACCCGTCGCACGCACGTGCGGCGGTGCGCACGTGGCATCCGGTCAGGTGAACGCCCGGATGCCGGCGGCGACGGCCGCCGCGACGATCACGACGATGACGAAGGGCACGCGGAGCGCGTAGAGCGCCGCCGCGACGATCACCGCGGGGACGCGAGCGTCGACGACGATGTCCTGGCCGGCGCCGAGGGTCTGCACCGCGATGAGCGCTGCGAGGAGCGCCACCGTCAGCAGGTCGGCGATGCGCGCCGGCCGCTCGCGCTCGAGGAAGCCCGCGGGCACGAGGTGACCCGCCAGCTTGAGGGCGAGCGTCGCGGCCGACGCGACGAGGATGATGTGCCACGTCGTCATGCCGCGCGCCTCCGGGAGAACAGGTCGAACCACCCCACCGCGACGGCGACGACCGCGGCGACGAGCACCGGCATGCCGGGCATCAGCACCGGGGTCGTGAGCGTCGCGACGACGGCGGCGCCGACGGCGACGGCGCCCGCCTGGAACTGCTTGAGGCGCGGCCAGAGGAGTCCGAGGAACGCGGCCGCGGCCGCGGCGTCGAGGCCCCAGGCGCGGGTGTCGCCGATCGCGTCGCCGATGAGCGCGCCGGCGAGCGTCGTGACGTTCCAGCCGACGAAGATGACGACCCCCGTGACCCAGAAGCCGGTGCGTGCCGCACGGTCGTCGGACTGCGCCAGCGCGACGGCGGTCGACTCGTCGATCGTGAGCCAGGCGGCCGCGACGCGGCGCCCGATGCTCGCCGGGCGGCCGTCGGGGTCGGGAGCGGCGACGAGGGGCTTCATGCGCATGCCGTAGATGACGTTGCGGATGCCGAGCATCGCCGCCGTGGCGATCGCCGAACCGCCGGCGGCGACACCGCCCGAGGCCAGCACGCCGACCAGCGCGAACTGCGAGCCGCCGGTGAACATCACAAGGCTGAGGAAGCAGGTCTGCCAGACGTCGAGGCCCGAGGCGACCGCGAGCGCGCCGAAGGAGATGCCGTACACCGCGGTCGCGAGGCCGACGGCGAAGCCGTCGCGACGAGCGGCGCGACGGGCGGCGCGACGGGCGGCCGCGACCGCCTCGGGCGCGGGCTCGCCGGGGTTCTCCGCGCCGTCCGCGTTCTCGGGCTTCTCGGTGTTCTCGGGAAGGACCTCGTCGGGCTGCTCAGGCATCGCGCTCCCCGGTCGTCGCGGCGTCGGCGGCCATGCGGCCGGCGATGCGCAGCTCGAGGTCGTCGAGCTCGCCGGAGACGTCGGTCACGAGCCAGGCGCGGTCGCGCTTGCGGCCCGTGATCTCGCGGATCACGCCGGCCTCCTCGAGCCGGGCCACCGCCGGGGCGAGGTTGGCCGGGCCCGACCCGGTGACGCGGCCGATCTCGTCGATCGAGAAGACCGGGTGATCGAGCATCGCCGCGATGAGCTTCGCGCCCGCGGAGTCGGCTCGGAACGGAACGGCCTCCGCCCACGCATGCGGGAGCTCGATGAGCCGCTCGGCCGAGACCCGTGACTCCTCGGCCGCGAGCCGCAGCCCCTCGGCGAGGTCGGCGACGAACGCCGCGACCCGCCCCGCCCGGTAGTCGTCGATGAAGGCGAAGTAGCGCTCGCGCTGCGCGAGCAGCGCGCTCGCCACGGGCACCACGCTCGTGCCGGTGACGCCGCGGCGCCGGAGCACCGCGTTGATGATGGCGCGGCCGATCCGCCCGTTGCCGTCGGTGAACGGGTGGATCGACTCGAACTGCGCGTGCCCGACGGCGGCCTGTACGACGATGGGCACGTCGTCGCGGTTGAGGTAGACGACCAGGTCGTCCATGAGCGCCTCGACCCGGCCCGGGGCGGGCGGCACGTGGAGCGCCGCGCGCGGCGCGTGGTCGCTGCCGCCGATCCAGTTCTGCATCGTGCGCCAGCGCCCGGCGTAGCGACCGTCGAGGGGGTCTTCGCCGAGCAGCCGGCGGTGCGCCTCGAGGATCGCGTCGCACGTGATCTCGCGGCGCGCGCCCGCGTCGTCGACGAGACCGGCCAGCGCCCGTGTCGCGGCGACCATGCTCTGCGCCGAGCTGTTCGAGCGACTGCCGGCGAGGGCGCGCGCGAAGTCCTCCGCGCTGGCATCCTCGTACTCGATGCGGCTCGAGGCGACCGAGTCGGTGCGCATCAGGAACCGGCCGAGCGCGGCGAGCCCGCCGGTCGCATGCTCGGCGCGGGCGATCTCGACGACGGCGCGCTCGCACGCCGCCGCGAGGCTGGGCGGGGCCTGGAGATCGAGTTCGGCGATCATCGGCGGGACGCTCGCGTCGACGTGGTCGAGCGTGCGGTCGTCGCGGCTGCCGCCGCGCACCGTCTGCCGCCAGGGAAGCCGCTCGACGTCGTGCGCGGGCCAATCGTGCGCCTCGATGGGATGCGTCACCTGCACTCCCTCCAACTGAACATCTCTCGCCTGAGAGTATCAGTTCGGGCGGCTAAGTGATCATAATGCGACGCAAGGTTGCACCTCGCGCAATGAACGACGCGCGGGCTACTCTCCGAGGTCGACGTCGAAGGCGACGGCTCGCACGGGCGCGCCGTCGAGATCGACCCGCAGGGGGAAGAACCCCACCCGCACCCGCACCGGCAGCCCGTCGAGCCCGCTGAGGTTCTCGACGATGAGGTGGTCGGCGCCGAGCACCGCGTCGTGCACCGGGAACCCGCCGTCCCCGCCCGTGAGGTCGGGGCTCAGGGTGTCGACGCCGAGCACGTGCATGCCGCGTCGCACCAGCTCGGCCGCCGCGGCCGCGTCGAGTGCGGGGTGATCGAGCGCCGTGTCGGTGTCGAAGTGCCGCGCCCAGCCGGTGTCGACGATCACGATCGGCTCGATCCGCGCGGCGAGCGGAGCCCCGAGCGCCGCCTCGATCTCGGCGAGTCCGTAGCGGGCGCGCGGGGCGAGCCCGGTGAGGTGCACGACGAGCGCCTCCCCCACGAGCTCGTCGAGCGCGATGCGGCCGGTCGTCCGCCCGCCCGCCACCGTGTGCGACGGTGCGTCGAGATGGGTGCCGGTGTGCGAGCCGAGGTGCAGCAGGGCCACGTCGACGCCGTCGGCCGCGAGCTCGAGCGCCGACTCGACGCGCACGTCGGGATCGCCCGGGTAGACCCGCATCCCGCCCATGACGGGCCGGCTGAGCTCACGCATGCGCCGCGGCATCCGCGCCGTCGTTCGCCTCGATCCCGGCGAGGTGCACGCTCGGCTCGCGCACGTGGCGGGCCCGCTCGGGCAGCATGGCGATCAGGTAGAGCACGAAGGTGATGACGAACGCGGGGATGGTCGCGCCGACGGGGCTCGGCCACACGTAGACCATGAGGTACGACGCGACCGCGCCGATCGCCCAGGCGCCAACCGCGATCCAGTTGACGCCCGCGAGGTACCAGTACCGGCCGCCGCGGGGCTCGAGCAGGTCGCGGGTGTACGACGAGCGCTTGATCAGGTAGTAGTCGACGATCATGATCGCGAACACGGGCACGAAGAAGGCGCCGATCACGGTCAGGAACGTCGTGAACTGGTCGAGCAGCGCGAGCCAGGTCGAGCCGAGGATCGAGATCACGCCGACGACGAGCGCGGTCGGCAGGAAGCGCAGCTTCGCGCGGCCCGCGCTCGCGTTCACGATCGACGTGGTCATGCCGTAGACGACCATCGAGTTCGTCGCCATGACCGAGACGAAGATCACGATCGCGATCGGCGCGCCGAATGCCGCGACCAGCACGCCCGGATCGAACGCGGCGGCCTCGCCGCCCGAGAGGATGACGTAGCCGATCGCCGTGGCACCGAGCGTCATCGCGATGACCGTCGAGAGCGTGTAGCCGATGCCGGACCCGAGGATGCCGGCCCGGCTGGAGACCGCGAGCCGGTTGAAGTCGGCCGACAGCACCGTCCACGACACGGCGGTCGCGATGACGCTGTCGAGCACGATCGCGGGCGTGTACCCGATCGACAGGTCGACCGGGATCGCCTGGTAGGAGCTCGGCCCGAAGCTCGAGAACGCGATCACGAAGATCCACGCGATGATCGCGAGCATGAGCACGGCGAGCCACGGCTCGACGCGTGCGATGCCCTCGTGGCCGAAGATCGCGAGGATCACCACGATCGTCTGGCAGAGCACCGAGAAGAGGATCGGGCTCGAGAAGCCCGTGAGGCCCTCGACGAGGTAGTTCACGGTGACGCCGGCGAGCATCGCCTGCACCCAGCTCCAGCCCATGAGGATGATGACGTTGGCCGCCATCGGCAGGTAGCCGCCGCGAGTTCCGAAGGCGCCGCGGGTGAGGGCCATCGTCGGCAGGCCGGTGCGGGTGCCGATGTTGCCGACGAGCGTGAGCACGACGGCGCCGCCGAGCGTGCCGAGCACGATCATCGTGATCGCGACGCCGAAGTCGACGGCGGGGATGAAGAGGGTGCCGGTGAGCAGCGTGGTGACGACGAGGTTCGCCGCCAGCCAGATCATGCCGATGCGCGGCGTCGACAGCGTGCCGCGCACGGGCCCGGAGTTGTCGGCCTGTTCGGCGAGGCGGCGGTCGAGACGGGTGTAGAGCGACATTGCTTCTCCTCGGGGGTGGAGGTCGGGGTGGGTCGTCAGGCGGTGGGTGCCTCAGCGCCGGGCAGGGGCGAGAGGTGCTCGTGCACGGCGAGGATCGCGTCGCCGTCGACCCGGAAGACGATCGTCTCCCGCTCGCGGTACGCGTCCTCCCCGTCGCCGGTGTCGACGCGGGTGGCGACGTCGTGCGAGAACACGGCGCCGCCCGGGTACGCCTGCACGAGCCGGTTCGTCGACTCGCACGAGAGCACGTGCCAGCCGCCCGCCGTCCACTCGGCCCAGAGGGCCTCGTAGGCGGCTCGGTCGTCGAGCCGGGCCGGCTCGGTGTGGAACATGAAGCTCGCGTCGGGGGCGAAGCCGGCGAAGTAGCGCGGGCCGTCGGTCGCGGCGAACGCGTCGACGATGGCGTCGGCGGCGGCGAGCACCTCGTCGTGGGCGGGTTCACGGGTCATGTCGATCTCCTTCGATCGGAGTCAGGGCGGGACGGGCGGACAGCGGTGCCTCGGGTCAGCCGCGCGGCGCCATCGCGCTGATGAGCTCGTAGGCGACGTGGGATGCCGCGACCGCCGTCAACTGCGCGTGGTCGTAAGCCGGGGCGACCTCGACGACGTCGGCGCCGACGATGCGCTTGTCGGCGAGCGAGCGGATGATGCGGAGGAGCTCGCGGCTCGTGAGCCCGCCGGCCTCGGGAGTGCCCGTTCCCGGCGCGTGGGCCGGGTCGAGCACGTCGATGTCGATCGAGATGTAGAGGGGCTTGTCGCCGATGCGGGCGCGGATGCGCTCGATCGCCGCCTCGACCCCCTGCTCCTCGATGTCCTCGCTGGTCACGATCGCGAAGCCGAGACGCGCGTCGTCGGTGAGGTCCTCGACGCCGTAGAGCGGGCCGCGGGTGCCGACGTGCATACTCGCCGTGAGGTCGATGAGGCCCTCCTCCGAGGCGCGACGGAAGGGGGTGCCGTGGGTGATGGGAGCGCCGAAGTAGGTGTCCCACGTGTCGAGGTGCGCGTCGAAGTGCAGCACCGCGACCGGACCGTGCTTCGCGGTGACGGCGCGCAACAGGGGCAGGGCGATCGTGTGGTCGCCGCCGATGACGACGAGCCGGTCGGCGCGCTCGTCGAGCGCGCGGGCGCCGGCCTCGACGTCGGCGACGGCCTCGTCGATGTCGAACGGGTTGACCGCGATGTCGCCGGCGTCGGCGACCTGCTGGACGGCGAAGGGCAGCACGCCCTGGGCGGGGTTGAAGGGGCGCAGCAGGCGGGAGGCCTCGCGCACGTGCGACGGGCCGAAGCGGGCGCCGGGACGGTAGCTCACACCGCTGTCGAAGGGCACCCCGACGACGGCGATGTCGGCGTGCGCGACCTCGTCGAGGCGCGGCAGACGGGCGAAGGTGGCGATGCCGGCGAAGCGCGGAACCCGGCTCGCGTCGACGGGACCGATGGGCTCGGGCCTCGCGGCGGCTGCGCCGGACCCTGTGGTGACGGCCGACTCATTGTGTTGCATATTCGTAAACCTTTGGTATCCTTGGTGAAACTTTGCGGCCATGCTACGGCGCCCACGGCGGGCTGTCAACGGCAACGAGCCGTCCGTACCGAGGAGGCGCAGGTGCCCCGACCCGTTCCGCCCGTCCCGAGCGACTCGCCGCTCGCGATCGGCGCCCGCATCCGCAACGCGCGCACGGCACAGGGGCTCACCCTCGCCCAGGTCGCCGAGGCGAGCGGGCTCACCAAGGGGTTCCTCAGCCGCCTCGAGCGCGACGAGACCTCGCCGAGCGTGGCCACCCTCGTGCAGCTCTGCCAGGTGCTGTCGCTCACGATGGGATCGCTCTTCGCCGAACCCGAGATCCAGCACGTCTCGCTGCACGACGCACCCCGGGTGAACTTCGGCGGCACCGGCGTCGTCGAGCGGCTCGTCTCGCCGCGCAGCGAGTCGCGGGTGCAGGTGATCCGCTCCTCGATGGCGCCGGGTGCGTCCGGCGGCGCCGAGCTCTACACGATCTCGAGCGACGTCGAGGTGCTCCACGTCCTCGAGGGATCGGTGACGGCTCGCTTCGTCGACCGTGCCGTGCAGCTCGCAGCCGGCGACTCGCTCACCTTCCCCGGTCGCGAGCCGCACAGCTGGGAGGCGGGCGACGACGGCGCCGAGGTCGCCTGGATCATCGTCCCCGCGCCCTGGAGCGGGGCCTCGTAGGGTGTCGATCGACGCCGACGCCGACGCCGACGGCGTCGTCGACGCAGGCGTCGCCGGTCCCAGCGGCCAGCGCACGACGGCCGAGCGCACTCCTGTGCTACGGTCGGGTCGATCGTGACCCGTCGACAGGAGGTGAGACCCATGAACGCAGTATCCGCAGTGGGTGCTCCCCCGCCGTCCACGATCGCGCGACTGGGCTAGTCGCCACCCGGAGCGCCCTCTACGCATCGCGAAAGGCGACTCCAATGAACTCGAACTCCCTCTCCGCATCTCCCTCGCCGGCCCTGCGCCGAGCCCTGGTGCTCGGCGGCGGCGGATCGACCGGCAACGCCTGGCTGATCGGCGTCGTCGCCGGCCTCGACGCCGGCGGGCTCGACGTGACCGACGCCGAGCTGACCATCGGCACCTCGGCCGGAGCGACCGCGGCGGCGCAACTGGCCGGCGCGCGGCCGGGCGAACTGTACGACGCCGCGCTCGCGCCGCTGCCGGCACGCCCCCGTCCGCAGGCCACCAGCGGTGATCGGTCCCACGCCCGCACGGCCGTGCACGACCACCTCGATCGGATGCACCGCCTCATCGACGCCTCGCGCGACGCCGCCGAACTGCGCCGCCGAGTGGGCGCGGCTGCGCTCGAGCTCCCGGGCTCGAACGGCCCCGCCCGCCAGTCGCAATGGCGCGCCACCGTCGCCGCGCGTCTGCCCGAGCCAGGCTGGCCGGAACGCGCGGTGCTCCTCACCGCGATCGACGCCGACACCGGCGAGCCGGTCGCGTTCGACCGGCGCAGCGGCGTCGAACTCGTCGACGCGGTCGCCGCCAGCTGCTCGAGCGGCTTCGCCTACGCGATCGGCGAGCACCGCTATCTCGACGGCGGGTTCAGATCGAACGCCGAGAACGCGGACCTCGCCGCCGGGCACGACCGCGTGCTCGTGCTCTCGCCCTTCGGCGGCCGATCGCTGACCCCGATCGAGTGGGGCACGCACCTCTCGACCCAACTGGACGAGCTCCGCGCCCGCGGCAGCCTGGTCGAGACGATCTTCCCCGGTCGGGATGCCGAGCACCTGTTCGGCGCCGATGCGATGGACCTGTCGCTGCGCCCGGCAGCCGCTCGCGCCGGGTACGAGCAGGGCGTCGCCCTTGCGGCTCGGCTCCGGCCCTTCTGGGCCTGAACCGCACCCCGGCACGAACGCAGAAGCCCCGCATCTCGGAGAGATGCGGGGCTTGTTCGCTCCCCCACTTGGACTCGAACCAAGAACCTATCGGTTAACAGCCGATTGCTCTGCCAATTGAGCTATGGAGGATCGCTTGCGCGCATCGATACTCTAGCAAAGGGATGCCCCGACTCCCAATTCGAGGCGGCCTCGCTTCTGAGCGCCCTCGAGTCGAGGCTCAGTACCCCGCGTCGAGGTCGATGCAGCCGACGAATTCGGCCTCGCCGAGGAAGGCGCGCACGTTGTGCTCGACCCGTGCCGCGAGCAGCGCGGGAGTGGTCGCCATCGCGTCGGCGACATGCGGCGTGATCACGCAATCGGTCGAGCTCCACAGCGGATGGCCCGCCGGAAGCGGCTCGGGATCGGTGACGTCGAGCCCCACACCGCCGAGGTGCCCCGAGTCGAGCGCGGCGACGAGTGCCACCGTGTCGACGATCGGGCCGCGCCCCACGTTCACGACGACGGCGCCCGGCGCGAGCGCGGCGAGCACCTCCGCGTCGACCGCGCCATGGGTCTCGCTGGTGAGCGCGGCCGCGACGATGAGCGCGTCGGCACCCGTCGCGACCTCCCCCAGACGGTCGAGCGTCACCGTCTGCGCGGCGCCCTCGACGTCGCCGCCGCTCCGGCGCACGACCGAGACGCGGGCACCGAACGGCGCCAGCAGCCGGAGCAGCTCCGTCGCGATGCCGCCCGCGCCGACGATGACGACCTCGGCCCCGTGCAGGCTGCGGCTCGCGTGATCGCGGCGCCACTCGCCCGCGCGCACCCGTCGCGGGAGCCGACGGAGCAGCGCCAGCGTCAGCGTCAGCGCGTGCTCGGCGACCGGTACGGCGTAGACGCCCTTGCCGCTCGTCCAGACCCGCCCGTCACCGCGGAAGGACGGCAGCACCTCGGCGAACGGATCGATGCCGGCCCAGGGCAGCTGCACCCACTCGACCCCGGGTGCGCGCCGGAGCGCCTCGACGAGGGCGGTGCCGCCCGATGAACCGCTCCACACGATGCCGCGCGTGCGCCCGCCGAGCGGGGCGACGACTCCCCCGGCGCGCTCGACCGCGGCGACCAGCCCCGGCTCGGCATCGGGCACGACCGCGATCGTGCCGCGGGCGCCCGACGTGCCGCGCGCGGCCGAGGCATCCGTCATGCCAGGGGCTCGGCCAGGTCGTCGATCACCGCGTGCCCGCCGTCGAGCGCCCCCGCGAGGGCCTGGACGTAGGGGTGATGCGGGTCGTGGAAGACCTCGTCGATCGTGCCGATCGCGGCGAGCTCACCCCGATCGAGCACCGCGATGCGGTCGGCGATGCTGCGCAGCACCGGCAGGTCGTGGCTGATCAGCACCGCCGAGAACGCGTGCCGCTCGCCGAGCTCGGCGATGAGCTGCGCGACCGCGTCGCGCACCGTCAGGTCGATGCCGGCCGTCGGCTCGTCGGCGATGAGCACCGATGGTCCGAGGACGAGCGCGCGTGCGAGGGCGACGCGTTGACGCTGCCCGCCGCTGAGCTCGTACGGGTACTTCTCGAGCATGCCGAGCGGCAGACGCACCCCGTCGAGCATGGTGGCCACCCGGGTCGCGAGCGCCCTCGCGTTGTAGCGGCGATCGCGCTCGAGGATGGGCTCGCCGATGATCTCGGCGACGCTGTGGTCGGGCGGCAGCGTCGACGCGGCGTCCTGGGGCAGGTAGCCGACGTGGAAGCGGTACTCGGCCACCTTGCGCTTCGGAAGCCCCCGCAGGGGCTGCCCGAGCACGGTCGCCTGACCGCCCGTGATCACCGGGCGCGCCTCGTTGCCCCGCGTCTCGAAGGCGACGCCCGAGAGCACCTTCGCGAGCGTCGACTTGCCGCTGCCCGCGCTGCCGAGCACCCCGAGCACCTCGCCCGGCGCGACCTGGAGCGACAGGCCGTGCACGGCGACGTGCGCGGGACTGGCACCGCGCGGCGGATACTCGAGCGACAGGTCGCTCAGGACGATCGGGTACCCGTGTGCCGTGCCGCGCATCAGTCCGCCTCCCGGAGTCGGCGGAGTTCCTCTCGGCGTTCGGCCTGCACGACCGGGTCGGGCACGGGCAGGGAGGCGAGCAGGCGCTGCGTGTACGGGTCGCTCGGCGCACCGAGCACCTCGGCACCCGTGCCCTCCTCGACGAGCCGCCCGTGGTACAGCACCGCGATGCGGTCTGCGAGCAGGTCGACGACGGCGAGGTCGTGGCTGATGAACAGCGACGCGAAGCCGAACTCGCGCTGCAGCTCGGCGAAGAGCTCGAGCACGCGGGCCTGCACCGAGACGTCGAGCGCGCTCGTCGGCTCGTCGGCGATGAGCAGCTCGGGCTCGAGGGCGAGCGAACGCGCGAGGCTCGCGCGCTGACGCTGGCCGCCCGAGAGCTCGTGCGGGTAGCGGTCGCCGTACGCCTTCGGCAGCTGCACCGCCTCGAGGAGCTCGTCGACGCGAGGGCGCGCCGCTGCGGCGTCGCCGGCCCGGCCGTGGATGATGAGCGGCTCGGCGACGCACTCGGCGATCGTCAGCAGCGGGTTGAAGCTCGACGCCGGGTCCTGGAAGACGAAGCCGATCCGGCTTCGCAGCGGCCGGAACTCGCGTTCGGAGAACCCGTTCATCTCATGCCCGAGCACGCGGAGCGAGCCGCCCGTGACCCTGGTGAGTCCGGCGATCGCGCGCCCGATCGTCGTCTTGCCCGAGCCCGACTCTCCGACGAGCCCCAGCACCTCGCCGGGCCGGATCGCGAGGTCGACGCCGTCGACCGCGCGGAAGCCGGGACGGCCGAAGCGGCCCGGATAGACGATCTCGAGCCCCTGCGCGGCGACGACGGGCGCCTGCTCGGCCCACCCCTCGGGTCGTGCCGCGGCGCGCGCCTCGGCCTTGGCCGAGCCGGTGCCGACGAACGGCACCGCGGCGAGCAGCGCCTTCGTGTAGTCGGCCTGCGGAGCCGAGAAGAGCTGCTTCGCGTCCGCCTCCTCGACGACCTTGCCCTGGTACATGACGGCGACGCGGTCGGCGAGGTCGGCGACGACCCCCATGTTGTGGGTGATGAGCACGATGCCCATGCCGAACTCGTCGCGGCAGCGGCGCAGCAGGTCGAGGATCTCGGCCTGCACCGTCACGTCGAGCGCCGTCGTGGGCTCGTCGGCGACGATGAGCCCGGGGTCGAGCACGAGCGCCATCGCGATCACGATGCGCTGCTTCTGCCCGCCCGAGAACTCGTGCGGATAGTGGTCGATGCGCACCTCGGGCTCGGGGATGCCGACGCGTCGAAGCACGTCGATCGCCTTCGCGCGGGCCTCCTTCTTCGAGAGGTCGGAGTGCGCCTGGAGCCCCTCGATGATCTGCCATCCGACCGTGTAGACCGGGTTGAGCGCCGTCGAGGGCTCCTGGAAGACCATCGCGACGTCGGTGCCCCGGATGGCGCGCAGCGTGCGCTTCGGCACCGAGACCACGTCGTGCTCGGCCGTGCCGGCCTTGTTCGACAGGATCACCGCCCCGCTCGCCGTCGCCGTCTCGGGCAGGAGCCCGAGGATCGTCTTGGCGGTCACGGTCTTGCCGCTGCCCGACTCGCCGACGATGGCGAGCACCTCGCCGCGCTCCACCGACAGCGAAACGCCGTCGACCGCCTTCACCGCGCCGGCGTCGGTCGCGAACGAGACGCCGAGCCCTTCGATGCTGACCACCGTGCTCACGGCTTGACCTCGATCCCGTGTTCGTCGAATGTGGCTTCGTCTTCCAGTCCGGAGAGGCCGCCCGGCCCCGCCGTCAGCGTGCCGCCGGGCACGACCGAGGTCTCGGCGACGACGCCGGCCGACTGCGCGACCCGCCGCCGCCCGCGCAGGCGCGGGTCGGCGAGGTCGTTGAGGCTCTCGCCGACGAGCGTGATGCCGAGCACCACGAGCACGATCGCAAGACCCGGGTAGAGCGCGGTCCACCAGATGCCGCTCGTGACGTCGGAGAGCGCCTTGTTGAGGTCGTAGCCCCACTCGGCCGCCGCGGTCGGCTCGATGCCGAAGCCGAGGAAGCCGAGGCCCGCGAGGGTGAGGATCGCCTCCGACGAGTTCAGCGTGAAGATCAGCGGCAGTGTGCGGGTCGCGTTGCGCAGCACGTGACGGAACATGATGCGGCTGTTCGAGGCGCCCAGCACCTTCGCCGACTCGACGAAGGCCTCGGCCTTGATGCGCACGGTCTCGGCGCGGATCACGCGGAAGTACTGCGGGATGAACACCACCGTGATCGACAGCGCCGCGGCGAACACGCCGCCCCACAGGTTCGACTGCCCGCCCGAGATGGCGATCGCCATGACGATCGCGAGCAGGAGCGACGGGAACGCGTAGATCGCGTCGCAGACGACGACGAGCAGCCGGTCGAGCCAGCCGCCGAAGTAGCCCGACACGAGACCGAGCAGCACGCCGACGACGAGCGACAGGGTCACCGCGATGATGATGACGAGGATCGCCGTCTGGGCGCCCCAGATGACGCGCGAGAGCACGTCGTAGCCGCCGACGGTGGTGCCGAACACGTGCTCGGCCGAGGGCGGCTGCTGGCTGCCGAACGGTCCGTCGGCGTCGCGCAGCTGCGCGAATCCGTACGGCGCGAGCAGCGGCGCGAAGATCGCGGTCAGGATGAAGAGCGCGGTGACGACGAGGCCCGTGACGAGCATGCCGCGCTGGAGGCCCACGCTCTGCCGGAGCTGGTGCACGACGGGGATGCGGTCGCGGAGCCGGCGCTTCGGCACGGGCGCTGCGATGGGGGTCGATTGCGTGGTCGACATGTCAGTACCTCACCCTCGGGTCGATGAGCGCCGCGATGATGTCGACGATGAAGTTCGTGAGCGCCACGATGACGGCGAGCAGGGCGACGATGCCCTGCACGGCGACGAAGTCTCGCGCCTGGATGTACTCGACCAGTTGGAAGCCGAGCCCCTTCCACTCGAACGTGGTCTCGGTGAGCACCGCGCCGCCGAGGAGGAGCGCGATCTGCAGGCCGATGACCGTGATGATCGGGATGAGGGCCGGACGGTAGGCGTGCTTGCGCAGCAGTCGCGACTCGGCGACGCCGCGCGAGCGGGCCGCGTCGACGTAGTCGGTGCCGAGCGTGCCGATGACGTTGGTGCGCACGAGGCGGAGGAACACGCCCGCGGTGAGCAGTCCGAGCGCGATCGAGGGCAGCACGGCGTGCGCGAGCACGTCGCCGAGCACCGCGGGGTCGCCCGTCATGATGGCGTCGATCGTGTAGAAGCCCGTCTTGTTCGGGAGGAACTCCATCTCGATCGTCGCCCCGGTCGAGGCGCGACCGGCGACCGGCAGCCACTTCAGCCAGACGGCGAACACGAGCTTCAGCAGGAGGCCTGCGAAGAAAACGGGCGTCGCGTAGCAGAGGATCGCGAAGACGCGGAGGAGGGCGTCCTGGCCCTTGTCGCGGTAGTAGGCCGCGATGAGGCCGAAGGGGATGCCGACCGCGAAGGCGACGAGCAGCGAGTAGAACGCGAGCTCGGCCGTTGCGCTGCCGTAGGTGACGAGCACCTCGGTGACGGGCCGGTTGTCGCTGATGGTCATGCCGAAGTCGCCGGTGAAGACGCCGCCCATGTACTCGAGGTACTGGACGATGAGCGGGCGGTCGAAGCCCGCCTCGTGGATGCGCTCCGCGAGCTGGTCGGGCGGCAGCTGGCCGCCGAGCGCCGCGGTGATCGGATCACCGGTGGTGCGCATGAGGAGGAACACCACGCTCACCAGGATGAACACCGTGGGGATGATGAGGAGTGCGCGGATGAGGATGTAGCGGCCGAGGCTGCCGCCCGAGGATCTCGTGGATCGCTTCGGGGTGGGACCAGCGCCGGTGGCGGCCGTCGTCGTTGAGGTCAATGTTCGCCAATCAGGGGTGTGGCTCGAATGCGGGTGGCCCGCTCACGAAGAGCGGGCCACCCGTTCCGGTCTGCAAGCGACTCTAGTCGCTCATGTCGCTCAGCCCTTGGTGAGCGAGGCGAAGCGGAACTTGAACGAACCGTCGAGGACCGCACCGTCGATGTCGGTGCCGGTCACTGCGACCTGGGCGCCCTGGAGGTAGGGGACGGTCGACAGGTCGGCCGCCACCTTCTCCTGGATCTCCTCGATGAGCGCGGTGCGCGCGTCGACGTCGGTCGTCACGGCCTGCTCGAGGATGAGGTCGTTGACCTCGGGGTTGTCGTAGTGGTTGCTCAGGAAGTTCTCCTTGAGGAAGAACGGCGTGAGGTAGTTGTCGGCGTCCGAGTAGTCGGGGAACCAGCCGAGCTGGTAGGCCGGGTACACGTCGGCGACGCGGTCCTCGGAGTACTGCACCCACTCGGTGGTCTGCAGGTTCACCGTGAACAGGCCGTCGGCCTCGAGCTGGTCCTTGATGAGCGCGTACTCATCGGCCGACGAGGGGCCGTAGTGGTCGTTCGAGTACTGGAGGTTCAGCTCGACCGGGGTGGTGACGCCGGCGGCCTCGAGGGCCTCCTTCGCCTTCGCGGCGTCGGGGGCGCCGGCGCCGTCGCCGTAGAGCTCCTTCAGGGGCTCGACCGCACCGGCGAGGCCGGCGGGGATGTACGAGTACAGCGGCGTGTAGGTGCCCTTGTAGACCTGCTCGCCGAGCTCCTCGCGGTCGATGAGGTCGGCGACGGCCTGACGGACGGCGAGCGCCTTGGCCGGGTCGGCCTCGGGGGTCTTCGCGCCGTAGGGCTGCGTGTCGAAGTTGAAGACGATGTAGCGGATCTCGCCGCCCGGGCCGTCGACGACGTTCACCTCGTCGTTGCCCTTGAGGTCTTCGATGTCGGTCGCAGACAGGCTGCGGTACGCGACGTCGATGTTGCCCTCCTGGACGTCGAGCTTCATGTTCGACGACTCGGCGTAGTACTTGAGGTTGACCGTGTCGGTCGCCGCGTCGGCGAGCAGGCCCTTGTACTCGGGGTTCTTCTTGAACGAGATCAGGTTGTTGAAGTCGTAGCTCGCGATCTGGTACGGGCCGCCGAACGCCTTCGCCTCGACGATGTCGTCGTCGGAGGTGAGGGCGTCGGCCGAGAACACCTCGTCGTCGACGATGGCACCCGGGAAGCTCGTGAGGATGAGCGGGAAGACCTGGTCGTTCTCGGCCTTGAGGTGGAACACGACGGTGGTGTCGTCGGGGGCGTCGACGCTCTCGAGGTTGTAGAGCAGGCTCGACGCGCCGTTCGGGTCGGCGATCTTCAGCTGACGGTCGAACGAGAACTTCACGTCGGACGAGGTGAGGTCGTTGCCGTTCGCCCACTTGAGACCGGCGGGCAGCGTGACGGTGTACTCGGTCGGCGCGGTGAACTCGGCCGTCTCGGCGAGGTCGGGCACGACGTCGGTGCTGTTGTAGTCGGTGTTCAGCAGGTACGGGAAGACCTGCGTCTGCACGGCGAGCGAACCGTTGTCGTACGAACCGGCCGGGTCGAGCGTCGTGACCTTGTCGGTCGTGCCGACCGTGATCGAGCCGCCCGAAGCGTCGTCGCCGTCGCCGCCGCCGGCCGAGCAGCCGGCGAGCACGAGTGCGGCCGCCGAGAATCCGGCCACCGCGATGAGGGCGCGGCGGCCGTTCTTGGTTGCGGATGTCATATCCGTCTACCTCTTCCTGTCAGGACTGAAGCGCGCCGCGGCTACCACGGCGCGTTCTCGTATCACTCAGAGGTAGCACAACGATCCGGAACGATGCAGGGAGGTGCCCTCGAACGTCGGAATGTTTACCGATCTGCAACCTTGCGCGCAACGGATCGTCGCGCGGCGTCGCACCGCGACGGATTCCGTCAGTCGGCGCGCAGTGCCCGGCGCTCCTGCTCGAGCTCGACGAGGGCGCGTTGCAGCGCCGAGAATGTGGCCTGGTCGCCCGGCGACAGCCGCTGCAGCCGCCCGAGCAGCTCGGACTTCTGGCGCAGCAGCTCGCGGTCGATGAGCGAGCTCACCACCCCGCGCACCCAGGCCTCGAGCTCGGCGTCGTTGCGCTGCGGCACCGGCAGCACGGCGAGCTGCTGCACCACGCCCGCGAACGGGGCTGGGACCTCGGCGACGACGCGATCGACGCGGAGCCCCGGGTCGGTCGACCCGAGCACCGCGGCGACGCCGTCGCGCACGACGGCGAGCGTCGCATCCCCGAATCGCGAGTCGACCGCGTGCCGGAGCAGCTCGTCGCCGACCCGTTCGGGGTACTGGAGCATCGCCTGGAGCGCGTCGCGCTCGAGCCTCGTCGAGGGGTCGTTCGGCAGCGTCGCGATCGAGAAGGGGCGCTCGGTCGACTCGCCCACGTTCGCGTCGAGCGGTGCGGATGCCTCCGCCCGCGTGCTCTGCGGCGCGGCCGGCCCGCGACCGCGCCCACCTCCGCCGGCGCCGCGCACCGCGCGCGTGACCTCGGCGAGCTCCATGCCGAGCATGCGCGCGAGCTCGCGCGTGTAGCCGGGCCGCAGCGAGGCGTCGCGGATCTCGGCGACGATCGGCGCCGCCGCCCGGAGCGCACCGACCCGTCCCTCGACGGTCTCGAGGTCGTAGCGGCTCAGCGTGTGCCGGATCACGAAGTCGAACATGGGGGTGCGCGACTCGACGAGGGTGCGCACCGCGCCGTCGCCGCGGGCGAGCCGCAGGTCGCAGGGGTCGAGTCCGTCGGGGGCGACGGCGACGAAGGTCTGCGCGGCGAAGCGCTGCTCCTCGGCGAAGGCGCGCATCGCGGCCTGCTGGCCCGCGGCGTCGCCGTCGAAGGTGAAGACGACCTCGCCGACGCCCGAGTCGTCGCCGAGCACGCGCCGCAGCACCTTGATGTGGTCGACGCCGAAGGCGGTGCCGCAGGTGGCGATCGCGGTGGTGACCCCGGCGAGGTGGCAGGCCATGACGTCGGTGTACCCCTCGACGACGACGACGCGGTGCGTCTTCGAGATGTCGCGCTTGGCGAGGTCGAGCCCGTAGAGCACCTGCGACTTGTGGTAGACCGCCGTCTCGGGGGTGTTCAGGTACTTGGGGCCCTTGTCGTCGTCGAGCAGGCGACGCGCGCCGAAGCCGACCGTCTGGCCCGTGACGTCCCTGATGGGCCAGACCAGGCGGCCGCGGAACCGGTCGTACACCCCGCGATCGCCCTGGGAGACGAGGCCGGCCGCACTCAGCTCTTCGGTGGAGAAGCCCTTCGACTTCAGGTGGTTCGTCAGGGCGTCCCAGCTCTTGGGCGCGAAGCCGACGCCGAACCGGCGGGCGGCTTCGGCGTCGAAGCCGCGCTCGCCGAGGAACCGGCGGCCGATCTCGGCCTCGGGAGCACCGAGCTTCTCGACGAAGAAGTCGGCCGCGGCCTGGTTCGCCGCGAGCAGCCGCGCGCGGTTGCCGTGGTCGGGCGCCTGCCCGCCGTCTTCATAGTGCAGTTCGTAGCCGATGCGCCCGGCGAGCCGCTCGACCGCCTCGGTGAACGAGACGTGGTCCATGCGCTGCAGGAAGGTGTAGACGTCGCCCGACTCGCCGCAGCCGAAGCAGTGGTAGTAGCCGACCCCGGGGCGCACGTTGAAGCTCGGGCTGCGCTCGTCGTGGAACGGGCAGAGCCCCTTCAGCGAGCCGACGCCGGCCGACTTCAGGCTGACGTGGTCGCCGATGATGTCGGCGATGTTCGTGCGGGCCTTCACCTCGTCGACATCGCTCTGTCGAATTCGGCCCGCCATGCTCACATCCTAATCTCGGTCGACGGTTGACTGGGCGGTGCCGGGCGGCTCGTGCCGGTGCGCGACCGAGCCGCCCGCGCCGCTCAGCGCTGCACGAGCCGCTCGTACCAGCTGAGCGCCGACTGGTCGGTGAGGCTCGCGACCTGATCGACGACGACCCGTTTGCGCGCGGCGTCGTCGGCCGCGGCCGACCAGTCTTCGGCGAAGCCCGCGTCGAGGTGCTCGTCGCCGCTCACGTGCAGCGCGTCGGCGAGCGAGGCGAGCACCTGTCGCTGCTGGAGGTAGATCGGCTGGCGCGTGTTGCGCGACATCACGAATGCCGCGACGATGCCCTTCAGCACCGCGATCTCGGCCTGGATCTCGCGCGGCACGACGACGTCGGCGTCGAAGCGGATGAGGCTCGCGAGCGGGAACGCCGAACGGGTGGCCTCGGTGGCCGCGTGCGCGAAGCGCCCGATGAGCTGGCTCGTGAGGTTCTTCAGTCGGGCCTGGTCGCGACGGCTGCCCGTCCACTCGTCGAGCCACCCGTCGAGCGAGTCGAGGCGGTCGAACGCCGCGATGAGCTCGTCGTGCGAGATCGCGCCGCCCACCCACTCGTGCATCGAGGAGACGAGCTCGTCGTGGTCGACGCGGTCGCCGAGGGCCGCGACGTCGATGTAGCCGCCGACGATCGCGTCCTCGAAGTCGTGCACCGAGTACGCGATGTCGTCGGAGAGGTCCATCACCTGTGCCTCGATGCAGAGCCGCCGCTCGGGCGCGCCCGCGCGCAGCCACTCGAACACCGCGACGTCGTCGTGGTAGAAGCCGAACTTCTGCCGCCCGGAAGGGTCGGCCACGCCGGTCGCCTCGGGCCACGGGTACTTGCAGCTCGCGTCGAGGCTCGCTCGCGTCAGGTTGAGTCCGTAGCTGCGGCCGTCGTCGCCGAAGACCTTGGGCTCGAGTCGGGTGAGCAGGCGCAGGGTCTGCGCGTTGCCCTCGAAGCCGCCGATGTCGGCGGCCCAGTCGTTGAGCGCCTTCTCGCCGTTGTGGCCGAACGGCGGGTGGCCGAGATCGTGGGCGAGGCAGGCCGTGTCGACGACGTCAGGGTCGAGCGCGAGGTTCGCGGCGAGCTCGCGGCCGATCTGGGCGACCTCGAGCGAATGCGTCAGCCGGTTGCGTGCGAAGTCGAGGCCCGAGGTCGGGCTCAGCACCTGCGTCTTCGCCGCGAGGCGACGCAGCGCGCTCGAGTGCAGCAGCCGCGCGCGGTCGCGGGCGAAGTCGCTGCGCCGCGAGGAGTGCTCTTCGGGCAGCAGCCGTTCGGTGTCGGCGGCCTCGTAGCCGCCGAAGAGTCGATCCGCCACCGGGCTACCCGCCGCTCGTGTCGAGCTCGGCGTCGACGAGGGTCACGGCCTCATGGCCCGCGAGTTCTTGCGAGTCGAGCCAGCCTTCGGGAAGGGTCGGGTTCTTCGGCGTGCCGGCGCGACCGCGCGGCCCCTCGGCGCCCTCGCCCGGGTAGGGCATCGACCAGTCGAGCGTGCCGAGCAGGTCGTCGAGCATCGCGAGCGATTCGACGGTGGCGAGGCGCGCCCGCAGGTCGCCGCCGACCGGGTAGCCCTTGAAGTACCAGGCGACGTGCTTGCGGATGTCCCGGCACCCGCGCTCCTCGCTGTCGAAGAACTCGGTCAGGAGCTCGGCGTGCCGTCGGAACGTCTGCGCGACCTGCCCGAGCGACGGCTGGAACAGGGCGCCGTCGCCGCCGTCGAGCTCACCGCGGAACCCCGCGGCGAGGTCGCCGAAGAGCCAGGGGCGCCCGAGGCATCCGCGACCGACGACGACGCCGTCGCACCCGGTCTCGTCGACCATGCGCAGCGCGTCGGCGGCCGACCAGATGTCGCCGTTGCCGAGCACCGGGACGCTCGTCACGGTCTCTTTCAGCTTGCTGATGGCCGACCAGTCGGCCTGGCCCGAGTAGAACTCGGCCGCGGTGCGCGCGTGCAGCGCGACCGCCGAGACGCCGGCGCCCTCGGCGATGCGGCCGGCCTCGAGGTAGGTGAGGTGGTCGGCGTCGATGCCCTTGCGCATCTTCACCGTCAGCGGGATGTCGCCCGCGGCCGTCACGGCTCCCTCGACGATGTCGCGGAAGAGCCCGGTCTTCCACGGGAGGGCGGAGCCGCCGCCCTTGCGGGTGACCTTCGGCACGGGGCATCCGAAGTTGAGGTCGATGTGATCGGCCCGGTCTTCGGCGACGAGCATGGTGACCGCCTCGGCGACCGTCTTGGGGTCGACGCCGTAGAGCTGGATCGACCGCGGGGTCTCCGACTCGTGGTGCGTGATGAGCCGCATCGACTCGGGCGTGCGCTCGACGAGCGCTCGCGAGGTGATCATCTCGGAGACGTAGAGGCCCGCGCCGAACTCGCGGCAGAGCCTGCGGAACGCCGTGTTCGTGATGCCGGCCATGGGCGCGAGCACGACGGGCACGTCGAGCTCGATGCCGCCGATCGCGAGCGGGCCTGCGGGAAGCGTGGTGGTTGTGGACATCACCGTCGATTCTCCCAGAGATCGGGGTGAGCTCGCCCGATGCGGCCGTGCGCGCCTAGGATTCACTGCAACCGACCTTGGGGAGGACGAGATGACGCAGCTCACGGGCGCCGAACGGGTTCGCGCGGATGCCGCGGAACGCGGCCTCGACGTCGAGATCATCGAGCGGCCCGCCGCACGCAGTCTCGAGGAGGCGGCCGAGCTCATGGGCATCTCCCCCGGCGACATCGTGAAGTCGCTCGTCGTCAAGCGCAGCGACGACACCTACCTGTTCGCCCTCGTGCCCGGCGGCCGCAAGATCAGCTGGCCGAAGCTGCGCGCCCTCGTCGGCGTGAACAAGCTGCAGCTTCCCGACGCCTCGCTCGCGCTCGCCGCCACCGGCTACGAGCGCGGCACGATCACGCCGCTCGGCTCGACGAACTCGTGGCCCGTGTTCGTCGACGAGACGATCGCGGGCCGGCGCGTGTCGATGGGCGCGGGCGAGCACGGCCGCAGCCTCTTCGTCGAGGCCGACGCCCTCATCGCCGCGTTCGACGCGACCGTCGCCGACCTCAGCGACCCCGAGTAGCGGAGGGGTTCGACCGTTTCGGGAATGCCCGGCGCACCCGATGCGTTCGCATTCATCGTGACTTCCCCCATCAAGATCGACATCTGGTCCGACATCGCCTGCCCGTGGTGCTACATCGGCAAGCGCCACTTCGAGGAGGGCCTCGCCGCCCTCGGCGACGACGCGCCCGACGTCGAGATCGAGTACCACTCGTTCGAGCTCGCCCCCGACACCCCCGTCGACTTCGAGGGCAGCGAGATCGACTTCCTCGCCAAGCACAAGGGCCTCCCCGCCGAGCGCGTCCAGCAGATGCTGCAGCACGTCACCGGGGTCGCCGCGAACGCGGGCCTCGACTACGACTTCGACGCGCTCCAGCACACCAAGACGCTGAAGGCGCACGAGCTGCTCCACTTCGCGAAGGCGCAGGGCCGTCAGCTCGAGCTCTCGGAGCGCCTCTTCAAGGCGTACTTCACCGAGGGCCGCCACGTCGGCCGCGTCGACGAGCTCGTCTCGCTCGCCGTCGACGCCGGGCTCGACGCCGACGGCGCTCGCGAGGCGCTCGAGTCGGGCCGCTACGCCGCCGACGTGCAGGCCGACATCGCGCAGGCCGGTGCGTACGGCATCAACGGCGTGCCGTTCTTCGTCTTCGAGGGCAAGTACGGCGTCTCGGGCGCGCAGCCCGCCGAGGTCTTCGGCCAGGTGCTCACCCAGGTCGCGGGCGAGCGCGACGGCGCGGCCGCGTGAGCCTCGAGATCGAGGCGGATGCCTCTGGCTCGACCCCGCTCGAGGCGAGCTCCGCGAGCGGCGCGGGCACCGGGTCATCCGCCTCGCCCCTCACCCTGCTGCCCGGCGCCGCCGGCGCCATGGTCTGCGAGGGCGACGTCTGCTACGTACCCGGGCCCTCGGCCGAGTAGCCCGGAGCCCGGCGCTCGGCGGCGCCTAGAGTGGTCGGATGCCCGAGCACCCGCACCGCATCCTCGTGGCCGGCGCGAGCGGCGCGGGCAAGACGACGCTCGCCCGGCGGATCGCAGCGGCGTCGGGCCTGCCGTACCAGGAGATCGACGCGCTCTTCCACGGCCCCGACTGGACGCCGCGGCCGAGCTTCGTCGACGACGTCGACGCGTTCACCTCGCAGGCCGGCTGGGTCACCGAGTGGCAGTACGGCGTCGTGCAGCCCATGCTCGCCGAGCGCGGGCAGCTCCTCGTCTTCCTCGACTACTCGCGCGCGCGGGTGATGCGACAAGTGATCGCGCGCACGCTGCGCCGCCGACTGCGCCGCGAAGAGCTGTGGAACGGCAACCGCGAGGCGCCGTTCCACACGATCCTCACCGATCCCGAGCACATCGTGCGCTGGGCGTGGCGCACGCACGGCACGCGGGCGGCACTCGTCCAGGAGGCCGCAGCCCGCAACCCCGGGCTCGAGGTGGTGCGCCTGCGGGCCCCTCGGGAGGCCGAGGCCTGGCTGCGCCGGGCCTTCCCTTCCCCGCGCTAGCGATATATCGTTGAGTATCGTTCGCATATCGCGGGAGGTCATCATGAACGGCAATCGCTCGACCGGCGGATTCGGCGGAACCGGCTTCGGAGGCGCGGGAGGCGGCAACCCGGGTGCCGCCATCTGGGAGGCGATGGAGCAGCTGCGCTCGTCGTTCGAGCAGCGCCCCGGCATGCGGCGCATGGCCCGCGGCGACGTCCGTGCCGCAGTGCTCGCCCTCCTCGCCGAGCAGCCGATGCACGGCTACCAGATCATCCAGCAGATCGACGAGCGCAGCGGCGGCTCGTGGAAGCCGAGCGCCGGGTCCGTCTACCCGACGCTGCAGCTCCTGGCCGACGAGGGGCTGATCGTGGCCGACGAGACGCAGGGCCGCAAGACCTACTCGCTCACCGAGGCCGGCCGGGCCGAGGTGGCCGCAGCAGCCGACCGACCGGCACCGTGGGAGTCCTCCTCGGCCGGCGGCGGCGCCCACCGGGCGCTCTCGAAGGCGGGCGTCGAGCTCGCTGCGGCCGCCGCGCAGCTCGGTCGCAGCGGCTCGCCCGAGCAGATCCAGCAGGCGGTGACCGTGCTCGACGAGGCACGTCGCCGGCTCTACTCGATCCTCGCCGAGGGCTGACCGGGTGCCGCCCCGGGTGCCGCATCCGTCGCGACGCGAGAAGATGGCGGCATGACCGACGGTGCCCACCGCGCGCGCTCACGCCGCATCCTCGGGTTCGCGGCGCGCCAGCTCGTGCAGATCTGGTGGTTCGAGCTCGTCCTGCCGAAGCTCGGCCTCGGCGGCATCGCCGACCGCTCGCGCGAGCGGAGGATGCGTCGTCTCGCCGAACGGTTCCGCGCGCTCGCGGTCGACCTCGGCGGGCTGATGATCAAGGTCGGCCAATTCCTCTCCGCCCGGCTCGACGTACTGCCGCCCGAGATCACCTCAGAGCTCGCCGGCCTCCAGGACGAGGTCCCTGCGGTGCCGTTCCCCGAGATCCGCGCGCTCGCCGAGGCCGAGCTCGGCGCCCCGCTCGACCGGGTGTACGCCAGGTTCGACGAGGTCCCCGTCGCGGCCGCCTCGCTCGGGCAGGCGCACCGCGCCCGGCTCGCCGCGGGCGATGCCGCCGACACCGGGCTCGACGAGGTCGTCGTCAAGGTGCAGCGCCCCGGCATCGAGCAGATCGTGGCGGTCGACCTCGCGGCGCTCCGACGGGTCGCCGGCTGGCTCCGTCGCGTGCGCGTCGTCGCCGACCACGTCGATGCCCCCGCGCTCGTCGAGGAGTTCGCCCAGACGAGCCGCGAGGAGATCGACTACGTGCACGAGGCGCAGAACGCCGAGCGCTTCGCCGAGTCGTTCGCCGACGAGCCTCGCGTGAACGCCCCCGCCGTCGTGTGGGAGCGCACCACCCGCCGCGTGCTCACCCTCGAGGACGTCACGGCGATCAAGATCAACGACACCGACGCGCTGCGGGCCGCCGGCATCTCCCCCGCCGACGTCGCTCGGGTGTTCGCCGAGGTCATGTTCGACCAGGTGTTCACGCACGCGTTCGTGCACGCCGACCCGCACCCGGGCAACATCTTCGTGACCCCGCGCGCCGACGGGCCGACGGGCGACGCGGGCGCACGGGACATCCCGTGGCGCCTGACCTTCGTCGACTTCGGCATGATGGCCCAGGTGCCCGGCGAGCTGCGGGCGGGCCTGCGCTCCCTCGTCATCGCCGTCGCGTCGCGCGACGGGCACGGCATGATCGAGGCCGCGCACGAGATCGGGGTGCTCATGCCCTCGGCCGACACCGCCGAGCTCGAGCGTGCGCTCACGCAGCTCTTCGAACGCTTCGGCGGCATGGGCTTCGCCCAGCTGAAGGACGTCGACCCGCGCGAGTTCCGCGACTTCGGCGTCGAGTTCGGCGACGTCATGCGCTCGCTGCCGCTGCAGCTGCCCGAGCACCTGCTGCTGCTCATCAGGGCGATGGCGCTCACTTCGGGAATGTGCAGCGCGCTCGACCCCGAGTTCAACGTATGGGACGCCGTGGAGCCGTACGCGACGCAGCTCCTGGACGAGGAGCGCGGCGACGTCGTGCAGGAGCTCCTCGGGCAGGCCGTGACGAGCGCCGGGCTCATGTGGGGCATGCCGAAGCGCGTCGACGCGCTCATCACCAAGGCCGACCAGGGCCGGATGTCGTTCGACACCTCACGCCTCGAACGACGGCTCGATCGCCTGGAGGGCGTCGCTCGCCGGATCCTCTCGGGCGTGCTGTTCGCCGCCCTGCTCATCGGCGGCGCGCTGCTGCTCGTGCCGAACCCCGCGCTCGGCACGACCTTGATGATCGCATCGGCGCTGCCGTTGCTGCACGCGCTGTTCGCCGGGGTCGTCGGCCGGATGCGCCGCGGACGACGCTAGCTCCCCGACCGCGCGGCCGTCGCAGCGGAATCGGTGTCGGCGTTGCTCGGCCATCGGCGCGACACCCAGACGACGAGCACCGCGACGACGGCGAAGGCGAGCGCGATGACGACCACCCAGAAGGAGACGCCGAGGTAGCCGTTCTCCTGTCTGGCCGGGTTCAAGAAGGGGTACGGGTACCAGGTCTCGATCGCCCGGACCTGGTCGAACACCAGCGGCCCGCGCACGAGGGTGTAGGCCACCCACGCGATCGGGAAGGCGAGGATGACCCAGACGCGACGCCAGTCGAGCCGCGGGCGGCCGGGCGCGAACAGCCAGTCGGCGACGAGGAACACCGGGCCGATCACGTGCATGACCTCGTTGGTCCAGGGATGCGCGTCCGCGCCGGCGCCGGTCACGGGGAGCCCGCGGAGCAGCAGGTTGTAGACGATCCCCGTGATGGCCATGTACGTGACCGCGCACGCGCGCAGGATCGCGAACCACATCGGGCCGGGCAGCCGCCGCGCGAACGCGAGCCCGGCGCCGATCAGCAGCACGATCGCCGCGAGCAGGTTCGACTCGATGGTGAAGTAGCTGAAGAAGTTGACGTTGAGGGTGGCGAGGTCGGCGTAGCCCTCCTCCCGCCACGACGCGGAGGATCCCTGGTAGGTCACGATCGTCGCGGTGATGATCGCCACCGCCATCACGATGCGGAGCACCGCCCACGTGATCGTGAAGCCGGTGCGGGGCGGTGCGGAGAGTCGCTGGGGCGCGGTGTCGACGGTCACCCGACCAGCCTAAGGTCGTCCCCCGCGGCGGCGGGAGTCCCTCGCGGAGCTTCGCCTCAGCCGGTCGTCGGCGCGTCGATCGCCCCGCCGAACCTCCGGTTGCGGCGGGCGTAGATCTCGATCGCCTCCCAGAGCTGGGTGCGCGAGAAGTCGGGCCAGAGGGTGTCGAGGAACACCATCTCGGCGTAGGCCGACTGCCACAGCAGGAAGTTCGAGGTGCGCTGCTCGCCCGAGGAGCGCACGAACAGGTCGACGTCGGGCAGCTCGGGCACGTAGAGCCGCTTCGCGATGAGCTTCTCGCTCACCGCCGAGGGCCGCAGCCGGCCGGCCGCGACGTCGTCGGCGATCGAGCGCACCGCATCGGTGATCTCGTTGCGCCCGCCGTAGTTGACGCACATCGTGAGCGTCAGCACGTCGTTGCCCGCCGTGAGCCTCTCGGCGAACTGGAGCTCGTTGATGACCGAGGCCCAGAGGCGCGGGCGGCGGCCGGCCCAGCGGATGCGCACGCCCCACTCGTTGAGCTGGTCGCGCCGACGGTGCAGCACGTCGCGGTTGTAGCCCATGAGGAAGCGCACCTCCTCGGGCGACCGCTTCCAGTTCTCGGTCGAGAACGCGTAGACCGAGAGGTGCTTCACCCCGGCCTGGATCGCGCCGGCGACGACATCGAGCAGCGCGGCCTCGCCCGCCTTGTGCCCCTCGATGCGGGTGAGTCCGCGCTGGTTGGCCCAGCGCCCGTTGCCGTCCATGACGATCGCGACGTGCTCGGGCACCGAGCCCTTCGGGAAGGCGGGCGGGTGCACCCCCGTCCAGTCGATCGGCTTGTAGGGCACGGCGTCGCGATGGGTGTACGGCTTCGGGGTCACGGGTTCCTCAGAGGGCGCGGTGCGGGGCGGATGCCTCGCGGCTGACGTGCGGCAGCGAACGGAGTCCCCGTTCGAGGTGCCACTGGGTGTAGGCGGCGACGATGCCGCTCGCCTGGTTGCGGTCGCGCTCGGGTGCGGCCTCGGCGTACTCCCAGTCGCCTGAGAGGAGCGCACCCAGCAGCGCCACCGTCGTGCGCTCGATGCGCGGGGTGCCGGGCGGGGCGCACTCGTCGTCGCAGACGACCCCGCCGAGCTGCACGACGACCGCCGTGTGCTCGCCCGGCCGACCACAGCGGGCGCAGTCGCCGAAGCTCGGCGCCCAGCCGGCGAGGGCGAGGGCCCGCAGCAGGTACGAGTCGAGGGTGAGGCCCGCCCCGTGCTCGCCGCGGGCGAGCGAGCGGAGCGCGCCGACGAGCAGGAGGTACTGCTGCAGCGACCCCTCGGACTCGGTGAGCTTGTCGGCGGCCTCGACCATGGCGTTCGCCGCGGTGTAGGCGGCATAGTCTTGCGTGATCTGGGCGCCGTAGGAGCCGAGCGACTCGGCCTGGTTCACGACGTCGAGGCTGCGGCCCTCGTAGAGCTGCAGGTCGGCGACCATGAACGGCTCGAGGCGGGCGCCGAATTTCGACCCCGTGCGCCTGACGCCCTTCGCCACGGCACGGACCTTGCCGTGCTCGCGCGTCAGGAGGGTGAGGATGCGGTCGGCCTCACCCAGCTTGTGGGTGCGCAGCACGACGGCTTCATCTCGGTACACGGGCACAGCTCGATTCTCCCATCTCTGCAGCCCGGGGCATCCGTGATTCACTGTGAGCGTGGAAACCGCAGAGTTCACGATCCCCCTCTGGCTCGACCTGACCGCCGTGGGTCTCGGCGGCGTGCAGGGCGCACTGTTCGCCTCCGGATTCCGCGGCGAACGCCGCCTCGATCTCCTCGGCGTCGCGATCGTCGGCATCGTGATGGGCTTCGGCGGCGGAATGACCCGCGACCTGCTGCTGAATCAGCCGATCGGCGCGCTGCAGAGCAACTGGTACCTCGTCACCGCGGTCGCCGCCTCGCTCGTGGGCATGCTGCTCGCCTCGCCGCTCCAGCGCCTCAACGGCGTCATCGTCGGGCTCGACGCGCTCGTCATCGGCATGTTCGGCGCATTCGGCACGACGAAGGCGCTCGACCTCGGCCTGCCGGTGCTGCCCGCGGTGTTCGTCGGCGTGGCGGCCGCCGTCGGCGGCGGCATCCTGCGCGACATGCTGATGAGCCTGCCGGTCGCGATCATGCACGTCGGCTCCCTCTACGCGGTCGCCGCGGCAGCCGGATGCCTCGTGCTCGTCGGCCTCGACGCCTTCGGCGTGCCGCTGCTCATCGCCGGCATGGTCTGCATCGTCGTGACGAGCATCATCCGGTGGCTCGCGGTGATCTTCGACCTCTCGCTGCCCGAGCAGCGCATGCTCTACCGCCGCAAGGTCGCGACGGAGACCGGCGTGCTGCCGGTCATCCGCCGCTGAGCCGCGCGCGGCGCCCGAGGTCGACCCGGGCGCCGCGCGAGGCGAAGGCGGTTCAGACCCCGGCGGCCTGGAGCACGGGCTCGGCGGTGCGGACGCGCAGTGCGCGGTTGACGGCCGAGACGACGGCCTTCAGCGACGCCGTCGAGATGTCGGCGTCGATGCCGACGCCCCACAGCACCGTGCCCTCGACCTCGAGCTCGACGTACGCCGCCGCCTGCGAGTCGCCGCTCGCCGAGAGCGTGTGCTCGACGTAGTCGCGGAGCTTCACCTCGACGCCCTCGGCGCCCAGCACGTTGAGGAACGCGGAGATCGGGCCGTTGCCGCTCGCATCGGCCTCGACGCGCTCGACGCCGTCGCGGAGCCCGACGCGGACCTTGACGACGCCGTCGAGGGCGCTCTCGGTGCGGAGGCTCAGCAGCTCGAAGCGGCCCCACTTCTCGTCGGGTCGGTTCTGCGGCGCCGGCAGGTACTCGTCGGTGAAGACGCGCCAGATCTCGTCGCTCGAGACCTCGCCGCCCTCGGCGTCGGTCTTCTGCTGCACGACGCCGGAGAACTCGATCTGCAGCCGTCGCGGCAGGTCGAGGGCGTGGTCGGTCTTCAGCAGGTAGGCCACGCCGCCCTTGCCCGACTGCGAGTTCACGCGAATGACCGCCTCGTAGCTGCGGCCGAGGTCGCGCGGGTCGACCGGCAGGTACGGCACGGCCCACTCGAGCTCGTCGACGGAGACCCCGCGGCGCTCGGCCTCCGCGGCCATCGCCTCGAAGCCCTTCTTGATCGCGTCCTGATGGGAGCCCGAGAACGCCGTGTAGACGAGGTCGCCCGCCCACGGGTGACGCTCGGGCACGGGCAGCTGGTTGCAGTACTCGACGGTGCGCTTGACCTCGTCGATGTCGGAGAAGTCGATCTGCGGGTCGATGCCCTGGGTGAAGAGGTTCACGCCGAGCGCGACGAGGTCGACGTTGCCGGTGCGCTCGCCGTTGCCGAAGAGGCAGCCCTCGATGCGGTCGGCGCCGGCCAGGTAGCCGAGCTCGGCGGCGGCGACGGCGGTGCCGCGGTCGTTGTGGGGATGCAACGAGAGGATGACGTTCTCGCGGTGCGCGAGGTGGCGGCTCATCCACTCGATCGAATCGGCGTAGACGTTCGGCGTCGCCATCTCGACGGTTGCCGGCAGGTTGATGATGACCTTGCGCTCGGGCGTCGGCTCGAGGATCTCGAGCACCTGGTTGCAGACGTCGACCGCGAACTCGAGCTCGGTGCCGGTGTAGCTCTCGGGCGAGTACTCGTAGTAGACGGTGGTGCCGGGGATCGTCGCCTCCTGCTCGCGGCACTTGCGCGCGCCGTGCAGGGCGATGTCGATGATGCCCTGCTTGTCGGTGCGGAACACCACCTCGCGCTGCAGGATGCTCGTCGAGTTGTAGAGGTGCACGATCGCCTGCTTCGCGCCCACGATCGCCTCGTAGGTGCGTTCGATCAGGTGGTCGCGCGCCTGCGTCAGGACCTGGATGGTGACGTCGTCGGGAATCGCGTTCTCGTCGATGAGGCTGCGCACGAAGTCGAAGTCGGTCTGGCTCGCGCTCGGGAACCCGACCTCGATCTCCTTGTAGCCCATCTTCACGAGGAGGTCGAACATGATGCGCTTGCGCTCGGGGCTCATCGGGTCGATGAGGGCCTGGTTGCCGTCGCGCAGGTCGACGGCGCACCAACGGGGTGCCTGCTCGATGCGCTTGGACGGCCAGGTGCGGTCGGGCAGCTCGACCGTGATCTGCTCGTGGAAGGGGCGGTACCGGTGGACGGGCATCGCCGAGGGCTGCTGGGTGTTCTGCATGGGGTGCTCTTCTCGCTTGTTCGGATGGATTCAGCCGACGACGAACTCCGCAGCGAGGGAGGCCTTCGAACTAGGACTCGCTGCGGCAGCTAAGGAGAAGCAGGCCGTGAAGCACGGCACAAGGCTAACATCCGAGCGCCGCGGCCGCATGCATGTGACGCCGGGGCGATGCGAGCGGGGGCTGCAGACGCACGGAAGCGGGCGGCGGCCTCCCCCGAGGCCGCCGCCCGCCCTTCCCTCCCGTCCCTCGCGATCCCCCTAGTCGACCGCGAGGGCGACCACCGGCGAGACGCGCATCGCGCGCCGCGCCGGGGCGATGGATGCGACGAGCGTCAGCACGCCCGCCGCGACGACGAGTGCGCCGATCATGACCCAGGGCACGCCCGGCAGGACGAACACCGGCTCGCCCTGGGCACCGCCGAGCAGCGCCTGCGCGCCGGCCCAGCCGTAGCCGAAGCCCAGCACGAGGCCGGTGAGCGTCGCGGCGACCGTGAGCGCGGCGCTCTCGACGACGATCATGCGGCGAAGCTGGCCCCGGTCGAAGCCGAGCGCCCGCAGCAGCCCGAGCTCGCGGGTGCGCTGCATCACGCTCAGCGAGAGCGTGTTCACCATGCCGATGGCGGCGATGAGCGCGCTGAAGCCGATGAGCACCGTGAACACGGCGATCGTCGCGTCGAGCATGGTCTCGATGCCCGCGTACACCTCGGGCTGCGCCTCCTGCGCGGCGAGCAGCATCGCCCGGTACGACTCCATCGTCACCGAGAAGGTGGTGACGAGCGTGACGCCGATGACGAGTCCGATCGTCATGCGGGAGCTCCGCTCGGGGTTGCGCACGGCGTTCTCGGCGGCGAGGCGCGCGGCCGGCGAGCGGCCGAACATCCGACCGACGAGTCGCAGCACGGGCGGCATCACGACATCGGCGCCGAGCACCACGCCGGTGAACGAGAGGATGCCTCCGGCGAGGCCGATGAGCACGCCCATCGGGTCGGTGAGACCGACCACGACGCCGGTGACGAGCAGGCCGATGCCGATGACGACCAGCACGATCGCCGCGATGTTGCGGCCCCTGCGGCGACCGAGCTCCTCGCGGTCCTGCGCGTTCGAGTTCGAGATCGCCTCGATCGGCCGCACCCGGAGCACTCGGCGCGACCCCACCCAGGAGGCCAGCCACGTGGTGAGCACGACCGCGACGGCGGGCAGCACCACGGCGGGATTGAGGTAGTCGTACTCGGTCGGCGGCAGCATCCGGTTCGCGACGGCGAACTGCTCGACGCCGTAGGCCGCACCGGTGCCGGCGACGACGCCGATCGCGGCGCCGGCGATCCCGACCACGAGTCCCTCCTTGGCGATCTGGGCGCGCTGCGCGCGGGCGCTCGAGCCGATGAGCCGCAGCAGTGCGATCGTGCGGGTGCGACCCGCGACGACGGTCGCCACGGTGTTCGAGGTGACGATCGCGCTCACGTACACGGCGATGACGACGAACACCGTCGCGAGGAAGCCGAGCATGAGGGCCACGGTGTCGCTCTCCCCGGTGACGTCGTCGGCGCGGATCGCGGCGGCGAGCAGGCCGGTCACGTGCAGCAGCAGCACGCCGAAGGTGCCGGCGAGGGCGGCGACCAGCAGCGTCGGCCACTGGTCCTTCATCCGGGTGCGCATCAGGCCGCCAGCTCCATCGACAGCATGAACGCGGAGATCTCCTCGGGGGTCGAGCGCCCCGCATCGCGCACGATCCTGCCGTCGGCGAGGAACAGGATGCGATCGGCGTGACTCGCCGCGACCGGGTCGTGCGTCACCATCGCGATCGACTGCCCGTACCGGGCGCTCGCGACCGCGAGAAGACCGAGCACCTCGCGCCCGGTGCGGGAGTCGAGGTTGCCGGTGGGCTCGTCGGCGAAGACGAGGTCGGGGCGCGTCGCGAGGGCCCGCGCGATGGCGACGCGCTGCTGCTGGCCGCCCGAGAGCTCGTGCGGCCGGTGCGTGAGGCGGCCGCCGAGGCCGAGCGTGTCGAAGAGCTCGTCGATCCACGCCTGCTCGTCGCGGGTCGGCCGACGGCCGTCGAGCTCGAACGGCAGCATCACGTTGCCGCGCACGTCGAGGGTCGGCACGAGGTTGAACGACTGGAAGATGAACCCGATGCGGCGCCGGCGCAGTACCGTGAGCGCGGCGTCGCCGAGCTCGGTGATGTCGGTGTCGCCGAGCCACACCCGCCCGGCCGTCGGCGAGTCGAGACCCGCCATGATGTGCATGAGTGTCGACTTGCCCGAGCCCGAGGGCCCCATGATCGCCGTGAACTCGCCGCGGCGGAGGCCGAGCGAGACGTCGTCGAGCGCGGTCACCGAGCCGGCCCCGCGGCCGTAGCGCTTGGCGAGGCCCGCGACGCGGGCGATGAGACCGAGGTCAGAGGGTTGGATCTGCATGTCTTCGACGTTACGGATGCACCGTGGCCCGGGTCATCCGACCATCGAACGGTTCGCCGTCATCCTCTGGGATGACGCCGACGGCGCACCGTCAGGCTCGCAGGATGCACGCCGAATCCGCCGCATACCCGGTTCCCGACGGCGCCGCGCTCGACGCCGCGGTGCGGAAGGCCTCGTTCACCGGGGTCGTGACAGTCGACGTCGGTGACGAACGCCGCTTCGAGCGGGTCGAGGGGTACGCGCACCGCGCGCTGCAGGTGCCGAACACCACGCTGACCCGGTTCGCGATCGCGAGCGGCGCCAAGACCTTCACCGCCCTGGCCGTGCTCCGGCTCGTCGAAGAGGGCGTCCTGTCGCTGGACACGCGCGTCCGCGGCATCCTGGTGCCGACCTGCCGCTCATCGACGACGACGTGACGGTGGCACAGCTCCTCACCCACACCTCCGGCATCGGCGACTACCTCGACGAGACGGCCGACTGGAACGCCTCCGACTACGTGCTGTCGGTGCCCGTGCATCTCCTCGCCGAGACCGAGGCGTTCGTGCCCGTCGTCGACGGCCATCCGCAGGCGTCCCCGCCCGGCACCCGGTTCGCGTACTGCAACGGCGGCTACGTCGTGCTCGCGCTGATCGCCGAGCGAGCGAGCGGCACGAAGTACCACGACCTCGTCGAGGCCGAGGTCTGCGCACGCGCCGGTCTCGAGAGGACGTCCTTCCTGAGGGCGGACGAACTCCCGGGCGACGCCGCCCTCGGCTATCTCTTCGAGGAGGGAGACCGGACCAACGTGCTGCACCTGCCCGTGCGGGGCAACGGCGACGGCGGCATCTGGACCACCGCCGACGACCTCCACAGGTTCTGGCGTGCGCTCACCGACGGCCGGATCGTGAACGAGGAGACCTTCGCGCTGATGACCCGGCCGGGGTTCGAGGGCGTGCGATACGGCATGGGCATCTCGCTCGGCACGACGAGCCCCCGACTCTTCATCGAGGGGCACGACGCGGGTGTGTCGTTCCGTTCAGTTCACAACCGCGATACCGCGACGACCCTGAGCGTGCTCGGTAACAGCTCCGAGGGTGCGTGGCCGGTCATCTCGCTGCTCACGGACACCGTGTAGGGCGTCACTCGGCGGGCCGCAGGTCGTGCTCGTAGGCGAAGACCACGAGCTGCACCCGGTCGCGGAGGCCGAGCTTCGCGAGGATCCGGCTCACGTGCGTCTTCACCGTCGCCTCGCTCAGGTACTCGGACGCGGCGATCTCGCTGTTCGAGAGCCCGCGTGCGGCGAGGGCGAAGATCTCGCGCTCGCGGGGCGTGAGCTCGGACCAGGCCGCGGGGGCCGGGCGACCGGCGGTGGCCGCGCCGACGTGCGCGAACAGCGCGCGGGTCGCCGAGGCGGCGATCACCTGGTTGCCCTGGTGCACCGTGCGGATCGCCGCGAGGAGGAACTCGGGGTCGGCGTCCTTCAGCACGAAGCCGCTCGCCCCGGCACGGATCGCACGGGCGGCGTTCTCGTCGAGGTCGAACGTCGTCAGGACGAGCACCTTCGGGGCGGGTCTGCCGTCGCGATCGGCGTCGGCGAGGATCCGCTCGGTCGCCGCGATGCCGTCCGCGAGCGGCATCCGCACGTCCATCAGGATGACGTCGGGGCGCTCGGCCGCGGCGAGGCCGATCGCCGCGACGCCGTCGCCCGCCTCCCCCACCACGTCGAGGTCGGGCTGCGACTCGACGAGCATGCGCACGCCGGCGCGGAAGAGGGCCTGATCGTCGACGAGGGCGACTCGGATGCTCATGCTGACCTTCCGGGTTGGGCGGGGATGCGGGCGGTCAGTCGGAACAGGCCGTCCTCGCCGGCCGCAGCGTGCAGGCTGCCGCCAGTGAGCTGCGCGCGCTCGCGCATGCCGGGGATGCCGTGGCGGAACGCGTGCGAGTCGGGCGCGGGGGCATCCGACCGCTGGGAGTTGACGAGCCGGAGCTCGACGCCCGCCTGGTCCCAGGCGAGCTCGAGGTCGACCGGCTTGGTCGTGTCACCGTGGCGGAGCGCGTTCGTGAGCCCCTCCTGCACGATGCGGTAGACCGCGATCTGGTGACCGGTGCCGAGCTCGGGGCGCGCACCCGACTCGGTGAACCGCACGTCGAGCCCGGCTGCGCGAACCTGCTCGAGCAGGGCTTCGAGGTCGTCGAGCACCGGTTGGGGCGACGCGCTCTCATGATGACGCAGCTCGGCGAGCAGCAGCCGCACGTCGCCGAGCGCGCCGCGCGCGACCCCGGCGATCGTGCCGAGCGCGTCGACGACCGATTCCGGCCGCGTGCGCGCGGCGAAGCGCGCGCCGTCGGCCTGCGCGATCACGACGGCGAGCGAGTGCGCGACCACGTCGTGCATGTCGCGGGCGATGCGGTTGCGCTCCTGCTCGACGACGTAGCGGTACTGCGCGAGCTCGCGCTCGCGGTTCGCGACCTCTTCGCGGCGCGCGACCTCGCGGTTGTCGCGCACGGCGCGCACGAGGAGCCCGGCCGTCCAGGCGAGGACGAGCACCGCGATCGAGGCGACGAAGAGCATCCCGGTGAGGACGAGCATGCCGATCGCGTCGCCGCCCCCGATCGCCGACGCCCCGCCGAGCAGCGGCTTCACGACCGCGAGGTAGCCGGTGGCGAGGAGCGCGCCGACCCCGGCCGAGCCGAGCCCCAGCCACTTCACGACGCGGCCGCCGTGCGCCGCGGTGGAGTAGAGCACGCCGAGCACCGCGGCGTCGTAGAGCTGCAGGTCGCGCAGCAGGAGCATCTGCGTCAGCGCGGAGGCCCAGGCGATCGCGAGCGACCACCGCACGTCGAAGCGGCGGATCGCGAGGGCGCCGGTGAAGCCCGCCAGGATCACGAGGTCGGCGGCACCGCCGAGCAGGGCGAACGGCAGGCACACGAGCGCGAACACGCCGGCGAGCACGATGTCGGTCGTGAGCTTGGCGCGGCTGATCCTGGTGGGCACCGATCCACCGTACGCGCTGGAACGGTGAGGATTCGCCGTTCGCGGGCTGAATCATCCTCGAGTCGTACGCGCGGAGCGCACCGAACGCCGAGGAGCTCCGATCAGAACCCGAGCCGGCCGAGCTGCCCACGGCCCACC
>NZ_JBHVTD010000003.1:0-128472 GCF_042884835.1 Agromyces sp. NPDC058104 | reverse complement strand
CCCGAGTCGCGCTGCCGATCAGAACCCGAGCCGGCCGAGCTGCCCACGGCCCACCCGAGTCGCGCTGCCGATCAGAACCCGAGCCGGCCGAGCTGCCCACGGCCCACCCGAGTCGCGCTGCCGATCAGAACCCGAGCCGGCCGAGCTGCTTCGGGTCCCGCTGCCACTCCTTCGCGACCTTGATGTGCAGTGCGAGGTGCACCTTGCGGCCGAGGAGCCCCTCGATCTGCGCGCGCGCGGTCGTGCCGACCTCGCGGAGGCGCGAGCCGCCCTTGCCGATGATGATGCCCTTCTGGCTGTCGCGCTCGACGTAGAGGTTGGCGTAGATCTCGAGAAGGTCCTTGTCTTCGCGTTCGACCATGTCATCGACGACGACCGCGATCGAGTGCGGCAGCTCGTCGGAGACGCCCTCGAGCGCCGCCTCGCGGATGAACTCGGCGATGCGGTCGGACACGTCCTCGTCGGTGAGGGCGTCGGCAGGGTAGAGGGGCTGCTCGGACTCTGGCAGGAGGGCGAGCAGCTCGGCGACGAGCACGTCGAGCTGCTCGCCGCGCGGCGCCGAGACGGGGATGATCGCCGCCCACTCGCGCAGCCCGGAGACCGCCAGCAGCTGCTCGGCGACCTTCGACTTCGACGTGGCATCCGTCTTGGTGACGATCGCGACCTTCTTCGCCCGTGGGTACTGCTCGAGTTGCTCGTTGATGAAGCGATCGCCCGGGCCGATCGGCTCGTTGGCGGGCACGCAGAACGCGATGACGTCGACGTCGCCGAGGGTCGACTGCACGAGCGTGTTGAGCCGCTCGCCGAGCAGGGTGCGCGGGCGGTGCAGGCCCGGGGTGTCGACGAGAATGATCTGGCCGTGCTCGCGGTGCACGATGCCGCGGATCGCCCGGCGGGTCGTCTGCGGCTTCGAGCTCGTGATGGCGACCTTCTCGCCGACGAGGGCGTTCGTGAGCGTCGACTTGCCGACGTTCGGGCGCCCGACGAAGGAGACGAATCCGGCACGGTAGTCAGTCACGATGGTTCCTCTCGACGGAGTCGCCCGCATCGAACGCGGCATGGGCGTCGATGAGGGCTTGATCTGCCTCGACGAGGATCGTCGAGATGCGCTTGCGGCGGCCTTCGGTGCGCTCGGCCTCGAGACGCAGGCCCGACACCATCGCCTGTTCGCCCGACTTCGGCAGGCGCCCCAGCTCCTTCGCGAGCAGTCCGCCGGCGGAATCGACGTCCTCGTCCTCGAGATCGAGTCCGAAGAGCTCGCCGAGCTCGTCGATCGGAAGGCGGGCGTTCACCCGGTACCGGCCCTCGCCGAGGTCTTCGACCTGGGCCGCCTCGCGGTCGTACTCGTCCGAGATGTCGCCCACGAGCTCTTCGATGAGGTCCTCCAGGGTCACGAGCCCGGCGATGCCGCCGTACTCGTCGACGACCATCGCGAGGTGGTTCGACTCGAGCTGCATCTGCCGCAGGAGCGCGTCGGCCTTCATCGAGTCGGGCACGAACACCGCCGGTCGCACGAGCTCGCCGACCGTCAGCCCCTCCGCGTCGAGCGGTCGCTCGAACCCGAGCCGGGCGAGGTCGCGCAGGTAGAGGATGCCGGTGACGTCGTCGGCGTCGTGCGCGATCACCGGGATGCGCGAGTAGCCGGCCTTCAGGAACACGGCCATCGCGTGCGGCAGGTGCGCGGTCGCATCGATCGTCACCATGTCGGTGCGAGGCACCATGATCTCGCGCACGACTGTGTCGTTGAACTCGAAGATCGAGTGGATGAGCTCGCGGTCGCCCTCCTCGAGCACCTCGAATTCGGCGGCCTCGTCGACCATGCTGAGCAGCTGCTCCTCGCTCGAGACCCCGGCGAAGCGCAGGCTGCCGGGCGTGACCCGGTTGCCGAGCGAGACGAGCGCGCCCGCGAGCGGGCCGATCAGCACGCGCAGGAAGTGGACGAGCGGGGCGGTCAGCCGCAGCACCATGGGGGCGTGCGCGCGCCCGACGCTCCTCGGGCTCGCCCCGACCAGGACGAAGGAGGCCGCCGTCATGATGAGCGCCGCGCACAGCAGCACGAGCCAGATGTCGTCGATGAAGAAGGTGAAGGCGAGCGTCACGAGCACCGCTGCAGTGGTCTCGGCGACGATGCGCACGAAGTTCACGGTGTTGACGTGGGCGCCCGTGTCCTCGGCGATCGCGAGGATCGACCGCCGGGCGCGGGCGCCGAGGGCGAGATCGGTGAGGTCGGCACGGGAGCTCACGCCGACCGCCGCGTCGACGGCGGCCATGAGGCCGCCGAACGCGACGAGCAGGAAGGCGGCGCCGAGGAAGAGCCAGGGCAGCATGGTCAGCGGCGGCGCTCCTGCATCGCGAAGCCCACGAGGATGTCGCGCTGGATGCCGAACATCTCCTTCTCTTCATCGGGCTCGGCGTGGTCGAACCCGAGCAGGTGCAGGATGCCGTGGGTCGTGAGCAGGAGCAGTTCGTCGACGAGACCGTGGCCGGCGGTGCGGGCCTGCGACTCGGCGACCTGCGGGCAGAGCACGATGTCGCCGAGGAGCCCCGGCGGGGTCGGCGCCTCTTCGGTGCCGGGCCGGAGTTCGTCCATCGGGAAGCTCAGCACGTCGGTCGGGCCCGGCTCGTCCATCCACTGCACGTGCAGCTGCTCCATGGCGCCCTCGTCGACGAGCACGATGGCGAGTTCGGCGTCGCGGTGCACGTGCATCGCGTCGAGCGCGTAGACCGCCAGCCGCTGGATCGCGGCCTCGTCGACCTCGATCGCGGATTCGTTGTTGATCTCGATGCTCAAGACGTGCCCCTTCTCGGCAGGTGGTCGCGGGGTCCGGCGTGGCCGCGCCGCTCGGCGCGGTTCGCGAACTCGCGGGCCTCGGCGCGCTCGAAGCGCTGGGCCTGCTGCCGCTGGTCGAACTCGGTGTAGGCGTCGACGATGCGGCCGACGAGGGTGTGCCGCACGACGTCGTCGCTCGTCAGCCGGGCGAAGTGGATGTCGTCGATGCGATCGAGGATGCGGGTGACGAGGCGGAGCCCCGACGCGCCGCCGGGCAGGTCGACCTGGGTGACGTCGCCCGTGACGACCATCTTCGAGCCGAAGCCGAGGCGCGTGAGGAACATCTTCATCTGCTCGGGCGTCGTGTTCTGGGCCTCGTCGAGCACCACGAACGAGTCGTTGAGCGTGCGGCCGCGCATGTAGGCGAGGGGCGCCACCTCGACGGTGCCCGAGGCGAGCAGCTTCGGCACGAGCTCCGGGTCCATCATCTCGTTGAGCGCGTCGTAGAGGGGGCGCAGGTAGGGGTCGATCTTGTCGGTCAGGGTGCCGGGCAGGAACCCCAGCCGCTCGCCCGCCTCGACCGCGGGCCGGGTCAGGATGATGCGGCTGACCTCCTTGCGCTGCAGGGCCTGCACGGCCTTCGCCATGGCCAGGTAGGTCTTGCCGGTACCGGCCGGGCCGATGCCGAACACGATCGTGTTCTCGTCGATGGCGTCGACGTAGGCGCGCTGGCCCTCGGTCTTCGGCCGGATGCTCTTGCCCCGGCTCGAGACGATGACCTGTCCGAGCAGTTCTGACGGCTTCGCGTCGGGATCGGCGTCGAGCATGCGAGCGGAGCTCCTCACTTCGGTCGGGGTCGGATCCTGGTCGTGGCGCACGAGCTCGAGCAGCTCCTCGATGAGGCGGCGCACGCGGCGGCGTTCGTCGACGTCGCCCCGGATGGAGATCTCGTTGCCCCGGACGTGCACCTCGACGCCCGGGTACTCGCGCTGGACGGTCGTGAGCAGTCGATCCTGCGGGCCGAGCAGGCGCACCATGGCGACGCCGTCGATGCGGAGGCGCTCCTCGTCGGCGCCGGCCTCGGGCGCGTCGGGATCGATCGATTCAGGCTCCGGCAAGTGTGCCCTCCTCGAGGCCGCCGGCGAGGACGTGCGCGTGCACGTGGAAGACGGTCTGACCGGCGGATGCCCCGGTGTTGAACACGAGCCGGAAGTCGCCGTCGGCGAGCTCGGCGGCGATGCCCCGGGCGACCTCGACGAGCTCGGCGAGCAGCTCGGGATCGCCCTCGGCGAGGCCCACGACGTCGCGGTAGTCGGCCGTCTTGGTCGTGACGACCACGTGCACCGGCGCCTGCGGCGCGATGTCGTGGAACGCGATCACCCGGTCGGTCTCCGCGACGATGCGCGCGGGGATCTCGCGCGCGACGATGCGCTCGAAGACGGTCGGTTCAGCGGGCGAGTCGGTCATCACTCCATCGTAGCGAGCGATGGGCTACCACCGCCCGAGCGCCGCGTTGAGCACGGCGATCGCGGCGGGCCCCGCCGTGGAGGTGCGCAGCACCGAGGCGCCGAGGCGCACCGGCTCGGCGCCCGCCGCCGTGAGCTTCGCGAGCTCCTCGGGCGAGATGCCGCCCTCGGGCCCGACCACGAGGGCGAGGTCGCGGCCGTCGGGCCGCAGCTCGGAGAGGGGCGTCGTCGCGGTCGGCTCGAGCAGCAGCATCCGCATGCCCTCGAGACGCGCAGGCAGCTGCGCCGTGGTCGCGACCGGAGACACCTCGGGCAGCCACGAGCGGATCGACTGCTTGACGGCCTCGCGGACGATGCTCGCCCAGCGTGCGCGGCCCTTCTCGGCCTTCGGCCCCTCCCAGCGGGAGACCGACCGGGCCGCCGCCCACGGGACGACGGCGTCGACGCCGAGCTCGGTCGCAGCCTGGACGGCCAGCTCGTCGCGGTCGCCCTTCGCGAGCGCCTGCACGAGCGTGATCGTGATCTCGGGGCGTTCCTCGACGAGCACCTCCTCGGCGAGGAGGGTGAGCTCGCGCGACTCGGTCGCGACGACCTGCCCCCGCACCACGGCCCCGCGGCCGTCGCCGATGGAGATGCGCTCACCCGGTCGTACGCGGGCGACCGTGACGGCGTGGCGCGCCTCGTCGCCCGTGAGCCGGAGCTCGGCGCCGGGCACGAGCCCCCCGAGGTCGAGGGTCTCGTCGAGGTAGAGGCTGCTCATCGTACGGCCCTCGTCAGCCGAGGAAGCGGTCGCGCAGGCGGGCGAAGAGCCCCTGCTGGAAGTGGGTGAGCTCGGGCGAGGGCGACTTCTTTGATGCGGCGAACTGCGAGATGAGGTCGCGCTCCTTCGACGAGAGCTTCGTCGGCGTCACGACCTGGACCCCGATCTTCAGGTCGCCGCGACCGTTGCCGCGGAGGCGCGACACGCCGCGGTCGCGCACGGTGACGACCTCGCCGCTCTGGACGCCGGCCTTCAGCTCGACCTCGACGTCGCCGTCGAGCGCGTGGATCGTGGCATTCGTGCCGAGGATCGCATCGGTCATGGCGACCTCGAGGGTCGCGAGCAGGTCGTCGCCGTTGCGGCTGAACACGTCGTGGTTCTTGACCTTGATCTCGAGGTAGAGGTCGCCGTTGGGACCGCCGGCGGGGCCGGCCTCGCCCGAGCCCGGCATCTGCAGGCGCACGCCCGTGTCGACGCCCGCGGGGATGTCGACGGGGACGGTGCGACGGGCGCGCACGCGACCCTGGCCCTGGCAGGTGACGCACGGCGTCGCGATGATGGTGCCGTAGCCGCGGCAGGTGCCGCACGGGCTCGAGGTCATCACGTTGCCGAGGAGCGAACGCACCTGGCGCTGGATCTGACCCGTGCCGCGGCAGATGTCGCACGTGACGGGCGAGGTGCCCGGCTGGCAGCACGAGCCCTGGCAGGTCTCGCAGCGCACGGCCGTGTCGACCTCGATGTCGCGATGCGTGCCGAAGATCACCTCGTCGAGGCCGACCTCGACGCGGATGAGGGCGTCCTGGCCGCGCTCGCGCCGCGACCGCGGCCCCCGGCTCTGCTGGCCCGCGCCGAAGAAGGTCTCGAAGATGTCGCCGAAGCCGCCGAAGCCCTGGCCGCCGAAGCCGCCCTGGTCGCCGAGGTCGTACTGCTGGCGCTGCTTCGGGTCGGAGAGCACGTCGTACGCGTGCGTCACCTCCTTGAACCGCTCGGACGCCTCGGCACCGGGGTTCACGTCGGGGTGGAGTTCGCGAGCCAGTCGGCGGTACGCCTTCTTGATCTCGTCGGGCGTCGCTTCGCGCGAGACGCCGAGGACCTCGTAGTGGTCGGCCACGGAGGGCTTGTCCTTTCGATTGCGGATGCCGGTCTTGCGACGGGCGGAAGGTCAGCTCTCGCCGAGCGTGCGGGAGAGGTAGCGGGCGACCGCGCGGACGGCGGCCATGCTGTTGGAGTAGTCCATGCGGGTGGGGCCGACGACGCCGAGTCGCGAGATGTCGCGGCCCGGGATCTCGAAGGCGCTCGAGACGATCGAGGTCTCGCCGAGCCCGAACGAGGCGTTCTCGCGACCGATGCGCACCGCGACGGCGTGCTCGTCGCCCGACATCTCGCCGAAGAGCTTGAGGAGCACCACCTGCTCCTCGATCGCCTCGATCACGCCGAGGATCGAGCCCGCGAAGTCCTGCTCGGTGCGCACGAGGTTGGCGGCCCCGGCCACGACGAGCCGGTCGCTGCGCTGCACTCGCGCCTGTTCGGCGAGGGTCGCCGCGAGGGTGTGCAGCACCGCTGCGTGGCGCGGGTCGACGGCGTCGATCTCGCCGGAGAGGAGCGCCGTCGCATCCGCCATGGTGGTGCCCGCGACCAGCTCGTTCAAGCGCAGCCGCAGCTCGGCGAGCGTCGACTCCTCGACGGGCTGCTCGAGCTCGGCGAGCCGCTGCTCGACCTGGCCCGAGTCGGCGATGAGGATGCAGAGCACCCGGTTCGGCGAGAGCGAGACGAGCTCGACGTGGCGGACTCGCGCACTCGCGAAGCTCGGGTACTGCACGACCGCGAGCTGCTTCGTGAGCTGCGAGATGAGGCGCACGGTGCGGGCGAGGAGCTCGTCGAGGTCGCTCGACTCGCCGAGGAATGTCTCGATGGCCTGCCGCTGCGCCGAGCTCAGCGGGCGCACCTCGGTGAGCTGGTCGACGAAGACGCGGTACCCCTTGTCGGTCGGGATGCGACCGGAGGAGGTGTGCGGCGCGGCGATCAGCTCCTCCTCTTCGAGGAGGGCCATGTCGTTGCGGATCGTGGCCGCGGAGACGCCGAACGCGTGACGCTCGACGATGGTCTTCGAGCCGACGGGCTCGCGCGACGCGACGTAGTCCTGCACGATCGCCCGAAGGACCGCGAGACTGCGTTCTGAGGCCATGCCCCGCTCCCTCCGACGACTTAGCACTCGATCTGTCTGACTGCTAATCATATCGCGACATCCGGCGACGACGCCGTTGCCCGCGGCGGTTCGCAGCGCTACCGTATGGATGTCCCGCGAGTCCCCGGGGCCGCGACCCCCTCCCGCACCCGAGTACACCCGAAGCCCGAAAGGCGTGCAATGACCGAGCCCAACCCCCCGCAGCCCGACCCCGCCGGCCAGCCCCAGCCCGCCGCAGCCGGCCCGCTCACGCGCGAGCAGGACCTGCAGTGGGCCTCCTTCGCCCACCTCGGCGGCATCCTCGGGTTCCTGCCCTCGCTGATCATCTGGCTCGTCTTCAAGGACCGCGGCCAGTTCACGAACGTCGAGGCGAAGGAGGCGCTGAACTTCCAGATCACCGCAGCGATCGCGTACGTCGCCATCCTGATCGTGAACTCCGTGCTCTCCGCCGTCACCTTCGGCTTCTGGGCGCTGATCGGGTGGATCCTGCCGCTCGCCCTCTGGGTCGTCGTCATCGTCTTCTCGATCCAGGGCTTCCTCAAGGCGAAGGACGGCAACCACTACCGCTACCCCTTCGCCATCCGGCTCATCAAGTAGCAGCCACCTTTCGAGCGCGCCGCCGGGGCTCTTCCCGCGGCGCGCTCTGCTGTGCCAGCATGACGGTTGACGAAGTCTCGCCTTCGGGCGACCCGAGCAAGGAGAAACCCCATGTCCGACGCCACCCCGCCTCCCCCGCCGGCGAACCCCTACGGCCAGAGCCAGCAGCTGAGCCCGTCAGATGAGAAGCTCTGGGCGACGCTCATCCACATCGGCGGCATCTTCTTCAGCTTCGTGCCCGCCCTCATCGGCTACCTCATCCTGAAGGACAAGGGGCCCTTCGTGCGCGCGCACACCGCGACCGCGCTGAACTTCCAGATCACGATGGCGATCGCCTACGTGGTCGGCATCATCCTGACCTTCGTCCTGATCGGCATCTTCGTGCTGATCGCCGTCGGTGTCGTCACGATCGTGTTCAGCATCATCGCCGCCGTGAAGGCCAACCAGGGCGAGGCATACACCTACCCGCTCGCGATCAAGTTCGTCAGCTAGCCCTCGAGCAGCTGCCGGACCACCGCGTCGGCCAAGAGCCGCCCTCTCCTGGTGAGCGTCAGCACACCCGAGAGGGCGGCTTTCGCGTCGACGAGGCCGTCGGCGATGAGCGCGGCGACGGCGTGCCGCCCGCCCGCGTGCAGGCTCGAGATCTCGAGTCCCTCGCGGATGCGGGTGGAGAGCAGCACGCGCTCGGTCTCACGGGTCGGCCCGTCGAGCACCTCGCGGCCGACGGCCGGCGAGACGCCCGCCGCGATGCGGTCGGCGTACGCGGAGGGATGCTTCGCGTTCCACCAGCGCACGCCGCCGACGTGGCTGTGCGCGCCGGGACCCACGCCCCACCAGTCGTCGCCCCGCCAGTAGCCGAGGTTGTGGCGCGAGCGCTGCGCGGGGCTCGACGCCCAGTTGCTGACCTCGTACCACTCGTACCCGGCCGCCTCGAGCTGCTCGTCGACGAGCTCGTACATGTCGGCCTCGAGGTCGTCGGAGGGCTCGGCGAGCTCGCCGCGGCGGATCTGCCTGGCGAGCTTCGTGCCGTCCTCGACGATGAGGGCGTAGGCGCTCAGGTGGTCGGGGCGCTGCGCGACCGCGTGCTCGACGCTGCGGCGCCAATCGTCGAGCGACTCCCCCGGCGTTCCGTAGATGAGGTCGAGGCTGACGTCGAGGCCCGCGTCGCGCGCCCAGCCGACGACGAGCGGCACGCGCTCGGGATCATGGGTGCGGTCGAGCGCGGCGAGCACGTGGGGCACCGCCGACTGCATGCCGAACGAGACACGGGTGAAGCCGCCGTCGGCCAGCCGCGCGAGATCGTCGGGGCCGACCGAGTCGGGGTTCGCCTCGGTCGTGACCTCGGCGCCCGGCACGAGGCCGAACTCGTCGCGAACCGCGCCGAGCATCGCGACGAGGTCGCCTGCGGGCAGCAGGGTCGGCGTCCCGCCGCCGAAGAAGACGGTCTGCGCCGGTCGAGCGGGCTGGCCGGATGCCTCGAGCACCCCCCGCGACATCCGGATCTCGCCGATCGCCTGGCCCGCGTAGTCGCTCTGCCGCGCCCCCCGCAGTTCGTCGGAGGTGTAGGTGTTGAAGTCGCAGTAGCCGCACCGCACCCGGCAGAACGGCACGTGCACGTAGACGCCGAACGCACGGTCGTCGGCGCCGAGTGCGGCCGACGACGGCAGCAGGCCGTCGGCCGGTGCGGGGTCGCCGAGCGGCAGCGCGGCGCCCACGGCTACGCGCCGCTCGCGGGGTGGAGCGCCCGGAGCTCGTCGCGGGTGAGCTCGCGGCGGCGACGGCGGCGAGCCGGCGCGAGCACGGTACTCAGTCCACCCGCGGTGGCGAAGATCGACCGGATCGTGAGCCAGACGGTGTCGTCGTCGCGATGCTCGAGGATGAACGACTCCTCGCCCGTCTCGGCACCGTTCGACGTCGTGCCGTACGCGAATCCGATGCGGTTCGGCTCGTCGATGACGTACACGACGAGCACGGGGGTCTTCGTCGCGCCGAAGCGACGTCGGCGCACGAGGGTCGCGGTCATGCCGGCGGCGATGTAGGCGGTGCCGTCGGCGCCGAAGCGGTCCTCCGTGCGGGGCGCGGGCTGCTCGGAGAGCGGCGACCCGTCGTGGTCGAACACGATGCCCGGGTACTGCGCGCCCGTTCCCGCGGAGACGTCGGCGACCGTGAAGCCCGAGCCGCGCTGCACACCCCAGGTCATCAGCGCCTCGGCCGAGCGTTCGAACCGCTCGCGACCCGAGCCGAGCCGCACCGAGTCCTCGGCGGGGCGGAGGCCCGACGGCGGATAGCGGAGGAAGTCGGGGTCGAGGGTCGCGCCGATCGCGCCATAGGTGACGGACTGGTCGGTGAAGGTGCTTCTACGGGTCATCGGGGGTCTACTTCTTCGCGTCCTTCTTCTCGACGTCGCCGCTCAGCGCGGCGATGAACGCCTCCTGCGGAACCTCCACGCGGCCCACCATCTTCATGCGCTTCTTGCCCTCCTTCTGCTTCTCGAGGAGCTTGCGCTTCCGGCTGATGTCACCGCCGTAGCACTTCGCCAGGACGTCCTTGCGCATCGCTCGGATCGACTCGCGGGCGATGATGCGAGCGCCGATCGCGGCCTGGATCGGCACCTCGAACTGCTGTCGCGGGATGAGCTCGCGGAGCCGCCCGGTCATCAGCACGCCGTACGCGTAGGCCTTGTCGCGGTGCACGATCGCGCTGAACGCGTCGACCTGCTCGCCCTGGAGCAGGATGTCGACCTTCACGAGGTCGGCGGCCTGGTCGCCAGTCGGCTCGTAGTCGAGGCTCGCGTAGCCCGCGGTCTTCGACTTCAGCTGGTCGAAGAAGTCGAACACGATCTCGCCGAGCGGCATGTTGTAGCGGATCTCGACGCGGTCCTCGCCGAGGTACTCCATGCCGAGCAGCGTGCCGCGGCGCGACTGGCAGAGCTCCATGATGGTGCCGACGTAGTCCTTCGGGGCGAGGATCGCGGCCTTCACGACGGGCTCGCGCACCTCGGTGATCTTCGCACCGGTCGGGAACTCGCTCGGGTTCGTCACCGTGACCGTCTTGCGGTCCTCGGTCGTGACCTCGTAGACGACGCTCGGCGCGGTCGCGATGAGGTCGAGGCCGAACTCGCGCTGGAGGCGCTCGGTCACGATCTCGAGGTGGAGCAGGCCGAGGAACCCGCAGCGGAAGCCGAAGCCGAGCGCGACCGAGGTCTCGGGCTCGTACACGAGCGACGCGTCGGAGAGCTTCAGCTTGTCGAGCGCCTCGCGGAGCTCGGGGTAGTCGCTGCCGTCGATCGGGTAGAGCCCGGAGAACACCATCGGCAGCGGCTCGGTGTAACCGGCGAGCGGTTCGGTCGCGGGCTTCACGGCCGTGGTGACGGTGTCGCCGACCTTCGACTGGCGCACGTCCTTCACGCCGGTGATCAGGTAGCCGACCTCGCCGACGCCCAGGCCCTTCGACGGCTGCGGCTCGGGCGCGCTCACGCCGATCTCGAGGATCTCGTGGGTCGCCTTCGTCGACATCATCTGGATGCGCTCGCGCGGCTTCAGCTGGCCGTCGATCATGCGGACGTAGGTCACGACGCCGCGGTAGCTGTCGTAGACGGAGTCGAAGATCATGGCGCGCGGCGGGGCGTCCGCATCGCCGACCGGAGCGGGGATGCGCTCGACGACGCGGTCGAGGAGCTCCTCGACGCCGACGCCCGTCTTGCCCGAGACCTTGAGCACGTCGTCGGGCGAACCGCCGATGAGGTCGGCGAGCTCCTTCGCGTACTTCTCGGGGTCGGCGGCCGGCAGGTCGATCTTGTTCAGCACGGGGATGATCTCGAGGTCGTTCTCGAGCGCCAGGTACAGGTTCGCGAGCGTCTGGGCCTCGATGCCCTGGGCCGCGTCGACGAGGAGGATCGCGCCCTCGCACGCCGCGAGCGACCGCGAGACCTCGTACGAGAAGTCGACGTGACCGGGGGTGTCGATCATGTTGAGGGCGTAGGCGCGGTCGCCCTGCTGCCACGGCATGCGCACGGCCTGGCTCTTGATCGTGATGCCGCGCTCGCGCTCGATGTCCATGCGATCGAGGTACTGCGCGCGCATGTCGCGGTCGCTGACGATGCCCGTGATCTGGAGCATGCGGTCGGCGAGCGTCGACTTGCCGTGGTCGATATGCGCGATGATGCAGAAATTGCGGATCGACGCGGGGTCGGTGGCGGCGGGCACCGGCGGGTTCACAGCTCTCGGAGACATCCCGACGATTCTCCCACGACTTCGCTTCAGACTTTCGACGGATGCCTCGCGGCGGGCCCCGAGACTACGCTCGAAGCACCATGACGACGGCTGAGACCCCCCTCCTGGGCGACGAGCGCGTGGCGCGATCGGCGCTGCGGCCGGTCTTCGTCGCGCTCCGGCTCGGCCTCCACCTCCTCGTCGTCGGGCTCACCCTCTTCGTCATCGTGCGCGCCCTGCTCGCCGACGACCAGGCCGAGGTGCCCATCACGATCCTCGCCGTCGCCTTCCTCGCCTGCTACGGCGCGGGCATCGCGACCGCGCACCGGCACCTGCCGACGTTCGCGCGCGTGCTCTGGCTCGCGTCGCTGCTCGCCCTCTGGGTCGGCATGTCGGCGCTGACGCCCGACGCGGCGTTCCTCGCCTTCCCGCTCTTCTTCCTCGAGCTGCACGTGCTCGCGGCGCCGATCTCGGTGCCGCTCGTCGTCATCACCTTCGGCCTCTCGGTGTGGGGCACGGCCACCCATCTCGGCTTCGAGGTCGGATCGATCCTCGGGCCGCTCATCAGTGCGGGCGTCGCCATCGTGATCGGGCTCGGTTACCGGGCCATGTCGCAGGAGACGCAGGAGCGCCAGGCGCTCATCCTCGACCTCATCGCCACCCGCGAGGAGCTCGCGGCTGCGAGTCGCGAGGCCGGCACGCTCGCCGAGCGCGAGCGTCTCGCCCGCGAGATCCACGACACCGTCGCGCAGGGACTCTCGAGCATCCAGATGCTGCTGCACGCCGCCGAGCGCGACGTCGACGACGAGCGGGTGAGCGAGAAGCTGCGGCTCGCCCGTGAGACGGCCGCCGAGAACCTCGGCGAGGCGCGCCGGTTCATCCGCGAGCTCACCCCGCCCTCGCTCGACGAGCAGACGCTCCCGTCCGCGCTCCGGCGCCTCACCGAGGCCGTGAACGAGCAGGCGAGCCAGGCCGGCGCGGGCACCCGGGTCGAGTTCGCGACGAGCGGCGAGCCCGTGCTGCTGCCGATGGCCGTCGATGCCGCGCTCCTCCGCATCGCGCAGGGCTCGCTCGCGAACGTGCTGCGCCACGCGGACGCCCGGGCGTGCTCGCTCACCCTCAGCTACCTCGGCGACGAGGTCGCGCTCGACGTCGTCGACGACGGGCTCGGCTTCGACGCCGAGGCGGTGGCCCGCCGCGCCGACCCGGCGGAGTTCGGGCTCCGCGCCATCCGTCGCCGAGCCGAGGAGCTCGGCGGCACGGTCGACCTCGAGACCGCCGTCGGCGAGGGCACGGCGCTCTCGGTGCGCATCCCGGTGGTGGCGTCGTGATCCGGCTGCTGCTCGCCGACGACCACCCCGTCGTCCGGGCCGGCATCCGCGCGATGCTCGAGTCGGAGGCCGACCTCGAGGTCGTCGGCGAGGCCGCCACCGCCGAGGACGCGGTGCGGCTCGCGCAGGGCGATGCGATCGACCTCGTCCTCATGGACCTCCAGTTCCCGGGCGCCGTGCAGGGCGCGGAGGCCACGCGCCGCATCCGGGCGGTGCCCGGCGCCCCGCGCGTGCTCGTGCTCACGAACTACGACACCGACGCCGACATCCTCGGCGCGATCGAGGCCGGTGCGAGCGGGTACCTGCTCAAGGACGCCCCGCCCGACACACTGCTCGCCGCGGTGCGCGCGGCCGCGGTCGGCGAGCAGGCGCTCGCTCCGGGCCTCTCGTCCCGGCTCGACGCCTCCCAGGCCTCGGGTGAACGCCTCACCGTGCGCGAGGCCGAGGTGCTCTCGCTCGTCGCCGAGGGCCGCACCAACCGCGAGATCGGCAAGACGCTGTTCCTCAGCGAGGCGACCGTGAAGTCGCACCTCGTGCACATCTTCACGAAGCTCGGCGTCGGTTCCCGCACGGCGGCCGTCGCGCGCGCCCGCGAACTCGGGGCGATCAGGGCGGGCTGAACGATGCCCCGCGCACGCATCGTGCTCGTCCACGGCATCCGCACCTCGGCGACGATGTGGCGGCGGCAGCTGGAGGCGTTCGCGGTCCACGGGATCGATGCGGTGGCGATCGACCTTCCCGGCCACGGCGCGCGCATCGGCGGGGAGTTCTCGATCGACGAGGCGATGTCGATCATCGACGCCGCGCTCAACCCCGCGGGAGCGGCTGAGGATGCCGGGCGCGCTGGCGGGAGTCACGACGTCGTGCCGCGCCTGCTCGTCGGGCTCAGCCTCGGCGGCTACCTCGCGATCGAGTTCGCGGCGAGGCATCCCGATCGGCTCGACGGACTCGTGGCGGCCTCGTGCGGAACGCTCCCCCGCGGCCCGGCGCTCGCCGCGTACCAGTCGATCGCCGCGTCGATCGCCCGCCTGCCCGACCGCGGGCGCGGGCTCAACGACGCGGTCGCGTCGCTCTTCCTCAGCCGCGAGGCGGTGCGCGACATCGTCGACGGCGGCGTCGCCCTCGACGTGATGGCTCCGGCGCTCACCGCGGTCGGGCGGCTCGATCCGCGCGCGGCGGTCGCGAAGGTGCGCGTGCCGATCTGGTTCGTGAACGGACGGTTCGACCACTTCCGCCTGCAGGAGCGCATCCTGCTGCGCGCGGCGAACGACGCCCGACTCGTGATCGTGCCAGGGGCGACGCACCTCGTGAGTCTCACGCGACCCGACGACTTCACCGCGGTGGTGCTCGGCGCGGTCGCCGAGCTCGACCGTCGTGCCGCTCGCCGCCGCCGCGACGACGCCCGCCGCATTGGTGCCGCCCGCGCGTAGCTGGTATCGTTGTCTGTTGGCTTGCCGTGTGGGTCCCACCCCGCACGATCGCCGGGCACGAGCCCCTCTACCTCGTGACGGCACATCCTGTACCCACACGAGAACGAAAGACGAACCACACGTGGCAAACATCAAGTCGCAGATCAAGCGCATCAAGACCAACCGCAAGGCCGAAGAGCGCAACAAGGCCGTGAAGAGCGAGGTCAAGACCGTCGTCCGCGCCGCTCGCGAGGCCATCGCCTCGGGCGACAAGGAGAAGGCCACCGCCGCCGTGCGCGTCGCCGGCCGCAAGCTCGACAAGGCCGTGTCGAAGGGCGTCATCCACAAGAACCAGGCCGCGAACCGCAAGTCGGCGATCGCGAAGCAGGCCGCCGCGCTCTGAGTCGCGTCGCACTGCAGTACGGCTGAAGGCCCCGCTCCGGCGGGGCCTTCGTCGTCTCCGGGATGTCTCGGTGCAGGCCGTTCCTCGGCCGCACGCCGTCGCCCGCACCCGCCCTCCGCGCCACCTCTGCATCCCCCGCGCCAGTTGATGTGGCGCAGCGACTGTGGAAGTGGCGCAGACGGTCGACCGGACGGCGGACTCGTGGCGCAACGGTGTGGGCCGTGCGGGGGCGACGGGGCGGGGCGGGGAGGCTCAGCGGCGGCCGCGCGCGGCGATGACGCCGACGAGGCGCTCCAGGGCGAACACCGGGTCGCGCTCGGCGCCCTTGACCGCGGCGTCGGTCTGGGCGAGCGTCTCGATCGCGACGCCGAGGCCCTCGTCGGTCCACCCGACGAGATCGCGGCGGGCTCGATCGACCTGCCACGGCGCCATGCCGAGCGAGGAGGCCAGCTGGCCGCCGCTGCCGCGCGAGCCCGAGACCTTCGCCATCGTGCGGAGCTTCATCGCGAAGGCCGCGACCATGGGCACCGGGTCGGCACCGCTGTCGAGGGCGTGACGCAGGGCGATGAGCGCCTCACCATGGCGGCCCGCGATCGCCGCGTCGGCCACCGCGAAGGAGTTCGTCTCGACCCGGCCGCCGTAGTACTGCGCGACGACCGCCTCGGTGATGTCGCCGGGCGCGTCCGACAGCAGCTGGCGGCTCGCGGCGGCGAGCTCTCGCAGGTCGTCGCTGAAGGCACCGACGAGGGCCCGCAGTGCGGCAGGCGCGATCCTGCGCCCCGCCGCGCGGAACTCGGCGACGACGAAGTCCTGCTTCTCGGCGTCTTTCTTGAGTTCGGCGCAGACGACCTCGATGCCCCCGCCGCCGCCGGCGCGGATCGCGTCGAGGAGCTTCTTGCCGCGCACGCCGCTGCGGTGCCGGAGCACGAGCGTCGTGGCGTCAGCGGGCTGCTCGAGGTACTCGAGGGCGTCGAGCAGGAAGTCGTCGCTCGACTTCTCGACGCCGCTCACGCGGATGAGCCGGGGCTCGCCGAACAGCGACGGGCTCGCGAGCGTGAGGAGCTCGCCGCGGCGGTAGCCGTCGGCCTCGAGGTCGCTGACCTCGAGCGCGGGGTCTTCGGAGCGGAGGAAGTCGCGCAGCATGCCGATCGCCCGCTCGGCGAGCACGTCTTCGGCGCCCGAGACCAGCACGACCGGCGCCGGCCGCACGGCGTGCCACGCCAACTGCGGAATCGCGACCTTCGCTCGCGCTGAAGCGCCTGCTCCGCGTGCTGCCACCCGTGCCTCCCTGTTCCGTCTTCAAGTCTAGGGTCGGCCGCCGACGCCCGAGCGCCGGCCGTCACCGCCGAGACGTCTGTCGGACCACGGCCGAGTCCGCTCGAGCCTGCCTCCGGCGTTCAGCCGGCCGACGGCGAGGTGGTGCGCGACGGCCTCAGTCGCGAGCCGAGGGCCCGAGCGGGACGGCATCGAACCTGCCGTCGTGGTGCGCCAGCTCGCTCATTCGCGCCCGGGGGTTCTGCCCGTTCTCGCCGGCTCCCGGCCCGCGCCCGCTCGCGTCCTTCGTCGACGCCTTCGTCGACGACGGAGTCGGCTCACCCGCCCCGAGGGTCGCGGAGCGCCGACACGCCGGCCCCGCCGCGCTCGGTCCACACCCGCATGCCGCCCTCGGCGGGCGAGAGGGCGATCGTGCCCGACACGTCGGTGCGCAGCGGCACCGTGCCGACGCGGTCGAGCAGCTCGAGCAGCCGGCCCGTCGGGTGGCCGTACCCGTTGTCGGCGCCGACGCCGATGAGGCCCACCTCCGCATCCATCCGCTCGTAGAGGGCGTCGCGCTGGTCGGCCGAGCCATGATGCGCCACCTTCACGAGATCGACGTGCCCGAGGCCCGAGTCGGTGAGCATCCGCCGCTGCGCGTCTTCGCCCAGATCACCGAGGAACACCCCGTGATAGCTCGGCGCCATGACCTCGAGCACGACGCTCGCGTCATTGCCCGGCGGGGTGTCGGGCGCCGGCCAGAGCGTGCGCCAGCGCGTGCCGCCGAGGGTGCCGTGCGCGCCGGCCGTCACCGGAATCGCCTCGGCGCCCTCGGCGAGCAGCGGGTCGAGCGCTCGCGATGAGCGTTCGCCGTCGAGCGGTCCGTGCAGCACGGTGGACACGATGCCCTCGACCGCGGCGACACCGCCGACGTGGTCGGCGTCCCAGTGGGTGAGCACGAGCAGGTCGATGCGCTCGATGCCGAGCAGATGGAGGCACCGGGTGAGCGCGGTCGGGTCGGGCCCGGTGTCGATCAACGCGGTGGCGTCCCCGGAGCGGAGGATCACGGCATCACCCTGCCCGACGTCGCAGGCGGCGACCACCCAGTCGCCCGGTCGCAGCGCCCGCGTGACGGCCGGCCCGCCGACGACGACGCCCACCTGGACCGCGACGGCGACGATGAGGGCGCCGGCGACGAGCGACCGCGCGCGGCGTGCGAGCGGGCGCCCGAGCGCGAGCCGCAGCGCGAGCGCGGTGCACACGGCGAGCAGCAGCGCGCCCGGGGCATCCGGAAGCCAGGGCAGGCGCCCGCCCGGCATCGCCGCCGTCGTGTGCGCGATGACCGCGATCCACTGCGCAGGCAGCCACGCGAGCTGCAGGGCGGCGTACCCGAGCGAGGGCAGCACCGGCAGCAGCAGGCAGCCGATGAGGCCGGCGACGGTGCCTACCGGTGCGGCCGGCGCCGCGAGCAGGTTCGCCGGCACCCCGTAGACCGCGATCGCCGGGTCGAGCAGCACGAGCACCGGCTGGCACGCGAGCTGCGCGGCGAGCGGCACCCCGAGCACGACGGCGAGCGGCACGGGCATCACCCGTGCGAGCGCCTGCGAGAGCGGCCCGGCCAACAGCAAGAGCCCCGCGGTCGCGCACACCGACAGCGCGAATCCGTAGTCGCGGGAGTACCAGGGGTCGACGACGAGCAGCACCACCACCGCCAGCGCGAGTGCCGCGAGCCCGCCGCCGGGTCGCCCGGCCGCGACCGCGATGAGCACGACGACCGCCATCGCGGCCGCCCTGACGACGCTCGACTCGGGCGTCACCAGCACGACGAATGCGCCGAGCGCGAGCAGTGCGACGATCACGCGGAGGCCCCGTCGCAGCCCCAGGGCTGCGGCCAGCGCGAAGGCGACGGCCGTGATGATCGCGCAGTTCGCGCCCGACACCGCGGTGAGGTGGCTCAGCGAGCTCGCCTTCATCGCCGCATCGAGCGGTTCGCCCACCGCGCTCGTGTCGCCGATCGCGAGACCGGGCACGAGCGCGCCGCCGTCGCCCCCGAGTCGGGTGGCCGCGTCGGCGAAGCCGGTCCGGAGTCTCGCGCTCCACGCGAGCCACGCGGGCGGCGGGGCCACCTCGACCTCGGACTGCGCCCGCAGCCTGAACGCGGACGCCTCGACCGAGGACTCCGGCGACGCGCGGGCCGTGAAGGACACCCTCGCGCCGAGTTGGAGCGTCGACGGCACCGCATCCACGACGCCGCCGACCGGCACGGGCGAGACCGGCGCCCCGTCGACGCTCAGGAGACGGCCCTCGATGCGCATCGAAGAGCGCACCGGCGGCGGCGTCCCACTGTCGCCGCGCTGATCGGCCGACGCGGCCGGCTCCGCCCACGCCGGCATCATCGACGCCATCGCTCGCGGCGCCGCGGTGAGCTCCACGACGACGTCGACGGGCGATCGCGCCTCGGCCGCAGCCGCCAGCGGTGAGGCATCCCTGGCGGAGAGGGCGATGCCGGCCGAGGTCGCGACGAGCGCGGCCGCGACGGCGGCGATCGACGCGGTCGCGGCCGCACCGACGAGCCGCGGACGCGACGTTCGCGGGTCGAGCCCGCGACCGCCCTCCCGCCCGGACCTCCGCCCGAGCAGCGCGACGACGAGCAGCATCGCTGCGAGCGCCCAGAGCGCCGAGAGCGGCATCCAGGGCGGAATCCCGGCGTCGGGCGCGGCGACCACCGCCCACGCCGCCGCCCAGGCGGAGACGGCGGGTGCGGCCAGCCTCGCGTCGCGCATTCAGAGTGCGACCAGATCGGCGAGCCCCGAGTACACGGCGTCGCCGATGCCCGCGACGTCGAGCAGTTGTTCGGTGCTCGTGAACGGCCCGTTGGCCTCGCGCCAGTCGATGATGCGCTGGGCGAGGGCCGGCCCGATGCGCGGCAGGGTGTCGAGCTCGGCGACGTCGGCCGTGTTGAGATGCACCTTGCCGTCGGAGGGCGCGCCGACGACGGCGCCCGCGCCCGCACCCTCCGCCGGTGGCGCCCCGACGACCGGCACCACCAGCTGCTCCCCGTCGGCGACCGCGCGCGCGAGATTCACCCCGGCGGGATCGGCATCGGCGGCCAGTCCGCCGGCGGCGGCGATCGCATCGACGACCCGGGCACCGTCGTCGAGCTCGACGAGCCCCGGCTCGGCGACGGCGCCGAGGACGTGCACGAGCACCACCGACGGCGAGGCGGCGGCAGGGGTCGCCGCGTCGGCGCCGGCCGCTCCCCCGCCGCCGGAGTCCGCGAAGGAGATGCTCGGCTGGGCCCCGCCGCCCGCGCTCGTGAACGACAGCATCGCCGCGACGGCGACCGCGGCGATGAAGAGGGCGACGGCCGCACCGACACCGAGTCGCACGCGAGCCGAGGCCCGCCGCGCCGAGGGATCGAGCGCGGCGAGCGGGTCGGGCGGGTCGGGCGGCGGCATTCCCGAAATCTACGGGCGAATGCGCCCGGCGTCATCGCGCGGCGAGCTGCGTCGGAGAGTCCGCGGCACGCTCCGGCTGTCGAGGAGGAGTCACCGACGCGCCGCGTGGACCATGCCCGCGCCCGACGCGGTCAGCGCGCCCGCCGGGACCGCGGACCCGTGACCCCGAGACGGCCGACCGCCGCCCGCGCCCGCACGGCGATGCGCCGCACTCGCGGCCCGAACGGCACTCGCTGCAGCACGGCCCGGAGCCGAGGCACCCGGTGCGAGCGACGGAGCTCGCGGCGCGCCAGCGCCCACGACAGCTCGCGCGCCCACGTCGCGACCACCCTGCGCTCGTCGAACGCCCGCGCGCTCCGCCGCGCGGCACGTCGCATGGACGCGACCTTGCGCGGCGGCATCCGTTGGAGCGAGCGGATCGCGGCGGCGAGTGCCTCGACGTCGCCGCTCGGCACCAGCAGACCGTTCCTCCCGTCGCGGATGAGGTCGGCCGGGCCGTAACGGATGTCGTACGCGATCGGGATGCAGCCGGCCGCCATCGCCTCGACGAGCACGAGGGGGAAGCCCTCCGAGCGCGAGGTCAGGACGAGGAACGAGCGCTCCGCGAGGTGCCGACGCGCATCGGCAGCGAAGCCGTGGAGGCGCACGCCCGGCGTGCCGGCGGCCAGCCGTTCGAGCGGCTCACGCTCCTCGCCGTCGCCGTAGACGTCGAGCGTGAGCGGCGACGGGCGCCCCCGCGGCGTCGCTTCCCCGCGCGGCGCCGCCGCGGACGCCGCGGCGACCGCCTCGATCGCGTCCGACACCCGCTTCCGCGAAGTCAGCGAGGCGAGCACGACACCCGCTCCGACCGGCCGGAGCGCATCGCTCGCCCGCCGGCCGGGCGCGTCCGGCCCGTCGGAGGCGTCTCGTGGCGGGCGCGCGTTGGGGATGACGGCCAGGTGCTCGTGCGGCCCGGCGATCTCGGCGACCTCCGCCGCCTGACGACGCGACAGCAGCGCGACGAGATCGAAGTCGTCGAGATGCTCGAACACCTCCCGCCGTGACTCGCGCACGGGGTGCCCTCCTCCCGGTGCGGCACGGTGCGAGGCGTGCACCACGTGGGCCGTCACGACGTGCGAACGCCGATAGCCCAGCATGAAGGGGGCGATCGTCTTGCTGTCGACGATCATGAAGCTCGGGGTGGACGCCGTGAGCGCGTCGAGCCACGCGGTGTAGAGCGGCCACGCGCGGCGCCAGGAGCGCACCGGGCGCCCCGCCTCGTCGCAGAGCACCAGCGAGCGTCCGCCGGGCTCGCCGCGTCGCCGGGTGTCTCTGCGGTCGCTGAGCACGAGGCTGCCGTCATCGCGCAGGTGGTCGATCTGCAGCACCCGGCCGTCGGCGTCGCGGCGGATCCTCGCGACCACGCGGCCGCTCCGTGCCGTCGTCTCGTCGGCCTCGTGGTTGGCGAGCGGCGTGAACGCGTCGCGCTCGAGCCGCAGGCTGCCGCCGGGCAGCGGATTCGTGCGCAACCAGTCGTAGAGGTTGACGATCCCGACGCCGTCGACGATCGCGCCGCGGTCGCGCAGCCGCTGCTCGAGCTCGCGAGTGTCGGGGCGAGCATCGAAGGTGAGCACGTCGACCTCGACGCCGCCCAGTCGCGCGAACGACGACGAGCGGGCGAGCAGCGCGCCGGTCATGCCGCCGTAGTCGTCGGGGATCGACCAGGTCACCGCGAAGTGATTCCCCCGTGGCATCCGAACTCGACCAGAACCCGCGATGCCGCCCCCGAACGTCATCCTCCGACGCTATCGACGCCGCCTTGGCGGGGGCTGAACGTGGCCGGCGGCGCTGCCGCCGGCCACGTCGTCAGGGCAGCCGTCAGCCGCGCGTGGCGATGTTGACGAGGCGCGGTGCGCGCACGATCACGTTGACGACCTCGCGGTCGCCGACCGTGCGGATCACGGCCTCGGAGGCCCGCGCGAGCTGCTCGAGCTCGTCGGCCGAGATCTTCGGCGAGACCTCGAGGCGATCGCGCACCTTGCCGTCGACCTGCACGACCGCGGTGACCTGCTCCTCGATGAGGAGCGCGGGGTCGGCCTTGCGCCACGGCACGAGCGCGACCGTCGGCTCGTAGCCGAGGCGCTGCCACATGTCTTCGGCGGTGTACGGCGCGAACAGGTCGAGCACCATCGCGGTGACCTCGGCCGCCTCGCGCACCGCGGCATCGGATGCCCCGGGCCCCGAGTCGATCGCCTTGCGGGTCGCGTTCACGAGCTCCATGAGGCGCGCCACGATGACGTTGAACTTGTACGCCTCCGCGAGCCCCGGAGCATCCGCGAGCAGTCGGTGGGTGATGCGGCGCAGCGTGCGGTCACCGGTCGACCAGTCGACCTCGGGCGACGACGAGACCTCGCCGGCGATGCGCCAGGCGCGCGCGAGGAACTTCGCCGAGCCGACGGGCGAGAGGTCGGCCCAATCGATGTCGTCCTCGGGCGGGCCCGCGAAGGCGAGCGTCACGCGCAGCGCGTCGGTGCCGTGGGCGGCGAGCTCGGACGCGAACTCGACGAGGTTGCCCTTCGACTTCGACATCTTCGAGCCGTCCATGAGGACCATGCCCTGGTTCAGCAGCGAGGTGAACGGCTCGGTGAAGCCGAGGTAGCCGAGGTCGAACAGCACCTTCGTGATGAAGCGCGAGTAGAGCAGGTGCAGGATCGCGTGCTCGACGCCGCCGACGTATTGGTCGACGGGCGCCCACTTCTCGGCCTCGGCCGGGTCGAACGCCCGGCCGTCGTCGTTCGCGTTCAGGTACCGCAGGTAGTACCACGAGCTGTCGACGAAGGTGTCCATCGTGTCGGAGTCGCGCTTGGCCGCGCCGCCGCAGTTCGGGCAGGCGACGTTCACCCAGTCCTCGGCCGCGCCGAGCGGGCTCGAGCCCTTCGGCTTCAGGTCGAGTCCGGCCGCGTCGGGCAGGCGCACCGGGAGCTCGCTCTCGGGCACCGGCACCTCGCCGCAGTCGGGGCAATGGACGATCGGGATGGGCGTGCCCCAGAAGCGCTGGCGCGAGATCAGCCAGTCGCGCAGGCGGTAGTTCTTCGCGGCACGCCCGGTCCCGCGCTCGTCGAGGATCTCGATCGCACGACGGATGGCGTTCGACTTCGAGAGTCCGTCGAGCGGGCCCGAGTTGATGAGGCGGCCCTCGCCCGTCAGGGCGACGCCGGTGCCGGCCGGGTCGAGCGGCGGCAGGTCTTCAGGCAGGTACGGGACGCCGTTCTCGTCGAGCGGGATGACGGGGATGACGCCGGTGACTGGAGCGTTGGTGTCGACGACGACGCGCACGGGCAGCTCGAAGGCGCGCGCGAAGTCGAGGTCGCGCTGGTCGTGCGCGGGCACGGCCATGATCGCGCCGTGGCCGTAGTCGGCCAGCACGTAGTCGCTCGCCCAGATCGGCAGCCGCTCGCCGTTCAGCGGGTTGATCGCGTACCGCTCGAGGAAGACGCCGGTCTTCGGGCGGTCGGTCGAGAGTCGCTCGATGTCGGACTCGGCGCGCACCGAGTCGAGGTAGTCCTGGAAGCGCATGCGCACCTCGGCGGAGGCCCCGCCCGCGAGCTCGGCCGCGAGGTCGGAGTCGACCGCGACGACCATGAACGTCGCGCCGTAGAGGGTGTCGGGGCGGGTCGTGAACACCGGTACCCGGCCCTCACGGCCCTCGATCTCGAACTCGACGTCGGCACCGGCCGAGCGGCCGATCCAGTTGCGCTGCATGGAGACGACCTTCGACGGCCAGCTGCCCTCGAGCTGGTTGAGGTCGTCGAGCAGGCGGTCGGCGTAGTCGGTGACGCGGAAGTACCACTGCGTCAGCGCCTTCTTCGTGACGACGGCGCCGCAGCGCTCGCAGTGGCCGTCGACGACCTGCTCGTTCGCGAGCACGGTCTGGTCGTTGGGGCACCAGTTGACCTGGCCCGCCTTGCGGTAGGCGATGCCCTTCTCGTAGAGCTTCAGGAACAGCCACTGGTTCCACTTGTAGTACTCGGGGTCGCTCGTGTGCAGCTCGCGCGACCAGTCGAAGCTCGGCGCGTACTGGCGGAACGAGGCCTTCTGCTGCGCGATGTTCGCGTAGGTCCACTCGCGGGGATCGGCGCCGCGCTTGATCGCCGCGTTCTCGGCGGGCAGCCCGAACGAGTCCCATCCGATCGGGTGCAGCACGTCGAAGCCCTGGTGGCGCCAGTAGCGCGCGGCGATGTCGCCGAAGCCGAACGCCTCGGCGTGACCCATGTGCAGGTCGCCGGAGGGGTACGGGAACATGTCGAGCACGTACTTGCGGGGCCGCGTGTCGCCCGACGCCCCGGCGCGGAACGGCTCGAGCTCGTCCCACACGGGAAGCCACTTCGCCTGGATGGCGGCGAAGTCGTACGCGCCGGATTCGGCGTGTGCAGGGTCGTGATCGTGTGCCACGTGACTCTCAATCGTCTGTCGCTCGGCGGGCTGCGCCGCGGGGTCTGCAGGGCGCGCCGGAGCACGGCGCACTCGGGTATCCAGCCTAGTCACTCACCGGGGGTGGATGCCGCGCCGAGCACGGCGAGCAGGGCGCGGGCCTTCACGCGGGTCTCCTCGATCTCCTCCGCCGCCACCGAGAGCGCCGTGATGCCGCCGCCCGTGCCGATGCTCGCACCCGACGGGGCGAGCACGATCGAGCGGATCACCATGGCGAGATCGGCGCCGCCGTCGACGCCGAGGTAGCCGAACGCGCCCGAGTAGACGCCGCGCGGCCCCTGTTCGAGCCCGTGCAGGATCGACATCGCGCTGTGCTTGGGCGCGCCCGTCATCGACCCGGCGGGGAACGCCGCCCGCACGACGTCGAGCACCGAGAGCGGCGGTGCGATGCGCGCGTGCACCGTCGAGACGAGCTGGTGCACGTGCGCGTACTCCTCGACCTCGAGAAGCTCCTCGACGCCGACGCTGCCGAGTTCGGCGATGCGCCCGAGGTCGTTGCGCATGAGGTCGACGATCATGAGGTTCTCGGCGCGCTCCTTGTCGCTCGCGAGGAGCTCGGCACGGAGCGCGGCGTCGCGGACCGGGTCGGCGTCGCGCGGCCGGGTGCCCTTCATCGGCTTCGTGGAGACGCGCCCGGATGGCTCGACGAGCAGGAACTGCTCGGGCGAGGCGCTGAGCAGGGCGTGCTCGCCGAACCGCACGTAGCCGCCGTGGTGGCTCGGGCTCGACGCCCGGAGCGCGAGGTAGGCCTCGGCCGGGTCGGGGTGCGCGTCGACGTCGACGCGGTTCGTGAGGCACAGCTGGTAGGCGTCGCCGCGCACGATCGCCGCCTGGCAGGCGTCGATCAGCTCCGCGTAGCGGGCGGCGTCGTGGCGCCAGCGCGCCCCTGCCGGGCGACCGTCCGACGAGGTCGGGCGGTGCGGATGCCCCGTGCCCGCCCCCGCGCGGACGGCCGGCACCCGCTCGCGGAGCGCCGCCTCCTCCGCCTCGGCCCACGCCGCAGCGTCGTCCGAGTCGAGCCAGACGAGCCGCAGCTCGCGCGCGGCGTGATCGAAGACGAGCACCCGGTCGAGGAAGAGGAACGCCGCATCTGGCGTCTCCGCGTGCGCTACCGGCACCCCGTCGGCGGCCGCGCCGAGCTCGTAGCCGAACCAGCCGAACCAGCCGAGCGGACCCGGTGCGGCGACCTCGGGCTCGAGCTCGACCGCGGGCATCGCGAGCGCCTCGGCGAGCAGGTCGAAGACCGCCCCCTCCTGCACCGTGGCGACCGGGGCATCCGACGCCGGACGCACCACCTCGACGCGGCCGGTGCCGAGCGCCTCGCCCTCGCCGGCGGCGAGCACGGCGGTCACGAGCTCGCTCGCGGGGTGCGCGCGACCGAGCACGCTCATGCCGGTCGCGTCGTCGCCGCCGTCGAGCCAGACGACGTGCTCGGCGTCGGCGTAGCGGAGCCCGAACACCTCGGCTGGGTCGCGCCAGAAGGGCAGCACGCGAGACCGGATTCGACGGGGCATCCCCCAAGCCTAGGGCGCGTCCCACGCCCCCGGCCGCTCGCCGACGCGTCGTTCCGACACTGACCCGCCCAGCGACTCAGTGTCGGAGGACCGCAGGAACCGGACCCCCAGCGACCCAGGGCCTGCGGCGAACGACTCAGTCGCGGGCGCCGACCGGGTTCGACTCGTGCGCGCGTCCGCCGGCGATCGTGACGACCCGGTCGACCAGCGACGGGTCGACGGGCACGTGGGAGATCAGCACGACGGTGCGCCCGTCTCCCTCGGCCGCGCCGAGGAGGTCGCGCAGCAGCGCATCGGCTCGGTCGCGGTCGACGTTCGCGGTCGGCTCGTCGAGCACGAGCACGGGGAACCCCGCGAGCATCGCCCGGGCGAGCGCGAGTCGCTGCGCCTGCCCGCCCGAGACGAGCGAGCCCCGCTCGCCGACCCCGGCGCCGAGCCCGCCGCGCTCGAGCACCCACTCCCGCAGGCCCACCCGGTCGAGCACCTCGAGCAGCTCGTCGTCGCTCGCCGTGTCGCGCGCGAAGACGAGGTTCTGGCGCACGTCCTCGTCGAAGAGCCACGGCCGTTGCTCGACGAGGCCCACGAGACCGCGCACGTCGCGGGGGTCGAGCTCGGATGCCTCGACTCCCCCGATGCGGTACGAGCCGCTCGTCTCGAGGAACCGCACGAGCACGTGCGCGAGCGTCGACTTGCCCGCACCCGACTCGCCGCGCACGAGCACCCGCTCGCCGGGCGCCAGCTCGAGGTCGAGGCCGTCGAGCGTCGGTGCGGCGGCTCCGGGCCAGCTCGCCGTGACGCCGCGCAGCGAGATGGCCGGCGTGGGCACGGCGGTCGGCGCCGCGACCGGGCTCGCGGGCGCCATGGGGATCTCGACGGGCACCTGCCCCGGCACCGCGCCCGCGACGCGCTCGGCGCTCACCCGGCCGAGCCGCCACGCGCTGGCCGCCGGCGGGATCGCCGCGGCGACCTCGGCGATCGCGAGCGGCACAAGGCAGAGCACGGCGAAGGTCGGGCCGTCGATGCGTCCATCGGCGAGCAGGGGCTGCGCGGTGACGACGGCCGCGGCGACCGCGATGCCGCCGATCGCCGACATGATCGCCGCGGCTGCTCCCGCCGCGGAGGCGCTCGCCCGGGTGAGCCGGGCCAACCGCTCGCCGAGCGCGTCGATGCGCGCACGCCCGGCCGCCGCCGCGTCGAACGCGACGAGCATCTCGAGCGACTGCACCTGGTCGACGACCGCGGCCTGCAGCTCGCCTCGCAGCGGCGCGAGCCGCGTCTCGGCCCGGGCGGCGACCACGCGCTGCACGAGCAGCGTCGCGCCGACGCCGAGCACGAGGCATCCGAGCAGGGCGAACGCCGAACCCGGCGCGAGCAGGGCGACACCCACGACCGCGCCGAGCAGCACGACGAGCGCGCTCACGACCGGTTGCACCGCCCGCAGCGGCACGTTCTGCAGCTCGTCGACGTCGCCGACGAATCGCGACAGCAGCTCACCGCGGCGAAGCGCCGCGATGCCGTCGGGGGCGACGGGCAGCATCCGTTCGAAGATGCCGCTGCGGATCGCGGCGAGCTGGCGGAACGCGGCATCGTGACCGCTCAGCCGCTCGAGGTAGCGGAACACCGCGCGACCGAGCGCGAACGCACGCACCCCGACGATGGCGAGCGAGAGGTAGAGCACGGGCGGCTGCTCGGCGGCGCGGGCGATGAGCCACGCCGAGCAGGCGAGGAGCACGACGGCCGAACCTCCGGAGAGGATGCCGAAGAGCACCGAGGGCAGCAACCGACTGAACGGCGGGATGCTCGTGCGGAGCACCGAGCGGCCGACGGGCCCGCTGCGGGCGGTGCGAGGTTCAGACATGGGACACCGCCGGTTCGATGAGGCCGTCGGCGGCGTCGAGAAGCGCCGGACGGTGCGACGCGACGAGCACCGCGACTCCCCCGTCGGCGAGCTCGCGCAGGCCGTCGACGAGGGACGACTCGCGGCCGGCATCCTGCGCCGAGGTGGGCTCGTCGAGGAGGAGGATCGGCAGCCGGCGGGCGAGGAGCCGGTGCACCGCGCGCGCGATCGCGACCCGCTGCGCCTGCCCGCCCGACAGGCCCGCGCCGCCCGGGCCGAGCACGAGCTCGGCGGGCACATCGACTCCGGCGACGGCGAACGCCCGCCCGAGGAGCGACGGGTCGGCCGCCTCGTCGCCGAGTCGCACGTTGTCGGCGACGGTGCCGGCCAGGAGCATCGGTGTCTGGCCGGCCCAGGCGATGTGCTCGCGACCGCGGTCGCCGAGCGGACGGCCGTCCCACGAGAGCTCCCCCGCCGCGACCGGTGCGAAGCCGAGGAGCGCGGCGAAGAAGGTCGACTTTCCGCTGCCGCTCGGTCCTGTGACGGCGACGAGCGAGCTCGGCGCGACGACGGCGTCGAGCCCGTCGATCACACGACGGTCACCGCGGTCGACGGCGAGGCCCGTGACGACGAGGCCCGAGTGCGGCGGGTGCGCCGGGGCATCCTCGTGCCCGACGCCGTGCCCCAGGGGCGCGACGGTGCCCGCCACATCCGTCGCCCCCGACCCGGCTTCCGCGGCGTCGAGCAGGGCGAAGGCGTCGGCGGCGGCTGTGACCCCGGCCGCCGAGGCGTGGAACGCCGCACCGACGTTGCGCAGGGGCAGGAACACCTCGGGAGCGAGCACGAGCACGAAGAGCCCGGGCGCGAGCGACATGTCGCCCGAGACGAGCCGCAGGCCGATCGACACCGCGACGAGCGCGACCGAGAGGCTCGCGGCGAACTCGAGGGTGAACCCCGAGAGGAACGTGATGCGGAGGACCTTCATCGTGTGCCGGCGGTAGCCGTCGGTCACCTCGCGGATGCGCCGCGCCTGCCGCTCGGCGCGGCCGTAGAGGATGAGCGTCGACAGCCCGCCGACGACCTCGAGGAAGCCCCGGGACAGCGCGGAGAGGCTCTCCCACTGGCGCCGCTGCACCGCCTCGGTCGCCATGCCGATGAGCGCCATGAACACGGGGATGAGCGGGAGCACGATCACGAGCACGAGCCCCGAGAGCGGATCGGCGATCCACGCCGCCGCGATGCACGCGGGGGTCGCGACCACCGTGAGCACGAACTGCGGGAGGTAGCGCCCGAAGTAGTCGTCGAGTGCATCGAGGCCGGGCCCGAGCAGCGTGGCGATGCGCGCCGACGAGAACCCCGCGACGCCGCCGGGCCGGCGCTCGAGGGCCGCGAGCAGCTCCGCGCGCAGCTCGCGCTTGACGCGCTGGGCGCCCGTCGACCCGACGAGCTCCCAGGCCCAGCTCGCGAGCGCCCGCACGCACGCGGCGACCACGAGCACGGCGAGGGCCGGCCACGCCTGCGTCATCGGCTGGCCCTCGATGAGGCCGACCACGAGGGTCGCGATCGACCACGCCACCGCGATGATCGCCGCCGCCTGCACCACGGCCAGCGCACCGCCCGCGACGAGGAAGCCGCGGGCGGCGCGCGAGCGGCGCACCAGTCTGGGATCGAGGGGTTTCACGCCGGCCGGCTCAGTGGGTCGAGGCTTCGATCGCCGAGCGGCTCACGCGCTTGCGGAAGACCCAGTAGGTCCACCCCTGGTACGCGAGGATGAGCGGCAGGAAGATCAGCGCCACCCAGCTCATGAACGTGAGCGTGTACGTCGTCGACGAGGCGTTCTCGATCGTGAGGCTGTTCGCCGGGTCGTTCGACGCGGGCATCACCTCGGGGAAGAGCGCGGCGAACAGTGCGAACACCGCTGCCGCGATCGTCGCGGCCATGAGCGTGAACGCGACCCCCTCCGCGCCCCGCAGGTTCGCGAGCCAGCCGCCGATGAGGGCGACCGCGGCGACCGCGGCGAGGATCCAGAACCAGAGGGTGCCGAACGCGAGGCCCGTCCACAGCAGGAACGTCGCGGCGACGACGATCGTGACGACGCCCGAGCGCACCGCGAGGCGGCGTGCCCGCTCGCGCAGCTCGCCCTCGGTCTTCAGCGACACGAAGACGACGCCGTGCGTGAAGAACAGGAGGAGCGTGGTCAGGCCGCCGAGGAGCGCGTACGGGTTCAGCAGGTCGAACAGCGTGCCCGTGTAGTTGTGGTCGGCGTCGAGCGGCACGCCCTGCACGATGTTCGCGAAGGCCACGCCCCAGAGCAGCGCGGGCACCGCGGAGCCGATGACGATCATGAGGTCGAATCGGCCCTTCCACTGCGACTCGGGGCGCTGGTGGCGGTACTCGAACGAGACGCCGCGCACGATGAGCGCGAGCAGGATGAGCAGGAGCGCGAGGTAGAAGCCCGAGAAGAGCGTCGCGTACCACTCGGGGAAGGCCGCGAAGAGCGAGGCCCCCGCGACGATCACCCAGGTCTCGTTGAGGTCCCAGACGGGGCCGATGGTGTTGATGAGCACACGTCGATCGGTGTCGTCCTTGCCGAGGAACGGCAGTGACATGCCGACGCCGAAGTCGAAGCCGTCGAGTACGAAGTAGCCGACGAAGAGGAACGCGACGATCCAGAACCAGAGCGTGGGGAGATCCACTTGTCCTCCTCCTTTCAGTAGACCGTCGTGGCGGGTTCGATGCGGCCCGACTCGGGGTCGGGTTCGCCGAGCTCGGGCGGGCCCTTCCTGATGGCCCGCAGCAGCAGGCGCACCTCGACCACCGCGAGCGCGCCGTAGACGAGCGTGAACGCGATCAGCGAGATGAGCACGTCGAGTCCGGTGACGTTCGGCGACACGGCCGACTCGGTCGGCAGCAGGCTGAACACGATCCAGGGCTGGCGACCCATCTCGGTGAAGACCCAGCCGACGCTCATGGCGGCGAGCGAGAGCGGGAAGCTCCAGATCGCGACCTTCCAGATCCAGCGCTGCTTCGGCATCCGGCCCTTGCGGGTGACCCAGAGGCCGACGACCGCGATGAGGACGTGGAGCATGCCGAGGCCGATCATCCAGCGGAACGCCCAGTAGGTGACCCAGATGATGGGCGCGTAGTCGCCGGGACCGTAGAGCTCGGTGTACTGCGCCTGGAGGTCGTTGATGCCCTCGACGCAGCCGTCGAACGAATGCGTCGACAGCAGCGAGAGCAGGTACGGGACGCGCACCGAGAAGAGCTCGCTCGAGCCGTCGGGCGTGCCCAGCGTGAAGAGCGAGAACGAGGCGTCGGCCCCGCAGACGGTGTCGTACGTCGCCTCCGCCGCGGCCATCTTCATCGGCTGCGTGGCCACCATGGCGAGGCTGAGCTGATCGCCGAAGATCGTCGTGAGGATGCCGGCGCCGACCATCGTCCAGAGTCCGAACTTCAGCGCGGGGCGCATCGTGTCGAGGTGCTGGTTGCGCGACAGGTGCCAGGCGGCGGCCGAGATGATGAGGCCGGCGGTCACCATGAAGCTCGCGGCGATCGTGTGCGGGAAGGCGGCGAGGGCCACCGGGTTCGTGAGCAGCGCTCCGATGTCGACGAGCTCGGCGCGCCCCTTCTCGGCGTTCATCTCGTAGCCGACCGGGTTCTGCATGAACGCGTTCGCCGCGAGGATGAAGTACGCCGACACGATCGTGCCGATCGCGGTGCACCAGATCGTCGCGAGGTGGATGCCTCTCGGGAGCTTGTCCCAGCCGAAGATCCAGAGGCCGATGAACGTCGCCTCGAAGAAGAAGGCGAGCAGGCCCTCGAGCGCGAGCGGCGCCCCGAACACGTCACCGACGAAGCGCGAGTACTCCGACCAGTTCATGCCGAACTGGAACTCCTGGACGATGCCGGTCACGACGCCCATGGCGAAGTTGATCAGGAAGAGGTTGCCGAAGAACCGCGTGATCTTCAGGTACTCGACCTTGTCGGTGCGGAACCAGGCCGTCTGGAAGACCGCGACCGTGGTCGCGAGTCCGATCGTGATCGGGACGAACAGGAAGTGGTAGACGGTCGTCAGACCGAATTGCCATCGAGCGAGCAGCAGCGGGTCGAGCAACTCATTCACACGGATGCCTCTTTCACACGGGAAGAACGCCGAAGCGACGTTCTTCTACGAAGCGTAGAACAAATGCGCGATCGACGGTAGTCTGGAGGCATGGCGAGTCTCGGAGATCTCGAGCGCTCCGTGATGGAGGTGCTCTGGTCGAGCGACGCCGCGCTCTCGGCCAACGAACTGCGCGACGCGCTCGCGATGCGCGACGGCGAGGGCGGGCACGTCCCGGCCACGACCACCGTGCTCACCGTGCTCTCGCGCCTCGAGCGCAAGGGCTTCGTGAGCCGCACGCGCGAGCACCGCCCCCACCGCTACCAGGCACTCCTCTCGCGCGAGGAGCACACCGCAGAGCTCATGCACGAGGTGCTCGACCGCTCGAGCGACCGCGACGCCGCACTGGCCCGATTCGTGGGCACCGTGAGCGACGGCGAGGCGGCGACGCTCCGGCGCCTCCTCGACGAGCTCGTCAAACGCTGACCGTGATCGCCGTCGCCGTGGGCCTCGGCGCCCTCGCGCTCACGCTCGCGTGGCCGATCCCGCTCGTCCTCTCGCGTGCGGCGTGGCCCGCGCGTTCCCCCGCCGTCGCCCTCGCGCTCTGGCAGGCCATCGCCGTGGCCGGCGGCGTCTCGATGATCGGCTGCCTCCTCGTGTTCGGCGCCTCCCCCGCGGGGTCGCTGGTGGGCGCTTGGCACGCGCTCGTCCCCGCCCTGTTCACGGGCCCGATCCCGCCCGAGTTCGGGGTCGTGCACCTCGCCGCCCTCACGCTGGCCGCCGGCCTCGCCGCGCACCTCGCGCTGAACCTCGCGCTGACGGCCGTGCGCGCCGAACGCGAGCGGCGACGCCAGCACCAGCTCGTCGCCCTGCTCGGCGATCCCATGCCGGGGCAGCCGCACACGCGCGTGCTCGCGCACCCCGCCCCCCTCGCGTACTGCGTGCCCGGAATCCGCACCGCGACCGTGCTCACCGACGGACTCATCGACGCGCTCTCGCCCGACGAGCTCGCCGCGGTGATCGCCCACGAGCGCGCGCATCTCGACCAGCTCCACCATCTCGTGCTCCTCGCGTTCCGCGCCTGGCACAGCGCGCTCCCCTGGTTCCCCATCGCGAACCGCGCCGAGCGATCCGTCATCCTGCTCGCCGAGATGCTCGCCGACGACCGCGCACGACGCGCCGCCGGCGACGACGCCCTCCGCGGTGCGCTCCTCGTCGTCGGCGAGGGCGGCCCGGGCGGCTACGGCGACGACACCGTGATCGCCGACGCCGACATGCTCGCCGCGCGGCTCGACCGGCTCGACGTCGTGCCCGCGGCATCCTCGTCGGCGGCGATGCCCCGAATGCTCGTGCTCGGAGCGTCCGCACTCCTCCTCCTCGTACCGCTCGCGGCTTATACCGCGGTACTGGCTGATCATCCCGCAGGGTGACGCGCCGCCACGCGCCCCCGGTTACCCTCGAATGATGAACGAGATCCTCGACTGGATCCTCAACACCGTGCAGGCGGTCGACCCGGTCGCCCGCACCCTCCTCGCCGGACTCGGCATCATGCTCGAGACGAGCGTGCTCATCGGTCTCGTCGTGCCGGGCGACACCATCGTGCTGGTCGCCGCGACCGCAGTCGACAGCGTCGGCGAGTACCTCGCCCTGACCTTCACGGTCATCGTCGGCGCGCTGATCGGCGAGAGCATCGGCTTCGCCCTGGGGCGCTGGTTCGGCCCGCACATCCTGCACTCGCGCCTGGGTCGGAAGATCGGCGAGGACAACTGGCATCGCGCGCAGCGCTACCTCGACCGTCGCGGCGGACCGGCCATCTTCATCTCCCGCTTCCTGCCCGTGCTGCACTCGCTCATCCCGCTGACCGTCGGCATGAGCACGATGCGGTACCGCAGGTTCATCGCGTGGACGGCGCCCGCGTGCGTCATCTGGGCATTCGCGTACGTCTCGGTCGGCTGGGCGGCCGCGGGCAGCTACCGCGAGCTCAGCCGCGAGCTGCACTGGGCCGGCTACATCTTCGTCGCCGTGATCGTGCTCTTCCTCCTCCTCGTGTGGGGCGCGAAGAAGCTCATCGTGCGCTCCGAGGCCAAGCACATGGAGGCCGCCGAGGCCGCCGACGACTCGGGCGCCCTCGACACCGCGGCGAGCACCCCTGCCGCCTTCACCCGCGCCGCACCGGAGCCCCCGACGGCAGCCCGCGTCCCGAGGGACGACGAAGGGCCGGATGCCTCGGCACCCGGCCCCTCCGAGCACGGCGCCGGCCGTTAGCCGGCGGCCGCGCCGATCAGAACAGCTTCTGCTCGGCCAGCCAGTCGCTCGCGATCTGCTCGGCCGACTGCTGCTCGTCGACGCTGAGCGCGTTGAGCGCGACGAGGTCGGCGGCGGCGAGCGCAGCGCTGACCGTGTCGATCACCTCTGCGGCCTCGTCGTCGACCTTCTCGCTCACCACGGGAACCACGTTCGAGGCGAGGAAGAGCCCCTCGGGGTCCTCGAGGGTGACGAGGTCGCTCGTGGAGATGGCCGGATTGGCGCTGTAGATGTTCACGAGCTGCACCGCGCCGTCTTGGAGTGCCTTGATGGTGAGCGGCCCGCCACTGTCCTCGATGGGGGTGAACGCGACGTCGACCCCGTAGACCGACTTCAGGCCCTCGGGCCCGTAGGGCCGCGTCGCGAGCTCGGAGTTGCCGCCGAGCGTCAGCGGCGTCTCGACCTTCGCCAGGTCGGCGAGGCTCGTGACGCCGTTCGTCTCCGAGAACTCCTTCGTGACATTGTAGGAGTCCTGGTCGGTGGCCGGCGACTGGTCGAGGACGCGCAGTCCGTCGGGCAGGGCGCCCTCGAGCTCGGCGTAGACGTCGTCGGCGGTCGTCGCCGTGGTGTCGGGCACGTAGTACTGGAGGAGGTTGCCCGTGTACTCGGGGAAGACGTCGATCGCGCCGCTCTCGAGCTCGGGCATGTAGACCTCGCGCTGCCCGATGCGCGGCTGGAGGTCGACGGTGAAGCCGTTCGCCTCGAGCGCCTGGGCGTAGATCTGCGCGATGATCTCGTTCGAGTAGTAGTCCTGCGAGCCGACGACGAGGGTCTCGCCGCCGCCGTCGGTCTCGCCCGATCCGCTGTCGAGCGGATCACCCGATGCGCACCCTGCCAGGGCCACTGTCGCCCCGACCGCGACCGCCGCCAGCGCGACGAATCGGCCTTTTCCTGCTGTGATCATTGCCTGTTCCCTTCATGGATGGGTCGCCCCACGACCGCTCGCTGCCGGGCCGGCCGCGAGCGGAGTTCACGAGTGCGGGTCGCCCGCACGCCGGCGGGCACGACGAGGCGCTGCGCGAGCGCGAACGCCCCGTCGACGACGAGCGCGAGCAGGATCACGAGGATCGAGCCGCCGAGCATCTCGCCGTAGTCACGGGTCTTGAGCCCCTGGAAGATCGGCCGGCCGAGCCCGACGTCGGCCACGTACGCGGCGAGCGTCGCCGTCGCGATGATCTGCAGCGCCGCCGAGCGCACGCCGCCGACGATGATCGGCAGGCCGAGCGGGAGCTCGACACCGCCGACGATCTCGCGCTCGCGCATGCCCATCGCCCGCGCCGCGTCGATCGTGCGCCGGTCGACCGCCTCGAAGCCCGCGTACGCGCCGGCGAGCAGCGGCGGCACCGCGAGGATGACGAGTGAGATCACCGGCGCCGCGAGCCCGATGCCGAGCCAGAGGCCGAAGAGCGTCAGCACGCCGAGCGTCGGCAGGGCGCGCAGCCCGCCCGAGACCATGACGACGAGCTGCTTGCCACGGCCGGTGTGGCCGATGACCGCACCGGTGGGCAGCGCGATCACGGAGGCGATGAGCAGCACCACGAGCGAGAGCAGCAGGTGCTGGCCGATGCGCTCGGGGATGCTGCCCGCGCCCTGCCAGTTGGCGGGGTCGAGGATCCACGCGATGCCGTCGGCGACGAGGTTCACGGCAGCACCTCCTCGGGCACGGGTGCGGCGACGACGCGCCTGCGGCGCGCCCCGATCCGCGTCCACGGCATGAGGAGCCGCCCCGCGAGCACGGCGAGCAGGTCGAGGAGGAGGGCGAGCGCGATCGTCGCGACGATGCCGGTGACGATCTCGGCCTGGATGCCGCGCTGGAAGCCGTCGGTGAAGAGGCTGCCGAGGCTCGGCACGCCGATCACCGCACCGATCGTCGCGAGGCTGACGGTGCTGACGATGACGACCCGGAGCCCCGAGAGGAGCACCGGCCCCGCGAGCGGGAGCTCGACGGACCGGAAGCGGCCGAACGCCGAGTAGCCGACCGCGGTCGCCGACTGGCGCACGTCGCGGTCGATCGCGTCGAAGGCGTCGGCGGCCGTGCGCACGATCACCGCGATGCCGTAGAGCGTGAGCGCGACCACGAGGTTCACGGGCGAGCGCACGCCCAGCCCGGTGAACACCGGAAGGGCGATGAGCAGGGCGAGCGAGGGGATCGCGTAGAGCAGCCCGCACAGCGTGAGCAGCACGCCGCGCGACCACCGGTAGCGGTGCGCCAGCCAGCCGATCGGAACGGAGACCACGAAGCTCAGTATGATCGCGGGTACCGACAGTGCCAGGTGCACGAGGCTCAGCTCGGCGACCAGGTCGAGATTCGACCAAAGCCAGGTCACGAGGCGAGCACTCCCGCCGCACGCCCGTCGTCGTCGACGACCACCTGGCGCCCGTCGACCTCCCTGAGGTGCAGCACGCGCTTGCCCCGGTCCGCGCCCACGAAGTCGGCGACGAAGTCGTCGGCCGGGCGGGCGAGGATCTCGGCCGGCGACGCCGCCTGCGAGATCCGGCCGCCCTGCTGCATGATGACGACCTGATCGCCGAGGAGGAACGCCTCGTCGATGTCGTGGGTGACGAAGACGACCGTCTTGCCGAGCTCGCCCTGCAACCGCAGCAGCTCCTGCTGCAGCTCCGACCGGACGATGGGGTCGACCGCGCCGAACGGCTCGTCCATGAGCAGGATGTTCGGGTCGACCGCGAGGCCGCGTGCCACGCCGACGCGCTGCTGCTGACCGCCCGAGAGCTGGCTCGGGTACTTGTCGGCGAGCGAGCGGTCGAGCCCCACGGTGTCGAGCAGCTCGAGCGCCCTGGCGTGCGCCTCGCGCCGGCGGGTGCCGCGGAGCATCGGGACCGTGGCGACGTTGTCGATCACCTTGCGGTGCGGAAGGAGACCCGAGTTCTGCATCACGTAACCGATGCTGCGGCGCAGCGCGACGGGTTCGAGGGTCGCGACGTCGGTGCCGTCGATGAGCACCTGGCCGTCGCTCGGGTCGACCATCCGGTTGATCATGCGCAGGAGCGTCGTCTTGCCGGAGCCCGAGGAACCGACGAGGACGGTCGTCTTGCGCGGCGGGATCACGATGTCGACGCCGGACACCGCGAGCGTGCCGTCGGGGAAGCGCTTCGAAACGCCGCGGAACTCGATCATGCTGGCTTCATCCCGTCGTCGGCGTTCGCTCGATGTGCAGGCTCAAGCCAAACACCGATCGCGCTTCAGGGCAACGGATTGACGCCGCGCGTCGCGAGCCCGGTCAGGCGGCGCTCGAGGCCGCGATCACCGCGCCGAGGTGCTCGGCGAGGTAGTCGTGCACGAGGCGCTTCGCCTCGGCGAGATAGCGCTCGTCGCCCTCGGCGCTGCGCTCGAACGCACGGCTGATGAGCGCGTCCCCGATCTCCATCGCCACGCCGAGGCGGAACCGCAGCTCGTCCTGGTCGTCGCTGTCGCCGAACTCGGCCTCGATGAGCCGTGCCATGCGATGGGCGAACTCGGGCTCGATGTCGCCCTCGGCGAGCTCGCGCTGCGCGGCGTGCACGACGGTGAACCCGGGCTCGTCGCGGTACATCGTCGCGCAGACCTCGAGCGCGACGTCGAGCACCGTCCACCAGGACTCGAGTTCGACGCGCTCCATCTCGTCGGCCACCCGCTCGCGGTAGCGGCGCACCGACCGCTCGCGCAGCGCGTAGAGCACCGCGACGCGGTCGGGGAAGTAGCGGTACACCGTGCCGATCGAAGCCCCGGCGCGCTCGGCGACCATCTGGGTCGTCAGCCGCTCGAAGCCCGACTCGTCGACGATCTCGGCGGCGGCGTCGAGCAGCGCGTCGAGACGCTGGCTCGAGCGACGCTGCGTCGGCTCGGTGCGGACCGAGCGCCTCCGGCTCGGATCGGCCCCGAGGATCAGGTCGATGTTCGGCACGGAACCTCCTCAGTTGCTCGGACCACTCTACCGGGCGTCGAACGGCTCGATTGACCGATCGCGGCCCGTTTCGCGACCCGGGCCGGTCGCATGACAGACTGAGTGGATGCCGGCGAGCTCCCCCACCCCGGCCGGATCCCGAGAGCGCCAGGTCCGGCATCGTGCCGCGCGCATCGAAGACTGGATCCACGACGTCCGCTCCCGATGGGCGCGCCGTCGCGGACACATCCCCACCGTGGTGCCCTACACCGGCTACGGCTCGACCGAATGGGTCCGCGTGTTCTGCCGGGTCCTGCTGCACAAGCCGATCGCACCCGACCAGGGCTCGAAGCGGCGGCGCCGTCGCGGCGACCAGGGCATCCGCGGCTGGCGCAGCTTCACGAGCGTGCCCGTCGGCGACGTGCCCGTCGTCATCGAGATCGGCGGCCAGCGCATCGAGGTGCTCGCCGACCGCGGCGGCGTGGTCGACACGACCGTGCCGGTGTCGCTCGAGCCCGGCTGGCACCGCGCGACGCTCACCACCGAGGGCGCGAACCCCGTCGAGGCGCCGATCCGCATCGTCGGCCCCGACGTCGAGTTCGGCATCATCTCCGACGTCGACGACACCGTGATGGTGACGGCGCTCCCCCGCCCGCTCGTCGCCGCCTGGAACACCTTCGTGCTCGACGAGCACGCCCGCATCCCGACGCCCGGCATGGCCGTCCTCTTCGAGCGCCTCGCGCGCTCGCACCCGGGCTCCCCCGTGATCTACCTGTCGACGGGCGCGTGGAACGTCGCCCCGACCCTCACGCGCTTCCTCTCGCGCAACCTCTACCCCGCCGGCCCGCTGCTCCTCACCGACTGGGGCCCCACGCACGACCGCTGGTTCCGCAGCGGGCGCGAGCACAAGCAGGAGAACCTGCGGCGCCTCGCCGAGGAGTTCCCGAACGTGCGCTGGCTGCTCATCGGCGACGACGGGCAGCACGACGAAGAGCTCTACGCCCAGTTCGCCGCAGAGCACCCCGACCGCGTGGAGGCGATCGCGATCCGCCGCCTCTCGACGGGCGAGGCGGTGCTCGCCGGCGGCCGCACGAAGGCCGAGGAGCACGGCACCGAGGTGCCCTGGGTCTCGGCGAGCGACGGGTCGACCATCGCCGACCAGCTCGCCGAGGTCGGGGTCGTCTGACGAGTCGGCCGCATCGCCGTGTGCCGCAGCGCCCGCCCGTTGGTGCGGCCGGCCGGCCTGCCCGACGGCGCGACTACGCCGAGACCGCGGCGGTGCGCGAACGACGGAACGCCGCGAGCCCGCGGTTGACCTGCCGCGCCCACAGCGGGCCGAGGTAGATGAACGCCGAGTAGCCCTGCACGAGCGTCGCACCGGCGTCGAGCCGGTCCTGCACGTCGGCGGCCGTCTCGACGCCGCCGACGGAGATCACGCAGAGCTCGGCCGGCACGTGCCGCCGCACGAGCTTCAGCACCTCGAGCGAGCGCTCGGCGAGCGGAGCGCCCGAGAGGCCGCCCGCCCCGATCGCCTCGACGGCGGATGCCTCGGTGCGGAGCCCCTCGCGGGAGATCGTCGTGTTCGTGGCGATGAGGCCGTCGAGGCCGAGACGCACCACGAGCTCGCAGATGCGCACCACCTCGGCGTCGTCGAGATCGGGGGCGATCTTGACGAGCAACGGCGTGGTGCCGCTCGCGGCGCGCACGGCCTCGAGCAGCGGGGCGAGGGCGTCGAGCTCCTGGAGGCCGCGCAGGCCGGGGGTGTTCGGCGAGCTGACGTTCACCACGAGGTAGTCGGCGTACGGGGCGAGCAGTTTCGCGCTGCGCTCGTAGTCGCCGACCGCGTCCTCGACCGCGGTGACCCGGCTCTTGCCGATGTTGACGCCGAGCACCGGGCGCCGCGAGCGGCGCGACAGCCGCGAGAGGCGGCCGGCCGCGGCATCCGCCCCGCCGTTGTTGAAGCCCATGCGGTTGATGAGCGCGCGGTCCTTCACGAGGCGGAACAGGCGCGGGCGCTCGTTGCCGGGCTGCGCGATCGCGGTGATCGTGCCGACCTCGACGTGGCCGAAGCCGAGGTTGCCGAGGCCGAGCACCGCGAGGCCGTCCTTGTCGAAGCCCGCCGCGACGCCGAACGGCGACGGGAACCGGAGCCCGAGCGCCTCGACCGCGAGCGACGGGTCGGGCGCGGTGAAGCGCTCGACGACCCGGCCGACGCCGAGCGTCGGGAGCGCCTTGATCACCCGGAATGCGAGGTGATGCGCGTCTTCGGGGTCGAGCTTGGAGAGGAACGCGGAGAAGAGAAGTCGATACATGCCGGATTCAGGGTACCGGTCGCGGCACCCGTCGCGTCACTCGACCGGTCGGGCCGGGAGGTGCCCGTGCTCCTCGCGCAGCAGCTCGATCGCCGATTCGAAGTCGTCGAGCGAGTCGAACGCCTGGTAGACGCTCGCGAAGCGCAGGTAGGCGACCTCGTCGAGCTCGCGCAGGGGCGGGAGGATGGCGAGCCCGATGTCGTTCGCCTCGATCTGCGAGGCGCCGGTCGAGCGGATCGTCTCCTCGACCTTCTGCGCGAGCACCGCGAGGTCGGAGTCGGTGACGGGACGCCCCTGGCAGGCCTTCTTCACGCCCAGCACGACCTTCTCGCGGCTGAACGGCTCGACGACGCCGCTGCGCTTGATCACGACGAGGCTCGCCGTCTCGGTCGTCGAGAAGCGCCGGCCGCACTCGGGGCACTGACGGCGGCGACGGATCGAGAGCCCGTCGTCGCTCGTGCGGGAGTCGATGACGCGCGAATCGGGGTGGCGGCAGAACGGGCAGTACATGGTGTCCCCAGCCTAGTGGCGCGCGGCAGGCGGCCGGAGGCCGCGCGCCGCGACGACGTCGGGCGCCGGCGCGGTCAGGGGCGGTCGAACCGCGCGGTGACGGCCTCGCCGTGCGCGGGCAGGTCCTCCTCGGCCGAGAGTGCCGCGATGACCGGGGCGACCTCGCGGAGCGCCTGCTCGTCGTAGCGCACGACCTGCTGCGGACGCAGGAACGTCGCGGCGGAGAGTCCGGCCGCGTACCGCGACTGCCCGCCCGTCGGCAGCACGTGGTTCGAGCCGGCCGCGTAGTCGCCGAGGCTCACCGGCGAGTAGGGCCCGACGAAGATGGCGCCGGCGTTCTCGATGCGCTCGAGCACCGCGTCGACGTCGCGCACCTGGATCTCGAGGTGCTCGGCGCCGAAGGCGTTGGCGAAGTCGGTAGCCTGCTCGAGGTCGTCGACGAGCACGACGGCCGACTGCACGCCGTCGATCGCCTGACGCACCCGCTCGCGGTGCTTCGTCGCACCGGCTCGTGCCTCGAGACGCGCGACGACGCGCGACGCGAACTCGGCGGAGTCGGTGACGAGCACCGAGGCGGCGAGCTCGTCGTGCTCGGCCTGGCTCACGAGGTCGGCGGCCACGAAGTCGGCGTCGGCCCCGTCGTCGGCGATCACGAGGATGTCGGTGGGCCCGGCCTCGGCGTCGATGCCGGTCACGCCCTGCACCAGCCGCTTCGCGGCGGCGACGAAGACGTTGCCGGGGCCCGTCACGCGCTGCACCGGCTCGAGCCCGAGGTCGGGCACGCCGTAGGCGAAGGCGCCGATCGCCCCCGCGCCGCCCATGGCGTAGACCTCGGTGATGCCGAGCAGCGCGGCGACGCCGGCGATCGTCGGGTGCACCCGGCCGCCGAACTCGGCCTGCGGCGGCGAGGCGAGGGCGATCGAGCGCACGCCTGCGGCCTGGGCGGGCACCACGTTCATGACGACGCTCGACGGGTAGACGGCCTTCCCGCCCGGCACGTAGAGGCCGACCCGGGCGACGGGCTGCCAGCGCTGCTCGACCACCGCGCCGTCGCCGAGCACCGTGCGCTCGGGCGCGGGCACCTGGGCGGCGCTCGCGGCGCGGACGCGTTCGATGGTGCGCTCGACCGCGTCGCGGATCTCGGGGGCGAGGGCCTCGCGTGCGGCGTCGAGCTCGTCGGCGGGCACTCGGACCTGCGGCGGCCGCACCCGGTCGAACCGCTCGGCCTGGTCGAGGAGCGCCGAGCCGCCGTGCTCTCGCACGGCGTCGATGAGCGCTCGGGCGGGCTCGAGGGCGGCCGACACGTCGGTTGCGGCGCGAGGGACGAGGGCGAGCAGCTCGGTCGTGGACGGGCGGGTTCCGCGGAGGTCGATGGTACGCATGGCCCATCCAGCCTACCGAGCGCGCGTCGGCGCCCGGCGGGGCCGCGTCACACGAGGCAGTTCGGGCCGAGCAGGCTCTTCAGCTCGCCGTAGAAGTCGGCGCTCACCTTCACCGGGTACGGCAGCTCGAACACCCGGGCGCTCCGCCCGCGCACGAGCTTCAGCCGCACCTCGGTGTCGCCCCGGTGCCGGATGAGCACGTCGCCGAGCGCGGTGATCGTCTCGGTCGTCGCGCGCTGGTCGGGCAGCGAGATCATGACGGGACCGCTCTCGTCGCCCTGGCCGAGCTCGGGGGTGAACACGCTGTAGGCGTGCAGGTTCATGCCGTCGTCGCGCATGCTGACGCGCCCGCGCACCACCGCGATCGAGTCGGCCTTGAGACCCGGTGCGAACTCCTGGTAGGCCTTGCCCATGAACATGACGGTGATCTCGCCCGAGAAGTCCTCGACCTGGATCATGCCGTACTGGTTGCCCGAGGCCTTCGCGACGCGGTGCTGCACGCTCGTCACGAGGCCGGCGATCGTCACGGTGTCGCCGTCCTGCGTGGCGTCGGACCCCATGAGGTCGGTGATCGTCGTCGAGGCGTGCTTGGCGAGCGGGGCCTCGAGCCCGGCGAGCGGATGGTCGGAGACGTAGAGCCCCAGCATCTCGCGCTCGAAGGCGAGCTTGTCGCGCTTGGCCCACTCGGGCCGGTCGGGCACGAGCGACGGCGGCGCCTCCTCGTGCTCGGCGAGCAGGGAGTCGAAGTCGAAGCCCGCCTGGCCGGTCGCCTCGACGCGCTTCTCGCCGACCGCCGACTCGACCGCGCCCTCGTGGATCTCGACGAGGGCGCGCCGGGTCGCGCCGAGCGAGTCGAAGGCGCCGGCCTTGATGAGCGACTCGACGGTGCGCTTGTTCGCCACCGGCAGGGGCGACTTCTTCAGGAAGTCGTGGAACGACTCGAAGCGCCCCTTCTCGTCGCGCGCGGCGCGGATCGCGTCGACGACGTTGAAGCCCACGTTGCGCACGGCGCCGAGCCCGAATCGGATGTCGTCGCCGACGGCCGCGAAGAAGCCGATCGACTCGTTCACGTCGGGCGGCAGCACCTTGATGCCCATGCGGCGGCACTCGTTGAGGTAGAGCGCGAGCTTGTCGCGGGCGTCGCCGACGCTCGTGAGGAGGGCCGCCATGTACTCGGCCGGGAAGTGCGCCTTGAGGTACGCCGTCCAGTAGCTCAGCACGCCGTAGGCCGCGGAGTGCGCTTTGTTGAAGGCGTAGTCGGAGAAGGGCAGCAGGATCTCCCAGAGCTTGCCGATCGCCTCCTCGGAGTAGCCGTTCGCCTTCATGCCGTTCGAGAAGCCCTCGTACTGCTTGTCGAGCTCGGACTTCTTCTTCTTGCCCATCGCGCGGCGGAGGATGTCGGCCTGTCCGAGCGAGAACCCGGCGACGCGCTGGGCGATCGCCATGACCTGCTCCTGGTAGATGATCAGGCCGTAGCTCGTGTCGAGGATGTCCTTCAGGGACTCCGCGAACTCGGCGTGGATCGGGGTGATCTCCTGCAGCCCGTTCTTGCGGAGCGCGTAGTTGGTGTGCGAGTTCGCGCCCATGGGGCCCGGACGGTACAGCGCGATGACGGCCGAGATGTCTTCGAAGTTGTCGGGCTTCATGAGCCTGAGGAGCGCGCGCATCGGCCCGCCGTCGAGCTGGAAGACGCCGAGGGTGTCGCCCCGCGAGAGCAGTGCGTACGCCTCGGGGTCGTCGAGGTCGAGGTCCTCGAGCACCGGGCGGAACCCGCGGTTCGCCTCGATGTTGTCGAGCGCGTCGTCGATGATCGTGAGGTTGCGGAGCCCCAGGAAGTCCATCTTGATCAGGCCGAGCGACTCACACGCCGGGTAGTCGAACTGCGTGACGATCTGGCCGTCCTGCTCGCGCTTCATGATCGGGATGATGTCGATCAGCGGGTCGCTCGACATGATGACGCCCGCCGCGTGGACGCCCCACTGGCGCTTCAGGTTCTCGAGGCCGAGCGCCGTGTCGAACACGGTGCGCGCCTCGGGGTCGGTCTCGACGATCGCACGGATGTCGCCGGCTTCTTTGTAGCGCGGGTGGTTCTTGTCGAAGATGCCGGTGAGCGGGATGTCCTTGCCCATGACGGCCGGCGGCATCGCCTTCGTGAGCTTCTCGCCCATCGAGAACGGGAAGCCGAGCACGCGGCCGGAGTCCTTCAGCGCCTGCTTGGCCTTGATGGTGCCGTAGGTGACGATCTGCGCGACGCGCTCCTCGCCGTACTTCTCGGTCACGTACTTGATGACCTCGCCGCGACGACGCTCGTCGAAGTCGACGTCGAAGTCGGGCATGGAGACGCGGTCGGGGTTCAGGAAGCGCTCGAAGATGAGCCCGTGCTGCAGCGGGTCGAGGTCGGTGATCTTCATCGCGTACGCGGCCATCGAGCCGGCACCCGAGCCACGCCCCGGTCCGACGCGGATGCCGTGCTCCTTCGACCAGTTGATGAAGTCGGCGACGACGAGGAAGTAGCCGGGGAAGCCCATCTGCAGGATGACGCCGACCTCGTAGTCGGCCTGCTTGCGCACCTCGGCCGGGATGCCGTTCGGGTAACGCAGCTCGAGGCCCCGGTCGACCTCCTTCACGAACCAGGTCTCCTCGCTCTCGCCGGCCGGCACGGGGAATCGCGGCATGTAGTTGGCGCTCGTGTTGAACTGCACGTCGCAGCGCTCGGCGATCAGCAGCGTGTTGTCGCACGCCTCGGGGTGGTCGCGGAAGACGTGGCGCATCTCGGCCGCGGTCTTCAGGTAGAACTCGTCGGCGTCGAACTTGAACCGGTTGGGGTCGTCGAGGGTCGAGCCCGACTGCACGCACAGCAGCGCCGCGTGGCTCTTCGCATCGTCGGCGTGCGTGTAGTGCAGGTCGTTCGTCGCCACGAGCGGCAGGCCGAGCTCCTTCGCGAGCCGGTGCAGATCCTCCATGATGCGGCGCTCGATGCCGAGGCCGTGGTCCATGATCTCGGCGAAGTAGTTCTCCTTGCCGAAGATGTCGCGGAAGTCGGCGGCCGCCTTCAGCGCCTCGTCGTACTGGCCGAGCCTAAGCCTCGTCTGCACCTCGCCCGACGGGCAGCCGGTCGTCGCGATGAGCCCCTTCGAGTAGGTCGAGAGCAGCTCGCGGTCCATGCGCGGCTTGAAGTAGTAGCCCTCGATCGAGGCGCGGCTCGAGAGCCGGAACAGGTTGTGCATGCCCTCGGTCGTCTCGGAGAGCAGGGTCATGTGGGTGTACGCACCCGAGCCCGAGACGTCGTCGCCGCCGCCGTTGCCCCAGCGCACGCGGGTCTTGTCGCCGCGCGCGGTGCCGGGCGTGATGTACGCCTCGGTGCCGATGATCGGCTTGATGCCGGCGTCGGTCGCCTGCTTCCAGAAGTCGTAGGCGCCGAACACGTTGCCGTGGTCGGTGACCGCGACGGCCGGCATGCCCTCGCCCTGCGCGGCCTTGATCAGCTCGCCCACCCGGGCCGCTCCGTCGAGCATCGAGTACTCGGAATGCACGTGCAGGTGGACGAATGAATCGGCGGCCACGGGGCTCCTCTTCGGATGCTGCGGGGTGGTTCTGGGGGTGTCTTCGAGTCTAGGGCGAGCCGCCCACGTCGGGGCCGGTTCGCACCCGACTCGGACGACCGGCGTCAGTCGCCGCGCAGCAGCTCGAGCGCGTGGGCGAGGTCGTCGGGATACTCGGACGTGAACGTCGTCCACTCGCCGGTGCCCGGGTGCGTGAGCGAGAGCTCGTGGGCGTGCAGCCACTGGCGGGTGAGCCCGAGCCGCTCCGAGAGGGTCGGGTCGGCGCCGTACATGGCGTCACCCGCGCACGGGTGCCGCTGCGCGGCCATGTGCACGCGGATCTGGTGCGTGCGCCCCGTCTCGAGGTGCACCTCGAGGAGCGAGGCGTACGGGAACGCCTCGAGCGTCTCGTAGTGCGTGACGGCGTGCTTGCCGTCGGCCGTCACCGCGAACTTCCACTCGGAGCGCGGGTGGCGCCCGACGGGCGCGTCGATCGTGCCGGCCAGCGGATCGGGGTGACCCTGGACGACGGTGTGGTAGATCTTCTCGACCTCGCGATCGTGGAACTGCCGCTTGAGCTCGGTGTAGGCGCGCTCCGACTTCGCGACCACCATGAGGCCGCTGGTGCCGGCGTCGAGCCGGTGCACGACACCCTGCCGTTCGGGTGCGCCCGACGTCGAGATGCGGAACCCCGCCGCCGCGAGAGCGCCGACGACCGTCGGCCCCGTCCAGCCGAGCGAGGGGTGCGCGGCGACGCCCGCCGGCTTGTCGACCACGACGAGGTCGTCGTCGTCGTGGACGATGCCGAGCTCGGGCACCGCGATCGGCTCGACCGCGAGCGTGCGCGGCGGCTCCCAGCTCACCTCGAGCCAGCCGCCGGCCCGCAGTCGATCGGACTTGTCGACGGTCGCGCCGTCGACGCTGACGCCTCCGGCCGAGGCGATCTCGGCGGCGAGGGTGCGCGAGAAGCCGAGGAGCTTCGCGAGGCCCGCGTCGACCCGAGTGCCGTCGAGCCCGTCGGGAACCGGGAACGAGCGATGCTCCATCAGGCCTCGTGCGCGCGGAGCGGATCCGCGGCCGGCGACCGAGGCGCCTCGGGCCCGTCGCCCTCGGACGAGGCCGGCGACGCGGCATCCGACGCGGTCTTGGCGGGTCGCGCCTCGCGCGAGCCGTCGAGCCCGATGCCGCGGATCGTCAGGATCATGAACAGCACCATGCTCGACACGATCGCGATGTCGGCGACGTTGTAGATCGCCGGGAGCATCCACGGGGTGGAGATGAAGTCGATCACGTGACCCAGCCCGAAGCTCGGCTCGCGGAAGAGCCGATCGGTCAGGTTGCCGAGCACGCCGCCGAGCAGCAGGCCGAAGACGAGCGCCCATGCCACCGAGCGGATGCGCCGGGCGAACCAGATGATGAACGTGATCACGCTCGCGGCGAGGATCGTGAAGATCCACGTCATGCCGCTCGCGAGGGAGAATGCCGCGCCGGGGTTCCGCACGAACTGCCACTGGAGCACGGAGCCCAGCACCGGCACGATCTCACCTTCGGTGAGGTTCGAGACGACGAGGAACTTGCTCAACTGGTCGAGGCCGTACGCCGCGATCGCGGCGCCGGCCAGGACCAGCAGGGCGGTGGTGGTGCCGACCTTCGCGGCCGGCTCAGCCGCCAAAGCCCTGGAAGGTCGGTGCCGGCTGCTCGGCGGGGGCCGAGAAGCCCTGGTTGCCCGACACCTGCACGGGGGCGGCGGTGTCGAGGTCGCGCAGCTGGCCCTCGATGTAGCTCTTCAGCTTCGCGCGGTAGTCGCGCTCGAAGGTGCGGAGCTCGTCGACGCGCTTCTCGAGCGCGACGCGCTCCTGGTCGAGGATGCCCATCTGCTGGCGCTGCTTGGCCTCGGCCTCGGCGACGACGCGGGCCGCGGTCGCGTGCCCCTCGGCGATCAGCGCATCGCGCTTCTCGATGCCCTCGCGCACGTGCTCCTCGTGGAGGCGGCGGGCGAGCTGCAGCAGGTTGGTGGTCGACGTCTGCTCGTCGAGCTCGGACTGCACGGCCGGGGCCTGCGTCGGCACGGCGACGGTGGGCGGCGGGGCGGCCGGCTCGGTGTACACCGCGGCAGGTGCCGGCGCAGCGGGGGCGGGCGCCTGCGCGGCCTCCGCGGCACGGGCTTCGGCCGCCGCGACGCGCTGGCGCAGCTCGTCGTTCTCCTGGTTCAGACGACGCAGTTCGACGACGACCTCGTCGAGGAAGTCATCGACCTCGTCCTGGTCGTAGCCCTCCCGGAACTTCGTCGCCTGGAAGCGCTTGTTGACCACATCTTCCGGAGTTAGCGCCATGGCTTTCCACCCTCAAATCTGTTCGATCGGTTCGATCACGTTCTGCTAACGGTAGCAAACACCACCTGAGAGTCGTGAGCGCCGATCGTCTCGGCCTGTCACGATCGCAGGAGATGTTCAGGCTGCGGCCGCCGCCGCGGCCAGCCCCGACACGATGGTCATGGCGAGGATGACGACCAGCATCGCGAGGCTCCACCCGAGGTCGAGTGCCACCTGCCCGATGCGGATCGGCGGAAGGATCCGCCGGAAGAACTTCACCGGCGGATCGGTGGTGCTGTACACGAGCTCGACGACGACGAGCCAGAAGCCCCTCGGGCGCCATGAACGGTTGAACGTCCGCACGAGGTCGAGGACGAAACGCCCCCACATCACGAAGAAGTAGATGAGGAGGAGTGCGTACAGGATGTTCCAGACGACGAGGAGCGCACCCACGGGCGGCTACGCGTGCGTGAAGAACGACGCCTCGACGTCGCCCTCCGCGTCGCCCGTCTCCCCCGAGACGACCACGTGCGCGGGCGAGAGCAGGAAGACCTTGCTCGTGACCCGCTCGATCTTGCCGTAGAGCCCCTGCGAGAGGCCGCTCGCGAAGTCGATGAGACGCCGTGCGTCGGCATCGGACATCTGCGAGAGGTTGATGATCACCGGCACGCCCTCACGGAAGGACTCTGCGATGACTTGCGCGTCACGGTACTGACGCGGGTGGACGGTCAGGATCTCGTTCATCTCCGCCTGCGGGGTGCTCGGTTGGACGTGGTGCTTGCGCAGCGGGGTCACCGATGCGCCGGTCTTCTGCACGGGGGCCGGGGCGGCGTGCACGACCGGGGCGGGCGCCGCTGCGGCCTGGGGCTGCGCGTGGGGCGCCTCGTGCTCGAGCTCCTCATCGGCGAGTCCGAGGTAGACCATGGTCTTCTTGAGCGGGTTCGACATCGATGCCTCCGTCTGTGTTCCGTCTCTTCGAGGTTAACCGGCGGCCGGCCGATTCCCGGTGATTGCGCTGCCGATCCGGAGGTGTGTCGCACCCTCCAGAATCGCGTCGCGAAAGTCGTGGGACATCCCCATGGACAGGTCGCGCGCATCGGGGGCGAGGCGGACGACGCGCTCGGAGAGCTCGCGGACGCGGGCGAACGCGGGGCGCGCCGGCTCGTCGAGCGGAGCGACGGCCATCAGCCCGCGGAGGCGCAGCCCGGGCGTGCCGAGCACGCGCTCGACGAGCTCCTCGAGCGCTTCGGGCGCGACGCCGCCGCGTCCGGGGTCGTCGGTCAGGTTCACCTGCACGAAGCAGTCGACGGATGCCTCGTCCGAACGCAGCGCGTCGACGAGCGCGGGCCGGTCGACCGAGTGGATCGCCGAGGCGTACGCGCGCACCTGCTTCGCCTTCTTGCTCTGCAGCTGCCCGACGAAGTGCCAGCGGAGCCCGAGGTCGGCGAGCTCGGCGGCCTTGGCCTGCGCCTCCTGGTGCCGGTTCTCCCCGACGTCGCGCACGCCGTGCCCGGCGAGCTCGCGCACGAGCGACGCCGGGTGGAACTTCGTGACCACGATGGTCGTGATCCCGGATGCCTCGCGGCCGGCCTCGCGCGCGGCATCCGCGATGCCCGCCTGGACGGCCGCGAGGCGGTAGCCGAGCCCGCTCACTTCAGGAAGTCGGGGATGTCGAGGTCGTCGTCGTTGTCGTCGAACGCCGGGTCGGTGACGATCTGGTCCGCGGTCGAGCTCTGCGCCTCGCCCCAGTTCGCCGTCTCGACGAGCTCGTCGATGTCGATCTCCGCGATGACCTCGGCGACGTCGCCGCCGAGGGCCTCGCCGAGCGAGCCCGTGCCGCCGACCCCCGCACCGACCGCTGCGGCCGCCGCGGGCACGAAGTTCGTGCGACGCGCCTCGACCGGCTTCGCGTTCGGCTCGCCGCCGTCGAAGCCCGCGGCGATGACGGTGACGCGCACCTCGTCGCCGAGCGTGTCGTCGATGACGGCGCCGAAGATGATGTTGGCCTCGGGGTGCACGGCCTCCTGCACGAGCCTCGCGGCGTCGTTGATCTCGAAGATGCCGAGGTTCGAGCCGCCCTGGATGGAGAGCAGCACGCCGTGCGCGCCGTCGATCGACGCCTCGAGCAGGGGACTCGCGACGGCGAGTTCGGCCGCCTTGATCGCGCGATCCGCCCCCCGCGAGGAGCCGATGCCCATGAGGGCGGAGCCCGCGCCCTGCATGACCGACTTGACGTCGGCGAAGTCGAGGTTGATGAGGCCCGGCGTCGTGATGAGGTCGGTGATGCCCTGGACACCGGCGAGCAGTACCTGGTCGGCGGTCGCGAAGGCCTCGAGCATCGAGATGCCGCGGTCGCTGATCTCGAGCAGGCGGTCGTTCGGCACCACGATGAGGGTGTCGACCTCTTCCTTCAGGCGCGCGACGCCCTGCTCGGCCTGGGTCTGACGGCGCTTGCCCTCGAAGCCGAACGGCTTCGTGACGACACCGATGGTCAGCGCGCCGATCGACTTCGCGATGCGGGCGACGACGGGAGCACCGCCGGTGCCCGTGCCGCCGCCCTCGCCGGCGGTGACGAAGACCATGTCGGCGCCGGCCAGCGCCTCCTCGATCTCCTCGGCGTGGTCCTCCGCGGCGCGGCGGCCGACCTCGGGGTCGGCGCCCGCGCCGAGTCCCCGGGTGAGGTCGCGCCCGACGTCGAGCTTGACGTCGGCGTCGCTCATGAGCAGCGCCTGCGCGTCGGTGTTGATCGCGATGAATTCGACTCCGCGGAGGCCGAGTTCGATCATGCGGTTGACGGCGTTGACGCCGCCGCCGCCGATACCGACCACCTTGATGACGGCGAGGTAGTTCTGGTTTGTCGACATGTCCGGCCTTCCGTGCGAACTCTGAACCCTGAACCTCTAGTCGAAGGTTAAAGTTTTGCTGAGTATGCAATTCCTGTGATGACGGTACGAGGCGCACCGCGCGGCCCGCGAAAGGCGCTCCCGGCGTGTCGCGATCCGGCCCCCAGAATGCCCCGTGGAGCACCCTCCGGAGGGCCCCGCGGTCAGTACGTGACGGCGCTCTCGGGCGACGAGACGTCGTAGCCGGAGACCGTGTCGGGCGGCGCGACCGCCATCAGGCGCGCGAGCACCGCCGCCTTCGTCGCCGAGTCGCCGGCCCCGCCCCACACCACCGGCACTCCCCCGGCGAGCTCGAGGCGCACGTCGTCGGCCGTCTCGGCCGTGGCGCCGACGAGCTGCGTCCGCGCCTCGGCCGGGAGGTTGCGCACGACCGCCGCGACGGCGCGGAAGCCGTCCGAGGCGGTGCCGCCGGGCGTCTCGATGAGCGGCTGCCCGTCGGGGCGCGCGTCGACGCGGTCGATGACGACGCCTGCGCCGTCGACGAGCTCGAGGCCGCGGGCCGTCTCGATGACGCCGACGGGCGTCCGTTCGACGATGCGCACGACGAGGGTCCCGGGCGGGATGGTCTCGGTCGAGTACGTCTCGATGAGGCTGAACCCCGCGAGGGCCCGGTGGACGTCGTCGCGCGTGACGAGCGGCAGCGGCGTGCCGAGCTCTCCCTCGAAGGCGGCGACGATCTGCTCCGGCGGAATGCGGGCGGCCCCCTCGACGCGCACCTCGCGCAGCGCCATGAGCGGCGAGTACGCCCCGCCCACGACGACCACCACGAGCAGCGCGAGCGCCCCGCCGACGACCGACCAGACGAGTCGGCGCCGCCGCGAGCGCTTCGTGAAGCGGCGCACCTCCTGCTTCTCGTAGCGGCGCCGGGCGCGCTCCGCCGCGGCCACGGCCCGCCGCGCACCCTTCGCGTCGTCGCGCCGCTCGGTGCCGGTCGCGTCGTCGTGCGGGTGGGCGCCCCGCGCGGCGTCGCGCGGCTCGGCGTCGCGCACGCCGCGCTCACCCGCCCTACCGGGACCCGAGAGCCCGCGACGGAGGTCGTCGAGCGGCACCGTCTCCTGGAGGTCCCGAGGCGTCCGGACGCCGGCAGGGCCGGCCCCGGCCACGACCGCGATCGGCTCGGTGCTCACGCGGTCGGCGACCCCGCCGCCGCTCCGCGGACGCGCGCCGGCAGCGGTCGTCGGGCCGGGCTCGGACGGCGCCCGGTCGCCCGTCGACGGACGCCTCGGCGGCCGCGCCTCGAAGCCCTGCGGCCGCTTCACGGGCGGCCCACCGTCATCCGCGCTCCCGCTCGAGCGAGCCGAGCAGCTGCGGAACGATGCGGTAGACGTCGCCGCAGCCGAGCGTGATGACGAAGTCGCCCTCGCGAGCGATGCGGGCGGTGTGGTCGGCCGCCTCCTGCCAGTCGGGCACGAAGGCGACGTGCGAGGAGTCGGCGAACCGCTCGCTCACCAGCGCGCCGGTCACGCCCGGCACCGGGTCCTCGCGGGCCCCGTAGACGTCGAGCACGACGGTCTCGTCGGCGAACTCCTCGAGCACCTCGGCGAACTCCTTCGCGAACGCCTGGGTGCGGCTGTAGGTGTGCGGCTGGTGGACGGCGATGATGCGCCCCTCGCCCACGACCGTGCGCGCGGCGGCGAGGGCCGCGGCGACCTCGGTCGGGTGGTGCGCGTAGTCGTCGTAGACGCTCACGCCGCCGACGGTGCCGTGCAGTTCGAAGCGGCGGCCGGTGCCCGCGAACCGGGCGATGCCGGCGAGGGAGGCCGCGGGGTCGAAGCCGAGCCCCACGAGCACGGCGAAGGCGCCGGCCGCGTTGATGGCGTTGTGCCGGCCGGGCACGAGCAGCTGCGCCCGGTGGTCGACGCCGGCGTACGCGATCGAGAACGCCACGGGGCCGTCGGTCTCGATGGAGTGCACGCGCACCGTGGCATCCGCCGCCTCGCCGAAGGTGACGACGTTCTCGTGCGCGAGACGTTCGGTGACGCGCTTCGCCCCCGCGTCGTCGGAGGAGACGACGACGAGCTCGCTCGCCCGGTCGGCGAAGTCGACGAAGGCCTGCTCGAACGCCTCGCGGGAGCCGTAGTGGTCGAGGTGGTCGGGATCGACGTTCGTGATGAGCGCGATCGCGGTGTCGTAGAGCAGGAAGGACCCGTCGGACTCATCGGCCTCGACGACGAACAGCTCGTCGGCGCCCGCGCCGGAGGAGACGCCGAGGCCCTCGATCACGCCGCCGTTGACGAAGCTCGGGTCGGCGCCCTGGGCGAGGAGCCCGGTGACGATCATGCCGGTCGAGGTCGTCTTGCCGTGCGCGCCGGCGACCGAGACGAGGCGCTGCCCCGAGATGAGCCACGCGAGCGCCTGCGAGCGGTGCAGCACCGGGAGGCCGCGCTCGAGCGCCAGCCGGTACTCGGGGTTGTCCTGCCACAGCGCGCCGGTCACGACGACCGCCTCGGCGTCGCCGAGGTTCTCGGCGGCGTGGCCGATGGCGATCTCGGCGCCGAGCTCGCGCAGGGCGGCGATGTTCGCCGAGTCGCGCACGTCGGAGCCGGTCACCCGGTGCCCGGCGTCGAGGAAGAGCCGCGCGATGCCGCTCATGCCCGATCCTCCGATGCCGACGAAGTGCACGGCGCCGAGCTCGGCGGGGATCTGGATCGAGAGATCGGGCTTGATGGTCACGTTCGGGTGCTCTTCCTCGGGTGTCGACGGTGCGGTCGGGCGGGTCGGCGCACGACGTGCGTGCGGATGGTTCGCGGGCGGTGCACGTGGCATCCGCCACGTTCAACGTTACGCGCCTCGGGCCGGGTGCGCGGCTCCCCCGCCGAGGGCGGCGTCGATGAGCGCGACCATGCGCGCGGTGCCGTCGCGGACGCCCGCGGTCGCGGCCGCAGCGGCCATCGCGGCCACGCGGTCGCGGTCGGCGAGGAGCGGGACGAGCTCGGCGTCCACCCACTCGGGGACGAATCGCGCATCGTCGACGAGGATGCCACCGCCCGCGTCGACCACGCCGGCCGCGTTGAAGCGCTGCTCGCCGTTGCCGACGGGGTAGGGCACGTACACGGCCGGAAGCCCGAGCGCCGCGAGCTCGCTGACCGTCGCCGCACCCGCTCGGGAGACGGCGAGGTCGGCCGCCGCCAGGGCCAGGTCCATGCGGTCGGCGTACTCGACCATGCGGTAGTCGGCCACGCCCGGGTCGTCGACCTCGGAGTTCGCGCCCGTGATGTGCAGCACCTGCCAGCCGGCACCCGTGATCGAGGCCGCGCCGTCGACCATGGTGCGGTTGATGCGACGCGCCCCGAGCGAGCCGCCGGTCGCGAGGAGCACCGGCCGATCGGGGTCGAGACCGAAGAACCCGGCGGCCTCGGCGCGGAGCGCCGCTCGGTCGAGCGACTCGATCTCGCGGCGGAGCGGCATGCCGACCACCTCGGCGTGCGGCAGCGGCGTGCCCTCGAAGGCGACGCCGACCTGTTCGGCCCAGCGTGCGCCGAGCCGGTTCGCGAGGCCCGGCTTCGCGTTCGCCTCGTGGATCACGACGGGGATGCCCGCGCGACGGGCGGCGAGGTAGGCGGGCGTCGAGACGTAGCCGCCGAACCCGACGACGATCTCGACGCCGCGCTCGGAGATGATCCGCGCGACGTCGTCGATCGAGCGGCTGAACCGCGACGGGAACGCCAGGGCGGCCCGGTTGGGGCGGCGCGGGAACGGCACCTTCGCGATCGTCAGGAGCTCGTAGCCGCGCGCCGGGACGAGCCGCGCCTCGAGGCCCTCGGCGGTGCCGAGCACGAGCACCTCGGCGTCGGCATCGCGCTCGCGGAGCCGGTCGGCGACGGCGAGCAGCGGGTTCACGTGGCCGGCGGTGCCGCCGCCGGCGAGCAGGTACCCGCTCATCGGGCGGCACGCTCCGATGCACGGGCCCTGCGGGCCGCCGCGCGCGCCGCAGCGCGCGCCGGCGCCTCGGGATCGCGTGCGACCGACAGCACGACGCCGATCGCGACGAGGGTGGTCAACAGGGCGGTGCCGCCGGCCGAGACGAGCGGCAGTGGGACACCGAGGACGGGGAAGACTCCGAGCACGACTCCGATATTGACACAGGCCTGACCGATGACCCACACCATCACGGCCGCGGTGACCGTCTTCGCGAACATCGTGCGCGAGCTGCGGAGCACCCGGGCGAACGCGACCGCGAGCAGCACGAAGAGCCCGATGACCACGATCGCGCCGATGAGGCCGAGTTCCTCGCCGATGATGGCGAAGATGAAGTCGTTGTCGGCGGCGGGCAACCACGACCACTTCGCCGCGGAGTTGCCGAGGCCGACCCCGAAGATCCCGCCGTTCGCGAGCGCGTACGTGCCGTGCATCACCTGCCAGCACGAGTTCAGCGTGTCGGCCGACCCGGTGTCGCAGTTCGAGTCGACGAACGACATGATCCGTCGCATGCGGTTCTCGCTCGAGAACGCCACGATCACGAAGCCCACGACCGCGACCACGATCGGCAGCAGCAGGAGCCGCAGCCGCACCCCGATGAGGAACAGCGCGCCGAGCAGCATCGACCCCATGATCATCACGGTGCCGAGGTCGCCGCCGAGGAGGACGAGCCCGATCGCCCCGCCGCCGACGAGCAGGATCGGCAGCACGCCGTGGGTGAAGTCGCCGAGCTTGTCCTGCTTCTTCGTGACGATGAGCCCGAGCCAGATGACGAGGGCGACCTTGATGAACTCGGAGGGCTGGAACTGCACGGGGCCGATGCGCAGCCAGTTCGTGTTGCCGCCGTCCTCGATGCCGAGGTCGGTGGCGACCACGAGCAGCTGGGGGATGCAGGTGATGATGAGCGCGGGCCAGGCGATGCGCATCCAGAACCGCTCGGGCATGCGGCTCGCGATGAGCATCGCCGGGATGCCGATGATCGCGAAGACGCCCTGACGGATGGCCTGGTCGAGCAGCCCGCCGTCCTCCAGGTACGACTGGACGAGCGACGCGGAGAGCACCATGACGAGGCCGAGCACGACGAGGAACAGCGTCGTCCCGAGCAGCAGGAAGTAGTCGGCCGACTCGACGCGGAAGACCCGCCCGAGCCGGATGCGGGCGGCCGAGACGCCCTGCTGGTCAGCCTTCTGGCGACGGGTCGAGCGGGGCGGAGTCGCCATCCGCCTCACCTCCCAGCATCGTTCTGACCGCCTCGTGGAACCGCCGGCCGCGATCGCCGTAGTCGGCGAACTGGTCCATCGACGCCGCAGCGGGCGCGAGGAGCACGGTGTCGCCCTCTGCGGCGACCGACGCGGCCAGTGCGACCGCCTCGGGCATCACCTGTTCAGTGTCGTCGGCGATCACCTCGAAGAGGGGCAGCTCGGGCGCGTGTCGGCGGAACGCCGCGACGAGCAGCTCGCGATCGACGCCGATCACGATCGCCGCGCGGAGGCGCCCCACGTGCGCCGCGACGAGCGCGTCCGCGTCGACGCCCTTGAGGAGCCCGCCCACGATCCAGACGACGCGGCCGAACGCCCGCAGCGACGCCTCGGCGGCGTGCGGGTTCGTGGCCTTCGAGTCGTCGATCCAGCGGACGCCGCCGGCGACGGCCACGGTCTCGATGCGGTGCGCGTCGAGCCTGAAGTCGTTCAGCGCGTCGTGGACGACGACGACCGGCACGCCGAAGGAACGCACGAGCGCCGACGCGGCGAGGATGTTCGCGACCACGTGCGGCGCGTCGAGGCCCCGCGGCTCGAGCTCGGCGAGGGTCGTGATCTCGAGCGCGGTGTTGCGCCGGTCGTCGAGGTACGCCCGATCGGCGAGGATGCCCTCGACCACGCCGAAGTCGCTCGGCCCGGGCACGTCGAGCCCGAAGCCGATCGCCCTGGCGCCCTCTTCGACCTCGGCGTCCTCGACCATGCGCCGGGTCGCCTCGTCGGCGCGGTTGAAGACGCAGGCGTGCTTCGTGTTCTCGTACACCTTCGCCTTCGCCGCGCGGTACGCCTCGAACGATCCGTGCCAGTCGAGGTGGTCGTCGGCGATGTTGAGGACGACGCTCGCCCACGGGTGCACCGCGCCGACGCCCGCGGTCGGGAGGTGGTGCAGCTGGTAGCTCGACAGCTCGACCACGAGCACGTCGAAACCGCCCGGATCGCGCACGGCATCGAGCACCGGCACTCCGATGTTGCCGCACGGCGCGGCCCGCAGGCCGTTCGCGGCGAGGAACGTCGCCGCCATCTGCACGGTCGTCGTCTTGCCGTTCGTGCCCGTCACGAGGATCCACTCGGCGGCGTTCACCTTGTCGCGCACGCGCCAGGCGAGCTCGATGTCGCCCCAGACGGCGACGCCCTCGCGCCCCGCCCACTCGAGCACCGGGTGGTCGGGGTGGAACCCGGGCGAGACCACGACGACCTCGGGCGCGAACCCCTCGAGTTCGGCCGGCACGACGTCGAGGGCGTGGCGGAGGAGCTTCGCGCCGATCACCTCGAGGATGCGCGCGCGGTCCTCGTCGACCTCGGGCGCGACCACGAGCACGTCGGCGCCGAGTTCGGTGAGGGTGTCGGCCACGGCGAAGCCGGTGACGCCGACCCCGAGCACCGCGACCCTGAGCCCGCGCCAGTCCGCGTTCCAGCTCGTGAGGGTGTCGAGACGGTCCGACTCCGGCGCCGAGGCATCCGCCATCAGCTCTGCAGCCATTCGAAGTAGAACGCGCCGACGCCCGCGGCGACGAAGAGTCCGGCGATGATCCAGAAGCGCACGACGATCGTGACCTCGGCCCACCCCTTCAGTTCGAAGTGGTGGTGGATCGGGCTCATCAGGAAGATGCGCTTGCCGTGCGTCACCTTGAAGTAGGCCCGCTGCAGGATGACCGAGCCGGTCTCGATGACGAAGAGTCCGCCGATGATGATGACGAGGAGCTCGGTGTGGCTGACGACCGCGAGGGCGGCCAGGGCACCGCCGAGGCCGAGCGAGCCGGTGTCGCCCATGTAGATCTTCGCCGGGTTCGTGTTCCACCAGAGGAATCCGATGAGCCCGCCGACGATGGCGGCCGACACGATCGCGATGTCGAGCGGGTCGCGCACGTTGTAGCAGCGGTACTCGTCGCTCGGGTTGAGCCCGACCGCGCCGCACGCCTGGTTGAACTGCCAGAAGCCGATGAACACGAACGACCCGATCGCGAGGATCGAGGCGCCGCCGGCGAGGCCGTCGAGGCCGTCGGTCACGTTGACGCCGTTCGAGGTCGCGGACGCGATCAGGCAGATCCAGATGACGTACAGCAGGATGCCGAAGAAGGTGCCGAAGACCATGAAGTCGAGCGGCAGGTCGCGGATGAACGAGATCTTCGTGTTGGCGGGGGTCACGCCCTGCGCGTTCGGGAACTGCAGCGCGAGCAGTGCGAAGAGGGCCGCGACGATCACCTGGCCCGCGACCTTCGCCCAGCCGCCGAGGCCGAGGCTCTGCTTCTTGCGGGTCTTCAGGAAGTCGTCGACGAAGCCGACGAGGCCGAGGCCCACCATCATGAAGAGCACCAGCAGGCCCGAGGCGGTGGGCTTCTCGTTCGAGACGAGCAGCGTCGCGACGAAGTAGCCGAACAGCGCGCCGAGGATGAAGATGATGCCGCCCATGGTGGGCGTGCCGCGCTTGACGTGATGGCTCTGCGGCCCGTCGTCACGGATGAACTGGCCCCAGCCGATCCGCGTGAACAGGCGGATGAACAGCGGGGTCAGGAACAGCGTGAAGGCGAGCGACAACGCTCCGGCGGTCAGCAGTGCTCTCACGCGAACCATTCTCCCAGTCGGTCGCCGAGCAGGCAGGTCGACTGCCCAGCCTCGCCGAGATGATGCACTGCGCTCACGCGAACCATTCTCCCAGTCGGTCGCCGAGCAGGCGGAGACCCGCCGAGTTCGACGATTTCACCAAAATCGTGTCACCGGGGCGGGCGCCCGCGGTGACGAGCTCGAAGGCCTCATCGGCGGACTCGACGTATGCCGATTCGCCGTCCCACGATCCTTCGTTGATCGCGGAGATGTGCAGTCGACGCGCGGCCTGGCCGACGACGACGAGCTGCGAGATCCCGAGGCGCACGGCGAGGAGGCCGATGCGGTCGTGCTCCTCCCCCGAGAACTCGCCGAGCTCGCTCATCTCGCCGAGGACGGCGATCGTGCGGCTGCCGGGCTCTCGCACCTGGGCGAGGGTCTTGAGCGCGGCCGACATCGAGTCGGGACTCGCGTTGTACGCGTCGTTGATGACGGTGATGCCGTCGCGGCCGCCCATGAGCTGCATGCGCCAGCGCTCCGCGAGGGTCACCTGCTCGAGGGCGGCGACCACGTCGGCGAGGGGCACGCCGAGCTCGATGGATGCCGCAACCGCGGCCAGTGCGTTCATGACGTGGTGCTCGCCGAGCACCCCGAAGTGCACCCGTGCCTGCTCGCCGCCGGGCACCGTCACCGTGAAGTCGGTGCCGCGCGAGTGGGCGCGGAGCTCGGTCGCGCGCACCTCGGCGGCGTCGCCGAGTCCGAACCAGACGACGCGGGCGTCGGTGAGGCCGGCCATCGGAACGACGCGCGGATCGTCGGCGTTGAGCACCGCCACGTCGCCGGGCAGCAGGTCGGTGACCATCTCGGACTTCGCCTGCACGGTCTTCTCGATGCCGCCGAACTCGCCGGCGTGCGCGAGGCCGACCTTCAGCACGATGCCGACGTCGGGGCGTGCCATGCGGATGAGGCGGGCGATCTCGCCGACGCCGGAGGCCCCCATCTCGGCGACGAGGAACTCGGTGTCCTCCGCGAGCTCGAGCATGGTGACGGGCGCGCCGACCTCGTTGTTGTAGGAGGCGCGCGCGGCGACGGTCGGGCCGACCTTCTCGAGCACGGCGCGCAGGAGGTTCTTCGTCGTGGTCTTGCCGTTCGAGCCGGTGACGCCGACGATGCGCAGCCTGCCGAGGGAGCGCACCCGGCGCACGACCTCGGTCGCGAGGGCGCCGAGCGCGTCGATCGAGTCGGCGACAACGATCTGCGGCACGGGCAGTTCGAGGGCGTGCTCGACGATCAGGACGGCGGCGCCGCGCTCGACCGCGGACGGTGCGAAGCGGTGGCCGTCGTCGAACTCGCCGCGCTTGGCGACGAACACGTCGCCCGCGTCGATCTCGCGCGAGTCGGTCGTGACGGCGCCGGAGACGACGGTCTCGGCGGTCGCGGACGCGCCGTCGAGACGGAGGGTGCCGCCCGCGGCCGACGCGATCTCGGAGAGCGTGAGCGCGATCATTCGAGCCACCCCGCTTCGCGGAGCGCCTGCTTGGAGTCTTCGCGTGCCGAGTACGGGATCTTCACGCCTTTCACTTCGTGGTAGTCCTCGTGGCCGGGGCCGGCGTAGAGGATGGCGTCGCCGTCGTCGGCGAGGGCGAGGGCCGCGCGGAACGCCGCCCTCGGGTCGGCGATCTCGTGGATCTCGCGTCCGGGCACGGCCTCGCGCGCGCCGGCGATCAGCGCGGCGCGGATCGCCGCCGGATCCTCGAATCGAGGGTGGAAGTCGGTGATGACCACGACATCGGCACCGCGGGCGGCGATCGCGCCCATCTCGGCGCGCTTGGTCGTGTCGCGGTCGCCGTCGGCGCCGAAGACCATGATGACGCGACCCGAGGTCGAGCGGCGGATCGCGCCGAGCGTCTGGAGGAACGCGTCGGGGCTGTGCCCGTAGTCGATGTAGACGATCGGACCGCGATCGCCCGAGATGCGCTCGGCGCGACCGGGGATGTAGGCGTCGATGCCGCCGTCGCGCTCGAGCGCGGCGGCGATGCGATCGAGGTCGTAGCCCGCCTCGGTGAGCATGACGATCGCCAGCGCGGCGTTCGCCGCCATGTACCAGCCGAGCAGCGGCACGCGCGTCTCGAGCCGGCGCCCGTCGGGCGCGTCGAGCGCGAACGCCGTGTACGCGGCCGCCTCGTCGAGGATCGTGAGTCGCCAGTCGGCCGGAACCTCGGCGTCGCTCGTCAGCGTCGTCACCGGGATGCGCGACTCGGCCACGAGCCGGCGGCCCCACTCGGAGTCGACCGTGACGACGCCGCGGCGGGCGCGATCGGGCTGGAAGAGCTCGCGCTTCGCCTCGAAGTACTCGCTCATGTCGGCGTAGTCGTCGAGGTGGTCGTGCGTGAGGTTCGTGAAGCCGGCGACGTCGAAGACGAGCCCGTCGACCCGGTGCCGCGAGAGCGCCTGCGCCGACACCTCGATGCCGACGGCGCGCACCTCGACCTCGCGCATGCGGGCGAGCAGCGCGTGCAGCTCACTCGCCTCGGGAGTGGTGAGCGAGCTCGTGACGGCCTCGTCGCCGATGCGGCGCTCGGCGGTCGAGGTGAGTCCGGCGGTCACGCCGAGCTGGCGGAGGATGCCGTAGAGCAGGTACACGACGCTGGTCTTGCCGTTCGTGCCGGTGACCGCGAACGTGGTCGCCGGGTTCTCGGCCGTGCGGTGGATCCACGCGGCGACCTCGCCGAGCGCGGCACGGGCGTCGGGGGTGACGAGGATCGGCAGGCCGGACTCGGCGGCGAGCGTCGCGCCGGCCTCATCGGTCAGCACGGCGACGGCACCCGCGTCGCGGGCGGCGACCGCGTAGCCGGCACCGTGGGCGTTGCGCCCGGGCACGCCGACGTAGAGGTCGCCGGGGCGCACGGCGCCGGAGGCGAGGCCCGCGCCCGTGACCTCGAGGTCGCCGAGCTCGCCGCGCACGTCGAACCCGAACTCCTCGGCGAGGCCGCGGAGCGTTCGGGGGCTCGGGTGCTGCGGCCGGAGGGCCGTTGGAGGCGATCCGGTCACGAACCCAACTTTCTCACCAGGTGGCTGGCAGATCGGGCGCCGGGGCGCCGGATGGAACGGTCCGATACTTCTTCAGCACCTGGCTCATCACTTCTTGGAAGACGGGAGCGGATGCGGCGGACGAGTTCATCTTAACGGCATTCTGGAAGCTCACCGAAACGACGAACTCGGGATCGTCGGCCGGAGCGAAGCCGGAGACGGAGACGAGGTAGCCTGGCAGGTACTGCCCGTCGGGGCCGGCGACCTGCGCGGTGCCCGTCTTCGCGGCGACGCGGTATCCCGGGATCTCCCACTGGTCGGCGAGCCAGCCCTCGGCGTACACGCGCTCGAGCATGGCGCTCGTCTCGTCGGCGGCCTTCTCGGAGACCACCCTCCTGCCCTGCGCCGGCGGGGAGGTCGTCTCCCCGTCGGCGGTCGTGCACCCGTCGACGAGCGTGACCGGCATGCGCACGCCGCCGTTCGCGAGGGTCTGGTAGACGCTCGCGATCTGCACGGCGGTCGTGGTGAGGCCCTGCCCGAACATGGTCGCGTACTTCGTCTGGTTGTCCCAGTCGTCGGGGTCGCCGTGCAGGTCGCCCGCGGCCTCCTGGGGGAATCCGACCTCCGTCGGCTCGCCGAGCCCGAAGTCGAGCATGTCCTCGTAGCGCTGCCGGTCGCTGATCCGCTCGCCGAACATCGACATCCCGGTGTTCGACGAGTCGACGAGCACGCCCGTGAGCGTGAGCCGCGAGTCGTCGTGATACGCGCTGTCGTTGATGTTCGCGCCGTTCGGCGGCAGGTACCGGTACGGCGCGATGATCTGGTCGACCGGCGTCGCCTTGCCCGCGTCGAGCACCGAGGCGGCCGTGAGCGCCTTGAAGGTCGAGCCGGGCTCGAACGGCGCCGTGAACGCCCGCGAGCCGCGGTCGTCGGCGTCGGTCGCCGACGGGTCGTTCGGGTCGACCGTCGGCACGTCGGCGATCGCCAGCAGGCGCCCGGTCTTCACCTCCATGACCGTCACCGTGGCCCAGTCGGCGCCGACGGCCCGGCGCTGCTCCTCGGCGACGCGCTGCACGAAGTACTGCAGGTCGGCGTCGATCGTGAGCTTCAGCGTGCCGCCGTCCTTCGCCTGCTTGTGCACGATCTCGCTGCCGGGGATGGGCACCCAGTCGGCCGCGCTGTGCAGGTAGCTGACCTCGCCGTCGGTGCCTGCGAGGCACTGGTCCTCGGCGAGTTCGAGGCCCTGGAGCGGCGTGCCGTCGTCGGGCTGCACGAACCCGAGGAGGTTGCCGCCGACCGCGCCGTTCGGATACGTCCGGCTGGGGTGCTTCTCGGCGTACACCCATGGGACGTCGAGCGCCTTGACCGCTTCGTACGACTCCGTGTCGACCTGCTTCGCGAGGAAGGCGTAGTCGGAGTCGGGGTCCTCCGCGAGCTTCGAGGTGATCACCCCGACCACCTGGTCGGCCGTGAGGCCGAGCAGGGGCCCGAGTTCCGCCGCCGCCGGCGCGAGCGCGGCGACGAGCTCCTCGGTCGTGACCTCGGCCTTGTGCTTCGGATCCTTCTTCTGCTTCTCTTCGACGACCGCCAGCTGCGCCTGCTTCGGCGAGATGACGATGTCGTAGCGCATCACGCTGTCGGCGAGCACGGTGCCGTTCGCGTCGACGATGTCGCCGCGGGCGCCCCACACCTTCACCGGCTGGGATCTCGCATCCTGCGACTTGGCGTTCAGCGCGGAGGCGCGCACCACCTGGATGTCGACGAGCTTCACGACGAACACCCCGACGAGCACGAGGAGCACGACCGCCGAGGCGAGGATCCTGCGCATCGGGTGGCGACTCGTTCGGTTCATCCGCTGCGGTCCTCGTTCGTGCTCGTGGTGCTCGTGCTAGTGGGTGGCCGGCGTCGGCAGGCCCTCGCCGGCGGGCGGAGGTGCCGGAGCCTGAGCGGGGACCTCGGCCGCCGCTCCGCCCGCCGCCCCCGCTGCGGTCTCGCCCTTCGGAGTCTCCTCCGCGGGCCGCTCGGTCACGAGCGGCACGCCGTCGATGAGCGCATTCGGGACGAGCGGCGCGGATGCCGCGGCTCCCCCGGTCGCCGCGGACGGGTCGCCGCTCACGGATCCGTCGGAGAGCCGGAGCAGCACCGGGTTGGAGTTCGGGACCATGCCGAGCGCCTCGGCGTTCGCGGCGAGGTACTGCGGCGACTCGACCCGGTCGAGGTCCTCGCGGAGCTGCTGCTCCTGGCGATCGAGGGTGGACTGCTGCATCGTCACCGCGTCGATGTCGTAGGCGCCCTGCGTGATGGCGATCGAGAGCAGCAGCTGCGCGACGACGATGACCGCGACTCCGGCGACCGCGATGATCGCGTACGCGAGCCGGGGCTTCGCACGACCGCCGCCGGGTTCGGGCGCGGGGCGCAGCCAGCGGGGCCGCTCGGGCGCGCGCCGGGGCGCGGGAAGGGACTGGGCCGGCACAGCGCTCATGACGGCCTCCTCACTCGTTCTGCGGCGCGCAGTCGCACCGGCTTCGCACGCGGGTTCTCCGCCTGCTCGGATTCGCTCGCGAGCTCCGCTCCCCTGACGAGGAGCTTCCACTGCGGGCGGTGCTCGGGCAGCTCCATCGGCAGCCCTGCGGGTGCCGACGAGCTCGCTGCGGCCTGCAGCACCCGCTTGACGATGCGGTCCTCGAGCGACTGGTAGGCGAGCACGACGATGCGGCCGCCGACGGCGATCGAGTCGAGGGCCGCGGGCATCGCCCGCTCGAGCACCGACAGCTCCTCGTTCACCTCGATGCGCAGGGCCTGGAAGACCCGCTTCGCCGGGTGCCCCTGCCGCTGCACGGCCACCGGGGTCGCCGCCTGGATCACGGCGACGAGCTCGGCCGATCGCGTGATCGGGGCCTCCTCGCGCGCCCTCACGATGGCGCGCGCGTAGCGTGCCGCGAGCTTCTCCTCGCCGTAGTCGAGGAAGATGCGTCGCAGCTCGTCCTCGCTCGACTCCGCGATGACGTCGGCCGCGGTGCGCCCCTTCGTGAAGTCCATCCGCATGTCGAGCGGCGCGTCCTTCGAGTAGGCGAAGCCGCGCTCGGCGCGGTCGAGCTGCAAGGAGGAGACGCCGAGGTCGAAGAGCACGCCCTGCACCTCGGTGAACCCCTCGGACCGGACCGCCTTCGCGATGCCGTCGTAGACCGTGTGCACGAAGCGGGCGCGGTCGCCGTACTTCGCGAGGCGCTCGCGGGCGATGGCGAGCGCGTCGGTGTCGCGGTCGAGGCCGATGACCGTGAGCTCGGGGAAGCGTTCGAGGAACGCCGCGGTGTGGCCGCCCATGCCGAGGGTGGCATCGACCATCACCGCGCCGCGCTGCTCGAGCGCCGGGGCGAGCAGCTCGAGCGTGCGCTCGAGCATGACCGGGGTGTGAATGCGTTCGATGTCCATGATTCCGCCTTGCCTTCCGGGCCTTCGAGCCCTGATCCCCATCCGTTCGTCCTGATGCGGGGAAGTGCACCAGGCCCGGCCGGCTGGGAGTCGGGACCCGTGGATCAGAAGAGTCCGGGGATCACCTCCTCCGCCGTCTCCGCGAAGGCCGCCTCCTGCTCGGCGAGGTAGCTCTGCCACGCCGCCTGGTCCCAGATCTCCACCCGGCTGCCGGCGCCGATGACCGTGAGGTCCCGGTCGAGCCCCGCATAGCTGCGGAGCATGGCGGGGATGGTGACCCGGTTCTGCTTGTCGGGGGTCTCCGCGGACGCCCCCGAGAGGAACACGCGCATGTAATCGCGTGCCTGCTTGCTCGTGACCGGGGCTTGGCGGATCTTCTCGCTCATGCTCTCGAACTCGCGAGCGCTGAACACGTAGACGCAGCGCTCCTGCCCGCGTGTCAGCACGAGCCCGTTCGACAGCTCCTCCCGGAATTTCGCCGGAAGAATGACGCGACCCTTCTCATCGAGCTTTGGTTCGTAACTCCCGAGGAACACCGCACCACCCCCTTTCCTCCGGCCAGAATCCAGGTGCCCCCACTTTACTCCACCTCCATCCACCGATCAACGACATTCGCTCGAATTCGCTGAGGATCAGTCGAGGAACCCCCGTGTTCACGCGGATTTACGCGGGTGGAGGGAGGTGGAGGAGATCGACACGCCGGAGGGGGGAAATGGGGTCGATCACGGGCCGGATGCCTCGGCGACGGGCCGGGGCGACCGGACGAGCGGCCCCTGAGACACGAAAAACGGGCCGATCAGACGATCGGCCCGTTCAGGTGGTGCGAAGTGGAGTGGCTACTCGTGCCCGTCCTGGCGACGGTCCCAGCGCTCGTTCATGCGGTCCATGAAGCCCGAGCCGGAGCGCGGCTTGGCCGCACCGGAGGACTGCTCGTTCGGAGCGGGCGCCGCGGCACCGCGCTTCGACGGCGTGATCGCGACGAGCACGCCGGCGAACATGAGCGCGAAGCCCAGGATGCCGACGATCAGGATCTGGGTGGCGACGCCGACGATCAGCGCACCGACGCCGGCGACGGCGAGCAGCACACCGAGCACGATGGCGCGGTAGTTCGGTCGCCGACCGCGCACGCCGCCGACGGCGTGCACGAAATCGGCATCGTTGCGATAGAGGTTCCGCTCCATCTCCTCGAGAAGACGTTGCTCCTGCTCTGAAAGCGGCATCTCTTTCCCCTCAGGCTCGGGATCGACGCATCCGAGTCCATTCTAGCCCTGCGTTGCGTCGGTAGGCTAGGCGGGTGGCTCACAGCTCCCGACTGGTCGATATGGTGCACGAACGCATCGAGGAATTCCTCGCCGAACGCACCTCCATTCTCCGCTCGATCAGCGCCGATCTCGAACCGCTCGACGGCTTCTCTCGGCGCTTTCTCAGCGGCGGAAAGCGGTTCCGCGCACTCTTCTGCTACTGGGGCTGGGAGTCCGTGCGAACGCGCGGCTTCGACCCCTTCGAGTCCGCAGGGGGACCCGACCGGTTCCCGGTCGTCTCGGCCGCGGCCGCGCTCGAGCTCTTCCACGCCGCGGCGCTCGTGCACGACGACCTCATCGACCGTTCCGACACCCGCCGCGGCCTCCCCTCCGCGCACCGGCTCTTCGAGGGGCTCCACGCCGATTCCGGCTGGGCCGGGGACTCCGCCGACTTCGGCGTCGACTCGGCGATCCTCCTCGGCGACCTCCTGCTCGGCTGGAGCGACGAGATCCTCGACGAGGGGCTCGACGCCCTCGGCGACCGCGCGGCCGCCCGCGCGGCGCGTCGCGAGTTCATGCGGATGCGCACCGAGGTCACGGCGGGCCAGTACCTCGACATCCTCGAGGAGCGCGCCTGGAACGTGCAGCCCGACGACGAGCAGCGGGTCCGCGCCGAACGCGTCATCGTCTACAAGTCGGCGAAGTACAGCATCGAGGCGCCACTCCTGATCGGCGCCTCGATCGCCGGGGCCGACGAGGCGCAGCTCCGCGCACTCCGCGACTTCGGCCTGCCGCTCGGCATCGCCTACCAGCTGCGCGACGACCTGCTCGGGGTGTTCGGAGACCCCGGGGTCACCGGCAAGCCGAGCGGCGACGACCTGCGGGAGGGCAAGCGGACCGTGCTCATCGCGATCGCGCGCGAACGGCTCGCGGCCGGACAGCGGCGACTGCTCGACGAACTCCTCGGCGACCCGTCGCTGAGCGCCGAGCAGGTGCGGATGCTGCAGCGCACGATCACCGAATGCGGAGCCGTCGACGAGGTCGAGGACCTCATCGCCCGGAACGCGGCCCGAGCGGTCGCGGCCCTCGACGACGCACCGCTCGGGAACGAGGCCCGCAACGAGCTCGCCGCGATGGCGAAGACGGTCACCCGCCGTACGAGCTGAGCGGCGCGGACCTCACGTGTACCGGCCGGCACTCCAGCTCAGGCGAGCGCTTGGGCGATCCGTCGGACCTCCGCCTTCCGGCCGGCGCGCAGGGCGTCGATCGGAGTGGTGCCGAGGCTGTCCTCCTCGGCGAGGAACCACTCGAGCGCCTCGGTGTCGCTGAAGCCCGCGTCGGCGAGCACGATCGCGGTGCCGTGGATCTCGGGCATCGGCGCGTCGTTCTTGATGAAGACGGCGGGGACCTTCAGCACGCCGTCGACCCGAGCGGCCAGCAGATGCCGGTCGTCGATCATGCGGCGCACGCGGCTCGGGCTCTCGCCCAGCAGCTCGACGAGGTCGGGAACGGTCAGCCAGGTGGTCTGGGCGGCATCGGTCACAGCACAAGCCTGCCACGTCCGGGGGCCGACCGGGAAGTGGGGCCACGGAGCCGACGGCGATCGGCGGAACGGGCGCCGAACGTCCCCAGGCCCGCGTCCACCCCGAGTCGGCGGACTCGCGGCCGGGTGTTTGACTCGCCCCGACGCCTGTGCGACGGTGGCGAGAGCCGGAGCATCAGGCCGGCGAAGGGGGAACCATGGCGTACGACGTCGACGACGCCGGCGGGCGCGAACCGCGTCGACCCGGCGGACGCGGGCCGGCTCGCGGCATCCGCGGGCTGCTGACCGTGCCGCTCGCCGTCGTGAGCGCCGTGGCCGTCACCCTGGGCATCGCGCAGCCGGCCGAGGCCGCGCCGCAGCCGGTCAAGCGCCAGCCGAAGGCGAAGGCGTCGACCGCCGGGGCGGCCGTGCGCGCCGCCTCGGCCACAGGCGCCGTCCCGGCGGAGATCGTCGTCGCGGAGGGCGACACGGTCAGCGGCATCGCCGAGCGATACGGCCTCTCGACCGCGGAGGTGCTCGCGCACAACGGGCTCGGCTGGTCGAGCCTGATCTTCCCCGGCCAGCGCCTCGCACTGCCCGGCGGCCGTGCGGCGGCGGCGCCGCCCGCCCGCGACGCCATCGCGAAGCACCTCGTCGTCGACGGCGACACGATGAGCGGCATCGCCGATCGATACGGCGTCGCGCTGGGCGAGCTGCTCAGGGTCAACGGCCTCAGCCGCCAGTCCCTCATCTTCCCCGGCGAGGCGATCGTGCTGCCGCCCGACGCCGACGATCGCTCGGCGGGGGCGTCGGCTCCCCCGCCCATCACCGCGCCTCCCGCCGCGGAGCCCGGGGCGACCGCGCCGGCCGACACGCACCTCGTCGTCGACGGCGACACCGTGTGGGACATCGCGGCGCGGAACGACGTCGAGGTCGCCGCGCTCATCGCGGCGAACGGCCTCGACGCGAACGCGACGATCAGGGCGGGCCAACGGCTCGCCATCCCCCGGCCGGTCCCCGTCGTCGCCGTCGCGTCCGTGAGCGTCGTGCTCACCGAGGAGATGCGCACCAACGCCCAGCTCATCGTCGACGTGGGCCGCGAGCTCGGCGTTCCCGACTCGGGGATCGTCGTCGCCCTCGCGGCGGCCGCCCAGGAGTCCGGCCTGAAGAACGTCCGCCACGGCGATCGCGACTCGCAGGGGCTGTTCCAGCAGCGACCGAGCCAGGGCTGGGGCACGGTCGAGGAGGTGCTCGACCCGGTGCGCGCCGCGACCGCCTTCTACGGCGGCCCGACCAATCCCAACCCCGGCGTCACCGCCGGGCTGCTCGACATTCCCGGTTGGGAATCGATGTCGCTCACCGAGGCGGCGCAATCGGTGCAGCGGAGCGCGCACCCCGACCACTACGCCAAGTGGGAGGCGCAGGCGAAGGCCTGGCTCGCCGAGCTCGGCTGACCCGCATCACGATGGGGTTTCGATCGGCGCGTCTGCGGCGTTTGTTCAGATCGGGGCATATGCCGTTTCGTAGACTCGGACAGTGACCAACGCGCCCGCTGACCCGATGATCGGCCGTCTCATCGACGGCCGCTATCAGGTGCGCTCCCGGATCGCCCGTGGCGGCATGGCGACCGTCTACCTCGCGACCGACCTCCGTCTGGAGCGGCGGGTCGCGATCAAGATCATGCACGGTCATCTGGCCGACGACAACACCTTCAAGACGCGCTTCGTGCAGGAGGCCCGTTCGGCCGCCCGGCTCGCGCACCCGAACGTCGTGAACGTCTTCGACCAGGGCCAGGACGCCGACATGGCGTACCTCGTCATGGAGTACCTGCCCGGCATCACGCTTCGCGAGCTCCTGAAGGACTACAAGAAGCTCACCCCCGAGCAGACCGTCGACATCATGGACGCGGTGCTCTCGGGTCTCGCCGCTGCGCACAAGGCCGGCATCGTGCACCGCGATCTCAAGCCCGAGAACGTACTGCTCGCCGACGACGGCCGCATCAAGCTCGGCGACTTCGGGCTCGCCCGCGCCGCCAGCGCGAACACCGCGACCGGGCAGGCACTCCTCGGCACGATCGCCTACCTCTCCCCCGAGCTCGTGACCCGCGGGGTCGCCGACGCTCGCAGCGACATCTACGCCGTCGGCATCATGATGTTCGAGATGCTGACGGGCGAGCAGCCCTACGTCGGCGAGGCGCCGATGACGATCGCGTACCAGCACGCGAACGACGAGGTCCCGGCCCCCAGCTCGAAGAACCCGGCCGTGCCGGCGGAGCTCGACGAACTCGTGCTCTGGGCCACGCGCCGCGACCCCGACGAGCGCCCCCGCGACGCTCGCGAGCTGCTCGACCGGCTGCGTGAGGCCGAACCGGTGCTGCGCTCCTCGCACGTCCCGCTCACCACCCAGGCGACGATGGTGCTGCCCACCGCCGGCGAGCCGCTGGGCACCGCCACGGCCGAGACGCGCGTGCTCGGCGCAGCGGCGCTCGCCGGTCCCGCGGCGGTCGCGACGGCCGAGGCGTCCGACGGCGACGACGCCGCCGAGCTCTCGACGAGCGCCGCACGTCGCAAGCGGCGCGGCTACTGGATCCTCGCGCTCGTCCTCCTCGTCACCGGCCTCGCCGCAGGAACGGGCTGGTACTTCGGCGCCGGCCCCGGCGCGTACGTGACGATCCCCGACACGACCGCGAAGACGCCCGAGGCGGCGCTCGAGCTGCTCACCGACGCCGGGTTCCAGGTGAAGCAGGAGACCCGCACCGATCCCGAGATCGCCGCAGGCTCCGTCATCGACACCGATCCCGCCGGCGGGAGCTCGGCGCGCAACGGCTCGACGGTGGTCCTCCTCGTCTCCGAAGGGCCGCGCATCCTCGAGGTGCCCGACGTCGTCGGCCAGCCGGTCGACGCGGCGAACGAGCTCCTCGCCGAGTTCACGCTCCTCGACCCCGTCGAGCAGTTCTCGGCCGACGTGCCGCCCGGCTCCGTGATCGGCGCCCTGGGCGCCGACGGCGAGGCGCTTCCGTCGAGCTACCCCGAACGGGGCGAGGTCACCCTGATCGTCTCGGTCGGCCCGGTGCCGCCCGTCGAGGGCCTCGCGGTCGCCGATGCCGAGGCGAAGCTGAAGGACGCCGGGCTCGAGGTGACCTACAAGGACCCGGTCTTCTCGAACGACGTCCCGAAGGACCACGTCGTCACCGCCGACTGGCTGAGCGACCCCATGCGCCCGGGGTCGACCGTCGAGCTGACGGTGTCGAAGGGCCAGGACCTGGTCGCCGTGCCGAACGTCGTCGGCAAGCCCCTCCAGGACGCCATCGACGAGCTCGAGGCGGCGGGGTTCAAGGTCGCCCACAGCTTCCCCGAGGCGTTCATCGCCTTCGCCACCGTGAACGAGCAGAACCCGGCCGCCGAGACGCAGGCGGTCCGCGGAAGCACGATCACCCTCGTCGCCACCCTCACGGTCTGAGCGGCACCGGCGCCTCGGCTCCGCGCGTCAGTCCGGCGTGGCGGCGTGCAGCGACTTCGACCGTGCCGGCCGGCGTTCCGGCCCGCCCCGTCGTCGGCGTGCGCCCCGGGAGCACGAGTTCGGCGCGGGGCATCCCCCGAGAATGAAGATGCCCCGCGCCGAACTCGCTGATCGTGCGGGCTATCGCGCCGCGAGCTCCTCGGCCACGAGGAACGCGAGCTCGAGCGACTGCATGTGGTTCAGGCGGGGGTCGCACAGCGACTCGTAGCGCGTCGCGAGGGTCGCCTCGTCGATCTGCTCGGAGCCGCCGAGGCACTCGGTGACGTCGTCGCCGGTGAGCTCGACGTGGATGCCGCCCGGGTGCGTGCCGGCCGCGCGGTGCGCCTCGAAGAAGCCCTTGACCTCGTCGACGACGTCGTCGAAACGACGGGTTTTGTAGCCGGTGGGCGTCGTGATGCCGTTGCCGTGCATCGGGTCGGTCACCCACAGCGGGTTCGCGTCGCTCTGCTTGACCGCCTCGAGCAGCGGCGGCAGCGCCTCGCGGATCTTGCCGGCGCCCATGCGCGTGATGAAGGTGAGACGGCCCGGCTCGCGCTCGGGATCGAGCTTCTCGATGAGCTCGAGCATCGTCTCGGGGCTCGTCGTCGGGCCGAGCTTCACCCCGATCGGGTTGCGGACGCGCGAGAGGAAGTCGACGTGCGCGCCGTCGAGCTCGCGCGTGCGCTCACCGATCCAGATGAAGTGGCCGCTCGTCACGTACGGGGTGCCGGTGCGCGAGTCGATGCGCGTCATCGGCCGCTCGTAGTCCATCAGCAGGCCCTCGTGGCCGGTGTAGAACTCGGTGTGCTTGAGCGCCTCGAAGTCGGCGCCGCAGGCATCCATGAACTTCACTGCGCGGTCGATCTCGCGCGCCATCGACTCGTAGCGGGAGTTCGCGGGGTTCTTCGCGAAGCCCTGGTTCCACGAGTGCACCTGGCGCAGGTCGGCGAAGCCGCCCTGGGTGAAGGCGCGGATGAGGTTCAGCGTCGACGCGGCCGTGTGGTAGCCGCGGATCAGGCGACCGGGATCGGCGGCGCGCGACTCGGGCGTGAAGTCGTACCCGTTGACGATGTCGCCGCGGTAGGCGGGCAGCGTCACGTCGCCACGGGTCTCGTGGTCGCTCGAGCGCGGCTTCGCGAACTGGCCCGCCATGCGGCCCATCTTCACGACCGGCATCGAGGCGCCGTACGTGAGCACCACGGCCATCTGCAGGACCGTCTTCACCCGGTTGCGGATCTGGTCGGCGGTCGCACCGGCGAAGGTCTCGGCGCAGTCGCCGCCCTGGAGGAGGAAGGCCTCACCGCGCGAGGCGGCCGCGAGTCGCTCGCGCATCGTGTCGACCTCGCCCGCGAAGACGAGCGGCGGCAGCGTGGCCAGTTCGGCCGAGGCCGCGCGCGCCGCCTCGGCATCGGGCCAGGTGGGCTGCTGCTTGATCGGCAGCTCGCGCCAATAGTCGAGGCCCGCGATCACGGAAGGATCTGCGTTCACGAAGGGCTCGACAAGCTGTACCACGGGTGTGTCCTGAGGGGTGAGGGGCGCTGGTGCGCCGTGATGCGGAACGGCGACGCAGTTCGCGCCGCCGCGCCTCGAGCCTACCGCGATTGGGAGGCCCGCTGCTCCTTCACGGAACTCGCGTACACGTCGACGTATTCCTGGCCGCTCAACGCCCGGAGACGGTAGACGAGCTCGTCCGTCACAGAACGCAACACGAAGCGATCGCCCTCGAGCCCCTCGAAGCGGGAGAAGTCGATCGGCTGGCCGACGATGATCCCGATGCGGCGCACCTTCGGCAGCCGCTTGCCGATGGGCATGACGTGCTCGGTGCCGATCATCGCCACGGGGATCACGGGGACGCCCGACTCGAGGACCATGCGCGCGACACCGGTGCGCCCGCGATAGAGCTTGCCGTCGGGGCTGCGGGTGCCCTCGGGGTAGATGCCGAGGATGCTGCCCTCGGCGAGGACGCGGAGACCGGTGTTGAGGGATGCCTCGGAGGCCTTGCCGCCGGAGCGGTCGATCGGCAGCTGACCGGCGGCCTGGAAGAACACGCGGGTCGCCCAGCCCTTGAGCCCCTTGCCGGTGAAGTAGTCGCTCTTCGCGAGGAAGACCACCGGGCGGTCGACGACGAGCGGCAGGAAGATCGAGTCGATGAAGGAGAGGTGGTTCGACGCCAGCACCACGGCGCCCTCCTTGGGCACGTTCTCGAGCCCGACGACCCACGGCCTGAAGATCGAGAGGAGGATCGGCCCGATCACGAGGTTCTTCATGATCCAGTAGAACACCGCGCGGCTCCCTTCTCGTGGCGCATCGATCAGCCTACCGCCGGCCCGCTCAGGCGTGCTCGGCGACCCACACGCGGGCGAGATCGGCCGCACCGACGACGCCGGCGTCGTTCTGGAGCTCGGCGACGACGAAATCGGGCTCGGGGTGGTAACCGCGCGCCGGGAGGTGCTCGAGATACGACTCGCGGATGGGGTCGAGCAGCAGGTCGCCGGCGATCGCGACGCCCCCGCCGAACACGAAACGCTGCGGGTCGAGCACCGCCGAGAGGCTCGCCGCGGCCTCGCCCAGCCAGTGTCCGAGCTGGCGCAGCGCCGCGACGGCGCCGGGGTCGCCCTCGGCGATGAGTCCGCCGACGATCGCCCCGTCGAGCTCGCCGTGCTCGGCGCGTGCACGGGCGAGCGCCTGCCCGATGCCGCCGGCGTCGGCGATCTCGCCGGCCATGCGCAGGAGCGCCCGCCCCGAGCCGTACTGCTCGATGCACCCGCGCTGACCGCAGCCGCACGCGAGCCCGTCGGGCACGACGCGGAGGTGACCGAGCTCGGCGCCCGCGCCGAACCCGCCGCGGAACAGCCGGTCGTTCGCGACGATCGCACCGCCGACGCCCGTGCCGATCGTGAGCATGACCATGTCGCTGACGAGACGCCCCGCGCCGAACCGGAATTCGGCCCAGCCCGCCGCATTGGCGTCGTTGTCGACCACGACGGTGCCGCCGACGCGCGCCTCGAGCTTCTCGCGCAACGGCTCGTTGCGCCAGTCGATGTTCGGCGCGTAGTAGAGCGTCGACTGCGCGGCGTCGACGAAGCCGGCCGCGGCGACGCCGACGGCGCCGATCTCCTCGCCGGCGCGGAGGCCCTCGATCATCTCGACGACGGCGGTCTCGAGGCTCGCGGCGTCGCCGGCGGGCGTCGGAACGCGGTCGCTGCGGACGATGCCGCCGAGCTCGTCGACGACCGCTCCGGCGATCTTCGTCCCCCCGATGTCGATTCCGATCGCGTGCACGCGGACGCCGCCTTTCTGGGACAAAGAGGTACGAGGCTGATTCGTGCCGGGACCGTGGCCACGCGAGCAACGACTAGAGTGTAATCGACCCCAATGCCGAGGTCGCGCAGGTACCCGAGCCGGGCGCGATCCTCCCGGTGCCGAAGGAGCTACCGTGACCGAATTCTCCACGCCCGCCGTGGTCTCACCAGACCCCACGGCGAACACCACCGACCTGCTCGTCGACCGGCTCGCCGCGACGCCCGACTCGGTGCTGTTCTCAGTGCCCACCGCCGACGGCGGCTGGTCGCCGGTGACGACGCGCGAGTTCTACGATCAGGTCATCGCGCTCGCGAAGGGGCTCGTCGCCGCCGGCATCCAGCCGGGCGACAAGATCGGCCTCATGTGCAAGACGCGCTACGAGTGGACGCTCATCGACTTCGCCACCTGGTTCGCCGGTGCCGTCCTGGTGCCCGTCTACGAGACGAGCTCCCCCGCGCAGGTGCGCTGGAACCTCAGCGACTCGGGCGCCATCGCGATCATCGTCGAGACCGCCGACCACTTCGCGCGCTTCGACGAGGTGCACCCCGACCTCCCCGGCATCCGCAACACCTGGCAGATCGATCTCGGCGACCTCGAGAAGCTCGCTGCCGGCGGCACCGAGGTGCCCGACGACGAGATCGAGCGTCGTCGCAAGCTCGCCGACGGCGACGACATCGCGACGCTCATCTACACCTCGGGCTCGACCGGCAAGCCCAAGGGCTGCGTGCTCACCCACTCGAACTTCGTCGAGCTCTCGCGCAACTCGGCCGTGGCCCTCGACGAGGTCGTGCTCGACCCGAACGGCGCCTCGACGCTCCTCTTCATCACGCTCGCGCACGTCTTCGCCCGGTTCATCGCCGTGCTCTGCGTGCACGCGGGCGTGCGTGTCGGCCACCAGCCCGACACGAAGCAGCTCCTCCCCTCGCTCGGCAGCTTCAAGCCGACCTTCCTCCTCGCCGTCCCGCGCGTCTTCGAGAAGGTCTACAACGTCTCCGAGCAGAAGGCCGAGGCCGGCGGCAAGGGCAAGATCTTCCGCGCCGCGGCCGACACCGCCGTCGCGTACTCGATCGCCCTCGAGCAGGGCAAGGTGCCGCTCGGCCTGAAGCTCAAGTTCAAGCTGTTCGACGCGCTCGTCTTCTCGAAGCTCCGCGAGGCGATGGGCGGCAACGTCAAGTACGCCGTGTCGGGCTCCGCACCGCTCGGGCCGCGCCTCGGACACTTCTACCACGCGCTCGGCATCACGATCCTCGAGGGCTACGGTCTCACCGAGACGACCGCACCGGCGAGCGTCAACCTGCCGTCGAAGTCGAAGATCGGCACCGTCGGCCCCGCGCTGCCCGGCAACGCGATCCGCCTCGGAGACGACGGCGAGATCCAGGTCAAGGGCGTCGCCGTGTTCAAGGAGTACTGGAAGAACCCCGAGGCGACGGCCGACACCTTCGACGGCGAGTGGTTCAAGACCGGCGACATCGGCTCGTTCGACGCCGACGGGTTCCTCACGATCACCGGCCGCAAGAAGGAGATCATCGTCACCGCCGGCGGCAAGAACGTCGCCCCGGCCGCCCTCGAGGATCCGATCCGCGCGAACCCGCTCGTCGGGCAGGTCGTCGTGGTCGGCGACCAGAAGCCGTTCATCTCGGCGCTCGTCACGCTCGACTCCGAGATGCTGCCGGTCTGGCTGAACAACAACGGCGAGGACGCCGGCATGACGCTCGAGGAGGCCTCCACGAACGCGGCGGTGCTCGCCGAGGTGCAGCGCGCGGTCGACGCGGCGAACGAGAACGTCTCGCGTGCCGAGTCGATCCGCAAGTTCACCATCCTCACGAGCGAACTCACCGAGGAGAGCGGGCACCTCACGCCCAAGCTCAGCATCAAGCGCAACATCATCCTGCAGGACTTCGCCCCCCTCATCGAGGCGATGTACTCGGGTGCGCCGGCGACCGAGGGCCACTCGATCGTCAGCTGACGCCGCTGCGACGACGAAGCGCCCCACGGGAATCCCGTGGGGCGCTTTCTCGTTCGCCGATCCGCTCGCGACGCCGCCGCCGGCGGGCGACCGCGCTCGTCAGAACCAGTCGGACTCGCGGATCTCCTTCATCGCCGAGCGACGCTCGTCGTTCTCGAGACGGTCGAGGTAGAGCAGGCCGTCGAGGTGGTCGGTCTCGTGCTGCAGCGCCTGCGCCATGAGCCCCGTGCCCGAGACCTCGATCTCGTTGCCGTCGAGGTCGATGCCGCGCACGCGCGCGAACGGATAGCGCGGCGTCTTCCGCCACAGTCCCGGCACCGACAGGCAGCCCTCGTCGATGGCCTCCTTCTCGCCCGACACCTCGACGAGCTCGGGGTTCAGCACGTACCCGACCTCGCCGTCGATGTTGTAGCTGAAGGCGCGGACGTTCACGCCGATCTGCGATGCGGCGACCCCGGCGCGACCCGGCAGCCGAACACTGTCGAGCAGGTCGGCGACGAGCGCGCGCACGCGATCATCGACCTGTTCGACGGGGGCTGAGACGGTCTTCAAGACGGGGTCGCCGAACAGGCGAATGGGACGCTCTGGCAATGTTCTCCGATCAGTGCCCGCGCTCGGCGGGCAGTCCTTCCACCACGAGGGCGGCGAGTTCGCGGGCCGCGTGCTGGGTCACCGGGCGCAGCTCGTGCCAGTTGACCACGGAACCGGCCGCGAGTTGGGGGTCGTAGGGGATGCGCACGATCTCGCGGACGCGCGACTGGAAGTGCGCCTCGATCTCGTCGACCTTCACGAGGTGCGTTCCCTGCGTCGCGAGGTTGATCGCGACGACCGCGTTGCGGACGAGCTCGCCGTAGCCGTTCGCCTCGAGCCAGGTGAGCGTCTCCGAGGCCAGTCGGGCCTCGTCGACGCTGCCGCCCGAGACGATCACGATCGAGTCGGCGCGCTGCAGCGTCGCACGCATCACGGAGTGGACGATGCCCGTGCCGCAGTCGGTCAGCACGAGCGAGTAGTACCGCGCCGCGAGCCCGGCGACGACGTTGTAGTCGTTGTCGTCGAACGCCTCGGAGAGCGTCGGATCGGTGTCGGAGGCCAGGATGTCGAGTCGCGTCTCGTCGCGCGACACGAATCGGGAGAAGTCGGTGTAGCCGCCGATCGACGACGCCTTGGCGACCACGTCGCGCACCGTCTCGCGAGTCTGGCGGTCGACCCGTTCGGCGAGCGTGCCGCGATCCGGGTTCGCGTCGATCGCGATGACGCGGTCGTCGCGGGCGTCGGCCAGGGCCATGCCGAGCAGTGCGGTGATCGTCGTCTTGCCGACGCCGCCCTTGCGGGTGAGCACGGGAACGAACCTCGCGCCGCCCTCGAACCGCTTCTGGATGCGCTGGTTCATCGCCTTGTGGGCGCGGGCCTTCGCCGAGTCGCCGAGGTTCACGAGATGCAGGGATGCCTCGTAGAGGAACCGGTTGAACCCGCCCTGGGGAGCGGGCCGCGTCGTGCGGTTGAGGTCGATCAGCCGATCGGCCGTCAGCGACTCGGGCGCCTCGGGCACCTCGGCCGGCAGCGCGACGTCATGGCCGTCGTCGGAGGCGAGCGCGACCTGGGACGCGCCGCCCGGCGACGCCGCATCGACCCGATCGACCTCGCGGGCCGCCTTCGTCGCATCCGCGGCGAGGAGCGCGCTGTAGGGCGACGCCTCGCGGCGGGCCGCGCTGCGGTAGGAGCTGCTGGGCAGGCCCCCGGCGAGGACGTCGACCGAGCGGGTGCTCGTGTCGCCACCGCCGCTGATCGCTCCGGGGTTCACCGAGACATCGTCGATCGCGACGGCCACCTCGTCTTCGGGAACCTCTCGCACCGGTGCGGGCGGGAGGTCGACCCGGAGGTCGAGGTCGGGCGTGGGCACCGCGGCGTGGGCGCCGGTCGAGGTCGACGGGCCGACCCGGTCGACCGGACCCGTGCGGACCCCGACTCCGCGCCGCGTCACCGGGCCCGTTTCATGCGTCTCTTCAGCCACCGAATCCCCTCCTCATCAGTGCCCATCCACGCCAAGCCTAGCGCGGACGCACGACGACGAGCAGATCACCCGCCTCCACCTGCTGGGTCTTCGGGATGGCGACGCGCTCCACGACGCCCGCGACGGGCGAGGTGATCGCGGCCTCCATCTTCATCGCCTCGATCGAGGCGACGCTCTGTCCGGCTGCGATCTCGGTGCCCGCTTCGACCTGCAGCGTGACCACGCCCGAGAAGGGCGCGGCGATCTGTCCGGGCTGCGAGGCATCCGCCTTCTCTGCTGCTCGAGTGTCGACCGTGATGCTGCGGTCGCGCACGAAGACCGGGCGGAGCTGGCCGTTGAGGATCGTCATCACGGTGCGCATGCCCTTGTCGTCGGCCTCGCCGATCGCCTCGAGGCCCGCGTAGAGCTTGACGCCCTTCGCGATCTCGACGACGTGCTCGGCCCCGGGGCGCAGACCATAGAGGTAATCGGCGGTGTCGACGACCGAGAGGTCGCCGAAGAGCTCGCGGATCTGCTCGAACTGGCGGGTCGGCGCCGGGAAGAGCAGAGCGTTGAGCGTCGCACGGCGGGTCGCGCTGTCGGCCTCGAGCGCGGCGCGCTGCTCGGTCGTGAGCTCGGTGACCCCGATGCGCACATCCTTGCCGGCGAGCACCTTCGTTCGGAAGGGCTCGGGCCAGCCGCCCGGCAGGTCGCCGAGCTCGCCGGCCATGAAGCCGATCACCGAGTCGGGCACGTCGTACTTCTCGGGGTTCGCGGCGAAGTCGGCCGGATCGGCCTTGACGGCCGCGAGGTGCAGCGCCAGGTCGCCGACGACCTTCGACGAGGGCGTGACCTTCGGCACTCGGCCGAGGATCGAGTCGGCGGCGGCGTACATGTCCTCGATGAGCTCGAAGTCGTCGGCGAGGCCGAGGGCGATCGCCTGCTGGCGCAGGTTCGAGAGCTGGCCGCCCGGGATCTCGTGGTGGTAGACGCGCCCGGTGGGACCCGGCAGCCCGGACTCGAACGGCTTGTAGAGACGACGCACCGCCTCCCAGTAGGGCTCGAGGTCGCTGACCGCGTCGAGCGAGATGCCGGTGTCGCGCTCGGTGTGCGCGAGCGCGGCCACGAGCGAGGAGGCCGAGGGCTGGCTCGTCGTGCCCGCCATCGGGGCGCTCGCGACGTCGACGGCGTCGACGCCGGCGGCGCTCGCGGCGAGCAGCGTCGCGAGCTGGCCGCCCGCGGTGTCGTGGGTGTGCAGGTGCACGGGGACGTCGAAGCGCTCGCGCAGGGCGCCCACGAGCTTCGCCGCCGCGGCCGGACGGAGCAGGCCCGCCATGTCCTTGATCGCGAGGACGTGCGCACCCGCGCCGACGATCTGGTCGGCGAGGCGCAGGTAGTAGTCGAGCGTGTAGAGGTCTTCGGCGGGGTCGAGCAGGTCGCCGGTGTAGCAGAGCGCGACCTCGGCGACGCTGTGACCCGTCGCGAGGACGGAGTCGATCGCCGGGCGCATCTGCGAGACGTCGTTCAGCGCGTCGAAGATGCGGAAGATGTCGACGCCCGTCGCCGCGGCCTCGCGCACGAACGCGTCGGTCACCTCGGTCGGGTACGGCGTGTAGCCGACCGTGTTGCGCCCGCGGAGGAGCATCTGGATGTTCACGTTCGGCAGCGCCTCGCGCAGTGCCGCGAGGCGGTCCCACGGGTCCTCGCCGAGGAAGCGCAGCGCGACGTCGTACGTGGCTCCGCCCCACGCCTCGACCGAGAGGAGTTCGGGCGTCAGCCTGGCGACGTACGGCGCGACGGCGACCAGGTCCTTCGTGCGCACACGGGTCGCGAGCAGCGACTGGTGGGCGTCCCGGAAGGTCGTCTCGGTCACCGCGAGCGGCGTCTGGGCGCGCAGCGCCGCGGCGAAGCCGGCGGGCCCGAGTTCGAGGAGGCGCTGCCGCGAGCCGTCGGGAGCGGGCGTCGCGAGGTCGAGCGGGGGCAGCTTCTCGACCGGGCTGACGCTGATCGGCGCCGGGCCGTTCGGCTGGTTCACGGTGACGTCGGCGAGCCAGTTGAGGATCTTCGTGCCGCGGTCCTTCGAGACGCGGCCGCGCAGCAGCTGCGGCCGCTCGTCGATGAACGAGGTGCTGAGGTCGCCCGCGACGAACGCCGGGTCCTCCAGGACGGCCTGCAGGAACGGGATGTTCGTCGAGACGCCGCGGATGCGGAACTCGGCGAGGGCGCGCTTGGCGCGCGCGACGGCGGCGACGTGGTCGCGGCCGCGGCAGGTCAGCTTCGCGAGCATCGAGTCGAAGTGGGGGCTGATCTGCGCACCCGGGTTGATCGTTCCGCCGTCGAGTCGGATGCCGGCGCCGCCAGGCGAGCGGTACGTCGTGATCTTGCCCGTGTCGGGGCGGAAGCCCGCCGTCGGGTCCTCGGTGGTGATGCGGCACTGGAGGGCCGCGCCGCGCAGGCGGATCTGATCCTGCTCGAGGCCGAGCTCGGCGAGCGAGGCACCGGCGGCGATGCGCATCTGCGCGACGACGAGGTCGACGTCGGTCACCTCTTCGGTGACGGTGTGCTCGACCTGGATGCGCGGGTTCATCTCGATGAAGACGTGCTGGCCGGCCCGGTCGCCCGCGGTGTCGAGCAGGAACTCGACGGTGCCCGCGTTGACGTAGCCGATCGAGCGCGCGAATGCGATGGCGTCGCGGTAGAGCGACTGGCGGATCTCGTCGGAGAGGTTCGGCGCCGGCGCGATCTCGATGACCTTCTGGTGGCGGCGCTGCACCGAGCAGTCGCGCTCGAAGAGGTGGACGGTCTCGCCGTTCGAGTCGGCGAGCACCTGCACCTCGATGTGACGCGGGCGCAGCACGGCCTGCTCGAGGAACATCGTCGGGTCGCCGAAGGCGCTGTCGGCCTCGCGCATCGCCTCTTCGAGCGCAGCACGCAGCTCGGGTGCGGCGTCGACGCGGCGCATGCCGCGACCGCCGCCGCCCGCGACGGCCTTCGCGAAGATCGGGAACCCGATCTCGTCGGCCTGGGCGAGGAGCGCCTCGATGTCGCGCGAGGGCGGGGTCGACTTCAGGACGGGGACGCCGGCCGCGATCGCGTGCTCCTTCGCCGTCACCTTGTTGCCGGCCATCTCGAGCACGTGCTTGGGAGGGCCGATGAACGCGATGCCCGCCTCGGCCGCCGCCTGCGCGAGCTCGGGGTTCTCGGAGAGGAACCCGTAGCCCGGGTAGATCGCGTCGGCGCCCGACTCCTTCGCCACGCGGATGATCTCCGACACGTCGAGGTAGGCGCGCACCGGGTGGCCCGGTTCGCCGATCTGGTACGCCTCATCGGCCTTCAGGCGGTGCAGGGAGTTGCGGTCTTCGAACGGGTAGACCGCGACCGTCTTCGCACCGAGCTCGACTGCGGCACGGAACGCACGGATGGCGATCTCACCGCGATTGGCAACCAGGATCTTCGTGAACATGCAAGCCTTTCCGAACGGAATCCGCACAGCGAACGTTTAGGTATCGCCCGAGCACTAAAGGTAACGTATCGGTCGTGCACGTTCTCTCCGTCAGCTCCCTGAAAGGCGGCGTAGGCAAGACCACCGTCACGCTCGGACTCGCGTCGGCGGCCTTCGCCCGCGGCGTCCGGACCCTGGTCGTCGACCTCGATCCGCAGTCCGATGTCTCCACCGGCATGGACATCCAGGTGGCGGGCCACCTCAACGTCGCCGACGTGCTCGCCTCGCCGAAGGAGAAGATCGTGCGCTCGGCGATCGCCCCGAGCGGGTGGTCGCGGCAGAACCCGCAGTCGACCATCGACGTCATGATCGGCAGCCCCTCGGCCATCAACTTCGACGGGCCGCACCCGTCGATCCGCGACATCTGGAAGCTCGAGGAGGCGCTCGCCAACGTCGAGGCCGACTACGAGCTCGTGCTCATCGACTGCGCCCCCTCGCTCAACGCCCTCACCCGCACCGCGTGGGCCGCGAGCGACCGCGTGGCCGTCGTCACCGAGCCCGGCCTGTTCTCGGTGGCCGCGGCCGACCGGGCGCTGCGCGCCATCGAAGAGATCCGCCGCGGCCTCTCCCCCAGGCTCCAGCCACTCGGCATCATCGTGAACCGCGCACGCGTGCAGTCGCTCGAGCACCAGTTCCGCATCAAGGAGCTGCGCGACATGTTCGGCCCGCTGGTGCTCTCGCCCCAGCTGCCCGAGCGCACCTCGCTGCAGCAGGCGCAGGGCGCCGCGAAGCCGCTCCACATGTGGCCCGGCGAGAGCGCCGAGGAGATGTCGGCGAACTTCGACCAGCTGCTCGACCGGGTGCTCCGCACGGCGCGCATCGGCGACTACGCCGGGCTGCCCGCCGAGATCGAGTCGCACGCGATCTGAGCATCAGGCTGCCGTTCCGCGGCAGCCGGAATCGGCGTCGGAACGGGCCGGAGGATCGGCCGTCGAATGTGACGCCGTGTGACGATCGAGCCGGGCCGGAGGCCGGTCAGGAGATCTTGCGCGACTTCGCGCCGCGACGTGCGGCCAGCTCGTCCATCGGGTCGGCCGGCTGCGTGTCGAGCTCGACCAGCGTCGACTCGACCTCGCGCAGCACCTTGCCGACGGCGATGCCGAAGACGCCCTGGCCTCGGTTCACGAGGTCGATGACCTCGTCGTCGGACGTGCAGAGGTAGACGCTCGCTCCGTCGCTCATGAGGGTGGTCTGGGCGAGGTCCTCCACGCCGGCCTCACGGAGCTGGGTCACCGCCGTGCGGATCTGCTGGAGCGAGATGCCGGTGTCGAGCAGCCGCTTGACGAGCTTCAGGACGAGGATGTCGCGGAAGCCGTAGAGCCGCTGCGAACCCGAGCCCGCTGCGCCGCGGACGGTGGGCTCGACGAGCTGGGTTCGCGCCCAGTAGTCGAGCTGGCGGTAGCTGATGCCGGCCGCGCGCGCGGCGACCGCGCCGCGGTAGCCGGTGCCGTCGTCGTGCTCGGGCATCCCGTCGGTGAACAGCAGGCCGAGGTCGTAACGCGAGCGCACGGTCTCACTCATCGAATCGCCCCTCTTCTGCTCCGTCACCCCGACGACGCGAGTTCCACGCTACCGACGCCGAGGGCGTCCGCCAAACATATCGGGCCGATCGGCACGGCGTGTCGCGCGATCAGCGACCGAGCCGGTCGAGCGTCGCGCGGACGACGCTCGAGTGCACCGCCGCGAGGTGACCGGCGAGTTCGCGCCCGCGCTCGGCGGCTCGGGCCTTGTCGGCGGCGTCGGCGCGCCGCGACGGCGCGATCGCGCGCTCGACGAGCGCCGCCTCGCGCTCGGCTGCGGCGCGGAGTCCGCGCAGGTGCCGGGGTTCGATGCCCACTGCGCGCAGCGCCACGAGCGACCTCAGCACGCCGAGCGCCTCGTCGCCGTAATGGTCGGCTGCGGGCAGCAGGGAAGCGGAGACCGCGTCGTCGAGCAGGCTCGCCGTCGCCCCCGCCTCGGCGACGAGCTCGGCGCGCCCGTACCGCTTCGCAGCACCGAGGAAGGCACTCGCCCTCGTGGCCCCGGGCAGCGCCGGCGTCTCGCCCGCGTCGATCGCCTCGAGGTGGGTGCGGATCACCTTGAGCGGGAGGTAGTGGTCGCGCTGCATCGAGAGCACGACCGTGATGCGCTCGACGTCGGCGGGCGAGAACTTGCGGTACCCCGCCGCCGTGCGTGCCGGGGCCACGAGCCGCTGCTCTTCGAGGAACCGCAGCTTCGACGGCGTCAGCTCGGGGAACTCGGGCTGAAGTCTGGCGAGGACCTGACCGATGCCGAGAAGTGGTGTCTGGCCGCTCGCGCGCGACGACGCAGCGGTGCTCGCCACTAGTCGCTCGCCACCGGAGCCAGGTCGCGTCGTGAGGCGTAGAAGGTGAGCCGGAACTTGCCGATCTGCACCTCGGCGCCGTCGGACAGGAGCGCCGTCTCGATGCGGACCCCGTCGAAGTAGGTGCCGTTGAGCGAGCTCAGGTCCTTGACCTCGAACGCGGTGCGATGACGCACGAACTCGGCGTGCTTGCGCGACACGGTGACGTCGTCGAGGAAGATCTCGGCGTCGGGGTGCCGCCCGACGACCGTGACGTCGGTGTCGAGGAGGAACCGGGCGCCCGTGTTCGGCCCGCGGCGGACGATCAGCAGGGCGGAACCCGAGGGCAACGCGGCGATCGCCTCGTGCTCCTCGGCCGTGATGTCGGCGTCGATCGCGCCGAGCTGCGCAGCCGCCTCGCGGCTGAACCCGATGGTCGCGTCGCCGACGCCGTCGACGACCGGTTGCGACGACGTGTGCGCCTCTTCGGGCACCTCGCTCGCCCCGTCGGCCTGAGTGTTGTCGGAATCAACCACGGCTAACCTCCCTCTTCAAGCGTATCGGATCGCGCGTCGCCTGCCACCCGCGGCATACGAATCACCCGGGCCGTCTCGATGGCGTAGATGACGCCCGCCCACCAGTAGAGGAACGCGCCCCACAGCGTGATCGCCCAGCCCACCGGCTCGCTCACCGGGGCGACGGCCGGGAACGCGAGCCCCAGCATGATCACGGGCAGCCCGAAGAAGAGCGCGAAGGTGGCGACCTTGCCGAGCTGGTGCACCGGAAGCGGGCCGAACCCGTGGTTCGCGAGCACGACGCCGAGCGCCAGAAGGTACACGTCGCGCGCGACGATGACCACGACGATCCACCACGGGACGAGCTGCTGGGCGGCGAGCCCGACGAGTGCGGCGAAGATGTAGAGCCGATCCGCCGCGGGGTCGAGGAGCTGCCCGAGTCGCGTGATCTGGTCGAGCCGCCTCGCGAGGTAGCCGTCGAGCAGGTCGGTGAGGCTCGCCACGATGAGCACGCCGAGCGCGGACACGTAGTCGCCCGCGACGATGAGCACGAGGAAGACGGGCACGAGCGCCAGCCGGAGCATGCTGAGGATGTTCGGAATCGTCCAGATCTCCGAACCGCCGCCCCCAGCGCGCTCCCCAGCCACGCTCCCGATCCTATCCGTCGGTCGGGATGCCTCGCGGTCGCAGCCGCTCGGCCAGTCGGGGCCAGGACTCGGCGAATCTCGGGTGCAGCGGCATCCGCTCGACCTCGCCGACGGGCACCCAGCGCAGTTCGATGCTCTCGGGGTCGCTCACCACGGGCTCGAATCGGACGAGCGCGTCGGCGACGACCGTCGTGTACGACCAGTAGCCGAGGTCGAGCACGCTCGTGAAGCGCACTGCGAGCGACTCGGGCGGCACGCCCGCCTCCTCGCCCGCCTCCCGCACGGCCGCGTCGACCGCCGACTCCCCCTCGTGCCGCGCGCCGCCCGGGAGGCCCCAGGTGCCGCCGAAGTGGCTCCACACGGCGCGATGCTGCAGCAGAACCTCTGCGGCCGGGCTGATGGCGAGCAGCCCCGCCGCACCGAATCGACCCCAGTACCGCTCCCCGCCGGGGCCTTCGACCCAGGCGTCACCGTTCGCACCGACCATGACTCCAGCATGACGCACACGACGGCGTCGGCCCGCACGGTCGTAGGCTTGCCGCATGGACGAGCAGGCCCCGGTGCGGATCGACGCATGGCTGTGGGCGGTCCGGCGCTTCAAGACCCGGTCCGCCGCGACTGCGGCATGCCGCGCCGGGCATGTGCGCGTCAACGGCGAGCGCGTGAAGGCGGCGCAACCGGTACGACCCGGCGACGAGGTCCGCGTGCGCATCTCGGGGTTCGACCAGCAACTGGTGGTGCGGCGAACGATCGCCAAGCGCGTCTCGGCGACGCTGGCCGCCGAGGCCGCGGAGGACCGGACCCCGGCCCCGCCCCCGCGCGAGGAGGTCGCCGCGGTCGTCGTGCGCGATCGCGGCGCAGGCCGGCCCACCAAGCGCGAGCGGCGTGACATCGAGCGTCTGCGCGGTCGGTGAGACGTCGGTCGAACGCCGAGGCCGTGAACCGCGGCGACCGGTCCGCCCGTCGGGCGTAGCCTGAGGTCGTGCAGCAGGAACTCAGCCACGAACCCGACGCCCGACGCTACGTGCTCCGCATCGACGGCACGATCGCGAGCGTGCTCGACTACCGCGTGCTCGGCGACGCCGTCGCCTTCACCCGCACGTTCACGAACCCGAGCTACCGCGGCGGCGGGCTCGCGGCCGAGGTCGTGCGGTTCGCGGTCGACGACGTCGAGGCGAACTCCGATCGGCACATCGTGCCCAGCTGCTGGTACGTCGGCGAGTGGTTCGACCGCCACCCGGATCGGCGGGCGCTGCTCGACCCGCGGCTCGAGTGAGCCCGCGCCACGAGCTGCAGCCCGCCCGAAGACGACGCGAGCCCGACGCTCGGGCGTCGGGCTCGCGGAGGAGACGGGTTCGGCGGCTCAGTACCAGTTGACCGACTGGGAGTGGCCCCACGCGCCGCACGGGCTGCCGTAGCCCCGCGCGATGTAGTCGAGGCCCCACTCGATCTGGGTCGCGGCATTGGTCTGCCAGTCGGCACCGGCGGTCGCCATCTTGCTGCCGGGCAGGGACTGCGGGATGCCGGTCGCGCCGCTCGACGCGTTGTAGGCGGTGTACGACCAGCCCGACTCCTTCTGCCACAGCTGCACGAGGCACTGGAACTCTCCCTCACCCCAGCCGTACTTGCTCGCGGCCATCTCGCGTGCGGTGGCCTTCGCGCCGTCGGGCGTGTTGGCACGGGCGAGGGCCTCGGCGGCCTCCTTCGCCTTCACGGCCTGGATGCGGTCGTACTCGGCGGCCGCGGCGGTGGCCTTCGCGGCTTCCGCGCGGGTCTGCTTGGCGAGGTCGACGATCTCGTCGACGCCGAGCAGCTCGTAGTCGCCGAGCGAGGCCACCGAGGCGGCGAGGCCGGCGGTGTCGGCCTTGCCGTCGACGGCGGCGAGCGTCGCGTTGGCCGCGGAGATGGTGTCCTCCGCGTTGGCACGGGTGCGCGCCTCGGCGATCGCGCTGTAGGCGCCGAGCTGCTCGGAGTGCACTCCGCTGCCCTCGGTGAGGGCCGTCGTCGCGTCGATGCTCGCCTGCGTCGCGACGGCGGACTGGACGGTGAATCCGGTGCCGACGATCAGGGCGATGCCGGTGACGGCGCCGGCGGCGAGGAGCCGGCGGCGGGAGACGCGGCGACGACGGTTCGCACGGCGGGCGTGCTCGGTGAGTTCGGTGGCGGTGGTCTCTGAAGTGGGGGGAGTCTGGTTTCGCATAAGGGTCTGAAGCTGCTCGGCATCTGGCTTTCGGTCTTGGGGGACGGCCCCGAGCACGGCACAAGTCAGCCACTCTGCCTGCCGAATCTGAACAGATCCTCATTTCCACCTGTGCGCTTCATGGGTGGAACGCGGCGAGCGCGCCGCCGGCGAGCGCGATACTGGGTGGATGCCTGAGGCGCCTCCCGCTCGTTTCCCCTCCCCCGATCCGGGCGACCGCTGCCCCTGCCTCAGCGGCCTGACCTTCGGCGAATGCTGCCGTCGTCACCTGTCGGGCGAGTCGCCGGCCCCGACGGCGGTGCAACTGATGCGCTCGCGGTACACCGCCTTCGTCACGGGCGACGCCGAGTACCTGCTCGCCACGTGGCATCCGTCGACGCGACCGTCGGAGCTCGACCTCGACCCGTCGATCCGCTGGCTCCGACTCGACGTCGTGCGCACCGAGCGCGGCGGGCCGCTCGATGGCGACGGCATCGTCGAGTTCGCGGCGTTCTACCGCCACGACGGCGAGCGCGGCGAGCAGCACGAGGTGAGCCGCTTCGACCGGGGCACGGGCGGCTGGAGGTACGTCGACGCCGTGGGCTGATCGGCAGCCGGCTCCGCTCGGGGCGAACGCGGCCGCGAATCAAAGCGAACGCAGAGATTCGCCGCCTACGGTGAGGCATGTGACTCCGCTCGACGGCACTCGTCCCACGAGGCATCCCGACACCCCCACCATGCTGACCGCTCGCGCGCAGCGCACGCTCGAGACGATCGACGGCCAGACACTGGACGAGATGCGCGCACTCCGCGATGAGACCGAGCGCTTCATGCTGCGCTACAAGTTCGGCATGGACGAGGTGATCACGAAGCTCTCCATCCTGCGCGAGGAGTTCAACCAGACGCACGACTACAACCCGATCGAGCACATCTCGAGCCGGCTCAAGAGCCTCGACAGCGTGATCGAGAAGATGGCCAGGAAGGGCGTCGAGCCGAGCTTCGACACGATCCGGGAGACGGTGACCGACATCGCCGGGGTGCGGGTGACCTGCAGCTTCGTCTCGGACGCGTACCGCATCTTCGAGCTGCTCACCGCGCAGCGCGACATCCGCGTGCTGAAGGTGAAGGACTACATCAAGGAGCCGAAGCCGAACGGCTACCAGAGCCTCCACGTGATCGTCGAGGTGCCGGTGTTCCTCTCGACGGGGCCGCACCCCGTCGCGGTCGAGGTGCAGATCCGCACGATCGCGATGGATTTCTGGGCGAGCCTCGAGCACAAGATCTACTACAAGTACCACCGTCAGGTGCCGCAGGAGCTCCTCGACGGGCTCACGGACGCGGCGCACACCGCGGCCGAGCTCGATGCCCGCATGGAGCGGCTGCACCGCGAGGTGCACGGTGCGCCGCGACCACCGCGCGTCCAGCGAGACATCGAGGCCTGACCCGACGCCGGTCCCGCGTCCGGCCGGCCGGGGCGGAGTGCCCCCTCAGCCGCCGAGCGCCGCGCGCAGCTCGTCGCCGACGCGGAGCGATCGATCGCCGGGCACTCGCGCGACCCATCCCTCGCCGAGCAGCACGGCCAGCACATGCGCCCCGAGGGCGCCGGCGAGATGGGGTCGCCGTTCGGTCCAGTCGAGACAGCCGCGCACGGCGGGGCGACGGCCGGGCGTCGGCGCCTCGTGGAGGCGCAACCGCCGGGCGAGCGGGCCGTCGGTCGAGAGGATCGCACCGGGCGCGCCGGCCTCGAGCGGTGCGATCGTCCGTTCCGCGACGAGACGGTCGGCGAGTTCGAGCGCGTATCGGCCGGCCAGGTGGTCGTAGCACGATCGCGCCTCGGCGAGCCGCCTGGCCGTCGCGGACTGGGCGTACGAGGTGACCGGCGGACGCGGACCGAGCCGCTGCAGCGATTCGACCGCATCGGCGACCTCGGGCCCGGCGAGCTCGAAGTAGCGGTGCCGCCCGAGCGGCCTCGCCCGGAGCAGTCCGCCCTCGACGAGCCGCGCGAGATGGGCGCTCGCCGTCGCCGCGGACACTCGCGCGATCGCCGCGAGCTCGCCCGCCGGCAGGGTGCGGCCGTCGAGGAGCGCCACGAGCATCGCCGCGCGGGCCGGTTCGCCCATCAACCGGGCCGGGGTCGAGATGTCGGCGTCACCGTCCATGCCTTCACGATACGACGAGGATGCTTCGACGCCCGACGAAGCATCGGCGACGTAGCGTCGGAGCATGTCCGTCATCCACGATCGATCAGACGTCGCCCGGATCCTCGACGACCCCGCCTGGCTCGTGCCCGAGGCCGTGCCCGGCGCCTCCCCCTTCCGACGCCTCCGCGGCGGAGCGTCCCGCTTCGTCAACGGCCCGGCCCACGACGAGCGACGGGCCCGGCTCGAGTCCCGGCTCGCCGAGCTCGATCCCGCGTCGCTCGGGCGCGCGGCCGCGGCCGCGACCCGCGAGCTGCTCGCCGCGGACGTCGATCCCGCGGAGGCCGCGCGACAGGTTCCGGTCCGGGTGCTCGCCGCCGCGCTGGACGCCCCCGATCCGGTCTCCGCGCCGGTCGACGCGGCGGCACTGGCGGCGCCCTACGCGACCGGCGTCGTCGATCCGGACGCCGACGCCGTGGATCGTGCGGCGGCGCGACGGCTGGGTCCCGACGCGGCCGGGCATCGCCGCGCGAGCGCCGTCCTCGACGCCCAGCTGCTGGTGCAGGCCCACGCCGCGACGGGCGGACTCGTCGTCGAGGTGCTGCGCCGGGCAGCCGGCTCGCCGGGCGTACCGACCCGGCAGCTGATCGAGACGGTGCTCCGCGATGCGCCGCCCGTGAGGTCGACCCGCCGTGTCGCTCCGGCCGCCGGGAGTGCCCGGGCCACCGAGCCCGCCGACGCCGCCGATCGCCTCGCCGATCGCCTCGTCGAGCTCCGACTCGACGGTCCTGACCGGGAGGCGACCGGCGGCGCTCCGCCGCGCGCGCTCGCATTCGGCGCCGGCCCGCGCCGGTGTCCGGCGTCGGGCCACGCCATCGCGATCGCCGCCGCCGTCGTCGACGTGCTCCGGGAGTCCGCGTGCTGACCGCGGCCCGATTCCGCGCCATGCACCGTGCCGGCGATCCGCTGCTCCTGCCGAACGCGTGGGACGCGGCCTCGGCGCGCTGGCTCGTCGAGCAGGGGGCCGAGGTCGTCGGCACGACGAGCCTCGGCGTCGCGGTCGCCGCGGGCATGGCGGACGGGACCGGCGCAGCACGTGTTCCGACGGTCGCGCTCGCTCGCCGCCTCACCGCGGCGGGGATCACCGTCACGGTCGACCTCGAGTCGGGCTTCTCCGACGATCCGGTCGCGGTCGGCGAGCTCGCGGCCGAGCTCGCCCGCGATGGGGTCGTCGGCATCAACCTCGAAGACTCGGCCACCGACGGCCGCCTCGTCGATGCCGCGGCCTTCGCCGCGAAGCTGGCCGCGGTCGCCGCAGCCGCGCCCGAGCTGTACCTCAACGCGCGCACCGACGCATTCTGGGCGGATCCTCCCCCGGCCGACGACCCTCACGCGATCGCCGCGCGGACGACGGTGTCGCTCGAGCGGGCACGACGGTACCTCGATGCGGGCGCATCCGGCGTGTTCGTGCCGGGCGCACTCGACGACCGCACCGTCGCGGCCCTCGCCGGAGGCATCCCCGCCCCGCTCAACGTGCTCGCGCGACCCGGCCGTGCCGTCCGCGAGCTCGGTGAGCTCGGCGTCGCCCGGGTGAGCACCGGATCGCTGCTCTTCCGCGCCGCGCTCGGCGCCGCCGCCACCGTGCTCGACGAGGTCCGTCGCGGCACCCCGCCGGGGACGACGGCGCTCGAGATCCCGGGCTACGCAGCGGCCGCCGCCCTCGGCGACGGCCCGTCGTCATCGGGCTGAGTCGCCGTCGGCCTTCTTCGCCCGACTCGGCTGCACGCGCGTCGGCTCCCCCGGCATCTTGGGGAAGTCGGGCGGGAACGGCAGCTCGCCGAATCCGTCGTCGAGGTCGCGCCGCCACCACTCGAGCAGCACGTCGATGCGACCGGGGCGGTCGTGCATGCCCGCCCACGGGTCGCCGCGTTCGGCGAGCCGGGCGGGCACGGTGCGGATCGTGTGCTCGGCCGGATCGGTGCGCTCGAGCTCGCTCCACTCGAGCGGGCAGGAGACGGTCGCCCCGGGCGTCGGGCGCGGGCTGTAGGCACCGGCCATCGTGCGATCGCGGTTCGCCTGGTTGTAGTCGATGAAGATGCGGTCGCCGCGCTCCTCCTTCCACCAGTTCGTCGTCACCGCGGCGGGCAGACGGCGTTCGAGCTCGCGGCCGAGGGCGATCACCGCGTGGCGGACGTCGAGGAACTCGTGCTCGGGATCGATCGGTGCGAAGACGTGGATGCCCCGGCTGCCCGAGCTCTTGACGAAGCCGGTGAGGCCCACCTCCCCGAGCAGCTCCCGCAGTTCGAGCGCCACGGGGACGGCCTCGGCGAACCCGGTACCCGGCTGCGGGTCGAGGTCGATCCGGAGCTCGTCGGGGAGGTCGGAGCGATCAGCGCGCGACGCCCAGGGATGGAAGACGATCGTGTTCATCTGCGCGGCCCAGACGGCCGCAGCGGGCTCGTCGAGCACGAGCTGGGGATGGGTGCGCCCGCTCGGGTAGGTGACCGGCACCGACCGCACCCACTCGGGAGCCCCCTTCGGCGGGTTCTTCGAGAAGAACTGCTCGCCGTCGACGCCGCCGGGGAATCGCTGCAACGACACGGGCCGGTCGCCGTTCGCCTCGATGAACGCCGCCCCGACGGCGACGAGGTACTCGGCGAGTTCGCGCTTGGTGACGCCCGCTTCGGGCCAGATCACGCGCGTCGGACTCGAGAGTCGCACCGCCCGCGCGCCGTGCGGTCCTGGAACAGTGAGCTCGATCGCGTCGCCGGCCATGGCTGCGACGCTACTCCGTCGACGCCGCCGGCGCAGCAGGCACGCGCCGCGCCCGGACGTGCACGGCGCTCAGGCCGGAACGCGCTGGTATCTGACCGCGGCCCTCGCCCGCGCCTTGGCCGCTTCGACCTCGCGGTCCTTGGGCGGCGCGTTCGTGACGAGTTCGTCGAGCAGGTGCTGCGTGATGTGCGCGATCTCGGCGACCGCCCGGTCGAAGGCCTCGGCGTTCGCCTTCGACGGCTTCGTCGAGCCGCTCACCTTGCGCACGAACTGCAGCGCGGCGGCATGCACCTCGTCATCGGTTGCGGCCGGCTCGAAATTGTGGAGGGTGTGGATGTTCCTGCACATGCCCCGAGCCTACGCCTGGATCTCGAGGCGCGCTCAGCTTCGAGGTTCGGGCACGGGCTGCAGGAGGAACAGCCGCACGACCCGCCCGGACTCGCGTTCGTAGGCTCGATAGCCGGGCCACTGCGCCTCGATGCGCGCCCAGGCGGCGTCTCGGCCCTCGTCGTCGATGAGGCTCGCCCGAACGCGCATCGGGCGCCCGCGCACCGTGATCGACGCGTCGGGGTGGGCGAGCAGGTTGTACGTCCATGCTGGGTGCCGATCGCGCGCGAAGCTCGTGCCGGCCACGATCGCCCGGCCCGCGCCGTCGGGGGTGTACATGAGTGCGCTCGCGCGGTTCGCCGGACTTCGCCCCCGTGGTGTGCAGCACGAGCGAAGGCACCAGCAGGGCGCTGAGCTGCACCCGTCCGCCGCTCAGCGCGGCGATCGCCCGCTCGATCGGCGGCAGCAGTCGCGGGGCCGCCCAGCGGAAGGCCCTCGTGCGGGTCAGCGGCGAGACGATCGAGCGGACGAGGTGCAGGACGGTCGGCATGCGCCCCATTCTGCCCGGGCGCCCGCGCGGGCGTCGAGACGTCGACGCGGGCGGCGCCGGCCGCTGCGGTCAACCCCCTTGCCGATCGCGTCGACCGGCCTAGCGTGGGATCAGGGCCGCCGCACGGCGGCCGGACGAGAGAACGGAGAGGCCATGTCGGATCCGATCCTCCCGGGCGAAGCCGCCGAGGGCGAGTACACCGATTCCGAGCTGCCGCTCGACGCGGAGCTGCCGAAGCGTGCCGACGACGAGCGCGCGACGGACGACGAGGTCGAACGCGACGTCGACGAGGCGGACGACGACGAGGTGGAGGTCGAGATCGTGTCGCCCGATGCGATCGTGCCCCCGGGGCGGCAGATCCCGCTCTGAGCCCCGCCGGACGCGGTGCGAGCACCCGATCGGCCGAGGGCCGGTCGGGTGCTACCCGAGATCGTCGGGATCGGCCCCGGCGCGCACCGCCGTCGCCCGATGGTCGGCCACGATGTAGGCGCCGGCGATGAGGATGACCTGACTCGAGAGATTGAGCCAGATGAGCAGGGCGATGAGGGCGGCGAACGAGGCGAGCAGCGGGTTCGCCATCGCTCCCCCGACGAACAGTCCGGAGAGCACCTGCAGCCCGGTGAGTGCGATGCCGCCGATGACGGCTCCCCGCCAGAGCGAGCGGGCCCGGACCCGGATCCCGGAGAGGAGCCGGAACATCCCGGCGATCGCGCCGGCATCGATCGCGAAGACCAGGACCACCGACAGCGTGCGCGTGAGCGCGTCGAACCAGGGCGATCTCGTGGAGACCCCGATCCAGTCGAAGACCGTGCCGAGGGCGGCGGTGCTGCCCACCATGATCACGGCCGAGACGGCGAACGCCGCACCGAAGACGACCGCGAACACGAAGTCGCGGAGCATCAGCCACCCGAAGAACCGTGGATCGTCGGGCTGCTCGGCGAGGTCCCGGAAGGCGACGCGCAGCGACCCGACGACGCCGATCGCGGCTCCGACGAGCCCGACCAGGGCGATCACCCCGGCGACGCTGAGCGCCACGGGCTGGACGAGCTGCTCGGGGCTGATCAGCGCGTCCTCGCCGACGAGCCCCGGGATCACGGCGTCGATCGCCCTGACGAGGGCCTCCATCGCGTCGGGGCGTCCTGCGAGCCAGACCCCGGCGACGGCGAAGCCGAGGAAGACGCCCGCGAACACGGAGAACAGTGCGCGGTAGGTGACGCTGTCGGCGAGCATCGGCCCGTGGAGCGAGAAGTACCGGATGAGCGCCTGCACGGGGACGAGGCCCTGCGCCCAGGCCCACACGCGTTCGCCGCGACGGACCGTCGACCGCCAGAACGAACCCTCCCGCTGCACCACGTGTGTCAGGCTATCGAGTGGCGCGGAACAGCAGCCACCCCCTTGTTGTTGTGGATATCGGGCGTCGAGCACGCCCGTCCCCTCGAGAATCAGGAGCAACACCATGAGCGCACGTACCGAGACCGCCATCCTCGCCGGCGGGTGCTTCTGGGGCGTGGAGGATCTGATCCGCAAGCGCCCCGGCGTGCTCGACACGCGGGTCGGCTACACCGGCGGCGACGTGCCGAACGCGACCTACCGCAACCACGGCACGCACGCCGAGGCGATCGAGATCGTGTTCGACCCCGAGACCGTGAGCTACCGCGAGCTGCTCGAGTTCTTCTTCCAGATCCACGATCCGTCGACGAAGAACCGCCAGGGCAACGACATCGGCACGAGCTACCGCTCGGCGATCTTCCCGACGAGCGACGAGCAGGCGCGGATCGCGCGCGACACGATCGCCGACGTCGACGCCTCGGGGCTCTGGCCGGGGCCGGCGACCACCGAGGTGTCGCCCGCCGGGCCGTTCTGGGAGGCCGAGCCCGAGCACCAGGACTACCTCGAGCGCTACCCGAACGGCTACACCTGCCACTTCGTGCGTCCCGGCTGGAAGCTGCCGAAGCGCGACGCCGAGTCCGTGGCGTAACCCGAGCGGGCGCAGAAGGGCCGCGGCAGACCGACGTCTGCCGCGGCCCTTCTCGCGTTCATCGCGCCGGGTCGGTCGGGATCAGTACCAGCCGTTCGACTCCGAGTGGTCCCAGGCGCCGCAGGGGCTGCCGTAGCGGTCGGCGATGTAGCCGAGGCCCCACGCGATCTGCGTGGCGGGGTTCGTCGCCCAGTCCGAGCCGGCCGAGCCCATCTTCGAGCCGGGCAGGGCCTGCGGGATGCCGTAGGCGCCGCTCGAGGGGTTCTCGGCGTAGACGTTCCAGCCCGACTCGCGGTCCCAGAGGGCCACGAGGCATCCGAACTGATCGTCGCCCCAGCCGCGCGCCGCGAGCATGTCCCGGGCGATGGCCTGGGCGCCGCTCGGGTTGGCGGGCCCGCTCGGACGCGAACCGCCCGACGACTCGGACCCGCTGGCGGCAGCCTGCTCGGCTGCGGCGGCCTCCGCCGCGGCGCGGGCGGCGGCCTCGGCGGCCTTCTTCTTCTCGGCCGCGACGCGGTCGGCCGTCGCGATGGCCTTCTTCACCGTGCCGGTGTGGGCGGCGGTCGTCTCGGCGAGCTCGAACACGCGCTCGGGCGCGAGGAGCCGGAAGTCCTCGAGCGCCGCGACGGACGAGGCGAGCTCGGTGGCATCGGCCTTGCCCTTCGCAGCGGAGATGGTGTCCTTCGCGCCGCTGAGGGTGTCTTCCGCGGCCTTGACCGCGCGCGCCTCGAGGATGTTCGAGTGCGAGCCGAGCTGCTCGACCCGCAGGTCGGTGGCGGCGCTGAGCGCGGCCGTCGCGGCGATGCTCTCGTTCTGCGCGGCGACGGCCGACTGCAGGGCGAAGCCCGAGCCGACCAGCGCACCGACGGCCACGACGGCACCGGCGGCGATGATCGGGCCCTTGCGCCAGCTGCGGCGAGCACGGCGCTCGCGCCTGGTGACGGCGGGGGCTTCGGGGGTGGGGAGTTCGGGGGTGTTGGAGGAGGAGGACTGGTTCTGCATGACTTTCACATGGGCGGCCGGCCTGCGCGAGCGCGGCCCGACCTTCGGTCGACGTTCCTCGGACGCGGGGGCGCCCGGGCGAAGTGGCCAGTCTGCCGAGAGGTTCTGGACGGAACCTCACTTCTTCCTGTGAAACCCCTCCGAAAGCGAGCATCGTTCGGTATTCGCCCGACGGTCGCACCGCACCTCGGTGCCGCATGGCGGCGCACCGAGGAAACACCAGATCAGTGGGTGAATATCGCGATGAACGCCACCGAGATGCGACCGGATCGGGCCCGGTCGGTGCGCAGCGCCGCTCACCCCACGGGTTCGCCGCCGTCGGGCACGTCGAGCCGCCGAGGACCGGCCCCGCCGTCGCCGAGCGCATCATCGGGATTGAGGAGGCCGCAGGCCTTCATCGAGAGGCATCCGCAGCCGATGCAGCCCGTGAGCTCGCGCTCGAGCCGTTCGATGCCCAGCCGCCGCTCCTCCAAGCGCCGCTTCCAGCGGCGCGAGGCGCGCTGCCAGTCCTCGTGGCTCGGCGTGCGATCGAGGGGGACGTGCTCGAAGGCCTGCTGCACGTCGCCGAGCGGGATGCCGAGGCGCTTCGCGACGACGACGAGCGAGACCCGGCGCAGCATGTGCCGCGGGTAGCGGCGCTGGTTGCCCGCCGTGCGCCGTGACGCGATGAGCCCGAGCTCCTCGTAGAAGCGCAGGGCCGAGGGCGCGACGCCGGTGCGCCGGCTCATCTCGCCGACGGTGAGGAGCTCATCGGGGGCGTGCTTCGGCTGGGCCCGGTCGGCAGGGTCGATCCCCTCGTCCTCGACTGCGGCGAGCGCGGCGGATGCCTCGCGCCCGTCCTCGGCCTCATGCTCGGTCATGCCGCGATTCCCCTCGATTGGACTTCAAGGCTACTTGAGGTTTTAGGCTGGTCGCATGCGTTGCTTCCCCGGAGTGATCCTGTGACCTACGTCATCGCCCTCCCGTGCGTCGACCTCAAGGACAAGGCGTGCATCGACGAGTGTCCCGTCGACTGCATCTACGAGGGCGAGCGCTCCCTCTACATCCACCCCGACGAGTGCGTCGACTGCGGAGCCTGCGAGCCGGTCTGCCCCGTCGAGGCGATCTACTACGAGGACGACCTGCCCGACGAGTGGGCCGACTACTACAAGGCGAACGTCGAGTTCTTCGAGATCTCCGTCGACGGTCGCGCTCCCCTCGGCTCCCCCGGCGGCGCCGCGAAGACGGGCCCCCTGCCGTACGACCACCCGATCGTGGCCGCGCTGGCGCCGCAGGGCGGCCACGAGTGAACGCCGCGAGGCACACCGCGCTCGCCGAACCGGTCGATCCCGCGATCGCCGCACGGGGCGAGGACTTCAAGGCCGCGTTCCGCGTGCATCCCGCCGGCGTCGCCCTCGTCTCCGCGGCGAGCGCGACGGGCCCCGTCGGCCTCACGGCCTCGAGCCTCGCCTCGGTCGCGGCCGACCCGCCGGTGCTGTCGTTCTCGGTGACCCGTGCGACGGGCTCTGCGGGCGCGCTGCTCGGCGCGGACACCTTCGTCGTCCAGCTCCTCGCCGACCACCAGGTCGATGTCGCACGGGCGTTCGCCCGCTCGGGCGCGCCGCGCTTCACGCCCGAGCAGGGGTGGACCCGACTGCCGACGGGCGAGCCGGTGCTCGCCGATGCCCGGGCGGCCTTCCGCTGCCGCGCGCTGCAGCTCGTGCCGGTCGGCAGCTCGACCCTCGTGGTCGCCGAGGTGCTCGAGGTGATCCCCGGCCCGGCCGCTCCCCCGCTCGTCTACCACGACCGCCGCTTCCTCAGCCTCGATCCCGAGGCGTCCGAACTCTGAATGACGGCCGCGCGCACCCGTGCGCGGTCACCCCGTGAGAAGGAGACATCCACATGTCGACGTACACCCTGCCCGACCTGCCCTACGACTACGCGGCGCTCGCCCCGCACATCTCGGCGACGATCATGGAGCTGCACCACTCGAAGCACCACCAGGCGTACGTGACGGGGGCGAACACCGCGCTCGAGCAGCTCGCCGAGGCCCGCGCGACGGGCAACCTCGCGAACGTGAACAAGCTGGAGAAGGACCTCGCCTTCAACCTGGGCGGCCACATCAACCACAGCGTGTTCTGGCAGAACATGTCGCCCGACGGCGGCGGCGCCCCCGAGGGCGAGCTCGCGGCCGCGTTGGAGGACGCGTTCGGTTCGATCGACGCGTTCCGCGCGCACTTCGGTGCGACGGCGCTCGGCGTCCAGGGTTCGGGCTGGTCGGTGCTCGCGTGGGACTCGGTGGGGGCCCGCCCCGTCGTCTTCCAGCTCTTCGACCAGCAGGGCAACGCCCCGCTCGGCGTGACGCCGCTGCTGCAGCTCGACGTCTGGGAGCACGCCTACTACCTCGACTACAGGAACGTGCGCGCCGACTACGTGAAGGCGTTCTGGGAGCTCGTGAACTGGGCCGACGTCGCCGCCCGCTTCGAGCGCGCCCGCACGGCGACGAGCGGCCTGATCGTGCCCGGTATCGTCTGAGTATGTCCACTGAACGTGCGAAGCGGCGTCGGCGGCCCCGCCGGCGCCTCTCGCACGCCCTCCTGGCGGTGCAGATCCGCCGCTGGGGTCTCGTCGCGATCATCGCCCTCGTCGGGGTCGGCGCCGTGATCGCCGCGCTGCAGCGCTGAGTCGCCGCTCGCGGGCGGCCCTGGCGCTAGCGTGGGAGCATGTCCCGCCCGTCGGAAGCACCCGCGCGGTGAGCGCCGCCGCACTCGACCTCGACGAGTACCGCGAGCACGTCGCATCGCGACTGCCGGTGCTCGAGACGGTGCGCCTGCCGCTCGACGAGGCGCTCGGCACCGTGCTCGCCGGGACGGTCGTCACGCGGTGGCCGATTCCGCTGTTCGACAACTCGGCGATGGACGGGTACGCGGTGCGCGCCGCCGATGCGCAGGCGGGTGCCAGGCTCAGGGTCGTCGCCGACGTCGCCGCCGGCTCCCCCGACGACCCGCCGCTCGCGCCCGGCGAGGCCGCCCGCATCATGACGGGCGCCCCGATGCCGTCGCAGGCCGACGCCGTCGTGCCCCTCGAGCACACCGAGCTCGGGCTCGGCGGAGCGCTGCCGGGCAGCGCACCGCCCGCGTGGGTGACGATCACGCGCGCACCGCTCGTCGGCGCGAACGTCCGCATGGCCGGTGAGGATGCCTCGGTCGGCGATCCCGCGGTCGTGGCGGGCCGTGAACTCGGCCCGTGGCAGCTCGCCGCGATCGCCTCCGCCGGACACGAGCACGTCGTCGCCAGGCGGATGCCCCGGGTCGCCGTGCTCTCGACGGGTTCCGAACTGGTGGCGCCCGGAGCCGACCCGGGGCGCGGTCAGGTCCCCGAGTCGAACTCGGTGCTCGTGACGGCGGCCCTGCGCACCGCCGGTGCTGCCGTGGTGAGCGCGACGGTCGTGCCCGATGACGAGGACGCGCTCAGGGTCGAGGTCGAACGGACGCTCGGCGATGCGACCGCACTCGACGGTGAGCGGCTCGGCGACGCGGCGACCGCACTCGACGGCGAGCGGCTCGGCGTGGATGCCGTGGTGCTCACCGGCGGGGCCGCGGTCGGCGCCTTCGACCCCGTGCGCGCGGTGCTCGGCGCGGACGGTTCGGTGCGGTTCGACGCGGTCGCGATGCAGCCCGGCCGTCATCAGGGCTTCGGGATGATCGGCGGAACCCCGGTCTTCTGCCTGCCCGGCAACCCCGTCGCCGTCGCCGTCTCGCTCGAGCTGATCGTGCGCCCGGCCCTGCGCGCGATGGCGGGGCACGCCCAGCCCGAGCGACCGCGCTTCCGGCTGCCCGCCGTCACCGGGTGGGCGTCGCCCGCCGGTCGCACCCAGGTCGTGCCGGTCGTGGTCGAGGCGCACGGCGTCGCCCCGGTCACCGGGCGGGCGAGCGGCTCGCACCGGGTGCGCTCGCTCGCCGAGGCGACCGCGTTCGCCATCGTGCCGCCCGAGGTCGAGCGGGTCGAGACCGGCGACCTCGTCGAGGTGATGCTGTGCGGATGAACGACGGGCCCCGCGAGGCGAGCACCCCGCGGGCGGCGATCGTGCTCGCAGGCGGCCGGGCCTCGCGGCTCGGCGGCGCAGACAAGGCCTCGGTCGAGGTCGACGGGCGTGCGCTCGTCGACCACGTCCTGGCCGCACTCGAGGGCTGCCCGCGGCTCGTCGTCGTGGGTCCGCCGGCGCTCGCGCGCCCGGGCATCGAACTGGTGCGGGAGGACCCGCCCTTCGGGGGCCCGGTCGCCGCGATCGCGGCGGCACTCGGCGTGCTCGAGGCATCCGTCGACGAGGTGTGGCTGCTCGCCTGCGATCTACCGCGCGCCGCGCGAATCGTCGAACTCCTGGCCGACCGGCCGCTGCCGCTCGGCGTCGACGGCCTCGCCCTCGTCGACGCCGAAGGGCGCACCCAATGGCTCGCCGGGCGCTACCGGGTCGCCGCGCTGCGCGACGCGGCCGCCGGGCTCCCGACGGTCGACGGCGCCTCGATGGGTGCGCTCCTCGCGCCGCTGCGGATCGAGACCCTTCCCGACCCCGACGGCGCCGCGCTCGACCTTGATACCTGGGCGGCCATCGAGCACTATCGGAGCATGACCGACACCCCCGAAGGGCTCGACACCTGGGTCGCCGACCTCGCCGCGGAGCTGGGGCTCGACCAGCCCGAGGTGCCGACGGCGCTGCTGCTCGACCTCACCCGCGAGGCGGCGCACGGCGTCACCCGTCCGGCCGGGCCGCTCACGACCTACCTCATCGGCCTCGCGGTCGCGAGCGGCATGAGCCCGGCCGACGCCGCCGCGGCCACGCGCCGGGCGATCGCCGACCGCACCGGCTGACGGTCAGCCGTCGGCCGCGGCCAGCTGCCCGCAGGCGCCGTCGATCTCCTTGCCGCGGGTGTCGCGGATCGTCGTGGGGATGCCCGCCGCCTCGAGGCGACGCACGAACTCCTGCTGCACGTCCTTCTCGGAGGCCGTCCAGATCGAGCCCGGCGTCGGGTTCAGCGGGATCGGGTTCACGTGCACCCAGCCGTGGCCCCGCTCGTTGAGCTTCTCCGCGAGCAGGTCGGCACGCCAGCCGTGGTCGTTCATGTCCTTGATCAGGGCGTACTCGATCGACACGCGTCGACCGGTCTTGTCGAAGTAGGCGCGGGCCGCATCGAGGGCCTCGTCGACCTTCCACCGCGAGTTCACGGGGATGAGCTCGTCGCGCAGCTGGTCATCGGGCGCGTGCAGGCTGAGCGCGAAGGTGACCGGCAGGTCCTCGTCGGCGAGCTTCCTGATCGCGGGCACGAGGCCGACCGTCGAGACGGTGATGCCGCGGGCCGACATGCCGAGGCCGTCGGGTGCGGGGGCGAGCATCGTGCGCACCGCCGACATCAGACGCGCGTAGTTGGCGAGCGGCTCCCCCATGCCCATGAACACGATGTTCGAGACGCGGTCGGGCGTGTGGTCGCCCTTCTTCCGCCCGCCGAGCTCGCCGCGGCCGAGGGCGGCGTTCGCCATGACGACCTGCTCGACGATCTCGGCGGCCGACATGTTGCGCGTGAGCCCGGCCTGACCGGTGGCGCAGAACGGGCAGTTCATGCCGCAGCCGGCCTGGCTCGAGACGCACAACGTGATGCGCCCGGGGTAGCGCATGAGCACCGACTCGACGAGCGCGCCGTCGTGCAGCTTCCACAGGAACTTGATCGTGTCGCCGTTGTCGGTCGTGAATCGCCGCACCTCGGTGAGCAGCGGCGGCAGCACCGCCGCGACGAGCCCGTCGCGGGAGGAGGCCGGCAGGTCGCTCATCTCGTCGGCGTCGTTGGTGTGGTGCACGAAGTAATGGGTGGCGAGCTGGGCGGCGCGGTACCCGGGGAACCCGAGCTCGGCCACGTGCGCCTTGCGGTCGGCGGGGGCGATGTCGGCGAGGTGCACGGGCGGCTTGCCGCGCTTCGGCGAGGCGAACTGCAGCATGGGCCGGCCGTCGGGGCCCTTCTTCTGCTCCCAGCCCTCGGTCGCAGGGCGGACCTGGCGGGGTTTCGTGCGGCGCACCGCGTCGGCGGCGGTCTGATCGGTCGAGTTCGTCACCTTCCAAGGGTACGCGGCCCGGCCGAGTGAATGCCGGATACCGGCTTCCAGCGGCCGACCCGGGTCCGCGGCCTCCACGCCGAACGGTTGCCACGGTGTCACACTGGAGTGCATGGCCGATGTCATCGCCGTCCACGGCGACCTGACCGAGCAGCGCGTCGATGCGATCGTCAACGCCGCGAACAACGCCATGCGCGGCGGGGGCGGGGTCGACGGCGCCATTCACCGCGCGGGCGGCCCCGCGATCCTCAGCGACTGCATCGCCCGCTTCCCGTACGGGTTGGCGACCGGCGACGCCGGGTGGACGGTGTCGGGCGAGCTGCCCGCCACCTGGGTCATCCACACCGTCGGGCCGAACCACGCCGCCGGCGAGCGCGATCGATCGCTCCTCGTCTCGTGCTACCGGCGCTCGCTCGCGGTCGCCGACGAGCTCGGGGTGCGCACCATCGCCTTCCCGCTCGTGAGCGCGGGCGTGTACGGGTGGCCGCTCGACGATGCGATCGCCGTCGCGATCGAGACCATCATGGATGCCGACACGCGCGTCGAGCAGGCGGCGATCGTCGCACGCGACGCGGCGATCTTCGACCGGGTCGAGGCGGCACTGGAGGCCCGCCGGTAGGTTCCGCGCGTTCCCAGGCAGCCTCGTCGGGATCGTTCACCGCGTCGACCGTTCACCGCTTCATTCATCGACCAGGATGACGAGCTCTCGCGTCGCGCGGGTCATCGCGACGTAGCGGTCGACCGCGGCCGCGATGCCGTCGGGCGCCGTCCCGGCCCCGGCGTCGGCGTCCCCGCCGAACCGCTCGGGGTCGACGAGCACGACGAGGTCGAACTCGAGCCCCCTTCGAGAGCACGGGCGTGAGCGAGCGGACGCGCGGGGTGCCCGTGAACCCGGGGTCGCCGATCACGCACGCGGTGCCCTCGGCATGCTCGGCGAGCCAGCCCTCGATGATCGCCGACAGCTCGTCACGCGTGCCGCGGCGCACCGGCACGCCACTGCTCCTGATCGAGGTCGGCACGTTGGCATCGGGCAGCGCCGCACGGATGACCGGTTCGGCGACCGCCATGACCTCCTCGGGCGTGCGGTAGTTGATGCCGAGCGAGGCGATCCGGGCGTCCGGCAGTCCGATGCGGGCGAGCCGCTCCTGCCACGACTCGGCGAAGCCGTGCCGCGCCTGGGCGCGGTCGCCGACGATCGTGAAGCTGCGCGACGGGCAGCGCGCGAGCAACATCCGCCACTCGGCGTCGGTGAGCTCCTGCGCCTCGTCGACGATCACGTGGGCGAAGGGGCCGGCCAAGAGTTTCGGGATCGGTGCGGGGCGCTGCGATCTCCTCGGCGAGGGTGTTGCGGACGTCCTGTCCGCCGAGCATCGACATGATCGCCATCTCGGAGTCGTCGGCCGCGACGAGCTCCTCCCTGACCCGCTCGCGCTGCTCCAGCTCCCTGGCAGCGGCCAGCCGTCGCGTGCGGCGGCGCCGGGTCGCTCCCGGGTCGCCGATGCGGCGACGCGCGGCGTCGAGCATCGGCAGGTCGGCCGTCGTCCAGGCGCGGGCGTCGGCGCGCTGGAGCGCGTCGACCTCCTCGGGCCCGAGTGCCGGAGCGCACCGCCGAAGGTAGGCGGGCACCGACCAGAGGTCGGCGACGACACCGGCCGGGTCGAGCAGCGGCCAGGCCCGGTTGAACGTGCTGACGAGCTCCTCGTGCTGCTCGAGGGCGCGGCGGAGCAGCGCGGTCGGCACCTCGTCGTCCTCGTACTGGTCGAGGAGGATCGCGAGGAGCGCCTCCCACACCTCTTCGCGGGCGTCGTTGTGGCTCGTGCCCGGCTCGGGCGTGGCGAAGGCCTCGGCCCAGTCGGCCGCGGTCAGCCGGAGCTCGCCCGAGGAGGTCTCGAGGAGGAGTTCGGCGCGCGGCGGCACCTCGTACGCCGCCACGGCGCGCTCGACGACGTCGACGAGTCCGCCGGAGGACTTCAGCCGCGCGACGGCGGGGTCGGTCTCGGAGCGGGCTTCGGCGCCTTCGTCGACGAGGTCGCGCAGGGTGGCCATCTGCACGCCCTCTTCACCGAGGCTCGGCAGCACGTCGTCGACGTAGGCCATGTAGGCGTGGCTCGGCCCGACGAAGAGCACGCCCCCGCGCCGCACGTCGAGCCGGCGATCGGAGTACAGCAGGTACGCCGCGCGGTGCAGGGCGACGACCGTCTTGCCGGTGCCCGGCCCGCCGTCGACGACGAGCTGGCCGCGCGAGCTCGCCCGGATGATCGCGTCCTGGTCGGCCTGGATGGTGCCGAGCACGTCGCGCATGCGGGGCGAGCGGCTCGAGCCGAGGCTCGCGATGAACGCCGACTGGTCGTCGAGCGCGAGGGTGCCGCCCGCGGCGTCGGCGGTGAACGCCTCGTCCCAGTAGTCGGTGATGCGGCCGCGCGTCCAGCGGTAGCGGCGCCGGCTGGCGATCCCCATCGGGTCGGCGTGGGTGGCGCCGAAGAAGGGTTCCGCCGCGGGGGCGCGCCAGTCGACGAGCAGCGGTTCGCCCTCCTCGTCGCTCAGCCCGAGCCGGCCGATGTACACCGGTTCGACCGGGCGATCCTCGCCGTCGCCCCCGGGCGCGGCGACCATCCGGCCGAGGCAGAGGTCGAGGCCGAATCGGCGCAGCAACCGCAGCCGGGCGGTGACGCGGTGGATCTCGAGGTCCCGCTCGAGCGCGGCCTGTCCGCCGCCGCCGCGCGCCCTGCGCTGTTCGTCGAGCCGGACCGTGAGTTCGGCGATCTGCCGTTCGAGGCTCGTGGCGATGGCGGCGAAGTGCCGCTCGTCGGCGGCGATCAGCTCGGGCGCCGCCTTCGCGGCGAGTCGTTCGGGCAGGGCGAAGGCAGTGGTGCGCGGTGAGGTCAAACGATCAGCTCCAGGTCGACGGAAGCGTCAATCATGCGCCTCCCGGGGGCCCTTGCCGCAAGCCCCCCACCCCGCGATATCATGGACACGGCGGGAGGTCCTCCCGCCTTTCGCATGTCCCGAGCCGGTGCGGTCGTCCGCCGTCGGGCGCGGCCCGAGGCATCCACCGGCCGTTCGCCCTAGATTCGGAGGATGCCGAAGCTCGACGCGCGACTGCCCCTGCCCGGAGTCTCCCTGCGTTACGCCGACAGCGGCGGCGACGGCCATCCGATCGTCTTCCTGCACGGCGCCGGGGTCGATCGCACGATGTTCGCGGCGCAACGCGATGCCCTCGTCGGGGCGGGGTACCGCGTGGTGCTCGTCGACCTGCGCGGGCACGGCGCCTCGCGGCCGAACACGGCGCCGCTCACCGCGGACCTGCTCACGAGCGACATCGAGGCGCTCGTCGCGCACCTCGGCCTGCACCGGCCCGTACTGGTCGGGCACTCGCTCGGCGGCAACCTCGCGCAACGACTCGTGCGACGGGACCCCGATCGCTGGGCGGCGATCGCGGTGCTCGATTCGACCTGGAACGCCGGCCCGATCACGGGCCTCGAACGGTTCGCACTGCGGTCCGCCGCTCCGGTGCTGCGCCTCGTCCCTGCGCGCTCGCTTCCACGCATGATGGCGGATGCCTCCGCCGTCACGCCGTCCGCGCGCACCGAGCTCGCACGTGTGTTCGCGGTGCAGTCGAAGGCCGAGTTCATCGCGGTGTGGCGGGCGACGACCGAGTTCGTCGAGCCCGACTCGGGGTATCGCGTGCCGGTCCCGCTGCTCCTGGTCCGCGGCGCCGCCGATCGCACCGGCAACATCGCGACGGCGATGCCCCGCTGGGCCGCCGCCGAGGGGGTCGACGAGGTCGTCATCGAGGGCGCCGGCCACGTCGTCACGCTCGACGCGCCGGACGCGGTGTCGGCGGTGCTCCGGCGATTCCTCGACGGGGTGCTCATTCGCGACGGCAGCGGCAGCTGACCTCGCCGCGCTCCGTGGGAGGGAATCTACCGTCTCGACGACTCTCGTCGGAAGGCGCGCGGCCGGGGTCGAGCGGCGGCTCACCACGCCGCCGCCCGGCCACCGACGACTCAGCCGAGGAGGCTGCCCATCTGCTTCGCGATGAGCGTCGTCGCGTACTTCGGGTTGATCCGCGAGATCCGGTCCATCGCCGCGGCATCCGAACCGATCGTTGCCCGGAACCTGCCCTTCGCGAGCGCGTCGACGATCACCCTGCCCGCGACGTCGGGGCTCGTCATCTTGTACGAGGAGGCCTCGGCTGCCGACTCCTTCGTCTCGCCGCCCGCGAGCGTGACGCCCGAGTTCGCCGCGATGTCGGTGCCGATCGCCCCGGGGAAGACGACGCTTACCTGCACGTTCGTGTCGAGGAGCTCGGCGTAGAGCGCCTCGGTGACGAGCTTCACCGCGGCCTTGGACGCTCCGTAGACCGCCTGTCCCGGGACCGGCGCGTACGCGCCCATGCTCGCGACGTTCAGGATCGCGGCCTCGGGGCGCGTGAGCAGCACCGGCAGGAACGCCTTGCACATGTTCATGACGCCCCCGAAGTTGACGGCCATGACCTTGTCGATCTCGGAGAACGGCAGCTCGTTCACCTTCACGAACTTCTGGATGACGCCGGCGATGTTCAGGATGCCGTCGACCTGGCCGTGGGCCGCTTCGACGGCGGCGGGCAGCGCGGCGACCGCGTCACGGTCGGTGATGTTCACGAGGTGCTGCGAGAAGCGGCCGCCGACGTCGGCGAGGCGCGCGGTCTCGGCGAGACCGGAATCGCTGAGGTCGACTCCGGCGACCGAGGCGCCGCGCGCGAGCAGCTGGAGGGTGACTTCACGGGCGATGCCGTTGCCGGCGCCGGTGACGACGAAGACCTTGCCGTCGATGTTCATGGGTGGGATGCTCCTTGCCGGCCGGGGCCGTCGGGTGGGGAGAAGCGTGCATCGGTGGGGATTGCCGATGAGCGATGGTATCCGCCCTGGTCGTCTCCGGGAACACCCGGGTTCCGCCGCTGCGCGATGCCGCGACCGCCGCGATCGACACCGGCCGCCCTCGATCAGAACGCGGTCGACACCCACCAGCCGATGATGAACATCCCCATCGCGACGAAGACCAGGCCGACCGCGAGGAACGTCGTCGGACTCGCACCGCGTGCTCCGGCCCGCCCCGCACCCGCCCGGCGCTCCGCCGTGATGGCATCGGCGAGCCAGCGGCGGCGCACGACGAGCACGGCACCTCCGACGAGCGCGAGCACGGCCCACGCGAGGGCGAAGATCAGACCGGGTTCCACCAGGACAGCCTATCGGCGGCCCGCCCCACCAGGATCTCAGTCAGGCGCCCTGGGGGCCCGGAAGCGTTCGCAGCGCGAGCGCCTGGCTGACGGCGAAAGCCGCGACGTCGACGGCGACCGCGAGCACCCCGACCACGGCGAGCAGGGTCGCGGCCGCGACCGCGCAGAGGGCGACCAGCAGCGCAGCGAGCACGTTCACACCCATCACCATCCGCAGGGCGGTCCGGATGCGGAGCTTCGCGAGCAACCAGATCACCACACCCGCCCACAGCACGATCACGAGCCCTGCGGTGGAGATCAGGACCCCCGGGATCCTGACGAGCTCTGCGAGAGGACCGGCGCTGAGCACGACGGCGGTCCCGAGGAGGACGCAGTAGATCGCATCGAGGCGCAGACTCCACGTGCCGAGCGCACGTCCGTCGATTCCCCTCACCTCGGCAGTATCTCAGAGGCTCCGATGACGGCCATCGGATCGTGGGCGCCGTGTTCGGTCCTGGCTACACTCGCAGCATGCGCATCGTCGTGTCGGGAACCCACGCGAGCGGCAAGAGCACCCTGATCTCCGACTTCGTGCTCGCACATCCCGAGTTCGCGGTGCTGCCCGACCCGTTCGAGCTCATCGACGAGGGCTGGGATGCCCCGAGTGCATCCATGTTCGCCGCCCAGCTGCGCATCGCGGCCGGCCGCCTCCACGGCGACGATCACGGCGACCGGTTCATCGCCGAGCGCGGCCCCATCGACTTCCTCGCCTATCTCAACGCGCTCGACGAGCTGAGCGGCGGCACCGTTCCCGACGAGCTCATCGCTCGGGCCACAGCGACGACGCTCGACGCCCTCGGCACGGTCGACCTGCTGGTGGTCCTGCCGCTCGCCGCCGACGACCCCATCCACGTCGGGGGCGACGAGGACCTCGAACTCCGCGAGGCCATGAACCAGTGGCTGCTCGAACTCGTCGACGATCCCGACGTCGTCGCCGAGCATCTCAGGGTGGTCGAACTCTCGGGCGACCGGGGTTCGCGGCTGGCCGCGCTCGAGGCGCTGACCGGCGTCGCGTAACCCCGGCTCGCCCCCGAGACACGACGAAAGCCCCGGCAGATCTCGCGATCTACCGGGGCTTTCTTCTGGTCGGGCTGACAGGATTTGAACCTGCGACCCCTTGACCCCCAGTCAAGTGCGCTACCAAGCTGCGCCACAGCCCGATGCTCCGGTGTCTCTCCGAGGCAACTTGACCATCATAGCGGTATCCGGAGGGGTGCTTTTGCACACACGGCCTCGTCGGGCCCCCGAAACACTCCGCTACTCGCGCACCGGGGCGAGATGACGCCGAACCTCGTCCATGAAGGCCGCAGGATCGTCGACCCAGATCCGCACCGCGGTGACCTCCTGGACTCCCCCGGCGGCGGCGTGACCGGGCAGGCGAACCGGGGTCGGACCCTCGAGTTCGATCTCGATGTTCGTCTCGTTGTTGAGGCGCACGAACAGCGTGCGCGAGGCATCCTGTTCGACGATCTTCGGCGACTTCGGCTCGTCGACCCGCGGGCGCCGCGCGACGGAGGCGATGTCGTCCCAACTGAGCGCGAGGTCGGTCTCGAGGCCGGCGCGCACGCGGATGCCGTCGGGGCCGACGGTGTGCGGGCGCATCAGGTAGGCGCAGAGGAGGCCGAGCATCCAGGTGAGCCCCCAGATGCCGAGCACGAGCAGGGTGATGCGCACCGCGGGCCAACGGTGCACGATGAGGTCGAAGATCGGGATCTCGACGGCCGACAGCACGATGAAGATCACGAGGATCGTGAGCACCGGACGGTGGTAGCCGAAACCGACGGCGCCGCGAGGGACCGCGGGCCTGCGCGCGACGAACCGCCCGATGCTCGCGTAGACCGCGAGCTCCATCGCGAGCGCTCGCTTCGCGACGCGGCCGAGGCGCACCCAGACGGATGCCTCGGCCGGGGCCCGCGTCGTCGTGCTCATGCGTCGGCGTCCTCGACGAGCACGGCGAGCCGGTCGGCGATCGCCCCGATGCCGCGCTCGACCGCGGCGCGGTCGGCGGGGGCGACGGCGTCGAGCAGGGTCGCCGAGAGCTCGGCGTGCTCGCGCTGCATCCGCGACATGATGCGCGCGGTGCGCGGCGTGAGCTCGACGAGCACCGCGCGCCGGTCACTCGGATGCGGCGCTCGGCGCACATGGCCCGAGGTCTCGAGCGCGTCGACGAGCCCGCTGACGTTGCGGGGGGTCACGTCGAGTTCGGCCGCGAGCGCCTGCTGCGTCATCGACCCGTCGTGCTGGAGCACCCAGAGCACGCGGAGCCGGGCCGGAGTGAAGCCGGTGCCGGCGAAGGCGCGCGCCATGTCGCGCTGGAAGAGTTCGCCGATCTGGAGCAGGCGGTCGAGCACGGTCACGTCCATATCATGATGATACTTCATTGTTACCTTGGTTCATGATCCACCGCCCCCATCCCCGGATCTCCGGGCGACGCACGCCCGCGGTCGCTCCGATGTCGGTGGCCGGCGATACGGTTGCCCCATGATCAGCGAGCTCACCGACGATCTCGAACCTGCTCCCCTGCGCGTCGTCTCCGCAGCCGACGCGCCGTTCGCCGACGTCGAGGCGGTCTTCGGCACGAAGGGCGACCCCGCCCACTGCTGGTGCCAGTGGTACAAGATCCCGGGCAGAGACTGGCGCGGCATCGGCGACGAGGCGCTGCGCGACCGGCTGCACGAGCAGATCGACGCCCCCGAGTCCGGTCCGGGCCTGCTCGCCTATGACGGCGACGTGCCGGTGGGCTGGTGCGCTGTCGAACCACGCGCAAACCTCACCCGCCTGCAGCAGAGCCGACTCGTGACCGGCTCGACGCCGAACCCCGACCTCTCCGACCCGGGCGTCTGGGCGGTGTCCTGCTTCGTCGTGCCGCGTGCGTACCGCAAGCGCGGCGTCGGCAAGGCACTCGCCGAGGCGGCCGTCGAGTTCGCGCGGGCGAACGGCGCCCGACTCGTCGAGGGCTACGCCATCGACCCGACGGCGCATCCGAAGATCCCCGCCGCCGATCTCTTCCACGGCACGGTGTCGATGTTCGTCGGCGCAGGGTTCAGCGAGGTCGCACGCCCCAACGCCGACCGCGCGATCATGCAACGGCGCCTCGTCGACTGACGGGGCTACACTCGCCTCATGTACTCCAGCTTCGGCGGTTGGCACTTCCTGATGGTCATCGGCGTGCTGCTGGTGTTCGCCCTCATCATCGCCGCGATCGTCGTGCCGATCGTGCTCGTCACGCGGCGCACGGCGCCGCCCTCCGCGCCGCAGGCCCCGCACGACCCGACGTCGGCAGTCGGGTACGCAACCGCCGCGCCGGCGGCACCGCGCACGGTCGAGACGCGCCTGCGCGAACTCGACTCGCTTCGCGATCGCGGGCTCATCACCCCGGCCGAGCACGAGGCGCAGCGCCAGGCGATCATCCGCGACGTCTGAAGTCGACATCACCCCGGGCGCCGCGATTCCACGTGGCCTCGCGGTCGACGCCGTCCACTCGCACGCGCTTCACCCGCGACGTCGTGCCGCGCACGATCTCGACGTCGCGACGGGCCACGCCGAAATGCGCCGCGACCGCGGCGACCACGCCCGCGTTCGCGGCGCCGTCGACCGCGCGTTCACGGACGAACACCGTGAGCGACGCGGCGGGATCGTCGGGCGTCGCCTCGACGAGCGGTCCCTTGCGGCTGCCGGGCTTCACCCGGATCGTGATCTCCACACCGACTCCGTTCAGCTGGGAGCTTCGTCCCGACTGCGAGCTCCTCGGTCGAGACCGCGGAGACGAGCGCGGGCGGGCGATCACTCGCCCGCCCGCTCGGTCGGTCAGCGCTGGCGCTTCTCGCGCACGCGCATGTTCACGACGATCGGCGAACCCTCGAAGCCGTAGATCTCGCGCAGTCGCCGCTGGATGAAGCGGCGGTACCCCGGGTCGAGGAACCCGGTCGTGAAGAGCACGAATGTCGGCGGGCGGCTCGCCGCCTGCGTGCCGAACAGGATGCGGGGCTGCTTGCCGCCGCGGACCGGGTGCGGGTGCTCCTGGGTGAGCTCGGTGAGGAACGCGTTGAACTTGCCCGTGGGAATGCGGGTGTCCCACGACTCGAGCGCCGTCTCGAGGGCGGGCACGAGCTTCTCGAGGTGACGGCCGGTGCGCGCCGAGATGTTCACGCGAGGCGCCCAGGCGACGTGGTGCAGGTCCTGCTCGATCTCGCGCTCGAGGTAGCGGCGACGGTCGTCGTCGAGGAGATCCCACTTGTTGTACGCGAGCACGAGCGCGCGACCCGACTCGAGCACGAGGTCGATGATGCGCACGTCCTGCTCGGAGATCGGCTGCGAGACATCCAGCAGCACGACCGCGACCTCGGCCTTCTCGAGCGCCGCCTGGGTGCGCAGCGACGCGTAGAAGTCGGCGCCCTGCTGCAGGTGCACGCGTCGGCGGATGCCTGCGGTGTCGACGAAGCGCCAGATCTTGCCGCCGAGCTCGATCTGCTCGTCGACGGGGTCGCGGGTGGTGCCCGCGAGCTCGTTCACGACGACGCGCTCTTCGCCCGCGGCCTTGTTGAGCAGCGAGCTCTTGCCGACGTTCGGGCGGCCGAGGATCGCGACGCGGCGGGGCCCGCCGAACTCCTCCTTCGCGACGGCCGAGACCTGCGGCAGCACCTCGAAGACCGCCTCGAGCATGTCGGCGACGCCGCGGCCGTGCAGCGCCGAGACCGGGTACGGCTCGCCGAGGCCGAGGTTCCAGAGCGCGGTCGCCTCGGCCTCCTGGCGGGCGTCGTCGACCTTGTTGGCGACGAGGAACACCGGCTTCTTCGTCTTGCGGAGCAGACGGACCACGTGCTCGTCGGTCGAGGTGGCGCCGACCATCGCGTCGACGACGAACAGCACGACGTCGCTGAGGTCGATCGCGACCTCGGCCTGCGCGGCCACCGAGGCGTCGATGCCCTTCGCGTCGGGCTCCCAGCCGCCGGTGTCGACGAGCGTGAAGCGACGGTCGAGCCACTCGCCCTTGTACGAGACGCGGTCGCGCGTCACGCCGGGTGTGTCTTCGACGACGGCCTCGCGGCGGCCGAGGATGCGGTTCACGAGCGCCGACTTGCCGACGTTCGGCCGGCCGACGATCGCGATCACCGGCAGCGCGGGGAGGTAGCGGATGCCCTCCTCGCCGCCCTCGGAGATCTCGAGGACCTCGAGGTCGTCTTCGTCGAGCTCGTAGTCGCTGAGGCCGGAGCGGAGCGCTGCGGCCCGCTGCTCGGCGAGGTCGTCGTCGACGACCGAGAGTCGCTCGGCCAGGTCGTCGGCGACGTCGTCGTACTCGTCGCGCTGATCGGTCATGAATTGTCTCCTGCAGAACGTCGTGGGCGCGAATGCGCGCGACTCCCAGTCTGCCGTATGAATGCTGTGAAGATCGGATGCTGCGGCTCCCGCCCGGGGCCGCCGCATCGCGGTCAGGCGGCGGCGCCCGCCTCGACGACCGCGATCACCGCGTCGACCGTCTGCTCGAAGTCGAGCTCGGTCGAGTCCACCACGGTGACGCCCTCGGCGGCGTTCGTGAAGTCCACGACCTTCGAGTCGGCGCGATCGCGTGCGCGCAGCTGCTCGCCGGTCTTGCCTGCGTCGTGGCCGGTCAGCTCAGCGGCCCGCCGCGACATCCGCACCTCTTCGGAGGCGGTGAGCAGGAGGCGGACCGGTGCGTCGGGAGCGACGACCGTCGTGATGTCGCGACCCTCGACGACGATTCCGGGGCGGGCCTCAGCGGCGATGATCGAGCGGAACAGCTCGATGAGGTGGGTGCGCACCTCGGGCACGCGGGCCACGAGGCTCACGACGGACGAGATCTGCGGGTCGCGGATGGCGTCGGTGACGTCGGTCGCGCCGACGTGCACCCGATATCCCGAGGGATCGGTGCCGATGCGGTAGTCGAAGCTCGCGAGGCACGAGACGACGGAGGCCGCGTCCTCGGGGTCGACTCCCGCGGCCTCGGCGTGCCACGCGAGGGCGCGATAGGCGGCGCCCGTGTCGAGGAACCCGTAGCCGAGGCGCCGGGCGACGGCCTTCGACACGCTCGACTTGCCGCTGCCTGCTGGGCCGTCGACGGCCACGACGAAGGGGAACTGCACGGATTGCCTCCAGGGTGTTGTGCGTCTGTGCCGACTCAGCCGGCGATGCGCCAGCCGCGTTCGGCCAGCTCGTTGGTCAGTCGTTCGGCGGCTTCGGGCACCACCTGCACCTCGGCGAGGCCGACCTGGCGGCCGGGCGAGTGCTCGAGCCGGAGGTCTTCGAGGTTGACGCCGATCTCGCCGATCTCGGCGAGCAGCCGGGCGAGTTGTCCGGGCCGGTCGTCGACCATCACGATCACCGTCGTGAAGCGCTTGTCGGTGCCGTGCTTGCCGGGGAGCCGGGCGACGCCGGTGTTGCCGCCCGTGAGCTCCTCCGCGACGCGGCGCCGGGCACCCGGCGCGACGGGGTCGCCGAGCGCGTCGATGAAGCGGTCGAGATCGTCGCGCACGGCGACGAGGATGTCGCGCACGGGCGCCGCGTTCGCGCCGAGGATCTGCACCCAGAGGTCGGGGTCGCTCGCCGCGATCCGGGTGACGTCCCGCACGCCCTGGCCGGCGAGGCCGAGCGCGGCGTTCGGGGCGTCGATGAACCGGCGCGCCATCACGCTCGACACGACCTGGGGCACGTGCGAGATCAGCGCCACGCCGCGGTCGTGCTCGTCGGGGGTCATTTCGACGAGGGTGGCGCCGAGGTCGAGGATGAGGTCGTCGATGGCGCCCGCCCGCTGGTAGCTGATCGCGTCGTGCGCGGCGACCACCCACGGCCGGCCGACGAAGAGGTCGGCGCGCGCGGCCAACGGGCCGCCGCGCTCGCGCCCGGCGAGCGGGTGCGAGCCGATGTAGCGGCCGACGTCGGCGCCGGCGGCCTCGAGCTCTGCGAGGATCCCGGCCTTCACGCTCGCGACGTCCGTCACGATCGCGTCGGGGAAGGCGGCGAGCTCGTCGGCGACGACCCGCGCGGTCACGTCGGGCGGCACGGCCACGACGACGAGCTGGGGTGCGTCGCCCGGCTCGGCCGGGCGACCGGCGCCCAGGTCGACGGCGAGCGCCACGTGCGTCGGCGAGGCGTCGGCGAGGATCACGTCGATGCCGCGCGCCCGGAGCCCGAGCGCGACGCTCGTGCCGAGCAGGCCCGCGCCGACGACGCGCACGGGACCGGTGAGTCGTGACTCGACCATCTCAGTTCTCCTCGTCGGCTCGTGACTCGCCGCGGGGGGCCTTCGCATCGCGGGCGATGGTGAGCAGCTGGCCTCGCTCGGTCTTGGTCAGCTCGCGCAGCTGGCCGGCCCTCAGTGTACCGAGGTGCAGCGGGCCGAACTGACGGCGGACGAGTTCGACGACGGGGTGCCCGACGGCCTGCAGCATGCGGCGCACGATGCGGTTCTTGCCCGAGTGCAGCGTGAGCTCGACCATCGAGTGCCGCGAATCGCCCTGCGCCTGCAGCAGACGGGCCCGGTCGGCCTTGATCGGGCCGTCGTCGAGCACGATGCCGTTCTTCAACTGCTGGAGGGTCTGCGGCGTCACCCGCCCGCGCACCTTGGCGATGTAGGTCTTCTCGACGCCGAACGACGGGTGCGCGAGCACGTGCGCGAGCTCGCCGTCATTGGTCAGTACGAGCAGCCCGCTCGTCTCGGCGTCGAGCCGCCCGACGTTGTAGACGCGCTCGTCGAGCTCGTCGGTGAAGCGCCGCAGGTCGGGCCGGCCCTGCTCGTCGCGCATCGACGAGACCACCCCGGTCGGCTTGTTCAGCATGTAGTAGCGCTTCGCCGTGTCGAGCTGCACGGCGACCCCGTCGACCGAGACGAGGTCCGTCGCGGGGTCGACGCGCGTGCCGAGCTCGGTGACGACCTCGCCGTTGACCTCGATGCGGCCCTGCACGATGTACTCCTCGACGACGCGGCGGGAGGCCACGCCGGCTGCGGCGAGCACCTTCTGCAGGCGCTGCCGCGTGGCATCCGCGCCGTCGTTCACGGCGCCTCGTTCATCGGTCAAGGTCGAATCCCTCCTGGCCGTCGTCGAGCAACGGCGAGATCGGCGGCAGTTCGTCGAGCGAGTTGATGCCGAGGTTCGTGAGCAGCAGCTCGGTGGTCCCGTAGAGGATGGCGCCGGTCTCGGGGTCGCTCGACACCTCGGTGACGAGCCCGCGGCCGAGCAGCGTGCGGACGACGGAGTCGACGTTCACCGCGCGGATCGACGCGACCTGCGAACGCGAGATCGGCTGCTTGTACGCGATCACCGACAGCGTCTCGAGGGCGGCCTGCGAGAGCCTCGTCGACGACTGCGTCACGACGAACGAAGTGACCAGGGCGTCGTAGTCGGCGCGCACGTAGAAGCGCCAGCCGCCGCCCACCTCGCGAAGCTCGAACCCGCGACGGATGCTGCGTGCCGCACCCTCGTCGGCGGGAACATCGGTGCGCGGCTCCCCCGAGACGGCCTCCCCGTCGTAGTCGGCGCGCAGGCGGGCGATCGACGCCCGCACCTCGGCGACCGGGCGGGCGACCGCCGCCGCGAGGTGCACGACGCTCTGGGGCTCGTCGGCGATGAAGAGGATCGCCTCGATCGCCCGGTCGAGGTCGAGGCGGGGCTGGCCCGGCACGTCGAGCGGAGTCGCGACCGAGAGCTCGGGGCCGCCGGCGTCGTCGTCGGCGCCCGGCTGCCGCTCCCCGTCGTCGGTGCCGCCGGCGTCCGCCACGGCATCGGCCGGGTGGCCGGCCTCGACGCCGTCGACGGTCTCGTCGAGCGGCTCGAACGCCTCCACGGTGTCGGCGTCATTCGTCATAGTCGGCCCCCAGGCTCTCGAGGTTCGCGTCGGACCAGCTCTCGGCGGCCCAGTGCAGGGTCAGCTCGCCGAGCGGTTCGAGCTGGTCGAAGCCGATCGCGGCGTGCCGGTACAGTTCGAGCACCGCGAGGAAGCGGGCGACCACGACGCCCGGCCGCCCGACTCCGGCGATCAGCTGTCGGAAGGTCACCGGCTCGCCCCGGCGCAGGATGGCGACGACGTGCGCGGCCTGCTCGCGGATCGACACGAGCGGCGCGTGCAGGTGGTCGAGTCCCACGACGGGGATCTCGCGCGGCGTCAGGGCGAGCGTCGCGAGCGCCGCGAAGTCCTCGGCGGAGAGCGACCACACGAGCTCGGGCGCGCGCTGGCGGAACTGCTCCTCGAGGCGCACCGTGCGGGCGTGCCGCGACGACTCGGCCTCGAGGTTTCCGCTGAACCAGCGGGCGGCCTCCTTGAAGGCGCGGTACTGCAGCAGGCGGGCGAAGAGCAGGTCGCGCGCCTCGAGCAGCGCGACGTCCTCGGCGTCCACGAGCTCTCCCTGCGGCAGGAGCCCCGCGACCTTGAGGTCGAGCAGCGTCGCCGCGACCACGAGGAACTCGCTCGCGCGATCGAGCTCCTCCTCGGAGTCGAGCCCCTTCAGGTACGAGATGAACTCGTCGGTGACCTTCGACAGCGACACCTCGGTGATGTCGAGCTCGTGCTTCGCGATGAGCGAGAGCAACAGGTCGAACGGACCCTCGAAGTTGGTGAGCGCGACGCGGAACCCAGGCTCCGAGCCGCCCTCCGGGGCATCCGTCACCGGCTCGTGCGCTGAGGCCGACGCCTCAGGCGACCGCGCCACGGAACACCAGCTCCCTGGCGAGCTGCCGGTACGCCTTCGACGCCTGGTGCTCGGGAGCGAACTCGGTGATGGGCGTCGCGGCGACCGTCGCGTCGGGGAACTTCACCGTGCGTGTGATCACCGTCTCGAGCACCTTGTCGCCGAACGCGTCGACGACGCGCTCGAGCACCTCGCGCGAGTGCAGCGTGCGTGCGTCGTACATCGTGGCGAGGATGCCGTCGAGCTCGATCGCGGGGTTGAGGCGATCGCGCACCTTGTCGATGGTCTCGATGAGCAGCGCCACGCCGCGCAGCGCGAAGAACTCGCACTCGAGCGGGATGATGACCCCGTGGCTCGCCGTCAGCGCGTTGACGGTGAGCAGGCCGAGCGAGGGCTGGCAGTCGATGAGGATGACGTCGTAGTCGGCCGAGACGCGGCGGAGCACGCTCGCCAGGATCTGCTCGCGGGCGACCTCGGTGACGAGGTGCACCTCGGCCGCCGAGAGGTCGATGTTCGCGGGGATGACGTCGAGCCCGTCGACGCTCGTGCGCTGGATCGCGTCCTTCGGCTCGAACTGGCGCGAGAGCAGGAGGTCGTAGATCGTCGGCACGTCGTGCGTCTGCACGCCGAGGCCGGCCGAGAGCGCACCCTGGGGGTCGAAGTCGATGGCGAGCACGCGGCGACCGTACTCGGCGAGCGTCGCGCCGAGGTTGATCGTGGTCGTGGTCTTGCCGACGCCGCCCTTCTGGTTGCAGAGCGCCACGATGCGCGCGGGGCCGTGCGAGGCGAGCGGCGCAGGATCGGGGAACTCGCGATGAGGTCGACCGGTCGGACCGAGCTCGGGCCCGGGCGAGGTGGTTCCGACCGCCGAGTCCTGCTGGTGCTGCGTCACGTGTCGTCTTCTCTCCTGGGGCGGCGCGGTGCCTGGTCGATTCGGGCTTGGTCGATTCTAGCGAGCACGCGGGTGTGCTGCCGTGTACATCTCCCGGAGTGTATCGGCTGTGACGAGCGTGTAGATCTGCGTCGTCGCGACCGAGGAGTGCCCCAGGAGCTCCTGCACGACGCGGACGTCGGCGCCCCCCTCGAGGAGGTGGGTCGCGAACGAGTGGCGCAGCGTGTGCGGCGAGACGGATGCCTCGAGGCCGGCCTTCTCGGCGGCCGCGGTGATCGCGTCCCACGCCGCCTGCCTCGACATGCGACGGCCTCGGACGCCGAGGAAGAGCGCCGGCGTCGCCTGCCCGCGCGCGGAGAAGAGCGGCCTCGCGCGCACGAGGTACGCGTCGACCGCGCGCCGGGCGTAGCTGCCGAGCGGGACGACGCGCTGCTTGCCGCCCTTGCCGAACAGTCGTACGACCTCGTCGTCGATGAGGTCGTCGACGTTCAGCGACACCGCCTCCGAGACGCGGGCGCCCGTCGCGTAGAGCAGCTCGAGGAGCGCCTGGTCGCGCAGCTCGGCGGGCTCCTCCCCGCCGGCGGCGGCGATCAGCGCCTCGACGTCCTCGACGGGGATCGCCTTCGGCAGCCGCGTCGGCAGCTTCGGCGGCCGGAGCTCCTTCGACACGTCGGCCGACACCTCGCCCTCCTCGGCGAGGAAACGGTGGAGTCCGCGAACCGCCGAGAGCACCCGGGCGATCGACGACGTCGCGAGCACGGGCTCGCGCTCGGCGCCGAGGAAGCGGACGAAGTCGGCGAGGTCTCCCTCGCTCACCCGGGCCGGCTCTGCGCCGCGGGCCTCGAGCCAGTCGGCGTAGATCGCGAGGTCGCGGCGGTACGAGGCGGTCGTGTTCCGCGCGAGTCCGCGCTCGACGGTCAGGTGCCGCAGGTACCCGTCGACGAGCGCGGCCGTCGTCATGACCCCGTCGCGCCCCGCACCGGGGCGGTGCGGCTCGGCCACGGCGCCTCGGGTTCGCCGAGCCCCCGCCATCCGCGGGCACGTGCCGCGTGGGCCGCGAGCACGGCGATCGAGAGGGGACCGTTGTGGATGCGCCGGGCGAGCACGGCATCGACGCAGTCGTCGAGCGGCACCCAGCGCACCTCCAGCTCGGCCTCCTCGGCCTCGCGTGCGAACACCTCGGGCGCGGCCTGCAGGCCGCGGGCGAGGTACACGCGGATCACCTCGTCGCTGCCGCCGGGCGACGGGGCGAAGTCGGCGAGCACCGCCCACTCGGATGCCACGAGGTCGGCCTCTTCGGCCAGCTCGCGCTGCGCGCCGACGAGCGGGGACTCCCCCTCGACGTCGAGCAGTCCGGCGGGGATCTCCCAGTCGCGCATGCGGATGGGATGGCGGTACTGCTTGATCAGCAGCACCCGATCGCGCTCGTCGATGGCGAGCACGCCGACGGCGCCGGTGTGGTCCATGAACTCCCGGACGATCTCCTCGCCGGCGAGCTCGAAGCTCTCGCGCCGGATGTTCCACACCCGGCCTTCGAACACCCGCTCGCTCGAGACGATCGGGAGGGCGACGCGGTCGTCGGCCAGCAGCTCGCCCTGCTCGCCGACGACCGTGTCAGGGGAATCAGCCATTGTTGACGTCGAACAGCCGGCTCGCCTGCTGGCGCTCGATGGCGGCGCCCACGAGGCCGCGGAAGAGCGGGTGCGCGTCGTTCGGACGGCTGCGCAGCTCGGGGTGCGCCTGGGTGCCCACGTAGAAGGGGTGCACGTCGCGCGGCAGCTCGACGAACTCGACGAGGTTGCGGTCGGGCGAGAGGCCCGAGAACACGAGCCCGGCCTCGGCGATGCGGTCGCGGTACGCGTTGTTCACCTCGTAGCGGTGACGGTGGCGCTCGCTGACGTCGGTCGAGCCGTAGAGCTCGGCGGCGATGGTGCCCTCCCCGAGGGTCGCCGGGTAGAGCCCGAGGCGCATGGTGCCGCCGAGGTCGCCGCCGGCGATGATCTCGACCTGCTCCTCCATCGTCGCGATGACGGGGAACTGGGTGTCGGGGTCGAACTCGCTCGACGAGGCGCCGGGCAGTCCGGCCATGTTGCGCGAGTACTCGATGACCATGCACTGGAGGCCGAGGCAGAGGCCGAGCACCGGCAGGCCGTTCTCGCGCGCGAAGTGGAGCGCGCCGAGCTTGCCCTCGATGCCGCGCACGCCGAAGCCTCCCGGCACGCAGATGCCGTCGAGGTGGGCGAGGTGCTTCTGCGCCCCTTCGGGCGTCTTGCACTCGTCGGACGGGATCCATTCGATCTTGACCTTCGCGTCGTTCGCGAAGCCGCCGGCGCGCAGCGCCTCGGTGACCGAAAGGTACGCGTCGGGCAGGTCGATGTACTTGCCGACGAGGCCGATCGTGACCTCGTGCTTCGGGTCGTGCACGACTCGCAGGAGATCGCTCCACCCCGACCAGTCGACCGCGTTCGACTTCTCGTCGAGGCCGAGGGCGTCGATGATGTAGGCGTCGAGGCCCTGCTCGTGCAGCATCGTCGGGATCTCGTAGATCGACGGCACGTCGACCGCGTTCACGACTGCGCCCTCGTCGACGTCGCACATGAGCGCGATCTTGCGCTTGTTCGCCTCGGTGACCGGACGGTCGCTGCGCAGCACGAGCGCATCGGGCTGGATGCCGATCGAACGGAGCGCGGCGACCGAGTGCTGCGTCGGCTTCGTCTTCTGCTCGCCCGAGGCGCCCATGAAGGGCACCAGCGAGACGTGCACGAAGAACACGTTCTTGCGCCCGAGCTCGTGACGCACCTGGCGGGCCGACTCGATGAACGGCTGCGACTCGATGTCGCCGACCGTGCCGCCGATCTCGGTGATGATCACGTCGGGCTTCGGGGTCTCGGTCGCCTGCAGGCGCATGCGCCGCTTGATCTCGTCGGTGATGTGCGGGATCACCTGGACCGTGTCGCCGAGGTACTCGCCGCGGCGCTCCTTCGCGATGACCGTCGAGTAGATCTGACCGGTGGTGACGTTCGCCGCCTGGCTCAGATCGATGTCGAGGAATCGCTCGTAGTGCCCGATGTCGAGGTCGGTCTCGGCGCCGTCGTCGGTCACGAAGACCTCGCCGTGCTGGAACGGGTTCATCGTTCCGGGATCGACGTTGAGATACGGGTCGAGCTTCTGCATGACCACTCGGAGCCCCCGGGCCGTCAGCAGATTGCCCAGGCTCGCGGCGGTGAGTCCCTTGCCCAATGAAGAAACGACACCACCGGTCACGAAGATGTGCTTGGTCGTGTCGTTGTTGTCTGCGCTCTGCGCTGTTCCGCGTTCATCCACCACGGGCTTATATTCTAACCCACGTTCCTGACCCGTCGACCCCGACTGCCCCACGCGTTCCCCCTTCGTTCGTTCGAAGCCGCTCCGGCTCCGTCGTTCCCGCTCCACGGCGGCCCGCTCAGGCCGCGCGCTCCGAGGCGATCTCGAGCAGTTCGCGCGCGTGCGCGAGCCCGCTCTCGGAATCGGCCAGACCCGAGAGCAGGCGCGCCATCTCGGCCTCTCGTTCTGCTCCGACGAGCTGCTTGACGCTCGACGCGGTCACCGCGCCGTCGGTGCCCTTCACGACGCTCAAGTGGTTCGACGCGAAGGCGGCGACCTGCGCGAGGTGCGTGACGACGATGACCTGGGAGCGCTCGGCGAGCCGGGCGAGTCGCCGACCGATCTCGATCGCCGCCGCACCGCCGACACCCGCGTCGACCTCGTCGAAGACGAAGGTCGGCACCGGATCGGTGCCGGCGATGACGACCTCGATCGCGAGCATGACCCGCGAGAGCTCGCCGCCGGATGCGCCGCGCGAGACCGATCGCGGCTCGGCGCCGGGATGCGGGCTCAGCAGGATCGCGACCTGGTCGCGCCCGTGCGCCGACGGCTCGGCACCCGGCTCCACGCTCACCGTGAGCACGGCATCGGGCATGGCGAGGGCGGCGAGCTCGCTCGTGACCGCCTCGGCGAGTCGCGCCGCGGCCTCGGTGCGCTGTTCGGTGATCAGACCCGCGAGCCGATCGACCTCGGCTGCCGAGGCTTCGACCGCAGCCTCGAGCACGGCGATGCGGTCGTCGTCGCCGTCGAGCTCGACGAGCCGAAGCCCGCCGTCGCGGCGGAACGCCAGGACCTCGTCGAGTTCGCCGCCGTGCCGGCGGATGAGCGCGCCGAGCAGGGCCCGTCGCTCCTGCACGACCTCGAGCTCGCGAGCCCCGTCGGCGTCGAGCCCGGCGAGATACCCCGCGAGCTCGGCGGACGCATCGGCGAGCAGGAAGCCGGCGTTCGCGAGGATCTCGGCGATCGGTGCGAGCGCGGCGTCATGGGCGACGACCCGGTCGAGGTGGCGCCTGGCCGCCTCGACGAGCGTCACCGCGTCGGGGGCGTCGTCGACGACCTCGTCGGCGGAGAGCAGCCCGCGCGCCTGCGCGGCCTCGAGCCGGAGCTCCTCGAGGTTCGAGAGCCGATCGGCGCGCTCGGAGAGTTCGGCGTCTTCGCCCGGCTGGGGATCGGCGGACTCGATCTCGTCGAGGTCGGCGCGCAGCGCCTCGGCCTCGCGAGCCCGCGCCTCGTGATCGTCTCGGAGCCGAGCGAGCTCGGCGGCATCGGCACGCCACGACTCGAACACCGCGCGGTACTGGTCGAGCGTCGCCGCGAGGCTCGGGCCCGCGAAGCGGTCGAGCGCCTCGCGCTGCGCGACGGCAGAACGCAGCCGCTGCTGGTCCGCCTGGCCGTGCACCACGACGAGCTCGTCGCCGAGCTCGGCCAGCACGCCGACGGGGGCACTGCGACCGCCGACCACCGCGCGGCTGCGCCCCTCGGACGACACCGAGCGGCCGAGGAGCAGTTCGCCGGCCTCGATCTCGCCCCCGGTGTCGGCGACGCGCTCGGCGATGGCGCCCTCGTCGGCGACGAGCCAGCGGCCCTCGACCCAGGCCTGCTTCGCGCCGGAGCGCACCGCGCCGGCATCGGACCGAGCACCGAGCAGCAGGCCGAGCGCGGTCACGACCATCGTCTTGCCCGCACCCGTCTCGCCCGTGACCGCGGTGAAGCCCGCGCCGAGCGGCAGCGTCGCCTCGGCGATCACGCCGAGGTCGCGGATGCCCAGTTCTTCGATCATCGGGCACCCTCGCTCATCGAATCCTCACTCACGGCCTGCGGGCCCCCTCCAGCCCGTCACGGGCAGTTGGAACTTGTTGACGAGCCGATCGGTGAAGGGCGCCTCGTGGAGGCGCGCCAGCCGCACCGGCACGTCGGACTTGCGGACGATCACTCTGGCCCCCGGCGGCAGGTCGAAGGTGCGTCGCCCATCGCACCAGATGACCGCCGAGGTCTCGGTGCGCTGCAGGATCTCGACGGCCAGGGAGGAGTCGGCCCCGACGACGAGCGGACGCGCGAAGAGCGCGTGCGCGCTGAGCGGAACGAGCAGCAGCGCCTCGAGGCTCGGCCACACGACCGGGCCGCCCGCCGAGAACGAGTACGCGGTCGACCCGGTGGGCGTCGACATCACGACCCCGTCGCAGCCGAACGAGGAGAGCGGTCGACGATCGACCTCGATGACCACCTCGAGCATGCGCTCGCGCTCGGCCTTCTCGACCGTCGCCTCGTTGAGCGCCCAGCTCTCGTACACGACGTCGTCGCCCACCTTGGCGCGCACCGAGAGGGTCATGCGCTCTTCGACCGTGTAGTCGCGCGCCAGCGCGCGGGAGACCGTGTAGCCGAGATCGTCGCGTTCGCTCTCGGCCAGGAAGCCGACGTGGCCGAGGTTGACCCCGAGCAGCGGGACGGGCGAGTCGCGGATCAGCTCTGCCGCCCGCAGGATGGTGCCGTCGCCCCCGAGGACGATGACGAGTTCGATGAGTCCGGGGTCGATGTCCTCGAAGCGGACCACGCCGCCGTTGAGCGCAGGGACGAAGCTGTGCACGTCGTCCCAGTGCTCGGCGGCGATCACCGGGATCGCGCCGGCGTCGAGCAGCTGGGTGCACACCTCGCCCGTCGCTTCGAGCGCAGCCCGTCGGCCGGTGTGCGAGACCACGAGGAAATGCCGTGCGTCGTTCACCCGTGCGCTCCTCCTGTCAGCTCGTCGACCCGACCCGACCATTCTGACGGATCGGACCCGGCCGCAGCGCTGAGATGCACGAGGAACTCGCGATTGCCGTGCGACCCGGCGATTGGGGAGGAGGAGACGCCCGCCGTGCGCAGTCCGAGGTCGTGCGCCGCCCACAGCACGTTCATCACGGCCTCGGAGCGGAGCGCGGCGTCGTGCACGATTCCCTCGCGCACTCCCCCGCGGCCGACCTCGAACTGCGGCTTCACGAGCAGCACGAAGTCGGCGTCGGGCGCCGCCGTCTCGCGGAGCGCGGGCAGCACGGTCGTGAGCGAGATGAACGAGAGGTCGGCGGTGACCAGCGAGGGGCGCTCGACGACGCCCGTGGCCGCCGCGAGCGACTCGGCGGTCAAGTGGCGCACGTTGCACCCCTCGACGAGGACGAGTGCGTCGATGTCGGCGAGCTCGGCGGCGAGCTGACCGTGCCCGACGTCGACCGCGAGCACTGCGCGCGCACCGCGTTCGAGCAGCACCTGGCTGAACCCGCCGGTCGACGCACCGGCGTCGAGTGCCACCCGCCCGCCGGGCTCGACCCCGAACTCGTCGAGCGCGGCGATGAGCTTGTGCGCTGCTCGGCTCACGTAGTGGTCGGATGCCGCGACCTCGAGCGCGGCCTCGGGCGAGACCTTCGCCGAGGGCTTCACGATCGGCCTGCCGTCGACCGTGACGAGCCCGCCGGCGATGAGCGTCGCGGCGTGCGTGCGCGATCGGGCGAGGCCACGGCTCGCGAGTGCGGCGTCGAGTCGTTGTTCGGTCATCACCGGGGTGCGACCCGCGACGGGTCGGACTGCTCGAGCTCCTCGCGCAGTCGCGCGGCGAGCGCGTCGAACGCGGGCGCCCGCTCGGCGAGCGGCAGGTCGTCGATCTCGGACAGCGCCGCCCGCGCCTCTTCGCCGAGGGCGACGGCCGGCTCGTCGGCGCCGAAGTCGGTGTCGTCGTCAGTGCTCACGAGTCCACGGTACCCCGGGCCGCCCACACCGGGGCGATCATCATGCGTAGAGGCGCGTCGGCACGTCGAGTGCGTGGATCGCGATCCCGGAGCCCCAGATCGCCGCGCAGGCGGCCCGCAGCAGGTCGAGCGCGTCGCCGCCCTCCGACAGGATCTCGACGCGATTGCGGTCGACCAGGACCTTCGCGTCGCGAACGCGGATCGCACCGCCCCGACGCTGCTCGACCGCCGGGTACGGCTCGTGCAGTCCGCGGAGGTCGGCGAGGATGAAGTCGGGACGGCTCTTCGCGTCGGCGGCGAGCAACTGCTTCGCCCGGTCGATGCCGGTCAGCACGATGGCGCTGGCCATGCCGGCACGGTTCGCCCCGAGGATGTCGGTGTCGAGCCGGTCGCCGACCACGAGCGGCGTCGCGGCCTCGAAGCGCCGACGCGCCTCTTCGAAGATCGGGGTCTCGGGCTTGCCGGCGACGAGCGGGAAGCGTCCGACCGCGGTGTGCACCGCCGACACCAGGGTGCCGTTGCCCGGGGCGATGCCACGGGCGACGGGGATCGTCCAGTCCATGTTGGTGGCGATCCACGGGATTCCCGGCGTCGCGGCATCCGGACCGCCGTGCGCGTTGAGCGCGAACGCCGCCTCCGCCAGCTCCTTCCAGCCGATCTCGGGCGTGAAGCCCTGCACGACCGCGTCGGGCGCGTCGTCGGCCGACCGGGTCACACGGTATCCGCGCTTGCGCAGTTCGACCTCGATGCCCTCGCCGCCGACGACCATCACGAGCGCACCGGGGTCGACCTGGCCGCCGAGCAGCTGCATCGCGGCCTGCGGCGACGTCACGACCTCTTCGGGCACGACGTCGAGGCCGAGCTCGGCGAGGTGCCCGGCGACGGAGGCGTCGCTGCGGGAGGCGTTGTTCGTGATGTACCCGAGTGCGCGGTCGTGCTTGACGCGATTGAGGCTCTCGACGGCGTGCGGGATCGCCCCGGCGCCCGCGTAGACGACGCCGTCGAGGTCGGCGAACACCGCGTCGACGCCGTCGAGCGGGGTCACCGGCTCAGTCTTCGCCCGGAACAGCGCCATCGGCGTCGCCCCCGTCCGACTTCGCCTCGGCTTCGAGCGCCTCGCCCTCGGCGAGCACCGCGGCCACGTCGTCCTCGAGCACCGCGCCCGGATCCTCGAGCTCCGCGAGCTCGGGCGCCTCGGGCGTCTCCTCGAACTCCTCCGCCGCGGCCTCACCCTCGGGGATCGCCGTGTCCATGCGCTCGCTCGACGGCTCGTCCGCGACCGCGGACTCCGACTCGTCGTCCTCGAGCTCGAAGATCTCGACGAGCTCGGCCTCGGCCGGACCGCCGAGTGCGGCTTCGGCACGGGCGGCGCGGGCACGCCAGTCGGCGGCCTCGGCGCCCCGGCCGAGCTCCTCCAGCACTTCGGCGTACGCCGAGAAGAGGGCGGGGCTGTACGAGAACGCGCGGTCGGGGTCGAGCTGCGGGATCTCGAGCTCGGAGAGCGCGAGCTCGGGCTGCTCGAGGTCGAGACGCGCACCGGACATCGCGATGGCCAGACCGACCTGCACCGCGGCCGGCAGCTCGCTGCGATCGACGGCACGACCGACCTCGAGCGCCCGGTCGGGGCGCCCGACGCCGCGTTCGCTGTCGACCATCAGCGGCAGCTGGTCGTTGCTGCCCGAGATACGCCGGTACGTGCGGAGCTCGCGGAGCGCCAGGGCGAAGTCGCCCGTCGCGTACGCGGTGATGGCGAGCGTCTCGCGCACGACCGCGATGCGGCCGGCACGACGGGCCGCGGAGGTCGCGTGACGGTGCGCCAGTTCGGGGTCGGTCTCGAGCAGCTCGGATGCCGCGACGAGATGCCGGGCGACCCAGTCGGCGTTCTCCTTGCTGAGCGTCTTCAGCTCGGCGCGGGCGCCCTTGTCGAGATCGCGCGCGTCGATGCGCTCGGGAACGAAGGGGTCGTCGTGGCGTGCGCGCACCGCGAGATCGGCCGCGCCGTGCCGCTCGCGGGGCGCCTCATCGTCGCGACGTCCGCCCGAGCGCGGGGCATCCCGGCGGTCGCCGTACGGCTTCCGATCATCACGTCCGCCGCGGTCGCCATAGGGCTTGCGGTCGTCACGCGAACCGTACGAGCGCTGCCCGTCACGATCCCCATAGGACTTCTTCTCGCCGTAGGGCTTGCGGTCGTCACGCGAACCGTACGAGCGCTGCCCGTCACGGTCGCCAGAGGGCTTCCGATCCCCATAAGGCTTCTTCTCGCCGTAGGGCTTGCGGTCACCGCGGTCACCATAGGGCTTCCTGTCGCCGTAGGGCTTGCGGTCGTCACGCGAACCGTACGAGCGCTGCCCGTCACGGTCGCCAGAGGGCTTCCGATCCCCATAGGGCTTCTTCTCGCCGTAGGGCTTGCGGTCACCGCGGTCACCATAGGGCTTCCTGTCGCCGTAGGGCTTGCGGTCGTCACGCGAACCGTACGAACGCTGCCCGTCACGGTCGCCATACGGCTTCTTGTCGCCATACTGCTTCTTGTCGCCGTAGGGCTTGCGGTCGTCACGCGAACCGTACGAACGCTTCTGGTCACGGTCGCCGTGCGACTTCCGATCGTCGCGCTGTTCGTACTGGCGCTTCTGCCCCCGATCGCCGCTCGATGCCCCTGCGCTCGAAGACCTCGTCGTCTTCCGCGCTGCACCGCGGGCGCTGTCGCCCTGCTTGGCCCGATCGGGTCGGTTCTGGTCGGCCGAGTCCTGCCTCGAATCGCTCACGCTGTTCCTGTCATTGGGAGTCTCGTCAGACTCAACCGTACTGCGGGTCTCTCCCCGCGGACCTGATCACCCAGGACGAGCGGCCGGCGCCCGTGTTCGAGCGGGCCCTCATCGGTGCCACCGAGCGCCCGCCGTTGCCGGTCGGGTGTTCGTGGTTGTTAAAGTCGAAGAGCCGCCCACGTGGTGGGCGGCTCTTCGTAATGTTTGTCCGGCGGTGTCCTACTCTCCCACAGGGT
>NZ_JBHVTD010000002.1:1250530-1274607 GCF_042884835.1 Agromyces sp. NPDC058104 | reverse complement strand
TCTGTCGTGCTTTGGCACGGGGGTTTGCTCGGCCCGCGGGCCGAGCATCCGCCGGTGCATACGAGAGGCCGCGACTGCGGCCGGGCCCGCGGACGTCCTTGCGAGGGGCACGACCTCGGCCGGATCTCGGCCGACGCGACGACGACGAGGGGGCGGCCGGGCCTCAGCCCGCGCCGACGACGAGGCGCGGAGTCCCCGCCCAGACTGCGGCATCCGTCGCGTTACGTCCGTCGACGAGCAGCCGGATCCCGGGCATCTGGTCCGGCGCGAGCACGCGATAGTCGGCGTGGTCGGTCTGGATGATGGCGAGATCGACCTCGGCGCCCAGCGTGTGCGGTACGAAGCCCATCGCGCCGAGCTCATCCTCGGAGTAGAGCGGGTCGTGCACAGTCACGACTGCGCCGCGGGACCGGAGTGCCTCGACGGTCGGGAACACCCCGGAGAACGCGGTCTCCTTCACACCGCCGCGGTACGCGGCGCCGAGAACGACCGTGCGGAGACCCTCCAGCGAGCCGAGCACGCTCTCCGCCTGCGCGACCAAACGCTCGGGCATCGACGCGTTCAGCACCCGCGCAGTGCGGACGATGTCAGCGTCGGGGTCGGTCGCGAGGTACAGTCGCGGATACACCGGGATGCAGTGCCCGCCGACAGCGATCCCTGGGCGGTGGATGTGGCTGTAGGGCTGCGAGTTGCACGCCTCGATCACGCGGTAGACATCGATGCCGTTCGCGGCGGCGAAGAGCGCGAACTGGTTCGCCAGCCCGATGTTGACGTCGCGGTAGGTCGTCTCGGCGAGCTTCGCCATCTCGGATGCCTCGGCGCTGCCCAGATCCCAGACGCCGTTCGGCTGGGGCAGATCATCGCGCTCGTCGAACTGCAGGACCGCTTCGTAGAACTCCCGCGCCCGTCTGGTCCCCTCGTCCGACAGGCTTCCGATGAGCTTGGGGTACTTGCGCAGGTCGGCGAAGACGCGCCCCGTGAGCACTCGCTCGGGCGAGAAGACGACGTGGAAGTCTTCCCCCTCGACCAGCCCGGAGATCTCCTCGATCATCGGCTTCCAGCGCCCTCGGGTGGTGCCGACCGGCAAGGTCGTCTCGTACGACACGAGCGTGCCCGGGGTGAGGTGCTCCGCGAGCGAGCGCGTCGCGGCATCCATCCATCCGAAGTCAGGCTCCCACGTCGTGTCGTCGACGAAGAGCGGGACGACGATCACGACCGCGTCCGCTTGCGGAATGGCTTCGGAGTAGTCGGTCGTGGCCCGCAGCCGGCCGGCGGGGACGAGCTCGGAGAGCTTCTCCTGCAGTTCCGCCTCGCCCGGGAACGGCTCGATCCCGGCGTTGATCGAAGCGACCGCATCGGCGTTGACGTCGACCCCGATCACCTCGTGACCTGAGTCGGCGAACTGGACGGCGAGGGGAAGCCCGATCTTTCCGAGGGCCACGACGGCGATACGCATGAATTCCATCATATTCGGATGACGGGACGATGCTGGCGCCCCCTCGATCACGAATCGGCGGAGGGGTTTCGAGACGGGTCGAACTTCAGGGCGGCATCGGGGATGACTCGGGCCGGCACCCCGACGAGCAGGCTGCCCGCAGGTGCTCGGGTGCCCTCCTTCACGATCGCGCCGGCGGCGACGATCGAGCCGTCCCCGATCTCGCACCCCATCAGGATTACGGCGTTCGCCCCGATGTGGACGCGGCTGCCGATGGTCGTCGCCCGTCGCTCGATGGGAAGGGCGCGACCCGAGACGCAGCGGGCGACGGTCGAGTGCGTGTAGATGTGGACCCCCGACGACACGTCGCAGCCGTCGCCGATCGTGAGCCCGCCGCTGCCGTCGATGACGCAGAACGCCCCGATCCAGCAACCCTCGCCGATCTCCGGGTCGCCGATGAGCCAGGCGTGCGGGTTGTAGGGGTTGGCGGGAATACCCGATGCCTCGGACACTGCCATGACGATCCCCGATTCTGATGTGCGCGCGCGGGCGGATGGTAGCCTTGCCTCTGGTCCGCTGGCCGCGATCGCCAGGCAATCCTATCGAAAGTTCACCTCGTTGACGCTTGCAAACCGTTCCATCCTGGTCACCGGCGGCGCCGGGTTCATCGGAAGCCACCTCGTCGATCGGCTCATCTCGGAAGACCCTGCGAAGCTCGTCGTCGTCGACAACTTCTTCCTGGGGAATGAGGGGAACCTCGCCCCCGCGCTCGCGCGATGCGACGACCTTGAGATCATCCGGCTCGACGCCTCGGACCTCGCCGCGATGCAGGACGTCGTGACGACCCACGAGATCGACACGGTGTTCGATCTCGCGGTCGTGCCGCTGCCGACCTCGCTCACGTTCCCGCACTGGACGATGCAGACGAACATCGGCATCACCACGACGTTCTGCGAGATCACGCGCCGAGGGCTCGTCGAGCGGTATGTGCACTTCTCGAGCTCCGAGGCCTACGGCTCCGGACGGTATGTGCCGATGGACGAGGAGCACCCGCATGATGCGCTGACCCCGTACGCGGCGAGCAAGTCGGCCGAGGACCACATCATCCGCTCATACGTCAGCACCTTCGGGATCGACGCAACGATCATCCGCCCCTTCAACAACTACGGGCCTCGCCAGAATCCGGGTTCGTACGCCGGTATCATCCCGATCATCGTCCGCTGCGTTCGCACGGGACAGCCGATCACGATCTTCGGCGACGGCGAGCAGACCCGCGACTTCACCTTCGTCCGCGACACCGCCGAGCTCACGATCGACATCTTCAACAACCCCGAGTGCCGCGGACTGGAGCTCAACGTCGCGACCGGCGTGGGCACGTCGATCAACGACCTCGTCGCCCAGGTCCTCGCCATCATGGGTCGGCCCGATCACCCGGTGGTGCACGTGGAGGAGCGGCCGGGCGATGTCCGCCGCCACCTCGCCGACGTCAGCCGACTGGTCTCGTACGTCGGCCATCACCCGCCGGTGCTGAGCGACGAGGCGCTGCGCGAGACCGTCGAGTGGTACGAAGAGATCCTCGCGTGAGGCTCAACGTTCCGCTGCTCGGCGAGGCCGAGCTCGAGGCTGTCGGATCGGTGCTCGCGACCGGCTTCCTCACCCAGGGGCCGAGAGCGCAGGAGTTCGAGGCGCTCGTGGCGCAGCTGGTCGGCACCGACCACGCCTACGCGACGAGCTCGGCGACCACGGGCATCCATCTCGCGCTGCACGCCTGCGGGGTGCAGCCGGGCGACGAAGTCGTCATCCCCGACTACTCCTTCCCCGCGACCGCCAACGCCGTCATCCAGCAGGGCGCGGTACCGGTGTTCGTGGACATCGATCCGGCCACCTTCAACATGGATCCGACGAAGCTCGAAGCGGCGATCACCGGGCGCACCGCCGCCATCATGCCGGTCCACGCATTCGGACTCCCCGCGGACATGAACGAGATCAACGCTGTCGCGGCCGCTCACGGCCTTCCGGTGATCGAGGACGCCGCGTGCGCCCTCGCCGCCACGTACCGAGGCGTCGCGGCCGGAGCCCTCGGCACTGCGGGCGTCTTCTCGTTCCACCCTCGGAAGATCATCACCACGGGCGAGGGCGGGATGATCACCACCTCGGACGCCGGAGTGGCCGACCGCATCGCCGTCCTCCGGACCCACGGTGCGGTCCGCGGGGACACCTACATGTCCTTCGTGGACGCCGGCTACAACTACCGCCTGAGCGACATCAACGCCGCCATCGGGATCGCGCAGATGGAACGGCTGGATCACATCCTCGAGCGACGACGCAGCCTCGCCGCCGCGTACGACGATCGTCTCGCCGAGGTCGACGGCCTGACGACGCCGGCCGTTCCCGATGACCGGACCCACACCTTCCAGTCGTACGTCCTGATGCTGGACGAGGCGTTCGACCGCGATGCCGTCATCCACGCGCTTAAGGCTCGCGACGTCGAGACGACGCTCGGCACGTACTCCATGCACCTGCAGCCGTACTTCCGCGACCGCTTCGCGATCGCCGATGAGGCGCTCCCCTCGAGCACCCGGGCGCACCGACAGGCACTCACCGTGCCGCTCTATCCGCAGATGACGGAGTCGGACGTGGATTCCGTGGTCGATGCGCTTCGCAGCACGCTCGCGGAGTCGCGTTCGGTGCGCGCAGGCTAGGCGAGGCACGTGCTCCGATACCTCCATCAGGCGCGCGCAGCCCTCCCGCGGTTCGCGCAGAGGGCGGCGCTGCACGCGAGCTATGCGTGGCACCGGCGCGGCGCGGGCGATGCGCAGGTCTCGTGGGTGGTCGGGCCGCAGGAGGTCGCGACCATGGTGCGCCAACTGGCCGACCAGATCCCCGACTCGCACACCGTGAACCTCGTCCGGCATCCGTTCTACTCGTTCGCCTACGACACCGAGGTCGACATGGGCGTCGGCGGCATCCGGGGCAGACTTCGGCGCCTGTACGCAGGCCCGTGGATCCTGGGTCGCTTGGCGCGGCGCGCGCGCGGATTCGTGTATGTGAGCCGGTCGGGTTACCTCACGAGGCTCGACGACTCCCGTGAGTACGAGTTCGGCTTCCTCAAGCGGAGGGGCGCGCGCATCGTCTGCGTCTTCACCGGCACCGATATCCGGTCGCCGAAGCTCATGAAAGAGCTCGAGACCACGCTCGGCAGGCCCAACGTGTCGACGTATCAGGGGTTCGCCGATCGTGCCACGGTCTCGGCGGACTTCGACGAGAAGACCCGCCGCGCGGCGCGGGCCGCCGATCGCCACGCGGATCTGATCTACAGCATGCGCATGGATCAGCGGTCGTATCTCACGAGGCCCACGCTGCCGTTCCTCTACTTCTATCCCGACGACGGCGTCCAGGATACGAGCGCGAAGTTCTCCTCTCCGGTCCGCCTCCGCGTGCTCCACGCGCCCTCGTCGCCCATCATCAAGGGGACCCAGGTCGTTCGCGCCGCTGTGCAGGCCCTTCGCGACGAGGGCCGTGAGTTCGACTACGAGGAGCTCCTCGACGTGCCTCACGAACGTGTGGTCGCTGCGCTTCGCGACGCGCACATCGTGCTGAACCAGTTCTACGCATTCGTGCCGGGGGTCTTCGGGGTCGAGGCACTCGCGGCCGGCTGTGCGGTGCTCCAGAGCGCCGATCCGTCCGCCGAACCCGACCTGCCCGAGTGGGACGAACCGGCCTGGTTCGTGACCCAGGCGCATGAGGTGACAGCGCATCTGCGCGCCCTCCTCGACGACCCGGCGCTCGCCGCGAGGTATGCACGCCTCGGTCAGCAGTGGGTGCGCGACCACGCACTCGCCTCGGAATCGGGGCGCATCCTCCGGGAGCAGCTCGGCCGGGTCCTCGCCGACGATCCGCACGTCGCGCGCTGAGTCCGGTTTCCACGGTCGCCCGCACGAAGGTCAGAACAGCCGTCTCAGGTAGGGCACCCGTCGAGCGGTCAGGCTGATCGCGAACGAGATCGCAACCACCACCGCCCAGATGACGACGGTGACGATCAAGGAACTGGTCACGGCGCCACCGAGCGCGACGGCGGCCATCCGAACCAGGATCAGAACCACGAAGTGCACGAGGAAGACGCCGAACGCGGCGTCCGACAGCGTGGCAAGCACACGGCGTGCCCGGGGCGGGAGCGCGACGGCCGCGAAGATGCCCTGGAACGACAGGAAGACACCGCACGCCGCGAGCGCGGTCGCCAACCCGAGATAGCCGAGGGGAAGCACCGCGTTCAGGGTCGGATGGTCGGCGCGCGTCCCGGACTGCCAGACGATCTCCGCGAGAAGTCCGACGGTGGCGATCACGACGACCGCAAGGGTGGTCCCCCTCGGAACGAACACGCGCAACGCCCACCCCGCGAGGAAGTAGCCCACGTAGGGGAGCCACTGCGTGAGCGCGTTGAGCACGATCGACTGCGGCTGGCCGATCGCGGTGAACACGGAGGCGAGCGTGTAGGTCAGGATCGTGGCGGCCAGCGCCGATGCGGCGAAGATCCGGGCTCGCCCCTCTCCCCCGCCACGGAGGAAGGCGGCGAGCACCGGCGCCACCGCATAGAGGCCGACGATGAGGAAGAGGAAGTAGAGGTGGGTGTACGGGGTTCCTGCGGCCAACAGCCCGACCACGCCCAGCGGGGTGAGTTCCGCGCCGCTGATGAGCATTCTCACGACGAAGATGTAGAACAGCGGCCAGAACACGAAGGCCGGCCCCAGTCGGAGCAGGCGCCGACGAAAGAACGACGCGGGTCCGTTTCGATGCGTGCCCTCCCCCAGGAGGAGCGCTCCGCTAACCATCACGAACACGGGGACGACCCAGATGTTCCCCGCATTGACCGCGAGGGCGAACCACCACGACAGCGATCCGGAGATCTCCGGGTTCGAGACCATGATCCCGGTCACATGGATGGCGACGACCCCCAGCACCGCGGCGACGCGCAGTCCGTCGAGAGCGACTACCCGTTCGACGGCGCGGTGGAGGGGAGGTGCATCGGCGTGGGTCATCAGTGGTCCTCGGATAGCGTGGCTGGCCCTGCGCTCTCGAGGAGGTGCGGCGAGAGAGCGTGGGGCGTGGTCGGGTGCCGTGATGCCGAGATCGTCGGCGAGCTCGGCCGGGAGCATCGGAGAGCGACCGCCGCCCTCGCGGCGGGCGCTCCCCTCAGGAACTGAGAACCCCGACCCGCCGCTTGATGATCTTCACCGACGTCAATCCTACCCAGAGCGACCCGGTCGCCCTGCTCGGGAATCCCCGATGCGGCCCGGGTGACGTCGACGTGTTAGCGTGAGTCGCCATGACCGGATCAGCAATCGTCGCGTACATTCGCGCCCGGTCGGGCGCGATCCTCACTTGGGCGATCGTTGCCGCGACGTTCCTCATCACCTACGTCACGTTCATACGCTGGTATCGGTTCTTCTTCCCCGACTCGCGCTACTACCTCGCGATGGCGTACCTCTTCGGCGGAGCCGATCCCGAGACTGCCCGCGATCTGACCGTCGACTTCGCCGACCCGCGGGGAATCCCGGTCCCGCCGGTGGACGACCTGTTCGGCTGGGGCCTCGTCCAGCCCCGTGTCGTGTATCCGGTCCTGAGTGTGCCGTTCGTGAAGCTGTTCGGCGCATACGGGCTCGCGGTGGTCCCGCTGCTGGCCGCGGTCGCACTGACGATCCTGCTGACCCTCATCCTCATGCGCCGATACGGCAACGTCGTCGCGGTCGCCACGATGCTGTTGGTGAACGGCAGCCTCTTCCTGATGTCGTTCCACACCGGAATGCTCACGGAATCGCTGTCGGGGCTCTTCGCCGTGCTCGCTCTCCTCGCCGCATGGCGTTGGCTCGAACGGCCGAGCCCGTGGCTCCTCGTGGCCATGGGCGCGGCGACGGCGGCGTCCGCCTTCACCCGCCAGGCGACGCTGATCATGGCCGGTGCCTTCGTCATGGCGTGGCTGCTCGGATCGCTCGTCGGGCGCCGGAACAGCCCGTGGATGTGGCCCGCGATCGTCGTCGGCGGGACCGCCGTCGGCTGTCAGGTGCTGCAGAGCCTGGTCTTCCCGTCGTTCTCGCAGCTCGACCAGTTCCTCAAGCAGGCCGGCGCCGAGACCCTCGGCGAAGCGATACTGCGCGTCCCCGCGATGCTGCTGCACATCCTCGCGTCCGATGCGGCCGCAATGATGCGGGCGGACCGCACGCTCCTGTTCCTCATCGGTCTCGCGGTCGCCTCGATGATCCTGTTCTGGCGACGTACCGAGTCGCACCTTCTGCTGGGGGCGATCCTCGGGATCGCGCTCTACAACGTCACCAACGGGACGCCGACGCAGTTCCGCTACGCCACCCCGGGTCTGGTGTTCTACGTGCTCGCCGCGGCGGTGATCATCGCGCACACCGCCGACCGGGTGACGAAGGCCATCGCGGACCGCCGCAATCGGTCGATGGCCGAAGGCACGACCGACCCGGCGGCTCCGTCGGCGGCTTCCGCGGCGGAGCCGGCAGGCTGACGACCCGCCTGATCCGAGCTATCCGCGGTCGGGCAGACCCGGCTGGAAGTGGCGTGCGGCGAACGAGGCCGCGAGGAACCGCAACGGGGCATCCCTCGCCAGGGTGCGCCGATAGGGCCGTGTGGTCAGCGGCCGCACCCCGAGGTAGCGACGGCGCTCCGTCACGAGACGGTCGATGACGCCTCGCTCGGGCGCTGCGCTCATCAGTTCGCCGACCAGGTCGGAATCGACGCGGGAGAGCACGACCGGAACGCGAGGCGCGAGCCGGACCAGGACCGGCAGCGCCTCGCGCACGGCCTCGACCGCCTCATCGGCCCAGTAGCCGCCGGACCTACCTGCGGCCCCGAACAGCTGGACGCGGATGAGCTTGGCCACGATGGAGGTCTTCTCCGCCTCGGAGAGGCGACCCCAGAAACCCTCCAGCGCGAGCGGGCCGACGAAGGCGAGCTCTGCCCGCATCGGACGCGGCGCCGCCGTCACCCGGTCTCCGGCCCCTTCCCCGACGATGTACGGGAATCCGCGGTCCGCCATGGCGATCCGCCCGGATTCGAACCACAGCCTCAGGCTCGGCGCGATGTCCTCCCCCGTCTCCAGACCTGCCACGGGCACCGCCAGCGGAGCGAGCCCGCTCGCGAGCAGTCCCATCGTGCTGGTCCGGTACGCGAGACGGTCCTTGGCCGGCTCGAGCATCGTGCGCAGCATCCTTCTGGGAGGTGTCGGGAAGTCCACGCCGGACGGTTCTTGGACCATTCGCGGCATCACCACGTCGGCGCGATGCCGGTGCGCGGTCGCCAGCCACGAATCGAGGGCTCCCCGAGCGAGGTGATCGTCCGAGTCGATCTTGGTGAACCACGGCGCCGAGACGTCGGCGAGTGCGAAGGCGAGCGGACCGGCGGGCGAGTGCACACCGTCATCGAACGCCGTCACCTCCACGCGCGGGTCATCCGCGTGCTCGTGCAACGCAGCGCGAATGCCTGCAGGATCGGTGTTGTGGGCGATCACCCGTAGACGAACGTCGCATTCGGACCCCTGAAGCACCGATGCCGCCAGGCGCCGGATCGGTCGCGTCGGCGTATGCACCGGGACGATGACCTCGATCTCAGGCATCACGCGCGCTCTCCGGCGATCGCCTCGACGGCCGAGCGCCAGACCGGCACCTGGTGCTCGGCCGACAGCTCACGCGCCGCCTCGTGCGCCGCCGACTTCCACTGCCGTACCCGCTCGGCGGTGAGCCCGTCGAGCTCTGCCGCCAGGGCGTCGGCGGTGAAGTCGGCCGCAGCGGTGCCGAACCCGCGCGGGCCCATGACGCGCATCATCTCGGGCGACGGCCCGATGATCAGGCCCAGTCGGGCCTGCACATACTCGAAGAACTTGTTCGGCAACGCGTAGGCGTTGTTGAAATTCGTCGGGGCGAGCATGTGCAGGCCGACGTCGTAGGCGTTGAGCGTCGTGACCAGTGTGTCGAACGGCACCGGGTCGATCACGCGCACCCCGGGTGTCGCAGCCGCACGCGCGACGAGCTCTTCGCGATAGGCCGGGTCGTTCGGCGTCAGGTACAGGTCGAGCGTCACATCGGTCCGCGACGCGACGGCGTCGACGAGGACTTCGAGCCGACGGTTCCGCAGCGCCGCGCCAGCGTGCACGAGGCGGATCGGGGCTCCGACCGGGTTCGGCTCGAGGTCGGCGAACGGAGGGGCGTTCATGACGACCGAGGCGTCGAGTCCGAACTCGTCGCGATAGCGGTCCGCGATGGTCGCGCAGACGGTGGTCGTGGATGCCGCCCGTGCGACGTACTTCCGCAGCTGCCAGCGCAGGAAGGGCGCCACGTACAGCCTGAACCGGAGCATCTCGGAGTTCTGCTCCGGGGCGAACTCGTGCAGGTCCGAATGGAACCCGAGCGACGGTTCGAGCCTCACGGCGATGCCGGCAGCGTCGACGTCGTTGGCGATGATGACCTCCGCGCCACCGGGTCGCACATTGTCGAGGACCCAGGACACCGCGGGATTGTGCTCGAACGCCCATCGGTACGCGCGCGCCATCACCGCCGGCCGCGGATAGCGCCATGCCACCCGATCGTCGGGGATCCGGTGGTGCGCGGACACGCCCGGCGGCTTCGGCCCATAGCCCACGGTCGTCACCTCGAACTCGCCGGCGAAGAGGTCGATCTGCTTCCGCACCCGCGGATCGGAGACGAGGGTCGAGAACGAGATGATCAGGAGATTCATGCGGAGTGGCCTTCGGGGTTGCCTGCGAGGTGGTACGCGCGGAGGTACTCTGCGCGACGGAATTCCGGTGCGAAGCGCTGCTGGGCCCGGCGTGCGATCTCGGTGGGAGTGGCCGGCGTCCGACTGCCCACCACCGCGATGACCGCGTCCGTGTAGAGCCCCGGATCCTGCGCGGCGACGAGCACGCCGTCCGCCGGGCCCACGAACTCCCCCTGGCCGCCGCGCGAGCCGACCACGACGGAGAGGCCGTGGGTCAACGCCTCCGCGATCGAGACGCCGAACGTCTCGCCCTCGGTGGGGAGGAGGAAGACGTCGGCGCCGAGCAGGCCGTGCGAGACCTCCTCCGGCGCCAGGCTGCCCTGGAGCTCGATGCGGTCCGCCACTCCGAGCTGCGCGGCCGTGCTCATGACTTCGTCGCGCAGCGGACCCTCGCCGATCCAGCGGAGGGTCGCCGGGTACCCACGGGCACGGAGTCCGGCGAGCGCCCGAACAGCCATGATGGGGCCCTTCCGCTGGATGATCCCCCCGACGGCGATCAGTCGGATGTGATCGGCCTGCTCCCGTTCCAGGGCGGCGCCGCTCGGTGCGAGCATGACATGGTTCGGGATCACCATCGTCGGGCCGGCACGGTGGCGCCGGACGGCACTCACGAGCGCCTCGCTCACCGTCACGACGACGTCGGGCCGCTTCAGTCGGCGCGCCAGGAGCGAGCCCATCGCTCTGACACCGATGGGCGCGGTCTCGGGCGCGAGGAAGCCCGACCAATGCTCGGTGTGCACCCAGGGCACCTTCAACGCCGTGCCACCCAGCGGGAGCAGCGACGAGATCGCCATGCTGTGCAGCAGGTCGTGCTCAAGGGCCAGTTCCGCGATGTACCGCCGCGCACGCCGGATGGATCGCGGGGATCGAACCGACATCGGAACGCGATGCACGGCGATCCGACCGAGCTGGTCGACGCGGGCCTGGGCGAGCTGGGTTGGCGGGACCAGATGAACGACCGTCACCTCATGATCGAGCGCGAGCAACTCGACATCGCGAAGATTGAAGATCCCGGACCCCGGAGCCCACGGGCCGGGAAACCACGTCGTCACTACGAGCACGCGCACTCAAGCACGCTATCAGTCTGCGATGAGGTTCCCGCGCGCGGCGGTGACCTCGTTGTAGTGGGACAACAGCTCCTCGGCCGCACCCTGTGCGCTTCGCCGCGATCGCACGAATTCGACCCCCGCGGACCTATGGTGGCCGTACTCGAGGTCGGCCATGGTGATCCAGCGATGCAGGGCGAGTGCGAGGGCGTCGACGTCGTCCTGTGGCACGAGCGTACCGGTGGCGGAGTCCTCGACCATCTCGGTCAGCCCCCCGGATGCATACGCGACGACCGGCGTGCCGCACGCCTGCGCCTCGAGCGACACCAGCCCGGCCGCCTCCGACCACTCGGCCGAACTCCGCGACGGCATGACCAGCACCCGCGCCGCTCGATACTGCTCCCGGAGTGCGGCACGAGACAGCGGACCCAGGACTTCGATGTGGGGATGCTCTCGGGCGGCGCACCTGACCTCCGCCTCGAGCGGCCCGCCACCCGCCAGCCGGAGGCGATGGGGCGTCGTCGCGTGCAGGCTGATGGACGCCCACAGTGCATCGCGGACCCCCTTGTGCTCGACCAGACCGCCCGCGTAGAGCACGACGGGCTCGTCGACGTCGCCTTCCGCTCCGGGCTTCCCGGGGGTGAAGAACGAGGTGTCGATGCCCTGGTACATGACGCGCAGCCGTCGTGAGTCGATACCGTCCGCGATTGCACGATCGGCGAGCCAACGGCTGACCGCGAGGAACCGGGTCGTGCCAGCCGTCGTCGCACGCAGGTTCGCACGCGTGATGGCACCCCAGACGCCGGCGCTCTGGCGCTTCAGCGCGAACACGTCATATCCGTGGAGCGTGGTCACCAGCGGGACGCCCAGTCGCCTCGCCGCGGATGCGGCCGGCAGACTCCACGTCGCGAAATGCTGATGCACCACGGCTGGCTCGAAGCGCCGGATGTCCCGAGTCACGCGGCCGCGGACCGCCTGCACGCGAAGGGTGTCGATCCGAGATCCCGGGCGCAGCATCATGGCCGAGTGGATCGGAATGCCGACCTCCTCGGTCACGCGCGCCGACGGCGAGAACAAGGCGAACTCATGCCGGTCGCGGAGAAGCATCGCGTGCTGCACGACGAAGTACGTCGGCGGGATGGCGACGGGACCGCAGGTGAGCGCGATTTTCACGCTACAGTCGCTTCCCGTCCGCCACCAGGCCGTCGACGAGCCGCAGCCACTTCTGCATCTGCTCCTGCGCACCGAGCGCTCTCGCGCTTGCGTGCGCGTTCGCCTTCCAAGCCGCGACGCGAGTCGCATCGAGGTCCGCGATCGTCCGCGCGAGATCGGCGGCGTCGAACCCGGCCGACACTGCACCGAGCCCGTGCTCTTCGACATACTCGACCATCTCCGGCGACGGACCGATGAGGATGCCGAGACGGGCCTGGACGTAGTCGAACAGCTTGTTGGGGAGCGCCCAGGCGTTGTTGAAGTTCGTGGGCGGCAGCAGGTGGACGCCGACGTCGTAGGCGTTCAGCGTCCGAAGGAGGTCGGAGTACGGAACCGGGTCATGGATCGTGATTGCAGGATCATCGGCGACGCGGGCCTTCAGCTCTTCGAGATAATCTGGGTGGTTCGGAGTCAGGTAGAGATCGAGCGTGACGTCGGCGCCGCTCAGTGCAACGGCATCAACCATCTCCGTGAGCCGGCGATTCCGCAGGCATGCTCCGCTGTGCACGAGCCGGATCGGCGTGGAGACGGGAGTCGGTTCGGCGTCGGTGTACGGCGCCGCGTTCGTCACCAACTCCGGACGGAAACCGAACTCCTTCTCGTATTCGCGCACGAGGCCGTTGCTGACCGTCGACCACGACCCCGCACGGGTCACGTAGTGTCGGCAGACCCACTCGTGGAAGGGCCTGATGCGCTTCGCCCACAGCGCGTGCTCCTCGTTGAGACGAGGCGTGTACTCGTGGAGATCCGCGTGAACGCCGAACCTCGGCTTCAGCCAGAGGCCGACGGGAACGGCTTCCGTCTCGTTCGCGAAGACGACGTCGAAGTCGCCCGGGCGAAGGTGCGCCTTGACCCACGCCACCGCCGAAATCCGCCAGTAGGCGGCTCGATACATTCGCAGCGTGATCAGTCGTCCGTTCAGATCCTGATAGCTCGCGGAGCGCGGCATCTCGATATGGCGGTCGACGCCTGCGGGTGCCGGGCCGTAGCCGCACGTGGTCACCGCGTATCGGTCGCGGAAGACCTCGATCTGTTTGAGGACTCGCGCATCGGAGACGATCGGCGAGAACGAGAGGATCAGCAGCCGAGGTTTCGTCACAGCTCCGTCCCGTCGGGGTTGAGGCCGGCGAGCCGGGCCTGTTGCGCGAACTCGGGCTCAGCCGAGATCACCTCCGCGAACGTTCCCCGTGCCTCGATTTTTCCGTCGCGCATGAACCAGATCTGGTCGTAGTCGCGGATCGTCGACAATCGGTGCGCGACGGAGATGACCGTCACCTCGCCACGAAGCTCCTGGATCGCGCGCGTCACGGCGGCCTCGGTCCGGGTGTCGAGCGAACTCGTCGCCTCGTCGAGCACGAGGACGAGCGGGTCGCTGTACAGGGCGCGCGCGATGCCGAGCCGTTGACGCTGCCCGCCCGAGAGCTGAAGGCCCCGATCTCCGACACGGCCGCGGATGCCGTCGGGGCGCGCCTCGATGACGTCCAGCAGCTGTGCTCGCGAAAGCGCGGAGCGCACGCGTTCCTCGTCGTAGTCCTCGCGCCACGTCAGCGCGACGTTCTGAGCGATGGTCGCGTCGAAGAGCGCCACATCCTGGGGGACGTACGCCACGCGCTCGCGCCAGCTCGCCATGACGTCGGTGAGATTCTGCTCGCCCAGGAGGACCCGCCCCGACGTCGGGGAGATCAGGCCGAGCAGGATGTCGATCAGCGTCGACTTTCCTGCGCCGGAGGAGCCCACGATTCCGAGGCGCGAACCGAGGGGCAGCACGCCGGTCACGCCGTCCAGCGAAGGATGCTCGGCGCCCGGATAGCTGAACCGGACCTCGTCGAGCACCAGGTCGGCGGGCTCGCCCTCGATGGGATCGAGTCCGATCTTCTCCGCTGCCTCCTGGTACCGCCGAGACGCGTCGATGTCGCGGAGGACGGCGTCGGCGTGCGGGATGTTCGCCGTCATCATCGACATGAGCGACTGGAATCCCGTGAGTGATGGAACGAGGCGGAAGCCTGCAACCCCGAACAGCGCGACCGCCGCGATCGCCTGCGCGGGCCCCGCGATGAGATAGCTGATCCCACCGACGAGCAGGAACCCGCCGACGATCGCGGCATCGAGGACGAACCGCGGGATGGCGGAGAGGAAGTTGATGTTGGCGCGCGCCTTGGCCGCATGGCGGCGGTCCTCATGGACGACCCGCGCGACCTCGGCCGACTTCCCGCGGAGCGTGATCTCCTTGAGCGCGGAGACCATGTCGGTCATGAGGGACGCCACGCGGAACGAGTAGTCGCGGTTCACGCGTCCGGCCTGCACCGTGCGGTTCGCGAGAACCACGTACAGCAGCACCGCGATCCCGCCGAGGTACGCCACGGTGACGAGCGCCGTGAGCGGCTGCACGACCACGATCACGAGCACGACGAGTGCGGCGGTCGTCAGGAGCGTCGGCAGCGACATGAACGGGAGCAGGAATCCGGAGGTGACGTTCGCGATGCCGACGTCGGCGAGGCGCACGAGGTGGGTCGTGTTCCGCTGGAGGCGCTCGACCCACGGGGCGCGGATGTACGCCTCGAAAAGCCGGTCGCCGATCTCGAGCTCGAACGTCGCCATCCGACGCGTCGCCATCCACTGCATGAGGACGGCCGCGGTCGACTTGACGATGATGAGCCCGGAGATCACCAGGAGGATCCACACGTATCCGTCCTGGCCGACGGACCCGATCAGCGGAAGCTGGATCGCGGTGCCGCCGAGCATCGCGACGAGCGACGCGGCGAGCAGCATGAGCGCCGCGACATCCAGGATCGCGAGGGACGACGAGAGCACGATATAGCGCACGATGTAGCGCTGGGCATTCTCCGGCAGATGAGGGATGACCTGACGGAAGGTCTTGAGGATGCGCTTCACGTCGTCACCCCGATGCGTCGTACTCCGGTCATCGCTCCATCACGCCATCGGCCGCCTGCGCACGGCGGCTGCCGGCCGCGGTCCGGAGCGCGGCCTCGACGACCTCGAGGGTGCGCAGGCCCTGAGCCATCGTCACCACGTCGCTCGGCAGGCCGAGCACGGCGTCGCGGAACGCCTCGTGCTCGACGCGCAGCGGCTCTCGTTTCGGGAACGCGTAGCGGGTCACGTCGCCCTCCGACACGCCGCGGAAGACGGTCATCGACTCCCATTCGAGCGGGATCGTGCCGTTCGCGAAGAACGTGAGGTCGCCGGTCGACGTGTCGGCGACGAAAGCTCCCTTCTCGCCAGTCACGATCGTCACGCGCTCCTTCATTGGGCTGAGCCAGTTGACGAGATGATTGACGATGACGCCGTTCTCAAGGCTTCCCGTCATGGCGATCATGTCCTCGTGCTCACGGCCGCTCTTGAACGCCGTCTGAGCCGAGACCGTCTCATACGGGCTCTGGGCCACCCACGAAGTGAGGTCGATGTCGTGAGATGCGAGGTCCTTCGCGACGCCCACATCGGCGATCCGCGAGGGGAACGGCCCCTGACGACGTGTCGCGATCTGGTACACCTCGCCGAGATCGCCCGCGGCGATGCGACTGCGCAGCTCCTGGAGTGCGGGGTTGAAGCGCTCGATGTGACCGACCGCGCCGACGAGGCCCGCTTCACGGAACGCGTCGACCATACGGTGACCGGAGTCGATCGTGTGCGCGATCGGCTTCTCGACGAGCGTGTGCACGCCCGCGGCGGCGAGCTTCAGCGCGGCTTCCTCATGGAAGCGAGTGGGCACGGCCACGACCGCGAGATCGAGCCCCTCGGCGATGAGCGCATCGATGTCAGGGAGGATCTCGAGGTCGCCGGCGACGCCGTGCGGATCGCCGCCGGGGTCCGCGATCGCGACGAGTTCGACGCCGTCGAGCTCTCGGAGCACCCGGGCGTGGTGCCGACCCATCATCCCGACGCCGAGCAGCCCGGCGCGCAGAGCGCCCATCAGGCGCCTGCCCCGGCGACGGCGTTGACGGCCTCGGCGATGCGCTCGAGGTCCTCCTGCGAGAGCGACGGATGCACCGGCAGCGAGACGACTTCGCTCGCCGCCTTCTCGGTCTCAGGCAGGTCCAGTCCGGGTGCGTACGGCGCGAGCGAGGGAAGACGATGGTTCGGAATCGGGTAGTAGACGCCGCTGCCGACCTGGTACTCGTCCTTCAGCGCCTTCACGAAACCGTCACGGTCGTCGAGCACGCGGATCGTGTACTGGTGGTAGACGTGCACGGCGCCCGGCGCCACCGGCGGCACCACGACACCGGTCAGATTCGCGTCGAGGAACGCGGCGTTCTCCTGACGCGAACGAGTCCAAGCACCGACCTTCGTGAGCTGGACGCGACCGATGGCGGCGTGGATGTCGGTCATTCGAGCGTTGAAGCCGACGACCTCGTTCTCGTACTGTCGCTCCATGCCCTGGTTGCGCAGCAGTCGCAGTCGGCGCTCGATATCGGGGTCGCCGGTCGAAACCATGCCCCCCTCGCCCGACGTCATGTTCTTCGTCGGATAGAGGCTGAACATGGCGAACGCGCCGAACGTCCCGACGGACTTGCCGTCGACCGTTGCGCCGTGCGCCTGCGCCGCGTCCTCGAAGAGCTTCAGCCCACGGCGTTGGGCGAGATCGCCGAGGCCCGCGACGTCCGCAGGGTGGCCGTACAGGTGGACGGGCATGATACCGACGGTGCGCTCGGTGATCCGTGATTCGACAGACGCGACGTCGAGCCCGAAGTGAGCGGGCTCGATGTCGGCGAACACCGGCGTCGCACCGGTCAGCGCGACGGAGTTCCCGGTCGCGGCGAAGGTGAACGACGGCACGATCACCTCGTCGCCGGGGCCGACGCCCGCGGCCAGCAGCCCGAGGTGCAGTCCGGACGTCCCGGAGTTGACGGCCACGGCGGCCCTGCCGTCGAGCAGCACATCGGAGAACTCGCGCTCGAATGCCGCGACCTCAGGGCCCTGCGCGACCATTCCAGAACGGAGCACCGAGTCGACCGCTGCCCGCTCCTCGTCGCCGATGATCGGCTTCGCCGCAGGGATGAACTCTGGACCGCTCACGCGCCCACCTTTCGATGTAGTTCTGCCGTATGGCACAAGGGACGTCTGCCAAGACTACCTCGTCCGAAAACCGCAGCGCCTCGGCGGCGCTTCCTCGAACGGCCGAACGCCGCGCATCACGCGCGCGGTATCCGGCGGGATTCGAGCGGTCGCGCTCAGCCCGCGCCGGCGAGGAGGGCGTCGATCACGCGCTCGGCCGCACGACCGTCGCCGTACGGCTGCACGTCGGTAGGGGTGGGCATTGGACGCTGAACCGCCCGGGAGATCGCGTCGTGCGTCTCGGCGAGCACGTTCCACCCGAGTTCGACCGTCTCGACCCATTCTGTCTCGCTGCGGACTGTCGTGCACGGGACTCCGAGCAGGAACGCCTCCTTCTGCAGCCCGCCCGAATCGGTCACCACGCCGGCGCTGCGAAGCACAACGGAGACGAGCTCGGGGTAACGCAACGGCCGGTGTGGCACGAGCCTGCCGGTCGCGAGCTCGATACCGTGCTCGGCCGCCTTCGCGACGAGCCGGGGATGCGCGACGATCAGCACCGGTCGGTCGAGACCGGACAGGCTCTCGACGATCGATCGGAGCCGGGCGGGGTGGTCCGTGTTCTCAGCACGGTGGATCGTCGCGAGGTAGTACCCGCGCTCGTCGAGCCCCGCGTCGGCCAACAACTGCGGATACTCGTCCGCCACGGCGTCACGGACACCGAGCAGCACGTCCGTCATGACGTCGCCGACGACCACGGAGCGTTCGGCGAGGCCCTCCGTGGTGAGGTGGTCGAGCGCCACATCCGTAGGGGCCAGGCACAGATCGGCGGCGTGGTCGGTCAGGACGCGGTTGTGCTCCTCCGGCATCCGGCGGTTGAAGGACCGCAGCCCGGCCTCGAGGTGCGCCACCGGATAGTGCAGCTTCACCGCGCTCACGGCCGCCGCCAACGTCGAGTTCGTGTCGCCGTAGACGAGGACCCAGTCGGGGTCATGCTCGGTCAACACCGCGTCGAGCGCTCCGAGCATGGCCCCGGTCTGCACGCCGTGACTGCCGGAGCCCACCCCCAGATGGACGTTCGGCGCGGGGATCCGGAGATCGTCGAAGAAGACGTCCGAGAGCATCGGGTCGTAGTGCTGACCGGTGTGCACGATGACGTGATCGACCCCTGCAGCCTCGGCTGCGCGGGCGATGGGAGCGAGCTTGACGAACTGCGGCCGAGCGCCGACGACACTGAGAACCTTCACGCATCGATCGTAGACGAGAGCGATCTCCGCTCGCGTTTGCCGAGGGCTGCCATTGCTAGTATCTCCGACATGCCCTCGACTCCGCTGCGCCCGCTCATCGTGCTGCCAGCATTCAACGAGGAGCAGGCCCTCGGCCCCGTTCTGGACGAGATTTCCGCCGCCCTGCCTGACGTCGACTGCCTGGTCGTGAACGACGGCTCGGACGACGGAACGGTCGCGGTCGCGCGGGCGCGCGGCGTCACCGTGGTCGACCTCCCCTTCAACCTGGGCGTCGGCGGCGCGATGCGCGCGGGCTTCCGCTACGCGCTCCGCAACGGCTATTCCGCAGTCGTCCAGGTCGACGCCGACGGACAGCACGACCCCCGCGACGTCCCTCGGCTCGTCGCCGAGCTCGACCGGGCCGACATCGTCATCGGGGCGCGGTTCGCGGGCACCGGCGACTACAGTGCCCGCGGCCCGCGCCGATGGGCGATGAAGGTCCTCGCCTCGGTCATCGGTCGGATCGCGCGCACGAAGCTCACCGACGCGACCAGCGGGTTCAAGGCGAGCGGCCCGAGGGCCGTCGGGCTGTTCGCGGCGACGTATCCCGCCGAGTATCTCGGCGACACCGTCGAGGCCCTCGTGATCGCCGCGCGCGCCGGACTCCGCATCCGGCAGTCGCCGGTGGCGATGCGCGACCGGCAGGGCGGCGTGCCCTCCCATCATCCGGTCAAGGCCGCCGCGTACCTCGCGCGAGCGAGCATGGCGCTCAGCTTCGCGATGATCCGCCCGAAGGTGCGGCTCGCGAGAACCGAGGAGTCCCAGTGAGCACGATGACCTACCTCCTCTCGGTCGCCGCCGCGGTGATCGCCCTCGCCTCGGTGATCGAACTGCTCCGGCGGCGACGACTCCGGGAACGGCACGCCATCTGGTGGATCCTCGCGGCGACGCTCGCGCTCTTCGCGGCGCTGTTCCCCGCCAGCGTCGCCTGGATCGCCTCCGTCGTCGGCGTCGGCCTGCCGAGCAACCTCGTCTTCTTCGTCTCGATCGTCCTGCTCTTCCTCGTGAACCTCCAGCACAGCGCGGAACTGACCGACCTCGAGGACAAGACCCGCACGCTCGCCGAGGAGTCCGCACTCCAGAAGGTACGCTTGGAGCGGCTCGAGGAGCGGATCGACCCCAAGCGCGACCTTCCCGACGCCCGCCCCTGAGGCGCCGCTGCGCCCGGGATCCAGCCCGTCTGAGCACAAGGAGTCCACCGTGGCAACCATCGCGGAGAGCGCCGACGTCTCGCCCGACGCACGAATCGGCGACGACACGAAGATCTGGCACCTCGCGCAGGTCCGCGAGGGCGCCGACATCGGCGACCGGTGCATCGTGGGACGCGGTGCCTACATCGGGTCCGGCGTGCACCTCGGCGACGACTGCAAGATCCAGAACTACGCGCTGGTCTACGAGCCCGCGCACCTCGCCGACGGCGTGTTCGTCGGCCCGGCCGCGGTGCTGACGAACGACACCTATCCCCGCGCGATCGCACCCGACGGCTCGATCAAGACCGCCTCGGACTGGGAGCCCGTCGGCGTGACCATCGAGCACGGCGCCTCGATCGGCGCGCGCGCCGTCTGCATCGCGCCCGTCACGATCGGGGCCTGGGCCACCGTCGCCGCCGGCGCCGTCGTCACGAAGGACGTCCCCGCGTTCGCGCTCGTCGCCGGGGTTCCCGCCCGTCGCATCCGCTGGGTGGGCCGGGCGGGCGTCCCGCTCGAGCCGGCCGGCGAGGGCGTCTGGGTGTGCCCGCAGACCGGTGCCCGCTACACGGAGTCGGACGGCGAGCTCCTCGAGGTCGCTGGGTGACGCCCTCGAGGGCTCCGAAGAACCGCGCCGCGACCCGGGTCGTCCTCGCGACCCGGCTCTTCGCCCCCGAGGTGAGCGCCGGTGCCTTCCGGCTCCGCGCGCTGACCCGCTCGCTGCTCGGCCGGGCGGCGAGCGTCCGCGTGCTCACCACGACTCCGCCGAGCACCGCCCCGCAGGGCCGTGAGGAGCAGCCCGGCCTGGAGATCTCGCGCTTCCCCGTGCTCCGAGACTCCGGAGGGAACGTCCGCGGGTACGTCCAGTACCTCAGCTACGACATCCCGCTGTTCTTCCGCCTCCTCGTGTCGCGCTACGACCTCGCCGTCGCCGAGGCGCCTCCGACCACCGGCATCGTGGTCGCCGCGATCAGCGCGCTGCGACGCCGCCCGTACGCCTACTACGCCGCCGACGTCTGGACCGACGGCGTCGCGGCGATCGGTGCGCCGCGATTCGTCGTCGCCGCGATCCGCTGGCTCGAGGGCGTCACGATGCGCCACGCCTCGACGGTGCTGTCGATCTCCGACGAGGTGACCGAGCGGATCGCTTCGTTCGGCGTCGATCCCGAGCGGATCGCCACCGTCGGGAACGGCATCGACACCGAGGTCTTCAACCCCGACGGGGAGGTCGGGGGCGACGGCACGAGGTACTTCGTCTACACCGGGACGATGTCGGAATGGCAGGGCGCCGAGGTGTTCATCCGGGCCCTGGAGCTCGTCCGCGAGCGCGTCCCCGATGTCCGGCTGCGGTTCTTCGGCCAAGGCTCGGCCGAGGCGCAGCTGCGGGCCCTCGCGACGCAGACGGCGCCCGAGGCGATCACCTTCGGCGGCGTCGTCCCGCCCGAGCAGTCCGCGGAGTGGATCCGCGGCGCGGTCGGCGCGCTCGTGAGCATCGCCCCCGGCCTGGGATACGACTTCGCCCGACCGACCAAGACGTATGCGGCGGCGGCCTGCGGCACCCCGGTGGTGTTCGCCGGATCGGACGCCAGCAGCGGCGCGGCGCTCGTGCGCGAGCACGGGCTCGGCGTCCACGCGGCGTTCACCCCCGAGTCCGTCGCCGAGGCGATGCTCGAGCTGCTCGGCGAGCACGGCACCGAGCGCGCAGCGCAGGGGCGGCGCGCCCGTGCAGCGTGGATCGAGACCAACGCCTCGCTTCGCGCGGTCGGGGATGCCGCGGCCGACGCGGTCCTCCGCCCACTCGGCTGATCCCGGGGAAGGCCGTGACGCGTCGAGTACGATGGACCGTCTTTCAGAATTGGAGCCGAGCACGTGACCTTCGACACCCGCGCGATCGCGGTCTCGACCGATCACCCCGCGGCACGTCGTCCGACTCCGACGTCGCAGGCTGACCTCGGATGAGCTGGTTCGAGTTCGTCCCCGTCTTCGCCGCGGTCCTCGTGCTGATGATCGGCGTCGGCGCGCCGATCGCGGCGGCCGTCCGGCTCCGGGGCATCGCCTTCGTCGGCGTCGCGATCGGCTCGACGGTCGCCGCGATCGGAATCTCCTCGGTCATCGCGCCGTGGCTCGGCCTGTCGTGGAGCGTGCTCGTCCCGTTGGGGCTCTCCCTCGTCGTCGCCCTCGTGCTGCTTCCGCTCCGTCGACGCCTGACGATCCCGCCCTCACCGAAGGGCCGCAACGAGTGGGGACGTCCCTTCCTCGTCCAGTCGCTCGCGGTGGTGCTCGGCTCGACGCTGACGCTGCTCTGGATCGCCCCCCAGTTCGGCGCTCCCGACGATCCGGCGCAGAGCTACGACACCCTGTTCCACCTGAACGCGGTGCAGTGGATCCTGGACACGGGCAACGCCTCCCCGACGGCGATGAGCATGACCACTCCGGGGCGCACGTCGGGCTTCTACCCGACCCTGTGGCATGCGCTCGTCGCGATCGTCGTGCAGCTGACCGGCGCATCCGTCGTCGTCGCCACGAACGCGGTCGCACTCGTGGTCGCCTCCGTGGTGTGGACCGTCGCGTGCGTGTTCCTCGCACGCGTCCTGTTCGGGCGCGCGCCGTTCCACACCGTGCTCGTCGGCGGCCTGAGCGCGGTCTTCGGCGCGTTCCCCGCCATGCTGCTGTGGTTCGGCGTGCTCTATCCGAACCTGCTGGCGGTGAGCCTGCTCCCGCTGGCCCTCGGACTGCTCACAGCACTCGTCCAGCGACGGTCGACCCTCGGCCTGCGACCGGTCGCCCTCGCCCTCGCCGCGGCGTGGGTGATCGGCGGGATGACGCTCGCGCACCCGAACGCACTGTTCAGCCTCTTCGTCCTCACCATCCCGCTCGTGGTCTACGCCGTCGTGCTGAGCGTCCGGCGTGCCGCGCCCGAACGTCGCGCCCTCGTCTCGGTGGCCGCGGTGACCGCCGCGGCCGTCCTCCTCGCGGTCGAGGCGTTCGCGTTCACCCGGGCGACGACCGGCGACAACGGGTGGCTGCCCACCCGCAACTTCCCGGCGGCGGTTCGCGAGGCGCTCACGAACGGCCCGATCGACCTCGGCTACGCGTGGGTCGTCAGCGCGTTCATGCTCATCGGCCTCGTCGTCGCCCTGCGACGACCGCGCCTGCGCTGGGCCGTTGCGGCCTACCTCCTCGGCGTCCTGCTCTACGCCGTGGCGATCGCGTGGCCGACGGGACCGTTCCGCACGGCGATCACCGGCGCCTGGTACAACGACTCCTACCGGCTCGCCGCCCTGACCCCGGTGCTCGCGATCCCGTTCGCCGCACTCGGCGCCGTCCGCGTCGCCCGTTGGGTCGCCCGCGGGGTCCGCCTCGGACGCGATCGATCGCGGCGCATCGGCTTGCCCGCGCTCGTGACGATGATCCTCGTGAGCCTGCTCGCGATCGGCGTGCCGTACGCCACGACCGTGGCCGACAGCGGCCGGTTCCTCGCCGACCGGTATCGCCTCGACGACGACAGCGTGATGCTCACCGACGAGGAGGCGGCATTCCTCGGGCGGATCGGCGACCTCGTGCCCGAGAACGCGGTCATCGCGGGCAATCCCTGGAACGGGAGTTCCCTGGTGTACGCCTACACGGGCGTACGAACGGTGTTCCCGCACGTCGGAGGCGCGTACCCCGGCGAATACTGGGCCCTCGCCGAAGGTCTCGCCGAGGGCGCCGACGAGGCGTGCGCCGCCGCCCGCGACCTCGGGGTGACGCACGTCCTCGACTTCGGGGACCAGTACATCTTCGAAGAGGACCGACGCGCCGAGAAGTACCCCGGGCTGACCGAACTCGACGGCGGTGCTGCATTGGCCCTCGTCGCCTCAGAGGGCGAACTCGTGCTCTACGAGGTCGACTGCGACTGACTCATCGATACGGGCATGTTGCGCACTCGACGCGCTCGGTATGCGGCAGCCCGCGCCGAGCGGGTGATCAGGGTGAGCTGGTCACGACACCAGTGGGGCTCACCGAGATCCGCCCCTTCGTGAAGGTCTGCGTCCAACCTGAATCGGCCGAACCGGTGGGCGACGCCGTCGGTGCACCGATCGCACCACCGAGCCCCCCACGAGCCTTCCAGAAGTCC